>NZ_FOUY01000041.1 GCF_900115005.1 Pseudonocardia ammonioxydans | reverse complement strand
CGCGAGCACGGGATCATCGACGCCCTGGCCGAGCATGAGATCCCCGCCGCGGCCGACACCGCCTACCAAGGCGCCGGTCCTACAGTCGCCGTGCCGCAGCGGCGTCGACGCAAGGACCCCGACACCGGCCGATTCCGGAAGCTGTCGCGACACCAGAAGGACGTGAACACCGCCCACGCCCACCGTCGCGGACCGGGTGAGCGGGCCAACGCCGAGCTGAAGAACTGGCGAGTCCTGCGCAAGATCCGGTCCAGCCCGAACACCGCCGACAGGCTCATCGCCGCAGTTCAGACCCTCATGATCGCCAGCGCGTGATCAGGTTGGCAAAGGCTCAATGCCCTGGTTGTCGGCTCATCCTCGGTGACTCGCCCCGTCGGTTCGTCCACCCATCTGCGCCGGTAGCCTGAGTGGGCCCGCCGACCCGGGCTCATATCAAAGCCTCCACGAGGCCAGGGACGGTCCACATCGTCACCTCGTGCGCTGGCCCTGCTCGGCCGCCGGCGTACCGTTCGGCCTTGGTGGAGCCGACTCCACCACCCTCCGACGCGGGAGCAGGATGATGGCGAGGCCTCCCAGGAGGGCAATCAACGCGAAGGCGAAGAAGCCCGCGTACGGCGTTGCGAACACCGTCGTCATCACCGCGAGGTACACCGGTCCGACGATCGCGCCGAACCTGCCGAAGCCCTGCCCGAAGCCCAGGGCCGTGCCTCGCAGTCGGGCCGGGTAGACGTCCACGACGCAGGCCACCACCAGTGCCTGGCCCGCGAGGGAGCCGACGCCGGCGAGCCCGCACAGCACGTAGATGACGGCGGGGGACTGCTCGCGGGCGAACGGGAGGAGGATGAGGACCGCGGCCGCCACTGCGAACCCGCCGACGGTGGCCACTCGCAGGTGTCCTCGGTCGGCCAGCCAGCCCAACCCGACGACGCCGAGCGATGCCCCGATGGTGAAGGCCACCGTGAACTGCAGCGCAGAGGTCATCGCATATCCGTTGCGCAGCAGGACGGTCGGCAACCAACTGCTGGTCGAGAAGACCAGCGCCAGGGACAGGAAGGTGGCCGCCCAGGTCAGCACCGTCGCCCGGAGCAGCGGTGCGGAGAAGAGCTCGCGCGGGTGCGGCGCGCGGCGCTCGTCGCCAGGCTCCGGCTGATCCTGCGGGACGCCGGCGGGCAAGAGCCGCCACAGCGGCCAGATCAGCAGCAACGGCAGAACGCCGGGGAGGAACAGCCACTGGAAATGGACCTCGGGCAGGAGGAGGGCCCCAAGGAAGGCGGAGACGGAACCACCGATCCCCAGCGCGGCGAAGGAGGTCCCGATGTGCAGCGTGCGTGAGGTCTTCGGTGCGTGGTCGGACACCAGCGCCCCGATGAGCGGGGTGAGGGCACCGATCGAGATGCCGGTGAGGAACCGGGCGGCGCTGAACAGCGCGAGCGTCGGGGCTATCGCGGCGACCAGCATCGAGAAGGAGATGAGCGCCATGGCGATGGTGACGGGCAGCCTGCGGCCCGTGCGGTCACTCAGCCAACCGGCCAGGACCGCGCCGATCGGCATGCCTGCACCGGTGATGGCAGCGACGGTGCCCAGCGTGGCCGCGGTCCCGCCCCACGGCTCGTAGGTCACCAGCGACGGGCCGACGGTGCCCAGCGCGAACAGGTCGTAGCCGTCGAAGAACAGCATCAGGAAGGCGAGCAGGAGGACCGTGCGGCCGGTGGACCTCGTGGCCGGATCGGGCAGCGTCATCGGACCTCTCCGATCGGTGGGCGCCCTGCGGCCGACGGCTCGGCGCGCTCGTCGCGTCGGGAGGGTCGTTCGGGTCGAGGGGCCGGGCCCCCGTAGAACCGTGCGGTGTTCATGGATGGTGTCCTCGCGATCGTCGGTGATCAGTGGCGGGATGGTGCACGGCGCCGGTGCACCGAGGTCCATCGGAGAAGGGGGCGGCGATCTGTGCGGCTACTGTCCGGCTGCGGGAAGGGACGGATGACGGCGGTCGCCCAGCGCCGAGCGCGACGTTCCCGACAGCAGGGCCTCGCGTGCCGCGGCGAGGGACGCGCCCCCCCGGCCGAGCGTGCGCCGGCACGCCACCAGCGCCCTCGGCCAGTTCACCGTCAGCGCCCCGACGAACGTGGCGTCGGCGTCGCTGTAGAGGACGGCGAACGAGCGTGTGGGGTCAGCTCCGTCGACACGCTCGAAGGCGAGGGCGCCACCGGTGCGCCCGACCAGCTGTAGCTTCCAGTCGTACTGGTCGCTCCAGACGTACTCGAGCGGGGCGTGGACGTGGAGGTCGTCCGGGTGAGCGATGTTGTGTGCCACGCACGTGGCCTGCTCGACCGCGTTGGTCCAATGCTCCACCCGGACCGGATGCGCACGGTCCGGATGGTGCCAGCGCGCCACGTCGCCGACGGCCCAGACGTGCGGGTCGTCGATCGAGCGGCTGTGGGCGTCACACAGCACGCCGTCGGCGCGGCTGATCCCCGATCCGGCGAGCCACTCGTCGTTGGGCACGGCGCCGATCCCGACGACGACGGTGTCCGCGGGGATGCGGGAGCCGTCAGAGAGCCGGACCGTCAGCCCGGCGCCCGACTCCTCGATCCCGTCGACCCCGACGCCGAACCGGGTCGCGACACCCCGATCACGATGCAGGGCTCCGACGATCTCGGCGATCTCCGGGTTCAGGACCCGGCTCAGCGGGACTGGGACGGGGTCAACCACGGTCACCTCGGCCACTCCGAGCGTCCGCGCGGACGCCGCCACCTCGGCGCCGACGAACCCGGCGCCGATCACCACGAGGTGCCCGCCGCGACGGAGGTCCTCGCCGAGGGCCATGGCGTCGTCGGCGCTGCGGAGCACGTGCACCCCGGCAGGGGTTCCCCACGGAGACGGCCGGGCCCGCGCACCGGTGGCCACAACAAGATCGGAGAAGGGCAAACGCGTCCCGTCGGAGAGCTCGACCTCGCGCTCGTCCCGGTCGACGCCGACGGCTGCTCGACCCAGCTCTAGGCGGATCCCGAGCGCCTCGGCCTCCTCCCGGGAGAGCAGGACGATGTCCTCCACCCCCCGGGTCCCCGCCAGCACGGCCTTCGACAACGGCGGCTTGTCGTAGGGGAGTGCGGCCTCCTCGCCGACAAGCACGATCTCGTGCTCGTAGCCGGTGGCCCGCAACGCCTGCGCTGTGCGGACCCCCCCGACCGACGCTCCCACGATGGCGGTTCCTGGTGTTCCCGCGTGTCGGTTCGCGGACTGCATAGATCGCTCTCCTCTCCGGTCGCCCGCGGCGACGTGGTTCTTGGTGCCCTGGGCGACGACCTCCGCGATGCCGGTCTTGGCCGCGTCGGGATCCAGGTATTCCCCACCCGGTCGGCGGGGACGCAGATCGGGGCCGAGCAGGTAGCGGAGCGGGACGCCCGTGGGGAGGTTCAGCCCCTCCACCTCGGCCTCGGCGAGACCGTCGAGCAGCAGGCACAGCGCCCGGAGGGAGTTGCTGTGCCCGACGACCAGGACGGTACGGCCCGCCCGGAGGTCGGCGGCGATGACGGGCCAGTACCCGTTCAGCCGCGCGCACACGTCGGCCAGCGACTCCGTGGCGGGCAACAGCTCGCGCGGGACCGCCGCGTAGCGCGGATCGGCGGTCGGGTGGGCCGGGTCGTCCGGATCCAGCGGAGGTGGGGCCTCCCGGTACGAGCGCCGCCACCGGTGGACCTGGTCCTCGCCGAACCGCTTGAGGATCTCGCGTCGGTCGCGCCCCTGGAGCGCGCCGTAATGGCGTTCGTTCAGCCGCCAGGTCCGCGCGATCGACGGGCGCGGGAGCCCGGCCTGGGCCAGGACGTCCACCACGAGCTTCGCCGTCCGCACCGAACGGTCCAGGACCGAGGTGTGCACGACGGCGGGCGCGCACCCGTGGTCGAGCAGCAACGACCCGGCCCGCGCGGCCTCGACGCGACCGCGCGGGCTGAGGGGGACGTCCAACCAGCCGCTGAAGGCACCCGTTCGGTTGCCCTCGCTGTGCCCGTGACGCAGGAGGATCAGGGTGCTCCCAGGCCGGGCGGCGCTCCGTGACATCGACGGCAGCCTCCTCGCCCGCGCCCGACACAGGTTTCCGCTCCGCGCGGACCATCGCAGGCAGCGGTATGATGTCATGCCATTACGGGAATGGCTAGATGTGATGTCCGGGGAGGTTGGTCAGCCGGGTGACCGGTGGTCGGCCGCCGATGGCGGAGTGAGCGCGGTGGTGATTGTAGAAGTGCAGCCAGCCGGGCAGGGCGTCGTCGCGTTGCCGGGTTGAGTCGTAGAGCCGGGCGTAGGCCCACCCGTCGGCCAGGGTGCGGTGGAATCTTTCGATCTTTCCGTTGGTCTGGGGCCGGTAGGGGCGGGTCCGTTTGTGGGTGATGGCCGGCTCGGCGCAGGCGTCGCGCCAGGCGTGGGACTTGTAGGCCGAGCCGTTGTCGGACAGGACCGCTCGACGGTGACGCCGCGCTCGGCGAACCAGGCGACCGCGCGCTCGAGCACGCCGATCGCGGTGGCGGCCTTCTCATCAGTACAGATCTCGGCGTAGGCGGTGCGGGAGTGGTCGTCGATCACGGTGTGCACGAACGCGGTCCCGATCACCGGGCGGTAGGCGCTGCCTCGGGCACCGGTGCGTCGCGCGGTGGCCTCCTGGTTGCGGCGGCCCTGCTGTCGTCCCTGGTAGCGCCAGCCCCCGCCGTCGGGGATGTTGGCGAACTTGGTGACATCGACATGGATCAACGAGCCCGGGTGGGGGTGCTCGTAGCGGCGCAACGGTTCCCCGGTGACCCGGTCGATCCGGGACAGCCGGTTGATCTCACAGCGCACCAGGACCGCGTGCACGGTCGAGGCGGCCATACCCAGCCGCCCGCCGATCTGGACCGGACCCAGCCGGTGGCGCCGGCGCAGCCGCACGATCCGCCGCACGAGCCGGGGGCCGGTCCTGGTCGGGGACGAGTGTGGCCGTGAGCTGCGGTCGAGCATCCCGGCCGCCCCTTCGGCCCGGTAGCGGTCGGCCCACTTCTTCGCGGTCCGCGCCGAGACCATGAACATCTTCGCGGCCGCGGCGTAGGTCCAACCATGATCGACGACGAGCTGAGCGAGCCTCAACCGGGCGCGCGGGGTCAGCGCGGCGTTAGCGTGGGACACGAAGGCCTCCGGTCGGTGAAGCGGTTCCTCGACAGCTCCACTTCACAACCGGAGGCCTTCGTCTGTCAGCCAGACTCACCGATCCCGGGCGGTACAACCTCCCCGGACATCACACCTAGATGTACTGCCCGGACAGGTTGGTCAACCTGCTGATCGGTGGGAGACCACCGATGGCGGTGTGGGGCCTGTGGTGGTTGTACTCGTGCAGCCACCCGGGTAGCGCCTTTCGGCGTTGCGACTCGCCGGTGTAGAGCCGGGCGAAGGCCCAGCCGTCGGCGAGAGTGCGGTGGAACCGTTCGATCTTTCCGTTGGTCTGTGGGCGTAGGGACGGGTGCGTTTCGGGGTGATCCGCAGCGCGTGGCAGGTGTCGCGCCAGGCGTGGGAGCGGTAGGCCGAGCCGTTGTCGGACAGGACTCGGCGGGTGGTGACCCCGCGGGCGGAGAACCAGGCCACCGCGCGGCGCAGCACAGCGATCGCGGTGGCGGCGGTTTCGTCGTCGTGGATCTCGGCGTAGGCCAGGCGGGAGTGGTCGTCGAGCACGGTGTGCACGAACGCCGTGCCCATCTTCGCCTGGTGGTGGGCGTTGCGAAGTTTCCCAGGGGTCGCGGCCCGGTTGCGGTCTCCCTGGGCGCGCCCGACATAGCGCCAGCCGCCGCCGTCGGGGATGTTGCCCAGCTTCTTCACATCCACGTGCAGCAGATCCCCGGGGGCGGGGTGTTCGTAGCGACGCACCGGTTCTCCGGTGGCGCGGTCGACATGGGCGAGGCGGTTGATCCGACACCGCACCAGCACCCGGTGCACGGTCGAGGCAGCGACACCGACCCGGTCGGCGATCTGGACCGGGCCCAGGCGCTTCTTCCAGCGCAGGTGCACGATCCGGCGCACCACCGGTGCCGGCGTCGCCCGCGGCGAGTGGTGCGGCCGGCTGGAGCGATCGGCCATGCCGGCCGGGCCGTCGAGGCGGTAGCGGTCGGCCCAGCGTTTCGCGGTCGGCCAGGCCACCTGGAACCGGGCAGCGGCCGCAGCGATCGGCACGTCGCCCTCGACGATCAGACGCGCCAGGCGCAGTCGGCCGCGTTCGGACAGTGGAGCGTTAGCGTGGACCACGAGGACCTCCTGTGGTTGTGGGTGCGGGTGCCTTCGACAGCTCCACACCCTCCGCAGGAGGTCCTCACCCTTCAAGATCAGCTAGATCGTGTCGTCACACGAGTTCGACCAACGTCTCCGGTCAGTACACCTAGAGCGTGTCTCAGGTGGTCGGTCAGCCGCCCGTCCGCGCGGCGTGGCAGATGCCGAAGCCCCAAGGTGTCCAGTTTCTTGCCGCTGCGTTCCGCGGTCATCCGGTACACCATCGGGGCCCAGGTCTCGTTGGCGAGGAACATGTTCTGCAGCTCCTCGTGAAGGCGCCCGCCGTCGGTGAGCGCGGTGATCGGTCGATGTGGGCGCGGAAGGCGTCCCCGACCTTGTCGCCCCCGATGAGGTTCCCGCCAGATGAAGTCGTCGGTCAGACTGGCGAACAGCAGGTCGTAGTCGCCTTCGTAGACTTTCTGCAGGGCTCGCGCAGTGCCATCGGTCGTCTTCTGCTTGGGATATCGGTGGCGCTTCCGTACAGGTGACGGGGCCGGTCGGGTGACCGGCCCCCGTCGGGGCGGCGCTCAGCCGTCCCAGAACTCGCCCCACGCCGCGGGGTCGGCGACGATCTCCCCGTGCTCAGCCGTCGGGCTGAAGGCCAGAAGCCCACCACGTCCATGTCGAGCGTGCGGCGCGCGCGCCGTGCCGACATGCGCTGGGCCACCATCGCCCACAGGACGTTCGCGTGGATGCCGGACGGCACGGCCCTCAGGGTTCCCTCGCAGAGCTCGTTCATTTGCACGACATGCTTCAGGGCCGCGGGCACCCCGACGTACGTGCCGCCCACGGGCTGCCCCCACCCCATGCAGGACGAACCCGGGGTCGAAGAGGGTCTCGGCGGGTGTGGCGCAGCGTCGAGGCGTGATCCATCCGGCATCGTCGCCGACAGGCACCGGGTGGCCCGTTCGCAGGAGGTTGCGATCGACTTCGACGGCGACGGCATCCGGCTCATCATCGCGCCGTCGGGCTCGTCCTGCTTCGTGAGGTGGGTGGTGGCCCGTCGGCTCCCGATGACTTCGGGTATCTCGGGTGCGGGCGTTCGGTCTCGCCCCACGCGGCTTGTTTCAGTGAGTGGAACAGCCATAGGCGCCGATCCCGGGGATCGGTCAGGCTCCTGCCGCGAACGGACGCCTTACTTCTTCGCTCTCTCGACCGCACCCTGGAAGTAGGAGCGTCTCCCCGACTCTGAACGCACCTTGCGGTCTTATGGTAAGACAACAGACTATTAGGCCGTTGGTGTCGTCGAGGAGGGTGTCTCATGGCCCAGTGTGGCGCCGGGAACACACGGTCACCCGGGGACCGTCTTCTGGACGTGGCGTACGAACCCGTTGACGGCGGGGGACAGCGGTCGCTGCGTGGACCAGTACAGCCACACCGGGGTGGCCATCGAGGTCTCACCGTCGTGGAGGCGGGGCCAGTCGTGGTCGATGGGTTCGCCGGGCAGATGGTCGTCGGCCACTACCGCGACGCCCAGGCCGGCCCTGGCCAAAGCGGCGAGGGACGCGAAGTCGTGCGACTCGTACACGATGTCGAGTGCAAGGCCCCGCGCTCGCAGCGGGGGTTCGAGCAGGTTGCGGCTCAGACTGAAGCTCGGGCCGACCAGGACGGGGACTCCTGCCAGCTCGGTGACGTCGACCGTGGGACGCCTGCGCCACGGGTGCTCCTCCGGCACGACCACGACGATCCGCGCCTGGCCCAGTTCGATGCCCGCGATCCGAGGGTCGACCCGGGGGAGGCAGGTGACCACGTCGGCGTCGCCGTCGACGACCCGCTCCACCTCCGGCAGGCCGGGGAGGCCGTGGATGGCAACCTTGACATCGGGCTGCAGAGAGTGGAACCCGCCGATCAGCGGGGCCAGGAACCGGTGCAGGTGCGGGTAGGCGCACTCCACCGTGACGATGCCCGCCCGGCCGTGCCTTACCTCGACGGCCAGGTCGACAAGCTTGTCCGCGCTTGCAAGGACCTGCTCGGCCAGCGGGCGCAGCAGCAGCCCCGCGCTGGTCGGCTGCACGCTGCGCCCGGACCGTTCGAACAGCGGGACGCCGAGCTCCTTCTCCAGGGCCTTCACCTGGCGCCACACCGACGGCTGCGCGGTGTCCAAGCGGGCCGAGGCACCGAGGAACGAGCCCGCGTCGATGACCTCGACGAGGTAGCGGAGTTGGCGAACATCCATCTATACCTCCAACGAAGAGAAGATATCCATTCTATGTCATGGACGAAGATGTCTGGCGGTTCTAGCATCGAGCTGTCAACCGCCGCCAGCGAGGGCGTCGACCGGTCACGAATCGGCGCCCCGCACGAGATCCGGGAGTGTGAAGGTCGATGAGTGAGTCCGTGGAATCTCAGACGGGGACGACGGCCGAGGCCGTGCGTCGGGCGCAGACCGCCGCGGTGGACCGGGCGGTGGCCGAGTTTGGCGGCAGCCTCGAGGGTCAGGTCGCCGTGGTGACCGGCGCGGCCAGGGGGATCGGCGCAGTGCTGGCCGACACCCTGGCGACGGTGGGTGCGAAGGTCGCCGCCCTGGACAAGACCTGGGACGGCGCGGACGTCCACCGCAAGCGCCTCGAGGACGCGGGCGGCCTCGCGCTGGAGACTGACATCACCAGCGAGGCGGCCATCGAGGCCGCCCACACCGCGGTCGTCGAGAAGTACGGCCACGCAGACGTCCTGATCAACAACGCGGCGCTGGTCTCGGAGACGCTGTTCCGGCCCTGGGGCCGCCGGGCCACGCTGGAGACCACCGACGAGGACTGGCGCGCCATGTTCGACGTCAACGTCTTCGGCGCGGTCGCGATCACCCGCCGGTTTGTCAGCGCCATGGCCGAGCGGGGCAGCGGCAGCGTGATCAACGTGGTGAGCAGCGGCATCCTGTCGCACTCCACCGGCGGCGGCTACTACGCCGCGCGGCCGTACACGGTGGAGATGCCCTACCAGGCGGCGAAGGCGGCCGTCACGACGTTCGCCTTCTACCTGGCCGAGGAGGTGCGTGCCAAGGGCGTCTCGATCAACTCGGTCATGCCCGGCCACACCCGGGCCTCCTGGTTCGACGACACCGCCCGCGCCTACGACGGCGTCGGCCAGACCTACTTCATGCGGCCGGTGGTCTCCGAGCACCTGCTGCCGATCACCCTGTTCCTCGCCGGGCAGGCCGAGCAGGGCGTCACCGGGCGGCTCTACCCCGTCCCGGAGTGGAACTACGACCACGGCTACGGCGACCTGTCGTTCTGGCAGGACCACGACCTGCCCGAGGAGGTCGAGCGGATGTACGCGCGGATCGAGTCGGCGATGCCGCCCTTCCAGCGCTCGGGTCTGGCCCAGCAGGGCTTCGACACCGGCAGTGCGCTGTTCGTCGCGGCGCTGGGCAACCTGGCGGCGAGAGGGAACAGCGAATGACCGTGGTGCAGGGCTCTCCGGCACAGGAGGGCGCGGCGCTCCGGGCCAACGAGGCCCGCGTCGCGCAGCTGCTCGCGCGGGACTGGCGCCTGCTCGTCGGGGACGGGCTGGTCCCGGCCCGCTCGGGCCGCACCTTCACGGTGCAGAGCCCATACACCGAGCAGCCCATCGCCGAGGTGCCCGACGCGGGGGAGGAGGACGTCGAGGCGGCCGTCGCCGCCGCGTCCGCCGCGGCCCGCGACTGGCGCCGCACCCCGGTGCTGGAGCGGGCCCGCTACGCAGAGGCGCTCGCGGACGCGATCGACGAGCGGGCGGACGACTTCGCGCTGCTCGACGCGATCGACGCGGGCTCGCCGATCACCGAGATGCGCGCCGACGCCGCCAGGGCGTCCGCGGGCCTGCGGGTCTTCGCCGGGCTGGCGCTGGAGCTGAAGGGCAACACGATCCCGGCGAGCGAGAACCTGCACCTGACGGTGCGAGAGCCGTTCGGCGTGGTCGCGCGGATCGTGCCGTTCAACCATCCATTCATGTTCGCCGCGGGCAAGATCGCGGCGGCCCTGGTCGCCGGCAACACGGTCGTGCTCAAGCCGCCGGAGCTCGCGCCGCTGTCGGCGCTGCTGTTCGGCGAGGTGGCCAAGGAGGTGCTGCCGCCCGGCGTGCTGTCGATCGTCGTCGGCGACGGGCCGGAGGCACCGCGGGCCCTGGTGCGCCACAAGGCGGTCCGCCGGATCGGCTTCATCGGCAGCGTGGGCACCGGCACGGCCATCCAGCGGGACGCGGCGGGCACCGGGGTCAAGGAGGTCACTCTCGAGCTGGGCGGCAAGAACGCCCTGCTGGCCTTCCCCGACGCGGACCCCCTCGAGGTGGCCCGTTCCGCAGTCGCCGGGATGAACTTCACCTGGGCCGGACAGTCCTGCGGGTCGACCTCGCGGCTGCTGGTGCACGAGTCGGTGGCGGATGAGGTCGTGAACGAGGTCGTGCGCCTGCTCGGCGAGCTCACCATCACCTCACCGCTCGACCCGGTGAGCGAGATGGGCACGGTGATCTCCCGGCCGCACCACGAGCGCATCCTGAAGGTGATCGAGGACGCGCGGGCCGAGGGCGCCGAGCTGCTGACCGGCGGGGGTCGCCCCGCCCACCTCGACCGTGGCTACTTCATCGAGCCGACCGTGCTGGCGGTCGAGCCCTCCGCGCGTGTCGCGCAGGAGGAGGTGTTCGGCCCGGTGCTCTCGGTCCTGCGCTGGAAGGACGAGGGGGAGGCGGTGGCGCTCGCCAACTCGCTCGACTATGGCCTCACCGCCGCCGTGTGGACCAACGACATCCGGCGGGCCCACCGGGTCGCCGACGAGCTCGAGGCCGGGTTCGTGTGGGTCAACGGTTCGTCCCGGCACTTCCCCGGTGTGCCGTACGGCGGGGTCAAGAACTCGGGGATCGGCCGAGAGGAGGGCGTTGATGAGCTGCTCAGCTACACCACTGTCAAGAGCATCAATGTCATGCGCTGAGCGGGTCGCGCTCGTCCGGGCGGGTGCCCGGTGACGGTCGAGGAGCCGGAGGTGGCCTGGGGCAGTGACGCGATCGCCGCGGCGCTGCGGGCCACTGGCGTGCCCTACATCGCCCTGAACCCGGGATCGAGCTACCGCGGGCTGCACGACAGCCTGGTGAACTTGCTGGGCAATACCGATCCCGAGATGCTGCTGTGCCTGCACGAGGAGCACGCGGTCGCGATCGCCCACGGTTACTCGAAGGTCACCGACATGCCAATGGCCGCCGCGGTGCACAGCAACGTGGGCCTGATGCACGCGAGCATGGCGGTCTACAACGCCTACCTCGACCGGGCGCCGCTGCTGCTGCTCGGCGCGACCGGCCCAGTGGACGCGGCCGAGCGGCGGCCGTGGATCGACTGGATCCACACCTCCGCCGACCAGGGCGCGCTGGTGCGGCCGTTCGTCAAGTGGGACGACCAGCCCGCGTCGGTGCAGGCGTCAGTGACGTCGGTGCTGCGGGCGAATCAGATCACCCGCACCCAGCCCACCGCGCCGGTCTACGTCTGCTTCGACGTGTCTGTCCAGGAGCAGCGGCTCACCGAGCCGGCCCCTGCGGTCGACGTGAGCCGGTTCGCGCCCGTCGCGCCAGCCGCGCCGCCGGAGGAGGCCGTCCTGGAGGCCGTGCGGCTGCTCACCGGGGCGGGGCGCACGGTGATCCTGGCGGGCCGGGCGAGCCGCGACCAGGCGGAGTGGGACGACCGGATCGCCCTCGTCGAGCGGCTGGGCGCGTCGGTGCTCACCGACCTGAAGGTCGCTGCGGGCTTCCCGACGGACCACCCGCTGCACGCGGGACACCCGGGGCTCATCGCGCCACCGGCGATCCTCGACGTGATCCGGTCGGCGGACGTGGTGCTCAGCCTGGACTGGGTGGACCTCGGCGGACTGCTGGCGCAGGCGTTTGGGGACGAGCCGACCGCGAAGGTAATCGCCGCGACCAGCGACTTCCACCTGCACCGCGGGTGGACGAAGGACGACCAGGTGCTCGCGCCGGTCGACGTCCGGCTGCCGAGCCGGTCGGGGCCCACGGTCACCGCGTTGCTGCGGGCGCTCCCGGACACCGGTCGGCCCGCGCTCACCGAGCGCGTCGCGCCGCCCGCCGCGCCGGTGACGGACGGCGACGAGCTCAGCCTGGCCGCGCTCACCGTCCGGCTGCGCGAGGCCACCGAGGACCTGCCCGTGACCCTCGTGCGCATGCCCATCTCCTGGGACGCGAGCCAGTGGCCCATCACCGAGCCGCTCGCCCACCTGGGTGCGGACGGCGGGGCCGGGGTGGGCTCCGGTCCCGGGCTCGTCGTCGGGGCCGCGCTGGCGCTGCGGGGCAGCGGCAGGCTCCCCGTGGCCGTGCTCGGGGACGGGGACTACCTGATGGGTGTGACGGCGCTGTGGACCGCGGCCCGTCACGACATCCCGTTCCTGATCGTCGTGGCCAACAACCGCTCGTACTTCAACGACGAGGTCCACCAGGCCAAGGTCGCCGAGGTCCGGGGCAGGCCGCTGGCGAACGCCCACATTGGCCTGCGGATCGACGAGCCCGCACCGGACCTCGCCGGGCTGGCCCGCGGGCAGGGCATCGAGGCGTACGGCCCGGTGGGCTCGGACGCCGAGCTGGTCAAGGTCCTCGACCAGGCGGTGGAGTCGGTCCGTGCGGGCCGCCCCGTCGTGGTCGAGGTGCTTGTGCAACGAGGTTATGGGAAGTACGCCGCCCAGCTGGTCGGCGGCGACGACCACGACGGCCGAGACGACTGAGCTACTGGGCCGGGGGCCAGCGTCGCCCCGGCGGAACGACAACCGATACGCAGTTCCCACCACTGTCACTAAGGGGTCAAAGATGACCGTCCTCAACGAACTGGACGTGCTCGTCGACTGGAAGAACGGCCTGGTCGCCCCGGCGATCCACGTCGACGAGGAGGTGTACCGGACCGAAGCCGCGCGGGTGTTCGGCCGGTCCTGGCTCCTCGTCGGCCACGAGCAGATGGTCCCCACGCCCGGGACCTACATCACCAACTACATGGGCGAGGTCCCGGTGATCGTCAGCCGGGACCGCCGCGGCGAAATCCACGTCCTGGTGAACAAGTGCTCCCACCGGGGCAACCAGGTCTGCCTGTTCGACCGCGGGAAGGCGCGCGGCTTTGCCTGCTCCTACCACGGCTGGAGCTACGGCCTCGACGGCACGCTCAACGGCATCCCGGTGGAGGACTTCGCCTACCGCGAGGGCGTGGACAAGTCCCAGCTTGGCCTGGAGAAGGTCGCCAAGGTGGCGAACTACGGCGGTCTGCTGTTCGCCACGTTCGACGCCGGCGCCCCGGAGCTGGAGAGCTGGCTGGGCGAGGACGGCCGGTGGTGGCTGGACAACCTCGTGCTGTCGCAGGACCTGGGCGGGCTGGAGCTCCTGCCCGGCTTCCACCGCTACCACTCGCCGGGCAACTGGAAGCTGGCCGCGGAGAACTTCTTCGGCGACACCTACCACGTCTACACGGCGACACACGTGGCGTGGATCGGCGTCTGCGTGGACTACATGAAGCAGGGCAACCTGGCCCCGATGATCGACTACCCGTCGGGCACCAACTCGACGCACCTCAACGCCGCCACCGGCGTCGAGCCCGGCCGGACCCCGTTCGGCATGGGCATGCTGGTCATGGATCAGGAGGTGTACAAGCGGGACTACGCCGAGGCGCAGCGGCTGGGGCCGGAGGCGGTCGAGTGGGTCGAGCACCGCTTCCACGTCCGGCAGAAGGCGTTCGAGGGCCGCGCCGACTGGCCCTACGGCTTCATGCACGCCGGGATGTTCCCGAACGCCGGGCTGATGGGGTTCATCTCCCCGCTGGTCGGCAGGCACTTCCTGCAGTTCCACCCGCGCGGCGCGCAGGCGCACGAGACCTGGCAGTGGACCATGGTCGAGCGCGAGGCCCCGCAGGTCGTTAAGGAGGTCGCCGCGCAGCGCGTGTTCCAGGGCCAGCACCCGGCCGGGCTGATCGCGCCGGACGACGTGGAGAACTTCGAGCGGATCCTTGAGGCCACCGTGCCGGACCGGAACCGGACGCGGCCCTTCCACTACGGCCAGCAGCTCGGCCACGAGACCGAGGGCCCCGCGGGCTACCCGGGCCAGGTCGGCCCGAGCCCCAGCGAGGCCAACCAGCGCGCGTTCTACCGGCACTGGCTCGAGCTCATGGACCGGGGGTGAGCGCCGTGGCGAACTGGGAGCGGAAGCTGGAGATCGAGGAGCTGCTCGCCCGCGAGGCCCACCTGCTCGACGAACGCCGCTTTAAGGAGTGGCTCGAGTGGCTCACCGACGACGTCGAGTACGTGATGCCGCTGCGCGAGTACGTCCAGGGCGACGTCGCTCCCGCCGGGCACCCGATCATCCGGGACGACCGGACCATGATCGAGGTGCGGCTGGCCAAGGACGAGACCGGCTACTCGCATTCCGAGCTGCCCGAGTCCATGACCTGCCATGTCGTCAGCAACGTCGTCGTAGACGACATCGAGGGCTCCAACGAGGTCCTGGTGCGCAGCACGTTCCTGGTGCGGCAGGCCCGCAAGCTGCGGGACGAGGCCTGGTGGGCGGGCAGGCGGCTCGACCGCCTGCGCCCCGTCGACGGGACCTGGAAGCTTGCCCGGCGCGAGGTGCACCTCGACGCCACCATCCTGCCGCGCGGAATCTCGATCTTCTTCTGACGCCTGCACCCCGATCGCCACCAAGGAGGCATCCATGACGGTCGTCACCGACCAGAGCACGGGCAAGTTCATCCAGGCGGGCCCCTACCGGATCCACTACCACGACGTGGGCGAGGGCCCGGCGGTGATCATGCTGCACGGCGCCGGCCCCGGTGCCAGCGCCTGGTCGAACTTCTCCGGCAACGTGGACGCGTTCGCCGCGTCCCACCGCACGCTGCTCGTCGACATGCTCGGGTTCGGCAAGTCCGACGGGATCACCGACGACTCGGAACCGGTGACCACGATCCGGGCCCGCGCGCTGCGGGACCTGCTCGACGCCTTGGGCATCGAGAAGGCCAGCTTCGTCGGCAACTCGATGGGCGGCACAGTGGCGATGGCATTCGCCGTCGACTATCCCGAGCGCACCGAGCGCCTGGTGCTGATGGGCTCGGGCGGCATGCTGAAGACGCTGAACGTGCCCCAGCCCTCGGAGGGGCACCGGGCCCTGCGCGCAGCGGCGGCGAACCCGACGCGGGAGACGATCCAGCGGCTCGTGGATGTGATGCTCTACGACTCCTCCGTGCTCCCGGCCGAGACCTTCGAGGAGCGCCTGCGGGCCTCGCAGGAGCGGCCGACGCCGTCGGTCGCCGGCTCGGCCTACTGGCGCGACCAGGAGCCCGAGCTGCACACGATCCAGGCGAAAACGCTGATCGTGTGGGGCCGGGAGGACCGGGTCAACCCGCTGGAGATCGGGCTGATGCTGCTGCGCGAGATCCCCTTGTCGCGGCTGCTTGTCCTCAAGCGGTGCGGGCACTGGGCCCAGGTCGAGCAGCGGGACGAGTTCAACCGCGTCGCGCTGGACTTCCTGAACTCCTGACGGCGCCGTCCTCTCGACACGCACGGACGACGGCGTACGGACGACGTACGGACGACACTGACGAAAGGGATGACGTGGACGTGACGCACCCCCCCTCGACCGGGCTTGTGTACCTCTGCGACGCCGCCGACGTTCCCCATGACGAAGGCCTGCGGGTCCGCCACGCCGAGCTACCCGAAGCGGTCGCGGTATTCCGCGACGAGGACGGGCAGTTCCGCGCCCTCGCGGACCTCTGCAGCCACGGCGAGGCGTCGCTGGCCGAGGGTTGGGTCGAGGGCGGGTACGTCGAGTGCCCATTGCACTTCTCGCGGTTCGATCTCAAGACCGGCTCGCCGTGCTCATTGCCTGCCATGACGCCGGTCAACGCCTATCCCGTCACGGCTGTCGACGGGAAGCTCTACCTCGACCACTCGGAATAGGGATCTCATGCTTGTCCAGGGAATCGGCGCCTCGCATACCCCCACCATCCTGTTGCCGCTCGAGGAGTGGCCCGCCACCTACGCACGCATGCGCGGCGCGGTGGCGCCACCGGCGGCGGCCGCGCGGGAGACCCCGGAGTTCATCGACGCGGCACGGGCGCGCATCGACGCGGACCTCGCGACGTTGCGCGAGCGGATCCGGGCGGTCGAGCCGGACGTCGTGGTGATCGTCGGGGACGACCAGAATGAGGTCTTCGGCCCGGCGGTCAACCCCACGCTGGCGGTCTACTGCGGTAACGAGGTCAGCGGGGAGACCCTGGTCGCGTTCCGGGAGAAGCCCGGGCTCAACCGCCGGGTGGACCTCAAGTGCGCCGGTGACTTCGGGCTGTTCCTGGCCAAGTCGCTGATCGACCAAGGCTTCGACCCGGCCGTCATGACCGAGCTGCGGCCGCTGAGCAAGCCGGAGGGGATCGGACACGCTTTCACCCGGCCCGCCGCCTTCCTCGGGCTCGACGAGCTGGGGGTCCCGGTCGTCCCGGTGTTCCTGAACTCCTACCACGAGCCGCTGCCCGACGGCGCGCGCTGCTACGACCTCGGCGTGGCCATCGGCCGGGCGGCGCAGGAGCGCCCGGAGCGCGTCGTCGTCGTGGGCTCGGGCGGCCTATCGCACGACCCGTTCGGCGTCCGCGCCGGCTGGGTGGACGACGAGCTCGACGAGTGGGTGCTGGACCGGATCCGCGTCGGCGACACCCGCGCGCTGCGGAACCTGTTCACCTTCCCGTCCCAGACCCTGCACGGCGGGGCGGGCGAGATCCGCTCGTGGATCACCGTTGCGGGGGCGTTCGAGAACGTGCCCGCGGACGTCCTGGACTACATCCCGCTGCACCACGCCATCACCGGCGTCGCGTTCGCGACCTGGACGCCCGCCGAGAACTGACCGGACCGAGAGAGGGGAGCGCCGTGCTGAACGTGGGCGCGGACTACGACAAGTGCGAGGGGTACGCCAACTGCATCTTGGCGGCCCCCGACGTGTTCGACGTGAACGACGACGGGGTCGTCGTCGTGCTGCGGGACGCGGTCGAGGAGAGCGAGCGGGAGCGCGTCGGCGAGTCGGTGCGCGCCTGCCCGGTCTCCGCGCTGAAGCTCGACCCGGCATCGCACTGACCACCCGAACCGAAGGGACCACCACATGTACCCGGACAGGTACCCGCGCAACCAGTGGTATGTCGCGGCGCACAGCGAGGAGGTCGGGCGCACGCTGCTCGACCGCTGGCTGCTCGACGAGCCGGTCGTGCTGTTCCGCAGGCAGGAGGACGACAAGCCCGTCGCACTGGTGAACCGGTGCATCCACCGGCAGATGCCGCTGTCGAAGGGCAGGCTCAAGGACGACTACATCGAGTGCGGCTACCACGGCATCCTCTACAACTCCGAGGGCCGGGCCGAGCGCATCCCCTCGCAGACCCACGTGCCGCCCGCGTGCAAGGTGACCCGGTTCCCGCTGTTCGAGCGCTGGGGTCTGGTGTGGATCTGGATGGGGGACCCGGACAAGGCCGACGAGAGCCTGGTCCCGGACCACCACTGGATCACCGACCCGGAGTGGGCTACCGTGCGCGGCCTGCTCCCGATGAAGGCGCGGGCCCAGCTGCTCAACGAGAACCTGTTGGACCTCTCGCACCTGGAGTTCCTGCACGCCGGGTCCATCGGCACCGAGAAGATCGCCGAGTCGCCGGTGACCGCCGACTTCGAGGGCACCGTGGTGCGGGTCGCGCGGCCCATGTACGACATCGACTGCCCGCCGTTCTTTACCCGCACGATGGGCATCACCGGCCGGATCGACCGCGGCCAGGTCGCCGAGTTCTTCGCCCCGTCCTTCCACATCACCCACGTCTCGGCGAAGCCGACCGGGGACCCGGACGACTCGCGCAAGTGCTCGCAGAAGGCGATCCACTGCGTCACGCCCGCCAAGGGGAACACCACGCACTACTTCTGGTGCCACGCGCGGGACTACAAGATCGACGACGCCGAGGTCACCGAGCTCATGCAGCACGGGATCGAGGCGGTGTTCAAGCAGGACGTGGCCGCGTCGGAGGCCATCGAGGAGATCATCTCCTCGTACGAGCCGGACTACCCGATCGAGCTGAACCTGAAGGTGGACGCGGGCCCGCTGCAGGCGCGGCGGCTGATCCAGCGGATGCTGGACGCGGAGAAGGTCGGCTGAGGATGACGCAGGTCCCGCCGACGTATTACGCCTCGGTCGCCGTCCGGGGGCCCTGGTGGACCGACGAGGAGCCCTCGCTGCGGGTCCCGCGGACCTCGGGCGGGGCCCCCGCGGCCATCTGGACGGCGGGCCGCGGCCCGAGCGTGCTGCTGGTCGCCCCCGACGCCGGGCTGCACGACCTGTGGTCGCCGCTGTCGCCGCTGCTGCGCGACCGGGTCACGGTGCACGCGCTGGACCGCTCCGGGCTGAGCCACACCGACGACGTCGAGCAGGTGACGGTGGCGGCGGAGGCGGTCGGGGCGGAGTACCTCGCCGGGTTCGCCGACGACCTCGCCCTGCTGCGCGAGGTGGGCCGGCGGGCCGCGCCCGTGCGGAGCGTCGCCGTGCTCGTCGAGCCCGGCGAGGCGGTGGCCGAGGAGCTGCGCGCCCCCGCGTTCATGCGGCGGGTCGAGGTTTCCAGCCGGGTCGTCGCGGAGCTGACGGAGGCCGACGCACGGCGGCTGGTCGACGTCCTGACGGAAGGAGGGGAGCGGTGACGCTCCCGAACGAGAGCGAGTCCGGCCGCGTGGTCGTGGTGACCGGCGGCGCGGCGGGCATTGGCGCGGAGATCGTGGCGGACTTCGTCGAGGCGGGCGCCGAGGTGGTGGTCGCCGACCTCGCCGAGCCCGCGGCGGACGCGGCCAAGGCCGAGTACGCCCGCGTCGACATCACCAGCGACGAGGACCTGCAGGCGATGGTCGCGGCGACGGTCGAGCGGCACGGCCGCATCGACGCGCTGGTCAACTGCGCGGCGGTCTACCGGACGCTGGGCGGCAAGCGGCCGCTGGAGGAGATCGGGCTCGCGGACTGGGACCTGGTGATGCGGGTCAACGCCCGGGGCACCTGGCAGGCTATCAAGGCGGTCGTGCCCGCGATGGCCGAGCGCGGCGGGCACATCGTGAACATCTCGTCGAGCACCGCCCGCAACGGCTCGTCCGGCTTCGCCCACTACGTGGCGTCGAAGGCCGCGGTGGAGGGCCTCACTCGGGCCGCCGCCCGCGAGCTGGGCCCGCGGGGCATCACGGTCAACGCGGTGGCCCCCGGCCTGGTCGACGACGAGGCGACCCGGGTCCTCAACGACGCCGCCTACGTCGCGGCCGCGTCGAGCAGGCGAGCCGTGCCGCGGTCGCTGTACCCGGCGGACCTCGTCGGTGCGGTGCGGTTCTTCAGCGGGGACGCTGCCGGGTTCGTCACCGGCCAGGTCCTGGTGGTCGACGGGGGAGGGGTCTTCGTATGAGCGACCTGATCACGGTCACTGACCCGAGCACGCTGGAGACGATCGGCGAGGTGCAGGTCAGCATCACCGCGGAGGTCGAGTCGGCGGTCGCCGCCGCCGACGCCGCGCTCCCGGGCTGGGCGGCCGACCGGCTGACCCGGCTGGCGCTGCTGCGGGTCTGGGCCGAGGAGGTCCGCCGCGACCACGACGCGCTGGTCGCGGCCCTGGTGGCGCAGACCGGCAAGCCGGTCGTCGAGGCCCGCCGGGAGGCCGCCTCCTGCGCGGCCACCCTCGACTTCTACGCGGGCCTCGGCCGCTACCTCGGGGGCCGGGCCGGGACCCTGACCGACGGCGGTGAGGCCCACCTGGTCCGGGAGCCGATCGGGGTCACGGCGTTCGTCACCCCCTACAACTACCCGGCGACCCTGCTGATCCGGGACCTGGCGCCCGCGCTCGCGGCCGGGGTGACCGCCGTCGTCAAGCCCGCGCCGCAGACCACCCTGGTGACCCGGCAGCTCGTGGAGCTCGGGTACCGGGCCGGGATCC
This sequence comes from Pseudonocardia ammonioxydans, assembly GCF_900115005.1. GTDB lineage: Bacteria > Actinomycetota > Actinomycetes > Mycobacteriales > Pseudonocardiaceae > Pseudonocardia > Pseudonocardia ammonioxydans. Next base: position 30,970 of record NZ_FOUY01000041.1, on the reverse strand, counting down.
CCCGCGAGGCCGTCTCGGTGGTCGTCGGCGGCAGCGAGGTCGGGGAGGCGCTGGTCGGGCACGACACCGTGCGGGCCGTGGCGTTCACCGGCTCCACGGCCGTCGGCCGGGCGATCGGGCGGCTGGCCGCGGACGGGGTGAAGCAGACCCTGCTCGAGCTCGGCGGTAAGAGCCCCTCGGTGGTGTTCGCCGACGCCGACGTCGACAAGGCGCTGTCCACCTCGCTCAAGGCGGGTGTGGTCAACGCGGGCCAGATGTGCATGGCCTGCACCCGCATCCTCGTGCAGGCGCCGCGGTACGAGGAGGCGCTCGCCCGGCTCACGGAGCTGGCCGGCGGGCTCGTGGTGGGCGACCCGCGCAAGGAGACGACGGACCTGGGCCCGCTGGTCTCCCGCGCCCAGCTCGACAAGGTGCGGCGCTACCTGGACATCGCGGCGACCGACGGCACGATCGTGACCGGCGGCGAGCCCGTCGCACCCGACGGGCTGCCCGGGCACTTCCTGACCCCGGCCCTGGTCACCGGCCTGCCGGTCAGCTCGCCGGTGGTGCAGGACGACATCTTCGGACCGGTGATCTCGGTCGAGCCCTTCGACTCCGAGGAGGAGGGAATCGCCCTCGCCAACGCGACGCCGTTCGGGCTCGCCGCCTCGGTGTGGACCTCGAACGTCGACACCGCCTGGCGCGCCGGGCGCGGCATCCGGGCGGGCGCGGTCTGGGTCAACGGCTACAACCGCAACGCCCTGGAGATCCCGAGCGGCGGCGCCAAGCTCTCCGGCCTTGGCCGGACCCGCGGCGTCGAGGGGATCGAGCAGTTCACCGAGCTCAAGAACATCCACTTCAGCGTCGGCGGATAGCGGCGGCTCCCGTCGGTTGATCCAGTGGCTGGAACAGCCCCGGGGTTCCCGACGGGCCGCCGATTACCGTCCGTCCCGAGCGTGGGCGGACCGCGTCGCCGGTTCGCGCGGGGCGCGCCACCGCACCCCGGACGGAAGGAAGGACACTACCAATGCCGGACCTCCAGGCACCGGGCATCAGGGAGGCCGCCGAGCGGCTGCTCGAGGCCACCCGGACCCATGTCCCGTGCGCGCCGGTGCGCGACGTGCTGCCCGACGGGAGCGCGGAGACCGGCTACGCGGTGCAGGCCATCCTGACCGAGCGGGCGCTCGCCGACGGCCGCCGGATCGTCGGGCGCAAGGTCGGCCTGACCTCGCCCGCCGTGCAGGCCCAGCTGGGCGTGGACCGGCCGGACTTCGGTGTGCTGTTCGCCGACATGGAGGTGCCCGCGGGCGCCGAGGCGGACTCGGGCAGGCTGCTGCAGCCCAAGGTCGAGGCGGAGATCGCCTTCGTGCTCGCCGCCGACCTCGACGCCCCCGACCTGGACGCCGCCGCCGTGCGGGCCGCGACCGACCACGTGGTGGCGGCGCTGGAGATCGTGGACAGCCGGATCGCGGGATGGGACATCACCTTCGCGGACACGGTGGCGGACAACGCGTCCAGCGGGCTGTACGTGCTGGGGGCCGAGCGCGTCGAGCTGGGCGACCGGGACCTGCGGACCGTGCGGATGGAGCTGGCCGACGACACCGGCGCCACCGTGAGCGAGGGGACCGGCGCCGCCTGCCTGGGCGACCCGGTCGAAGCGGTGCTGTGGCTGGCCGCGACGTGCCGGGACCTGGGTGCGCCCCTGCGGGCGGGCGAGGTGGTCCTCTCCGGGGCCCTCGGCCCGATGGTCGCGGCGGCGTCGGGCGACACGTACACGGCGCGGCTGTCCGAGCTGGGCTCGGTGTCGGTCGGGTTCTCGCAGGACGAGCGCGCCGGGCGTGGGGCCGTCCACGCGGGCGGAGTGAGGGAGGACGGGCGATGAGGACCGGAGGCGTGACGAAGGTCGCGATCGTGGGGTCGGGCAACATCGGGTCCGACCTGATGATGAAGGTCATCCGGCTGTCGGAGACCCTGGAGATGGGGGCGATGGTCGGCATCGACCCGGCGTCGGACGGGCTCGCCCGCGCGGCCCGGCTCGGGTACGCCACGACCTCCGACGGGGTGCGCGGCCTGGTGGACCTGCCGGTGTTCGACGAGATCGGCGTGGTCTTCGACGCGACCTCGGCGCGGGCGCACGTGGCCAACGCCGCGCTGCTCGAGCCGTACGGGAAGATCCTGGTGGACCTGACCCCGGCCGCGATCGGCCCGTTCGTGGTGCCCGCGGTGAACCTGGACGAGCACCGCACAGCCCGCAACGTGAACATGGTGACCTGCGGCGGGCAGGCGACGATCCCGATCGTCGCCGCGGTGTCCCGGGTGACCGACGTGCCGTACGCGGAGATCGTGGCGTCGATCGCCTCGAAGTCCGCCGGACCGGGCACCCGGGCGAACATCGACGAGTTCACCGAGACCACCTCGAAGGCGATCGAGGTCGTCGGCGGGGCGCGCCGGGGCAAGGCGATCATCGTGCTGAACCCGGCCGAGCCGCCCATGATCATGCGGGACACCGTGCTGTGCCTGGCCGCGGGCGGGGATCCGGAGGAGATCCGGGCCTCGGTCGTCGCGATGCACGCCGAGGTGTCGCGGTACGTGCCGGGGTACCGGCTTAAGCAGCGCGTCCAGGTCGACCCGATCCCCGACGACGAGCCGCTGGGCACCCTGATCGGGGACGCGCCGCGGCCGCGGTGGCGGGTGTCGGTGTTCCTGGAGGTGGAGGGGGCGGCGCACTACCTGCCCTCCTACGCGGGCAACCTGGACATCATGACCTCGGCGGCACTGCGCACCGCCGAGCAGCTGGTCGCGGCCGCCCGGACCGCGGAGGTGGCGTGATGGCCGCGAGCCCGAGCACACCGCTCTACATCCAGGACGTCACCCTGCGAGACGGCATGCACGCCGTCCGGCACCGGCTCACCCCGGACCAGGTGCGCGCCATCGCCGCGGCGGTGGACCGGGCGGGCGTGGCGGCGATCGAGGTGGCGCACGGGGACGGCCTGGCGGGCGCCTCGCTGACCTACGGCCCGGGCAGCAACACGGACTGGGAGTGGATCACCGCTGCGGCCGAGGTCGTGGAGAACGCCGTGCTCACCACGCTGCTGCTGCCCGGCATCGGGACGATCGCCGAGCTGGAGAAGGCCTACGACCTCGGGGTGCGGTCGGTGCGGGTGGCCACCCACGCCACCGAGGCGGACATCGCCATCCAGCACATCGAGAAGGCCCGCGAGCTGGGGATGGACGTCTCGGGGTTCCTGATGATGTCGCACATGGCCCCCGCCGCCGAGCTGGCCGCCCAGGCCCTGATCATGGAGAAGGCGGGCGCGCACTGCGTGTACGTCACCGACTCCGGCGGGCGGCTGACCATGCCGGACGTCCGGGACCGGGTCCGCGCCTACCGGGACGTGCTGGACCCGGGCACCCAGATCGGCATCCACGCGCACGAGAACCTCTCGCTGTCCGTGGCGAACTCCGTGGTCGCCGTCGAGGAGGGCGTCACCCGGGTCGACGCTTCGCTGGCCGGGCACGGCGCGGGTGCGGGCAACTGCCCCATCGAGGCGTTCATCGCCGTCGCGGACCTGTACGGGTGGAAGCACGGGTGTGACCTGTTCGCCCTGCAGGACGCGGCGGACGACATCGTCCGGCCGCTGCAGGACCGCCCCGTGCGGGTCGACCGGGAGACCCTGACCCTCGGCTACGCCGGGGTGTACTCCAGCTTCCTGCGCCACGCCGAGCGGGCCGCGGCGCAGTACGGCCTGGACACCCGGGAGATCCTCGTCGAGGTGGGCCGCCGGGGCATGGTCGGCGGGCAGGAGGACATGATCGTCGACATCGCCCTCGACCTCGCGGCGGCGCGTGGCGAAGGGGCCGACACGGCCTCGTGACAGTGCCCGCGACATCATCGTCGCCCGCGGCGACGTCCCCGACGGCCCGGCCTGGCCCGAAGGCCCCGACGACCTCGTTGACGAGGGCCGTCGGTCGCGGCGAGGATGCACCGGTGCCCATCGCTCCGTCGGTCGCCGCGCGCTCGATGATCGGCCGGGTATCCCTTATCATGGGGGCGTTCCAGCTGGGGGAGTCAGGCCTGGGGATCACCGAGATCAGCAGGCGGTCCGGGCTGGCCAAGGCGACCGTGTCCCGGATCGTCCACGAGCTCGTCGAGCACGGGTTCCTCGAGCCCTGTGGCCGGGAGTTCCGCGTCGGGCTCCGGTTCTTCGAGCTCGGTGAGCAGGCCTCCCGGCCCCACGAGCTGCGCAGGCTCGCCCTCGCGAGCATGTCCGACCTGCGCCGGGCCACCGGGCAGACCGTCCACCTGGCGGTGCTCGACGGCACCGAGGTCGTCTACGTCGTCAAGCTCCGCTCCCGGGACGCCCCGCCGCTGGGCTCCCGGGTCGGCGGCAGGCTGCCGACGCACGCCACCGCCGTCGGCAAGGCGCTGCTCGCCTTCGCCGACCCCGCCACCGTCAACCGGGTCGTGGCGGGCGGGCTAACCCGGCTGGGACCCCGCACCATCACCGACCCTGCCGCGTTGCATCGCGAGCTGGAGAGGATCCGCCGGGAGGGCGTGGCGTACGAGACCGAGGAGTCCGGTCCCACCGTGCTGTGCGCCGCCGCCCCCGTCCAGCACCGTCCGCGTGGCCAGGTGATCGCGGGGCTCTCGGTCAGCACCCGGGTCGGCCACGCGGACGTCGCCTCGCTGGGTCTCGCCGTGCGCACCGCCGCGCTGGCCCTGGGCCGCCAGGCCGCACTCCTCCCCGCGCTGGCATCGGAGGAGTGGGGACGGATCGGCTGACGCCTGCGGCGCCGCCCGTCCTCGTCGGGCGGGCGGTGCGGGGCTGTGGGGGCTCAGACGCCGAGGATGCGCAGCAGTGCGTCGGTTACAACGGTTGACATGGCCAGCGCCGCGTGCAGGAGGGGCAAGGCGGCCAGTGCCGCGGTGCGGGTCAGCGGCGCGGCCATGACCCGGCGTTGAGGACCAGCATGTGGAGCGGGGCCGTCCCAGCCGCTCGGCCGGGATGCCCCCTCGGGCCGCCCAAGCACGGTGGGGGATCATGAGCGCGCGCGTGGTGGAGACAGTGGGGCCCCCGGGTGCTACCTCAAGGTAGCCCGCTCCTACAGCATGGGCCGGTTGCGGACCTCCGCCTGTGGTCATGCCCGCCGCCCTGCCCGTCGTCTCCCAGGGCTGCGGATCTCCGGGGGCTGGGGCTGCTGGGCGTAATCACCGTGGAGTTCCTGACCTCCCAGAGCGGGCTCAGGTACATGATCTGGCACTCGGCAGATCCCGGCGCTCAGCGAGTACATGGTGGGGCTCGTCGTGGCCGGGCTGATGGGACCATTCTCTATGATCGTCGACTGGGTGGAGAAGATCTCCCTTCCGTACCGTCGGGGTGCCGGCTCGACGTCGCGCTAGTGGTGGGCGGAAACTGCCTTATCATCAGTCCATGACTTCCGAGTCCGGGATCGGGATCCTGCCCGCCGACGAGCAGCCTGGCATGTTCAGCCGTGTGAGCGCCGGGCGGGTGTCGGACCTCATCGTCGAGCAGATCCGGCTGCTCATCCGGGACGGGAAGATCAAGGCGGGAGACCGGCTGCCGTCGGAGCGGGAGCTCGGCGAGCGGTTCGGCGTCAGCCGGGTGACCGTGCGCGAGGCTCTGAAGATGCTCGAGGCCAACGGGCTCGTCACGATCAGGGTCGGCGCGCGCGGCGGTGCCTTCGTCACCGCGCCGACCAGCGAGCAGATCGGCGAGGGCCTCTCGGACCTGCTCACCTTCTCCGTGGTCGAGCCGGCCGACGTGACCGAGGCTCGGCAGGTGTTCGAGCTCGGCATCGTGCCACTCGTGTGCAGGCGGGCGGACGAGCAGGACATCGCCGAGCTGCTGGAGATCTGCGACCGGGCCGAGGCGCTGCGCAAGAAGGAGCGGCTGTATCCGGTGTCGCTGTCGGCGGAATTCCACGTCCGCGTGGCCCGCGCCACGCACAACCCGGCGCTGGAGCTGCTGGCGCGCACGTTCCACGGGCCGATGCTGCGCTCGCTCATGCGCGCGCAGGAGCAGGACCCGCACGTGGGGGTCAAGGGCGCGCAGGAGCACCGCGACTTCGTGGCGGCCGTCCGGATGCGCGATGTCGCCGCCGCCACCGCCGTCATGACCGCCCACCTCGCCCGGACAGCAGAGCGCTTGCGGCCGGGCGGGTGAGACGGCTGGGGAGCGGCTAGCCGAGCCGCGCCGCGAGGCGTGGGTAGACCCTCAGGGCATTGTCCTCGAACACCGCCCGCCGCGCGGCCGGGTCGGTGAGGACCGCGTCGACGTAGCGCTTGGTGTCGTCGAAGTAGTTTCCGGTCGTGGGGTCGATCCCGCGCACCGCGCCGAGCATCTCGGACGCGAACAGCACGTTCTCCGTGCCGATGACGTCGAGCAGCAGGCGCACACCCGGCTCGTGGTATACGCAGGTGTCGAAGAAGACGTTGGCCATCAGGTGCTCCGCCAGCGGCGGGCGGCCGAGCCGGTCGGCCAGGCCGCGGAAGCGCCCCCAGTGGTAGGGCACCGCGCCGCCGCCGTGCGGGATCACGAACCGCAGGGTGGGGTAGCGACCGAACAGGTCGCTCTGCAACAGCTGCATGAACACCGAGGTGTCGGCGTTGAGGTAGTGGGCGCCGAGGGTGTGCGCCGCGGGGGTGCACGAGGCAGAGACGTGGATCATGGCGGGCACGTCCAGCTCGACCATGGCCTCGTAGAGCGGGAACCAGTACTCGTCCGTCATCGGCGGAGCCGTCCAGCGCCCGCCGGACGGGTCCGGGTTCACGTTGACCCCGACGAACCCCAGATCGGTGACCGTGCGGCGGAGCTCGGCGACGGCGTCGGTGATCTCCCCGCCGGGGGTCTGCGGCAGCTGGGCGACCCCGGCGAAGTGCCGCGGGAACAGCTCGGTCACCCGGGCGACGAGGTCGTTGCAGCTCTGCGCCCAGGTGCGGGCGACCTCCGGGTCGGGCAGGTGGTGCTCCATGGCCGACGCCTGCGGGGAGAAGATCATCAGGTCGCCGCCGCGCTCGCGCAGCAGCCGCAGCTGGTTGGTCTCCACCGCCTCGCGGACCTGCTCGTCCGAGGCGTGCGCGAGGACCGGCTCGGGGAGGGCGGGGTCGGCGAGCCGGGCGAGCTGGGCCTTGCGGAAGTCGGTGTGGGTGGCGGGCGGGGTGGTGAAGTGCCCGTGGCAGTCGATGATCACGCGTCCTCCCCGTGGTCGGCGTGGTCGACATAGCGCAGCCCCTTGGCCGCCAGCCGCTCCCGCATGTCCTGCAGGTCCAGCCCGAGCCTGCCCTGTCGGTAGTTCTCCCTGGTCACGGCCTCCTTCTCCTCCCTGGCCGCGGACGCCGCGGCCACGGCGGCGACCTCCGCACGGGGGACGACGACCACGCCGTCGTCGTCGGCGACGATCGCGTCCCCGGGCCGCACCAGCTGCCCGGCGCAGGCCACCGGCACGTTGACGCTGCCGAGGGTCTCCTTGACCGTGCCGAACGCCGACACGCACCGGGACCAGACCGGGAAGCCCATCTCGGTGAGCTCGCGGACGTCCCGGCAACCCGCGTCGATCACCAGGCCCAGGACCCCGCGGGTGGCCAGCGCGGTGGCCAGCAGCTCGCCGAAGTAGCCCGCGTCGGACCGGGTGGTGGGGGCCACGACCAGCACGTCCCCAGCCCGGCACTGCTCCACGGCCACGTGGATCATCCAGTTGTCCCCGGGCGGGATGCTCACGGTGACCGCGGTCCCGGCGACGTGCGCGCCGGGGTAGATCGGCCGCAGCCGCGGGGCGAGCAGCCCGGTGCGGCCCTGCGCCTCGTGCACGGTCGCGACCCCGAACCGGGCCAGCTCCTTGACCGCGGCCTCGTCGGCGCGCGGCGGGTTGCGCACCACCACGTTCCCGCTCACGACACACCCGCCCACGGCAGCAGGGACACGTGCACGACGTCCTCCTCGACCTCGCCGCCGACCGCGCGGATGGCCCGGTCCACCTGGTCGAGGGTGAAGGTGTGGGTGGCTAGCCGCTCGAGCGGGAAGCGCCCGGAGGCCAGCTGGTGCAGCGCCAGCTCGCAGGACCGGTAGCCGTGCCCGCGCGCGCTGCGCAGGGTGATCGCCTTCTCGGTGAGCTTCTTCAGTGGGAAGTCCGGGAACGCGGCCAGCTCGCCCTGCACCACCATCACGCCCTCGCGCCGCTTGAGCGCGTCCACGCCGAGCAGCACCGGCGCGGTGCCCGCCCCCGCGGTGCAGTCCAGCACCACGTCCACGCCCGTGCCGCCGGTCAGGTCCCGCACGGCGGTGAGCGCGTCCTCGGTCAACACGTCCACCACGTGGTCCGCGCCCAGGTCCTTGGCCAGCTTCAGCCGGGCGGCGTCCCGGGTGGTGCCGGTGACGATGATCGTCGAGGCGCCCGCCTGCTTGCACGCGACGACCTGGGAGAGCCCCTGCTGGCCGGGGCCCTGGATCAGCACGGTCGAGTCGTAGCCGACGCCGCCTGCGTTCAGCGCCCACTCGATCCCGTTCGACAGCGGGGTGACCAGGCCCGCGAGCTCGGCGGACACCCCGTCGGGCACCTTGTGCAGGACCGCGTTCCACGGCAGGTATAGGTACTGCGCGAACCCGCCCCACAGGTGGTACGGGTTGTCCGCGGAGGTGTAGCCGTAGCGGCGCGCGTCGGGGTTGGTGCGCCAGTCGGTGTTCTCGCAGTGGCGGTACTCCCCGGCGTGGCACCACTCGCAGTGGAAGCAGCCCACGTAGTGCTCCACGAACACCCGGTCGCCCACGGCGAGCCCGTGGCGGCGCAGGAACTCCGGGCCGGCGTCCGCGATCACGCCGACGTTCTCGTGGCCCATGATCACCGGATCGGCGAACGGCGGCTTCGCGTACATCTTCACGTCGGTCCCGCAGATGCCAGCGACCTCGACCTTCAGCAGGGCGCCGTCGGTGGGCACTTCCGGCAGGGCAAAGCTGCGCAGCTCGGTCCGGCCGGGCCCGGTGCGCACGGCGGCGAGTACGTCCTCAGCCATCGCGGTCCTCTCGTCGGCAGTATGGTCTGGTGTATGACCAATGCTAGTCTGCGCTGGTCGGCGGGGCCAGGGGCGGTCCCGTCGGGGAAGGGGAACCCCATGCCCGAGCTGCGGCTGCGGACCGTCACGCGCACCCAGGGCGCGAACCTGGCCCTGAAGGAGGGCACGATCGCCCCGGCTCACGCGCGGCTGGAGTTCGTCGAGGTCTCCCCGCTGGTCCAGGCGTTCCGCCGGATGGTGCGCGGGCTGGAGTTCGACGTCTGCGAGCTCTCCGTGACCACCTACCTCGCCGCCAAGGCGCACGGGGCGCGGTTCACCGCGCTGCCGGTGTTCCTGGTCCGAGGCTTCCACCACCAGGCGATCCAGGTGGCGGCGGACTCCGGGCTCCGCCCCGAGGATCTCGTCGGGCGGCGGGTCGGGGTGAGCCGGGGGTACACGGTCACCACCGGCGTCTGGGCGCGGGGCGTGCTGGCCGACGAGTACGGCGTCGACCTCGACGCGGTGACCTGGGCGCTGTCCGGGGACGAGCACGTCGCGGAGTTCGTGCCGCCGCCGAACGTCGAGCCCGCGGGCGGGGACCTGGGCGAGCTGCTCGCGGCGGGCGAGCTCGCCGCGGTGATCGGCGCGGACCTGAAGGGACCGGGGGTCCGGCCGCTGATCCCGGACCCGTTCGAGGCGGGCGTGGCCGCGCTGCGCCGGGACGGGTTCCACCCGGTCAACCACCTCGTCGTGGTCCGGGACGAGCTGCTCGACGCGCACCCCGGCCTCGCCGAGGACCTCTTCGCGGCGTTCTCCCGGGCCAAGACCGAGTACGTCGACGCGCTGCGGGCGGGCGGGGTCACCGAGCCCACCGCCGCGGACCGGACCAACGCCCGGGTGGCCGAGGTGACCGGGCGCGACCCGCTGCCGTACGGGCTGGAGCCCAACCGGGCGGTGCTGGAGAAGCTGCTCGACCACGCGCTCGCCCAGCACATCCTCGACGACCGGCCCGACCTGGACACGCTGTTCGCCAAGGGCACCCACGGGCTGGAGGGCTGAGGCATGCGGATCGCGGTGGTCGCCGACCACAACGCGCTGCCGATGAAGGCGCAGGTGGGCGCGTGGCTCACCGCGCGCGGCCACGAGGTCGACGACCGGGGGGTGCACGCCGAGGAGATCGTGGACTACCCCCTGCTCTGCGAGGACGTGTGCGCGCAGGTGCTCGCTGGGGCCGCCGACTTCGCGATCGTGCTGGGCGGCAGCGGCAGCGGCGAGCAGATGGCCTGCAACAAGATCCGCGGGATCCGGGCCGCGCTGTGCCACGACACCTTCGTCGCCGAGGTCGCCCGGGGCAACAACGACGCGAACGTGCTGGTCATGGGCGCGAAGGTGATCGCGGCGGACGCGGCGGAGCGGATCTGTGACGTGTGGTTGGCGACCCGGTTCCGCGGGGGGCGGCACGCGGACCGGGTCGCCATGATCATGGCACTGGACCGGGGGGAGTCGCTCCTGGCGGACCGGACGGTGCCGGGGGTCGGCGCTCCCGGGCGATGAGCTCGCGCGCGGCCTCGGCGCCGATCCGCTCCAAGGTCGGTTCGTCCCGCCGACGCCGATCCCGCCGATCCCGCCGATCCCGCTGATCCCGTGGCCCAGGGCCAGATCGGCGATCTGCTCGGCCGCCGGGCCGTTCAGCAGGCCCCGGTTCGTCGCCGGGAACCCGACGCGCATCGTGTTCAGCAGCCTGCGGACCGCCCGGGGAGACCGGCCCGCGGCGTGCGCGGCGTCGTCGATGCGCGCGTTGAGCCCGGGCATCGCTGCCACCCCGCCCGGCAGGTTGTCCAGCGAGGCAGCCAGCCGTCGGCCTTCGCGCCGGTCAGCTCGAGCATCCGCGGCCGGTAGGCGCCGAGCCAGATGCCGACCCGGTGCGCGTGCTGCGGCCCGCGGCGCAGGCCGTACACTCGGTGGAACTCGCCGTCGTGGCGGAGCGGCCCGGGAGCGTCGACGTCCCAGACCGCGCGGATGAGGTCGATGCTCTCGCTCAGCGCGCGCACCGACTGGCCCGCGGTCAGCCGCCTGCCCCCGGCGGCCTCGATGGCGTCCCAGAAGGCCCCCGCCCCGAGACCGAGCTCGACCCGGCCGCCGGAGAGGATGTCGAGCGACGCGATGGACTTCGCCAGCACCGCCGGGGCCGCAGCGGCAGGTTGAGCACGTTGCCCGCCAGGTGCACCCGCTCGGTGCGGGCGGCGGCGTAGGCCATCAGCGTCCAGGTGTCGAGGAACGCGGCCTGGTAGGGATGGTCCTGGTAGGTCACCAGGTCCAGTCCCGCCCGGTCGGCCGCGGCCGTCACCGCGAGGGTGTGGGCGACGCCGGTCGCCGACGGGGTGACGAACGCGCCGAAGAGCAGGTCGTGGCCGTAGTCGGGCATGGGGAGCTCCTGAGGTGCCGCGAGTACCGTAGCCCCTCAGTACCGCAGCCCGTCGAGGAAGGCCAGCACGCGGGCGGGAGCGGTCTCGGCGGTCTGCTCGGCCACCGGGGCGTCCCACAGCTCGGAACCGGGCAGGCACTCGTGCAGGAACCACGCCGCGGAGCGGGCGTGCGAGCGGTCCTGGCCCGGCACCACCAGCGCGGGCACCCCCAGGGTGAGCAGGTCCTCCGGCTCGGGGCCCGGCACGCTGTCGCGGTCGAACATCGTGCGGACCAGCCCGTCGAGCACGGTCCGGTAGTGCTCGGGGTCCAGCGCGGCGTAGGCCTGGGCGAAGGCGGGGTCGGTGCGCAGCACCGGCGCCCACGGGCCCACGGCGGGGTCGCCGTTGAACCCGGACACGGTGTTCTTCGCCCGGTCGACGACGGCGGCGAGCCCCTGCGCGGCGACGAACGCGGCGTGCTCGGCGAACCGGCGGTGCTGCGTCATCCGGTAGACCGCGCCGCCCGCGGGGGAGTAGAGCACCATGCCCGCGGTGCGCTCCGGATGCGCCACCGCGAAGGCGGTGGCCACCGAGCAGCCCACGCACCCGCCGAGCAGCGCCGCCCGCTCCACGCCTAGGTGGTCGAGCAGCCTGTGGCCCTGCGCGGCGTAGTCCGCCCAGGTCACCCGCTCGACCCTGCCCCCGGACTCCCCGGCCTCGCGGCGGTCGAACACGATACACCGGTAGCGCTCGGCCAGCCGGTCCACCAGCCCCGTGCGCCGGTAGACGCCGTGCGTGGCCCAGTTGTCCAGCGTGGCGTCGAAGCCGCCGGGGGAGAACAGCAGCAGCGGGAAGCCCTCGCCGCGCACCTCGTAGCGGGTGGCCAGCCCGTCGATCACGGTGGTCGGCACGTCAGCGGCCCCCGCGGATCTGGCGGCCGGACCGGACGTCGTCGGCGTAGGCGGTGAGCGCGTCGTAGCTGATCCGGGCGACGTTAGCGTAGGTGTCGGGCGGGTCGTCGATGCCCGAGGCGGCGTAGCCGATCGCCGCCGTCGCCATCCGGATCCGCCCGTCCAGCCACGGTCCGCCGCCGTGTCCACCCAGCACCGGGATGGACACCGCGTCCACCACCGCCGGGCCCACCACGGGCCCGGAGTTAGTGAAGTTGAGCAGGGACGCGCCCGCGGCCTCGAGCGCCTTGGCCTCGGCCACCAGCTTGTCGCGCATCTCCGGCGGCACCTCGGTCTCCCTCCCCGGGGTGGCGCTGTAGGTCACGCCGTAGCGCAGCGCAGTCTGCGGGGTGATCCCGAACTGCGCGAACACCGGGATGCCGGCGTCGCGCACCGCGCTCACCGCGCCGAGGTGGTCCGCGGCGCCATCGAGCTTCACCACGTCCACCCCGGCCTCCTTGACCAGCCGGATCGCCGCGCGCACGGCCTCGCGGGGGCCCTCCTGCAACGGTCCGAACGGGAAGTCGCAGGACAGTAGGGCCCCCGAGACGCCGCGCCGGACGGCCTGGGCGACCACCAGCATCTGCTCCATTGTGATCTCCAGGGGGTTCGGCTGACCCCACAGGTTGATCCCGACGGTGTCGCCGACGGACACCACGTCCACGCCGACCCGGTCGGCGATCCGGGCCATCTGGTAGTCCCACGCGACGACGCACACGCTCTTGCGTCCCGCGCGCTTCATCGCAGCCAGCTCGGGCAGGGTGGTCACGGCAAGCCTCCTCAGGCTCCTTAGGAGCGGATCGCGGTGAGCAGCTCGGCGACGTCGGACTCCTCGCCGTTGACCAGCAGCACTCGGGCGTACGGGCGCAGCGCCCGCACGGCGTTCGTCATCCCCTCCTGGCGGCCCAGGGCCACCGCGGCGGTCATGATGCCCCGCTCGGCGGCGGCCCGGCCGAGAGTCTCGACCGCCGCCGCGGAGGCGTCGTTCCGGGTGGCGATCATGACGACGACGTCCCCCTCCGCCAGCTCGTCCGCCAGCGGCGTCGAGCTGCCGCTGGTGCGGTGCAGCCAGGTGCCCGGCTCGCCCGGCTCCTGGGCGGGCAGGGTGTAGAAGCGCGCCGCGTTCCACGGCTCCCTGGCGAGCCTGCGGACGAGGGTGGCCGCGCCGTCGTCCAACGCGACGACGCGGGCACCGCGCCTGCCCTCGATCGGGATGTCGATGCGGTACCGGGCCTCCTCCAGCGAGGTGGCCCGGGCGCAGCTGTTCTGCAGAATGGGGACCATGGTCATATCGGGGCCGTGTCGTCTCAGACGGAGGCGTGCGGCTTGCCGGGCTCCGCGGTCAGCGCGTCCTGGCTGGACTCGATGAACGCGGCGTCGCGCGGCAGCACCACGGCGGCGGACCGGACGCGGTGGTGGGCCGGGTCGACGCCGGGCGGCACGGTGCCGTCCTTCTGCAGCGCCAACGCCGCCTTCCGCAGCTTCTGCCGGGCCTTGATGATCCCGGCGTCCGCGGAGACCAGCCGCTCCTTGGAGCGGTCGACGATCGGGCCCATGCTCTCCTGCAGCGAGGAGTCCTGGATCGCGATCCCCTTGACCCCGGAGAAGTACTCGCCGCGGCGCTGGGCCTCGCGGTCCATCAGGTAGTCGTTGTCCTTGTTGGCGACCGGCCGGTAGGTGCCGGGGATGTTCTCGCTGTGCACGCCGTGCCCGGCGCGCATCGCCGCCACCTCTGTCTCGGTCAGCGGCCGGGTCGGGTGGTAGTCGAAGGAGTAGGCCCAGCAGTTGTGGTCGTCGATCGGGATCCACCAGTGGCCGTGCACCGGGTGGTCACCGCGCGGGGGCACCAGGGTGAAGCTGGGCATCACCCACGGCGTGATCCGCCAGTAGTAGGAGTCCTCCTCGGCGTTGCGCCGGGCGCCGACGAACAGCCCGCCCTCGGCGTCGGCCACCTCGAAGAACGGCCGCAGGTCGTTCATATTGTACTCGTTGCCCTTGGCGCCCTTGAACAGCGGGTCGCTCTTCAGGCCGCCCGAGTGCAGCCAGGACACGTGGCTGGAGTCGATGCCGCCCTCGAAGGCCTGCAGCCAGTTGCTCTCCTGCCAGCGCTTGGAGATGTAGGTCTGCTCGGGCTCCACCTGCGCGAACTCGAACTCCGGCAGCGGCGGGCGCTCGTCCGGGGCCCCCATGTGGGTCCACAGCACGTCCCCGATCTTGACCAGCGGGTAGCTGCGCAGCTTCACGTGGGCGCAGAAGTTGCTGTTCTCCGGCTCGGAGGGGACCTCGACGGCCTGGCCAGTCACGTCGTACTTCCAGCCGTGGTAGGCGCAGCGCAGCCCGCCCTCCTCGTTGCGGCCGAACCACAGCGAGGCGCCGCGGTGGGCGCAGAACTCGTCGATCAGGCCGTAGCGGCCCTCGCTGTCCCGGAAGGCGAGCATGCGCTCGGAGAGGAGCTTCACCCGCACCGGCGGAGAGTCGTTCTCGGGCAGCTCCTCGGCCAGCAGGGCCGGGATCCAGTACTGCCGGAAGAGCTCCCCCATGGGGGTGCCGGGACCGGTCTGGGTCAGCAGCTCGTTGATCTCGGTCTTGAGCAACGCCGGCCTCCTTTCGCCTCGCGTCGGTTCGGAAGGGTAATACCGTTAGTCCGTCGGGTCCAGTGGTCCGGGGTCACGGGGCCGCCACGAGCAGCTCCTTGAGCGGGCGGTCCGCGGCGCCCGCCTGGTCCGCGGGCACGGTCAGCCCCTGGGCGAGGGCCTTGCGGCCCACCAGGTAGTCCGCCGGGGAGTTGACGGCGTCGACCGCCACCAGCGCGCCCGCGCGGTAGTAGAGCACCGCGAACCGCTCGGACTCCGGGTCGCCGCGCAGCACGGTCTGGTCGTGCCCGGCGGAGATCCCGGCGATCTGCAGCTTGAGATCGCCCTGGTCCGACCAGAACCACGGCACCTCGACGGCGGGTCGGGGGCAGCCCGCGAGGGTGGCCGCCGCGATCTTCCCCTGGGACACCGCGTTCTGGACGGACTCGATCCGGATCGGCCCGGCCGGACCGGGCTGCACCGTGCAGTCGCCCGCGGCGACCACGGTCGGGATGCTCGTGCGCGCGTCCGGGTCGACCACGATGCCCCCCGAGCACAGCAGGCCCAGCTGCTCGGCGAGCTCGGTGCGGGGGACCACGCCGACGCCGACGAGCACCAGGTCCGCGGGCAGCTCCGTGCCGTCGGCCAGCACGACCCCGGACACCTCGCCGCCCGTCCCGGCGATCGCGGTCACCGCGGAGCCGAGCAGCACCCGCACCCCCCGGCGCCGGTGCGCCCGCAGGTAGAACTCGGAGGTGAGCGGCGAGACGGCCCGTCCGAGCAGCCGGTCCGCGGCCTCCACCACGGTGACCTCGGCGCCGAAGGTGCCCGCGGCGGCCGCGGCCTCGAGCCCCACGAACCCGCCGCCCACCACCACGACCCGACGGGCGAACGGCAGCGCGGCGCGCAGCCGGTCGGAGTCGGCCACCACCCGCAGGTGGTGCACCCCGTGGAGTTCGGCGCCGGGCACGGCGAGCCGCCGCACGCGCGCGCCCACGGTGAGCGCGAGCCGGTCGAACACCAGGGTGCGGCCCCTCGCGGTCGCGGCCCGGTCCACGGCCAGCTCGACGACCCGCTCGCCGGTGAGCACCTCGATCCCGCGCTCGGCGTAGTACGCGGCCGAGCGCAGGGCCAGCCCGGTCGCGTCGGTCTTGCCAAGGAGGTAGCCCTTCGACAGCGGCGGGCGCTGGTAGGGCAGGTGCGCCTCGTGTCCGACGAGTGCGATCGGGGCCGTGTCGCCCGCCTCGCGCAGCGAGGCGGCCAGCTGCGCCCCGGCCTGGCTCGCCCCGACGATCAGGGTGCCGGTACTCACGGCTGCTCCGGCGGGATCTCAACGGTCAGCCCGTCCAGGTCCTCGGACACGGTGATCTGGCAAGAGAGCCTGCTGCCGTCCCTGCGGTCGGAGGTGGCGAGGTCCATCATGTCGTCCTCCATCTCGCCCGGCGGGCCGACGGCGTCGAGGAAGTCGTCGCGGACCCAAACGTGGCAGGTCGCGCAGCTCAGGTTGCCGCCGCATTCCGCTACAACGCCGTCCAGCCCGTGCTGGGTGGCGGTGGTCATGACGGAGTCGCCGATCCGGGCGTCGACACCGGTCTCAGTGCCGTTGGAGAGCATGAAAACGACCTTGGGCACCGGCAGCACTTCCCCTTCAGATTGGCGACATCATGGTCTAATATAATACCAATTGACGGATGCGGCAAGGACGTGGAGGACATGGGGAGTGTCGGACCAGTGCGGGGCCTGTCAGGGCCTGCGGTAGTCCAGGAGGCCTTCGTGCTGCTCGAGCAGGGTGTCGGGCGAGCAACTGGGTCCGCTGCTCCTCGTCGAGGCCGGCCAGCATGGCCTCGTTGACCTCCAGGGCGCAAGCGGTCGACCCGGCGTAGAGGGCGCGACCCGCCGCGGTCAGCCGCACCACCCGCCGTCGGGCGTCGTCGGGCTCCTTGACCGGGTGACCAGCCGTCGCGGACGCGCGTGCTCGCGCGCTGGTGCGCGGCGGCGGTGGCGCCACCGGCACGCAGAACCCCGACTTCTGGCCGGCCAAGACCTCGGAGATCCTGCGCTGTTACCTGCTGGCTGCCGCGCTGACCGGGCAGGGCATGAGCGAGGTCATGGCCTGGCCGCTGCGCCCCGAGGACCGCACCCCGGTGAGCACCCTCGCCGGGCAGGGCCCCACGTACCGGCGGGCTGGCTGGGCACGCTGGCCGGTCGGCGGAGAGCAGGGACTCGCGCAACGGCACCACGCCGAAGACCTGGCCGCGAGGTCGGCGACGTGCCACTCGACGTGCCGCGGGACCGGGCCGGGTCCTTCGAGCCACGTCTGGTCCCGAAGGGCTCACGGCGCACCGGCGGCCTCGACGGGATGAGCATCTCGCTCTACGCGGGCGGGATGACCGTGCGCGACATCTCCCACCACCTGGCCCGCACGCTGGGCACCGAGCTGTCCCACGACACCATCTCCAAGATCACCGACTCGGGGCTCGAGGAGGTCAAGGCATGGCAGACCGCCCGCTGCAGGAGATCTACCCGATCGTCTACCTCGACGTCCTGGTGATCAAGGTCCGGGACGGGCACCAGGTCCGGAACAGGGCCGCGCACATCGCCGTCGGAGTCGACCTCGACGGCGTCAAGGACGTCCTGGGTCCAGGCCGCCGAGGGGGCGAAGTTCTGGGCCGGAGTGGGCGCCGAGCTGCGTAACCGCGGCGTCCGGGACGTGCTGATCGTCTGCTGCGACGGACTGACTGGGTTCCCGGAGGCCATCGAGGCCACTTGGCCACAGAGCATCGTGCAAACCTGCACCGTCCACCTGCTGCGCGCGGCGATGCGGTTCGTCTCCTACGCCGACCGCAAGAAGGTCGCCGCCGCGCTCAAGCCGACCTACACCGCCCCCACTGACGAGGCCGCCCGCCTCGAGCTTGACGCCTTTCGCCGAGTCCGACCTGGGCCGGCGCTACCCGGCGGCGGTGATGAGCTGGACCAACGCCTGGGAACGGCTCATCCCGTTCCTCGGCTTTCCGCTCGAGCTCCGCAAGACCATCTACACGACGAACGCGATCGAGTCGCTGAACTACCAACTCCGGAAGATCATCAAATTTCATGAGACGATCGGAGGTGGAGACCCTTGGCTGTTAAGAGGTCACCCGTTGTCCATGGGCACTGCCTTGGCCCCGGACTTGTCGACGATCCGAAAGTCCGACGACGCCTCGTCGCCGACGGCCTCCTCGTCTGCTCCAGAGCCGTGCGGCGCCGGCCGCACCGCCTACTGGCTCGGTCATGACGTCGCCGCGATTCCACCGCCGACGGGGATCACGGCGCCTGTGACGTAAGAACCGGCCCTCGACGCGAGGTAGACCGCGGCGCCGGCCATGTCGTCGGGGCGCCCGATTCGCCCGAGGGGTGACAGCGCGGCGATCTCGTCGCCATGCGCTTCGAGCGTGGCCGCCATCATCTTCGACGGGAACGGGCCCGGCGCGACGGCGTTCACGGTGACACCCCGCGGGCCGAGCTCAGCGGCGAGCACTCGGGTGAGGTGATGCAGGGCGGCCTTGCTGGCGGAGTAGGAGTAGGTGGTCATATGGGGCACTCGTAGGCCGTCGATCGACCCGACGTTGATCACCCGGGCAGGGTCGCCCTCCGTCGCGCGGCTCTCCAGCGCCGGGAGTAGCGCACGGGTGAGCATGAACGGCGACTTGAGGTTGAGGTCGAGGACCTTGTCCCACGCCGCGGTCGGGAAATCCTCGATCGGCGCGCTCCAGTTCGCGCCGGCGTTGTTGACGAGGATGTGCGGTGCCTCGTCTCGAGTGAGCGCGTCGGCCAGCCGTCGACATTCCTCCTCGCGGCCGAGGTCCGCGGGAATCGCTCGGACGTCTCCGCGCTGGGCGAGCTCGCGCACCGCGTCGTCACAGGCGTCGGGCTTCCGCGAGCTGATGACGACCTTCGCCCCGGCGTCGAGCAGGCCACGGGCGATCATGAGACCGATGCCGCGGCTTCCGCCGGTGACCAGGGCGGTTCGTCCGGTCAGGTCGAAAAGGGTGCTGGGCACGGCGGCTCCTTCGGAGTTGTTGTGAGGGTGTCGGTCAGCTGAGCCGCTCGTAGATGATCGCCATGCCCTGTCCACCGCCGACGCACAGTCTCCAGCCCGATGCTCTTGTCCTTGGCGCGCAGGCCGTTGAGCAGGGTGGTGGTGATGCGGGCGTCGGTCATGCCGAACGGGTGTCCCACGGCGATGGCGCCGCCGTGGACGTTGAGCTTGTCGCCGAAGGGGTCGATGCGCAGGTCCCGGGCGGAGGGGATGACCTGGGCGGCGAAGGCCTCGTTGATCTCGAAGAGGTCGACGTCGTCGATGGTCATGCCCGCGGGCCAGCGCCTGCTTGGAGGCCTCGACCGGGCCGTAGCCCATGATCTCGGGGCTCAGGCCGGTGACGCCGGTGGAGATGACCCGGGCGAGCGGGGTCAGGCCGAGGTCGCGGGCGCGGGTGTTGGACATGACGATCAGGGCGGCGGCGCCCTCGTTGAGCGGGCAGGCATTGCCGGCCGTGATCAGCCCGTCGGGGCGGAACACCGGCTTGAGCTTCTCGACGCCAGCCGAGACGAACACGTCCCCCTCGCCTGCCTTGATGGCGTGGAGGGCCATGCGGGTGGTCTGCACACTGGAGGAGCAGTAGCGCGTGACGGTGGTGCCCGGGACGGTGTCGAGGCCGAGCAGGACCGACACCACGCGGCCGAGGTTGTGGCCCTGTTCGCCGCCGGGCAGCCCGCAGCCCAGGATCAGGTCGACGATCTCGGTGGGGTCGAGCACGGGGATCTGGTCGAGAGCGGCGCGGACCAGCTGGGCGGCGAAGTCGTCGGGGCGCACGTCTTTGAGGGAGCCCTTGCGGGCGCGGCCGATGGGGGAGCGGGCGGCGGCGACGATGACGGCGTCGGGCATGGGGATCTCCTGGCGGTGCCGAGGGGGCGGCGCTCAGAGTGCGCTTTCGACCTTCTGCTGCAGCCTGTTCATGCCGGCGATCCACCGACCGGTGTCGGCGGCGCGCGCGGTGTAGTACTCGGCGACCTCGGCGTGGGGCAGGATCAGAAAGCGGTCGTCGGCCAGGGCGTCGATGACGTGGTCGACGACCTGGGCCGGCTCGATCGCAGTCGCGTTCATGATCATCTGCTCGCCGGGTTCGGCGTTGGCGAGCATGTCCGTGCGCACGCCTTGGGGGCAGAGGGCCTGCACGGTGATGCCGCGGTGGCGATAGGTGGCGGAGAGCCACTCGGCGAACCCGAGTGTGGCGTGCTTGGTCACCGAGTACGGAGCCGAGCCGAGCATGGTCAGCAGGCCCGCCGCGGACACGGTGGCGAGGAAGCGGCCCTGGCCGCGGTCGAGCCAGTCCGGGAGGAGTCGGTCGGCGGCCCGGACGTGGGCCATGACGTTGACGTCCCAGGCCTTGGCCCACACCGGCTCGGGTGCCTCCGGGCCCCCGTGGGGTGCGACTCCGGCGTTGGCGCAGAAGAGGTCGATGGCGCCGAGGTGGGCGGTGGCCGTCTCGACGAGCCGGTCGATGCCGGCCTCTGTGGCGGCGTCGCCGGGTACGGCGTGTCCGCCGATGTCTGTGGCGACCTTCCTGGCCGCGTCGGCGTCGAGGTCGGCGACGACCACGCGGGCCCCGTGCTGGGCGAAGCGGCGCGCCAGGGCGGCGCCGATTCCGGCGCCGCCGCCGGTGACGACGACTCCGGAGTTCTCGAGGTCGAAGGTCATGGCTGTCAGTCCTTCAGGGTGTCGAGGGCTCGGGTGAGGAGGGGGCCGACGGCGCCGCCGAACCGGTCGAATCCCGCTCCGACGGTCTGGCCCTGGATATGGCGGTAGTGGATGCCCTCCACGATCACGGCGAGCTTGTACAACGCGAACGCCACATACCAGCCCAACGCCGAGACGTCGCGGCCCGAGCCCGCGGCGTAACGGGCGATCAACGCGTCCGCACTCGGGTAGCCGGGTGCGAGTCCCACGTCGGTGCCGATGCCGGGATTGAGCCGGGCGTTCTCGTCGTAGGCGACGAGCAGGGCGAGGTCGGTGAGCGGATCGCCGAGGGTCGACATCTCCCAGTCCAGGACCGCGGTGACTCGGTCGGCGGTGTCGACGAGCAGGTTGTCCAGCCGGAAGTCGCCGTGCACGATCGTCGCCGGCGGTGAGGCCGGGACCGCGACGGCGAGGCGCTCGTGCAAGACCGTGGCGTCGGGCAGGTCCCGACTGTGGGAGGCGTCGAGCTGCTTGCGCCAGCGGGCTACCTGGCGGGCCAGGTAGCCCTCGGGTCGGCCGAAGTCGGCGAGACCCACCTCGGTCGGGTCCACGGAGTGCAGCTCGACGAGAGCGTCGACCGTCCCTTCGGCCAGCCGCCGGGTGCGCTCGGGCCCGATCGCCTCCAGCTCGGCGGCGCTGCGGAACGGCGTGCCGGTCACGAACTCCATGACGTAGAAGGCAGCGCCGAGGACCTCGGGGTCCTCGCAGAGCAGCACCGGGGGAGGGGCGGGCACCCGTCCGTCGCCGTGCAGGGCTCTGATGACCCGGTACTCGCGGGACATGTCGTGCGCGGTGGGCAGGACGTGACCCAAGGGTGGGCGGCGAACCACCCACCGTGAGCGTGCGTCGCTCACGAGGTAGGTCAGGTTCGACCGCCCGCCCTGGATCACCTCGGCGTGCAGGTCCCCGCTGACCAGGCCGGGACGCTGCTGGTCGAGGTGGTGGCGGAGACTCTCCAGATCGAGTCCGGGGACGTCGTCCTGGCTCATGAGGATCCTTTCCTGGATGGGCTCGGCTCGGGGGAGGGATGACGTCCCGGCCGAGCCCGGGCTGGGAGTCAGGGCAGCCGGTCGAGGGCCTGCTCGGTGATCCGTTCGCGTAGCAGGAACTTCTGCAGCTTGCCCATGGCGTTGGTCGGCAGCTGCCCGGCGAGGTACCAGTCGCGGGGTGCCTTGGCCGGGGCGAGCCGGCTGCGGACCAGGCCGTGGAGCTCCTGGCCGGTCGGTGGGTTCGCCGGGTCGGTGGGGGTGATGATCGCGGCCACGATCTCGCCCCACTGCTGGTCGGGCACACCTACGACGACGGCGCTCGCGACGCGGGGGTGGTCGGCGAGGACCGCCTCGATCTCGCGCGGGTAGATGTTCTCCCCGCCGCGGATGATCATGTCTTTGATCCGGCCGGTGACCCGCAGATACCCGCGCTCGTCGAGGACGCCGAGGTCTCCGGTGTGCACCCAGCCGTGCGCGTCGATGGTCTCCGCGGTCTGCTCGGGCATGTCGAAGTAGCCGAGCATGGCCTGGTAGCCACGGGCGCAGATCTCACCCTGGGCGCCGATCGCGACCGGCTCCTCCCCGCCGGGTTCGACGACGCTGATCTCCACGTTGGGCAGCGGTCGGCCGACGGTCCCGCACTTGTCCTCGAGGGTGTCGTCCGGGCTGGTCTGGGCGATGATCGGGCTGAGCTCGGTCTGGCCGTAGACGGTGGAGAACCGGGCGCGGAAGCGGCGTTCCGCCTCACGCACGAGCTCCGGCGGGACGGCGTCGCCACCGGAGATGGTGACCTTCACCGAGGACAGGTCGAAGGAGTCGAACTCGGGGTGGGCGAGCAGCCCGAGCATCATCGCGGGCACGCCCGCGTAGAGATCGGCGCGGTGCTCCTGCAGTGCGGTCAAGACCAGTGTCGGGTCGAACAGCTGGCAGATGACGATGGTGCCGTGGCTGGTCGCGGTGCCCAGCACCGACATGCCGCAGGCCGCGGTGTGGAACAGCGGCAGCGCGGTGGCCCAGACGCCGTGGCGGGGGAACTGCGCGCGCTCGTGCACATAAGCCGCGGCGGTGATCAGGCCACGGTGGTGCAGCAGCGCACCCTTCGGGAACCCGGTGGTGCCGGAGGTGTACTGCAGTTGCGCCGCGGCGGTGGGCTCGACGTCGGGCAGGGGCTGGGCGGGGCCGTCGAAGGCCTGGATCTCGGCGTACCAGGTCTCGAAGCGGATGGCCTCGCGGACCTGGGGCAGCTTCTCGCGGACCTGCTCGGCGATGGCGGCCATGTCGGTGCCGCGGAAGGAGTCGCTGTAGGCGATCCCGACCGACTTGGACTGGCGCAGCACGTACTCCAGTTCCCCGGCGCGCAGTGCGGGGTTGGCGGTGACCAGGACCAGCCCGGCCAGCGCGGCGCCGTACTGCAACAGGATCCACTCGGGGACGTTCGGTGCCCACACCGTGACGTGCTCACCGGGGCGGAACCGGGTGAGCAGCCACTGCGCGGCCTTCTCGGCGTCGGCGAGCAGCTCGGTGTAGGTCCACACCTGTGCGGGCCGGCCGGGGGCGCGCGCGATCAGCGCGGCCCGGTCCGGCTCGGCCGCGGCGACCTCGCGCAGCAGGTCACCGGCGGTGAGATCGAGGATCTTGGCCTCGGTCTGGGCGGGCAGGTACGAGGTCTCGAGTCCGGTCCCGGTCATGTCATGCCTCCTTGCCTGACGTCGTGGGTGGGTCAGTGGCCGGAGTGGCCCGAGTGGCCGGAGTGGTTCGGGTGGCCTTCGGCGATCTCCTCGGCGGTGGGCACGGGCCCGCCGCCGTTGGGGATGGGGCGCCCGGAGTCACGCCAGTCGACGGCGGCAGCGAACCCGTGCTGGGCGGAGAAGTCCTGGAACCAGCGGCCCTCGGGGGAGTGGCGGGTGATCCCGTCGAACAGGGTGGCCAGGACCTGGGTGCCGTGCAGACCCATGTTGTCGTAGGCCTGGTTGACCATCATCTTCTGCATGACCAGCTGGTTGATCGGCGCGCCTGCGATGCGGTCGGCGAGCTGCTCGACCGCAGCGTCGAGCTCGTCGGCCGGGACTGCGTCGATCACGAGGCCCCAGTCGGCGGCCTTGCGGCCGTCGATCTTGTCGCCGGTGAGCAGCATCCGCTTGGCCTTCTCCGCGCCGAGCCGGTAGACCCACATCGCGGTGGTGGGGCAGCCCCAGACGCGGGCGGGCATGTAGCCGATCTTGGCGTCCTCGGCCATGACAACCAGGTCGCAGGACAGGGCGATGTCGCTGCCGCCGGCGACGGCGTAGCCGTGCACCTTCGCGATGGTTGGCTTGAGCGAGCGCCACAGGGTGAAGAAGTTGTCGGTGTTGGACTTCATCATCTGGAAGTCCTGGATGGGGTCCCACACCGTCGGCTGGGTGTCGACGCCGTCCTCGGCGTAGACGTGCAGGTCGTAGCCGGAGCAGAACGCCCGGCCCGCGCCCTGCAGGATGATCACGTGGACCGCAGGGTCCTCGTTCGCCCGCGCCACCGCCGCCGCGATCTGCCGGGCCATCTCGTGGGTGATCGCGTTGAGCCGTTCGGGACGGTTCAGCGTCAGGTACGCCTTGCGACCGCGGACCTCGTAGAGCACCACGTGCTCGGGCTCGACGTAGTCCGCCGACGTCTGCTGGGTCGTCTGCTGGGACACGGTGTTACTCCTTCGGGTGGGGCGACGGCCGCCGTCGGCCGTCCTGGACCGTCGGCGGTGCGGCCCCCGCGCGGTGTCGATGGGCGCGGTGCGCCTGGTCGGGGATGCCGACCAGGCGCACCGCAAGCTAGGCCTGGGTCACCTCGATCCGCGCGTAGCCGGGGGCGTGGCCGAACAGCGCCAGCGCGTCGGCCTTGGTGGCGTAGGCGGGGTCGTCGAGGTCGACGTCGAGACGCAGACGGCCCTGCGGGTCCGCGGTCAGGTCCTCGGTGCGGTTCTGTCCGGCAGCTGAGCTGTAGCTCACCCGGTAGGTCTGCCCGGCGGTGAAGCTCGCCGGGGTGAGCGCGTCGACCACGCCGGTCCCCCGCAGGCTGAAGGCATGACCGTCGTGGCGGGCGTTCTCCAGGGCGAGGAACTGCGTGTCGGTGTGCTCGGCGGCCACGTCGTAGCCCCATACCGAGAACGTGCGGTCCTGGGTGCGGTAGCCAAAGCTGTCGGTGGTCACCGGCTCGGCTGCGAAGGCGGCGTTGGCGCCCGGAACGATGACCTCGGGGTAGATGCGGTGGTTGTAGGCACCGTGGATACCCGAGTAGCGGACCTGCTTGGCCTCGACGCCGGCGTTCGCGATGTCCGCGATGTGCTCGTCATTGTTACGCCGCATCTGCGACTCGATCAGTGACGCGGCCGGGTTGCGCAGTGCCGGGTCGTCGGCGCAGTCCTCCGCACCCGCGGCGTCGGTCGGCGGGGCGCACACGTCCCCGGCGCTGATCATCAGGGGGCTGCCGGAGCCGGCGAAGTTCCCGACGAGGTCGGCGGGGTTGAAGTTGCGCCAGCGGGGAAGGTCGGTGACCGAGACTCCATAGCCCTGGTCGCGCATGTACCCGACCACGTCGACCCAGTTCCGCCAGAAGGTGTCGTCGACGAAGTCGTAGGGGCCGCTGATCGCGGCGGTGTAGGCGAACCGGTCGGGGTGGCGGAAGGCCTGGATGAGCGCGCCGACCGCGCCCATAGAGAAACCGCTGATCCCGCGGCCGCCGCGGTCGGTGCGCACGTTGAGCACCTGCTCGGTCAGGGGGATGAGCTCCTGGTAGAGCACGGTCTCGGCCGGGACCGTCTTCGCGGTGACCGGCGGCGCCTCGGGGAGCAGGTCGCGCTGCCCGTCGATCCACAGGCAGGACTCGCACCAGCTGTTTTGGGCGTTGGTGTCGGGAGCGACGACGACGAACTGGGCCTGGTCTCGCTGCTCGGCGAAGCCCTGCAGCTTGGTCTGCTTGTCCCCGCCGCCCGACCCGACCATCTCCAGCAGCGACTCCTGGGCCGCCACCGGGTCGGTCACCGGGTTGTCCAGCGCGGACACGACCGTGCCGTGCAGGTAGTAGAGCGTCGGCGACTTCGCACCAGTCTCGCTGTAGCTCGTGGGGAGATAGACGGTGTTGTCCGACCGCTGTCCGAGCGCCGGGCTGTCGTAGGACAGCAGCAACGCACCGGGCTCGTCGACCTTCGGGGAGAGGGAGACGTTCCAGTCCGCGAACGGCGCCGGAAGCGCATCGATGCGCTCGGCGCTCGGCGCAGGCGGTGCAGCAGGTTCGGCGGCGAGGGCATGGGCCCCCGTCGTGATGAGCACCGCACTGCCGGCCACGACGGCCGACACGATGCCCATGAGGCGCTTTCTCATCGTTGAGTTCCTCGAGGTCAGGCCCGAAACGGCGCGGGCACAACGATTCCGGAGCGAACGACGGGCGAGGGTCGGGTCCCGTCATCGCCACACCTGGCCGGTGTGGCGATGCGCGGAGACCGGGGGGAGCGGATGGCCCGACCTCCAGTCGTCCTGACAGATCTGTTGCAGGGGGCTGATTGACAGACTAGTCGGTCGGCGAATCGGGTGACAAGGCCCGGTCGACGTCGTAGTCTCTTGCCATGGCCGCTCCTCCGACCCGCAAGCAGCAGCGTGAGCAGACGCGGGCGCAGCTGTTGGACGCGGCGGTGTTCTGTCTCGTGGAGTACGGCTACGCGGGCACGACCACTCAGCGCGTTCAGGACCG
This sequence comes from Pseudonocardia ammonioxydans, assembly GCF_900115005.1. Classification (GTDB taxonomy): domain Bacteria; phylum Actinomycetota; class Actinomycetes; order Mycobacteriales; family Pseudonocardiaceae; genus Pseudonocardia; species Pseudonocardia ammonioxydans. Next base: position 4,578 of record NZ_FOUY01000041.1, on the reverse strand, counting down.
GGTGAACGTCTCACGAGGCGCTTTGTCGCATCACTTCGGCTCGAAAGCGGACCTGCTGGTCGCGGCGATCCATCACATCGCCGACGAGCGGTTGGAGCTATTGCGGGCGGCCGCCGACGGGATCGAGCCGGGTCCTGACGCGCTACCGCAGGTTGTGGCCGCGATCAGTGCCGCCATGTCGGGGCCGCCGTTTCTCGCCGCGCTTGAGCTGTGGGTCAGCGCTCGCACGGACCCGGAGCTGCGTGCGGCGCTGCTCCCGCCGGAACGCAGGCTCGGTCAGGCGCTGCGCGACATCTTCGACAAGGCGACCGCAGAAGCCGAGCCGGAGGCGACCCGTCAGGCGTTCGAGTCCCTGCTGATCTTCCTGCGCGGTCTGGCGATCACTGGCATCCTGCGCCGTGACGACTGTGCCGTTGACGAAGCGGTCGGCTACTGGATGAGCCGCATGGCGCCGGTGGCTGCACCCCGTAACTCTTCGTTGGGTCCGACGACGGGGTGACGTCGCCGGCACGGCTACTCTCTCCGGTCCTCGTAGGTGATCTGCCGTCAGCGGTGTCGCAGCAGGCTACAGCCGATAACGGCCGCACTTACGGCGCCACAGCGCCATCTCCGGGGCGTCGAGGGCCAAGTTGGTGCGCAGGTGACGGGCCAGCTGCCGGCCACCACGATCCGCGAGTAGACGTCGATCACGAACGCGGCGTAGACCCAGCCCGACCCGGTCCAGGTCGCGGGTGCGGGTGCGTTGGGGCCGGCGGCTTTAGCGGATCCCCCTTGAACCCGGGCTGCACGCCGCGGTCGGAGTGGTGCACCAGCCCGGCCAGGTCGTGTTGCTGAGTCCCGGATGACGACGAAGGAGGCCTCGCGGTCCGACTCGGCCTGCACACAGCCCCCCTCGTTGCGGGCCGCTGCGGACGTGCCGCGGCCTTTTCGGCCAGCTCCTGATCGGCCCGACGCGGCATAAGCTCGTTCACTGCTGGGCCGCCGAGTCGTCCACGAGGTGCTCGGATCTCTCGCAGAGGCGGGATGTTGCCGCGGCGCGCGGCCTGGGAGGCGGCGATGTTGATGTGAGGGTCCCTCGCTTCCCAGCACAGCGGGTGACCGGCGTCTCGGGCGCGCTGGGCAAGGAACGCCCGCTGGGCACGACCGTTGCCCTCTCGGAACTTATCTGGGCCGTCCTGGCTGCGCACGAAGTCCGCCGGGGTGCAGCGGCAGTACTCCGGCATGCCGGGCGGGTGGAGAACTGTCAGCTCGGGGTGTTCCTGGGCCTATACCACCAAGAAGGGGCGTACCCCGATCACCGAGAGCTGCACCTGCCCAAATCCTGGACCTCGGACCGGGAACGGTGCCGGGCTGCGGCGGTCCCGGACGAGGTCGAGTTCTCCACGAAGACCGGGCTGGCTAAGGACATGCTCGGGCGTGCCCTCGATGTGTCGGAGAGCGTCGTGACCGAGGCTCTGCGCGGTCATCGACCCCGACCTCGGAGTAGACGTCGTGGACATGAGCTTCGTGCGCGCGGTCGAGGTGGACGGCGAAATCGCCCGGCTCACCATGACGCTGACGTCCCCGGTGTGCCCGACTCACCGGGTGTCAGCGGCCAGTCCAGACTCCCCGTAGGCGGCCAGTTATCTCCCCGGTGATGGCCAGCGTTCTCCCCGCTGGCGGCCAGATATCTCCCCGCTGAGTCCCTGATCGACACCGCAGGCAAGGGTCTGTGGGTGAAGCGGAACGAGGAGATCGTGGAGATCTTGGAGGCATACGACCTCACCGGCAGTTACCGCGCTGCCGCCGAGTTGGCAGGCTGCGACCACCACACGGTTCGGCGTTATGTGCTGCTGCGCGAGTCCGGGCAGCCGCCGGTAGCTCGCGAGCACCGGGCCCGACCGATCGACGACTACCTGGACAAGGTCGAGGAGTTGGTGGCCCGCTCGAACGGTCGGGTCCGCGCCGATGTCGTGCACGAGCGGATCACGGCGATGGGCTTCACTGGCGGTGAGCGCACCACTCGGCGCACTGTCGCCGAGACCAAGGCCCGGCTGCGGGCCGGGCAGCGGCGGGTGTTCCGGCCGTGGGTGACCGAGCCTGGACTGTGGCTGCAGTGGGACTGGGCGGAGGGACCGCGGGTCGATGGCCGACGCACGAACCTCTGGTGCGCATGGCTGGCCTGGTCCCGGTTCCGGGTCGTGCTCGCGGTCTTCGACCGCACTCTGCCGACGATCGTGGCCTGCCTGGATGCCACCCTGCGCCGTCTGGGTGGCGTCCCGACCTACGCCCTGACCGACAACGAACGCACCGTCTCGGTCGATCACGTCGCCGGGGTCGCGGTGCGCCACCCGGAGATCGTCGCGCTGGCCCGACACTATGGGATGACGATCCGCACCTGCGTGCCGGCGGACCCGCAGTCCAAGGGCGGCGCCGAGTCCACGGTGCGGATCGCGAAGGCCGACCTGGTGCCCACCGCGGCGAACCTCTTACCGGAGTATCGGACCTTCGGCCAGCTCGAGACCGCCTGTCGGGCGTTCTGCGACGAGGTCAACGCTCGAGCCCATCGCGAGACCCGCCGCCCACCGGTCGAGATGCTCGCCGAGGAACAAGCCCGGCTGCACCGGCTGCCCGAGCGGGCGTTCACCGTCGCGTTCGGGACCACCCGCCGCGTCAACTGGGACGCCACGATCTCGGTCGAAGGCGTGCGCTACTCGGTCCCACATCAGCTGGTCGACACCAGGGTCTGGGCTCGAATGGCCGGTGACGAGCTCATCGTGACCGCGGTCGACCCCGAGCACGGCCCGACCGAGGTCGCCCGTCATCCCCGGTCTCGGCCGGGCACCCCGGTGATCGCCGCCGAGCACTACCCTCCGCCGAGCAGCGCTGCGGCCGCGGGCGGGCAGCGCCCACCCCGTGCGGCCACCGCCGAGGAGAAGGCGTTCCTGGCGCTCGGGCCGGGCGCAGCGGCCTGGCTGGTCGAGGCCGCCGGTGCCGGCGCCCGCGGACTCCGCCGCAAGATGGCCGAGGCGGTCACCCTGGCCAAGCTGCACCCGCCCGGCGAGGTCGACCGCGCCCTCGCTGTCGCAGCAGTCGCGGGCCGCTTCGCCGACAACGACCTGCTGCGCATCCTGACCCACCACGCCGGCCGCAACGACCGTGACGGCGCTGCCGTCGCCGCAACGGTGAGCCGGGTCAGTGAGGACCACAGTCTGCAGCCCGGCACCTCGGCCTGGTCCGGCTTCGGCCGGAACTCCCGCTCCGCCCCGGACACCCCGCAGCCGACAGGAGAACCATCATGACTCGCTCCACCACCGCTGCGGCGAGCACGGGCGCGCTGGCCACCGCCGCGGCCGGAGATCCACTGGCCGAGGCGATCGAGCTGACCAGACGGTTGAAGCTGCCTCACATCCGCCGCCACCTCGCCGATCTGGTCCCGACCGCACGAGCCCAGCGCTGGGACCCCGCCGAACTCGTGAGGGTCCTGCTCGCCGAGGAGGCCGCCGGCCGCGACGCAGCGAACCTGCGCACCCGCCGCGCGCGGGCCGGGTTCCCCGCCGGGAAGACCCTCGCCGACTTCGACACGAGCGCCTCGACCATCCCCCGACCCACCCAGGACGCGCTGACCAGCCTGGAATGGGTCGGACGCCGGGAGAACCTGTGTGTCTGCGGCCCGTCGGGCACCGGCAAGAGCCACTTCTGCGAGGCACTCGGCCAGGCCGCGGTCGAGGCCGGGATGACCGTGGCCTGGTTCACCATCGAAGACCTCGGCGCGCTGGTCCGCCGCCACCGCGCCGACGACTCGATCACCCGAGCCCTGGCCCGGCTGATCCGCACCGACCTGATCATCATCGACGACATCGGCCTACTGCCCGTCTCACCCGACGCCGCAGAGGGGTTCTATCGGCTCGTCGACGCCGCCTACGAGCGTCGCTCGCTGGCGGTGTCGAGCAACCTGCACCCCTCCGGGTTCGACGAGATCATGCCCAAAACCCTGGCCACCGCGACCGTCGACCGACTCCTGCACCACGCCCACATCGTCGTCACCCAGGGCGACAGCTACCGCCTCGCCCAGGCCACCTCCGGGAAGGGAGTCACCGCCTTGACCTGACCGACCAGCACCGACGGCCGGGGAAATATCTGGCCGCAGTCGGGGAGAACCAACTGGCCACCAGTGGGGAGAACTACTGGCCGCCGGCGGGGAGATCCAACTGTCCATTGACACCGGGGTCATGGAGGACCAAATGAGCCTGTCACGATTCCCGTGTAAGCCACGGGTGGCTGATGCCGTTAATGTATCACAGAGGAAGTCGTCCGGGGAAGAGGACGACCAGCGTGTTCAGAGCCGTTTTCCAGCCGTGTGTTCCAGTTCCGGATTCACCTCCCCTTTTGCTCGAGATGTTCCGGAGTCCGAGGTAGAGTAGCTTCATCGCTGCCTCGTCGGAGGGAAAGTGCCCGCGGGTCTTGGTGATTTTCCGGAGCTGGTAGTTGATGGATTCGATGGCGTTGGTGGTGTAAACGATGCGCCGCAGTTCCGGTGGGTAGTCGAGGAACGGGATGAAGTCGTTCCATGCGCGGCGCCAGACGTCGATCACGCCC
>NZ_FOUY01000044.1 GCF_900115005.1 Pseudonocardia ammonioxydans | reverse complement strand
CGGATGCCCTCGGTGAACGCTGCCAGGATGCGGTTCTTGAAGTCCGGGCGGGGATGGGCCTCGACCACCGCAGCGCGCTGCTGCTCGGAGAGCGCGTGGTAGCCGATGCCGAGCACGTCGAGCTCCACGCCCCGGGTGAGCAGGGCGATCTCGGGTGCCATGTGCAGCGGGATCTCCGGGGTGGTGTGCAGCGCGATCGCGGTCCACACCCGGTCCGCGCTGTCGCCGGTGATGCCGTGGGCGTGCAGGAAGCGGCGGGCCTCGTCGGCGCCGTCGATCTCGAAGCGCTGGTCGGTGCGCCGGAACCGCTCGGTCAGCCCGAGGTCGTGGAACATCGCGCCGATGTAGAGCAGCTCGGGGTCGAACTCCAGGCCCTGCTCGCGCCCGCGCAGCGCCCCGAACACGTAGACCCGCCGCGAGTGGTCGAACAGCAGCGGTGACGCCGTGTCGCGGACCAGTTCCGTCGCCTCCCGCGCCACCGCGCCGTCCGGGATCGGCACGCCCGCAATCGTCTCGCTCATGCTCTCCCTCGCCTGCTCGTCTCGGTACGACCCCAGGGTCGCCCGGCACCGCGCGGCCCGCATCCCGGCGCTGAGCCGCCCGGGTCCCGGGCGGGGCGAAACCGGTTGCGGACCACGGCCGGTGACTGTTGGTATCCGCTCCCGCCCACCGAGTCGACGGAGTGTGGTCATGCGCGTGCTCATCGCTGCGGTCGGATCGCGGGGCGACGTGGCGCCCTGCGTCGGGATCGGCGAACGGCTGCGCGGGGCCGGACACACCGTCACGATCGCCGCGCACCCGTCCTACGCAGCGATGGTGCGGGCCGCGGGGCTGGAGTGCCACCCACTGCCCGGCGATCTCGGTGTGCTGCTCGACCTGCCGGAACGCTCGACCCCGGCCTACCAGGCGGGCCGGGTCCCGCGACTGACCACGCTGCTCCGGGAGGCGGCCCGTGCGACCTACGACGCCGCAGCGCACGCGGACCTGCTGCTGACCAACGGGTCGGCACCGTTCGGCTACGACGTCGCCGAGGCGCGGGGCATACCCGGCGCGGGGGTGTACTGCCAGCCGATGACGCCCACCGGGGATTTCCCACCGATCGTGCTGCACTCGGCCCGTTCCTGGGGGCGGCCGGGCAACCGGCTGCTCGGGTCGCTGGGCGTCCGGAGCATGATCCCGTTCCACCGGGCCACCGCGGAGCTGCGCCGCGACCTCGGCCTGCCCCGTCGCTCGGTGCGGCGGACGCAGGCGCGGCAGGCCGCCGAGCGGTGGCCGATCCTGCACGGGTACAGCCCGGCCGTGCTGCCACGGCCGGCGGACTGGCGTCCCGGACTCGACGTCGTCGGGTACTGGTGGCCGCCCGCGACGACCTGGGAACCGCCGGCCGAGCTGACCTCGTTCCTCGCCGGTGGACCGCCGCCGGTGTTCGTCGGGTTCGGCAGCATGGCGGGCGGTCACGGCGCGCGGCTCGCGCCACTCGTCGTCGCGGCACTGCGCCGGGCCGGGATGCGCGGGGTCCTGCAGGCCGGGCGGGCCGGGTTGGGTGTCAACACCCCCGACGGGTTCGGCCCGGACGTGCTCGCGGTCGACGACGTCCCGCACGAATGGCTGTTCCCGCAGGTCGCCGCCGTGGTCCACCACGCGGGCGCAGGCACCACGGGAGCCACCCTGCGCGCAGGGGTCCCCTCGGTGCCGGCTCCCGTGTTCGCCGACCAGCCGCTGTGGTCACGCCGGCTGGTCGAGCTGGGCTGCGCGCCCGAGGTGATCCCGTTCCGGAGGCTGGACGCGGGCCGGCTGGCCGAGGCCGTCCGTGCCGCCGTGCGCGAGCCCCGCCACCGTGCGGCGGCGCAGGTCCTGCAGCGTGTGGTGACCGCCGATGACGGCGCGGGTGCGGTGGTCGAGCTGGTGGAGCGGCTCGCAGCCCGGTCGTGATCGTCCACCGCGGTGGACCGGGCCGGGCCGAACGACGCCTTATGCCGATCCGCTGACGTCCGTAGCCTGTCCGCAGGCACGACGGGGGCGGGGCCATGATCGTCGCCTCGATGCGGGGGTGAGCGGGTGGTCGCCGGCGGGGTCGAGATGCGCGACGTCGAGACGTTCCTGACGTTGGCCGAGGAGTTGCACTTCGGCCGCACCGCCGAACGACTGATGATGTCGACGGCACGCGTCAGCCAGACCGTGCAGGCGTTCGAGCGTCGCATCGGGGGCCGGCTGTTCCATCGCACGAGCCGGCGGGTCGACCTGACGCCGCTCGGGCGATCGCTGCTGGCCGAGCTCGGCCCCGCATTCGAGACCCTGGATCGCACGCTCGGCGCGGCGCGCGAACGAGCACGTGGTGTGGCACAGCTACTGAGGGTCGGGCACCTGATCACCGCCGAGAACGTCCCCGAGGTCGCAGCGCTCATCAAGGCGTTCGAGCGACGGGCCCCGCACTGCACGGTCGTCTGCCTGCGGTTCGACACCGTTCGCTACCTCGATCCGCTGTACCGCGGGGACGTCGACGTCTGGCTGACCTGGTGGCCGGGTGCGTTCCCGGCGGACCGCCCGGCGGACGGGCTCCGGAACGGCCCGCCGATCGCGCAGCGCGGCCGCGTGCTGCTGGTCGGGTGCGGGCATCCCCTGGCCTCGCGCGCCTCGATCGGCCTCGACGACCTGACCGAGCACCCCGTGATCAGGATGAGCGGCGAGCAGCCTGCGGTCTTCCGGGACAGCTGGATCCCCCGCACCGCCCCCAACGGGCGTGCGATCGCCACGGTGGACCAGCCGTGGCACGGTCACCACCAGGAGCTCGCGACGCTCCTGGAACGCGACGAGTACGGCTACCTGACCTACTCGTCCATGTTGGAGGCGCTGCCGCTGCCCCCGACGGTGCGGGCGATCCCGGTGCTCGACGCCGAGCCGTTCGTGCTCCTCCCCCTGTGGCGCACGTCGACCGAGGACGCCACGACCCGCACCTTCGCCGAGACGATCGTCGCGCCCGACACCTGGTGACCCGTCGTTCAGCCTCGCTCAACGAGCGTTGCGTACGACGTCGTTGTTCTCCGTGAGGCAGACCGGCAGGGTCACCTGCGGGATCGGAGCCCGCCCCGCCCCACGGAGCGCAGCACGCCACCGCGCCCCGGCGAGCCGGAGCCGTCCGACCACTGCCACCGGGCCGGCTCGACGAGACGGGTGAGATGAGACCACGGACAAGCCGCCGCAGCTCCGAGCCGTTGCCACCGGCCCCGACCAGGCCCGCGCCTCCTGCGCCGGCGGCGCTCCGCTGGCTGGTGCCGTGCGTCGCCGTCGGGGTCGCCCTGCTGATAGCGCTTCCTGCCGTGCTGGCGTTCGACCGCGGGTTCACCGCCGACGCGATCATGCAGAACGAGCCGGCCCTGGACCCGTCGCACCTGGAGCTCGCGATCGACCTCGTGATCCTCGACGCCGTGGTGTGGCACGCCATCGACGTGGTGCTCTCGGTCTGGTTCGTGGTCAAGACGCTGCAAGGACGGCACTGGGCCCGCGTGGCGCTGACGGCATATCTGGTCATCGCGACCGCCGGCAGCCTGTACTCGGCCGCGTCCGGAACGCAGTTCCTCTGGGCGGTCGTCCCGAGCGACGCCATCCACGTCGTCATGCTCGCTCTGCTGTGGGTCCCCCGCTCGGTCCGGGACTTCTTCACCGCCCACCGGGCACGATCGGCGGTCCCGACCGGAACCGGTCCGCGGGCCGCCGGGGAGGCCGGGACCGGATGAGCAGCCACCCGTCGTCCGTCCCCGACCGACCGGTCGAGAAGGCCGGGACGCCGAACCGGGGCGGCACCCTGTTCACCGAGCCGGTCCTCGTGGTGCGTCAGCGCGACAAGATCGTCGAGGTGACGAACGAGTACGACGTCTACGACCGGCACGGCGGCAGCCTCGGAACCGCCGTCCAGATCGGGCAGAACCGCCTCGCGAAGGTCATCCGCGTCGTCGGGAAGAGCGACCACTTCAAGACCGTCCACCTCGAGGTACGCGATCCGGACGGCACTCCGGTCCTGCAGATCATCCGACCGGCCAAGATCGTCCGCTCCCGGGCCGTCGTCCAGCGGCCCGACGGCACCGGTGTCGGCGAGATCCGCCAGGACAACGCCCTGGGACGGATCCGGTTCTCCCTCCTGGCCGACGGGCGGCGGATCGGCCGGATCGTCGCGACCACCTGGTGGGCCCGGGAGTTCACGATCACCGACCAGGACGACGTCGAGGTCGCCCGGATCGTGCAGACCTGGGAGGGCCTGACGAAGGCGGTGTTCAGCACCGCGGACAGTTACGTCGTCGAGATCCACCGGCGGCAGGGCGAGCCCCTGGCGAGCATGATCGTCGCCTCGGCCCTCACCGTGGACACCGCGCTGAAGCAGGACGCCCGTTAGACGGCATGCCCCGAACCGGCGACACGAGCCGCGTGCGCACCCGCGTCGGGAGAGATCAGCGAAAGAGAACCGCGGAGAATCCGCTGGTAGGAGAGGGTGGCCAGGGGCGGGGTCGAACCGCCGACCTTCCGCTTTTCAGGCGGACGCTCGTACCAACTGAGCTACCTGGCCCCGGCCTCCGGAAGAACTCCGGAGAGTGGAGCGACCCAGACGGGACTCGAACCCGCGACCTTCGCCGTGACAGGGCGACGCGCTAACCAACTGCGCCACTGGGCCTTGCGTGTGCAGATCCATCGTAACCGATGGCGTCTGCCGTACCCCCAACGGGATTCGAACCCGCGCTGCCGCCTTGAAAGGGCGGAGTCCTAGGCCGCTAGACGATGGGGGCTGGGAGGAACCCGGGGGCTCTTCCTTCCCTCAACGGCTGTCCGTTGGGAGCGGTGAAACCATACGACACCGCTGCGGAGGCCCGTGCAGGCACCCCCCTCGTTGCGGCTTCGTGGCCGGTCAGAGGGTGTGCGCTGAGCCGGGCGCCCGGCTCAGCGCGCGACGGGCGGTGGCTGGTCCGGGTTCGAGGAGATCAACCCGAGCATGTCGAGCAGCTCGCGCAGGTCGTCGGAGTCCGACGAGTTCTTCGCCACGACCAGGCGCGCCTTCTGCACCTGGTCGTCGGAGACCTTGAACGCGTCGGCCGCGCTCCTCGGCGCCGGGATGGAGCCGGTGTCGTCGTCGGTACTGCGCCTGGCGCCGATACTCATGGGGCCTCCCCGTAGGCCTTCCGCCGGTACCGCCACGTACTGTGGCCGTGACCAAGACGTTACCCATCGTGCGATAGCACTGCACCCCTCTTCCCGGGTGACGGGACCGACGCCCCTGGCGTCGCGCCGTCACCGCGGCCCGGTGGGCGTCAGCCGGTCGGGGCCCCCGGACAGGGGCTCCCGGACAACGCCGGGACCGGCACCGCCGCGGCGAGCGCCCGGTACCCCGCCGCCGACGGGTGCAGGCCGTCGCCGGAGTCGTACTCCGGCCGCAGTCGCAGCGGGTCCCCCGGCTCGGCGAGCACGGCGGCCGCGTCGACCGTCCCGTCGGCGAACCGGCCGGCCCCGGTACGGATCCACGCGTTGACGTGGTCGCGTGCCGCGACCACGTCGGGGGCGTCCCGACCACCACTGGTCGCCGGCGGGATGGTCGCCAGGAACACCCGCAGCCCGGCCGCCCGGGCCCGTTCGGCGAACGTCCGCAGGCCGGCGACCAACTCCTCGCCACGCGCCCCGGCGGCGAGATCGTTCGTGCCGATCAGCAACAGCACGTCACGCACCCCCGCCACCGCGGCGACGTCGGCGTCGAACCGGGTCAGCGGGGAGTCCCCGCCGGCGGGCGGGTCGTCCTGCAGCAGCTGGTTGCGGGACAACCCGGCGTTCAGCACGGTCGTCCGCGGGCCGCCGGGGCCCGTGGCGAGCCGGGCCGCGAGCTGGTCGGAGAGCCGGTCGTCGCCGTCCGGGGTGCTCCCGACGCCGTCGACCAGCGAGTCACCGATCAGCAGCAGCCCCGCACCCGGAGCCGGAGCGTGCACCTCGAGCCCGGCGAGCACCGGCCAGGACTGCAGCGTCGTCCCGAAACCGCCCGCGCCCGGCGATGCCGTGCGATCGCTTGGCGCCGACAGCCACGCCGTCCGCATCGCGACCGGGTGTGAGCTGATCGTCGTGGGCACCTCGGTGAGGAACACGCTGACCAGGACCGGCACGCCCCGGTCCACCCGGACCGGCAGCGGGTCGGTCACGACGTCGTCCCCCGGGGCGAGCCGCACGTCCGGGCGCCCGCCGACGAGCACCGGCACCGGGTCGACGACCTCGGCCGGGCCGCCCGCACCACCGAACGAGACCGCCCCGATGCCCAGCGGCCCGTCGCCGTGCCGGTTGGACAGGCGCAGCCGCACCGCGTCGCCGGACGCCTGCGGCCGGACCACCATCCGCAGCGTGCGGCCCGCGAGCTGGTCACCCGGGACCGCCTGCTGGGCGGCGTGCCAGCCGGCGGACCACGCCGGGGCGCACCCGGCCCGGGCGGCGGCCGCGGGGAGGGCCCGTCCGCACCCGGCGAACGCGAGGCCCGCCACCAGCACGGCCAGCACCGCGACCACGGCCGGTCCGCGCCATCGGGCTCCCGACCGCACGTGCACCGCCTCCCGTCCGTCCGGTCCCGGCCGCCGGGGTCGGACGGGTCCCGCACGCGCTGTGTCGATCCGTCACCCGATCACGTTACGTACAACGACGGTCACTCTGCGACGACCGGCCGGACGGGGACGACGAGCGGACCCGCCCGATGGGTGGGGGCCGGCCCGCCGCGGATGCGCGAAGCTGCGAACTGTCGGGGGCACCTCCTACTCTCGTGCCCCAAGAACGAGGCGGCCGACGCGGGCCGCCCGGATCCGAGGGAGGGGCCACGGTGGCGGGCTACGAGGAGATCTTCCGATCCAGCGTCGAGGACCGCGAGGGCTTCTGGCTCCGCGCGGCGGCCGCGCTGGACTGGCACGTCGCACCGACGACGGCGCTCGACGACTCGAACCCGCCCTTCTACCGCTGGTTCCCCGACGGGGAGCTGAACGTCGCCCATAACGCGCTGGACCGGCACGTCGACGCCGGGCACGGGGACCGCACCGCACTGGTCCACGACTCACCGGTCACCGGCACCAGGCGCTCCTACACCTACGCACAGCTGCGCGACGAGGTGGCGACGTTCGCCGGGGTGCTGCGCGAGCAGGGCGTCGGGCACGGCGACCGGGTCGTGATCTACATGCCCATGGTCCCGGAGGCCGCGATCGCGATGCTCGCCTGCGCGCGGCTCGGGGCCGTCCACTCGGTGGTCTTCGGCGGGTTCGCCGCCAAGGAACTCGCGGTGCGGATCGACGACGTCGACCCGAAGGTCGTCGTCTCCGCGTCCTGCGGCATCGAGGGTTCCCGCGTCATCGAGTACAAGCCGTTGCTCGACAAGGCGATCGAGCTCTCCACCAACAAGCCGTCCTCGACCGTGATCCTGCAGCGCGAGCAGGCCCGCGCCGAGCTGGGCCCGATCGACGTGGACTGGGCCGAGGCGGTGTCGCGGGCGACGCCGGCCGACCCGGTCCCGGTCCGGAGCACCGACCCGCTCTACGTGCTCTACACCTCCGGCACCACCGGCAAGCCCAAGGGTGTCGTGCGCGACAGCGGCGGCTACGCGACCGCGCTGGCCTGGTCGATGCCCAACATCTACGACGTCGGCGCCGGCGAGACGCTGTTCACCGCGTCCGACGTCGGCTGGGTCGTCGGCCACTCCTACATCGTGTACGCGCCGCTGCTGGCGGGGGCGACCACCGTGCTCTACGAGGGCAAGCCGGTCGGCACACCCGACGCCGGGCAGTTCTGGCGCGTCGTGCAGGAGAACCGCGTGAAGTCGGTGTTCACCGCGCCGACCGCGTTCCGGGCGATCAAGAAGGAGGACCCGGAGGGCAAGTACCTCGCCCAGTACGACGTGTCCTCGCTGCGCTACCTCTTCCTCGCCGGCGAGCGGCTCGACCCGGAGACCTACCGCTGGGCCGCGGACCTGCTGCAGATCCCGGTGATCGACCACTGGTGGCAGACCGAGACGGGCTGGCCGGTCGCGGCCAACCCGGCGGGCGTCGAACTCCTGGAGATCAAGCCGGGGTCGCCGACCCGGCCGATGCCCGGCTGGGACATCCAGGTCCTCGACGAGACCGGCAAGCCCGCCGAGGCCGGTGTCGACGGTGCGATCGTGGCCAAGCTGCCGCTGCCGCCCGGCGCGTTCCCCACCCTGTGGAACGACGACGAGCGCTACCTGAGCTCCTACATGCGCGCGTTCGACGGCTACTACCTCACCGGCGACGGCGGTCACCTCGACGCCGACGGCTACGTGTTCGTGATGGGCCGCACCGACGACGTGATCAACGTGGCCGGGCACCGCCTGTCCACCGGCGGGATGGAGGAGGTCCTCGCCTCGCACCCCGACATCGCCGAGTGCGCGGTGATCGGCGTGGCCGACACCATGAAGGGCCAGATCCCGCGCGGGTTCGTGGTGCTCAAGGCGGGGGTGGACGGCGACGCCGAGGGCTACGAGGACAACCTCCGCGCCGAGCTCGTGAAGATGGTCCGCGAGCAGATCGGCGCGGTCGCCTCCCTGAAGGACGTCGCGATCGTGCCGGCCCTGCCCAAGACCCGCTCCGGCAAGATCCTCCGCAAGACGATGCGCGGGATCGCCGACGGTGCCGACGAGCCGGTCCCCTCGACCATCGACGACCCGGCGGTACTCGACACCCTCCGTCCGGTGCTGCGTCGGGAGTAGCCGGCGCTGCCCGGGCAGCATGCCGCTCCCTTCGGGTGGTCCGCGGGAAATCTCCTTGACCCTGCCGGGCCACAGCGGTAACAGCGCGCCGTCGTCGGCCGATCACACGACGACGGCCGCACCCCGCCCCCCGATCCCCCGCGCGGTCGTCGACCGACGTGGAGGTTCGTCATGGACGGAACCCGCATGCGGCTGGCGGCCCTGGCCTGCCCCCTCGCCCTCGGCGCGCTGCTGGGCGTGGCGGCCGTGCTGGAGTCGCCGACGGAGCGTCCGGCGGACGCCTCCCCGGAGGTCGGCGAGGCCGCCCCCGCGACCACCCGTGGCCCCGCGGTGAGCGCGTCGGCGGTGTTCGGGCTCCCGCACACGACCCCACCGCCGACGCCGGTGGAGCAGGCCCGCCGCGCCCTCGTGCCCGCCCCGCTCCCCGAGCCCGCCGGGACCGCCGCCCCGGAGTGACCCGGCTGCCGCCGATCGCGACGAAGGGCAGCACAACCGCAGGTCAGGGCATCCTCAGTCGTGCGCGGCGGGTCCGTCGGGGGCACCATGGGCACATGAAGGTCATCGTGGATTTCGACCGTTGCGAGAGCAACGCGGTGTGCATGGGCGTCGCCCCGGAAGTCTTCGAGGTGCGTGACGACGACTACCTCTACATCCTCGACGAGAACCCGCCGGAGGCCCTGCGGCCGAAGGTCGAGGAGGCGGTGCGGGGCTGCCCGAAGGCCGCGATCTCGATCGAGGAGTAGAGCCGGTCCGACGTTCGTCCGCCGTTCGGCGGCCGGTCGGCGCAACGGACCCGGCACCCCTCCTTCGGAAGGTTGCCGGTCCGGCGGCCGGTGGCGAGTATCGGTCCGCGAGAGCAGCGCCACCGAACATCGACCGCGAAGGAGCCGCCCGTGACGACCGCCGAGTCCACCGCCGACGTCTGGACCACACCGCTCACCCCGCTGGCCTTCCTCGGCCGGTCGGCGGACGTGTTCGGCGACAAGACGGCGATCGTCTACGGGGACCGGCGGCACACCTACGCCGAGTTCGCGGCGGAGGCGACCCGGGTGGCGCACGCACTGCGCGCCTCCGGGGTGCGGCCCGGTGACCGGGTCGCCTACCTGCTGCCGAACGTCCCGGAGATGCTCGTCGCCCACTTCGCGGTGCCGCTGGCCGGCGCGGTGCTGGTCGCGATCAACACGCGGCTGTCCACCGAGGAGGTCCGCTACATCCTCGACCACTCCGGTGCGACGGTGCTCGTCGCCGACAACGTGCTGTACGAGACCGTCCGCCCGGTGGCCGGCGAGCTGAAGACGGTGCGGGAGATCGTCACCGTCACCGACCCGGCCGCGCCGGGCGACGGGACCGGTTCCGGGCTGTCGTACGCCGACCTGCTCGCCCGCGGCGCGGACGACCCGCTGCCCTGGGCCGTCGACGACGAGCGCGGCACGATCACGATCAACTACACGTCCGGGACGACCGGGAACCCGAAGGGCGTCGAGTACCACCACCGCGGCGCGTACCTGAACTCGTTCGGCGAGATCGTGCACTCCACGCACACCGCCGACAGCGTCTACCTGTGGACGCTGCCCATGTTCCACTGCAACGGCTGGTGCACGCCGTGGGCGGTGACCGCGATCGGCGGCACCCACGTCTGCCTGCGCGAGGTGCGCGGCGACGTCATCTGGGGGCTGATCCGCGAGCACGGGGTGACCCATCTCAACGGCGCCCCGACCGTCGTCACGACGATCATGAACGCGGCCGAGGCCGTCACCCTCGACTACCCGCTGGTGATCACGACGGCCGGGGCTCCGCCGTCGCCGACGACCATCCTGCAGATGGAGCGGATGGGCTTCCGGATCGTGCACGTCTACGGGCTCACCGAGACCTACGGGCCGTACTCGGTCAACCAGTACCAGCGTGCCTGGGACGGTCTCGGCGGCGAGGAACGTGCGCGGCTGCAGGCCCGTCAGGGTGTCGGGATGGTCTGTGCGGACCGGGTCCGCGTGGTCGACGAGCAGATGTCCGACGTCCCGCGCGACGGCACGACGATGGGCGAGATCGTCATGCGCGGCAACAACGTCATGAAGGGGTACTACCTCGACCCGGACAAGACCGCCGAGGCGTTCGCCGGCGGCTGGTTCCACTCCGGTGACCTCGGCGTCGTGCACCCGGACGGCTACGTCGAGCTGCGCGACCGCGCCAAGGACGTCGTGATCTCCGGCGGCGAGAACATCTCCACCGTCGAGGTCGAGCAGGCGCTGGTGTCGCACGACGCGGTGCTGGAGGCAGCGGTCGTCGGCGTCCCGGACGAGAAGTGGGGCGAGGTCTGCAAGGCGTTCGCGGTGCTCAAGGCGGGCCGGCACGCCGAGTCGCAGGAGCTGATCGACCACGTGAAGACGCGGATCGCCCGCTACAAGGCCCCGAAGTATGTCGACGTGGTCGACGAGCTGCCGAAGACCTCCACCGGCAAGGTGCAGAAGTTCGAGCTGCGCGAGAAGGAGTGGGCGGGCCGGGGCGGGTCGCGCATCCAGGGGTAGCTCACGTCCCCTCGTCCCGGCCCCGCGGTTCGGTTAGCGTTGCTCAACATGAGCAGCGCTACCGACTCCCGCGCCTCCGAGGCGGCAGCGCCCTCGGCGTTCCGCGTGGCCGCCGGCGCGGTCGCGGTGACGACGGTGTCGGTGCTGCCGGTGTTCCTCACCGGCGCGCTGGCCGTGCAGCTCTCGGCGGACCTCGGCTTCGACCCGGCGGGGCTCGGGCTGGTGGTGGCGCTCTACTTCGGCGTCAGCGCACTGTGCTCGCTGCCCGTCGGGATGATCGTCGAGCGGGTCGGCTCCCGCTGGACCAGCCGGATCGCCGCGCTGGGCGCCGCGGCGCTGATGACCGCGCTGGCCCTGTTCGCGACCTCCTACGCATCGCTGGTCGCGCTGCTGCTGTGCAGCGCGTGGTGCAACGTGATGGGCCAGCTGTCGTCGAACCTGACGCTGGCCCGCTCGGTCCCGGCGCGGCGGATGGGCCTGTCGTTCGGGGTGAAGCAGGCGGCGATCCCCACCGCGACGCTGCTGGCCGGGGTGGCGGTGCCGGCGATCGCACTGACCGTCGGGTGGCGCTGGGCGTACGTGATCGGCGCCGTGCTCGCGCTGTCCGCGCTGTTCCTGTGCCCGCGGGAGAACGCGGGCCCACCCGCCCGGCCCCGCAAGGCCGACCGTGCCACGGCCGCGCTCGGCGTGATCGGCGCGGCCTCCGGGCTGGCGGCCGGGACGGCCACGGCGCTGGGGGTCTTCCTGGTCTCCTCGGCCGTGGAACGCGGCGTCGCGCCGGGGCTCGCCGGCCTGGTCCTGACCATGGGCAGCGTGATCGGGCTGAGCGTGCGGCTGCTGCACGGCTGGCTCGCCGACCGTCGTGAGGAGGCCCGGGCGAGCTCGGGCCGCGGGGGCGGGCACGTCGCGGTCGTCGCCGGGAGCCTCGCCGCCGGTGCGGCCGGGTTCGGCCTGCTCGCCGTGCCGGGTACACCGGCGCTGGTGATCGGCACGGTCCTGGCCTTCGGGCTCGGCTGGGCGTGGCCGGGCCTGCTGCAGTTCGCGGTGGTGCGGCTCAACCCGTCCGCCCCGGCCGCGGCGACGTCGATCGTGCAGGTCGGGGTGTACGCCGGTGGGTTCGCCGGCCCGATCGTGTTCGGCTGGCTGGCCACGCACGCCGGGTTCCCGGTCGCGTGGTCGGTCAACGCGGTCGTGATGCTCGTGTCGGCCGCGCTGATGCTGGTCGGACGGCGGATGCTGCTCGCGCACGCCCGTCGCTGATCCGGCGGCGCGGCCGGGCGGTCCGCCGACGCCGATCGCGACGATCTCGTCGCCGCGCAGGGCGAGGAACGCGACCCGACACCGGTCACGGCGCGGCGCTACCTCGGGTGACGCGCACGGCGGGTCACCGGGCCCGGGGTCGCCGCGGCCACGGCGGCGGAGGCCACCGGCCAGATCGCCGTGACGGCGGGCAGCTGCGCGAGGGCGAGGACCAGGCCGAGCGCGGAGAGCACCGTCCCGGCGACCGCGACACCACGACGCTCCGAGCCCGCCCGCGCGATCCCGAACGTCCCGGCGGCCAGGCCCACCGCGGCCAGGGGCCACGCGAGCACGCCGACGAGTCCGGCCACCTCGGCGGCCGGGACCGGGCCGGCGGACGGCGCCGCCGCGAGCAGGCCCGGATCGGCGAACGGGAGCACGGCGCACAGCAAGCCGAGGACGCCGAGCACCAGCGCGGCCGCCTCGAGCACGGCACCGGCCGCCCCGGTCACACCTCGGGGTGTCCCGCCCCGCGTGGCGGCCGTCGGCCACGCAGCACTCCCGGCCCGGCCGCCCGCACCGCCCCGTCCGGCCCGGTCCGTCGTGCCGAGCCGGCCGCCGCCCATCCGCCCAGCCGGTCCACAGGTCGGATCGGGCTGGCCGGCTGCGCGGGTCGGGCCGGTCCCGCCGGTCCCGCCGGTCCAGCCACCCGCGCTGCTCCGGCCGGTCGAGCCGGTCCTGCCGGCTGCGCCAGTCCAGCCGGTCGAGCCGGGCCGACCGCCCACGCTGCTTCGGCCCGTCTCACCGCGCCGGCCGGTTGCGCCGGTCTCACCGGCTGCACCAGTCCAGCCGGTCGAGCCGGTCCGGCCGCTCACGCCGCTCCGGCCCGCCGTCCGGGTCCAGCCGGTCTCGCCGGGTCGGCTGGACCCGCTGCCGGGGCCCGTCGTCGGGGCGCGGCCGGCCGCACCGGGCCGAACGGCTGCACGGAGCGAGCCCACCGCGGGCCGGACCGGCCCGGCGGCGCGGGCGCTGCCCGAGCCCCGGAGAGCGCCGTCCGCGGACGGCTGTGCGCCCGCTCCGGGGCCGCCGTCGACACCGTCCTGCGCCGTCGGGCCCTCACGGCCGGCCCGGCGCCGGGTACCGAACGGCGGGGCACCGAACGGGACGTGCGGGTAGCCGTCGTAGTGCGGGCCGCTGCCGGTGGCCGGCGGGACCCGCGGCGCGTCGCACGACCGGGCACCGGTGGCCCGCGGCCTCGGCACGGGGGACGGCACGGGGGACGGCACGGCGGCCCGGGGCCGCGGGACCCCGCCGTGCGGCGACCCGGCGTCCTCGGACGACAGTGCGTGCCGGCCGGTCGGCAGGGGCGCGGCGGGCGGTCCCGCCACGCCGGAGGTGTCCCGCGAGGTGCTCACGTGACCGGTGTCGGTCCGGACCCCACCGCCGTCTCACCGGTCGTCGCCGTCTCATCAAGACTGAGGACCGGCGTCACCCGACCCGGGCAGCGCCGGGCTCCCGAGGCGCTCCAGCAGCGCCATGGCGTCGGCCGGCGCGTGCACCTTCATGTCGTTGTCGAAGTAGCAGACGACGTCGCGACCCTCGCCGGTCCAGCCGCGGATCCGGTCCGCCCAGGCGTCGAGCGCGTCCGCGGTGTACCCACCGGCGTAGAGCTCGCCCTGCCCGTGCAGCCGGACGTAGACGAGGTCGGCGGTGGCCTCGTCGAACACCGGCCAGGTCCCGGCCGAGTCGGACAGCACCAGCGCGGCCCCGTGCTCGCGCAGCAGCGCGGTGAACGCCGGGTCGCGGAACGACTCGTGCCGCGGCTCGACCGCGTGCCGCAGCGGGCGGTCGGCGTCGGTCGCGGTCAGCGCCCGGCCGTCGAGGCGCTCGTCGTGCCGGGCAGCCAGGCGCGCGGCGTCGGAGGTGCTGCGGGGCAGCAGTGCCAGGAACGCGGCCGTCCGCTCGGGGTCGAACCGCATCCGCGGGGGCAGCTGCCACAGCACCGGCCCGAGTGCCGGACCGAGACCGAGCACGCCGGAGGCGAGGAAGTTCGCGACCGGGGTGGCGACATCGCGCAGCTGCTTCATGTGCGTCACGAACCGCGGGCCCTTCACCGCGAAGACGAAGCCGTCGGGGGCCTGCCCGGCCCAGTCGAGCCAGCTCTGCGGCCGCTGCAGCGAGTAGAACGATCCGTTGATCTCGATCGAGGTGACCCGCCGGGACAGGTACTCCAGCTCGCGGCGCTGCACCAGCCCGGGCGGGTAGAACGTGCCGCGCCACGGCGGGTAGCGCCATCCGGACGTCCCGACCAGGACGCGGCCGCGGCGCCTCGCCCCGCCGTCACCACCGGGGAGATCCGTCATCGCACCCATCCTTCCCGGTCGGCCCCGGGCCGGCACGTGATGCCGACGGTCGCCGCCGGCCCGGGGACGGTGCGACGATGCCGCCATGACCGATGCCGTTGTCGTCACCGGGGCCGCGGGCGCGCTGGGCCGCGCCGTCGTCGAGGAGTTCACCGGGCGGGGGCACCGGGTCGTCGCGCTGGACCGGCCCGGCGACGCCCTGGACGCGCTGGGCGCCGACCGGATCGCGGTCGACCTCACCGACCGGGGCGCGGTCGGCGAGGCGTTCGCCCGCGTCGACGAGCTGGGCCTGCCGATCGGGGCGCTGATCGCGGTCGCGGGCGGCTACGCCGGCGGCGGGCTCGCCGACACCGACGAGGACACCCTGCACGGGCTGTTCGACACCAACTTCGGCTCGGTCGTCTGGGCGGCGCAGGCCGCGGCGCCCCGGATCGCCGGCTCCGGCGGCGGCGCGATCGTCACCGTCGGGGCGCGGACCGGGATCAGCGGCCCGGCCCAGCTCGCGCACGGCACCAGCAAGGCCGCCGTACACCGGCTCACCGAGCTGCTCGCCGACGAGCTCCGGCCACAGGGGATCCGGGTGAACGCCGTCCTGCCGTCGGTGATGGACACCCCCGCCAACCGCGAGTGGATGAACGACGCCGCGGTGGCCCGCTCGGTCGCACCCGCGGCCATCGCGAAGGTGATCGCGTTCCTGGCCGGCCCGGACGCCGCCCCGGTCTCCGGCGCGCTGGTCCCGGTCTACGGCGACGGGTGAGCCCGGCTGCCAGGATGGGTGGCATGTGCATCCGACCGTCCCGCACGTCGTGACCGAGCTCGCCCCGGCGGTGCGCCGGGTCCTGGACTGGCCGGTCGACCACGTCGCCGCCGCCGTCGTCGCCGCGGACGGGACCGTCCTCGCCGACGCCGGTGACACCGCACGCGAGTTCCCGCTCGCCTCGGTCACCAAGCTGCTCTCGGCCTACGCCGTGCTGGTCGCGGTCGAGGAGGGCGCCCTCGACTGGGACGACGCGGCCGGCCCGGACGGCTCGACCGTCCGGCACCTGATCGCGCACACCTCCGGCCTGGCCTTCGACTCCGACCGGGTCCAGGCCGCCCCGGGCGCGCGGCGGATCTACTCCAACACCGGCTTCGCGGTGCTCGCCGACACCGTCGCCGACGCGACCGGGATCGGTTTCGCCGACTACCTGCACCAGGCGGTCTGCGAGCCGCTCGGCCTGGCACACACCCGCCTCGAGGGCCCGGCCGGCGCCGGGGCCGTGTCCACCGCCGACGACCTCGCCCGGTTCGCCGCCGAGCTGCAGGCGCCGCAGCTGCTCGACCCGCGCACCGTGGCCGAGGCCACGACCGTCGTCCACCCCGGCCTCGACGGACTGCTGCCCGGCTACGGGCGGCAGCGGCCCAACGACTGGGGTCTCGGCATGGAGATCCGCAACGGCAAGTCCCCGCACTGGACGGGCCTGGACTCCTCCCCGCGTACGTTCGGCCACTTCGGCCAGTCGGGGACGTTCCTGTGGGTGGACCCGGACGCACGCGCCGCCGCCGTCGTCCTCACCGACCGGGACTTCGGGCAGTGGGCGATCGACGCCTGGACCCCGTGGACCGACGGCGTCCTGGCGGCACTGGGAACGGTGCCCTGACCCGGCCACACGGCACTGCCCCGGGCACACCGGGCCCGCCGGAAAAAATCTTCGCCCGGGCGGGAATGACGGCGCCGCACCTCCTGTTGGACGGGGTGTCCGAGCCGGGCGACACGAGTCCCCGGGCCGCAACAGATAACCGCCGCCGCGGAATACCGTCCGGCTGGAGCCGCGGTGTGCCACTCGCCGCGAGGCGACCGGCGCCCGGTTCGGACCCTTCGTAGGCCCGGCCCCGAGCCGGCTTAATCCGATTGCCGCAGCCTGCGACGCCGATCACCATGGTCGGCGTCCGCGACACCCCGGACGACCAGGCAGACTGAACGAACGATGTCCACCGATCCCGCCCCGTCCGCGAGCGACCGACCCGACCCCGGGCCCGGCGCCACCGGCCGGCCCCGGCGCCCGCGTCGCCGTCGGCCGAATTCTCGTCACACCGACGTTTCCCAGCACCCCGACGTCGACCAGTCGACCAGCACGGACCAGGCCGCTGCGCAGGCCGCCCCCGGGACGGAGGGCGCCGCGCGCGGCCGTCCGGCCCGCGAGCAGCAGCGCCGACCGCGCAGCCGCGGGCCGCGGGGCCGGAGCGCTGCCGTCACGGCGCCCGGCCCCGACCAGCCCCCCGTGAGTGGTTTTCGCGGCCCTGACCGCGACAACCACTCACAGCCCATCTCCTACCCCGCGGCGCTGCCGGTCTCGGCGCGCCGGGAGGAGATCGCCGAGGCCATCCGGGACAACCAGGTCGTGATCGTGGCCGGGGAGACCGGGTCCGGGAAGACCACCCAGCTGCCGAAGATCTGCCTGGAGCTCGGCCGCGGCGTGCACGGGATGATCGGGCACACCCAGCCCCGGCGGCTCGCCGCGCGCACGGTGGCCGCCCGGATCGCCGAGGAGCTGGGGGTCGAGCTCGGCGGGACGGTCGGCTGGAAGGTGCGGTTCACCGACCAGGTCGGCGACTCCACGCAGGTCAAGCTGATGACCGACGGCATCCTGCTGGCCGAGCTGGCCGGCGACAAGGACCTGCGCCGGTACGACACGCTGATCATCGACGAGGCGCACGAACGCAGCCTCAACATCGACTTCATCCTCGGGTACCTGACCCGGTTGCTGCCCCGCCGCCCCGACCTCAAGGTGATCATCACCTCGGCGACGATCGACCCGGAGCGGTTCGCGCGGCACTTCGGTGGCGAGCAGGATCCGGCTCCGATCGTCGAGGTCTCCGGGCGCACCTACCCGGTCGAGATGCGGTACCGGCCCGTCGTCGACCCGGACGACCCGGACGCCGACCCGGACCGGCAGCTGGACGACGCGATCGGCGACGCCGTCGTCGAGCTGCAGCGCGAGGGTCCGGGCGACGTGCTCGTCTTCCTCCCCGGCGAACGGGAGATCCGCGAGGCCGCCGAGGCCCTGGAGCAGCGGAACCTGCCGGGCACCGAGATCCTGCCGCTCTACGCCCGGCTCTCGACGGCCGAGCAGCACCGTGTCTGGCAGGCGCACACCGGCAACCGGGTGGTGCTGGCGACCAACGTCGCCGAGACGTCGCTGACGGTGCCCGGGATCCGCTACGTCGTCGACACCGGCACCGCGCGCATCTCCCGGTACTCGCGCCGGCTCAAGGTGCAGCGGCTGCCGATCGAGAAGATCTCCCAGGCGTCGGCGAACCAGCGCGCCGGGCGGTGCGGGCGTACGTCCGACGGCATCGCGATCCGGCTGTACTCCGAGGACGACTTCGACGCCCGGCCCGAGTTCACCGACCCGGAGATCCTGCGCACCAACCTGGCCTCGGTCGTGCTGCAGATGATCGCGCTGGACCTGGGCGAGATCTCCGAGTTCCCGTTCGTCGAGCCGCCCGACCGGCGAGCCGTCACCGACGGCCTCGACCTGTTGCACGAGCTCGGTGCGCTCCGCCCGGACCGGCGCTCGCTGACCGCCGTGGGGCGGGCCCTGTCCCGGCTGCCGGTGGACCCGCGGCTGGGCCGGATGCTCGTCGAGGCGGACCGCAACGGCTGCCTGCGCGAGGTGCTGGTCATCGCCGCGGCGCTGTCCGTGCAGGACCCGCGCGAGCGTCCGGCCGAGCAGCGCCAGGCCGCCGACGAGAAGCACCGCCGGTTCGCGCAGGACGGTTCGGACTTCCTCGCCCACCTGCGGCTGTGGGACCATCTGGACGAGCGGCGCGCGGCGCTGTCGGGCAACAAGTTCCGCCGCGAGCTGCGCGACGACTTCGTGCACTACCTGCGGGTGCGCGAGTGGTGGGACCTGCACGGCCAGCTCCGGCAGGCCGCCCGCAGCGCCGGGATGGCGCTCAACGACCGCGATCCCGGGTGGGCCGCGCACGCCGACCGGATCCACCAGTCGGTGCTGGCCGGACTGCTGTCCCAGGTCGGCATGCAGGACCCGCTCGCCGAGAAGAAGGGCCGCGGCGACCCGAAGAAGGACCGCAAGGGACCGAAGGAGTACCTCGGTGCCCGCGGCGCGAAGTTCGCCCTGTGGCCCGGTTCCGGCATCGCGCGGAAGCCGCCGCGCTGGGTGATGGCCGCCGAGCTGGTCGAGACGACCCGGCTGTGGGCCCGCACCGTCGCCCCGGTGCAGCCGGAGTGGATCGAGCCGCTGGCCGGGCACCTGGTCAAGAAGACGTACTCGGAACCGCGCTGGTCGCGCAAGCGCGAGAGCGCCGTCGCCACCGAGCGGGTCACCCTGCACGGGCTGCCACTGGTCGCCGACCGGACCGTCGCCTACGGGAGGATCGATCCCGAGGTGAGCCGGGACCTGTTCCTGCGGCACGCGCTCGTCGAGGGCGACTGGGACACCCGGCACACGTTCTTCCTGGCCAACCGCGAACTGCTCGACGACGCCGAGGAGCTCGAGCACCGCGCCCGCCGTCGCGACCTGGTGGTCGACGAGGACACGCTGTTCGCCTTCTACGACGAGCGCGTGCCCTCCGACGTCGTCTCCGGCAAGCACTTCGACCGCTGGTGGAAGCAGGCCGCGAAGCGCGATCCCGACCTGCTCACCTACACCGAGGAGCTGCTCGCCACCGAGGCCGCGAAGCAGGTGGACCGGGCCGCCTACCCCGACCACGTGGACGCCGGCGGGCTGACCCTGCCGCTGTCCTACGCGTTCGAACCGGGCCACCACACCGACGGCGTGACCGTCGACGTGCCGGTCGCCGCGCTGCACCAGGTCGATCCGACGCCGTTCACCTGGCAGGTCCCGGGGCTGCGCGAGGAGCTGGTCACGGCACTGATCAAGACACTGCCGCGGACCCTGCGGCGCAACTTCTCCCCCGCCCCCGACCACGCCCGCGCGGTGCTGGCCCGGCTCGGGGCCGACGGGGACGGCACCTCCCGGCCGCTGCTCGACGTCCTCGAGGCCGAGCTCGGCCGGATGCGCAACCTCACGATCCGGCGCGAGGACTGGGAGCTCGACCGGCTGCCCGAGCACCTCACGGTCACGTTCCGGGTCCTCGACGAGTCCGGCACCGAGCTCGCCCGCGACACCGACCTCGACCGGCTGCGCCGCGAGCTGGCGCCCCGGGTGCGCGAGGAGCTGGCCGCCGCGGGCACCGAGGTGGAGGCGACCGGGCTGACGTCGTGGACGATCGGCGAGCTGCCCCGTGAGCTGCCGATCCGGCGCGGCGCGCACGTGGTCACCGGCTACCCGGGGCTGCGCACCCGCGGTGCGCAGAGCGACGCCGTGGACGTCCGGGTGTTCGCCACGGCCGCCGAACGGGACCCCGCGCACCATCGCGGCGCGCGCCGGCTGCTGTTGCTGAACACGCCGAATCCGGGCAAGCAGGTGCAGCGCGGCCTCGACAACCGGGCCCGCCTGGCCCTGTCCCGCAACCCGCACGGATCGCTGGAGGCCCTGCTCGAGGACTGCACCTCGGCGGCGGCCGACCACCTGATCCACCGGGGCGGCGGTGCCCCCTACGACGAAGGCCGGTACCGGCGGCTCGCCGAGCTGCTGACGATGCGGCTGCCCGCGACGACGCTGCAGGTCCTCGACGCCGTGCGGGGCGTGCTGGAGGCGTGGCACGCGGTCGGCACGACGCTGGCCGACCTGCGCGGGCCCACCACCCGCGACGGCGTCGCCGACGTCCGGGCGATCATGGACCGGCTGGTCGCGCCGGGCTTCGTGACGGCGGCCGGCGCGACCCGGCTGGGCGACGTGAAGCGCTACCTGCAGGGGCTCGGCGTGCGGCTGGACAAGCTGCACGCCGATCCCGGCCGCGACGCCCGCTGGACCGCCGAGATGGCGCCGGTCGAGGCGGAGTACCGGGGTCTGCTCGCCGCCCTGCCGGAGGGCACCGAGCCGTCACCGGCGCTGCGCGAGATCGGCTGGATGATCGAGGAGCTGCGGGTGTCGCTCTACGCGCACCCGATGAAGACGCGCCACCCGGTCTCCGTGCCCCGCGTGGAACGCGCGATCGACGAGCTCCCGCCGCCCGGCTGAGCGAACGGCCGGCGACATCGGGCCGGCCGAAAATCCGGCGGTCGCTGTCGGGGGTCACCGGCACACTCGCCCCATGACCACCGACACACCCATCGCCCGGCTCGCCCTCACCGCGCTCGACTGCCCGGACCCGCTGGAGCTCGCGCGCTTCTACTCGCGCCTCACCGGCTGGCCGGTCAAGGAACGGACCGAGAACGACTGGATCGAGCTCGACCCCGGCGGCGCCGGCGCCACCCTGGCGTTCCAGGCGATCAGCGAGGGCCCCTACCGGCCCCCGGAGTGGCCCGGCCAGGAGCACCCGCAACGGGCGCACTTCGACTTCGAGGTGCCGGACCTCGACACCGGCGAGGCCGCCGTCCTGGCGATCGGCGCGCGCAAGCACGAGGTCCAGCCGGCCCCGGAGAGCTTCCGGGTGTTCCTCGATCCGGTCGGGCACCCGTTCTGCCTGGTCACGGCCTGACCGGCGGACGCCGACCGCCGGGTGGCCGGGCCGGGCCCGGCTCCGGTCACCCGGCGGGGCCGGACGACCCGTGTGAGTATCGGCTCGACGCCGACGGTGAGGGGCCGCGCCGATGACTGCACCGACCACTCCGTACACCGCGCTCGGCGAGGCACTCGGTACTGATTTCTTCTCCGTACGTGAGCAGTTCACCGAGGAGCAGTGGCGCCTGTTCGCCGGCACGCGGAAGTTCGTCGACACCGAGGTCCTCCCCGGCATCAACGACTACTGGGAGCGCGCCGAGCTGCCGTGGCACCTGTTCCGCAGGCTGCCCGAGCTGGGGATCGTCGGGGAGGACATCGCCGGCCACGGTGCCGCGGGGATGAGCCCGCTCGCGCTCGGACTCGTCCACATGGAACTGCACCGCGGCGACGGGTCGCTGGGCACGTTCCTCGGCGTGCACGCCGGGCTGGCGATGAAGTCGATCGACATGTGCGGCTCCGACGAGCAGAAGCAGCGCTGGTTGCCGTCGATGTCCACGCTGGAGCGGACGGGGGCGTTCGCGCTGACCGAGCCGCACCACGGGTCGGACTCGGTCGCGCTGGAGACGACCGCCACCCGCGACGGCGACGGCTGGGTCCTGCACGGGACCAAGCGCTGGATCGGCAACGGCACCGTCGCCGACCTGGTGATCGTCTGGGCTCGCGACACCGGTTCCGGCGACGTGCTCGGTTTCGTCGTCGAGACCCCGGCCGACGGGTACACGGCGACGGTGATCCCGGGCAAGGTCTCGTTGCGCGCGTTGTGGCAGGCCGACATCACCCTCGACGGCGTCCGGGTGCCGGACGAGAACCGGCTCGCGCACGCCCGGTCGTTCGCCGACTGTGCCGCCGTGCTCGCCACGACCCGGAGCACCTGCGCCTGGATGGCGCTGGGCCACGCCACCGCCGGCTACGACGCCGCGCTGCGCTACGCGAAGGAACGCGAGCAGTTCGGCAGGCCCCTCGCGAGCTTCCAGATCGTGCAGGACCGGCTGGTGAAGATGCTCGCCGACCTCACCGGCATGCAGCTCTACTGCGTCCAGATGGCCCGGCTGGCCGAGGGCGGCACGCTCTCACCGACCGTCGCGGGGCTGGCGAAGATGCACAACACCAGCACCGCCCGCTCCATCCTGTCCCAGGCCCGGGACCTGCTCGGCGGCAACGGGATCCTGCTCGAGCACCACGTCGCCCGGCACTGGGCCGACATCGAGTCCATCCACACCTTCGAGGGGACCGAGACCGTCCAGACGCTGATCGTCGGGCGGGACATCACCGGGATCAGCGCCTTCACCTGATGGCCGTCACCTGATCGCCGTCACCTGATGGCCGTCGCCTGATCGCCTTCACCCGGCCCGGCCGGGCCGGAGCCGGCCCCGGTCAGGCCGCCAGGTCGCGCGGGCCCGGGCTGTCCCCGCCGAAGCGGCGGGCCAGCTCGGCCCGGACCCGGCGGTCCGAGCGCTCCTCGAGCCACCGCCGTCCGCGCCGGGACCGGGCGACGACGACGGACTCGGCGAGGTTGCGCACCACCTGCGACGGGAGGATCCACGGCGCCGTCACCGGCAGGGCCAGGTCCCGCATCCCCTCGGCCTGCAGGAACACCCGCAGCAGCGAGAGCAGGCGCCGGCGCTGCCACTGCCCCCGCCACCCGGGACGCTCCGCCCGCACCCCTTCGACCAGCGCACCGGTCAGCCGGGCCCCGCTCGGGGTCACGTCGCCCTGGGCGAGCAGGACGTGGTGGTTGAACGCGTTCTGCTCGCGCTCGGTCTCGAACAACCAGTCCCGGTCGACGCCCATCAGCCAGCCCACGTAGCGCCAGAGGTGCATGATCGCCTCCGACTCGGCCCGCGGGACGTGCCTGCCCAGCAGGCGGCAGCCGAGGACGGCGGTGCTGTTGAACAGGCCGAGGGTCGCCGCGAGGTCCGACTGGTTGATCGGGAGGCCGAGCTCCTCGGTGTCCCAGTCGCGCTCGTGCCGGTCGGCCACGAGCGCGTGCATGGCCCGCACGTGCAGGGTGGCCCGCCAGCCCTCGCCGCCGCGGTCCATCCCGCCGGGCCGGCTCACCGCGAACCCCCACGCCTGGGTCTCCCCGAGGCGCCGCATGGCGCCCGCGCCGGTGAGCCCGCCGGTCCGCACCAGCAGCTCGGTCGGCCCGCCGTAGCGGTAGCCGCCGATCAGCGACAGCCCCAGCAGGACGTCGTCGCGGCTGCGCCCCAGTCGCCGATAGGCCCGCGCGCCCCGTTCCAGCAGGTCGCGGTCCAGCCACGAGGGCTCCGGCGTCACGGCCGCGAAGAACTCGCGCAGCGGCGCCGGGGCGCCCTCGGGCGCCCCGCCTGCGGCGAGCGCCTGGTGGAACGCCCGCATCGTCACCCGCTCCGGGGCGTCGCGGCGCATCGCCCGGGCGAGCCGGGCGGCCACCTCGTCCCGGGTCGTCATCCGGCGGCCGATCTCGGTGATCAGCGACTCGTCGGGCTCGCGGACCCGGGCGACGATGCCCAGCGGGCGGGCGATCCGGGCCGAGCGCTCCGGCGCGCTGCGGAACCGCCGCGGGTACGGCCGGGCAACGGGCGTCTGTGCCACCATGCCCGGATGCTGACACGAGTGAATGCTCGCGTTCAACGCGCGTTCGGGACGCCCGGGTGAGCGGCCGGCCGGCGCGGCGGCGAGCACCCCAGCAGGACCGCTCCCGCCGGATGGTCGAGCGGATCGTCGCCGCCGGACGGGAGGTGCTGGTCGCGCGGGGCTACGACGCCGCGTCGACCAACCGGATCGCCGCGGCCGCGGGGATCTCCCCGGGGTCGCTCTACCAGTACTTCCCGGACAAGGACGCCGTCATCGGGGAGATCCTCGGCCGCCACCTCGACGACCTGGAGGCTCGCGTCTCGCGCGCGTTCCTGGAGGCGCTGCCCACCGCGGACATCGCGGACGCCGTGCACGCCATCGTGGTGGCACTGCTCGACGTGATCGGCGAGCAGCCCGACCTGCACCGGGCCGTCGCCGAGCAGCTGCCGCGCACCGCGAACGGGCGCCGGGTCGCGTTCGCCCGGCGGATCGACGAGCTCGCCGCGGTCGCCCTGATCGGGCGGGGCGTACCGCCGGAGCGGGCGCGGGTGACCGCGTGGACGGTGGTGCGCACCGCCGAGCACGTGACGACGAGCTACGTCCTCGAGCGGCCCGGCTTCGACCGGGAGCAGGTGGTCGAGGAGCTCACCCACATGGTCACCACCCACCTGGCGGGCGCGGGCCTGCGGCCCGAACCGGACTCGGACCCGTCCTGAGTGGTTCCGCGCACGGTCAGCGCGAGCTCAGGCGCAGCAGCGCCGCCACCATCAGCTCGACGATCTCGTCCGCGAGCTGCTCGGCGGTGACGTCGAGCCCGCCACCGGTCCACTCCAGGAACAGGTTCACGATCGCGCCGGACAGGCCGACGACCGCGACCTCCAGCGCCGGCGGGGACACTGCGGCCAGGAGTTCGGCGTCCACCGACCGGGCCGCCGTGGACAGCACCATCTCCGGCAGCCGGCGCCGGGCGTGCCGGCGCAGCAGCTCCTCGGCGAGCGTCTCGCGCAGCATGACCACCGCGCGCCACGGCTGCTCGGAGAACCAGTGGGCGGTCACGAGCACCGCCGCCCGCAGCCGGTGCGCCAACTCCGGGCCCGCGTCGGCGATCGCGCCCTCGACACGGGCCGCGAGCTGGGCGTACTGCTCGTCCCACAGCGCCAGCAGCAGCGTGTCCCGGTCCGGGAAGGACTCGTAGAACAGCCGCGGGCTCACCCCGGACGACCGGGTCACGGCCCGCACGGTCACCGCCGCCGCACCACCGTCGGCCATCAGCTCGCGCCCCGCGTCGAGCAGCCGGCGGCGGCGCTCACCGGCGCGCTCCTGCGCGGTCGTCCCGTGCCAGCGCGGCGTGCTCATCGCGCCCCTCCCCTTGACACCACGGCGGACCCTAACCCACGATCCCTCATCAGAAACGCCCGTTTCCCATGAACCGGGGAGAGAGGTCGAGACCATGGGCGACACCGTCTACGCCGACGAGACCCGGGCGATCCAGGCCCGTGACATGGACTTCCACTGGGACGACGTACCCCTGCACTACATCCCGGGCCGGATGGTCGCCACGCACGTCTACAACTGCATGCACCTGCTGCTACCCGAGGGCGAGAAGGCCATGTCGAAGGCGCTGGCCGACGCCCTGCCGCTGATCGAGGACCCGCGGTTGCGCGAGGAGGTCGTCGGGTTCGTCGGCCAGGAGGCCACGCACGCCGACAACCACGGCGGCATGCTGGAGCGGTTGATCTCCCTCGGCCTGGACCCGAGCCCGGTGCTGGACCGCCTGGACCGGCTGATCTCGATCATCATGTCGGACGCGGGCGAGGAGCGGATCCGCCACCAGCTGCTGTGCGAGCGCCTGGCGCTGTTCTCCGCCCTGGAGCACTACACCGCGGTGTGGGGCAAGTTCTTCCTCGAGTCCGAGGGCCTGGGCCGGTCCGGCATGCACCCGATGGTGCTCGACCTGCTGCGCTGGCACGGCGCCGAGGAGGTCGAGCACCGCAGCGTGGTGTTCGACGCGTTCATGCACGTGGACGGGGGGTACGCCCGGCGGGCACGGACCGGTGTCCTGGGGTCGCTGGCACTGGCCCTGACCGGCTTCCTGACCCTGGGCTACCTGGTCGCGAAGGACCCGTCGGGCCCGCGGGGCGTCCGGCGCTGGACCCGCGCGGCCGGTGAGTTCGTGCGGGCCACCAAGGACCGGATCATCCCGAACACCACCTGCTTCCTCACCGAGATCCCGGTCTACCTGCGCCGCGACTTCCACCCCTCGGAGCTGGGCGGCACCGACCTCGCCGTGCGCTACCTGGCCCACGCACCGATCAAGCGGACGGCGGCGTGATGCCCGCGGCCCTCGACCCGGGGCTGGACGCGCTGCTGGCCGGCTACCGCGGCTACCTGCGGCTGTTCGCCGGCAGCCGGCTGGCCCCGGCGCTGTCGCGGCCCCGCCCGGTGCGGCGGACCGGGTTCGAGACCGAGCTCGTCGTCGACCGGCGCGAGGAGATCGCCGACGGCGTCGTCGCGCTCACCCTGGCCCGCCCGGACGGCGCCGCGCTCCCGGAGTGGACCCCCGGCGCGCACGTCGACGTGGTGCTCCCCTCCGGCGCACAGCGCCAGTACTCGCTGTGCGGCGACACCGCCGACCCGGCCCGCTGGCGGATCGCCGTCCGGCGGGTCGACGGCTCCGGCGGCTCGCACGAGGTGCACGCCGACGTGCACGCGGGGACCCGGCTCACCGTCCGCGGCCCGCGCAACGCCTTCCCGATGGCCACCGAGACCGGTTACCTGTTCGTCGCCGGCGGCATCGGGATCACCCCGCTGCTGCCGATGGTGGCCCGCGCCGACGCGCTCGGCGCGGACTGGCGGCTGGTGCAGCTGGGCCGCGACACCGCGTCCACCCCCTTCACCGGTGAGCTCGCCCGCCACGACGAGCGGGTCGTCCTGCGCACCGACGCCGGCCACGGCGGCCCGCCCACCGCGGCGGAGGTCCTCGAGCTGGGCACCGCGGGCAGGCCGGTCCCGCCCGCGGTGTATCTGTGCGGGCCGCCTGCGCTGGCCGACGCGGTCCGCACCGAGCTGGCCGCGACCGCACCGGCCACCCGGTTCCACAGCGAGCGGTTCTCCGCTCCCCCGGTGCGCGGCGGTCGCCCGTTCCGGGCCGAGCTGGCCCGCACCGGGCGCACGGTCGAGGTCGCGGCCGACGAGTCGCTGCTCACCGCGCTGCGCCGCGAGCTGCCGGGCATCGCGTACTCGTGCCGGCAGGGCTTCTGCGGCACCTGCCGGGTGGGCGTCCTCGACGGTGGCGTCGACCACCGCGACACCCTGCTGACCCCCGCCGAGCGCGACGAGGAGATGCTGGTCTGCCTGTCCCGGGCCCGCGACGCGTCCCTCGTGCTGGACCTGTGAACCGGAGACCGGACATGACGACGACACACCACGTCCCTGTGCTGATCGTGGGCGCCGGGTTCGGCGGGATCGCGCTCGCCGCGCGGTTGCGCGCGGCCGGGATCACCGACTTCGCCGTGCTGGAACGCACCGCGGACCTCGGCGGTACCTGGAGCCGCAACACCTACCCGGGCGCGGCCTGCGACGTGCCCAGCGACCTGTACTCGCTCTCGTTCGCCCCGAACCCGGACTGGTCGCGCAAGTACGGCACCCAGCCGGAGATCCTCGCCTACCTGCGCCGGGTCGCCGAGGAGCACGGCGTCACCCGGCACCTGCACCTCGGCACCACCGTCACCGCGGCGTCGTTCGACGAGACGCGACGGCACTGGACCGTGTCCACCGACGACGGGGAGTGGACCGCCGACGTCCTGGTGTCCGCGGTCGGCGCGTTCGCCGAGGCGTCGGTCCCGGACCTGCCGGGCCTGGGCTCGTTCACCGGGCCGGTGCGCCACACCCTGCACTGGGACCACGACCTGGACCTGACCGGGAAGCGGGTCGCGGTCGTCGGGACCGGGGCGACGGCCGTGCAGCTCGTGCCCGAGCTGCGCCGGGTCGCCGAGGAGGTGGTGCTGTTCCAGCGCACACCACCGTGGATCGTCCCGCGCCGCGACCGGCCCACCGGGCGGCTGCGGCGGGCCCTGTACCGGCGGTTCCCGGTGGTCCAGCGGCTCTCCCGGGCGGCCTGGTACGCCGGGATCGAGTCCTTCGGGCTGCCCGGGTTCGTGCACCGCGCGTTCCGGTTCCCGTTCGAGGCGCTCGGGCATTACCAGCTGCGCCGCCAGGTCGCCGACCCCGAGCTGCGCCGGCGGCTCACCCCCGGCTACATGATCGGCTGCAAGCGGGCGATCTTCTCCGACTCGTTCTACCCCGCGGTGTGCGCCGACGACGTCCGTCTGGTCACCGATCCGCTCGACCACGTGACCCCGGACGGCCCGGTCACCGCCGACGGCACCCGGCACGACGTGGACGTCCTCGTGTTCGCCACCGGGTTCACCGCGATGCCGCAGCTGGCCGAGGTGGTCACCGGCACCGACGGCCGCTCCATCGACGACCGCTACCGGGAGCGCCCGCAGAGCTACCTCGGGGTCGCCAACCACGGGTTCCCGAACATGTTCACCGTGCTCGGCCCGTTCGGGGCCGCGGGCAACCAGTCCGCCGTCGTCATGATCGAGGCCCAGGTCGGCTACATCGTCGACGCGCTGCGCCGGATCCGCGACGAGGGGATCACCCGGTTCGAGGTGCGGGCCGACGCGCAGGACGGGTTCGTCGCGCAGACGCACGCCCGCGCCGGCCGCGGAACCTGGCTGCGCGGCGGCTGCTCGAGCTACTACACCAACGGCGCCGGGCTCAACGCCGGGCTGTACCCGGGCTGGTCGTTCGAGTACCGGGCGCGGACCCGCCGCTGGGACGCCGAACGCTACGACGTGTCCCGTGCCGTCCCGGCGGAGGTGGCCTCGTGAGCCGCTTCGCCGTGCACCGGGCCGTCGCGCTCGTCACGGGCGCGGGGGCCGGGATCGGACTGGCCACCGCGGCCGAGCTCGCCGGCCGGGGCGCGTCGGTGCTGCTGGTGGACCGCGACGACGCCGCGGTGGCCGCGGCCGCCGCCCGGCTCGGCCCGCGCACCGCGGCGGTCACCGCGGACGTCACCGACCCGGATGCGATGACCGCTGCGGTCGCCGAGGCGGTGCGGGTGTTCGGCCGGCTCGACCTGGTCGTGGCCAACGCGGGCGTCACCCCGCCGCCGGCCACGCTGCGGACCGGTGACCCCGCCGACTTCCGGCGGGTCGTCGAGGTGAACCTGCACGGCGCCCTGCACACCGTGCGCCCGGCGATCGAGCAGCTGATCACCCACCGCGGGCACGTCGTGGTGGTCGCCTCGTGCGCCGCCTACAGCCCGCCGCTGGGCGGGTCGGCGTACATGGTGAGCAAGGCCGCCGTCGAGGTGCTCGCCCGGGCCCTGCGGCTGGAGCTGGCACCGCACCGGGTGGGCGTGACGACGGTGGCGTTCGGCTTCGTCGACACCGGGCTGGCCCGCGCCACCCTGGACGAGCACGAGGTCGGCCCCCGGCTGTCCGCGCTGCTGCCCGGGCCGCTGCGCCGCCGCATCACCCCCGCCGACGCGGCCCGGGTGATCGCCCGCGGCGCGGCGCGGCGTGCGGTACGGGTGACGGCCCCGCGCGCGTGGGCGCCGCTCGGTGTGCTGCGCGGGGTGCTGTCGCCGCTGGTCGACGCGGTCGTGGTGCGCGGGCCGGGCGCCGGGCTGGTCCGGCTGCTGGAACGCGAGCACCGGGCGCCGTGACCCCGGCACCGGCCGCGGACGGCCGGGCGCCGGGCTACCGGGTGCCGGGTGTTGGGCTACCGGGCGGCGGGCGGCCGGGTCGCTGCGGACGGCCCGGCGGCACCGGCCACGACGGGCAGGCCGGCGGCCGCCCAGGCCCGGAACCCGCCGTCGATGTCGGTGGCCCGGTGCAGGCCGAGGTCCTGCAGCGAGGCCGCCGCCAGGCTGGAGCTGTAGCCCTCGGAACAGAACAGCACCCACGCGACGTCGTGGTCGACGGCCTGCGGGACGCGGGCGTCCGAGGTGGGGTCGAGCCGCCACTCCAGGTGGTTGCGTTCGATCACCAGGGCGCCCGGTACCGCGCCCTCCTCGACGCGCTGCCAGCCGGGACGGGTGTCCACGAGGTGCGCGCCGGCCTCGGCCAGCGCGGCGGCACGGTGCGGGCCGGGCCGGTCCAGCCGGGTGCGCGCGGCGGCCAGCAGGTCGGCGACGGTGCGGCTCATCCGGCGCCCTGCCCCGGCTCGACGAGCTCGGTCCGGGTGCGGCGCAGCCGCCGGTGCCCCGCGGTCGCGGGCACGTCCTCGACCGCGTAGTACGACATCGCCGACAGCGGCGGCGAGTAGGCGTGCACGCTCACCGCGGGGGCCTCGGCCGGGTTCGCGACGTCGTGCACGTGCCCGAGCGGGAACCCGGCACCGCGGCCGTGCCGCAGGGTGCGGGTGCGCAGCCCCGACGAGCCGCTCCACCGGCGCTCGGTGAGCGTGCCCGAGACCACGGTCAGGGCACCGAGCGACCCGGCGTGGTCGTGCAGCTCGGCGATCTGCTCGGTCGCCCAGCTGATCAGCCAGACGTCGACCAGGCCGTCGCTGCGCAGCAGCCGATACCAGCGCCGCTGCGGGTCGACGACGACCTCGTGGTGCCCCGCGCGGACCTCCGCGGCGATCCCGCGGGTCAGCTCGACCAGGTCGTCGAGGTCGTGCGGGGTGGGTGCGGTGACGGGGCGGGCGCGGGGGGTGGCCGGACGGATCCGGGCAGGGCGGGACGCACGGACGGGCGCGGACACGGTGGATCTCCAGGTGGGTCGGGCGGAGCGGGGTTCGGTACCTCAGCTCCGTCGACAGCCCTGGTCGAAATGGTCGGCACGACGGGTACCCCACAGGGGTCCGAGCGTCGCGGCCTGATCCATGTCCCGATGTCACCACACCGCGCCCCGGCGGCTCAACCGCCGGTCCGGAGGGCGGGAGCCCGGCCCGGGCTGTCCGGACACCACGGGCCGGCCGTGGGATCCGGCCGGCCCCGCGCCGGGTCCGATTCAGTCCTCGTCGGACATCCCCATCACGGTGTCCAGGCCGGACAGCACCAGCGAGCGCCGCGCCTGGCTCCCGCCCGGCGCGACCAGCGTCAGCGGGACCCCGACGGCCCCCATCCGGCGGGCCGCCTCGGTCAGCAGCGCTATCCCGGCACTGCTGACGAACGCGTCCGCGGCGATGGTCAGGGTGACCGGCAGGCCGCGGGCGAGGTGTTCCATCAGCGGGATGCGGACCGCCGCGACCCCGTCGTGGTCGAGGTCCCCGACGATGGTCAGCCGGACCCCGTGCGCGTCCGGCGCCGCGCGCAGCCGGGTCGCCGCCGGGCGCCCGTCGTCGTCCTCGTCCGGGGACGCGCCCGGGGTCTCGGTGCGGTCCGGCTCGGGCTCGCCCGCGACGAACTCCACCGGTGGACCGGCACCCGGGCTGCCGACGTCGACCGGGGTCGCCGGCAGCCGGAACCGCACCGTGGTGCCGGCCTCCGAGGGCTCGATGTCGACGTCCTGGGCGAGCTCCCGGATGAGCGCGATGCCGCGCCCCCGGTAGCCCGGGTCCGCCGGTGGGGGCCGCCACCGGCCGCCGTCGGCGACCCGGGCGGTGACCGCCCCGTCCGCGGAGAGCGCCAGCTCCAGATCCACCCCGTCCACACCCGGCCGTTCGTCGGCGGGGACGTCCAGGTAGGCGTGCTCGATCGCGTTGGTGACCGCCTCCCCGACCGTCAGCTGCAGGTCGCTGACGCCGTCCGGACCCATCCCGCACAACGCGGCCCAGCCGCCGACGGCGCGGCGCAGCGGTGCGAGCCGCTGCGGGTCCGGCTCGATCGTCAGCCGCAGCGGCGGGGGCATCAACCGGGCGACGACGACGACCGTGTCGTCCGGGACCGACTGCCCGTCCGACATCCGGTTGAGCAACGTGTCGGCCATGTCGCGGGGCTGGGAGGCGGCGAGCTCGCCGAACGCCCCGGCGAGCCGGGCGAGCCCGTCGTCGATGACCTCGTCGCGCCGCTCGAACAGGCCGTCCGAGCACAGCAGGATGGTCTCGCCCGGTTCCATCCGGTCGGTCGCCTCGGCGAACGGCGGCCGGCCCGAGATGCCCAGCGGCACCCCGCGTCCCTCGTTGAGCATCCGCACGCCGCCGGTCCCGGCCACGAGCGGCGGCGGGTGCCCGGCGCTGGAGTAGTGCAGCTCGCCGGTCTCGGTGTCGATGACCGCGATCGCGACCGTGCTCGCGGTCGCGCCGCGGACCCGCAGCGCGTACTGGTCGAGCTGTTCCAGCGCTCGTGCCGGGGGCTGGCCGTTGACCAGGTTCGAGGCGACGGCGCTGCGGAGCTGTCCCATCACGGCCGCGGCGGACGGCCCGCGGCCGACGACGTCGCCGACGACGAGCGCGACGGTCCCGTCGTCGAGGTCGAGCACGTCGAACCAGTCGCCACCGGCCTCCGTGCCCTGGGTCCCGGGGCGGTAGCGGGTCGCCAGCGACAGCTGTTCGATCTCCGGCAGCTTCTGCGGCAACAGGCTGCGCTGCAGGGTGACCGCGACCTCGTGCTCGGCCTGGTTCAGCTGCGCGCGCATGATCGCCTGCGCGCACTGGTTGGCCAGCGTCCGGACGAAGCTCTTCTGCTCCTCGGTGTAGGTGGGCTGGCCGGCGAACCGGAACCCGATCACCCCGATCGGGCGGCCGGCGACCAGCAGCGGCACCGCGGTGTGCACCGGGTAGCGCCGGACCTCGGAGAAGTCCTGCGCGTTCCAGATCGGCTCGCCCTCGGTGACCGCGCGGCTCAGCGGGTGGCTGCGGGCGGGTGTGCGCATCGCCGGACCGTCCTCCGGCCAGCCCGCCTCGCGGAACAGCGTGAGCTGCCCGTTGTCGCCGATGACCAGGACGGCCACCGCCTCCGCGCCGATCGAGCTCCGGCCGTGTTCGACGACGACGTCGGCCACCGACTCCACGTCGGTGGCCCGTGCCAGGCCGGTGGCGACCGCTCCGAGCCGTTCGGCGAGCCGCCGGGCGTCGGTCTCGGCGTCCAGCATGGACGCACGGTCCAGGGCCTGCGCGGCCAGCTCGGCGACCGCGATCGCGGCCTCCTTGTCGGC
The DNA here is from genome assembly GCF_900115005.1 of Pseudonocardia ammonioxydans. Lineage (GTDB taxonomy): Bacteria > Actinomycetota > Actinomycetes > Mycobacteriales > Pseudonocardiaceae > Pseudonocardia > Pseudonocardia ammonioxydans. The sequence continues at coordinate 14,742 of NZ_FOUY01000044.1, read as the reverse complement.
CTCCGAGAGCCGCCGCTCGCTCAGCATCGACACCCCGAGCACGCCGAGCACCCGGTTCCCGGCGACCAGCGGCAGGTAACCCATGGTCTGGGCGCGCTCCGCGACGACGCCGATCTGCGCCGGGTACCGCTGCGCCCACTCCTGGGCCGAGGCGAACCACCGCGGCTCGCGGTCGGCGAGGACGTCGGCGAACACCATCGGGGCGTCCCCCCGGATCCGGCCGGCGCGCTGCCAGAGGTCGTCGTCCCAGCCGTGCCCGGTGAGCGCCTCCAGCCAGTCCCCGCGGATCTCCCAGAGCCCGGCGAAGTCGGCGTCGAGCAGGCCCACGATGTGGTCGACGGCGATGGCCGCGACGTCACCGGCGGTGGCTGCCGCCGACATGTTGGCCGTCGCCCGGTGCAGCAGGCCCAGCCGCTGCGCGGAGGCCCGCTCCTGCTCGAGCAGCCGCGCGTTGTCGACCGCGAGACCGGCCCGGCGGGCGATCTCGGAGAGCATGTCCAGGTCGTCGACCGTGTAGGGGTCCCCCGGCTCGGTCCGCACCGCGGTCAGCACCGCGCTGGTGCGGCCGCGGGCCGGCAGCGGCACGACCATCACCGAGCTCATCCGCAGCCGTTCCCAGCCGCGTCGCTGCGCCTCGGGAAGGCGCTCGAGCACGTCGCCGAACCGGTCCGGGCCGACGATCTCCGCACGGGCGGATCCCGCGTCCACCGGCACCAGCGGCCGCAGCCGCCACAGCGACGGCTCGAGCGCCGTCCGGTCCGCCGCCACCGCGAGGGTGGCGGTCTGGGCGGTGTGGGCCGGGGGGTCGGCCTCGTGCACCAGCGCGACGTCGGCCAGCTGCTCGTCGACGACGGCACGGACCAGCTGGTCGGTCCGCCCGGTCCGGGTGATCTCCCGCTCGAGCGACTCGGCGACCTCGGAGTAGATCCGGTGTCTGCGCTGCTCGCGGTGCTGGACGTCGATGTCGAGACAGCCGCCGACGTAGCCCGCGGACCGTTCGCCGTCGCGCACCGGTGCACCGCGGTCGAGCACCCACCGGTACCGCCCGGTCCGGTCCAGCAGCCGGTACTCGACCTCGAACGGGGCGTGCGCACGGGCGGCGGCCGAGGTCACCGCCCGGTAGCGCTCCCGGTCGGCGTGGTGGATGCGGTGGCGCCAGTCGAGGCCGAGCTCCGAGGTCGGGTCCTCGACACCGGTGAAGTCCAGCCAGCCGCGGTTGACGAACAGCCGGTGCCCGCCGGGGTCGTCGACCCAGATCAACGCCGGCGTCGAGTCCGCCATCGCGCGGAACTGCAGCTCGGCGGCCCGCCGGACCCGGCCCAGCTGCAGGTGGTTGGTGACCCGGGCCAGCAGCTCGCGCGCGGAGAACGGGCGCACCAGGTAGTCGTCGGCACCGGCCGCGAATCCCTCGAGGGCCGCGTCCTCGCCGGCCCGCGAGGACAGCAGAACCACCGGCACCCCGACCGTCCGCGGGTCCGACCGCAGCGCGCGCAGCAGCTCGATACCGCCGCGGAGGGCGCCCGCCTCCGCGTCGCCGGTGGGCAGCGCGGCGTCGGCGACGACCAGGTCCGGCGGGTCGGTGCGGGCCGTGTCCAGCGCGGCGGCACCGTCGGCGGCGACCTGCACCGTCCACTGTTCGCTGAGCAGGTCACGCAGGTAGCCGCGCATCTCGCGGTCGTCGTCGACGACGAGTACCCGGTCGGCGTGGACGAGGTCCAGGCCGTCGACCACGGAGCTGTCCAGGGAGCGTCCCCGACCGGCCGGGCCGGGCCGCCCGGCGGCGGCCTCGGCGTCGTCGGGCGGGTCGGGCAGCCAGCGCAGCGCCTCCGCGACGTACGGTCCGCTGAGCCGCGGGGTGCTGCGGGTCCCCATCGGGGAGCGGACCAGGCGGTCCGCGGGCAGGTGCGCGAAGCCCAGCGGGATCCGCACGGTGAACGTGCTGCCCTGTCCCGGCTTGCTGGTGACGTCGATGGTGCCGCCGTGCAGCCGGACCAGCTGGCGGATCAGCGGCAGCCCGAGGCCGCTGCCCTCGACGGTGCGGCCACGGCGGTCACCCGGCCTGCGGAACCGGTCGAAGATCGAGTCGATCTCCGCGTCCGGGATCCCGGCACCGGTGTCGGCGACCCGCAGCACGACCTGCTCGCCGTCCTGCACGAGCTCGACGGTGACTCCACCGTCCATCGTGTACTTGACGGCGTTGCTGAGCAGGTTGAGGACGATCTTCTCCCAGGCGTCCCGGTCGACCCAGGCGGGCCGGCCGGGCGGCGGGGAGGAGACGTCGAGCGCGAGCCCGGCCCGCTCGAGGACCGGGGCGAACGCGGCGACGATCTCGGCCGTGGTCGCACCCAGCTCGGTGGCCGCGAACAACCCCTCCTGCCTGCCGGACTGCAGTGCCGAGACGTCGAGCAGGCTGTCGACGAGCTTGAGCATCCGCTCGGCGTTGCGCTGGGCGAGCACGGCCTGGCCGCGCACCACGGTGTCACCGTGCGTGCGCAGCCGCTCCAGCGCCCCCAGGACCAGGCTCAGCGGATCGCGGAGCTCGTCACCGAGCCCGGCGTAGTAGTCGGCGCGGGCCTGCTCGATCGAGCTGATGTCGGCGCGCTGGTCGCGCTCGCGGTCCCGGAGCACGGCCGTGGTCAGCACGAGGCCGACGTGGTCGACCAGCAGCCGCAGGAAGGAGCGGTGCTCCTCGTCGAGCGGCAGCAGCGGCGGCACCCCGAGCACCACGGTCAGGCAGGCGGCGCCGTCGGGGGTGCGCATCACGGCACGGGCGAGCTCGGTGACCGGTGGGCCGGCGCCGTCCACCGGGGTCCGGTCGATCGGCACGAACTCGACGGACGGGCCGGCTTCCGGGCCCGGGTCCTGCGGCAGCCAGTGCTGCGGCGGCGGGCCGGTCCGCACGGTGAGCAGCGGGCGTGGTTCCGCGTCGCAGGTGGTGACGGCGGCGCAGGCGAGGTCCTCGACCGCGCCGTCCAGGACCGCGCTCAGCCGCTCGACGGCCACGTCCAGCGACGGCGCGTCCCGCGCGACCTCGCCCAGCGCGGCCAGCACGCTCATCCGGCGCGCCCCCACCACGCTCCGGGTGACCTCGGTGGTGAGGGTCATCAGACCCAGCACCCGGCCGGACGGGGCGCGCATCGGGGTCACCGAGTAGTTCCACCAGGTGGCCTCGGGGCCGTCCCAGCGCGTCAGGACGATCCGGTCCTCGGCCCGGTAGATGCCCGGCCGGTCCCCGGCCAGCAGTTCCGGGAGCTCCTCGGCGAGGTGCTCGGTCAGCTCCGGCCAGCCCTCCTGCAACGGACGGCCGAACGTGCGCGGGTGCCGGTGGCCGGCGTGCGCGGCGAACTCGTCATTGTAGAGCAGCACCAGCTCCGGGCCCCACCAGACGACCAGCGGGCGGCGGATCTCGAGCATGAACCGGACGGCGCTCTCGAGCTCACCGTCCCACTCGGCGCGCGGACCGAGCGATGTCGCCGACCAGTCGGTCGTGTCCAACAGCGTGCGCACCGCGACGTCCGTCGTCGGCTCGTCGGCCTCTCCCACCGCGCGCGCCACCCCGTTCCACGTTCCCGCCCGCCACCACCGGACCTGACGTCCCCGAGGATTCCATCAGGGCCGGGTCGTCGGCATCTCGAGCCGGTGCGGAACCGCTCACGCGCTCCCGTGCCGGGCCGACTCCCGGCGGGTGGCGAGCCACCGCCGCAGGTCGGTGAGCGGGGCGTCCCGGCCGGGCTCGTGGTAGATCTCGTGCCAGAGACCGTCGTACCAGCGCACCGTGGTGTCCGGGGAGCCGCTGGCCTCGTCGAGCCTGCGGGTGCCCTCGGGGTCGGTGAGCCGGTCGGCCGTGCCGTGCTGGATCAGCAGCGGCAGCCGGAGCTCGGCGGCGCGCGGCAGGAGGCGGTCCATCTGCGCGTAGATCGCCGCGCCGAGGGCCAGGGTGGGCTTGCCGTGGTGCACGAGCGGGTCGGCCGCGTAGTCGTCGACGACGGCCGGGTCGGAGCTGATCGCGGAGGTGTCGATGCCGAGCGGGCGCACCGTCGGCAGGGCCCGGGAGACCAGGGAGAGCACGGGGACCAGCGCGGCGGGCACCGCGTCGGAGGCGAGTGCGGGTGCGGACAGCGCGAGGCCCGCGAGCCGGTCCTGGTGGCGCAGCGCGTAGGCGAGGGCGATCTGCCCGCCGAGGCTGTGCCCGAGCAGGAAGACCGGCAGGCCGGGGTGCCGCGCGACGATCTCGCGCCGGAACGTCTCGAAGTCCTGCAGCAGGTCGTCGTAGCGCCGGACGTGGACGCGGGTGCCGCCGGACCGCCCATGCCCGCGGTGGTCGAGCCCGTAGACCGCCCAGCCGTCGGGCAGCAGGGTCTCGACGACCGAACCGTAGCGCCCGGAGTGCTCACCGATCCCGTGGCTGATCAGCAGCACGCCCGACGGCTCGACCGGTCCGGCGGTGTCACCGGTCGGGAGCCGGCCCTGCCAGAACAGCTCGACACCGCCCACGCCGGGGAGCCACCCCTGCACGTCCGGGCCGGTCGTCACGAGCCGGTCACGTCCTGCTCGACGTCGCCCCCGGGCGGGACCTCGACGTCCACCCCGGCTCCCGCACCGGCTACCAGCCGGTACCGGCCCGCGTCGAGATCGGGGAGGCGGAACGTACCGTCGGACGCGGCGCTGGTCCCGGCGACCGCCTCGCCGTCCTGCTCCAGGACGACGGCGACACCGGCGGCCGGTGCGCCGCTCGCCGTCCGGGCGGTGCCGTGGACGACCGCGGCGGGACGGAGCCGGAGCACGGTGCCGGCGCCCGCGTCACCGACGGCGCAGGCGGCGACGCCCGGGCGGTACCCGTCCCGGCCGGCGACGGCGACGAACGAGCCGGACCCCGGCACCGGGATCCGGGCGACACCGTCGGAGCCGGTCACCGCGGAGCCGACGGGTCCACCGGCCCGGTCGCGGACGCTGACGTCGGCACCGATCAGCGGCTCGCCGTGCGGATCGAGGACCTGCACCTCGATGTCCTGCGGCGAGGTGCCCGGGACGACGGCTGCAGGCTCGTCGCCGGAGCGGTGCACCGTGAGGGCGACCTCCTCCGTGTCGCCCGTCCGTTCGCCGGCAGGCCGGGCCCCGGCGCCGAGCGCTCCGCCCGTACCCGGTCCTCCGGCCCGCGCCGGGTCCCCGGCCGTGCTCGGGGCTCCGGTGCCCGGGGCTCCGGTGCTCGGGGACGGGGTGCTCGGGGACGCGGCGCTCGGGGACGCGGTCACGTTCGGGGTCACGGCGGGGGTCGCCTCCGGTTCGCCGGACGGCGCGGGAGTACCGGCCGCCGGGGGGGTGTCCGTGGTCTCGTCCGCCGGGTCCGATGCGGGGCCCCGGCGCTCCGGGTCGCCGGCCCGCTCGGCCGGCCGCACCGAGCGCAGTACCCGCGGGGCCGGGCGCGGCGGCGGCTCGGGACGGTCACCGGTGTCGTGCGACGACCCACTGCCGGGGACGATGCCGAGCATCGAGTTCCGGGCGTTGCCCGGCTTCGTACCGTCCGGGTCCGGTGGCCCCTGCTGTTCCGGGACGCGGCCGGCCCACCCCTGCTGGGCGGCGATGCGGTCACGGGCCTCGCGGAACTCGCGCTCGGTGTCCGGTGTGGCCGCCCCACGGCTCGCCGGCCGCTCGGCCGGGACCGCCGTCACCCGCTTCACCAGGTCGGGGTCGACCGGGGACCGGGAGTCCGCCCGGGCCGGGGCCGCCGGGCGCGGAACGGCGCCGCTCGCGACGCTGCCGCCTGCGGTCTCGCCGGTGGTGGTCTCGCCCCGTCCCGCGGAGGTCTCGCCGGTCGCGGCGCTCCGGTGACGGTCCGTGGAGGACACGGACGCGGTGGCGCTGCGGTCCGGAGAGGACACGGCATCCCCGGTAGTGCTCCGGCCGGTGGAGCGCTCTGCGGGCTCCCCCCGACCGGCAACGCTTCCGGCTGCAGCGACGCCCGCAGCGGTGAGGCCGACGGCAGCGACACCGGCGGCCGCCACGGTGCCGGACGGACCCGCGCCTGTCCCGGCCGAACCGGTCACCTGTCCGGTCGCGGGGCTCGGTGCGGTGTCGGCCGCGACCGCGCCGTCCCGAGCCGTGCTGTCCCGAGCCGTGCTGTCACCAGCCGTGCCGCCATCAGCCGTGCCGTCACCGTTCGCGCCGTCACCAACCGCGCCGTCACCGCCCGGGGCGTCCCCACCGGCGGTGTCGCCGCCCGGGGCGTGCCCGGCCGCCGCGGTGGTGCCGGTAGGCCCGTGTCCGGTTGCGGTCGAGCGGTTCTCGTCAGTCGGACGTGAACCGCTGTCGACCTGCTCGGCGCCGGGCGCGCCCGCCGTACTCGCGCCGGGCGCACTCGCGCCGGGCGCAGGAGTGGCCCCAGCGCCCTTCCCCGAGCCGGGCGTGGTCTTCGCGTCGGCCGGTGCTGCACCCGCAACGGTCGTCGTGCCCGCCGTCGCGCGCGGTGCGGCGCTCGTGCCGGACACGTCGCCGGACGTCGCACCGGCGGCGGACGTTCCGCCGGACGCCTCGCGGGTGGGCTCCTGCTCCGTGCCGGCCCTGCCTGCGGTCACCGTCTCGGCGTCCGCAGTGCTTCCCGTCGCGGTACCCGGAACGGCGGTCCCGGCGGTCGCTCTCGTCGGTGCGCCCGCGGTGGCGGCGTCCCCGGCGGCGGCGTCCCCGGCGGCGGCCCTCGTGGGTGCCTCGCCCGATGCGGCGGCCCCCGTGGGTGCTTCGCCCGTGGCGGTCTCCCCGGTGGATGCACCCCCGGTGGATGCGCCCCCGGCGGCGTCCGCCGAGGGTGCGTCTCCCGTGGCGGCATCCTTGGTGGGTGCGCCCACGGTGGCGGCCTCTCCGGCAGCGTCCCCCGTAGGTGCGTCGCCCGTGGCGGCCTTGCCCGTGGGTGCACCCCCGGTGACGGCGTCCCCGGCAGCGTCCGTGGGTGCGTCGCCCGTAGCGGCCTCCCTGGTGGGTGCGCCCGCGGTGGCAGTTTCCCCGGCGGTGGCCCCCGTGGGTGCGTCTCCCGACGCGGCGGGACCGGCGGCGCCCCCCGTGTCAGCGTCCCCGGTCGCGCTGCCCCCGGTGGAGGTCGTGGTCCCGGACGTGGTGGCGTGCTTCGCGCCCCGCCGTCCGGCGACCGCACCGGCGGCGACGGCCGCACCGGCCGCAGCCGCGCCGGCCACACCGGCACCGGCCGCGCGGAGGGAACCGCGATCCGCCGTCGCACCGGGCGACTCGGCACCGCGCCCGAACTCGATCGGATCGGCCGGGCCCGACGGGCCACCCTGTGCCCGGCCCGCGGCGATCTCGTCGACCTCGACCTCGTTCGCGGGTCCGTCCGGGACGGGTCCGGTCACGGACCAGGCGGGCACGACGTCGCTACTGGTGTCGTCGCCGCTGGTGTCGGACGTCGCGGCGGTTCCCCCGCCCGCGCTGGTGGGCCCGCCCGCGCTGGTGCGTCCGGCCGCGCCGGTGGCACCTTCCTCGGCTGTGCCCCGTTCCCCGCCGGTGACGCGGCCCGCAGCCGTCCGCATCGAGCCCGCGCCGGTCGCCGGCTCGGGGGCGGTGGAGATGTCCGGTGCCGAGCTGTCCGGCCCCCGGCTCGTGGTCTCCGCGCCGCCGAGGTCGACCGGGCGCCGCCGGGCCACCGGCGACGGCCGCGGCACCGGGCGCGTCGGCGCGGTCGGCGGTTCGACGGGCTCGACCGGTTTGCCGTCCTTGAAACCGCGGGACCACGGCGGCCCGATCGGACCGACACTGACGTCTGGGCTGACCCGGGGCTCCGCCGATCCGGCGTGCGGGATCCGGTCGGTCACCTCGCCGTCGGGCGCCTCACCGTCCGTGGACGCACCACCCGGGGCCTCACCGCCCGGCGCATCACTGCCTGCCGTCTCGCTGCCCGCCGTCTCGCTGCCCAGCGCCTCACTGCCCCGGGCCTCACTACCACGGGCCTCACTGCCTGGAGCCTCGTTGTCCGGGGCCCCGACACCGGAGTGCGCGGTGCTCGATGTCGTGGTGCTCGACGCCGCAGCGACCGAGTTCGCTGTGCCCGAGTTCGCTGTACCCGAGTTCGCAGTACCCGCGTTCGCCCTGCCCGAGTCCGCGCTGCCGGGCGCCTCGCTCTCGGCGTGCTCGTCGACCCGGGTGATGTCGGGCGCGGAGGAGTGCGTCGGGCCGAGCGCGGACCGGGTACCGAGCACCGGTGTGACCTCGTCGGAGTCCCCTCCGGCGGGGAGCTCCTCCGTGGCGACCTCGTCCTCGGAGGCCGCTCCGGTCGTGTCGCCCTCGTCGTCCGGGCGTGTACGTCCGGAGCCCGCACCGCCGGGGCTCCCGGCGCCGGAGTCCGCATCGGTGTTGTCCGTAGCGGCCGGCCCCGCTGTGGCCGCGCCGGTATCGGGCGAAGCGGCGTCCTCCGGGTGGCCGTCGTCCGTGGACGGTGCCTCCGCGTCCTCACCGGCGGCCTCGGCCGATCGGCGAGGATGGTCGTCGAGCCCGCGGGCCCGCCGGTCCACCAGATCGGCGACGGTGCGCGGCGGCGCGTCGTCCTGCGACGTCGGGTCCGCGTCCCGGTTCCGCCCCCACCGCAGGAACGCTGCGATCCCGACGGCCACCAGCACCACCACCAACAGCCCCAGCAGGGCCCACGTCGACATCTGGAGATCCTTCTGCCGGAGCGGACGAACCGGGCCCACGACCCCGGTCGCAGCCCGGAAAGGTCCGGCGCCCCGGTGCGGGCCCACGGTCCGGCAGGACCCGTGACCCGGTCGGCGCGTCCGGCGACGAACCGTAGCACCGATCACGGCGTGCCCGGGGTGGGTGAACAGTGCCCGCGTGTCGGCGATCCGCGTCGCGCCACCGCGCCGATCCGGCCGCGCCGGGTACGCCCGGATCGGCCAGAATCACCCCATGACCAGCGACCCGGTGACCCCCGAGCTCGCCGAGATCGCCGCCGCGCACGGCGTCGCGACCTCCTATCTGGACGGCACACGCACCGAACAGCCGATCGACGCGGCGGTGGTACGGCGGATCCTCGGGCTGCTGGAGGTGGACGTCTCCGGCCCCGGGGCGGAACGGGTCGCGCTCGCCGGGGCACGGGAGCGGGCAGCGGCCGGCGCGCTGCCGCCGACGATCGGCCACCGCAGCGACCGCACCCGTCCGGTGCCCGGTCGCGGGCGGCTCACCGCCACCGACGGCCGGGCCGCCGAGGACGGCCGGGCCCACGACGTCGACGGGGAGCTGCCGGTCGGCCTGGAGCCGGGCCGCTACCTGTTGGAGACCGACGGCGGACGGTCGACCGTCGTCGTCGCACCGCCCGCGCTGCCCGACCCGCCACGCACGTGGGGCTGGATGCTGCAGCTCTACGCGCTGCACTCGCGGTCGTCCTGGGGCATCGGCGACCTCGGCGACCTCACCGACCTGGTCCGGGGCGGGCACGGCGCGGGCGCGGTGCTGGTCAACCCGCTGCACGCGGTCACCCCTGTCCCGCCGGTGCAGCCGTCGCCCTACACGCCGTCGTCGCGCCGCTACACGACCCCGCTCGCCCTGCGGATCACCGACCTGCCCGCCTACGCCGATGCCGACGCCGCCACCCGGGCCGAGGTCGACGCGCTGCGCCCGGAGATCACCGGCGACCGCATCGCGCACGACCGGGTGTGGGCGGCGAAGCGGTCGGCGTTGGAAGCCTTGTGGCGCAACGCCGGACATCCGGACGGTGGGCGCGCCGACGCCGACCTGACCTCGTTCGCGACCTACTGCGCGCTCGCCGAGCGGCACGGTGGCCGCTGGTCGCGCTGGCCGGAGGAGCTGCGCCGGCCCGACGGCCCCGGTGTCGCCGCCGCACAGCGCGAGCTGGCCCCGCGGATCGCGTTCCACTCCTGGGTGCAGCAGCAGGCCGAGGCGCAGCTGGCCGGCGTGCGTGCGGCGGCGCGCGAGGCCAGGATGCCGGTCGGGGTCATCCACGACCTGGCCGTCGGCTGCGACCCCGAGGGCGCGGACGCCTGGATGCTGCAGGACGTGCTCGCGCTGGACGCCACCGTCGGCGCCCCGCCGGACGCGTTCAACCAGCGCGGCCAGACCTGGGGCCTGCCGCCCTGGCGTCCGGACCGCCTGGCGCGGACCGGCTACGCCGCGTTCGGCGACATGACACGTGCCCTGCTCGCCCACGCCGACGGTCTGCGGATCGATCACGTCATGGGGCTGTGGCGGCTGTGGTGGGTGCCCTCCGGCGAGACCGCCGACCGCGGCACCTACGTCCACTACGACGCCGAGGCCATGCTCGCGGTCCTGCTCCTCGAGGCGCACCGGGCGGAGGCACTGGTGGTCGGCGAGGACCTCGGCACGGTGATCCCGCAGATCCGCGAGGACATGGCCGAGCGCAACCTGCTGGGCTCGACGGTGCTGTGGTTCTCCCGCGACCCCGACCCGGAGACGGGTGGCGACGACGGTCCGCTGCGGCCGCCGTCGCGCTGGCCCGAACGGTCGGTCGCAACGATCTCCACGCACGACCTGCCGACCGCGCCCGGGTTCCTGCGGGGCGAGCACGTGCGGGTGCGCGCCGAGCTGGACCTGCTCGACGATCCCGCCGCGGAGCAGGAGAAGGCCGCGGCGGAGCGTGCGGAGCTGCTCGAGCTGCTCGTCACGGAGGGGCTGCTGGACCGTTCCGACGGCGACCCGGGCGAGGACGAGATCATCGTGGCTCTGCACGGGCTGCTGGCGTCGGCGCGGTCACGGATCGTGCTGGCCTCGCTGTACGACGTCGTCGGCGAGCCCCGCCAGCCGAACCTCCCCGGCACGGTCGACGAGTACCCGAACTGGCGGATCCCGCTCCCGGTGACGCTCGAGGACGCCCTGGCCGACGACCGCGTCCGCCGGGTCGCCGAGGTCCTGAACCGGCGGGCCGCTCCGCAACGGTGACCTGGCAGTATCCGCAGGCGATGACCGCACACAGCCACACCGACCTCGACGCCGTCGACCTGGTCCGCGCCGACGGCACCGCCGGTGCCCTGTGGCAGGCCTGGACGACCGGCGAGCGGCTCGCCGCACTGCCCGAGCTGCTGCGCCCGCGCACCCTCGCCGAGGGGTTCGCCGCCCAGCAGCGGTTGTCCGAGCGGGCGGGCCCTGCCTACGGCTGGAAGCTCGCGGCGACGGCGGCGACCGGACAGGCCCACATCGGTGTGGACGCCCCGCTGCCCGGGCGGTTGTTCGAGCGGTTCCGGCACGCCCCCGGCGACGTCATCCCGTCCGGTGAGCTGCACATGGCGGTCGCGGAGGCCGAGTTCGCGTTCGTCCTGGGGACCGCGGTGGACCCCGGCGCGTCCCGGGACGACCTGCGGGCGGCGGTCGCCACGGTCCACTGTGCCGTGGAGCTGCCGGAGTCGAGGTTCGACGACTACGTGGCCGCCGGCGCCCCGTCGCTGCTGGCCGACGCGGCCTGTGCCGGCCGGTTCGTGCTCGGTCCCGCGATCGAGGGCGGTCTCGACCTCGACCTGGCGGCCGTCGCGACCACGCTGCAGGTCGACGGTGACACCGCCGCCGGCAGCGGCGCGTCCGTCCTCGGCGACCCGTGGACCGCACTGGCCTGGCTGGCCGAGACACTCCCGCAGCTCGGGGCCCGGCTGGAGGCAGGCACGCTGGTCACCACCGGGACCACGACCGTGCCGGTCGCCACCCGCCCGGGCGCGCGGGTCCGGGCATCCTTCGGCGACGGCGGCACGCTCGGCGCGGTCGAGCTCACCCTGGCTCCGGCGGGCGCCTGACCCGTCGCGCCCCGGGCACGCAGCCACACGAGGCCGGCACACGGGGCTCAGTGCACGGGTCTCAGTACACGGGTCTCAAGGCACGGGGCTCAACGCACGACGCTCAAGGCACCCGCCGCGCACCGCACCCGCACCTCGGTACCGGCCGCCACGTCGCTCACCTCGCCGTCGACCTGCACCGGCATCGGCCCGCAGCTGGTGAACCGGAACTCCGATGTGGCCGGTTGCCGGCCCAGCCCGCGCAGGGCGGCCTTCACCGCGATCGCCACCTGCATCCACTTCGGCCGGTGCTCGAGCAGCACGACCTCGAACCGGCCGTCGTCGGGACGGCTGTCCTCGCTCAGCTCCGCGACCTTCGCCATCTCCCCGATGTTCGCGAGGACCAGGTGGTCGACCCGCTTCCTGTCGCCGGTGGAGAACTCGATCTCGAACGGGGTGAAGGCCCAGAACGACCGCACCGTCGACAGCACCTCGCGCAGCGTGCCCTTACCGCCCTCCTCGATCTGCAGGGCGACGACCGGGGTCAGGCCGAACCCGATGTAGGAGTGCGCGTACTGCGGTGCCGCATCGCCCAGACAGAGCTCGAGCAGGTCCATCCGTTCGGTGCGGCCGTCGAGGATCGCCTCGACCAGTGGCCGGCGTGCGGTCACGCGTTCGTGGTCGTTCGCGTTGCCCGCCGCGAGAACCGCGGCCGCGGCACCGGTCCCGGGCACGTCCACGATGCCGTTGACGACCTCGTTGTAGCCGCCGTCGCCGCTGGCCGACACGATCAGCGGGCGCCCGGGACCGGCGGCGACCTCCCGGGCGATGACGCGCGCGTGGCCCGCGTACTCGGTGGGGCGCAGCTCCACGGAGAGCTCGGGCCGGGCCGCGGCGAGCTCGTCGCGCAGTGCGCGCGAGCGGGCATCGGCGTCGCCGGTGGAGCCCGGGTTGAACACCACCAGCACGGAGTCGATCGTCTCGGCCACCCGGGCAGCGTAGACGTCGGTCCCGCAGGGGAACCGGCTCTCGTCCCGGGCCACGCGTGCGCGGCCCGGACGGCGAACGCGGGCGCGGCCGGCCGTCCCGATGGCACGATGGCCGGATGGACGCGACCCGCGTGGACCGCTGGCTGTGGTCGGTACGCCTGGCCAAGACGCGTGCCGACGCCGCGACCGCCTGCCGGGGCGGGCACGTGCGGATCAACGACCGCCCCGCGAAGCCGGCCGCGCCGGTCAAGGTCGGGGACCGGGTCCGGGCACGGGTGTACGACCGCAACCGGATCGTCGAGGTCACCCGGGTCATCGAGAAGCGGGTCGGGGCGCCGATCGCGCAGGAGTGCTACATCGACCACACACCGCCGGAGCCGACCGGGGCCGCCGTGCCGGTGTTCCGTCGCGAGCGTGGCGCGGGACGCCCGACGAAGCGGGACCGGCGGATGCTCGACCAGCTGGGCCTGTCGCGGGGCGGCCGGTAGGCGTCGCAGGCCACACCCCGGCACCGGTTCCCACCTGTGAGGATGGGGGCCATGTACGACGCCCTGATGCGCACCGTCCTGCGGCACGTCCCGTCCGAGCCCGCGCACCGGATGGGCTTCGGCGTCGTCCGCGCGCTCGGTGGCGCACCCGGCGTAGGACCGCGGATCGCGGGCCGCCTCACGGCCGGTGACCCCGTCCTCCGGACGCAGGCGCTCGGGCTCCGGTTCGCGGGTCCCCTGGGGCTCGCGGCCGGGTTCGACAAGGACGCCGAGGGCGTGCTGGCGCTCGGGCGGCTCGGCTTCGCCGCCGTGGAGATCGGCACCGTGACCGGGCGTGCGCAGCCCGGCAATCCCAGGCCGCGGCTGTTCCGCCTCGTCGACGACCACGCGCTGATCAACCGGATGGGGTTCAACAACGCCGGTGCCGCGGCGGTCGCGCCGCGGCTTGCCGCGCTCCGGTTCCGTCCGGGCGCCGGGATGCCGGTGCTCGGGGTGAACATCGGCAAGAGCAAGGTGGTGCCGGCCGCCGAGGCCGCCGAGGACTACCGCGCGAGCGCTGCCGCGCTGGGTGCCTACGCCGACTACGTCGTCGTCAACGTCAGCTCACCGAACACGCCGGGCCTGCGGGACCTGCAGCAGGTCGACGTGCTGGAGCCGCTCCTCGTGGCGGTCCGCGACGAGCTCGACCGTGTCGCCGGCGACCGGCGGGTCCCGCTGCTCGTGAAGATCACGGTCGACCTGGCCGACGCCGACGTCGACGCCATCGCCGATCTCGCGGTGCGCCTCGGGCTCGACGGCGTGGTCGCCACGAACACCACCGTGTCCCGCGAGGGCCTTCGTACCCCCGCGACGGACGTGGCGGCCCTCGGCGCCGGTGGTCTCTCCGGCCGTCCGCTCGCGGCCCAGGCCCTCCAGGTCGTACGACGGCTGCGCGCCCGGCTCTCCGCGGAGCAGATCGTCATCTCCGTGGGCGGGATCGAGGACGCCGCGGAGGCCTACCGCAGGATCCGGGCCGGCGCCTCGCTCGTGCAGGCCTACACCGGGTTCGTCTACGGCGGGCTGCTCTGGCCCTCGCGGGTGCACCGCGAGCTGGCCGAGCTCGTCCGCCGGGACGGCTTCACCGCTGTCTCCCAGGCGGTCGGCGCGGATCTCTGAGCCCGCTGCTCCCTCTGTCCCCGCCGGCGACAGATACTGCAACGGCGTTTCGGCGTGTCGTGAGAGGCTGATCCGGGTTCGGCGGTGATGATCGCCGGGTGGTGGATCTTGCTGGATGGGTAACGGCGTTGGACCAGGTCATAGCCTCGATCGGGCCGCGGTTCTTCCGTCGTGAGCCTCGCGCGCGGGCTGGGGCGTACGTGCGCGGGTTGCTGGCCGGGTTGGAGCGCAAGAACGGGTGGACGCTGGCCGAGCATGCGGGGGCGGTCTCGCCGGACGGGACGCAGCGGATGTTGCGCACCGCGGACTGGGACGTCGACGGGGTCCGCGACGACGTGCGCGACTACGTCCTCGACGCCCTCGGCGACCCCGCAAGTG
>NZ_FOUY01000030.1 GCF_900115005.1 Pseudonocardia ammonioxydans | reverse complement strand
TGCCCGTTGCGGGAGTTTCCGCCGTTGCGTCCGGCCGGATCGTGGGCCTGGTAGCCGAGATGGTCGGTGATCTCGCCCTCGAGCGCGGACTCCAGGACCCGCTTCGTGAGCTGCGCGAGCAGGCCGTTCTCGCCGGTCAGGTCGAGCCCGTTCGCGCGGGCGCGGCCGGCGAGTTGGGCGATCAACTGCTCGTCGACCGCGTCGAGCCCTGCCTGCGCGCCGTCATCATCGACGAGCTGCTCCTCGTCGGTCACGCTGTCGAGGTCGACCGGCTCAGCTGCTTGGTCTGTCATCGGGTCCACACTCCTTGATCGGAGTTACACCGATGTTCTTACAGTCCCCCGCCGGACCCCGACGAAGCTGGTGATGCCCGGCCTGTGGGACTGCCTGGCCGGTGGCGTGCTCGACGAGGGCGAGCAGCCCGACGACTGCGCGGCCCGCGAGCTCGGCGAGGAGCTCGGTGTGAGCGGGATCGCGCTGGAGAAGCTGTTCGTGTACCCGTTCGACGCGGCGGCGCTGGGGGTGGACACCGGCCCGGGCTCCGGGCCGCACGGCCTGCGCGCCCACGTGCACGTCTACCAGGCGTTCTGGGACGGCCCGGTGGTCCACCAGCCGTCGGAGGTCGCCGAGGGCGGCTGGTGGACGATGGAACAGCTGCGCCGCCGGCTCGGTTCCCCGGAGTACCCGTGGGTGCCGGACGGCCTCTGGATCACCCGTCGCTGGCTCGCCGCCGGCGTGGGATAAAGTTCCGCGACCAGCGCCCTACCCCCGGGTAACTCATGTCACCCACATCGGGGCCTGGATCGGTTAACAACCGGCGGGTCGCGCGACGACACCACGGGAAGGGCCCAGCGTGGGGCCCCCCGAGCACGTACCCACCACGCGAAGGCTTCAGGAGTTTCCACATGGTCAGCATCTCGGTCTCGGCCCGCTCCCTCGCCGCCGCCCGGCTGATCGACCCGGACGTCAACACCGCCGCCGTGCAGGCCGCGGTCGAGGCGGCCCTGGTGGCCGACCGGCACGAGAAGCGGGACACCGCCCGCCCGACCGGCCGGCGCGAGCACTCCGCCCGTCGCGAGCCGTCGGCCTGACCCCCGCCCGCCCGCGGAGACGGCCCCTCGACGAGAAGGAGAACAGCGTGCAGGTACTCGGCGTGTCGGGAAGTCCGTCGTCCCCCTCGAAGACGGCCCTCGCGATCGGGACCGCACTGGACCGCGCGGCCGAGCACGACGACGTGCACACCGAGCTGCTCGACCTGCGCGGGTACGACCTGGTCTTCAGCGACGGCCGCGACCCCGCCGACTACACCGGGGACACCCGGACGGTGATCGACCGGGTGATCGCGGCGGACGCGCTGGTCATCGGCACGCCGATGTACCGCGGCGGCTACACCGGGCGCCTGAAGAACCTGTTCGACCTGCTCCCGAACGACGCCCTGGCCGGCAAGCCGGTCGGGCTGATCGCCACCGGCGGCACCGACCACCACTATCTGGCGATCGAGCACGAGCTCAAGCCGCTGGTCGGCTTCTTCCGGGCCTGGGCGGTGCCCGGCGCGGTCTACGCGAACAACACCCACTTCTCGGCGGGCACGCTCGTCGACGACGGCGTGCGGTCCCGGCTGCACGAGCTGGCCGACGCGGTCGTCACCTTCGCCCGGCGGATGCCCCGCGACGCCGCGGGCGCGACCGCGCCGGAGATCCCGCGCAAGGCCGCGGCCGAGGCCTGAGTACCTGATCCGCCCGGCCGGCCCGCCACGAGGGCGGGCCGGGCCCGGCGCGGGATCAGAGGTTGATCATGTGGCCGGCGAGGCCGTGGATCGCCTCCTGCAGCCCCTCGGACAGGGTCGGGTGCGCGTGCACGTTGCGGGCCATCTCGTGGACGGTCAGGTCCCACTTCTGCGCCAGGGTCAGCTCCGGCAGCAGCTCGGTGGCCTCGGCCCCGATGATGTGCCCGCCCAGCAGCTCGCCGTGGGTGTCGTCGGAGATCAGCTTGACGAAACCGTTCGGCTCGGCCATGCCCTGCGCCTTGCCGTTGGCGGTGTAGGGGAACTGGGCGACCTTGACCTTCCAGCCCCGCTCGTCGGCCAGCTTCTCGGCCTCGGCCTGGGTGTAGCCGAACGACGCGACCTGCGGGGAGCAGAACGTCGCCCGCGGCATCATCGTGTAGTCGAGCTCCTGGGTCTCGGCACCGGCCAGCGTCTCCGCCGCGACGACACCCTGCGCCTCGGCCACGTGCGCGAGCATCAGCTTCGCGGTGACGTCCCCGATCGCGTAGACGTTCTCGACGCTGGTCCGCATGTGGTCGTCGATCGCGATCGCGCCGCGCTCGGTCAGCTCGACGCCGAGCTTGTCCAGGCCGAAGCCGTCCACCCGCGGGGCGAACCCGATCGCCTGGATCACCTTGTCGGCGCGCAGCTCCTCGGAGCCCTTGTCCCCCGACGAGACGGTCACGGTGACGCCCTTGCCGTCGTCGGTGATCGACTCGACCTTGGTCGAGGTCCGGACCGTGATGCCGAGCTTCTTGTAGCGCTTGAGCAGCTCCTTGGACACGTCGGCGTCCTCGAGCGGGAGCAGGCGGTCCAGGTACTCGACGATGGTGACGTCGACGCCGTAGTTGGCCAGCACGTAGGCGAACTCGACGCCGATCGCGCCGGCGCCGGCGATGACGACGCTCTCCGGGAGCTCGCGGGTGAGGATCTGCTCCTCGTAGGTCACCACGCGCTCGGACAGCTCGGTGCCCGGCAGCAGCTTGACCGTGGAGCCGGAGGCGATGATCACGTCGCCGTAGGTGACGGTCTCCGAGCCGCCCTTCGAGAGCTCGACCTCGATCTCGCCCGGCTTGGTGAACCGGCCGAAGCCGTCGAACTCGGTGATCTTGTTCTTCTTCATGAGGAAGTGGACGCCCTTGACCCGGCCGTCCGCGACCGTCCGGCTGCGGTCGAAGGCCACGCCGAAGTCCAGTGACACCTCCCCGGACAGACCGAAGGTCTTCTGCTCGGAGGTGACGATGTGCGCGATCTCGGCGTTGCGCAGCAGCGCCTTCGAGGGGATGCAGCCCACGTTGAGGCAGACACCGCCCCAGTACTTCTCCTCGATCACCGCCACACTGCGGCCGAGCTGGGCGGCACGAATGGCCGCCACGTATCCACCGGGTCCGGCACCGAGCACGACGACGTCGAAATGAGGCATGCGCTCAGCCTAAGATGCGCGGGCGGCATCCGGCCCGTCCGGGCCCGAGTCCCCCGTCACCGGCCAGCCGGGGCGCTCCGACAGGTGCGCCACGATCGCCTCCATGGCCTCCCGCAACGCCGCCTGCTGGTCGCGGGTGAGCCCGTCGAACACGGCCTCGCGCACGCTCTCGACGTGGTCCGGCACCGCGGCCTCCAGCACCCGCAGGCCCTCGTCGGTCAGTTCCGCGAGCTGACCGCGGCGGTCGGTGGGGCACGAGCGGCGCACGATCCAGCCGGACTCCTCCATCCGCGCCACCGCGTGGGACACGCGGCTGCGCGAGGACAGCGCCGACTCGGCCAGCACGCTCATCCGCAGCGTGCGATCCGGCGCCTCGGACAGCCGCGCCAGGATCTCGTAGTACGCCTGCGGCATCCCCGCCGCGGCCTGCAGCCGGCGTTCGACCTTGTCCGAGACCAGGCGCTGGGCCGCGAGGAAGGCCCGCCAGGTCTGCTGCTCGTCCTCGTCGAGCCAGCGCGTGTGTTCCACGACACCCTCCGGAATGGTTGAGCGTTCATCTTGTACTACCTAGTATCAGTCTCAACAACTGAGAGTTCAACTAACTATCGCGCGGAGGCACTCCATGACCAGCATCCCCAACTTCGCCGCCGGCACCTGGGACATCGACCCGGTCCACAGCGACGTGTCGTTCGTCGTCCGTCACATGATGGTCAGCAAGGTCCGGGGCCGCTTCGAGCAGGTCTCCGGGGAGATCGTCACCGGCGACTCGATCGAGGACTCGCGCGTGGCCGCCACCATCGACGTCAGCTCGATCAGCACCGGCAACGAGCAGCGCGACGGGCACATCCGCTCCGCCGACTTCTTCGAGGTCGAGACCCACCCGGAGTGGACGTTCGCCTCGACCGGCGTCATCGGCAAGGGCGACGAGTACGTCCTGGCCGGCGACCTCACCATCAAGGGCGTCACCAAGCCGGTCGAGCTGGACCTGGAGGTCAACGGCTTCGGGCCGGACGCCTACGGCGGCACCCGCGCCGGCTTCACCGCCGCGGGCTCGATCAACCGCTCCGACTTCGGTGTCGACATCGCCATGCCGATGGAGAGCGGCGGCGTCGTGGTCGGCGAGAAGGTCCGGATCGAGCTGGAGATCCAGGCCGTGCTGCGGGCCGCCTGACCCCTGCGGGGCACTACCGTGGGCGCGTGGCGCACTACCGGGAGGTCCGGCCGGCCGGGCCGGTCGCGGACCTGCTCGAATGCGCCTGGCAGGCGCGGGCCGACGCGCCGCACGTGCAGCGGGTCCTGCCCGACGGCTGCATGGACCTGCTGGTCCAGGACGGCCGGCTGGTCGTGGCCGGCCCGGACACGACCGCGCACCTGGCCTCGAGCCCGGCCGGCTCGGTGACGACCGGGCTGCGTTTCCGGCCCGGCCGGCTCCCCGCGCTGCTGGGCGTCCCCGCCGAGGAGCTGCGCGACACCCGCACCGCACTCGACGCCGTGCTCGCCCGTCCGCTGCCCGGCCCCCGGGAGGTCCCGGGCCCGCCCCTCGCGCTCCTGCTGGAGGTCACGACGGCGTTGCGGGCGGGGGCGGACGTGCCGGCCCGGACGCTGCCGGCGCCGCTGCCCCCGGCCGCGCTGCGGGCCCTGGCCCGCGGGATGCCGGTGACCGAGCTGGCCGACCGGCTCGGCGTCACGTCCCGGACGCTGCACCGGCGCTGCCGCGCCACACTGGGCTACGGCCCGGCGGTCGCCCGCCGCGTCCTGCGCTTCCGGGCCGCGAGCGCCCTGCTGTTCGACGGCGTCACCCCCGCCGAGGTCGCCGCCCGCACCGGCTACGCCGACCAGCCGCACCTGTCCCGCGAGGTCCGCTCCCTGACCGGGCTCTCCCCCACCGCGCTGGTGCCCGCTCCGGCCGCGGACGGGGCCGGTCAGGTCCAGGCGAACAGGTCCAGCGACGTCCCGTCGGGGTCGCGGACGGTCGCGTAGCGCTGCCCCCACGGCGCGTCGAACGGCTTCAGCACCGAGCCGTACCCGGCGGCGGTCACCCGCGTGAAGGCGTCGTCGACGGCGTCGGCCGACGGCAGCCGGAACGCCAGGCTCATCCGCCCGTCCCCGGTCGGCGCCGCGTCCGGATGGAAGTCCTCCACCATCGACTGCAGGTCCAGCGCCAGCCGCAGCCCACCGCGCAGCGTCGTCTCGACGTGCGGGGAGTCCTCCGCCCCGTCGGGGAACGACAGCCCCAGCAACCGGTAGAAGGCCACCGACCGCGCCATGTCCGTCACCAGGATCCCGATCATGTCCGGCTCGGCGCCGATCGTCTCGTCCGTCATGTCCGGGAACGCTAGGGCCACCCGGCGCCCCGGGTCGTGAACGGATCGGACACCGGAGGATCCGGACCACTCGATCGAAAGGCGACATCCCCGGCGGTCGGGTAGCGTACCGCGCGCCCGCACGGACGAGGAGGTCCCGTATGGCCGCGACCGGACCCGACCGGGAACGGACCGAGGACGAACGGGAGACCGGCGGCGACCCGCCGGTCGGCACCGGCGGCGCGACCGCCGCGGACAGTCGTTCCCCCGCCTGGACCTGGGGCTTCCGGGCCCTCGGGGTCGTGTTCGGCGGTCTGGTCTGGCTGCTGCTCGGCACCGCCGCGGGCCTCGAACCGAGTGCCCGCACGGTCGCCGCCGTCGGCGCGCTCATGGCGGTCTGGTGGGTCACCGAGGCGATCCCGCTCTCGGCCACGGCGCTGCTGCCGATCGTTGCGTTCCCGGCACTCGGGGTGCTCTCGGTCGACGACGCGGCGGCCCCCTACGCCGACCCGATCGTCTTCCTGTTCATGGGCGGCTTCCTGATCGCGATCGCGATGCAGAAGTGGCACCTGCACCGGCGGATCGCTCTGCTCACCCTGCGGCTGGTCGGGACGACACCGAACCGGATCGTGCTCGGCATCATGATCGCGACCGCGTTCCTGTCGATGTGGGTCTCCAACACCGCGACCGCGCTGATGATGCTCCCGATCGCGCTCTCGGTGCTCGCGCTGGTCGCCGAGCGTGCCCACGAGGGCGAGGTGCGCCGCGGCGCCCCGCTGCACGAGACGCTGCGCGCCCCGGCGGTGCGGACGTTCGGGGTCGGGCTGGTCCTCTCGGTCGCCTGGTCGGCGTCGATCGGCGGGCTGGGCACCATCCTGGGCAGTCCGCCGAACGCGATCGTCGTCGCCTACCTCGACGGCGTCGGGTCGCCGGTCACCTTCCTCGGCTGGATGCAGCTGGCCGTCCCGATCGTGATCGTGTTCATCGGGCTTGCCTGGCTGCTGATCACCCGGGTGCTGTTCCGCAGCGATCTCACCGAGATCCCCGGCGGCAAGGAGATGATCGACGAGCAGCTGCGGGAGATGGGACCGGTCAGCTCGGCCGAGAAGCGGGTCCTCGCGGTCTTCGCCGGTGCGGCGTTCCTCTGGATCGTCCCGGGCATCCTGTCCGAGTTCGCGGCGATCGACGCGGCCCTGCCCTGGCTCGGGAGCATGGACGACACCGCGATCGCCGTCGCCGCCGGCCTCACCCTGTTCCTCCTGCCCTCGGACACGACGCCGCCGGACGAGGCGGCAAGCGTCCGCGAGCGGGACCGGCCGCGCACCTACCGGATGCTGCTGGTGTGGGACGACGCCCAGAAGGGCCTGCCCTGGGGCGTGCTGCTCCTGTTCGGCGGCGGTCTCAGCCTGGCCGGGGCGGTCGCCGACAGCGGGCTCGACGAGTTCATCGGGAGCAGCGTGGGTGGGCTCGGCGCGCTGCCGACCGTGCTGCTGGTGTTCGTGACCGTCGCGATCGTGCTGGGCCTGACCGAGCTGACCAGCAACACGGCGACGGCGGCGACATTCGTGCCGGTGCTGGGCGGGGTGGCGATGGGCATCGGCGCCGATGCGACGACGCTGCTGGTCCCGGCGGCGCTGGCCGCGACGTGCGCGTTCATGCTGCCGGTCGGGACCCCTCCGAACGCGATCGTGTTCGGCTCGGGTGTGGTGACGATCGGGCAGATGGCACGCGGCGGGCTGTGGCTCAACGTCGTCGGCGTCGTGCTGATCACGATGTTCGCCTACCTGCTCGGCGGATGGGCGCTGGGCATGACGTTCTGAGCGGTGCCCCGAGCAGAACGGACGGGCCCCGCCGCACGCTCGGTGCGACGGGGCCCGTCCGGTGTGTGGGGCGTCTACAGGTACTGGCCGGTGTTCGACGCGGTGTCGATCGCCCGGCCGGCGGCCTCGTTCTTGCCGGTGACCAGGGTGCGGATGTAGACGATCCGCTCGCCCTTCTTGCCCGAGATCCGGGCCCAGTCGTCCGGGTTGGTGGTGTTGGGCAGGTCCTCGTTCTCGGCGAACTCGTCGACGATCGCGTCGAGCAGGTGCTGGACCCGCAGGCCCGGCTGACCGGACTCGAGCACCGACTTGATCGCGGACTTCTTCGCCCGGTCCACGATGTTCTGGATCATCGCGCCGGAGTTGAAGTCCTTGAAGTAGAGGGTCTCCTTGTCCCCGTTGGCGTAGGTGACCTCGAGGAAGCGGTTCTCCTCCGACTCGTCGTACATCCGCTCGGTGATCCGCTGGATCATCCCGCCCACGCAGGCCTCGCGGCTGCCGCCGAACTCGGCGATGTCGTCGGCGTGGATGGGCAGCGACTCGGTGATGTACTTGGAGAAGATGTCCTGCGCACCCTCGGCGTCCGGACGCTCGATCTTGATCTTCACGTCCAGCCGGCCCGGACGCAGGATCGCCGGGTCGATCATGTCCTCACGGTTCGAGGCACCGATCACGATGACGTTCTCCAGGCCCTCGACGCCGTCGATCTCGGCGAGGAGCTGGGGGACGATCGTCGTCTCGACGTCGGAGGACACACCCGAGCCACGGGTCCGGAAGATCGAGTCCATCTCGTCGAAGAACACGATCACCGGGGTACCGGCGGAGGCCTTCTCCCGGGCTCGCTGGAAGATCAGCCGGATGTGCCGCTCGGTCTCGCCGACGAACTTGTTGAGCAGCTCCGGGCCCTTGATGTTGAGGAAGAACGCCCGGCCCTCGTCCGGGTCGTCCCCGCGCTCGGCGGCGATCTTCTTCGCCAGCGAGTTCGCGACCGCCTTCGCGATCAGCGTCTTGCCGCAGCCGGGCGGGCCGTAGAGCAGCACGCCCTTCGGCGGGGTCAGCTCGTAGCGGGTGTAGAGCTCCTGGTGCAGGAACGGCAGCTCCACCGCGTCCTGGATCTGCTCGATCTGCCGGGACAGGCCACCGATGTCGGAGTAGGAGATGTCGGGCACCTCCTCCAGCACGAGGTCCTCGACCTCGGCCTTCGCGACCCGCTCGTAGGCGTAGCCCGCCCGCGTGTCGACCATGAGGGAGTCGCCGGACTTCAGCGGGCTGGTGCCCTCCTCCTGCCCGAGGTCGAACAGCGGTGCGGCGAGCCACACCACCCGCTCCTCGTCGGAGTGCCCGACGACCAGGCCGCGACCGGCCGAGCCGTCGTCCCCGGGGCGGGAGACGATCTCGCGCAGCGAGTAGAGGTCACCGACCTGCTCGAAGCCCATCGCCTCGACCACGGTGAGGGCCTCGTTCAGCCGCACCGACTGGCCACTGCGGAGATCGGTGCCGTCCACCGCGGGCGACACCGGGACGCGCATCCGGCGGCCCGAGGTGAACACGTCGACCGTCTCGTCGTCGTAGCGGCCCAGGAAGACCCCGTAGCCGGACGGCGGCTGGGCCAGCCGGTCGACCTCCTCGCGGAGTGCGACCAACTGCCCCCGGGCCTCCTTGAGGGTCTCGGTGAGCTTCTCGTTGCGGGCGTTGAGGGCGGAGAGCCGGCTCGTGGTCTCGGCCAGACGCTGCTCCAGCACCCGGGCGTGCCGGGGCGTCTCGGTCAACCGCTGGCGCAGTGTCGCGATCTCGTTCTCGAGGTGACGGATGTGCTCGGCGGCCTCAGCAGGGCTGAGCCCGCCGTGCCCGCTGCCAGACTGGAAATCCTGCCTGCCGGGACCGTCGTCGTAGGGGTGGTTCACGGCAGCCTCCCTCCGTGTTCCGTCTCACCACGGTACCCGGGCGGGTGTACCGCGGCGGTGCGTCGAACCGGTGATCCGGGACTCAGCCGGTCGGCACCACGTGGTCACTCTGCGGCTTTCTGCCCGTCACCGCCACGTTCACACGGGGAGGTTCGGATGAAGTTCGTGTTCCGGCCGGGCGCGTCGCGCTCGGCTACCACGGCGACCGGTGCCGGGTCAGCGTCCGGTCGGGCGACGCTGCGGCCGAGGTGGGCTGACGCCGTCCGCCAGCCGGCGGCTGGTCACCAGGAACGCGGTGTGGGCGATCATCCGGTGTTCGGGCCGGACCGCGAGCCCCACCACGTGCCAGGGCCGGACCATCGCCTCCCAGGCCTCCGGCTCGGTCCAGCACTGCATCTCGCGCAGCTTCTCGGTGAGCATCGACAGCTGGGTCGTCGTGGCGACGTAGCCGACCAGGATCCCGCCGGGGACCAGGTGCTCGCGCACCGTGTCCAGGACGTCCCACGGGGAGAGCATGTCGAGGATCACCCGGTCGACCTCGCCACGGTGCTCGCGCACATCGGCGACGGTCAGCTCCCAGTTCGGCGGGCGCTCCCCGAAGAACTTCTCGACGTTGCCGACCGCGTGCGGGGCGTGGTCGTCGCGGACCTCGTAGGAGATCACCCGCCCGGTCGGGCCGACCGCCTGCAGCAGCGAGCAGGTCAGCGCCCCGGAACCGGCACCGGCCTCCAGCACCCGGGCGCCGGGGAACACGTCGCCCCACATCAGGATCTGCGCGGCGTCCTTCGGGTAGATCACCTGGGCGCCGCGGGGCATGGAGAGCACGTAGTCGGCCAGGCGCGGGCGCAGCGCCAGGTAGGGGGTGTTGGCCGCGGAGTGGACGAGGCTGCCCTCGGGGGCGCCGATGATGTCGTCGTGCTCGATCTGGCCGCGGTGGGTGTGGTACGCCCCGCCGGCCTCCAGGACGACGGTGTAGTGCCGCCCCTTCGGGTCGGTCAGCTGGACCCGGTCGCCCACCCGGAACGGGCCGCCCCGGCGCGGCGGCACCCAGCCGCTGCCGGGCGCCGGGTCACCGCCGGGGTCCGGCACCGTGTCACTGCCGGGGTCCGGCACCGTGCCACCGCCGGGGTCCGGCGCCAGGTCACTGCCGGGCGCCGTGTCACCGCCCGGGCCGGGCCCCGTGTCACCGCCGGGGTCGGGCGCCGTGGCGTCGGCGGCGGCGGGCGCGGTGTCGGCGGCGGCGTGGCCGGGCAGGTCGTGCACGGGCGACGACGCTAACGACGGTGCCGGGGAGCACCGCGGTCGGGGTGCCTCGGTCGGGCGGTCTCGGTCGGGTGCCGCGCTCGGGCTGCCACGGTCGGAGTGCCGCGAGCGGGCTGCCACGGTCGGAGTGCCACCGTCGCGGACGGCCGCCGGGAGCAGCACCGCCGGGGCACGCCACAGCCGGCACGGCCGTCGCCGAGCCCCGCTGTCGGGGGTGTCGCCTACCCTTCCGATCATGACCGCACCGGGGGCCGCGCCCGCGGCGGCCGGGGAGCTCCCCCGCCCGCCGGCACTGTCGCCGTCGCGCGCGGCGGACTTCCGGCGCTGCCCGCTGCTCTACCGGTTCCGGGCCGTGGACCGCATCCCGGAGCCCCCGTCGCGGGCCCAGGTCCGCGGCACGCTCGTGCACGCGGTGCTGGAGCGGCTCTACGCCCTCGACCCGGCCGGGCGCACCCCGGCGGCGGCGCGGGCACTGCTCGGCCCGTGCTGGGACGAGCTCGCCGGGGCGTGGCCGGAGGCGGCAGCCCTGTTCGACCCGGCCCCGGCCCCGGCCGGCGGCGCGCCCACCCCGGAGCTCGCGACGTGGCTCGACTCGGCCGCGGCCCTGCTGGACACCTACTTCACCCTCGAGGACCCGGCAGCCGTCCCGGCCACGGCGGTCGAGATTCGGATCGAGACGACGCTGTCGACGCCCGGCGGGCCGGTCCCGCTGCGCGGCATCCTGGACCGGCTCGACGAGGGCCCCGGCGGGTCGCTGCGGGTGGTCGACTACAAGACCGGTGCGACGCCCGGCGAGGGGTTCGAGGGCGCGGCGCTGTTCCAGCTGAAGTTCTACGCGCTCGCGGTGCTGCTGGCACGCGGCCGCGTCCCGGACGAGCTGCGGCTGCTCTACCTCGCCGGCGGCACCACGCTCACCTACCGCCCGGACGAGGCCGAGCTGCACCGCTTCGCCCGGCTGCTCGACGCCGTCTGGACGGCGATCCGCCGGGCCGCCCCGACCGGGGACTTCCGGCCCAACCCGGGTCCGGCGTGCCGCAGCTGCGACCACCGGGCGCTGTGTCCGGCCTGGGACGGCGCTCCCCCGCCGTACCCGGGGTGGCCCGGCGACGGCGCGGGCACCGCCGACGGGGCATGATCGCGGGCGTGAGTGCACTGCTCCCGATCCCGCCCGGACCGTTCTACCTGCCGCGTGGTGAGCACACCGACGACTCCGGGGCGAGCGTCGCCGAGTTCGAGGCGACGCTGTCGACCACCGGACCCTGGTACGCCGACGCCCAGCACATGGGACCGCCCTCGGCACTGCTCGCCCGGGCGCTGGAGCGGCTGCCCGAGTCGCGCCCGGGCGGGGCGGCGGCCGGGACGCGGATCGCGCGGGTGACCGTCGAGGTGCTCGGGATGGTCCCGGCCGGGCCGCTGACGGTGACGGCCCAGGTCGAACGCCCCGGGCGGACGATCGAGCTGCTCTCGGCGACCATGCGGGCCGGTGGGCGCGACGTCCTGCGGGCGCGGGCGTGGCGGCTCGCCGCCGGGGACACGGCGTCCGCGGTCCGGGGGACGGTGCCGCCGCTGCCCGGGCCGCAGGACGGCACCGTCCACACCGAGCGCCCGGACGGCTGGCTGCCCGGCTTCCTCGACGCCGTCGAGTGGTGCTGGCTCGACGAGGGCGCGCTGGACGCCCCCGGCCCGGCGCGCGCCTGGATCCGGCTGCGGGTCCCGCTGGTCGAGGGCGAGGAGCCGACCCCGTTGCAGCGGCTCATGGTCGCCGCGGACTGCGCGAACGGCGTCGCCGCGGAGCTGGACGTGCGGCAGTGGCTGTTCGTCAACACCGAGCTGACCGTGCACCTGCACCGCGCGCCGGAGGGCGAGTGGATGGGGGTGGACGCCGCCACCGTGATCGGCCCGGACGGGCTCGGCACGTGCTCGGCGACCCTGTTCGACCCGGCCGGGCACACCGGCCGGATCGCCCAGGCGCTGACCGTCCGGTCCCGCTGACCCTCAGCCGGACCCGGCCTGGGCGAGCAGGCCGTCGACGAGCGCCCGCAGCCCCGCGGCGTAGGTGTCGCGGGCGGCCAGCTCCGGCCAGCGGTCCCCGATCGCGCCGAGCCGGGGGTGCCGGTCGGGGTCGACGTGGCTGCTCAGTGCCGGGGCCGGGCCGCTGAACAGGTCATCGCGGCGGGAGACCCGGCCGTCCGAGCGCGCCCGGACCAGGATCTCGCCGACGGTGTAGTACCAGACGCAGCGGAACACGTGCACCGCCTGCTCCGGCGTGCACCCGTGGTCGACGGCGCCTGCGACGATCGCCTCGACCAGCCACAACGCGGAGTCGCCGACGCGGGCGAGGAAGCCGTCGGTGGTGAGCACCTCGGCGGCCCAGGGCCAGGCGGCCAGGGTGTCGTGGGCGGCGACACCGGCCGCGACGATGCGCTCGCGCGGGTCGGCGGGCAACTCGGGGCGCGTGAGCCGGTCGAACCGCTCGTTGATCAGCTGGACCAGCAGGTCCTCCCGGTCCCGCACGTGGTGGTAGAGCGTCATCGTCCCGACGCCCACCTCGGTGGCCAGCCGGCGCAACGTCAGCTTCTCCCAGCCGTCCCGCTCGAGGATGCGGTGGGCCCCCGCCAGGATCTCCGCGCGCGAGGTCCGCGGGGGCCGGCCGGTACGCCCCCGGCCGGAGCCGGACGGGCCGGAATGCGGGCCGTCGGCACGCTGCGGGTCGGCACGCTGCGGGTCGGCACGCTGCGGGTCGGCACGCTGCGGGTCGGCACGCTGCGGGTCGGCACGGGACGACTCGGAACTGGACCTGGACACGAGCCCCATCGTGCTCCCCCGCCGACCGCGGCCGGCGTCGCGGTGCCGGTCCGCGGACGCACGGACGCACCGGCGGTGCGGGACCGGCGGTGCGGGACCGGCGGTGCGGGACCGGCGGTGCGGGACCGGCGGTGCGGAACACGGAAACACGATTGACCGCCCGGCACCGCGGCGTACCTTTCGATACATGTACGAAAAATCGACGAACGCCCGTCTCACGCTGGCCGCGGTGGCGGTCGTGCAGTTCATGGTGTCGCTGGATCTGTCGGTGGTGAACGTCGGCCTGCCGCGCATCGCGGACGGGCTCGGCTTCGGCCCCACCGGGCTGACCTGGGTCGTCCACGCCTACGCACTCGCCTTCGGCGGCCTGCTGCTCCTCGGTGGTGCGGCCGCTGACACCTACGGCCGCCGGCGGGTCCTGCTGCTGGGGCTCGGCCTGTTCGCGCTCGCCTCCCTCGCCGGCGGCGCCGCGACCGAACCGTGGCACCTGGTCGCCGCCCGCGCGGCGCAGGGCTTCGGGGCCGCCGCGCTGGCCCCGGCCGCGCTGGCGCTGCTGAGTACCACGTTCCCGGCCGGGCGGGCCCGGGTGACGGCGTTCGGCGTCTGGAGCGCGATGAACGCCGCGGGCGGCGCGCTCGGGGTGCTGGTCGGCGGCGTGCTCACCGAGTACGCCGGCTGGCGCTGGGTGATGCTGGTGAACGTGCCCATGGCCGTCGGTGCCTGGGCGCTGGCCCGGTTCGGTGTGGCGGCCGACCCGCCCGGGGCCCGCGACGGCCGCCCGGACGTCCTCGGCGCCGTCCTGGTCACCGCGGGCCTGACGCTGCTCGTGTTCGGGGTCGTCCGCACCGACCGCGGCGGGTGGTCCTCCCCCACCACGGTGGCGACCCTGGCCGTCGCGGCCGCACTGCTGGCCGCGTTCGTCCACGTCGAGCGGACCACCGCGCGGCGACCGCTGGTCCGGCTCGGGCTGCTCACCCACCGCGCGGTCGCCGGTGCGAACGCCTACAACCTGCTGGTCGGCGCCGCCATGGCCTCGGCGTTCTACTTCGTGTCCCTCTACGTGCAGCAGGTGCTCGGCACCGGACCTGCGCTCACCGGGCTGCAGTTCCTGCCGTTCGCCCTCGGGGTCGTCGCCGGCTCCGTGCTCGCCGTCCGGCTCGGCTACCGGCTCCCGGCCCGGACCCTGCTGGTGGCCGGCGGGCTGCTGACCGCCACCGGGTTCGCCTGGTTCTCCCTGATCAGCCCGGACGGCACGTTCCTCGTCCACGTCCTCGGGCCCTCGATCGTCGCCGGGAGCGGGTTCGGGCTCTGCCTCGGGCCGCTGGTCTCGACCGCGACCGCCGGCGTCGCGGTGCACGAGACCGGGACGGCGTCCGGCCTGCTCAACAGCTCCCGCCAGCTCGGGGCCTCACTCGGGCTGGCCGCGCTCGGCACGGCCGCCCACCAGCGCAGCGGGCCCGCGGCCACGCCCGAGGCGCTCACCGCCGGGTACGCCCTCGGGCTGGGCATCTGCGCGGCGCTCCTGCTGGCCGCGGCGGCACTCGCCGGCACCGTGCTGCGCCCCACCGCCCCCGCCCCGGCGGCCCGGGCGGTGGCATGACAGGCGGTGGCATGACGGGCGCACCCGGTGGAGCAGCCGCCCCACCGACGGCGGCGGCCCGCCCCGGAGCGTGTCCGGGACGGGCCGTCGTCGGTGGGGAACGGACGTCGGTGGGGGCGGTCAGGCGTCCTCGTGGGTGTGGGTCGTCATCGCGCGGCAGGACCGGATCTCCGAGGTCAGGATCGCCGTGGCGCCGATCTGGGCGAGCCGGTCCATGACCCGGTTGGTGTCCTTGGTCGGCACCATCGTGCGGACCGCGACCCAGCCGGCCTTGCGCAGCGGCGACACCGTGGGCGCCTGCAGGCCCGGGGCGACCGTCTCCACGTCGGGCAGCAGCGACTCCGGGCAGTCGAAGTCCATCATCAGGTACTCGCGGGCGAGCACGACACCCTGCAGCCGGTCGGCGAACACCCGCTTGATCGAGGTCACGTGACCCTCCTCGACCCGGTCCGGGCGCTTCTCCCGCTCGATCAGCGTCGCCTGCGAGGTCGCGATCGGCTCGCCGATGACCTGCAGCCCGTGCTGGCGCAGCGTGCGCCCGGAGGAGACGACGTCGGCGATCGCGTCGGCCAGCCCGAGCTGGATGGAGATCTCCACCGCGCCGTCGAGCTTGACGATCTCGGCGCCGATCCGCTTACCGGACAGGTAGGACCGGACCAGCCGCGGGTACGAGGTCGCGATCTTGCGGCCGTCGAGGTCCTCGAGCTTCCAGTCCGCGTCGGTCGGGGCCGCGAAGTGGAAGCGGGACTTGCCGAAGCCCAGCGCCAGGACCTGCTGGGTCTGGCTGCCCGACTCCTCCATCAGGTCGAAACCGGTCACCCCGAGGTGCAGGTCACCCTTGCCGACGTAGGTCGCGATGTCCTTCGGCCGCAGGTAGAAGAACTCGATCTCGTTCTCCTCGTCGACCACGCTGAGGTCGCGCGAGTCGGTCCGCTGGCGGTACCCGGCCTCGCGCATCATGGTGGCGGCGGGCTCGGCCAGGGTGCCCTTGTTCGGCAGTGCCACGCGGAGCATTGATGCTCTCCTGAAATCGCTGTGGGTCTGGAAAGTCGGTGGGTGCCCGGAGGATCGGTGGGCACCCGGAACCGGGGCCCGGTCCGGCCTACAGGTGCTTGTACACGTCCTCGAGGGCGAGCCCGCGCTGAATCATGATCACCTGGAGCCGGTAGAGCAACTGTGAGATCTCCTCGGCCAGCTCGTCGTCGCCCTGGTACTCGGCGGCGAGCCACACCTCGCCCGCCTCCTCCAGCACCTTCTTGCCCTGGGCGTGCACCCCGGCGTCCAGCGCGGCGACGGTTCCGGAGCCCGCCGGCCGCTCCGTGGCCTTGGCCTGCAGCTCGGCGAACAGTCCGTCGAAAGTCTTCACGTGCATCGACCCCTTTCGCCACCAGTGTGAACGGTGGCGGGAATCGCGCGTGCGGGTACCCGGGGGTACGGAGCCGTGCGGGCCACGCACCGCGCCGGATGGTTCACCCGGTGTGACGCTGCGGAGTGCCGACGGCCGTTCGTCGCGGTCGGCGGACCGTTCGCGCACGATCTCGGGGCCCGACGGTGCTCAGGAGGGGCCGGGCGGGCCGGCCGGGAGCGGACCCGGACGCCGGGGGAACACCACCCCGCGCCGGATCCGCTCGCGCACCCGTCGGTCAGCCCCGGGCCCGCACGGTGGCGAGCACCTCGGCGAGACCGGCCGGCGTCATCCCGGCCAGGCTCTCCCGCAGCACCCGCCGCGGCCCCGGTGGCACCTCGAGCTCGCAGGGCACCACCAGGACGGCGCAGCCGGCCCGCTCGGCGGACAGTGCGCCGGTCGGCGAGTCCTCCACCGCGACGCAGTCCGCCGGGTCGGCCCCGAGCAGCTCCGCCCCGCGCCGGTAGGGCTCCGGCGCCGGCTTCGGCTCGGTGACCTCGTCACCCGGCACGACGGCCGTGAAGTGCTCCCGGCCCAGCGTGTCCAGCGCGCGGTCCACCAGCACCCGGATGGTGTTGGTGACCAGCACCGCCGGGACCTGCTCGGCGCGCAGTGCGCCGAGCAGCTCCCGCGCGCCGGGGCGCCAGGGCACCCCGTGCGTGAACAGCTCGCCGGCCCGCTCGTAGAACCACTCACCGGTCTCGCGGTACTCCTGCTCCGGGACCCGGTGCGGATCACGCCCGGCCTCCCGGAAGCAGATCCGCAACGACGAGTCCAGCGACCCGCCGACCGACTCCCGGCGGGCCTGCGTGGTCAGCGGGTCCCCGCCCAGGTGCTTCATGAGGTCGTTGAGGGCGACCTCCCACACCTTCTCGGAGTCGATGAGCGTGCCGTCCATGTCGAGCAGCACGCCGGCCAACTCAGGCATCGGGTGTGTACCCCAGGTTGGGCCGCAGCCACTTCTCCACGTACTCGACCTCGACGTCGAGTCGCCGCGCGTAGTCGGTGACCTGGTCCTGGCCGATCCGGCCCACGGTGAAGTACCGGGACTCGGGGTGGGCGAACATCATGCCGCTCACCGCCGCGGCCGGCGTCATCGCGTAGGACTCGGTCAGCGCGACCCCCAGCTCCTCGGCACCCAGCATGTCGAACAGCGGGCGCTTGAGCGTGTGGTCCGGGCAGGCCGGGTAACCGAACGCCGGCCGGATGCCCCGGAACTTCTCGCCGAGCAGCTCCTCGAGCGGCTGGTCGGCGTCGGGCTCGAACCACTCGCGGCGGGCGTGGAGGTGCGCGTACTCGGCGAACGCCTCGGCGAGGCGGTCGGCGAGCGCCTTGACCATGATGGCCCGGTAGTCGTCGAGGGCGTCCTCGTACTCCTTGGCCATCGCCTCGGCGCCGTGGATCGACACCGCGAACGCACCCAGGTGGTCCCCCTCGGGGGCCACGTAGTCGACCAGGCTGCGGTTGGCGCGGCCCTCGGGCTTCACCGTCTGCTGGCGCAGCATCGGCAGCCGCACGTCACCCGACTCCGGACGTACCACGATGTCCTCGCCGTCGGCGTGTGCCGGCCAGAAGCCGTACACCCCGCGCGCGGTGAACCGGTCGTTCGCGATGATGTCGTCGAGCATCGCGTTGGCGTCGTCGAAGAGCTCCCGCGCGACCGGCGACTCGAGGATCTGCGGGTACTTGCCCTTCACCTCCCAGGCCAGGAACAGGAACTGCCAGTCGATCAGCTCGCGCAGCTCCGCGATCGTCGGGGTGCACGGGCGCACGCCGGTGAACTGCGGCTCCGGCAGGTCGTCGAACCCGACGCGCTCGAAGTTGGCCTTGGCCTCCTCGAAGGGCAGCAGCGGCTTGGACTCGCGGCCGGCGTGCTGCTCACGCAGCCGCTCCTGGTCCTCCCCGTTGGTCTTGGCCAGTGCGTCGGCCCGGTCCTCGTCGAGCAGGTCGGAGACGACCCCGACGACCCGCGAGGCGTCGAGCACGTGCAGCACGTTGCCCTGGTATGACGGCGCGATCTTCACCGCCGTGTGCTGCTTCGAGGTGGTCGCACCGCCGATGAGCAGCGGCAGCTTGAGCCCGCGGCGCTCCATCTCCGCGGCCACCGCGACCATCTCGTCCAGCGACGGGGTGATCAGCCCGGACAGCCCGACGGCGTCGGCGCCCTCGGCCACCGCGGTGTCCAGGATCGTCTGGGCCGGGACCATCACGCCGAGGTCGATGACCTCGTAGTTGTTGCAGCCCAGCACCACGCCGACGATGTTCTTGCCGATGTCGTGCACGTCGCCCTTGACCGTGGCCATGACGACCTTGCCGTTGCCCCGCTCGGACTGGAGCTCGCCGCGGGCCTTCGCCTCCTCCTTCTCCTGCTCCATGAAGGGCTCGAGGTAGGCCACCGCACGCTTCATCACACGCGCGGACTTCACGACCTGCGGCAGGAACATCTTGCCGTCGCCGAACAGGTCGCCGACGATCTTCATGCCGTCCATCAGCGGGCCCTCGATCACCTCGAGGGCCTTGGTGGCCTCCGCACGGGCCTCCTCGGCGTCGTCCTCGATGAAGTCGACGATCCCGTGCACCATCGCGTGCGAGATGCGCGCCTGGACGTCGTTCTCCCGCCAGGACAGGTCGAGCTCCCGGCGGGTGCCCTCGCCCTTGAACCGGTCGGCGTTGTCGACCAGCCGGTCGGTCGCGTCCTCCCGGCGGTTGAACAGGACGTCCTCGACCATCTCGAGCAGTTCCGGCGGGATGTCCTGGTAGACCGCCAGCTGGCCGGCGTTGACGATGCCCATGTCCAGGCCGGCCTTGATGGCGTGGAACAGGAACGCCGAGTCCATCGCCTCGCGCACGACGTTGTTGCCGCGGAACGAGAACGACAGGTTCGAGACACCACCGGAGATGTGCGCGCCGGGGCACCGCTCCTTGATCCGCGGAGCGGCCTCGATGAAGTACTTCGCGTAGTTGGCGTGCTCCTCGATGCCCGTACCGATGGCGAGGATGTTCGGGTCGAAGATGATGTCCTGCGGCGGGAACCCGGCCTGCTCGACCAGCAGGTCGTAGGCCCGGCCGCAGATCTCGACCTTGCGGTCGGCGGTGTCGGCCTGACCGGTCTCGTCGAACGCCATGACCACGACGCCCGCGCCGTAGCTCTTGATCGTGCGGGCCTGCGCCAGGAAGGGCTCCTCGCCCTCCTTGAGGCTGATCGAGTTGACGATGCCCTTGCCCTGGACGCACTGCAGACCGGCCTCGATCACCGGCCAGCGCGAGCTGTCGATCATGATCGGCAGGCGGGCGACCTCGGGCTCGGTGGCCAGCAGGTTCAGGAACGTCCGCATCTCCTCGTGCGACTCGAGGAGGTCGGCGTCCATGTTGACGTCGAGGATGTTCGCGCCGCCCCGGACCATGTCCAGGGCGACCTCGAGTGCGCCGGAGTAGTCCTTGGCCTCGATCAGCCGGCGGAACCGCTTCGAACCGGTGACGTTGGTCCGCTCACCGATCATCACGAAACCGGTGTCGGGGCTGATCTCGAACCGCTCCAGCCCGGAGAACCGGGTGCGGTCCGAGGCCTCGACCGGCGTGCGGGGCGCGAGCCCCTTGACCTGCTCGGCGATGTGCCGGATGTGATCCGGGCCGGTGCCGCAGCACCCGCCGACGATGTTCACCAACCCGGACTCGGCGAACTCGCGCAGGAACGCCGCGGTCTGCTCCGGGGTCTCGTCGTAACCGCCGAACGCGTTCGGCAGACCCGCGTTGGGGTAGGTCGCGACGAAGGTGTCGCTGAGCTCGGACAGCGCGAGCGCGTGCGGGCGCATCTCGTCCGCACCCAGGGCACAGTTCAGGCCGACGACCAGCGGGTCGGCGTGCCGGATGGAGGTCCAGAACGCGTCCACGGTCTGCCCCGACAGGGTGCGGCCGGACCGGTCGACGATCGTCACCGAGATCCACACCGGCAGGTGCGGCGCGACGTCGTGCGCGGCCTGCAGCGCGGCCTTCGAGTTCAGCGTGTCGAAGATCGTCTCGATCAGCAGGACGTCGACCCCGCCGTCGTCGAGCGCGGCGATCTGCTCGGCGTAGGAGTCGTACACGTCCTGGTAGGTCACCGCACGGAAGGCGGGGTCCTCCACCTTCGGCGACAGCGAGAGGGTCACGTTCAGCGGGCCGATCGAGCCCGCGACCCACTTCGGCTCGCCGGTGGCCTGCTCCGCCTCGTCCGCCGCCTGGCGGGCCAGCTTCGCCGCGGCGACGTTCATCTCCTTCACCTTGGCCTCGAGGCCGTAGTCGGCCTGGCCGATGGTGGTGGCGGTGAAGGTGTTGGTCGTCGTCAGGTCCGCGCCGGCGTCGAAGTAGTCACGGTGCGCCTGCAGGATCAGGTCCGGACGAGTGAGGTTCAGCAGGTCCGGGTCACCGGTGGTGTCCTTGTGATGTCCCTCCAGCCAGTCGGCCTGATAGTCCGTGGGAGAGAGGCCCAGGCCTTGGATGACCGTCCCCCAGGCACCGTCGATGACCCCGATCCGGGTCCCGAGTAGGTCCCTCAGCTGCTGGGTCCTGCGCTCCGCACCACGGACCCGCTCCGGGTCCACCGTGTGGGTGTGGATGTCGCCGTCCGAGGTAGTGCTCACCGAGTGATCCGCTCCCGTCGTAGATGACACGATCGGTCAGGCTACCTCCCCTCGGGACCGAACCCGGCTTCTACGACGTCCCGGACAGGGGTAGGAGCCGGGTACGGCGGGTCCCGGAGTCGTAGGCTGGACCGATGACCGACCGAGAGCCGAGCACCGCGGGCGGCGACTCCGCGCCCGACCTGGTCGAGCCGGTCCTCATCGCCGCGTTCGAGGGCTGGAACGACGCCGGGGAGGCCGCGAGCACCGCGTGTGAGCACCTGGAGCTCAGCTGGGACGCCGAGCCGTTGACCTCGATCGATCCCGAGGAGTACTACGACTTCCAGGTGACCCGCCCGCACGTGAAGCTCTCCGGTGGGGTGACCCGGCGGATCGAGTGGCAGACGACGCGGTTGTCGTGGGCGACGCTGCCCGGAACCGACCGGCACGTCGTGCTCGTCAACGGCATCGAGCCGAACCTGCGCTGGCGCTCGTTCTGCGCAGAACTCGTCGGGCACGCCGAGCGGCTCGGGGTGACCAAGGTCATCACTTTGGGCGCGTTGCTCACCGAGGTCCCGCACACCCGCCCCACCCCGGTCAACGGCACCGCGTGGGACGTCGAGGCGTTCGAGGAGATGGCGACCGAGCCGGCCAACTACGAGGGCCCGACCGGGATCGTCGCGGTGTTCCAGCAGGCCTGCGTGCAGGCCGGGATCCCCGCGCTGTCCTACTGGGCCGAGGTGCCGCACTACGTCTCCCAGGCGCAGGTCCCGAAGGCGGCCGTGGCGCTGCTGCACCGGATCGAGGAGGCACTCGACGTCGAGGTGCCGCTGGGCTCGCTGCCGGAGAAGGCCGAGGAGTGGGAGCGGACGGTGTCGGAGATGGCCGACGCCGACGACGAGGTGCGCGAGTACGTCCGCCAGCTCGAGGAGCAGGCCTCCGAGTCCGACGCCGAGGGGACCCGCACCCGGATGCAGGAGACCTCCGGGGACTCCATCGCGGCCGACTTCGAGCGCTACCTGCGCCGCCGCGGCCCGAACGCCTGACGCCGGCGGTGGGGGCCCTTCCGGCGCTCCGGCGGGGCGCGCTGTTCGCCGGCGCCTTCCTCGGGCCGTTCGGCGGCGGGCTGACCGCGGCGATGCTGCCCGAGCTGGGGGCCGACTTCGGCGTGCCCACCGCGACCGCCTCGGTGTCGATCACGGCGTACCTGCTGCCGTTCGCGGGCGCGATGCTGGTGTCCGGCACGCTCGGCGAGCGGTGGGGCCGGGCCCGCACCGTCGTCGCCGGGTACGCGCTCTACGTCGTCGCGTCGCTGGCCTGCGTGCTGGCGGCGTCCTGGACGGTGTTCCTGGCCGGGCGCGCCCTGCAGGGCCTGGCGAACGCGTTCACCACTCCCCTGCTGCTGGCCGCGCTCGCCGCGGCGGTCGAGCCGGACCGCCTCGGCCGGGCGCTGGGCTGGTTCGGCTCGCTGCAGGCCGCCGGGCAGACCTCGGCGCCGCTGTTCGGCGGGCTGGCCGCCGAGGTGGACTGGCGGCTGTCGTTCGGCGGGGCGGCCGCGGTGGCGCTGCTGCTCGCCGCGGTCGGGATCCCGGGCGGCGCGGCACCGGCGCCGCGCGGCGGCCCGCGGCCGCGGCTGCGGTCGGCGTGGTCCCGACCGGTGCTGCGGCTCGGTCTCGTCGCCGGACTGGGCTGGGGCTGCCTGGCCGGGCTGAACTTCCTGCTCGCGCTCCGGCTCGAGGAGGACTTCGGGCTCGGCGCGGGCCCACGCGGGCTGGTGCTCACCGCGCTCGGGGTCGCCGGGATCCTCACCGCCCGGCTGATCGGCGGCGCGGTGGACCGGCTCGGACCGCGCCGGTGCGTGCTGGCCGGCGCGGTCGGCGGCGGCGTGCTCGTCGCGCTGATGGGGTTCGTGCCGCTGCTGGGCGCGGTCGTCGCCTGCTGGGCGCTGGGCGGGGTGTGCAGCCAGCTGATCCTGGTCGGAGTGAACGCCCTGGTGCTGGGCTCCGGCCTGCCGAACAGCGCGGGTGCGATCTCGGTGGTGCAGGCCGTGCGTTTCGCGGGGACCGCCGCCTCCCCGGTGGCGCTGACACCGGTCTACCACGCCGACCCGCTGGCCGGGTTCCTCGTGCCCGCGGGCCTGCTGGTGGCCGGGGTGCCCGCGGTGCTGGCGCTCGACCGGGACCCGGGGGTCAGCCGGGGCTGACGGCGTGCGCGCGCAGGTCGTCGAGGTCGACCCACTCCAGCGTGCGGGCGTGGGTGGCCTCGAGGACCACCTGCGGCGCGGCGCCCTCGCGCAGCGCCTCGGCCCAGCGGCTCGCGCACAGGCACCAGCGGTCGCCGGGAGCGAGTCCGGCGAAGCCGAACTCCGGGCGCGGGGTGGACAGGTCGTTGCCCTGCTCGCGGGAGAAGTCCAGGAACTCCGCGGTCACCCGGGCACAGACCGTGTGCACACCGGCGTCGTCACCGCCGGTGTCGCAGCATCCGTTGCGGTAGAAACCGGTCAGCGGGTCGGTCGAGCAGGTCGCCAGCTCGCCGCCGAGCACGTTGCGGGCCATGCCGCCATTCGACCACGCCCCGCCGACGGTCCCCGGCCCCGGACGGGCCGGGACGTCAGAGACGCACGCCGAGCAGGGCGTCCAGGGCGGTGCGGGCCAGCTGCGGCGCACCGGTGTCGGTGCCGCGGCGGGTCAGCGCCTCCTCGGCCCAGGCGTCGACGGCCGCGAGCGCCCCGGGGGTGTCGAGGTCGTCGGCCAGGTGCGTGCGCAGCTTGGTCACCAGCTCGGACGCGTCCGGGCCCGCCTCGAGCTCCACGGCCTCGCGCCAGCGGGCCACCCGCTGCTCGCCGCGCGCGTGCACGTCGTCGGTCCAGGAGCGGTCGACGCGGTAGTGCCCGTCGAGCAGCGCGACCCGGATGACGTTCGGGTCCACCTCGGAGTTGCGCAGCTTGGACACGAAGACCAGGTTCCCCTTGGACTTCGACATCTTCTCGCCGTCCAGCCCGATCATCCCGGTGTGCACGTAGTGCCGCGCGAACGGGTGCTCGCCGGTCAGCGACTCGGCGTGCAGCGCCCCGCACTCGTGGTGCGGGAAGATCAGGTCCGAGCCGCCGCCGTTGAGGTCGATCTGCGGGCCGAGCCGGTTCAGCCCGATCGCGGCGCACTCGACGTGCCAGCCGGGGCGGCCCCGGCCGAGGCCGGAGTCCCAGGACGGCTCGCCGGGGCGGGCCATC
This sequence comes from Pseudonocardia ammonioxydans, assembly GCF_900115005.1. Taxonomy (GTDB): domain Bacteria; phylum Actinomycetota; class Actinomycetes; order Mycobacteriales; family Pseudonocardiaceae; genus Pseudonocardia; species Pseudonocardia ammonioxydans. The sequence goes on along the minus strand of NZ_FOUY01000030.1, from coordinate 61,823 downwards.
CGCCACAGCAGCGGGTCGAGCGGGTTGCGCTTGCCGGGCCGGTCCGGGTCACCGCCGCGTTCCGCGGAGAACCGCAGCATCGTGTCCAGGTCGTAGTTCGACTCGTAGCCGAACCGCCCGGTCGCCTCGACGTCGTGGTAGACGTCCGGGTACTCGGGGTCGTCGAGCCGGTACGCCGCCCCGGAGGCGACGAGCTTCTCGACCAGCTCGGCGATCTCCGGGATCGACTCCACCGCGCCGACGAACTGGCGCGGCGGCAGCACCCGCAGCGCCTCCATGTCCTCCCGGAACAGCGCGGTCTCGCGCAGGCCGAGCACGACCCAGTCGTCCTGGTCGCGTTCGGCACGCTCGAGCAGCGGCTCGTCGATGTCGGTGACGTTCTGGACGTAGTGCACCTCGTGCCCGAGGTCGCGCCACAGCCGGTTGACCAGGTCGAACGTCAGGTAGGTCGCCGCGTGGCCCAGGTGCGTCGCGTCGTAGGGGGTGATGCCGCAGACGTACATCGTCGCGACCGGGCCCGGGGCGGTCGGTCGGACCCGACCGGTGGCGGTGTCGTGCAGCCGCAGCGGTGGTCCGCTGCCCTCCAGTGCCGGGACGTCGGTCGGGGCCCAGGTGTCCATACGGTCAAACCTACCTGCGTGTCGGGTGCGCTCACGCATCCGAACGCGCGGCGTCGTCCGCGGATTCCCGCCGCACCGCCGTGCGGTGGCGCAACGCCAGCAGAGACCCCAGGACCATCGTGATGACCAGGCCGATCGCGGTGTACCAGGTGAAGCCGACGGCGTCCGGGGCGAACAGGAACAGCGACCCCATCACCGCGACGGCGACCGCGAACCCGGCGATCGCATCACCCTGGCGCGCCCGCGGGACGAACATGCCCAGCGCGAACGCCCCCAGCAGCCCGCCGTAGGTGATCCCGGCCACCGACAGGCCCAGCTCGACGACCGGGTCGTCGGTGGAGGTGAACAGGTTCGCGAACACGATGAAGACCAGGCCCCAGCCGAGCGTCGTCGTCCGGGACAGCCGGATGCCCTGCCGCGCGGTCAGCTCGCGCCGGGACAGCGTCTGCACCAGGTCGATCACCGTCGACGACGACAGCGCCGACAGCGACGAGCTCAGGGTCGACATCGCCGCGGCGAGGATCCCGGCGAGCAGCAGGCCGGAGACCCCGGTGGGCAGGCCCTCGACGATGAACCTCGGGAAGATCTCGTCCCCGGTCTGCAGGCCGAGCTGGGCCGGCGACGCGCCGCGGTAGTAGCCCCACAGGAACAGGCCGACGACCAGGAACAGCGCGAACTGCACCGCGACGATCACGGCGGAGAAGATCAGCGCCTTCTGCCCGTCGCGCACGGTGCGGCACGACAGCAGCCGCTGCACGATGATCTGGTCGACGCCGTGGCTGGCCATCGACAGCAGCGCGCCGCCGACGACCGCGGTCAGGAACGCGTACGGCTCGGAGACCGGGTTCGAGGCGAAGTCGAGCAGCTGGGTCTTGCCCTGGGCGACCGCGTCGTCCCAGAAGCCGGCGGGCAGCTGCGGGCCGATCACGGCCAGCGCGACGATCCCGCCCACCATGTAGAGGGCCATCTGCATGACGTCGGTCCAGACCACCGCCCGGATCCCGCCCAGGAAGGTGTAGGCGACGGTCACCAGCGACAGCACCACGATGATCCAGAAGAACGACACGTCGATGCCGAGCCCGGACAGGATGACCTTGACCGGGATGGCCGCGGCGAACATCCGCACGCCGTCGGCGAGCAGCCGGGTCAGCAGGAACGCCACCGACGCGGTGCCCTGCATGCCGCGGCCGAACCGCTGCCCGAGGTAGCCGTAGGCGGTGGTGAGCTTCCCGGCGGCGTAGCGCGGCAGCAGCACGAACGCGACGACGATCCGCCCGATCAGGTAGCCCAGCGCCAGCTGCAGGTAGGTCAGCGACCCGAGGTAGGCCACCGTCGGCACGCTGATCACCGTCAGGGCCGAGGTCTCGGTCGCGACGACCGACAGCGAGATCGCCCACCAGGGCAGCTCCCGCCCGCCGAGGAAGTAGTCGTCGTTGGACCGTTGCCGCCCGGACATCCAGAGCCCGATGCCCAGCGAGAGCACCAGGTAGGCGACGATCACGATCAGGTCGAGGGTGCGCAGCATCGCGGCTCCCGGTCTGGTGGTGGCAGGTGGTCCGGCTCAGGTCCCGGGTGGGGCGGCTCCCGCGCCGACCCGCAGCCGGGCAGGTGGCTCCGCCGGCCCGGGCAGGCGCAACGGGTGGGCGCCGGGGCTGATCCGCCCGGCGATCGTGGGGGCGCGGGCCCCGGTGCAGGACGGGACGGTCGAGGGCACGCCGTGCCAGGTCAGGAACCCGAGCAGGGCGAACAGCAGGGCCTCCTTCCCGTCGCCGGGCAGGCCCGTCTCCGAGATCGGGACGAGCCGGGCCGGGGCGAGGTGGCGCTCCAGCGCGGCGACCATTGCGGGGTTGCGCGCCCCGCCGCCGGAGACCAGCACCTCGCGCACGCCGTGCGGGCGCAGCGCGTCGGCGACGGTGGTCGCGGTCAGCTCGACGAGGGTGGCGAGCAGGTCGTCGAGCGCGATCGCGCGCCCGCCCAGCACCCGGTCGACGTAGCCGGTGTCGAACAGCTCCTTGCCGGTGCTCTTCGGCGGGCGCAGCCCGTAGTACGGCTCGGCCTGCAGCCGGGCCAGCGCGTGCTCGTCGACGGTGCCGCGGGCGGCGCGCCGGCCGTCGGTGTCGCGGTGCTCGCCGGTCGCGGCCCGCACGGCGGCGTCGAGCAGCGCGTTGGCCGGGCCGGTGTCGAAGGCTGTGGTCGCTCCCGCCGGGCCGACCACGGTCACGTTGGCGATCCCGCCCAGGTTCAGCGCGGCCACCGGTCCCCCCGCCCGCGCGGCGCGGTCGCCGAGCAGCAGCACGTCGAGGACGGAGGCGAGCGGCGCGCCGTGCCCGCCCGCGGCGACGTCGCGGGCGCGCAGGTCCGACACCACGGGCAGGCCGGTGGCCTCGGCGATCCAGGCCGGCTGGCCGAGCTGCAGGGTCCCGTGCACCCGGTCGCCCTCGACCCAGTGGAACAGCGTCTGGCCGTGGGAGGCGACGAGGTCGGCGCGCCCACCGGCGAGGTCGTCGATGCCGCGCAGCGCGGCCGTGGCGAATGCCCGGCCGAGCCCGGTGTCGATCCGGGCGACGGCGTCGAGCGTGGTCGGGGCGGGCGGCAGGGCGTCCAGGACGGCCGTGCGCAGCTCCGGTGCGAACGGCACCTCCAGATGCCCCAGCGGGGTGAAAACGACGGTGTCGCCGGTGAGCTCCAGCTCGGCCGCGGCGACGTCGATGCCGTCGACCGAGGTGCCCGAGGACAGCCCGACGACGATCACCGGGTGCTCCCGGCGGCGACCGTGAGCGCGCGGGCGACCCGGCCCCCGGCAGCGCTCAGCGCCGCGGCCGCGCGCCGGGCGTCGACACCCGCGAGCAGGGCGACGATCGCGGTCTTGGCGTGTCCGCCGGCGTCGTCGAGGGCGGACCGGACCGCGTCCGGCTCCGCCCCGGTGGCCTCGCCGACGATCCGCTCGGCCCGCACCCGCAGCTTCACGTTGGTGGCGGCCACGTCGACCATCAGGTTGCGGTGCACCTTGCCCAGCCGCACCATCACGGCCGTCGACAGCGCGGTGAGCAGCATCTTCTGGCTGGTCCCGGCCTTCATCCGGGTCGAGCCGGCGACGATCTCCGGGCCGGTGTCGAGGATGATCGCGACGTCGGCGAGCGCGGCGAGCCGGCTGCCCGGGTTGTTCGCGACCGAGGCCGTCGCGGCCCCGGCCGCGCGGGCGGCGACGAGCAGCGCGCAGGCGTACGGGGTGCGGCCGGACGCGCTCACCGCGATCACCAGGTCGTCCGGGCCGGGGTCCAGCGCGGCCAGGTCGGCCGCCGCGGCGGCGGTGTCGTCCTCGGCGCCCTCGACCGCCGCGGTCATCGCCGCGGGGCCACCCGCCAGCAGCGCGACGACCCGGTCGGCGCCGACGCCGTAGGTGGGGGCGAGCTCGGTGGCGTCGAGGACTGCGAGCCGGCCGGCGGTCCCGGCGCCGCCGTAGATCATCCGGCCGCCGCGGTCCAGGCATCCGACGGCGAGCTCGGCGACCGCGGCGATCCGGTCCGCCTCGGCGTGCACCGCACCGGCCACCGCGACGTCCTCCCCGGTGATCAGCTCGACGAGCCGGCGGGTGGACCACTGGTCCAGGTCGGTGAGATCGGGACGGGAGCGCTCGGTGGCGAGCGCGCCCAGGTTCTCGGCCGGCAGATCCTCGGCCGGCGGGTCCGCGGCCGGCAGGTCCCCGGTCGGCAGCTCCCCGGTCACCGGGCGTCTCCGGTCGTCTGCACGAGCAGGGCGTGGTGCGGCACGGTCGGGTCCTCCAGGATCAGACGGGCACCGTCGAGGGCGTCACCGAGCGGGCGGGTACGGGACAGCGAACGGGCGGCGAGCGCCGTGTCGAGGTGCCCGGTCAGGGCCCCACCGGCGGCGAGGAGGCCGCCACCGCACGCGACCGCGCAGGTACCGGCGCCGGGGGTGCCGCGGTGCCGGTCCCGGCGCGGTCCGCCGGAGGGTGCAGCGCCGCTCGGGCTCCGGGTGGGCGCCCCGCCGACCCGCGCCTCCTCCGATCCGCCGGTCCGGTCCCCCGCGAGCCGGTCCCGCGCTGCGGCTGCGGCGTCGGCGAGGGCCGTGGCGGCCCGGGCGACGATCGTCGTGGCGACCGGGTTGCCGTCGTCGGCGGCCGCCAGGACGTCGGGGGCGAAGGCCGCGATCTCCCGGGGCGGGTTGTCCGAGCCGTGGACGCGGCCGGGCAGCCCCTCCGGATCGCCGTAGCGTTCGCGCAGCAGCGCGAGCAGCGCCGCGGATCCGCCGGGCCGCCCGTCGTGCGACCGCAGCGCCGCAGCCAGGCCGGCCCGGCCGATGGCGTAGCCGCCGCCGTCGTCGCCGAGCAGGTGGCCCCAGCCGTCCACCCGGGCGCACCGACCGCCGTCGTCGATCCCCAGCGCCACCGTCCCGGTGCCCGCGGCCAGCACCACACCGGGCGCACCGCCCAGCGCGCCCGCGTGCCAGGTCGTCATGTCGCTGGTCAGCAGCACCCGCACGGCCGGGCCGAACCGGGCGCGCAGGCCGTCGGCCAGCGCGGAGGCCCGCTGCGGGGCGGACGCCAGCCCGGCCAGTCCCGCACCGACGGCGTCCGGTGCGGGCCAGCCGCCGGTGGCACCGGCGACGGCGGTGAGGGCGCGGGCGACCCCGTCGCGGTCGGCCACCCCGGCCGCCCCGGCCCACGCGCCGGTCGCGACCCGCACACCGTGCTCCACCAGCGCCGCGCGGCAGCCGGTCTTGCCGACGTCGAGCGTCAGCAGCCGGGTCACGGCGTCACCGCCGGGACCGCGACCGGCGCGATCTCGGTCTCGATGCGGTAGCGGTCGCCGCGGTAGACCGCCCGGACGAACTCGAGCACCCGTCCGCCGCTGTCCCGGGTGACCCGTTCGAACAGCAGCGCGGGGCTGTGCACCGGCACCCCGAGCAGCGTGGACTCGGGCCCGTCGGTGACGGTCGGCTCGATGGACTGCCGGCCGCCCGCCACGGCGTGGCCGTGCCGGGCCAGCAACTCGTAGTACGACGACGCGGCCAGCGCCTCCTCGTCCAGCCCGGGCACGAGGTCGGCCGGGACGTGCAGGGTCTCCAGGGCCATCGGCTCGGCATCGGCGAGGCGCAGGCGCAGCGCCCGGACGACGGTCGCGTCCGGCGAGACCTCCAGCCTGCGCCCCAGCCGGGGACCGGCCGGACCACTCTCGAACTCCACGATCCGGGTGGCCGGCTCCAGGCCGCGGGCCCGCATGTCGGCGGAGAACGACGTGGCGGTGAGCGCGTGCGCGATCCGCGGCCCGACGGCGAACACGCCCGCGCCCTGCCTGCGACGCAGGCGACCGGCCGCGACCAGCTCGTCGACGGCCCGGCGCAGCGTGGTGCGCGAGACGCCGACCTCGCGGGCGAGCTCGCGCTCGGGCGGCAGGGGCTCACCCGCCGCCATCGCGTCCACCCGCTCGCGCAGCTCGTCGTGCAGCCGCCGGTACTTCATCGTCCCTCCCAAAAGATGGACCAGTGGTACAGTTTTGCCCGGCGAAATGCAAGGGTGGCGCCGGACCACTGGTCCGCTGCCGGACGCACCGACTGGTCCGGTCCACCTGCGGTGCCCGCCCGACGACGGCCGTCCGACCGCGAGGAGTCCTGTGTCCGACAGCCCCGGCTGCCTGATGGCCGCCGAGATCGCCGAGCAACCCGCGGTCTGGGACGCGCTGCTGGCCGCCACCGGCCCCGACGGAGGGTCCGGTGTGGACCGTGCCGCGGCGCTGGTCCGCGCCCGCCGGCCACGGTTCGTGCTGTTCGCCGCGCGCGGGTCCAGCAGCCACGCCGCGCTGTACGCCAAGTACCTGACCGAGATCCGGCTCGGCGTGCCGGTCGGCACGGTGTCGCCCTCGACGGTCACGGCGTACGCCGCGCGCCCGGACCTGCGGGACGTGGTGCTGGTCGCGGTCAGCCAGTCAGGTGGGTCCCCGGACCTGCGGCGCTGCGTCGAGGTCGCCGGCTCGCAGGGCGCGCTGACGATCGCGGTCACCAACGACGCCGGCTCCCCGCTGGCCGGCGCTGCGGACGCGCACGTCGACGTCCTCGCCGGGCCGGAGCGGTCGGTGGCCGCGACCAAGACCTACACCGCTCAGCTCCTGGCGCTGTACCTGCTGATCACGGCGGTGCCGGGTGACGACCCCGCCCCGGCCCGGGCGCTGCCCGGCCTGGGGGCCGAGGTGCTCGCCGGCGCGGACGCGGTCACCGAGCTCGCCACGCGCTACCGGTTCGCCCAGCGGATGGTCACCACGGGACGGGGCTACTCGTACCCGACGGCCCGCGAGGCCGCGTTGAAGCTGATGGAGACCGCGTACGTCTCGGCCCAGTCGTTCTCCGGGGCGGACCTGCTGCACGGGCCACTCGCGCTGGTCGACGCGCTCGTGCCGGTGCTCGCGGTGGTCTCCCCCGGCGCCGGCGGCGCGGCGATGGCGCCGGTACTGGACGCGCTCGCCGCCCGGCACGCCGACGTCCTGCAGATCGGGGGTGACGGCCCGGGGATCACGCTCCCGGCGGCCCCCGCCGAGGAGTTCGGACCGCTGCTGGAGATCCTTCCGCTGCAGCTGCTGGCCCGGGAGATGGCGGTGGCCCGCAGCATCGACCCGGACGCGCCGCGGGGGCTGCACAAGATCACGGAGACGCTGTGAACGGGCTGGTCGCCGCCGACCTCGTCGTGACCGGCACCGGCACACCGGCCGGGCCGGGCTGGGTCGAGTTCGCCGGCGGCCGGGTCACCGGCACCGGCACCGGGAACCCGCCGCGCGAGCCGGACCGGCTGGCTGCCGTCGTCGTGCCCGGGTTCGTGGACGTCCACTGTCACGGCGGGGGCGGCGCCTCGTTCGGCGCCGCCCCCGACGCCTCGGCCCGGGCCGCCGCGTTCCACGCCGCACACGGCAGCACGACGGTGCTCGCCTCCCTGGTCACCCGCTCGCCGGACGACCTGGCCGGCGCAGTGCGGGCGCTGGGTCCGCTGGTCGACGACGGGGTGGTCGCCGGGGTGCATCTGGAGGGGCCGTGGCTGGCCGCGTCGCGGTGCGGCGCCCACGACCCCGGGCTGCTCCGCGATCCGGACCCGGCCGAGATCGACCCGCTGCTCCGGACCGGGACGATCGCCATGGTGACGCTCGCGCCGGAACTGCCGGGCGGGCTCGACGCGATCAGCCGGGTCGCCGCGTCCGGCGCGGTCGCCGCGGTCGGCCACACCGCTGCCGGGTACGACCTCACCCGCCGCGCGCTCGACGCCGGCGCCCGCGCAGGCACCCACCTGTTCAACGCGATGGGCCCGGTGCACCACCGCGACCCCGGCCCGGTCGCGGCGCTGCTCGCGGACCCGCGGACCGTCGTCGAGCTGATCACCGACGGCGTGCACGTGCACCCGGCGCTGTGGGACATCGTCGGCCGGGCCGCGGCGGACCGGGTCGCGGCGGTCACCGATGCGATGGCGGCGGCCGGGATGCCGGACGGCGGCTACCGGCTCGGTGATCTCGATGTGCAGGTGACCGACGGTGTCGCCCGGCTGCCCGACGGGACGATCGCCGGGTCCACCGCCACGGCCGACGTCCTGTTCCGCAACGTGATCGCCGCCCACCCGGGCTCGCGTCCGGAGGCGCTCGACCGGGCCGTGGCCTGGACCTCGACGACCCCGGCGGCGCTGCTGGGCCGGGAGGACATCGGCCGGCTGCAGCCCGGCTCCCGAGCCGATGTGGTGCTGCTCGACGCCGACCTCGGGATCGAGACCGTCCTGCGCGCCGGGGTCGTCGTACCTCCCGGCGGCCCGGCATCCGGTTGACCAGTGTGGACGTGCCGACATCGGGGCGGCCGGAACCTCGTCCGGGTCCGACCGCGGACGCGGGGTCGTCGCCGGTGTCGATGAGGCTCACCTCGGCGGGCGTCGGCTCGGCGGCGGGCCTCCTGCCGCGGGGTGCTCTCCCGCACGGGACCGGCACGCACCGTTGATCACTACTCCTGCCGGGGAGCACAGCCGGGCAGCCCCTCTCGTTCCTAAGCGTTCCGAACTGGCCCCGGGACACACCTCGGAGGCCAGCCCGGGTCGCCGTCGCGGTACGCGACCGGGCCGTCGGTGACGGGGCCGCAGTTCGTCGGGGTCAGAACGGAGGCGGGTCCTCATCCAGGCCGTTACCGGCCGCGGCCTCGGTGTCCGGCACACCGTTCTTCTTCAGCACACCGTTGCGGCGTGTGCCTTCGGAGGGCAGTGCGTCGTCGCGTTCGGGCGGGCCGCGGTCCGGAGGGTGCAGGTCGGGCTGTTCGCCCTCGGCGTAGACCGGCCCCGGTGCAGGCTCGTCGAAGCGCGGGTCGTCCGCGCGTGGCACCGGTGTGATCGGTGGCGGCAGGATCGGCTCCGGCTCGACCCGGTACCGGCGCTTCAACGGGCTGGTCCAGACGAACCGCCCCGGCTCCGGCTGTTCGAGGCGCCAGTGGCCCTCGGTCTTCAACAGGTGGTCGTGGCGGCACAGCGGCCCCAACCCGGCCCGCACGGTCGGGCCGCCGTGGTGGTGGTCGATCGTGTGGTCCTGGTCGCAGCGCCGCGACGACGTCCGGCAGCCCGGTCCGACACAGGTGCGATCACGCACCTCGGTATGGCGACGCAGCGCCGCGTGCGGGAACCGGGCATCGGGGCGGTTGTCGAGGGCGGCGTCGGGGTCGTTCTGTGCGGTGTGGTGCCGGTACTGCTCGGCGATGTCGGTGATCACTTTCGCCCACCCGCCGTGCTCGGCGGCCTCGGCAGCCAGGGTAGCGAGTTGATCTTTCGGGATGTGGAGTTCGACGATCCCGCCGGGTGGCCCGTTGCGGTTGCGCGGGACGGGGCGGTGTCGGGTGATGCCTTCGGCGAGCAGGTGACCGTGGTCGTCGACGACGACCCAGCGCCATTGGGCGCGGTGCTGGCGGGCGACGAGGCGTCGCGCGGCGCTGGCGGGGACCGGTCCCCAGCCGGGGAGTTCGCCGGCGCGCTGGTCGAGGCCGAGCAGGGTGCTCAAGGGGACGCGGACCTCGGTCCCGACACCAGCGGGCCTCCCGACACCGGCGGTCTTCCCGGCCCCGGCGCGGTTGCTGCGTGGTGGCGGGACGGTGATCGGTGTTGCGGGGTCGGGTCCCGGGGGTGGTGTGGGTGCGCCACCGCCGTTCGGGCCGCCGAGCCTGGGGCCGGAGGGGCCCGGTCCCGGTCCCGGTCCCGGTCCGGGGCCGCCGGGTCCGGGGCCGCCCGGTCCCTGGTCATCGGAGTCAGGATCCTCCGAGTCCGAGTCCGAGTCCGAGTCGGAGTCCCGGGCCGAGTCCGGGTTCGACTCGGAGCCGGCGCCGCTCGAGCCCGAGTTCGCGCCGGAGCCATCGGAGCCGGAAGTTTCGGGTCCGCGGCCGCCGGGTCCCGGGCCACCGGTATCGGGGCTGCCTGCGCCGGGCTCACCGGATCCGGGGCCACCCGAGTCAGGGGCATCCGCGTTCGGCGTGGCGGGCTCGACACCGTCAGCAACGGGGCTGTGCGTGCCGGAGTCGCCCGGGGCGGGGGCATCCGAGTCGCGGGTGGCGGGTGCACCGGTAGCGGCGCTGTCGCACGCCGAGCCGTTCGGTGTGAGCCCACCTGTGTCGGGGCCGCCGGGCGCGGGTCCGTCCGGCGTCGGTGTAGCCGGGGCAGGTGCATCGGGCTCGGGAGCGCCGGGCGCCGGGCGGTCGGTTGTGGAGCCGCCGGGGGCGGCGCTGTCGGCGGCGGGACTGCCGGAGCCGGTGCCGCAGGGGGTGGCGCTGTCGGCGGCGGCGCTGCCGGCGGCCGGGCTACCGGCCGCGGGCTTGTCGACCTCGCTGCCCGCAGTGGGCCCGTCGGCGTGCCCGGCGAAACGCGCCATCAACGCCCGCAGGATCCCCGCCCGATCCAGGCCGTGCAGCGACCCGTCGAGCAGACCGAGGACGAGGTCGGCGCGGATCTGGTCGATCGATCCCGGATGCCCGTCCCGTCGGGCCGCCTTCGCCAGCGCGTCGAGGCGTTCCCACGCGGCGGCCGCCTCCTCAGCAGGCAAGCCCTCGGCGGAGATGACGGCGGTGCCGGTCTCGGTCAGATACGCCACCACCAGCCGATCCCGGATCGCCTTGCGGTAACGCCGCTCGTAGTAGGCCGGATCGAGTTCCAGGATCAGCCGCTTGATCCGCTCCCCGATCTGCCCGGTCGTCAACTTCGGTGCCTGCGGCAACACGGCCTCACAGATCGCGGCGCGCTGCGCCTCCGGGAGGTCGGCGAGGTGCTGGGCGAACACCCGCGCCTTCGTCCGATCGATCCGGCCCTGACACAGGGAGGCCTGCACCTGCGGAAGATCAGACACCAGGGTGACCGCGAGGCCCATCTCGTACTCGGCAGCACGACGGTTCCACGCCAGCGCGAACCGGATCTCATCCGACCCGTACTGGTCGGGGAGCGCCCCGCGGCGGATCTCCATATTCCCGGCGAAGGGGCGGCGGTGCACGACCTCGGAGATCGCGGCGAACATGTGCGCCTGCTGATGCGACAGCTGCCGGGAGTGGGCGAGCATCACCTCGTCGATGTCGTCGTTGCACACCCGCGCCAGATCGATCCCGGCCAGGACAGCGCCCAGGCCGGGGCCCGGCGGCATCGCCGCCAGCCCCTCCGGGATCGCCTGCCCCAACTCCATAGTTCGAACATACGCTCGACCCCCGACAATGTCGGTGCCCCGACCGGCCAGGAGCGACCGAAAGACACTTCAGTGCGCCCGACGAGCGTGAAATCACCCGTTCGGCCGCAACCCTGAGCAGGTACGGCAGCGCGAACAACAACGACACCGCGACCCGGAAGACGCGCCCAGCGGGCCGCCGGGCATAGGAACGGGAGCCGGCCGGTGACCACGACCCCGCTGCGAACCGAGCCCCGGAGCCGAACCGGAACTCCCGGCGCGAAGACTGACAGCCAGGGCAGCTCGAACGCGGCGTCCCCCGCTGGCTCCCGAGACCCTCAGGCCCGCTTGTAGCCAGGATGTACCCCCGGCGTCATCCCCTGCCGCTCCGCGATCCGACCGAGCAACGACTGCAGGACCCCTCGCTCGGCGTCGTCGAGTCCCTCCAGCAGGTCGTTCTCGTGCGCCCGGGCCGCCTCCGCGATCCGGCCGTACATCTCCTCCCCCGTCGCCGTGAGGTGCAGGGCGTGCAACCTGCGGTCGTCGGGATTGCGGCGTCGTTCCAGCAGTCCCCGCTCGGCCAGTCCGTCGACCAGGGCGACCAACCTGCTGGCGGGCATCCCGAGACGCCCGGCGAGCGCCTGCTGCGAGCGCCCTGGCTCCGTCGCGACGGCACGCAGCAGCCCGGTCTGCGGCAGGGTCAGGTCGAGCTCGGCGACCCGCTCCCCGAACCGGGTCGCAGCGTGCGCACCGAGCTGGGCCAGCAGGAACGCGGATCCGCCCCGCGAAGTCGAGATCACCACGGAACCGTATCACTTGACAAACGGTGTACACAGATAATCGTTCAGTTTTGTAATGAATTGAGGAGGGCACGATGTCTGTCACCGTCGACGTCCGGGGCGGGCCGCCGCTGGTGGTCCCCGCCGCCGCATTCGCCCTGCTCACCGTCGCCGGCGCGGTCCTTGGCCGGGCCGGACCGCGCCCGGACACCGCGCCGGCCGCGGTGCTCGCCTACGACCTCGCCCATCCGCTCGCCCTCGGGATCGGCGCCGCGTTGCTGTTCGGGTCGGCGTTCCCACTCGTCGTGTACGCGGCCACGGCCGTCCGCCGGATCGAGCTGCTCGGGATCGGCGCGCCGGGGCCGCTGATGGGATTCGCCGGCGCGGTCCTTGCCGGGACGGCGCTGTCGGTCAGCGCCCTCGCCTCCTGGACGGCCGCGCAGACCGCACCACTCGGTGACGCCGGGCTGGCCCGGATGCTGGCGTGGGTCTGGTTCGGCGCCGGTGGTGTCGGGTTCGTGGCACCGCTCGGGCTCCTGGTCCTGGGGATCTCCGTGCCCGCGCTGGTCGGGCGGCTGGTCCCCCGGTGGCTCGCGGTCGCCGGGCTCGTGATCGGCGTCCTGGCCCTGCTCAGCACGTTCGCCCTGGCCACCGACCTGCTGTACCCGCTGATCCCGGTCGGGCGTTTCGGCGGCCTGCTGACGCTGCTGGCCTTCGCCGTCGCCCTGCCGACGGGCCGGGACGCGCGGGTGGACCGGTGAGCCGGCCGTTCCGGTTCGGCGTGGTCGCGGCGGCCCACGGTCCCGGGGACGCCTGGACCGCCCGGGCGCGACGGGTGACCGAGCTCGGCTACTCGACCCTGCTGACCCCGGACAACCTGCACACCCACGCACCGCTGCATGCGCTGGCCGTCGCCGCCACCGCCGTTCCGGATCTGCGGGTCTGCCCGTTCGTCCTGGCCGGACCGCTGCGGTCGCCGCAGACCACGGCGTGGGAGGCGCACTCGCTCGCCGTGCTCACCGGTGGGCGGTTCGAGCTGGGTATCGGGACCGGGCGCCCGGACGCCCGTGCTGAGGCGGCGGCGCTCGGCATGCCGTGGGGCACCGCAGCCGACCGGCTGGCCGGGATCCGGGCGGCGATCGCCGCGCTGCGCGAGCGCGACGGCGACGGGCCGGCGACCCCGGTCGTCATGGCGGCGTCCGGACCTCGGGCGCTCGCCGTCGCGGCCGCAGACGCCGACACGGTGTTCCTGGCCGCCCGCCCGACGGCCGGTCGCTCCGAGGCCGCCCGGATGACCGCCGACCTGCGATCGGCCGGCCGGGAACCGGAGGTCGGGATGAACCTGTTCGTCGTCGGGGACGAGATCCCACCGGATGCTCTGCGCTGGGCGGGGCCGGACGCCGCAGCGACGATGGACGAACCGGACACCCTCGCTCGCCTGCGCGGGACGCCCGCGCAGATGGCCGCGGAGCTGTGTCGTCGCCGCGACGAGTTCGGGATCAGCTACTTCGCGGTCGCCGAGAACTTCGCCGAGACCCTGGCCCCGGTCGTCGAACGGCTGAGCGGGCAGTGAGCCGGCGTCACCACCATTCGACGTCCAACTTGGACTCGATGTCGCGGACGTGCAGGCGTGCGCACCCGGGGCACAGCCATCCGTCCCGGCCGCGCTCGTCCCGCTCGGCCACCCAGCCGGCCACACACGCCGCACCCGGGCTCGGCGGGCGCGGCGTCCCACAGAGCCGGCAGGCCGGGGTCCCCTCGGTCACCTCCGTGATGGTGCCCCGCCGCGGCGGGCCCGTCGAGACCATGGGGAACACGTCGCCGACGGCACACTTCCCGGCGTCCCAGCGGTCGCCTAGGGTCCCCGACCGTGCACCGTCAACGGGGGTTGCTGTACGCCGTTCTGCTCATCGTGGCTCTGCTGGCCGGGTGTAGCACACAGGACCAGGAGGCGTCACCCACGCTGGCGCGAATAGCAGAGTCCGGGGAGCTCCGGGTGTGCTCGACGGGCGACTACCGGCCCCTGACCTACCGGGAGCCGGACGGCGGCTGGTCCGGCATCGACGTCGACATGGCCGGTGATCTGGCGGGCGAGCTGGGTGCACGCCCGACGATGGTGGAGACGACCTGGTCCGGACTGCTCGACGACGTCGTCGCCGGGAAGTGCGACATCGCCGTCGGCGGCGTGTCGATCACCGAGGACCGGGCGCAGCGGGCGGCGTTCACGATCCCGTACCTGCGCGACGGCAAGACGCCGGTGGTCCGCTGTCCGGACGTCGAGCGGTACCGGACCGTCGCCGACATCGACCGCCCGGGTGTCCGGGCCGTGGTGAACCCCGGCGGGACCAACGAGCGGTTCGTCCGGGAGCACCTGCACGAGGCGACGATCGTGCCGCACCCGGACAACAACACGATCTTCGACGTGGTCGCCGACGGTGGTGCCGACCTCATGGTCACCGACGCGATCGAGACCCGCTGGCAGGCGGCCCAGCGGCCCGGGGAGCTCTGCTCGGTGCACCCGGAGGATCCGTTCACCGACTCCGAGAAGGCCTACCTGACCCAGGCCGGGGACCCGGCCTTCACCGAGCGGGTGAACACCTGGCTCCGGACGGCGCGGACCGACGGCACCTGGGATGGGTTCGCGGAGCCCTGGCTCGGCTGATCCCACCGGCGGGAGCCGCTCCGGGAACCGGTTCTTGTCGGTGGCCCGTGCCACGGTTGCGGCATGCGGATCGTGGTGACGACACCGACCGGCAACGTCGGCTCCCGGGTGCTGCGCCTGCTGGTGCAGGCCGGGGTGCGCCCGGTCGCCCTGCTGCGCGACCCGGCACGGCTGCCGCCCGACCTGTCCGGCCTGGTGGAGACGGTGCGGGCCGACCAGACCGACGACGACGCGGTGCTGCGTGCGACCGCCGGAGCCGACCGGCTGTACTGGGTGAACCCGCCAGCGCCGTCCGGGGCGGACCCGCTCGCCCACCAGGCGGTGTGCGCCCGGGTGGTGTCCGGCGCGGTGCGCGCGAACGACATCGCCGCGACCGTGTTCCAGAGCAGCGGCGGCGCCGAGAAGCGCGGTGGGGCCGGCGACATCGACGGCCTGGCCGCGACCGAGACGGCGCTCGACGCGACCGGCGCGGCGGTGCTGCACCTGCGCTGCGGCTATTTCATGACGAACCTGCTGATGTCGGCCGACGACGTGCGCGGCGGGAGCCTTCCCACGCCGTGGCCGCTGGAGCACCCGCTGCCCTGGGTGGATCCGCGTGACATCGGCGACGTGGCCGCGGCCAGGTTGCTCGGCCCGGCCTGGGACGGGCGCGCCGTGCAGGCGGTGCACGGCCCGGAGGACCTGACGTTCACGCAGGTCGCGGCGGTACTGGGCGAGCTCGCCGACCGGCCGGTGCGCGCGGTGCACGTGCCCGACGCGGACTTCCGTGCGGCCCTGGCCGGCGCCGGGCTGAGCCCGCCCGAGGTCGACGCGATCGCCGGGATGGCGGCCGGGCTGACCGACGGCCACGTCCCCGAACAGCCCCGGGACGCGACGACCACCACCCCGACCACCCTCCGGTCCTGGGCGGCCGAACACCTGTACCGGTCACCGGGCCCGCACCGATGAGCCCCGGCACCGGCGGCTCAGCCGTGGCGCTTGCGCAGGTAGTCCGACACGACCTCGGCGCCCAGGCCGTCCAGGTCGGGGTGCACCACGCGACCGCCCGCGCGGCGGGCCAACCGGTCGGTGAACGCGGCCAGCCCGGGATCGTCGCCGAGCACGAAGAACGTGAACCGCGCGTCCATCCCGATCAACCGGTCCAGCCCGTCGACGGTCGCACGGAGCGTGTGCGGGCTGGGCGGGTAGTCGAAGAACGCCTCGCCGTCGCGTTCCAGGTGCGCGGTCGGTTCGCCGTCGGTCACGACGAGCACGACCGGGGTCGCATCCGGCTGCCGGGCCAGCCGCTCGCGGGCCAGCAGCAGGGCGTGGTGCAGGTTGGTGCCCTGCATGTACACGCCCTCCATCCCGACGAGCTCGCCGAGCTCCACGGTCTGCGCGTGCCGGCCGAACGTGATCAGCGACAGGTCGTCGCCCCGGAACCGGGTCGAGATCAGCTGGTGCAGGGCCAGCGCGGTGCGCTTCATCGGCACCCACCGGCCCTCGGCGACCATCGACCAGGAGGTGTCGACCAGCAGCGCGACCGCGGCCCGGGTGCGCTGCTCGGTCTCGACGATCTCGACGTCGGACACGTCCAGGGAACGCTCGTCACCACCCGCCCGGCGCAGCTGCGCGTTCAGCAGCGTGCGGGGCACCGACCAGGCCTCGGTGTCGCCGAACGCCCAGGGCCGGGTCGCCCCGGTCGCCTCCCCCGCCGCACCGGCCCGGCGGGTCTCGCGCTGTCCCTGCCGACCGGCGACCCGGTCGGCGACGTCGCGCAGTACCGACTGCCCCAGCGTGCGCAGAGCCTTCGGCGAGAGCAGCAGCGACCCGTCCGGGGCACGCCGGAACAGGTCCTGGCGCTGCAGCTCGCGTTCGAGCTCGGCGAGGGTGCGGGCGTCGGCGGCGGCCTCGGGACCGAGTGCCTCGGTGAGCGCGTCGAGGTCGATGTCCTCCATCCGCGCACCCGGGTAGCCCTGCGAGAGCTGCTCGGCGAGCGCGTCGAGCCGGCCCAGCTCCTCCAGCGCGCGCGTCGCCTCGCCCATCCCCATCGGGTTGTCACCGCTGAACCGGCCCTGCCCGGTCCAGTCCTCCCCCGGTCGCAGCCCCTGCAGCTGCGCGTCCAGCCGGGACAGCGACTGCGCCAGGCGCGGGTCGCCGAACGCCTGCTGGGCCAGCTCGGCGAGCTCGGCACGCTGCTCGGCCGACATCGAGTTCAGCATCCGCTGGGCGGCCGCGGACCGGGCGGCCAGCGCATCGATCAGCTCCTCGGTGTTCTGCGGGTTCTCCGGGAAGTGGTCGCCGTGGCGGCGCATGAACTCGGCGAACCGCTCGGTCGTGTCCTCGCCGCGGGCGTGGTGGTCCAGGAGGTCGTTGAGGTCGTCGAGCATCTGGTTGATCCGCTCGACGTCCTCCGGCGTGGCG
Organism: Pseudonocardia ammonioxydans; assembly: GCF_900115005.1. Lineage (GTDB taxonomy): Bacteria > Actinomycetota > Actinomycetes > Mycobacteriales > Pseudonocardiaceae > Pseudonocardia > Pseudonocardia ammonioxydans. The sequence goes on along the minus strand of NZ_FOUY01000030.1, from coordinate 44,701 downwards.
CCCTCCATGGCCTGTTTCATGCCCTGGAACCGCTGGTCGAGCAGTTCCCGGCCGAGCAGGTCGCGGATCTCGTCGTAGGCCTCGCGGGCGTCGGACGAGCGCCAGTCGTACTCCCCCAGCTCCCGCACGGCGCCGCCGGTGTCGTCCGGCAGCGCGTCGAGCTGCATCTCCCGGAACCGGGCGTCGTCGGAGTCCTCGTTGCCCAGCGACTGCCGCTCGGCGTCGAGCGCACGCTGCAGCAGCTCGCGGACCTGCTGCAACGTCCCGTCGATCCGGTTGTCGCGCTGCAGCTCGCGCCGGCGCTCCCAGACCCGGCGGGTCAGGTCGTCGAGCCCTCGGCGGCCGTCGAGGCCCTGCCGCATCAGTTCCTGCAGCGCCTGCCGGGGCGAGGAGCCCTCCATGACGTCGCGCCCGATCCGGTCCATTGCGGAGCGGATGTCGTACGGCGGGGCGAGCGGGTCGGGCCCACCGCTGTAGGGCCCGTACGCGTAGCGCCGCCGGCGGTAGTGCCCGCGCCCGGCCCGGCCCTCAGCCATAGGACACCGTGTCCCCGTCGTCGGACTCGTCCTTGGCGAGCTTGCGGGTCAGGAACAGGTATTCCAGGGCCAGCTCCGCCGCCGATGCCATCGGGCCCGGGTCCTCGGTCCCGGCGGCACCCAGCTTGTCCGCGATCGCGGTCAGCGCCGCCACCTGCGGCAGGGCCGCGACGACGTCGCGGGCCGCGATCCGCTCACCGGTGCGGACCGGCCGGGTGGAGACCTCGGAGGCCATCTCGTCCAGGTCGACCCCGCGCAGCGCGAACCGGGCGGTGTCGGCGGTGGCCCGGCGCAGCAGGTGCTCCAGCACGTCGTCCTCGCGGCCCTCCTCGCCCGCGGCGAACTCCAGCTTCCCGCGCAGCACCGTGGGAACCGACTCGAGGTCGACCGGGCGGGCGTAGGCGCGGTCCTCGCCGACCAGCGCCGCCCGGCGGAGCGCCGCCGCGGCGACGGTCTCCGCCGCGGCGACCGAGAACCGGGCCGAGACCCCGGAGCCCTGGTCGATCGCCGAGGACTCCCGCAGGTGACGGGTGAACCGGGCGACGACCTCCAGCAGGTGCCGCGGGACCTCGGCGGCGAGCTCGGCCTCCTGCCCGATCAGATCGATCTCGGCGGCGAGCTCGAGCGGGTAGTGGGTGCGGACCTCGGCACCGAACCGGTCCTTGAGCGGGGTGATGATCCGCCCGCGGTTGGTGTAGTCCTCCGGGTTGGCGCTGGCGACCAGCAGGACGTCGAGCGGGAGCCGCAGCGTGTAGCCGCGGACCTGGATGTCGCGCTCCTCCATCACGTTGAGCAGCGCGACCTGGATCCGCTCGGCCAGGTCGGGCAGCTCGTTGATCGCGACGATCCCGCGGTGCGCCCGCGGGACCAGACCGAAGTGGATGGTCTCCGGGTCGCCCAGGGACCGGCCCTCGGCGACCTTGACCGGGTCGACGTCACCGATGAGGTCGGCGACCGCCGTGTCCGGCGTGGCGAGCTTCTCGGTGTAGCGCAGCGAGCGGTGCACCCAGGTCACGGGCAGGTCGTCGCCGAGCTCGGCGGCGCGCCGGACCGAGGCAGGCGCGATCGGCTCGTAGGGGTGCTCACCGATCTCGGAGCCCTCGATGACGGGCGCCCACTCGTCGAGCAGCCCGGCCAGCGCGCGGAGCAGCCGGGTCTTGCCCTGGCCGCGCTCGCCGAGCAGGACCACGTCGTGGCCGGCGATCAGGGCCCGCTCGAGCTGCGGGATCACGGTGTCGGAGAAGCCGAGGATCCCGGGCCAGGGATCACGGCCCTCGCGCAGCGCGGCGAGCAGGTTGTCACGGATCTCGTGCTTCACGCCCCGGAGCTCGTGGCCCGATGCCCGGAGCGCGCCGACGGTACGGGGAAGGTCAGGTGTGACGGGCACGATCCCCACGCTACGCCCGGTCGCCGCTCGCGGCCCAAGATCACGGATGCGGGCCGACCCGGCGGCAGCGGTGACGACGGCCACGCTGCGGCCGGCGACCGCTCAACTTACTGTTTGGCTGTACAGATAGTTTGTGGAGGAGCCGATGGGGAGCACCCGCGACGGACGCCGGCAACGCGGCGCCGACACCCGGCGGACGCTGGTGCAGGCGGCCGTCGACGTCGTCACCACCAGTGGCTTCGACCGGCTGACCCTGCGCGAGGTGGCGGGGCGGGCCGGGGTGTCGCCCGCCTCGGCGACCTATCACTTCGGCACCGTGGCCGACCTGCTCGCCGCCGTCGTCGAGGAGCTCGAGCTGCGGTCGACCCAGCGGCTGACCGACCTGACACGGCGCAGCCGGGCGGGCGAGCTCAGCCTGCTCGACGCCTGCACCACCTACCTGGTCGACCTGCTCGGGCCGGGGCGGCGGGCGTATCTGACGATGCTCGAACTCCGGATCCGGGCCGCGCGCGACCCGGATCGGGTCGCACCGCCCGCCGGGCAGGACGCCGTCGTCGTCGACCTCATCCAGGACCACGTCGGCAACCGGGAGCGGGCCGCGGAGCTGTTCTCCGCGGTCGTCGGCCTGGCCACCCTCGGCGCACTCGACCCGGCCCCGCCGGACCCGGCGCGGATCCGGGCCCGGATGGCCCGCCTGCTCGCCGGGTTCGGCCTGCCCACCGAGCCGGCAGAGCGCAGCACCGGCGAGGCCGCAGACGCCACAGAACGCGGGACGACCGCAGGAGGAGAACACCCGTGAGCACTTCCTGGCCCACCGGCCGCGTCGCCGCCGCCGACCTCGCCGCCCGGTTCGGCACCGAGACGGCCGAGCTGGCCGGGCGGGCCCTGCGCACCGGCGACCCGCTCGCCGACGCCGTCGTCGCCGAGATCCGCTCGGGCGGGCGCGAGGTCCGGGCCCGGCTCGACCTCGGCATCCGCCACGGGCTGGCCTCGCTCGACGACCCGCCGCCCGCGGTCGCGGCCCTGCTGTCCTCCGCCGAGTCGCTGCCCGCGGGCACCGACCCGGCCCTGCTCGACTCCGGCGCCCGGCCGACGTTCACCTCACCGACACCGGTGCACACGCTCTCGCTCTCGGCCGGTGCGCTGCTGCGCACCTACGTGTCCCCCTCGATCGCGGTGCTGCTCGGTACCACCGGCCGGCTCGTCGAGGGTGCGGAACGGCGGCTCACCGACACCGGCCGATGGCTGCTGTCCGCGACCCTGCCCGGCGGGCTGCGCCCCGGTGGCCCCGGCTACATCGCCACGCTGCAGGTCCGGATGCTGCACGCACACATGCGCGAGCTCGCCCGCACCCGCGGCTACGACGAGGCGGTGCACGGTGTCGCGATCAACCAGATCGACCTGGCCCGCACCTGGCTGGACTTCACGCTCGTGTCGATGCGGGCCGAGGAGACGATCGGGTTCGGCCTGACCCCGGCCGAGGTCGGCGAGGTCTACGCCTACTGGCACGTGCTGGCCCACCAGCTCGGGATCGATCCGGAGCTGGTCGGCGGGGTCACCGGGCACGCCGCCGCCGAGCGGCTCGACGCCCTGGTCACCGCCGTCACCGGGCCGCTGGCACCCGAGTCCCGCCGGCTCGCCGCGGCGCAGGTCGACGCGATCGCCGCACTGCTCGTCGAGTCGCTGCGGCTCCCGCGCCCGGCGGGGCGGGTGCTGCTGCAGGTACTGGGGCGGCGCTTCCACGGCCCGGCGACCGGCGACGCGCTGGGACTGCGCCGGTGCGCACCGCTCGACGCCGGCATCGGAGCCGCCGCGCACGTGATCCGGTGGCGCCGGGCCCGGATGCGGCGCGACCCGGACGCGCTCGAGGCGGCCCGGGTCCGCAACGTCGCCGCCACCCGGGCGCTGCTCGCCGACGACGCCGACGGCCCGGCCCTGTTCCAGAGCCACCGGCCGGACACGCCGGACCCGGTTCACCGCTGACCGGCTCGGGCTGCGCTCCCCGGCCGGTCAGTGGACGAGGAGCAGCGCCAGCGGCACGACGACGAGGGCGAGCGCGACCAGCCGGACCAGCCAGCGCACCACGACCGGCAGCGGCGCCGGCGGTGCGGTGATCCGGTCGATCCGGGCCTCGAGGGCGTCGGTGAACGACGACAGCGCCGCCGCCGGTGCCGACCCGCCGACCTCCTTGAGCGCGGTGGCCAGCTCGGTCGGGTCGCAGAGCTTGCGGGCGACGTCGTCGGCCCGCATCTCGATCAGCCGGGCGACGGCCAGCTGGGCGCAGACCATCCCCCGCACGAACGGCGCCGTCGCGCCCCACGCGACGAACGGGAGCACGACGAGGTCGTGCCGCTCGCGCAGGTGGGCCCGCTCGTGGGCGAGGACGGCGACGACCCCGGCGGTGTCGAGCGTGTCCAGCACCCCGGCCGAGACCACCAGCCGCGAGCTGCGCCCCGGCAGGCAGTAGGCCACCGGCACCGGATGGTCGAGCACCCGGGTTCCGGACGCGTGTGGCCACGGGGTCGCGAGCACGTCGAGCAGGTCGCGGTGCCGGCGGCGGGCACGCAGCGTCCGCATCGTGGTGATCACCAGGACCGACAGCAGCCGGATCAGCACGCCCAGCGCGATCAGCAGCGCGCCCACGTGCAGCGGGTCCATCACCGGCGGCCAGACGCCGTTCGCGACCGAGACCGCGAACGCCGCGGTCGCGGACGGGAGGCTGTCGCCCATCGGGGACAGCCCGTAGGCCAGGCCGGCGCCGAACAGCGAGATGCCGCCGCCGAGCCCGACGGCCTGCCACAGCAACAGGGCGACGACCGGGTCGCGTCCCGGCCAGCGGGCCGCGGCGAGCATGCGACTGGCCGGCTCGGCGAGTGCCACACCGAGCAGCCCGAGTCCCAGCGCGGTCAGCTCCATCGCTTCACATCGTGGCCGAACCGGCCCGGCGTCGCCGCACGACCCCTCCAATCCACCCGTGCGCGGCTATCGCGGTCAGAGCCGCGGTAACCACTCACGGGTCAGCCGAGCAGGTCGCGCAGCCGGGAGCGTTCCTCGTCGGACATGGTGCCCAGGAAGCGGGCCAGGGCCGCACCGCGGTCGGAGGCGTCGTCGAGGGCGTCGCTCATGAGCTCCGCGACGTGGTCCTCGCGGCTGGCGACCGGGCGGTAGTGGTGGGCGCGACCGTCGCGGATGCGGTGCACCAGCTGCTTGCGCTCCAACCGGCCCAGTACGGTCAGCACCGTCGTCGTTGCCAGGTCGCGGTCGGCGAGCTGGTCCTGCACCTCGCGCGCGGTCATGTCCCGGTCGGTCTCCCACAGGACGTTCATGACCGCCCGCTCCAGCTCCCCCAGACTCGTCACGCCGCTCATCCTACGCGATCCTTTCTACAAAACGTAGAAGCCTCGCGGGAGAAGCGTCACAGAACCTGCACCTGGTCGCCGACCTGCAGGGTGTCGAACCAGAGCTTGGCGTTCGCCTCGTCCAGTTTGACGCAGCCCGCGGACGGCGTGTCCATCGCCCCCTGGTGGAAGGCGACGCCCCCGGCGGCGAAGAACACCGAGTAGGGCATCTGGGTGTAGCTCTCCCGGCTGGTCCACTGCTCGGCCTTCCACTGCACCCCGAACACCCCACGCGGGGTGGGGTCGGAGGGGGCGCCGGGGCTCATCGGCACCGGCCCGGCGACGACCCGGCCGTTCTCGAGCAGCCAGGTCCGGCTGGTGGCCAGGTCGACGCAGGCGCGCGCGGACGACGTGCACGGGGTGCCCTCGACGAGGGGGCCGCTCGCGACCTGCGGGGCGGTGGTCCCCGACGGCGGTTCGCCCTGCTCGGGAGGTTGTGCGACCGCGACACCCGCGGTGACCGCACCGACCAGGGCCAGCGCACCGGCCAGCATCCCGACCCGTCGCGTTGCTCGCCGCATCGACCCACCTCCCTACCCACCGCGGTCGCCCGCACCCGGACAGTAGCTGAAGCCGATCTTGAACCGGTCGGAGGGTGAGCCGGAGGACGGTGCCCGACGGGAAGGTCCCGGCGGGCCGGGAGGATCAGTGGGCCGGGAGGATCAGCGGCCCTGGAAGACCGGGGTGCGCTTCTCCGCACGGGCCGCGCGGCCCTCCGCGATGTCCTCGGCGCGCCAGCAGGCGGCGAACTCCTCCTGCAACGCACCGACGACGTCGTCGCCGGTGTGCCCACCGCGGCCGTAGGTGTTCGCGGCGCGCTTGTTGTAGGCCAGGGTCAGCGGCGCCATCGTCGCGATGTCGGTGGCCAGGGCGACGGCGGCGTCACGGTCCCCGAGGGTGTCGGCGAGCCCGCGGGCGTGCGCGGTCGGTGCGTCGACCGTGGCGCACGCCAGCAACAGGCTCCGCGCGGTGCCGCCACCGGCGATCTGGACCAGCCGCTCGATCGTCCACGGGTCGACGGCGAGCCCGAGCCGCGCGGTCGGCAGCCCGAACACCGCCTCCGGTGCGGCGACCCGCAGGTCACAGGCCAGCGACAGCTGCAGGCCGGCGCCGATCGCCGGGCCGGTGACCGCCGCGACCACCGGCATCGGCAGATCGGCGACCGCGTGCAGGGCGGTGTAGAGCGCGTCGAGGAAGTCCGCGCCGTAGACCTCGCCGAAGTCGGCCCCGGAGCAGAACGCCGGACCGTTGCCGGCCACGACCACGGCCCGGGCCCCGTCGGCCCGGACGGACGCGGCGGCCTCCACCAACTCCCGGCAGGTGGCGATGTCGAGGGCGTTGCGGCGCTCGGGACGGTTCAGCTCGATCAGACCGACCCCGTCGGTGGTGCTCACGGTGATCACCGTCGGAGCCTAACCCCCGTCGCGGACGGCCTTCTGGGCCCCGGCCCGGCGCTCGGACTCGGGCTGCTCGTTCCAGGTCCCGCCGCAGAGCTCGCGGGCCAGGCCGACGGCGAGCTGGTCGACCCGGCGCAGCAGCCGCGCGGCCGCCAGCCGCCGCAGCCGGTGCCCGGGCGGTGTCCCCGCGGCGGCGTTGCGCACCGACGGGTGGGTCGGCGCCGGCCAGCCCGCGGTGTCGGTGACGCCGGCGTCCGGGGGCCCGGCGACCGGGCCGGGCCGGACGCCCGTTCCCCGGCCCGCGGGAGCAGCCGGGCCTGCGTGATCGGCCCCGTTCGCGCGGGCCGGGCGGTCGGCAGGAGCGGTCCGGTCTGCGGGAGCAGCCGGGTCCGCGGGAACGGCCCCGTCCGACCGGTCGGCCGCAGCGCCCCGGCCTGCGAGAGCGGCCCCGTTCGCGCGGGCCGCCCGGTCGGCATCAGCGGCGCGGCCTGCGGGAGCGGCCCGACCTGCGGGATCGGCACCGTCCGCGCGGCCCGGCCGGTCGGCAGCAGCTCCCTCCGCGAGCGCAGCCCGATCGGCAGGAGCGCTCCGGTCGGCGGCCGATGCCCCCTGGTCCCACGCCTGCTCCCCCGGCTGCGCCGCGGCGTCGGTCTCGGCGGCGTCGATCAGGTCCTCGGCCGAGGCGACGCCGTAGTCGGCGGGCACGGCACCGGGTCCGTGCTCGCGCCGCTCCGCGGGCCCCCAGCCGTCGTTGAGGATCCGGCGCAGGCCCTCGACGTTCTCCCGCACCCGCACCGACGCCGGGTCCAGGGTCCCCGCCCAGCCGGGGACGTGGGCCACGGCCGCCTGCGCGGCCAGCAGCCGGGTGTAGTGGTCCAGCGCGCCGACGACCCGGACCGTGTGGTGCACCCCGCGCCGCATCGGGCGGCGGGCGATCGGGTGCTCCAGCGGCCGGGCCCGCTGCCGGACCGTCGCGACCTTCTCGCCCACCTCGCGGGCCTTTTCCAGCGGGTCCTCGATGCCCGTCCGGCCCAGCGCGGCGTCGACCGAGGTATGCAGCGAGACGTCGACCGCGACGAGCGCCTCGTCGAGGGCGTCGGCGAAGGCGGTGCGCGAGCGGGTCGGCAGGATCAGGTAGGCGGCGAGCATGCCGAGCGCCCCGCCGGCGATGGTCTCCTCCACCCGCAGCAGCATCGTCTCGAAGCTGAACTGCCCGATCACCCCGTAGAGCAGCGCGAGCACCGCGGTGATCCAGAACGCCATCATCGTCTGCGAGATCCGCACCAGGTACAGCGCGAGGAACACGCACACGAACAGCAGCACCAGGCTGGCGAGCACGTTCCCCGCGACCAGCACCGCGAGCAGCATCCCGGCGATCACCCCGCCCGCGGTACCGACGGCCCGGGCCCAGCCACGGCTGAGCACGTCACCGCGGCTGGCGGTGCCGGCGAACACGACGAACGCCGCGATCACCGCCCAGTACCAGCGGTCCGGCGAGATCATCTCCCCGACGACGATCGCGAGGCTGCTCGCGACACCCACCTGCACCGCCTGGCGGGTGTGCAGCTTCAGGCCCTCCTGCTTGTCCTCCTCGGGCCGGTCGGGTCCGGCCTCGGCCGGTTCCTCGTCGGCCTCGCGGCGCTCGGCGATCCGCCGGTGGGCCTCCTCGACGGTGGTCTGCATCGCGTCGGCCAGCCGGAGCACGGCGAACCCGATCCGCTGCTCCCGGGCGTCGGCGCCGCGACCTCCGGACCGGGCGACGATGTCGGCGACCGCGTCGCGCGCCGACTGGTAGAGACCGGCCGCGATCGCACCCGGGGTGCCCACCGCGGTCGCCGCGGCCAGCGCCCGGATGCCCGCGCCGAGCGCGTCCCGGTCGTCGGGGGTGATCGTGTCGTGGTGCTCGACCGACCGGCGCACCGACATCGCGACGCGTTCGGCGGCCAGCTCCGAGTCGACGATCCACTGCCGCAGGCCGGCGATCTCGCTCTCCGCCTCCTCCGGCCCGCCCGGGCGCAGACCCCCGGGCAGCACGGCGGGCCGGCGGGTCGCCGGGTCGTCGTCGGCGTCGTCGAGGCGGTCGGCCACCAGCAGTGCCGTCTCGTTCAGCCGGGCCTGCGCCCGCAGCAGCGGGCCCAGGTCCGGCGTCGCGGGCCCGCCGTGCGCGTCCACCACGTCCGACGCGGCGAGCAGCACGGCGTGCAGCCGGGCCTGGAACGCGCGCACCAGCATCTCCAGCACCGTCTCGACCCGGCGCACGAGGACCACGCAGCGCAGCACGAACGTGCTCCCGATGCCGATCACCACCGCGGCCAGCAGCAGCGGCAGCAGCGCCGGACCGGCCTGCAGGAACTGCACGAGGAAGTACGGCGAGAACGCGGCCATGCCCAGGGCGCTGCCCCGCGGGCCGAACCGCCGCACCGCCACGGCCACCACCATGACCAGCACGAACACGGCGTCCGCGGCGATCCGGTGCCCGGACAGCAGCGAGCTCAGGGTCGCCGACCCGGCCGCGGGCAGCAGCATGAGCGCGGTGGTGATCCGGCGACGGGACAGCTGGGGCTCGTTGACGGCCAGGTTGCTGATCATCGCCAGGACGACGGAGAACAGCACGATCGTGACCGGGGCGCCGGTCAGCGCGCGCAGCCCGGTGGCCAGCAGGGCCGCCGACATCATCGCGGCGGTCGCGACCGTGGCCATGTGCAGCCGGATGCGTCCCGGGTCCACCGCGGCGGCCCGCGACCGCACCTCGGCCCACCAGCCGGTCACTCGCTCCCCCACCACGCCGGTCACGGCCGCGAGTCTGGCACGCACGCCACGTTGCGGGCCCGGGCCCGCAACGGGCGCGGGGCGTGTCGGCGGGGGGTCAGTTGCCTGCCGGCGCGGCCTCGGCCCGGGCCGGCTGCGACGACGGCGCCGCCACCGGCACCCCGAGCACCGCGCCGGTGGCCGCGGCCATGGCGCGCATGCCCTGCGCGTTCGGGTGCACCGGCGCGGCCGGCGCCGTCGGGACCAGGCCCTCGACCCACTTCTGCCCGGGCAGCGTGCAGATGTCGTGGCCGATGGTCGGCGTGTAGGTGTCGACGTAGTCCACACCGGCCTCGGCCGCCTCGGCGGCGAGCATCCCGTTCAGCTGCTTCTCGACCTCGCGCAGGTACGCGGTGTCCCCAGCGCTGAACGGCGCGACCGGGTAGCAGCCCGGGCCCTCGTCGGGCAGGATCGTCGGGTACCCGACGACGGCCACCCGCGCGGCCGGCGACCGGTCCCGGATCGCGGAGAGCGTGTCGGCCACCTTCGACGAGGCGTCCTCGATCCGCTCGGTCAGCTCGTCGTCGCCGCCGTCGGTGTAGAAGTCCCGGCAGGCCGCACCCAGCAGGTCGGCCGAGGACCGGGTCGCGCACTCCTGGATGATCTCGCCGAACCCGATGTCGTTGCCGCCGATGGTGACCGTGACCAGCGACTCCGTCCCGTCGAGGGCGTCGAGCTGGGGCGCGTTCGGCCCGAGGTCGACCTGCTGCGGCGCGGTCATGTCCTCGGTCGTCGCACCGCTGCAGGAGACGTCGGTGAAGTCGCCGAACCCGGCCGAGCGGGCGAGCACCGCCGGGTAGTTGTCGTTCGACCGCAGGCAGCCGGCCGGGAGCCCGGTCTGCAGCGGCACCAGCGGTCCGGCCGCGTAGGAGTCGCCGAGCGCGACGTAGCGCCCGGCCGCGGTGGTGTCGAGGTTGCGCGCCGACAGTGTGGTCCCGGTGAACGTGGTCGGCGCCTCCGCCTGTGCGGGCGCGAGCGCGCCCATACCCGCCGAGGTCAGAACGGTCATGGTGGCCACGGCCAGCCAGCGGGAGGGGCGGGGACGGCGCACGGGCTCTGGGACCTCCGGTCGGGGCGGCCGGTGACCAGCTCACCGGCCCTGCCCCGCCCAACGATCATCATCACCCGCGGTTACGCCCCGGTTCAGCCGGTTAGCCGGCGCAGCGACAGCGGCGCCACCAGCCGGTGCCGCAGGGACACCTCGTCCCACATCTGCGGCCGGTGCGGCATCGCGGCCAGCCGGGAGGCGGCGACCTCACCGGGGTCGTCCATCGGCTCGCGGACCCCGGCCAGGAACGCCCACTCGTGCTCCTCGCACCCGATGTAGACACCGCGGCCACCGGTCTCGCCGAACACCGAGGTGAACCGCTGCCAGGCCGCCTTGAGCGTCGCGTCGCGCCACACCGCGGGGCTGCCCGCCTGGAACACCAGCACGCCGCCCTCGGTGAGCCGGTCGGCGCAGGACCGGACGAAGTCCTCCTCGTAGAGCCGGTTGATCTGGGCCTCCGGCTCGTCGGGGCGCTCGTCGGGCAGGTCGACGATGATCAGGTCCCAGTGCTCGGTGCTGTCCAGCACGTACTGCCCGCCGTCGGCGTAGTGCAGCCTCACCGGGCCGTCCCCGCGCTCGGCCGCCGCGAGGCTCTGCGGGGTGTAGCCGTAGGGCAGGTACTCGGCGCAGATCCGCACGGCCTCGGTGTCGATGTCGACGTGGTCGACGTGCGTCGCGCCGGCGGCGACCGCCATCTCCGAGGCGACGCCCTCCGAGGACCCGACGATCAGGACCCGCTCCAGCCGGCGGGCCAGCAGCGCGCCCGGCCAGACCAGCGCCTCGTGGTAGGTGAGCTGGGTGTGCTCGGTGGACTGACGCTCGTCGTCGCAGAACAGGGTGACGCCGTGCGCGGTGTCGGCGACGACCACCTTCTGGAACCCGGTGTGGGCCACGTGGTGCACGCGGCCGAGCCGCCAGCGCCGGCTCAGGTCCTCCGAGATCGGCTCGGTGACCGTACGCGGGGCGCCACCGCGGTCGACGACCTGCAGGGCGGTGTCGGTGGCCCCGACCCGCTCGGCGAGGTTGCGCACGGCCGCGACCGGGTCCGCGCTGTCCCCGCAGGTGAACACGTCGACGTGCATGCCACCGTGCTCCGGCCAGGTGTGGATCGAGGCGTGCGACTCGGCCAGCACCGCGACCACCGTCGCGCCCTGCGGCTCGAACCGCTCGGTGACGACCTGCCGGACCTGCGCACCGGACTCGGTCAGCGCCGCGGCCAGGTCGGTCCGCAACCGTTGGTCGTCGTCCAGGATGGCGGCGTCGATGCCGCCGAGCTCGGCGAGGACGTGCCTGCCGACCGGGGAGGACGTGCTCGGCAGCGCCGGCGAGTCCGGCCCGGTGAGCCCGAAGCCCGGATGGAGCTCCCCGGCGCCCTCGGACGGCACGGGCGGGTTCAGCGAGGTGGAGGATGACACGTCCGGACACGGTAAACGTCCCGTGAGGTGCTTGTCGTGCCGCATACCCGACGTCGTGGCGCGCCTCATGCCGGGTCGGCGACGACGACGTCCAGCGGGCCGAAGCCGTTGAACCCGACCGAGGCGTAGCTCGAGGTGTAGGCGCCGGTGTGGAGCAGGTCGAGCACGTCGCCCGCGGCGAGGTCGCACGGCAGGGCGACGGGCGTCCGCCGGTAGATCACGTCGTCGCCGTCGCAGGTCGGCCCGGCCAGCACGACGGGCGCCGGCGCGCCGGTGCGGCCGGGGGCCCGGACGGGGTAGCCGATCGCCTCCCCCTCGGTCTCGGCGAGACCCTGGTAGCGGCCGACGTCGAGGTAGACCCAGCGGCGGTGGTCGATCCCGGGGCGCCGCGACACCCGCAGCACCCCCGTCCGCAGCACCCCGGCCGGCCCGGCCAGCGCGCGTCCGGGCTCGAGCAGCAGGTCGGCACCGTCGACGTGCCCGGCCGCCACCGCACCGGCGACGGCGTCGCGGACGGCCGCGGCGAACTCCCCGGGCCCGGCGACCGCGGACCGGTAGGCCACCGGCCAGCCCCCGCCCAGGTCCAGCTCCGGCCGGGCGAGCCCGGCGCGCCCGGCCACCCGCAGGGCGACGGCGACCGCCGCGGCGTAGGTCTGCGGCCGGGTCTGCTGGGACCCGGCGTGGAAGGTGACGCCCGCCGGGTCCAGGCCGTGGCACGCCGCCCGGCGCAGCAGGGACACCGCCACCTCCGGCAGGGCCCCGAACTTGCCGTGGAACGGGGTGGCGGAACCGGTGTCGTCGACCGAGAGCCGCACCTGCACCCGCGCGCCGGGGACCTCGGCGGCCAGCGCGTCGACGTCCTCGGCGCTGTCGGTGACGAACCGGCGCACCCCGGCCGCGGCCGCCCGCGCCGCCGCCCCGGGCCCGCGCACCGGGTTGCCGTGCTGCAGCGACGCCGGATCGGCCCCGGCGGCCAGGCACAGGGTGATCTCCTGCTGGGAGGCGACGTCGAACCCGGCGCCCTCCTCGACCAGGGCGCGCAGCACCGCCTGCTCCGGGCACGCCTTGACCGCGTAGAGGATCCGCGCGTCACCGAACGCGGCGGCCAGTTCCCGGTAGCGCTCCCGCACGACCTGCGGGTCCAGTGCGAGGAAGGGTGTCGGGCGGTCCTCGGCGAGGACCTTCTCCAGTCCGGGTGAGAGCACACACCGATGCTCCCCCATGATCCTGATCTACGGTGGGGCGGTGACCGCACCGAAGCCGCAACGCCGCGCCCGGAAGATCGCGATGACCCCGGAGGAGGTCGCCGCGTTCCTGGACGCGGAGCGCACCTGCCGGGTCGCCACCAACGGCACGAACGGCCCGCACGCGACCCCGCTCTGGTACCTCTGGGAACCCTCGGGGGACACCGGGGCGCTCTGGCTGACCTCGTTGTCGCGCTCGCAGCGCTGGGCCGACCTGGAACGCGACCCCCGGATCGCGGTCGTCGTGGACGCCGGTCACGACTACGGCGAGCTGCGCGGCGTGGAGCTGCGCGGCTCGGTCGAGATCGTCGGCGAGGTGCCGCGCACCGGGGAACCGCACCCCGAGCTGGAGCGCGTCGAGCAGGCGTTCGCCGACCGCTACAGCGGCGGGCACGTGCTGATCGACGGGCGGCACGCCTGGCTGCGGCTGCGCCCGGAGAAGATCACCAGCTGGGACTTCCGCAAGATCGCCCAGGGCTGAGCCCCGGACCGCAGGCCCCGCGCCCCGGGCGTTGATCAGCGGCTCGTGGCGGTCCGGTGCCGGATCCGGCACCGGACCGCCACGAAGCCCCGATCACAGGTGACCGGCGGCTCAGGGCCGGCCGGTCACCAGCGGCCAGAGCCCGTCCGGGCCGGCGTCGAGGGCCGCGGCCCCGACCCGGTCGTTCCAGTGGGCGTCGTTGCCGTCCTCGTCGCGCCAGGCCCACAGCCGGGTGGTCACCAGCCGCAGGTCGTGCTCGCGGGTGAACCCGATCGCGCCGTGCACCTGGTGTGCGATCCGGGCGACCGCGGTGGCGGCCTCCCCGCAGCGGGCCTTGGCCGCCGCGACCGCGAACGCCGTCTCCGCCGCGGCGAACCCGGCACCCTGCGCGGTGCGCGCGGCGGCAGCGGACGCGGCCGCCGCGGCGGCGACCTCCGAGCCCGCCTCGGCGAGCATCTGCTGCACGGCCTGGAACTTCCCGATCGGCCGGCCGAACTGCACCCGCTCGCCCGCGTAGCCGATCGAGCGGGCCAGCGCGCCGCGGGCGGCCCCGGCGAGCAGCAGCGAGCGGGCCAGCGCGGCACGCAACCCCAGCTCGGCGGCCGCCCCGGCCGGTGCGGTACCGGTGGCGAGCGGCGTCGCCCCGGCGAACGTCAGGTCGTCGCGCGGTTCCTCGGCCACGTTGGCGGCCTCGGTGACCGTCGCGGTCGCGGCGTCGAGCACGAGCACCCGCTCCCCGTCAGGGCCGCCCTCCTCCACGACGACCACCGCGGCGAGCGAGCGGCCCCACGGGACCCGGGTGAGCGTCCCCGAGACCGCAGTGCCCGCAGTGGTCAGCGTCCCGCCGGGCGAGCCCGCTGCGACCCCGGGGCCGAGCGCGACCGCGGCCAGCGGGCCGGCCGGTACCTCGACCCCGGCGGCCCGGGCCAGCCAGCCCGCCAGCAGGTCGGTCTCGGCCAGCGGCACCCGCGCGGCCCAGGCGCCCGCCGCCTCCAGCAGCACACCGGCGTCGTCCAGCGTCCCGCCGGTGTCCGGCGCGGTCAGCGCGGTCAGGCCGGACTCCTCGCACGCCTTCCACGCCGCCCGGTCCAGGCCGGTGGCGTCCCGGTCGTAGGTGTCGCCGAAGATCGACTCGGCCAGCTCGGCCAGCTCCGTGTTGCGCCCCATCAGCGCAGCCCCATCCCCCGCGCGACGATGCCGCGCAGAACCTCGTTCGTACCGCCCCGCAGCGTGAACCCGGGCGCGTGCAGCACCGCGTCGGCCAGCAGCCGGGCGAACCCGCCCTCGGCGCCGGGGTCCGGCGGGATCTCGACCAGCAGCCGGGCGGCGTCGACGATCTCGTTCTCGTACCGGGTGCCCAGGTCCTTCACCAGCGCGGCGGCCAGCTCCGGCGCCTGCCCGGACTCCAGCGCCCCGGCGACGGCCAGCGACATGGTCCGCAGCGTCCAGACCCGCGAGACCAGCGAGCCGATCCGCCGGCGGGTCCCGGCGTCGACCCCGCCGGAGCCCGTCGCCCGGAGCTCCCCGACCAGGGCCGCGAGCAGCGGGTAGGTCGACAGGAAGCGCTCCGGACCGGACCGCTCGAACGCGAGCTCGCCGGTGACCTGGGCCCAGCCGTTGCCGAGCTCGCCGAAGACCCGCTCGTCGGGGATGAAGACCCGGTCGAACCGGACCTCGTTGAAGTGGTGGGCACCGGTGAGCAGCGGGATCGGGCGGATCTCGACGCCGGGCCGGTCCAGCTCGACCAGGAACTGGGACAGTCCGGCGTGCCGGTGGGCGTCGTCCTTGGGGGCGGTGCGCACGAGCGCGAAGAACGCGTGTGCGTGGTGCGCCCCGGACGTCCACACCTTCGTGCCGGACAGCTCCCAGCCGCCGTCCACCCGCTCGGCCCGGGTCCGCACCGACGCCAGGTCCGACCCGGAGTCCGGTTCGGACATCCCGATGCCGAAGTAGACCTCGCCGCGGGCGATCCCGGGCAGGAACGCGCGGCGCTGCTCCTCGGTGCCGTGGCGCAGCAGCGACGGCCCGATCTGCCGGTCGGCGACCCAGTGCGCGGCCACCGGTGCCCCGGCGGCGAGCAGCTCCTCGGTCACCACGTAGCGCTCCAGCGCGCCGCGGCCGTGCCCGCCGTACTCGACCGGGATGGTCATGCCCAGCCAGCCGCGCTCCGCGAGCCGCCGGGAGAAACCCTCGTCCCAGCCGGACAGCCACACGTCGGCCCGCGGCGTCCACGCCCCGGACGCGCGTTCGGCGTCCAGGAAGGCGCGGACCTCGGCACGCAGTGCGGCCAGGTGTCCGGGTAGCTCCACGGGTTCGGGGACGAGCTCCGGCAGTCCGGTCAGCGTCGTTGATGCTCCTGCCACGGTCGTCATCATGGCGGGTCACCCGATCGCCCGCTCCTGTCTATGGGGTGACTCACCACGGTACGTTGCGCCCATGAGCACCAATGCTGACGAGCGCAGGGTCCTGGAGGCCGTCCCGACCGGGCTGTTCATCGGTGGGCAGTGGCGTGCCGCCGCGAACGGCGCCACCGCCAAGGTCGAGGATCCGGCCACCGGCGAGGTGCTGACCGAGGTCGCGGACGCGTCCCCGGCCGACGGGATGGACGCGCTGGCCGCCGCGCACACCGCGCAGCCCACGATCGCCGCGCTGCCGCCGCGGGAGCGCAGCGAGATCCTCTACCGGGCCTACCAGCTGCTGCACGAGCGGGCCGACGACCTGGCCCTGCTGATGACGCTGGAGATGGGCAAGCCGGTCGCCGAGGCCCGCGGCGAGGTCGTCTACGCGAGCGAGTTCCTGCGCTGGTTCGCCGAGGAGGCCGTCCGGATCGACGGCGGCTACCAGGTCGCGCCCAACGGCCAGACCCGGTTCCTGACGATCCGCCAGCCCGTCGGGGTCTGCGTGTTCGTGACGCCGTGGAACTTCCCCCTCGCGATGGGCACCCGCAAGATCGCGCCGGCGATCGCGGCCGGGTGCGCGTCGCTGATCAAGCCGGCACCCCAGACGCCGCTGACGATGCTGGCCTTCGCGCAGGTCCTCGCGGACGCCGGGCTGCCCGACGGCGGCCTCAACGTCATCAACGCGACCGACGCGGGCGCCGTCATGGAGCCGATCATCCGCGACGGCCGGGCCCGCAAGATCTCCTTCACCGGGTCCACCCCGGTCGGCAAGAAGCTGCTGGAACAGGCCTCGGACAAGGTGCTGCGCAGCTCGCTGGAACTGGGCGGGAACGCCTCGTTCATCGTGCTCGACGACGCCGACGTCGACGCCGCGGTGGAGGGCGCGATGGTCGCCAAGATGCGCAACATGGGCGAGGCCTGCACCGCGGCGAACCGGTTCTACGTGCAGCGCGGCGTCGTCGAGGAGTTCACCCGCAAGCTCGCCGAGCGGATGGGTGCGCTCAAGGTCGGGCGCGGCACCGAGGACGGCGTGAACGTCGGCCCGCTGATCGACGCCAAGGGCCTGGGCAAGGTCACCGACCTGGTCGCGGACGCCGTCGCCAACGGCGCGAGCGTCGCGATCGGCGGGCAGGCCCAGGACGGGCCGGGCTACTTCTACCCGCCGACCGTGCTCACCGACGTCCCGGCGAACTCGCGGCTCAACCACGAGGAGATCTTCGGGCCGGTCGCACCGATCACCGTCGTCGACTCCGAGCAGGAGGCGCTCGACGCGGCCAACGCGACCGAGTTCGGCCTGGTCAACTACGTCTACACCCGGGAGATCAACCGGGCGCTGCGGATCGCGGAGAACCTGGAGAGCGGCATGATCGGGCTCAACACCGGTCTGGTGTCGAACCCGGCCGCCCCGTTCGGCGGGGTCAAGGAGTCCGGCCTGGGCCGCGAGGGCGGCAACGTCGGGATCGACGAGTTCCTCGAGACCAAGTACGTCGCCATCGGCTTCGCCGGCTGAGCGCGCCCCTCGGGCACGCCCCGCGTCGCACAGGTCCGGACCCCGCCGCACAGGTCCGGGCGGCCTGTGCGGCGGGCCGCGACCCTGTGCGGGTTCCCCGGAACCTGTGCGGCGGGACCTGGGCGGAGAGCGGCGGTCAGTTCGCCGGGTCGGCGGGCGGCGGTGCCGGGGCGGGCGGGGCCTCGCCGGGCTGCTGCCCGCCGGTCGCCGCCTGGTCGGACGGCGCCGTCACCGTGGCCTCGCCGTTGATCAGCAGGTCGACCAGCTCGATCCCGCCGTTGGCGGTCAGCATCACGACCAGCAGCACGACCGAGCCGACGGCCGCGACGGTCAGGCCGCGCTGGGCCGATCCGGCCGTCGACAGCCGGCCGCGGTTGGTCTCCACCACCCAGGCCCGGGCCGCGAACACGGCCAGGACCAGCAGGAACACGATCCAGGTCAGCGCGAATCCGGTCACGGGGTCCCTCCCTGGGCCGGAGCGTCCGGTGCCGGAGCCGCGGGAGCTGCGCCCTCAGGAGCCACGGCGTCGGGGGCTGCGGCGTCCGGAGCCGGGACGCCGGGCTGCGGGAGCGGCTCGTTGCGCACCAGCACGGCGTTGAAGCCGTTCTCGTAGGTCGCCCGGTACTGACCGGAAGCGATGAGCTGCTCGCGGATCGCCACCGTCCAGCCCGGCTGCTCGCCGTTCAGCACGACCCCCTGCTTCTCCATCGACTTGTAGAACAGCAGCGTCTGCGGCTGGACCAGGTCGATGCAGCGGAACGGGTCGCTCGCGAGGATCCCGCAGCCGTCGCCGCCGGAGGCCATGTTGTTGTGGTCGCCCACGCCCTCGAGCGCGTACGGGCCGACCGTCGCCAGCGGCTGGACGGTCGCCCCCGGCGGGGCCTGGTCGTAGGCCTGCCGGGTCATCTGCACGTCCTCGGTGGTGACGTCGAGATAGGCGTCGTTGCCGCCGCGGATCACGATCAGCAGCAGGAACAGCACCACCATCGCGCCCGCCATCAGGCGTTCGCGCTTGCGGTCGACCCGGACGAACGCCCGCAACGCGTCGACCGCCAGGATCGTCAGGATGGGCAGGCCGAACAGCAGCACCCGCAGCAGCAGCTCGCCGCCGTAGCTCTGGACCACGGCCATCCCCATCGGGATGCCGGCCAGCGCGATCGGCACCAGGTCGCGGCGCCGCTTCCAGTACACCCAGGCACCGGCGATGGCCAGCAGCCAGGTCAGGCCGGGCATGAGCACCCGCAGCAGCTTCACCACGAGCTGGCCGGTGTCGCCCTCGAGCCGGTCGAAGAACCCGGCCTCGATCGCGCCGCCCTCGTCGGACCCACCGGTGATCATGCTGATCTGGGTCATCCAGAAGTCCCGGGCGCCGATCAGGATGAACACCACGACCGTGAGCGTCGCGACGATCACCAGGCCGCGACCGCGGAACCGGCCCACGATCGCCAGCACGACGAGCTGGCCGATGATCGCGAACGGGGTCAGCTGGTGGGTCGGGGCGAGCGCGATCAGGCACAGCGCCGCGCAGAAGTAGATCAGCAGCAGCTGCCGGGCGGGCAGCGTCGGCTGGTTCGGCGGGGTCAGGGCACTGATCAGCCAGCGGCGCCAGCGCGGCAACGGTGGTGCGCCGCGGTGCGGCCGTGGCCAGCCGGGGACGCCGGCGTTGTCCACCCGGCGGGTGGCCAGCGGGCCGAGCGCGAAGGTCAGCACGGTCAGCAGCAGCACGATCGCCGTCGCCTGCGGCGAGAAGTAGTCCTGCTCGATCCAGTTCAGCCCGACGAACAGCCACGCCGCGACCCACGGGGCCCGGGTGCCGCCCAGCATCGAGCGGGCCAGGGCGTAGACGCCGATCGCCCACACCGCGACGACCGCCGGCGGGTACCAGCGCAGGATCGTATCCAGCTGGTCGGCCCCGGCGGCGTCGCGGAACCAGGCCCACTGGGCGAAGAAGCCGGGCCAGTAGAACCGGGCGTCCACGCCGGTGGGCGGCACGCCGTTGCCGGCGACCGCGTCGACGAAGCCGGAGATCAGCCAGGCGGTGGTGAACCGGGCCTGCGGCTGGACCACCGACGGCATCCCCGTCGAGCAGAGGATCAGGACGGTGGTGGCGGCGCCCAGCATCGGGATGCGCGGGCGCGGTGACCACAGCTCCACCACGCAGCAGGCGATGGCCAGCGCCAGCGCGACCCAGGCGAGCGGGCTCAGCGCGGGCGCCAGGCCCCAGCCACCCATGTCGGACAGGTCCGAGGTCGCGGCGGCCAGCGGCAGCAGCAGCACCGCCAGCACGGCGAGCACCGGCGCGCCCCAGACCCACAGCGGGGACAGCGGCGCGGGTGGTCCCGGGGGTGGCGGCGGGGGCCCGTCCGGCCCGGCCGGGCGCGGGACGGGTCCGCGGACCGCGGACGTCGGCGAGTCCGGTCCGGGAGGCTGCATGTACTGCGTCCGTTCGCCGGCACCGGCCTCCACCGGGTCGGGTCCGCCCGTCCGGCGGGTCTCCGACGTCACGACTTCACCTCCGTGGGGGTCCGGCGCTTCCAGGCCGGGACGAACTTGAGCGCCAGGGCGCAGAGCAGCTGCGCACCGACGTACGCGAGGACCATCGGCAGCATGACCATGCTGACGGACGTGGTCGCCGGGTCCGGCAGCGGGATCAGCCCGGCGAGGAGCACGACGAGGCCGGTGTTCGCGAGCTGGATCTTGGCGTAGCCCATCCCGTCGCCGTCTGCCTGGCGCCGGGCCAGCTCGAACACCACGATCAGCCGGAACAGCAGGCCGACCATCAGGACCGCGAGCGCCGGGGCGCCCTCGGAGTACCCCTCGCCGAGCAGCGACAGCACCGGGTAGCCGAGCAGGGCGCCGAGCCCGAGCACGGGCACGAACAGGATGAGCATCCGGCGCCGCGCGAGCCGGGCCAGCTCCTCGGCCCGGTGCGGCTCCCGGGCGGTCTGCACGGCCAGCGAGTTCGTGAAGAACGTCGCGGCCATGTCGACGACGGTCACGGCCTGCCAGCAGATGAAGAAGACCGCGCCGACCTCGTTGCCCATCCGCAGGTTCGCGAACAGCGGCACCTGGTTGTAGAGCAGCGCGTTACCGGCCTGGGCCAGCGCCGTCGGGGCCAGGAACGCGGCGGCCTCGGCGCGGCTGGGAAGGGTCCCCTCCCCGCCGCGGGCGGCGAAGCGCCGCGTCATGTACCAGAGCATCGCGGTACCCGCGGCCACCCACAGCACGACCGGGATCGCCCAGGACAGCACCAGCGCCTCGGAGGCCAGCGACCCGCCGAGCGCCAGCAGGAGCACGATCCGGACGACCGCGAACGTCCCGTTCCGCCACACCGCCGTCCACGGGCGCCCGATGGCGACCATGACGAAGTCGTGCACCACGAACACGCCCCAGCCGGCGCAGGTCAGCACGAGCAGCAGCAGGCCGAGCCCGTAGGACCGGTCCCCGCCCGCGGTCTCGGCGATGCTGGGCACGAGGACGCCGTAGACCAGGCCGATCAGCCCGGACAGCGGCATGATCAGCAGCAGCGAGGCGAACACCAGCCGGACCGACTTCCGGCCCGCCCCGGGCAGCCAGCGCATGAGGCCGACGCCGAGGTTGAGCTGGGCGATCCCGCCGATCAGCATGAACGCCGACTGGAACTCCGAGGCCCGGCCGACCTCGGCCTGCGGCATGATCCGCGCCGCGATCAGCACCCCGAGCAGGCCGGCGACCGAGCCGAACGCCGAGCACAGCGACAGGGCCAGGCCGTCGCCGATCCCGCCGTTGCCGGGGTGCCGCTCGGGCTCCTCCGCCGCGTCCCCCGCGTGGTCGTCCCGGGGTGGTGGGGGCGGGTTCTCCCCCGGCCCGCGCAGGCCGATCGCCGGCAGGTACTCGGTCCGCTGCTCGGCGTTCACGCGCGAACGGGCCCGGGCGCGGGCGACCTCGAGCCGTTCGGTCGGTGCGTCGGCGTCGTTCACGGAGGCAGCGTTGTTCACGGGGACCGGGTGGGGTGTGCCGGAGACCGGGCCGGGACCGGGGCCACCCGCGTCACGCGGGGGATGCGCCGGCCCGACCGGACTCACTGTGCGACCACCGCGTGCCGCAGCAGGAACGGGATGCTCAGCAGGGTGACGACGAACAGGGCCACGCTCGGGTACCAGAGCCCGAGGCTGACCATGATCTGCCCGCCGATCAGGGTCACGGCGGTCCCGACGCCGAGGGTCAGCAGCCACACGTGTGCGGCGGGGGCGCGGCGCAGGAAGCCCGCGGCCGCCCAGCCGGGTCCGAGCAGCAGGAAGCCGATCGTCACGAGGAGGCGGAACTCGCCGAGCGCGCCCCCGGTGACGTTCGCGAGGTTGAGCCCGCAGGCCACGACGCCCGCGACCACGAGCAGGATCGCCACGTAACGACGCGCGGTCCTCGCCCGGGTCAGCTCTGCTGCGGAGGGCACGCTCACCGCGGCACTCACCTTCCTCCGATCACCGGCGCCCGTCCGATCGGACGGGCGCCGGTGGTGTCGTCGTGGGCCCGCGCGTTCACGGGCCGTCGGGCTGCGTCCGTCAGGACGCCTCCTCCCGCCATGCGTACCGCACGCGGGTCTGCTCGGGCCGTCCGGTCCCCTCGTGTGCCGCGCCGGCCGCGGCCCGGCCGGCGGTACCGGCGACCCCGGCCCCCTGGACGTCGTCGACGTCCTGACCACGGCGATCCCGCAGCGCGGGCTGCGGCGCGGGCCGGCCGCGGTGCGCCGGCAGGGTCGGCGCGTCGACGCCGGCGGGGCGCGGGGCGGGCCGCCGGTGCTCCGACGGAACGACGGGCGGCACGCCCACCGCGGCGGGCGGCGCCGGGTTCGCGGCCTTCGCCCGGTCCGCAGCGGGTGCCTGGTCCTCGCGGGCGGCGCGGCGGCGCTCGGACGCCAGCGTGCGCAGCACCCGGGTGCCGTCGGCGAAGGTGCGCAGGTTCGTCTCGCCGAACATGCGCTCCTTCTCCACCGAGGGCACCTCGCTGATGGTGAGCCCGGCCGCGGCGACCCGGCAGTTGAGGACGGTCTCGATCTCGAACCCGTCGCCCCAGTACATTCCCTCGTCCGGGTGCGGCGGCAGGTCGACCGGCGGCAGCTCGAGCAGCGGCAGGATGTCCGCCCAGAACGCGTTGTAGCCGTAGCACAGGTCGGTGTAACGGGTGCCGAACAGCGTGTTCGCGACCAGGTTCAGCCCGGCGTTGCCGCTCTTGCGCAGCAACGTGATGTCGTCGCTGCCACCCCCCTTGGTGAAGCGGCTGCCCTTGGCGAAGTCCGCGCCGTCGATCAGCGCCTGGACGAACCGCGGGATCTCGGCCGGGTCGGCCGACCCGTCGGCGTCGAACATGACCAGCACGTCGCCGGTCGCGGCGGCGAAACCGCAGGCCATCGCGTTGCCCTTGCCCTTGCGGGTCTGGCGCACGATCCGCACGCCCGGCAGGACGCGGCGGGCGGTCTCGACGGTGCCGTCCTTCGAGTCGCCGTCGACGACGACGACCTCGTGCACGGCGGGGCGGACGGCGGCGACGGCCGGGAGGACGACCTCCAGGTTCCGTGCCTCGTTGCGGGTCGGCACGATCACCGACACCCTCGGTTCACTCGGTCGGTGCGGTCCGTGGTCAGGGCGCTGATTCACCGGTCTCTCCCCCGAATCGATCGGTCTGGGCGCGCGCTGGCGGCGAGCTGGCTGTGTCCGGTGGCGACGACGACGCTCTGCGCCGACGAGGACGCGTACGACGCCGACACCACCGGGTGGATCTCCCCCACAACGGGGGGCATACGGCTTATCTCCGCCGTCGTCGCTCGCGTTACGTGACCCGTACCGCTCCGAGTGCCACCCGATCGGCCCATTCCCCCCGGGACGACGGCTGCCCCGGGGCGTACCGACCACGCGGACACAGCGCCGCAGTCTACGGACGGTGCGCCGTTCGGTGGCGTCCGGGACCGTCCGCACGGCCTTCGATGAGGCGTCGTGCACCGAATGACCGACGAGCGGCCAGCCGGTCACGACGAACGGACGGTCACCCGTCGACCTTCGGAGTGTTCCGGTCGACCTTCGTCGAGCGAGTCGTCGACCACGGTCGTGTGCACGGTCGCGGCTGCCGGTGTTGCACCGCCGTGCCGTCCGGGCCCGGGACGCCGAGGGGTAGCGTCAGGCGCCGCCAGCCCGTTCCCGACCCCGCGAGGTACCCGATGAGGCCCGGCGGCTTCCTGCCCAGCGTGTCCGTCTGCATCCCGGTCTACAACGGCGAGACCTATCTCGCGGAGACCATCCGCAGCGTCCTGGCGCAGAGCTGGCGCGACTTCGAGCTGGTCATCCTCGAGAACAACAGCTCGGATGCCAGCTGGCAGATCGCGACCTCGTTCCGCGACCCGCGGATCCGGCTCGAGCGCAACCGGGAGACCCTGCCGCAGGGCGACAACTGGAACCGGGCCGTGCAGCTGTGCCGGGCGCCGCTGGTCAAGCTGGTGTGCGCCGACGACCTGCTGCATCCGCGCTGCCTCGAGCTGCAGGTGCCGCCGATGCGCGACGACCCCGCGCTCGCCCTGGTCGCCTCGCGCCGGCACATGATCGACGAGCAGAGCCGGGTGCTGGTGCCCCGGCGCGGGCTGGGCGGCGGGCTGGTCGGGCTGCACTCGGGCAGCGAGGTCGCGCGGCGGGTGATCCGCAACGGCGCCAACCCGATCGGCGAGCCGGGCAACGTGCTGTTCCGCCAGGAGCAGTTCGTCACCGCGGGCGGCTGGCGCCCGGAGCGCCGGTTCATCATGGACCTCGACCTGTGGATGCGCCTGCTGCAGTACGGCGACTTCCTCGGTGTCCCGGAGACGCTGGCCGCGTTCCGGATCGCCCGTGGCTCGGTCTCCTCGGAGTACGAGCAGCAGATCTCCGACGAGCAGCAGCTGCTGCTCGACGAGCTCGGCGGGTCCGGGGTGTTCGACGTGCGGCCGC
This sequence comes from Pseudonocardia ammonioxydans, assembly GCF_900115005.1. Classification (GTDB taxonomy): domain Bacteria; phylum Actinomycetota; class Actinomycetes; order Mycobacteriales; family Pseudonocardiaceae; genus Pseudonocardia; species Pseudonocardia ammonioxydans. The sequence goes on along the minus strand of NZ_FOUY01000030.1, from coordinate 20,131 downwards.
TGGACGTCCGCATCGGGCGGGTGGCCATGCCGCTGGGCAGGGCCCGGCGCCGGGCCCTGTTCAAGGTCTCGCGCCTCGCCGCCCGCAAGGACGAGAAGGTCATCGCGGAGCAGCAGGAGGCGGCCTCCGGGTGACCGGGCGGCCCTGAGCCCCTCTCCGAACGACCCTGAACGTCTCTGAACAACCCTGAACGGCGAGGAGCTGTGGTCCGGACCGGACCACAGCTCCTCGGGTCGTGCGCGCGGGTGCGCGGTCAGCCGCGCGGCTGCTCCTGGGTGCCGTTCGGGTGGGTCACCCCGCCCGGGACCTCGGGCGAGGCCTCGAGCTGCGCCGGGGACACCCCGCCGCCGTTGCCCGCGGCCGGGGTCCGGTCCCCCACCGGCGGCACCTCCGCCTGCGCGGCGGCGGTCGCCTCGGCGACCTGACGGGCGATCTCCGGGTCGGTGGAGGTGTCGAACCAGTCCTCGACCGCCTCCTCGTCCTGGGCCGGCTTGGAGACGGTGCCGTCGTCCGGGCTGGGGGTGTAGCGGAACACGCCGTCCTCACCCGGGGCGCCGAGCATCCGGGTGAAGCCCTCGAGGGCCTTGCCGAAGTCGGACGGGACGACCCACAGCTTGCTGGCCTCGCCCTGCGCCATCTCGGGCAGCGTCTGCAGGTACTGGTAGGCGAGCAGCTCCGGGGTCGGCTTGCCGGCCTTGATCGCGGCGAACCGCTTCTCGATGGCCTTCGCCTCACCCTGGGCCTCGAGGTACTGGGCGGCGCGGCGACCCTGGGCCCGCAGGATCTCGCCCTGCCGGTCCGCCTCGGCCTGCAGGACGGCCGCCTGCTTGGCGCCCTCCGCGGTGAGGATCTGGGACTGCTTCTGCCCCTCCGCGCTGCGGATGGCCGACTCCCGCTGGCCCTCCGCGGTGAGGATCATGGCCCGCTTCTCGCGGTCGGCCTTCATCTGCTGTTCCATCGAGTTCTGGATGGACGGCGGCGGGTCGATCGCCTTGATCTCGACCCGGGCGACCCGGATGCCCCAGCGCTCGGTGGCCTCGTCGAGCTCGCCGCGCAGCGCGGTGTTGATCCGGTCCCGCGAGGTCAGGGTCTGCTCCAGCGTCATGCCACCGACGACGTTGCGCAGCGTCGTGGTCGTGATCTGCTCGACGCCCGCGACGAAGTTGGCGATCTCGTAGACCGCGGCCTTGGCGTCGTTGACCTTGAAGTAGACGACCGTGTCGATGTTGACGGTCAGGTTGTCCTGCGTGATGACCGGCTGCGGCGGGAAGGACACGACCTGCTCACGCAGGTCGACCCGCTCGCGCGTGCGGTCCACGAACGGCACCAGGATGGCGGGGCCGCCCTCCCGGGTGCTGTGGTAGCGGCCGAGCCGCTCGATGATGTACGCCCACTCCTGCGGGACGATGACGATCGACTTGGCGACGATCGTCACCACCAGCACCAGCAGGACCAGTGCGATGATCACACCGGCATCCATCCGGTCTCCCCTCGATGCGCGCCGGTGGTCCCGGCGCTCACGTCCACCCCGGAGGCCCCGGGGCTGGTGGCCGCGCCCCTCAGGACGACGGCAGTTCCCCCCGGCCGGTGACGAGCACGGACGCGCCGGTCACCTGCAGAACCGTGGCGGTGGAGCCCTGTTCGAGGACCTCCTGGCCGTCCATCGACCGCGCCGACCACAGCTCCCGGCCGATCCGCACCTGGCCCCCGCTGCCGTCCACCCGCTCGACGACCTCGGCGGCGGCACCGACGAACTTGTCCTGGTGCCGCTCCAGCGAGCCCATCCGTTCCTGCAGTTTCCGTTTCGCGGCCGGCCGCGCGGCCAGCAGCAACAGCACGGACACGATCGCGAACAGCCCCGCGCTCGGCAGCATGCCGAGTCCGAGCGCGGCACCGCCGGCCGCGGCGAGCGCGCCTCCGCCGAGCATCACCAGGAACAGCTCGCCGGACACGAACTCGGCGCCGATCAGCACCACCCCGATCAGGAGCCAGATCAGTGCCGGTGTCATGGCCCCAGACTGCCAGAATCGGACAATCCTCTGACGGCGATTCGCCGGGAACTTCCCGCCTGGTGGCCTGATCGTTATTGCACGCGAGGGGTTTCAGGCACCGCCGTCCGGTTCCTCCAGCGCCGTCACGAAGTCGATCAACCGCTCGACCGCGCCGATCATGGGCGCCTCCAGGTCGCGGTAGTTGCGCACCGCGCCGAGCACCCGCCGCGCGCCGTCGGCGGGCTCGCCCCAGCCGAGCGCGTCGCAGATGCCGGTCTTCCAGTCGGTCCCGCGCGGGATCGACGGCCAGGCCTCGATGCCGACCACCGACGGCTTCACCGCCTGCCACACGTCGACGTAGGGATGGCCGGTGACCAGCACGTGGTGCTGGGCCTGCCGGGTGGCGCGGTAGGCCTCGCGGGCCTGGCGGGTCTCCTTGGTGCCGTCGACGAGGTGGTCGACCAGGATGCCGAGCCGGCGGTGCGGGCCCGGGTCGAACTCGCGCACGGCCGCGGCCAGGTCGTCGACGCCGTGCAGCGGTTCGACGACGACGCCCTCCACCCGCAGGTCGTGGCCCCACACCCGCTCGAGCAGGGCGGCGTCGTGCAGGCCCTCCACCCAGATCCGCGCGGCGCGCGCCGTGCGGGCCCGCTGGTTCGCCACCTGCACCGAACCGGACGCGGAGAAGGTCCGCCCGGCCGGCTTCGCCTGCGGCCGGACCAGCGTGGCCGGCGCGCCCTCGTACAGGAACGCGGCGGGGCGCAGCGGGAAGATCCGCCGTCCGCCGAACCGGTCCTCGAGGGTCACCTCGGAGCCGGTGACCGCCACGACCGCGCCGCAGAACCCGCTCGCGGGGTCCTCCGCGACGAGCCCCGGCTCGGCCGGGACCTCGCGCACCGCCGAGGGGCGTGCGGCCCGGGTGCCGCCTGCGTCGAACATGCCCCGGTAGTCGTGGGTCCGGCTCATGGTTCCCGAGTATCGCCCCGGGCGCCCGCGGTGACCGGGGCACGACACGCCCACCCGGTCGTGGTCACACGCCGCTGACCGCTGCGTACGCAGCGTCACCCACGTGCGGGGTGTGCGCGGCCCGACCGGTCGTTAGCCTGTCCGCCGTGTCCAGTGCCTCCGCGACGCTCGCCGTGTGGGCCTCGGCCTGGCTGGCCGGGGTCGCCGCCCCCGACGACGTGCTCGATGCGCTCGCGCCGTGGTCGGAGGCGCACGACGTGCTGGCCGACGACGACGGGACCGCCGCGCTCACCGAGCTGCCCGGACCCGGGTCCGCGCCGACCTCGACGGCGATGCTGCTGGCCGCCGTGCGCCGCGCCGCGCCCCGCGGACACGCCCGGGTGGTGCTGCCGGCGGCCGGGGACGTCCGCGGGCTGCCCGGCCCGGGCCGGTTCTCCCGGGAGGCGACGACGGCCGGTGAGGGCGTGCTCTTCCCCGAGGCCGGGTTCGGTGTCGTGCCGTCCCCGATCGCCGACGGCGTCGTCCGCTGGACCGTGCACGCCGTGCCCGAGCCCGGCCCGGTGCCCGAGTACGTGCCGCTGAACGACGCCGAGCGGGAGCTGCGGGCGCAGGTGCGCAACGCCGCCGCGGCCCTGACGGACCTGAACGTGGCCCGGCACCGGCCCGGGGTGCGCGAGGAGATCGCCGCCTCGCTGCGCAGCCGGCCGCGGGCGCTGTGGCCGGACGGCATGCCGCCGCAGGCACTGCGGGTGCTGCAGCAGGCCGACGAGGTCGACGCGATCCTGGCCGCCGCGGCCGGGGACGAGCCGGGCGGCGCGCTGTCGGCGTCGGCCGCGGTGGCCCGCTCGGACGCGTTGCGCCCGATCGCCACCGCGGTGCGGGTGGCCCGGCGGGCGGCGGTCGCCGAGGCGGTGCGGGTGCTGGTGTCGGTGCGCAGCGAACACCGGAACTAGACGGACGGCTGCTACCGGGCGTCCGGCAGGAGCCGTTCCAGCAGTGCCCGGGCGGCCGGCCCGCCGGGGCCGCCGGAGCGCCACACCAGGTGCAGCCGGGTCCGCACCGGCGGGTCCAGCGGGACCGCGACCGGCGGCCGGTCGAGCGTTTGCACCGCCGGGGCGGACAACGCGGGTTCGGGGACCACGGCCACGCCGGCACCGCGGGCGGCCAGGCGCAGCAGCAGGTTCATCGCGCCGCTCTCGAACGCCACCCGGGCGGTCAGGCCGTGCGCGGCGAGGGCGGTGTCCAGCGCGGCCCGCAGCCCGTGCCCGCGGGGCAGGCAGATCAGCGGCCGCCGGACCAGCTCGGCCGGGGCGAGCGCGGCCCGCCCGGCCAGCTCGTCGTCGGCGGCGACGGCCGCGACCAGCGGCGACTCGAGCAGCACCCGGCCGTCGAGCCCGTCGGGCGGGGCATCGGGGAACCCGGCGACGGCGAGGTCGAGCCGGCCGGCACGCAGCCGGGCGACCAGCTCGTCGGCCGTGCCCTCCCCCAGCTCGACATCGACGCCCGGGTGCGCGGCGGCGAAGTCCCCGACCGGGTCGGCGAGCACCGTGTCCGGCAGCGACGTGGACATCCCGACCGCGACCCGCCCGCGCAACAGCCCGGCGAGCTCGGCGACGACGTCACGGACGTCCTGCACCGCGGCGAGGGCCGCACGGGCGGAGGGCAGCACCGCCCGTCCCGCCTCGGTGGGCACGACCGCCCGGGGCCCCCGCTCGAGCAGCGGGACCCCCAGCTCGCGCTCCAGCTGCCGCAGCTGCGCGCTCACGCCGGGCTGCGCGACGTGCAGCTTCTCGGCGGCCGCGGTGATCGTGCCCTCGTCGACCACGGTCACGAGGTAGCGCAGGTGTCGCAGTTCCATAACCACGGATGCTAGCGATCAGATGATCCAGCTCTTCGACTTCTGGACGGGCTCGGCGCAGGCTCGGTGTCATGACAACGACACAGCACACCAGCACGACCGACAGTCCCCTGCTCCGCGCGCTCACGGCCCGGGTCCCGGTGGCCGGCGACGGTCCGGCGGCGAGCTTCCAGACCGGCCTGACCCACACGCCCGACGCGACCGTCGTCCCGGGCGGTGTCGCCGACGTCGTCGCCGCCGTGGAGATCGCCGCCCGGCACGACGCCCCGCTGACCGTGCACGCCACCGGGCACGGTCTGAGCGTCCCCGCCGCGGGCGGTGTCCTGCTGGACCTGGCGGGGCTCGCCGGTGTCGAGATCGACGCCGGGTCGCGCACGGCCCGGGTCGGGGCGGGCGCGAGCTGGGCCCGCGTCATCGCGGCGGCGGCACCGCACGGGCTGCGCCCGCCGAGCGGCAGCGCCCCCTCGGTCGGTGTCGCCGGGTACCTGTTCGGTGGTGGGCTCGGGCTCGCCGTCCGGTCCGACGGCTGGGCGGCCGACCACGTGCGCTCGTTCGAGCTGGTCGACGCCGACGGCACGGTGCGGACCGTCGACGCGAGCACCGACGGGGCACGGTTCGCCCGGCTGCGGGGCACCGGGCCGGAGCCGGGCGAGGTCGTCACCGCGGTGACGATCGGCCTGCTCCCGGCCGGTCCGCTCACCGGCGGCGGGCTGGTGCGGGTGCTGGGCCCGGCCGACGAGCCGGGCGATCCGGCGCCGCTGCACGAGTGGGTGTCCTGGACCGCGGACCTGCCGACCGAGATCACCTCGGGGATGTCCGTGGTGCCCTACCCCGACCTGCCGTTCCTGCCGCCGCACCTGCGTGGGCGGCGCGTGCTGCGGGTCGGCGTCACGGTCACCGGGACACCCGAGCGGGCCGATGCACTGCTGGCGCCGCTGCGTACCGCCGTCCGGTGGGACGACGACACCGTCGCGCCCCTCGACCCGCGCGACACGGCCCGGGTGTACGCCGAACCGGAGATGCCGCACGCCTACCTGGGCAACGGCGTGCTCGTCGACACCCCGGCACCGGCCGGGCTGGACCGGGTCGCGACCCGGACCGGGCCGATGACCGTCACCGGGTTCCGGCACCTCGGCGGCGCGGCCGGGCGGGCGGGATCGGTGCCCGACACCGTCCGCGGCCGCGACGCCGGCTACCTGGTGAGCGCGCTGGCACCGTTCGGCGCCGACACGGTGCCCGCCGGTGACGCCCGGCGCGAGGTCGACCACGTCCTCGACGGCCTCGCACCCCGGGTCGCGGCGCAGCGGTCGCACCCGGCCTTCCGCTTCGGCCCCGCCCGCGGCTGACGCGACCCGTCACGTGCACCGATGAGTCCGGCCGCTCCGCCCGGTCGGCCCCGGCAGAGGTCCGTGCGCGGCGGGCCGGGAGGAGGGCGGACTCGTGCCGACGGGCGAGCGCGTGATCAGGATCAATGGGGCGGCGAGCTGCGTGGCGGTGCAGGGCGGCACCGACGACGCGGCCGTGCTGCTGGTCGGGTCGTCGATGCCGAGCTGGCCCGAGGAGCTGTGCGAGCGCCTCGTGGCCGGTGGACGCCGGGTGATCCGGTACGACGCCCGCGACACCGGCCGCTCGGAGTCGTACCCGCCGGGCGAGCCCGGGTACTCCCTCGCCGACCTCGTCGATGACGCCGTCGGCGTGCTCGACGCGACCGGGACCGGCTCGGCGCACGTCGTCGGGATGTCGGTCGGCGGCTGGATCGCCCAGCTGCTCGCCCTCGACCATCCGGACCGGGTCGCGACGCTGACGCTCGTCGCCGCCCGGCCGAACACCCCCGGCCCGGTCGACGCCGACCTCCCCGAACACGACGAGGCGCTCATGCAGGTGCTCCGGACGACCCCGGACCCGGACTGGTCCGACCCGCGGGCCGTCATCGAGTACCTCGTGCTGCTGGCCAGGACGTTCGCCGGGGCGGGCACGTTCGACGAGGCCGCCGCCCGTCGGCACGCCGAGGCCGAGGTCGACCGCACCGCCGACGTGCGGTGCGCGACGAGCAACATCGCCTTCGCCGACCACGGCCCGCGCCGCCGCGAGCAGCTCGGGCAGATCAGCGCCCCCACGCTCGTGGTGCACGGGGTGCAGGACCCGTTCTTCCCGATCGGCAACGGCGAGGCGCTCGCCGCCGAGATCCCGGGCGCCCGCCTCGTGCGGCTCGACGGCGTCGGGCACCGGCTCCCGGCCCACGCCGTCCCCATCGTCGCCGACGAGCTCCTCGCCCACACCGCGCCGAGACTCAGTCCCCCGTCGGGCCGGTCGGCTGCAGTCCGATGAGGCGGCGCGCGTACCCGGCGGCCGGCGCCGCGGTGCGGCCCTCCGCCGGGGACCGGGTCGCGCCGTTGAGGGTGGCGAACAGGACCTCGAGGTGGGCCTGCCAGGCGGCGAGCGCGGTCGCGCACAGCCCGCCGAGGCCGGCGGGCACGGTCTGGGTGAGGACCAGGCGGCAGCCGATCGGCTCCTGCTCGCGCAGCGCGAACCGGACCGTGCCCACGGGCACGCCGTCGTGGCACCAGCCGTAGGCGAGGGCGTGCGGCGGCTCGACGGCGGTGATCGCGCCCGCCTCCAGGTGCTCGTGCGTGCAGCTCCCCGGCACCCGTTCGGCCCGGGGGCCGGCGTCGCCGGTCAGGCAGGACCACACCTGCGGCACGGACTGGATCAGGTCGCGCTCGAACCGCAGGAGGTACCCGTCGGCCGTGGTCGTCGCCGTGCCCTCACCGAGGCCGAACCGGTCGACGTAGTGCTCGGCGTGGGCGAGGAACCAGGCCGGTGTCGGCTGCGGCACCGGCTGCCCGTCCAACCTCGCGGTGAGCGCGTCGAGGCACCCGTCCCAGCCCGGTGCGTTGCGGGCCACCGACGGCAGGTCACCCACGGTCCCGGTTCCGCTCAGGGTCACGGTGAACACGAGCAGGCAGCCCGCGCCGCGCGGGAGCAGCTCCAGCCGGTAGAGCTCGTCGGTCCACCGGAACGCGTAGACCCGCGGCGGATCGAGCTCGAGGATCTCCCCGTCGGCGTAGGGCGCGGCATCGGGCCCCTCCGCGACATCGGGCCCCTCCACGCCACCGGCAGCGGCCTCGCCGGCGGGGGGCTCACCGAAGTCGAACCGCATCCGGGCCCCGATCCGCAGCTCGGTGCTGACCGCGGCCGGGAACCAGTGCGACATCTCGCCGGGGTCGGTCACGGCGTGCCACACCTTCTGCGGCGGGTGGGCCAGTTCCCGCTCGAACCGGAGCACCGGCCGGCCGTCGACGATGTCCAGATCCGCGTTCATACCGGTCTCCTGTTCATGCCGTGCTCCTTATTCATGCGGTGCTGCCGGCTCATGCGGTGCTGCTCGGTCATGCGGTGCTGCTCGGTCATCCGGGGTCCCGCCCGGGCGGTGCGTCCGGCATCGCGTCGAGGCGTCGTTCCAGGGCGTCCAGCCGCGACTCCCAGAACCAGCGGTAGGGCGCGAGCCAGGCGGCCACCTCGGCCAGCGGTGCGGCGTGCAGCCGGTACCAGCGGCGCTGGGCGTCCCGCCGCACCTGCACCAGTCCCGCCTCGCGCAGCACCCTGAGGTGCTTCGACACGGTCGGCTGGGCCAGCCCCAGCTCGTCGACCAGCTCCCCGACCTGGCGCTCCCGCGCACGCAGGAGATCGAGGATCTCCCGGCGCCGGGGTTCGGCCAGCACCTCGAACGTAGATGCCACGGCGGGAATATAGCTGGTGGGGAATGTAGCTGTCGAGGCCGGCGACCGGTTCGCGCCGCCGGTCAGGGCGCGAAGGCGCGGAGGGTGAGATCCACGAGCGCGTCGGCGTAGTCGTCGGTCAGCGGCCCGGAACGGCGCAGCCAGCGCTGCTGCAGCGGCGCGTAGAGCACCTCCAGCACCAGGTCGAGATCGGCGTCGGGACGCAGCTGCCCGGCCCGCTGCGCACTGCGCAGCCGCTCCTTCTTGGCCTCGTCGACCGGCCCCGCCAGGCGCTCGCGGTACATCGCGGCGAGGTCGGGGTCGGCGGCGATCTCGATCGTCAGCGCCCGCAACGGCGCCTCGAACACCGGATCGGCGAACTCGGCCACGGTCGCCCGCATCACGGCCCGGAGATCGGCGGCGAGCTCGCCGGTGTCGGGCAGCCGCACCCCCTGCTCCCCCTCGCTCAGCGCGAGGATCGAGTCGAGGATGACCGCTCCCTTGGACGGCCACCAGCGGTAGATCGTCTGCTTGCCGACGCCGGCCCGGGCGGCGATGGCCTCGATCGTCACCCTGGCGTAGCCGAGCTCGGGGACGAGCTCGCGCGCGGCGGTGAGGACGGCCTGCCGGGAACGTTCGCTGCGCCGGGCGGCGTTCGGCTTCGCGGTGCGGGACACGCCCGCCAGCCTAAACGAGACGAGACGCATCGTCTTGACAGTGTCGCGTCGGCAGTGAACACTCGTCGTCAACGAGACGGTCCGTCTCGTCTCTACCCCGAAGGAGCGCGCATGACGACCGCCCGCGTCTGGTTCATCACCGGTGCCTCGCGAGGCCTGGGCCGGGCCTTCGCCGAGGCGGCACTCGGCACCGGGGACCGGGTGGTGGCGGCCGCCCGCGACCTCGGCCCGCTCGACGACCTGGCCGCGGCCCACCCCGACGACCTCGTCCGGCTGGAGCTGGACGTGACCGACCGCGCGGCCGTGCAGGTCGTCGTGGACCGGGCCGCGGCCGCGTTCGGCCGGCTCGACATCGTGGTCAACAACGCCGGCACGATGCTGCTCGGCATGGTCGAGGAGGCGACCGAGGAGCAGATCCGCGCCCAGTTCGACGTCAACTTCTTCGGCGCCGTATGGGTGTCCCAGGCCGTCGTGCCGCACCTGCGGGCGCAGGGGCACGGGCACATCCTGCAGGTCACCACGATGGGCACCGGTGGTGGCGTCGCCTCCACCGGGTTCTACGCGGCAAGCAAGAGCGCGCTCGACTCCGTGAGCCAGGCACTGGCGATGGAGATGGCGCCGTTCGGCATCGCGGTGACCATCGTGCAGCCCGGCGGCTACGACACCGACCTGTTCACCCGCGGCATCACGACCACGGCGCCGCTCCCGGAGTACGAGCCGCTGCGCACCCGGATGGCCGAGATGTGGGGCGACGACGCAGGGCCCGACCCGAGCACCGCCGCCCCGGTGGTGCTGGAGCTGACCCGCCTGACCGAGCCACCGCTGCGGCTGATCGTCGGCGGCGCCTCCTACGACCTGGTCCAGCAGATGGATCAGGCCCGCACCGAGGAGTACCGGACGTGGGAGCACCTGAGCCGCCAGGCCCCGGGCTGACCGGCCGCACGTCCGGAGCAGCGGGCACGCAGTCGGCGCATGCGCCGGCTGCGTGCGGGTCCTACTCTCGTGTTCCCCACATCGACCCTGACGCGCTGTCCGGGCGTCACCCGACCCGGGAGGGCGCATGGACACGCAGTCGGGGTGGCCACCGAACCGGACCGGCGAGCTGGCCGAGGTCTTCGTCGAGTGCGCCGACACCCTGGTGGCCGGATTCGACCTGGTGGAGTTCCTGCTCCGGCTCTGCGACCGCTGCGTGCGACTGCTGGAGGTCGACGCGGTGGGGCTGCTGCTGGCCGACCCGCAGGGCCGGCTGCAGGTGATGGCGGCCAGCACCCACGAGGCCCGCCAGCTCGAGCTGTACCAGCTACAGGCCGGGGAGGGCCCCTGCCTGGAGTGCCACCGCTCCGGCACCATGATGCTGATCGACGACGTGGCCGAGCACGTCGACCGGTGGCCCCGGTTCAGCCCGGCGTGCCGGCAGGCCGGGTTCGCCGCGGTCCACGCGTTGCCGATGCGCTACGGCGACCGCGCGATCGGGGCGATGAACCTGCTCGGGCGGAGCCCGGGGCGACTCGGACCGGACTCGGCACGGATCGCCCAGGCGTTGACCGACGTCGCCACGATCGGGCTCCTGCAGCACCGCGAACGCCTCGGCCAGGCCACAGTGATCGAACAGCTGCAGACCGCACTGGGCAGCCGGGTGGTCATCGAACAGGCCAAGGGGATCGTCGTGGAACGGTTCGGGCTCGACCCGGAGCGGGCGTTCCGGCTGCTGCGCGGGCACGCCCGCGACCACAACCACCGCCTCACCGAGCTCGCCCGTGCCGTGGTCGCCGGCCGTGACGACCTGCCCCGCCCCTGACGGCCCGACCGCCGGCTCCCGACACCGCTCGTCCCGATCCGCCCGCGGACCGCGACACCGAGCGGTCGGCGCGGCGACACCACCCGCGAAACGGTCAGGAACGGACGGTCCGGGCGAAATCCTCCCCCGGATCGGGACGAGCACATCAGCAAACGACGAGTTCGGTCCGGACAACGACTGCGCGATTCGGATGTGCAGACCACCGGAGAATGTCACGAACGCCCGCGCACCACACCCCTCCGCCCACTACGGAGCGATTTCGGATCTCCGCACCCGACCGGTCGACAATCCTCAGAACGGACGACGACGACAGCGGCGACCGGCCCGGGTCGACAGGTATGATCCTGCGCCGCAAGATGTTCGCCACCACAGGTCATTCAGGACATACCGCCCTGTTAACCGCCCCCTGGCTTTACTGCTGATCATTTTACCGTCCCCTTGCCCGACGCGTGCGGATTTCCCGTAACACGCCGGAATCCCCGCACGAGTTCGGTGCCGCCCCCGTGAATTCAGAGTGAAATGGTCGCGATCCCAGGAGGTCCGGTCGTGGACACAGCGAATCCGACAAACAGAACATGCGCTCCACCCGCCGGTTCTCCCCTGACGATGTGGCCACAGCCCAGTACGACGACCGGTGCCGCCCGCGCCGGGGACGATGACGTGGCCGCAGGCCCCGGCCCGGAGCCACCCGCCTCCGGTCGTGTCCTGATCGACCACCGCGTGTCGCAGGGCCGACGTGCCCGCGCGGCCGAGCGGCTGGAGTCGCTGTTCGAGGCACAGTGCGACCGGCTGGTCCGGTTCGGCGGCGCCGACCACCCGGCCGTGGACTCGGCGGACGGAGTCCTGTCCTATCCGGAGCTGGATGCCGCGGCGAACCGGCTGGCCCGCGTCCTCCGGCTGCACCACGCCGGGTCCGGGCACCGGGTCGCACTCCTGCTCGACCGTCCGGCCGATCTCTGTACCGCGATGCTCGCGGTGGCCAAGATCGGTGCCACCTACGTTCCGCTGGACGTCCGCCTCGCGCCCGAGCAGGTGCGCGCCGTCGTCGACGATGCGGGCGCCACCCTGGTGCTCACCACCTCGTCGATCGCGGGTGACTTCCCGGGGCTCGACTCCCGGGCCGGGACGGCCGTGCTCGCACTCGATCTCGCCGCCCGGACGGTCGCCGAGCAGAGTCCGCGACGGCTGCCGGCCGTCGAGCACGGGGCGCCGGGCGCGGTCGCCTACATCGTGTACCTCGTGGACGACGACGGGCGGCCGTGCGGGGTCGCGATCGACCACGGTGCCGTCTGCAACGTCGCCCGTGTCACGGTCGAGATGTACGGCATCGGACCTCGGGACCGGGTGTACCAGGGACAGTCACCGGCGTCGGACCTGCTGGTCGAGCAGACCTGGGTGCCCTGGGTGGCCGGGGCGACGGTGGTCGCACCGCCGGACGCGGCGGCCCTGGACGACGCGGCCCTGGGCGGCTTCCTGCGCGAACGGGGTGTCACCGTGCTGCGCAGCGACCCCGCGACCCTGGCCGTGCTCGACGAGCGACATCTCCCCGTCCGGTTGGTGTTGTCCGCGGCATCGTGCCCCGCCGACGTGATCGAGCGATGGCACCGTCCCGGGCGGCGGCTGATCGGGACCTACGGTGCACCCGAGGCGACCGTCATCACCACCTGGACCGAACTGGACCCCGGACGACCGTCGTCGCTGGGGGTCCCGTTGCCGACCGCCGGCATCGTCGTCCTGGACCTCGGGGACCCGTCGACGGTCCTGCCGCGCGGTGAGACCGGTGAGATCGGCATCGTCGGGGCCGGACTGGCCCGCGGCTATCTCGGCCGCGACGACCTGGAGCAGGAGGCGTTCGTCCCGGCTCCGCCGGGCCTTCCCGCGAACCCGTCGAACCGGATCTTCCGCACCGGTGACCTGGGCCGGATCACGCCCGACGGGAGTGTCGAGTACCGGGGCAGGATCCAGGACGGGGCGACCTCCGCCGCGCCGACGACCGTGATCCCGGTGCCGGACGACGGTGCGGGGCGGCAGGCGCAGGACGTGCTCGAGGAACGATTCACCGAGGTCCTGGCCGAGGTGCTCGGGCTCGACGGCGTCCCGGCGCAGGCGAACGTGTTCGAGCTCGGTGCGGACTCGCTGACGATGGCGAAGTTCTGTGCACGGGTCCGCACCGACCCGGTGCTCCCGACCCTGTCGATCCCACAGATCTACCGGCATCCGACCCTGGCGGGCCTGGCGGCGGCGGTGGCCCCCGCGCCCGACCGGTCCGCGCCGACGACGACCGGGCTGCTGGAACGGCTGCGGACGGTCCTGGCCGCGGTGGTCGAGCAGGAGGTCGCGGACGAGGCGCACTTCTTCGACGACCTGGGCGCCGATTCCCTCACCATGGCGAAGTTCTGCGCCCGCCTGCGCACGGACCCGGCGCTGCCGACCCCGGCGATCCAGGACCTCTACGCCCATCCGACCCTCGCGCTCCTGGCCTCCGCGCTGGCGCCCACCGGTCCCCCGACGACAGGCGGCCCGCCGGAGGAACCCGCCGTCGTCGTCGAGCGCCGTGGGCCGCCGGTCCGCCGGGTGGGCACCGCCGGCTACGTGCTGTGCGGGCTGCTCCAGGTCGGCTTCGTGCTGGGCTGGACCTACCTGATGGCCCTGCCGCTGTTCTGGGGGTACGAGTGGATGGTCGTGTCGGCGACCCTGCTCGAGCTCTACGACCGGGCCGTGATCGTCGGTGCGGGCGTGTTCGTGTTCCTGTGTCTGTTCCCGATCGTGGTGAAGTGGCTGTTGATCGGCCGGTGGACGCCCCGCTCCATCCGGGTCTGGAGCATCGGCTACGTCCGGTTCTGGATCGTCCGCACGATCGTGGGCCTGAGCCCGCTGGTGCTGTTCCGCGGCTCGCCGCTGTACCTGTTCCACCTGCGCGCGCTCGGCGCCCGGATCGGTCGTGACTCGGTGGTGTTCACCCGGTCCGTTCCGGTGTGTACCGACCTGCTGTCCATCGGTGAGCGCTCGGTCGTCCGCAAGGATGCGATGCTGACCGGCTACCGGGCCCGGGACGGGCTCATCGACATCGGGCCGGTCACCCTGGGGGACGACGTGTTCGTCGGGGAGGCCACGATCCTCGATCTCGACACCCGCATCGGCGACGGCGGCCAGCTCGGACACAGTTCCGCGCTGCTCAGCGGGCAGGCCGTCCCGGCAGGCGAGCGCTGGCACGGTTCTCCCGCCCGGCCCGCCGCGGCGGACTACTGCACCGTCCCACCCGCCCGCTGCGGTCGTGCCCGGAAGATCCTCTATTCGATGTGGCAGCTGGCGCTGCTGCTGGGGATCGGCGCCCCGCTCTCGTTCGGCGGCCTCACCCTGCTCCTGCGCGAGGTCCCGCAGCTGCGGGCGCTGCTGTTCCCCGGACCACTGGCGTTCGTGCACTGGTACTTCTACGCCGAGATCGCCGGGCTCGCCCTCGTCCTGATCGCCGGCTTCCTGCTCCTGGCCTTCGTCCTCATCGCGACCGTCCCGCGGTTGCTCGCCCGCGCGGTGCGCCCGGGCCGGGTCCACCCGCTCTACGGTGTGCACTACTTCCTCCACGGAACCGTCGCGGCGATGACCAACAACGCGGCGTTCATCCGCTTGTTCGGTGACAGCTCGGCGATCCCGCACTACCTGCGGGCGGTGGGCTACGACCTGACACCGTTGGTGCAGACGGGCAACAACTTCGGCCTGGGCGTCAAGCACGAGAACCCGTACCTGGCCGCGGTCGGTTCGGGCACCGTCGTCGCCGACGAGCTGTCGATCGTCAACGCGGAGTTCTCCCACACCTCGTTCCGCGTGACGCCGGCCCGGATCGGGGAACGCAACTTCCTCGGCAACCGGATCACCTACCCGTCACAGGGCAGGACCGGGGACAACTGCCTGCTCGGTACCAAGGTCATGGTCCCCGTCGACGGACCGGTCCGAGCGGACACCGGCCTGCTCGGCTCACCGAGCTTCGAGATCCCCCGCACCGTCGCCCGCGACACCCGACTGGCGTTCGGCAGCGACGCCCTGCACCGGGCCCTGCGCGGCAAGAACCGGCACAACCTGCTCACCATGCTCCTGCACCTGGGGGTTCGCTGGCTCTACCTGAGCGGGGTCATGATGCTGATCCCGGCGATGGCGGTCTTCGAGGTGACGCTGGGCGCGTTGGAGATCGCCATCGTGCAGGTTCTGATCATCGTCTTCACCGTGCTGTGGTTCGCTCTGGTGGACAAGGCCGTTCGACCCCTGCAGCTCCGGGTCCCGAGCGGATGCTCGATCTACGAACCGGAGTTCTGGGGGCACGAGCGGTTCTGGAAGGTGCCCGCACCGGCACACATGGCGCTGTTCAACGGGACCCCGCTCAAGGGCCCGGTCTACCGGCTCAACGGGGTCCGGGTCGGGGCCCGGCTCTACGACGGCGGCTGCGTCATCGTCGAGCGGTCGTTCGTGTCCCTCGGCGACGACTGCATGCTCAACGAGCGCAGCATCATCCAGAGCCACTCCCAGGAGGACAGCGTCTTCAAGTCCGACGACATCGTCATCGGATCCAGGGTCAGCGTCGGCACCGGGGCGTTCGTGTTCTACGGCATCACCGTCGGCGACGACGCCGCGATCGAAGCCGACTCGTTCGTCATGAAGGGCGAGGAGGTCCCCGAAGGCGCGACGTGGGGCGGCAACCCCGCGCGGGACCTGCCCGTCAGGTCCGTCCCGGCCCCGGCATGAGCACCCTGGAACGCCACGCCGGTGCCCCGGCGCTGCTCCGCGTCGATCCCGAGGACCCGTTGCGCTGGGCCCACGAAGAACGGCGGACCGTGCGGACGGCGGCGGTCGGGTACGGGGCGGTACTGGTCCGTGGCCTGGGCCTGTACGACCCGATCCTGGCCGGCGACGTCATCCGGATGCTCGCCGACGAGCTGATGCCCGAGCGGGAGGCCTTCGCCCCACGGGGGTCCTACACCGACCGTGTCTACTCCGCCACCCGCTGGCCCCCGGGGCTGCCCCTGTGCCCGCACCACGAGTTGTCCTACCGCGACCGGTTCCCCGGCCTGATGATGTTCGTCTGTCTGACCCCACCCGTCCTCGGCGGGGCCACGGTGCTCGTCGACTCCTCGACCGTGCTCGAGGCGCTGCCGGCGAGCCTGGTGTCACGGTGCGCGCGGGACGGATGGCTCCTGGTGCGGACCTACAACGGTGACATCGGCCCGTCCTGGTCGGACGCCTTCGGCACCGGCGACCGGCACGGTGTCGAGGACTACTGCCGCGCACACGCCATCGACGTCGAGTGGTGCCCCGGCGGCCGGCTCCGCACCCGGCAACGCCGCCGGGCCGTGGTCCGCCACCCGACGACAGGTGCCCGCTGCTGGTTCAACGAGATCGCGCACTACAGCGAATGGAGCCTGGGCCCCGAGGCGCACGCCGAGCTGTGCGACATGCTGGGGCCCGAGGGGCTCCCCGTCACCACGTGTTTCGGCGACGGCACCCCCATCGGGTGGGATCTCGTGTCCCGGATCCGGCAGGCGTACGCCGACAACACCATCCGTGAGCCCTGGCAGAGCGGGGACCTGCTCGTCGTCGACAACATTCGCACGGCCCACGGCCGCGACCCCTATGAGGGGCCGCGCGAGGTGCTCGTCGCCCTGGCCGACCCGACGCGGGCCTGATGCCCTGCCCGCTCCGACCGCCCCACCGGCGGCGGGAGCGCAGGCACGGCGGCTCTCAGCCCGGGAGACCACCGAGGCCGAGGACGGTGAGCACGGCCAGAACGATCAGCCCCGGCTCGACGACCCATCCGAAGCTCTCGATCAGGACCGGGTACGAGGGCGGCAGCTCTTGCATCGACACACCGGCGTCCTCGCCGGAACAGTGCCCAGGGTTACGTCCCGCCGGCCCCACGACTGCCCGTCCCCGGTGGTGTGTGGCCGTCACGGCCGGTGGCCGGTGGCGACCGCCCCGGCCTCGGCGAGCCGGTGACGGCCGCACCTCTCTCGCCCGCACGCGGGGCCTCGGCCGTCACGTCGAGCAGGGCGGCCGGGGTGGGCACGGATGCGGGAGCGATGCTGCCCGGCCCGGCACCCTCCGCGGCGGCGGCGTCCGGAACGGCGTAGTCCGAGGCGGGCCCGTCCGCGGCGGCGTAGTCCGGGACGGCGTAGTCCGAGGCGGGCCCGTCCGAGGCCGTGTCGTCCGGGGCGATGGCGGCCGGGGCCAGACCACGGACCTGCAGCATTCCGCGCCGGACCGCGAGTCGGCGCTGGGTGCCTCCGAGCAGGCCCGGCAGGGCGGGATGGAAGCGTTGCACCGCCCGCGCGTCGAGCACCAGATGGCGGGTGGTCCCCGCCAGGAACGCGTCGATGTGCTCGCGCAGGCGATCGACCGCGGCGGCATCGAGCTCGCCGCGCAGCACGATCAGCCCCTCTCCCGGAGTATCGAGGATCGAGCCGATGAAGCAGGTGGTCCGCTCGCCCACCTGTCCCGATGCTCCCGTGAACCGGTTGTCCATCCGGCAGGCCTCCCCGGCATGTGCGCCAACAGTGATCGTGGGTCACCGGGGACTGGAGTGACATCCGAGCAGCACCAGGCTAAGTGATCCACATCACCGGCGTCGAGCCCTCGGGCGATCCCGATCCGGCCGACCGGTCGGCGTGACCGGCGTACGGCCGGAGGCGATCAGGTCGCGCCACCTGGTGGATCACCGACGGCATGGTCCGTTCGGCGGTCGACGGAGCCGCACCCGGGTGTGTACCAGTGTGGGACCGCTCCAGACCCCGGCGGGCGTCGATTCCTGTCACTCGATGCCCGGGGTCCGGCTTCAGCGGGCGCCCCGGGTGGGGAGGGGACGTTCGTGTCCCGAGCACCTGTACCGGCAGTGCCCCGACCCCGGAGCCACCGACCTCGGAGCCGGCGTCCTCGGAGCAATCGTCCTCGAGACCGCTCCACCCGATGCAGTGCCGGCCCGGCCCTCCCCGGAGCGCGCCCGGCTGTCGCGCAGCGTCGCCGCGCGTCGGTGGACCGCTCCCCCGATCGTCATCCCGTGTCACCTACGCAGATGCCGGAGGATCCCCGTTGACCCCATCTGTCCGCGACCACACCGCCGGTCACCTCGAGGACATCTCGATCCAGATCAGCGTGGTCCTCGACCCGCTCGCGGTCCGCTGCGCCGGATGGCCGGTCGAGCAGATCCGGCCGCTGATCGCACACGCCTGGCGCCGCGAGTTCGGGTCCGAGCTCAGCGAGACGGCCGTGTCCGACACCGCACTCGCACTGCGTGACCGGCGGCCGTGGTGCGAAGCGTTGTGGACGACCGGCTGGTGAGAGGCCGACGTGCCCGACCACCGGACCCGATTCCGCCCCGCCGCGCCTGCGGTCCACCTGCGGGCCGCACACACCGCTCCACCACCGACGTCGGGCACCGGCCGTGCACCCGACCGGCCGGCCCGTGCCCGCGGAGAGGTCCCGCCGCCCGTGCGGCGGGCTGCCGCGCCGATCCGGGTCGTCGATGACCACCAGCTGGTGGCCTCCTCACTGGCGGCCGGCCTGCGCGCGGCCGGTTACCACGACACCCGCCATCTCCCGATCCGTTCGATCCCGGAACTGCTCGCCACCATCGGATGGATCGTCCGGACCGGACTGGTGCTGCTCGATCTCGAACTCGGCCACGATCACACGGGTGGCCGGATCGACGGTGTCGCACTGGTGGCGCCGCTGCGGGACGCCGGTTGGCGCGTGCTGGCGTTGAGCGACAACACCGCACCCGAGCGGATCGGCGCCGCCCTGGCCGCCGGCGCCGCCGGCGCGGTCCCCAAAGCCGCCCCCTTCGCCACTCTGCTGACCGCCCTGCGCAATACCCTCGCCGACCGACCGGTCGTTCCCGAGGCGCAACGCCGAGAGCTGATCGAACACCACCGGCGTCACCGGCGCGACCACCGCGACCTGCACGAAGCCGTCGCCGCTCTCACCGTCCGGGAACGCGAGATCCTCGAACACATGGCCGCCGGCCGCCGCGCACAGGCCATCGCCGAGACCTATGTCGTGTCGGTGGCCACCGTGCGCACCCAGATCCGGGGCGTGCTCACCAAGCTCGGGGTGAACTCCCAGCTCGAGGCCGTCGCCCTCTACTCCCGGCAGCACCGTTCCGGGCCGTGATCGTCACGCTCTACGGTGACGACGGGCTGGTGGCTCGCACGAGGGAGGTGTCCCCCGGTGGGTCGGGCGGGCGTCTGCTCCGAACTCGTCTCCTGGCACGAACCCCGGACAAGGGTCGGACGCCGCTCGGTGGACGGGCGGCGTCCGACAGCTCGAGCCCGCGGTGACCATGCGTGCGCAGGTCGCCATGTAGACCGGTCTCGGCCTCGGCAACCGCGGTTCGGCCGTCGAGGCAGACCCATGGCAGACAGCCTCGTCGCGGCGTGCGCCGCGTGGGTGCCGTGACTCGGGCTGGGGTCCGCTGCACGGGAGGCGGGATCTTCTCCTCCGATCCGGCCCTGGCCGGGCACCGGGCCCGTGGCAATGGTTCTACTCCGCCCGTCTGCGCCTGACAACACTTCCGGTGGGCTCCGTAGTGGGCGGGTGGGCTCAGATCTGCGGGAGCTCACGAGGTTCCGGACGTTCGCTGTGGAGCGAACGCTCGGCAGCGGCGAACTGCTCGGCCCGCTCGGCCGAGTGTGTGAACCCATCGGCAAGTCCCCACAGACGCTCGCGCTCGGCACCGCATCGTTGGCCTGCCAGCGACCGGAACGTGTCGGCCGCCCGCCGGCGTGCCGCCGCTACACCGGTCATCGTCGCCGCGATCGTGCCGGCCTGGTCCACTGCTCTGGCCGACGCGACGATCGCCGAGTTCACTGCACTACCTAACCATCGCATGCTCAGACCCACTCACGACCGCGTCCGCGACGCTCCCGCCACACCAGTTCCTCGGCTGCCCGGCCGTGTCGAGGACACACCTTCGGCGCGAAGGCGCCTCCGGATCCTCGCCGCGGTCCGGACGCCGACTGCGACCTACGCCCTACCAGTTCGCGGAGTGAGCAATGCTTGAGACCTGTGGATGACCGGGGAGGGGTCGTACCCTCCCGGTGATCTTGACGGTCCTCAAGCAAGGCCGGCGCGCCAACGCCGGC
>NZ_FOUY01000002.1 GCF_900115005.1 Pseudonocardia ammonioxydans | reverse complement strand
GGCCAGCAACAGCTCATGCAGCGCCGGCCACACTCCGGCTTCGGTCCAGTCCCGCATCCGCCGCCAGCACGTCACCCCCGAGACGCCGAACGCGGCGGTCGGGAGCTGGCTCCAGCTGATCCCGTTGCGCAGCACGTACATGATCCCGCGCAGCGCAGTCCGGTCGTCGACCGGCCTGCGCCCGGGGAACCGGTACCGGCGCGGTGGACGAACTGGAAGCAGCGGCTCCACGCGCTCCCACAACGAGTCAGGAACAAGATCGGCAGCCATGTCGAGCGACTCTGCCGCAGCCCAGCGAGTGTCTACAGCAGACACGCCGAGCTCATTCTGAAACTATCTCTAAGCAGCGCCAACGCGCGGAACGCGCTCCTGATGGCCGCCGCATCAGGCACGACGTCCGTGACGGGATCCGGCATGGCCTGCAGGCCGATGCTCGGCTCCTGGACCGGCTCAGGACGCCCGCAGGTCGGGCACTGCCGTTGGGCGAGCCCTCCGCTGTGAACCCGGCGGACGATCGGTCGCCCGAGGATGGTCTCGTTATGGTTCTCCTCGTGGTTGACGGGCTTCGGCATGACGGGCTCCCTCGGTCGGTGGAACCAGCCCGGTGAGCTTTGAAGTTGGTGGGCCGGTAGCGGGGCGCGGTGCGAAGCGCCCGCCCCTGTCCTCCGCGCCCGACTCCGCCCGGCGAGGCTCGCGGTCACGGGCGGCCGCAGGCCGTCGGCGCAGCCGATGCGCAGCACCCTGGACCGTGAGACCGGGCGGAGTAAGCGGCCCACCGGTCAGGGCAGCCCGGCCTACGCCGGTCCGCGGCGGCTCTGCCGCCCTCGCTTTCGAGTTGTCCACAGGCTCACGCCACGAGCCCCACACAGTCGTGAGAACCGCCTACCGTCCTCGCCATGGGCGACACCCACCGCCGGTACCTACCGGGGCTCCTACCGAACAGCCATCCCGCCGCCTCGGCCGAGCTGCGGCTGGCTGAGACGGCCCGCGTGACATCGGCCTTCGCGCGGGGCATGGTCCCCACAGGGTCGCCGGCAGTGCTGTTGCCCGGAGTTCTCCTCGACGACGCGATTCAGCTCATGCGCCATGCGCAGGACGTGCTGGCCTCGGCGGTCCGAGTTGAGCTGGCCGCGGGCACGAGCCGGCGCGCGCTGGCCGACGCCCTCGGGGAGCACGAAGACGCGACGCGCAGTCGGTCGGAGATACTCCTCGACGAAGTTCCGCCTGACATTTCGTCCGACGATCTGGTCGACCGGCTGTTCGATCTTGACGCCTGGGTCCGTCGACACCACGAATACGGGGACCCCAGGCTCACGGCGCACCCCGTGACCGACGCTGTGCTCTGCATGCTCCGCCGGCCGACCAGCGGGATTGACGGCCTTCAGGGCGCCGCTACGAACGTCTTGAGCCGCTCCTTCAGCACCGGGTCCGAGACCTCGAGCGTGAAGTCGTCGAGTTCAGAAGGATCGCGGCCGTCGCGGCGTACTGCCCCCACCAGCAGCTCACGGAGCCCAGGGGCGTCATCGGGATCGGCCTCCGCAGAGAAGTCTGCAATCACGTAGCCACGACGCCGGACGACGAAATCGAGGAGACGGCGCTGCGGTGCAAGCGGCGTCCTCTCGTCAGGCACCGCCGCGGTGTTGACCGCGGGCTCGGTCGGCTGCTCAGGCGCAAGAACAACAGCGCCTCCGCCCGCCCGAGTACGGACCACGCCCCAGGTCTGCAGCAAGTCGAGAGCCTTGTACGCCGTACCGACCCCGACCTCGTGCTCCCGAGCCAGCCTGTTGATCGCCGGAAGATACTCGCCCTCCGAGAGCTCACCCGCCTCGATCCTCCGCAGGATCGCCGCAGCCGTCTTCTCGAACGGCAACCGTGGCGCGGTCCGTGCACGTTCCACCGCCGACACGGACGTCGGCCTTTCCGGTAGCCGGGCGGTGATCCCCGCCGCGGCGCGTTGGTCGGCCTCGGCCAGCCAGGCGGCATAGACCCGCAGCGTCGTGACCCCGCCGCCGCCGTGGCCGAGACGACCTGCGACCGTGCGGATGTCCATGCCGGCGGCGATCAGCTCGGTCGCCGAGTAGTGCCGCAGGCCGTGAAAGTGGGTCTCGAGGCCGAGACGCTTCGCCATCCGGGTGTAGCGCTGCCCGACCGACGACGGCACCAGGGACGCGCTGCTGTCCGCGGACTGAGAGAACACGAAGGACGCACCGGTCAGCTCTCGCCCGAGCTGAGCGGCAGCCTCCTCGGCCCGCGCCTTGTGCTCCGCGAGCACTGCGGTCGTCTCCTCATCGAGGGTGACCCGGCGCTGCTGATGGGTCTTGGTGTCCTTCTCCACCAGGTTCCGACGCCCGTCCGTGGCGATCGCCCGACGGATCTGCACGGTCCGGCCGTCGAGGTCGACGTCGCGCCAGCGCAGCGCACACACCTCGCCACGGCGCGCCCCCGTCGTCATCGTGAACCAGACCAACGCACCCCAGTCCGGATCCGCAGACGCCTCCTCAATCAGCTTCGCCGCCTCGGCAGGCGTCGGTGGCCGCGGATCCGGCGGCTTCGGTGCGGGAACCTCGGCCTGCACCACCGGGCTCGTCGCCACCCACCGCCAGCGCACAGCCCGCTTATACGCGCCGCTGAGGACGTGGTGAACGTGCCGGATCGTCGTGTTCGACAAAGGCTTACAGACATGCGGACGGCAACGCTCGTCGCACTCATGCGGCCGCGGGGTCCGATGATCGACGACCTTGCTGCGGGGCTTGCAATGGACCCGGCAGCGACGGAGCTCGGCATAGAGCGAGTCCAGTTCGTCCGGGCCCAGAGCACCCGCCTTCTTGCTCCCAACGAACGGCCGGACGTGCTTGTCCAGATACCGCGCGTACATCAGGTGTGTAGAGGCGCTCACGTCGATCATCTCGAGGTAGCGATCCAGCAGCTGGTTCACCGTGGCAGAAGTTCGGGGGCTCCGGCGCTCGTCGACCTCGTTCAGCATCCGGGTGCGGGCGGCCTCGGCTAGAATCTCCGCCCGGGGCCCTGCCGGGATGATCTCTGTCAGGTAGTGGCGGCGCCGGGTGACAGCATCGAAGCCTGCATAGACACGCACTCGCAGGCCTCCGCTGGGCAGCGCATCGATCCCTCCGCGGGGCCGCTTCCGGCTGCCCTTCCTGGTCGCCATGACAGCACGATAGGGGCCGTTCGCGTCACGTTTGATGTCACGACACGCCCGCGCTGAGCGGGCCTGACCAACGAACTACCTGGTCGGACGTGGTGGGCGCGGCAGGGATCGAACCTGCGACCGCTCGGGTGTAAACCGAGTGCTCTCCCGCTGAGCTACGCGCCCCGACTCGAACGAGACCGTGACAGTCTCACACGGCCGCGAGCGCGCGCCGCCACCCGTCCTGGTCCCGGGGCTCCCCGGGCTGGTTCACCTCGGCGAACGAGACGATCCCGTCCGGCTGCACGAGGAACGTCCCGCGCAGCGCCATCCCCTTGTCGGCGTTGAAGATCCCGTAGTCCGAGGCCACGGCCCCGTGCGGCCAGAAGTCCGACAGCAACGGGAACGTGAAGCCGGCCGACGACGCCCAGGCGCCCAACGCGAAGGTCGGGTCGCAGGAGATCGCCAGGACCTGCGTCGCGGAGTTCTGGAAGTCCCCGACGGACTCCTGGACAGCGGAGAGCTCGCCCCCGCAGATCCCGGAGAACGCGAACGGGTAGAAGACCAGCAACGCCGAACGCCCCGACCCGAGAACCGACTCCAGCGACACCGGAGAGCGGTTCTGGTCGGGCAGGGCGAACGGCGGTGCCGGTGCTCCGGCGGTGACGCTCAGCGTTTGCCGCCCTTCCCCTGTTTCGGCGGGACGAGCTTGGACCCGACCCAGTCGTCGCCGAGGGTCGCGTTGGACGTCTGGGACAGTCCGGCGGTCGGGGCCGCCTCCGCGATCTCCGACGGTTCGAGGTGACCGTCACGGCCGGTCTTGGGTGTCAGCACCCAGACCACACCGTCGTCGGCCAGTGGGGTGCGGGCGTCGACGAGGGTGTCGACGAGGTCACCGTCGCCGTCGCGGAACCACAGGAGGACGACGTCGATGACCTCCTGGGCGTCCTCGTCGAGCAGTTCCTCACCGATCGTCTCCTCGACGGCCTCTCTGACCTGATCGTCGACGTCGGTGTCGTATCCCAGCTCCTGGACGATCATGCCCGGCTCGATGCCGAGCTTCCCCGCGATGTCGGACGCACCGGCATCAGCCGCGGTCACCACTCGTTCCCCTTTCACGCTGCTCACGCAGACCATCGTCATCGGTTCCGCGCGCGGGCGCCACCCCTGCCGCGAAATCGGATGGGGCATCGGATCACGTGGGCACGACCGGATGCAACTGCCTCGCCCGGGAGCGGCAGCCCACGTTCAGTTACGTACGAGTAGTACCTATCCTCGCCCGCACGCACCGCAAGCCGGGTCCTTCCACGTGGGACGCGAGTTTCGGGCCCGCGCCGGAAGGGGCACGATGGGGGCCATCACGCCCGCTCGACCCCGGTCGGGCGCACCGTGACCACCGCCCCGCCGACCCCGGGGGCGGCCGGGCACGGACGCGGGCGTGCGGAAGCAGGGCCGGGCGATCCCGGCCACCGACGGACCAGGCAGGGAGAACCCTTGACCGCGCAGAGCAGCAGGGCCGGCAGCACCGACAGTGGGGAGCCGCGCCGCGTCAACATCATCCGGGACGGGCTCGCGTCCCACCTCCCGGACATCGACCCGGAGGAGACGGCCGAGTGGCTGGAGTCCTTCGACGCGGTCCTGGACAACGCCGGTCAGCAGCGCGCCCGGTACCTGATGCTGACCATGCTGCAGCGGGCCCGTGAGAAGCGCGTCGGGGTCCCGGCGCTGACCACGACCGACTACGTCAACACCATCGCCACCGAGCGGGAGCCCTGGTTCCCCGGTGACGAGGAGGTCGAGCGCACCTACCGGCGCTGGCTGCGCTGGAACGCGGCGATGACCGTGCACCGCGCCCAGCGGCCGGGCATCGGGGTCGGCGGGCACATCTCGTCCTACGCCTCCTCCGCGACGCTCTACGAGGTCGGCTTCAACCACTTCTTCCGCGGCAAGGACCACCCCGGCGGCGGCGACCAGATCTACATCCAGGGCCACGCCTCCCCCGGCATCTACGCGCGTGCCTACCTCGAGGGCCGGATGTCCGAGGACCGCCTCGACGGGTTCCGCCAGGAGCTCTCCCACGCCGGCCCGGGCGGTGGCCTGCCGTCCTACCCGCACCCGCGCCTCATGCCGGACTTCTGGGAGTTCCCCACGGTCTCCATGGGCATCGGCCCGATGAACGCGATCATGCAGGCCCGGTTCAACCGGTACCTCGACGACCGCGGCATCTCCGACACCTCCCAGCAGCAGGTCTGGGCGTTCCTCGGCGACGGCGAGATGGACGAGCCGGAGTCCCGCGGCATGATCCACGTCGCGGCGAACGAGGGCCTGGACAACCTCAACTTCGTCATCAACTGCAACCTGCAGCGCCTCGACGGCCCGGTCCGCGGCAACGGGAAGATCATCCAGGAGCTGGAGGCCTTCTTCCGGGGCGCCGGCTGGAACGTGATCAAGGTCGTCTGGGGCCGTGAGTGGGACGCCCTGCTGCACGCCGACCGGGACGGCGCGCTGATCAACCTGATGAACACCACGCCGGACGGCGACTACCAGACCTACAAGGCCAACGACGGCGCCTACGTCCGCGACCACTTCTTCGGCCGCGACCCGCGCACCAAGGCCATGGTCGACCCGATGAGCGACGCCGACATCTGGAAGCTCAAGCGCGGCGGGCACGACTACCGCAAGGTGCACGCCGCCTACGCCGCCGCGACCGCGCACCACGGCCAGCCGACCGTCATCCTCGCGAAGACCATCAAGGGGTACGGCCTGGGCACGCACTTCGCGGGCCGCAACGCCACCCACCAGATGAAGAAGCTGACGCTCGACGACCTCAAGCAGTTCCGCGACGAGCAGCGCATCCCGATCCCCGACGCCCAGCTCGAGGCCGACCCGTACCTGCCGCCGTACTACCACCCCGGCGAGGACGACGACGCCATCCAGTACCTCAAGGAGCGCCGCCGCCAGCTGGGCGGGCCGATCCCCTCGCGCCGGTCGGGCTCCAAGGCGCTCGTGCTGCCCGGCGACAAGGTCTACGACATCCTCAAGAAGGGCTCGGGCAAGCAGGAGGTCGCCACGACGATGGCGTTCGTCCGGCTGCTGCGCGAGCTGGTCAAGGACTCCGAGATCGGCGGCCGGTTCGTGCCGATCATCCCGGACGAGGCCCGGACCTTCGGGATCGACTCGATGTTCCCGACCCAGAAGATCTACAACCCGCACGGGCAGAACTACACCTCGGTCGACGCCGAGCTGCTGCTGGCCTACCGCGAGTCCGAGCAGGGCCAGATCCTGCACGAGGGCATCAACGAGGCCGGCTCGGTCGGGTCGTTCACCGCGGCGGGCACGTCGTACGCCACGCACGGCGAGCCGATGATCCCGGTCTACATCTTCTACTCGATGTTCGGCTTCCAGCGGACCGGTGACTTCATCTACGCCGCCGCGGACCAGATGGCCCGCGGGTTCCTGGTCGGCGCCACCGCCGGGCGCACGACGCTGACCGGTGAGGGCCTGCAGCACAACGACGGCCACTCGCTGCTCCTGGCCGCGACCAACCCGGCCGTCGTCGCCTACGACCCGGCGTTCTCCTACGAGGTCGCCCACATCGTCAAGGACGGTCTGCGCCGCATGGTCGGCGAGGACGCCGAGAACGTCATCTACTACCTGACCGTCTACAACGAGCCCTACGTCCAGCCGGCCGAGCCCGACGGCGTCGACACCGACGGGATCCTGCGCGGCATGTACCGCTACGCCGCCGCGCCGGAGGGCAACGGCCCGGTCGTGCGGCTGCTGGCCTCCGGCGTCGCGATGCCGTGGGCGCTGACCGCGCAGACGATGCTGAACGACGAGTGGGACGTCCGGGCCGAGGTCTGGTCGGTGACCTCCTGGGGCGAGCTGCGCCGCGACGGCGTCGAGGCCGAGCGGGCGAACCTGCTCGCGCCGGGCGCCGACCCGGTCGTGCCGTACGTGACGACGACGCTGAGCGGGGGCGACCACGCCGACGCCCCGGTTGTCGCCGTCTCCGACTGGATGCGGGCGGTCCCGGACCAGATCCGCCAGTGGTCCCCCGCCCCGTTCCTGTCCCTGGGCACCGACGGGTTCGGCCTGTCCGACACCCGCCCGGCCGTGCGGCGGCACTTCGCGGTGGACGCCGAGTCCATCGTGGTCGGCGCGCTGTCGGCGCTGGCCAAGCAGGGTCTGGTCAAGTCCGAGACCGCGGCCGAGGCCGCGGCCGGGTACAAGATCGACGACCCGCAGGCGGCCGGTCCGCAGACCAGCGACTCCGGCGTCGCCTGAGCGATCCGCGGCGCCCGACGGCCCGTCACGCCCCGGTTCCGGGGCGCGGCGGGCCGTCGTGTATTTCGCCCCTCCCAGGGCGGCGCAGATCACGATAGGCTCCGGCCGACGGTGATCGCGGGAGATCACATCTCGCGCGACTCGCCGTCGCGACCAGGGCGTGGACCGTGTGCGCCGCTGGCCGGCGGTTCCGGGACGAGGTGTCCCGGGCCGATGAACGAGGGAGCAGGAATGGCAGAGGGCACCGTCAAGTGGTTCAACAGCGAGAAGGGCTACGGCTTCCTCGCTCCCGACGGTGGTGGTGCGGACGTGTTCGTGCACTACTCGGCGATCCAGACGCAGGGCTACAAGACCCTCGACGAGGGTCAGCGCGTGTCGTTCGACATCGAGCAGGGGCAGAAGGGGCCGCAGGCCAGCGGCGTCACACCGCTCGCCTGAGCCGGGCGACGCCCGCGCGGCGACATCCATCCACATCGGTCCTGACGGTCCGGGCACCGCTGCCCGGACCGTGATCGGCGGCGCCCGCCCACCTACTCGAGGCCGAGGGCGCTGTGCATCTCCCAGACGAGGACCTCGGCCCCGGCCGCGCCGGCGGTGACCCGCCGGCCGCCGTCGTCGACGATCCTGGCCGCGTCACCGACGTCCAGGACCGTGCCGGCAGGCACTCCGCCGGCGTGCGCCGTCATACCGGTCTCCAGCCCGGCGGTCCCGCGAGTCACGAACGTGTGCACGAACGGGGCCGCGGGCAGCTCGACGGCGCCTCCCGGTCCTAGCCGCACGACGGTCAGCGCGGCGTGCCGCTGCCGCAGCGGCAGCACCCGCAGGTCCCGGTGCCGCGCCAGCCCGGAGGCCAGCACGACCGGTTCCCCGCCGTCCACCGGTGCCTCGCGCACCGCGTACTCGGGCTCCCCGCCCGGGGCGTCGGGCACCACCCACATCTGCACGAACCGCACCGGCCGCTGCGCCGTGGCGTGCTCGGAGTGCCGCACCCCCGACCCCGCGCCGAGGCGCTGCACCGATCCGGGCCCCACCCGCTCGACCCGGCCGCTGCCCGAGTCGCGGTGCTCGAGCTCGCCGTCGAGCACCCAGGTGAGGATCTCGGTGTCGCGGTGCGGGTGCTCGTCGTACCCCCGGCCCGGCACCACCCGGTCCTCGTTGTGCAGCAGGAGCAGCCCGAAGTGGGTGTTCGCCGGGTCGTAGTGCGCGCCGGCGGAGAAGCTGTGCCGCGAGTCCAGCCAGCCGGTGGCGGTGCGGAACCGCTCGCCGGCCCGGTGCACGGTGACGCCCGGTTCGACGTGCGGGTCTCGGTCTGTGGAGGCGTTCATCGTCGTGTCATGCTGCCCGACGTGCACCGCCACCCGGTCGCGGACGCGACCCTGCGCCGCCTCGAGCTGGCCTCGGCGCGGCTGGCGGCGGAGTGCCTCGCGGAGATGGAACGGCGACGGTCCT
Organism: Pseudonocardia ammonioxydans; assembly: GCF_900115005.1. Classification (GTDB taxonomy): domain Bacteria; phylum Actinomycetota; class Actinomycetes; order Mycobacteriales; family Pseudonocardiaceae; genus Pseudonocardia; species Pseudonocardia ammonioxydans. Next base: position 385,280 of record NZ_FOUY01000002.1, on the reverse strand, counting down.
GGTTCGCCGCGCTGCCCGCCGACCAGCGGGCCGGGGTCTCGCTGGTGACCCAGACCGGGGTCGCGAACTTCGTGGCCTGGCTGCGCGAGCCGGACCGCACCACGCCGCTGACCGCCGAGGCCTTCCGGATCGCGCCGCGCGACCTGGCCCGGCGGATCAGCCTGCGCCAGACCGTCGAGCTGGTGCGGATCGCGGCGGACGTGTTCGAGGAGCACCTGCCCCCGCTGGCCGCCGACGCCGCGGAGCGCCACCGGCTCACCGAGGCGGTGCTGCGCTTCGGCCGGGAGATCGCGTTCGCGGCCGCCACCGTCTACGCCGGCGCCGCCGAGTCCCGCGGTGCGTGGGACGCCCGGCTGGAGGCCCTGGTCGTGGACGCGGTGCTGCGCGGCGACGTCGACGGGGCGCTGGTGTCCCGCGCCGCGGCACTGGGCTGGGACCCCACCGCCCGGGTGCACTGCCTGGTCGGCAGCGTGCCGGGGACGGGGCCGGACTCGCCGCAGCTGATCGTGGAGCTGCGCCGGCTCGCGGCCCGGCTCGGCTACGAGGTGCTGGTCGGGGTGCAGGGACGACGGCTGGTCGTGCTGCTGCACGTCACCGGCCGGGCACCCCGGCGCCGGGTCGACCGGCTCGCCGACGGTGCCGGCCCCGACGGCACGACGGCGAACGGCACCGCGCGGGGCGACACGGCGCCGGGCGGCACCGGGGACGCCGGCACCACGACACGCGGTCGAACGGCGGTGAGCACGGCCGCGGCGGGTGCCCCGCCGGCGAGCGGTAGCGCGCCGGGCGGGACGGCAGCGGGCGACCGCGGCACACGTGCCACGTCGACGGGCACTGCGCCGCCGAACGGCACCGCCCGCTCGGGCGAGCGGTCCGGCCACGGGGACGGACCTCCGGACCCGGTGCTCGCGGAGATCGCGTCCCGGTTCGGTCCCGGCCCGGTCGTCGCGGGCCCCGCCAGCACCGACCTGGCCGCGACCGGCAGCGCCGTCGCCGAGGCGCTCGCCGGGCTCGCCGCCGCCCCCGGCCATCCCGACGCGCCCCGCCCGGTCGATGCCGCCGACCTGCTGCCCGAGCGCGCGCTGTGCGGTGACCCGGCCGCGCGGCGGCGGCTCGCCGAGGACGTCCTGGCCCCACTGCACGACGCCGGCGGCGAGCTGCTGCGTACCCTGTCGGCGTACCTGGAGGGCGGCGGCAGCCTGGAGGGGTGCGCCCGTGCGCTCTACGTGCACCCGAACACCGTGCGGTACCGGTTGCGGCGCATCGGCGAGCTGGTCGGGCGCTCCCCCACCGACCCGCGGGAGGCGTTCGTGCTGCGTGCGGCGCTCGTCGCCGACCGGGTGGGCCGGGCCCGCACGGGCCTGCCCGCCGACACCCCGCTGACCCCGCTGGACGGCAGCGAGGCCGGCTCCCCCACGGACACCGGCACCGGTCCCGGCACGAGCACCGGGACGAGGGCCGGGAGCCCGGCGGACGACCCGGTCGTACCGGGTGGAGCGGCCCGGTGAACGCTGTGCGAGTTGTCGTGAACCCTACAAAGAAGGTCCGCTACGGGCCGGTAACGAGGGCTCGGTCACACTGCTCCGTTGGAGGAATCCTCCAACTACGGTGGGCCGAAGTTCGTCGTAACCGATATCCCGTCGTCGACCCCGTGAGGTGTGTGATGTCCCGGTGATCGCCCTGCTCGCTCCCGGCCAGGGGGCCCAGACCCCCGGCATGCTCGCTCCGTGGCTGGAGGATCCGGCCGCCGAGAAGGCCGTCACCGGCTGGTCCGAGGCCGTCGGGCTGGACCTGGTCCGGCTGGGCACCACCGCGGACGCCGAGGAGATCACCGACACCGCCGTCACCCAGCCGCTGATCGTCACGCTCGGACTGCTCGCCGCGCGCCGGCTGCGCGACAAGGCGGAGCTGGGAGCGGACACGATCGTCGCCGGGCACTCGATCGGGGAGATCACCGCCTGCGCGATCGCCGGCGTCCTGACCGACGACGCCGCCGTGGCCCTGGCCGGCGTGCGCGGCCGGGAGATGGCCGCCGCCTGCGCCGCCGCCCCGACCTCGATGGCCGCCGTGCTCGGCGGGGACGAAGAGACCGTGCTGGCCCGGCTGGCCGAGCTCGGCCTCGACCCGGCCAACCGCAACGGCGCCGGGCAGATCGTCGCCGCCGGCGCCCAGGAGGCGATCACCGAGCTGGTCGCCACGCCGCCCGAGAAGGCCCGGGTCAAGGAGCTCCCGGTCGCCGGGGCGTTCCACACCGCGCACATGGAACCGGCCCGCGCCGCCCTGGAGACCCACGCCGCGTCGGTCGAGGTCGCCGATCCCGGGCTGACCCTGCTCTCCAACGCCGACGGCGAGGTCGTCACCTCCGGCGCGGACGCGCTGCGCCGCCTGGTCGCCCAGGTGACCCGCCCGGTGCGCTGGGATTCCTGCATGGAGACCCTCGGGGCGCGCGGTGCCGCGGCCTCGCTGGAGCTCCCCCCGGGCGCCACGCTCACCGGCCTGGTCAAGCGCGCCCTGAAGGGCACCCCGACCCTCGCGGTCAAGACCCCCGACCAGCTCGACGCCGCCGTCGAGATCGTCAGCGAACACGGGAGGTGACCCGCATGCGCCTGCCCGACACGACCGCCGGGGCCCGCATCCTGGGCATCGGCAGCATCCAGCCCGACCACGTCGTCACCAACGCCGACCTCGAGAAGCGGGTCGAGACCGACGACGCGTGGATCCGATCGCGGGTCGGCATCGCCGAGCGCCGGATCGCCGACGCCGAGACCTCGCTGCCCGACCTCGCGGTCGAGGCGGGGAAGGCGGCGCTCAAGGACGCCGCGTTCGACCCGGCCGAGCTGGACGCCGTCGTCGTCGCCACCTGCACGATGCCCAACCCGATCCCGAACGCGGCCGCCCAGGTCGCCACCGGTGTCGGCGCCGCGGGCGTGGCGGCCTTCGACGTCAACGCCGCGTGCGCGGGCTTCTGCTACGGCCTCGGTGTCGCCGCGGACATGGTCCGGGCCGGGACGGCACGGCACGTGCTCGTCATCGGCGCGGAGAAGCTCTCCGACTGGATCGACTGGGACGACCGCTCGACCTGCATCATCTTCGCCGACGCGGCAGGCGCCGCCGTCGTCGGACCGGCGGCGACCGGCGACGAGGTCGGAGTCGGCCCGGTCGCGTGGGGCAGCGCCGGCGACCGTGCCGACGCCATCCGCATCCTCGGCGACACGACCAACAAGCTGCACCAGGAGGGCCAGGCGGTGTTCCGCTGGGCGACCACCGCGGTCGCCCCGGTCGCCCTCGACGCCGTCGAACGCGCCGGGCTGACCCCGGCCGACGTCGACGTGCTGATCCCGCACCAGGCCAACCTGCGCATCGTCGAGGCGATCGCCAAGAAGCTGCGCCAGAAGGGCGCGCGGGAGGACATGGTCGTCGCCGACGACATCGTGCACTCCGGCAACACCTCGTCCGCGTCCATCCCGATGGCGCTGGACCACATGCGCGCCGCCGGCCGGGTACGGTCCGGCGACGTGTTGCTGCTCGTAGGCTTCGGCGCGGGACTGTCCTACGCCGGACAGGTCGTCGTCTGCCCGTGACGCAGGGTCGACGACGTCCTGGCACCACACCCTTTCCGAACTCACCTCGCAAGGAGACACCGACCGTGGCTGACAACGCTGAGATCCTGTCCGGGCTGGCCGAGATCGTCGAGGAGGTCGCCGGCATCGACACCGCCGAGGTGACCCGGGAGAAGTCCTTCGTGGACGACCTGGACATCGACTCGCTGTCCATGGTGGAGATCGCCGTGCAGGCCGAGGACAAGTTCGGCGCGAAGATCCCGGACGACCAGCTGGCCGAGCTGAAGACCGTCGGCGACGCCGTCGACTTCATCGCCAAGCACCAGTGATCCGTACCGGCGGGCAGCGCGGAGTTCGCGGAGCGCGGATCGACAGGCAGCGCGGAGCTCGCGGAGCGCGCATCGATACTGTCGGGCCCGCCCATCCGCGTGCCGCCGGGGAGAAGGAGACGTCATGACCGACGGAGTGGTCGTCACCGGTTTCGGGGCCACCACCCCGCTCGGCGGGGACGCCGCCTCCACCTGGGAGGCGCTGCTCGCCGGGAAGTCCGGCGTGGGCACCACGCAGGCGGAGTGGACCGAGAAGTTCGACCTGCCCGTGCACATCTCCGCGCAGCTCGCGGTGAACCCCACCGAGGTGCTGCCGCGGGTGCAGGCCCGCCGGATGGACCGCTGCGAGCAGGTCGCCATGGTCGCCGCCAAGGAGGCCTGGGAACACTCCGGCCTGGGCGCGATCCCGGGTGAGGACGGTGCGGCGGTCGAGGCCGAGCGGCTGGCCGTCGTCCTGGGTGCCGGCATCGGCGGTGCGCCGACGCTGCTCGCGCAGGACGACCTGCTGGAGGAGCACGGCCTGCGCAAGGTCTCCCCGCTCACCGTCCCGATGCTGATGCCCAACGGGCCGGCCGCCATGGTCAGCCTGGAGTACAAGGCCAAGGGCGGGGTGCACTCCCCGGCCTCGGCGTGTGCCACCGGCGCCGAGGCGCTGGCGTGGGCCTGCAAGCTGCTGCGTGACGGCGAGGTCGACGTGGTGCTCGCCGGTGGCGCCGAGTCCTGCATCGTGCCGATCACCGTGGCCGGTTTCGTCCAGGCCCGGACCCTGTCCAGCCGCAACGACGACCCGGAGCGTGCCTCCCGGCCGTTCGACACCGGTCGGGACGGGTTCGTGCTCGGCGAGGGTGCCGGGGTGCTGGTGCTCGAGCGGGAGGAGTTCGCGAAGGCCCGCGGCGCGACGGTCCACGGCCGCCTCGCCGGGGTCGGGCTCACCTCCGACGCCTTCCACATCACCGGTCCCGACCCGGAGGGTGAGGGCCAGGTCCGCGCCATGCGCAAGGCCGTCGAGAACGCCGGTCTGCAGCCGTCCGACGTCACCCACGTCAACTGCCACGCCACCTCCACGGTGGTCGGCGACGTCGGCGAGTCGGTCGCGGTGCGCAAGGCCCTGGGTGATCACCCGGTGCTGACCGCCCCGAAGTCGGCGCTCGGGCACCTGGTCGGCGGGGCCGGTGCGGTCGAGGGCATCATCTCGCTGCTGTCGGTGCGCGACGACGTCATCCCGGCCACGCTCAACCTCGTCGACAAGGACCCCAAGGTCGAGCTCGACGTGGTCGCCGGTGAGCCGCGGAAGACCACGGTGGATGCGGCGCTGAACAACTCGTTCGGCTTCGGCGGGCACAACGCCTCGCTGCTGTTCACCAAACCCTGACAGCGGCAGCGACTACTGCTCCAGCTGACACCGACGGCGGCCCGGGCATCCGGGCCGCCGTCGGCGCATCAGGGCTCTCCTGCTAGCAGGGGGCGCCGAGGATGCTGTCCGCGTCGCCCACCACGATCCGGGGCGGCGACCCGGCCATCTGATAGCTCCCCTGCCAGCAGATCCGGCCGACCTGCAGCCCCGGCGGTCCGTCCTCCGGGTTCTGGACGCTGACGAAGCGCACCAGCGCCAGGACACCGCCTCCGGGTGCGGGGTCGATCCGGTCGATCCGGATCGTGCCGTCGGTGGTGGTACCGACGCCCTCCAGCCACTCCTCGCGCGGCTGCGCCTCGGCCCGTTCCGCACTGACCACCCGCGTCCAGGTCCCGTGGTCGCGGCTGTTCACCGCGTTGAAGTAGAGCTGGATCTGTTCGAGCACCAGCTGCGCCGCCGGATGTCGTGCGGCGCCGGAGCTGATCGTCACGACGCCGTCGCCGGCACCGTTGCGCGGCACCGACGGCGCCGCCGCGCCCGGCGCGACCCCGTCGGTCGCCGTTCCCGACGCCGTCCACGCGATCCCCCCGACCGCGACCAGTGCCACCGCCATCGCGGCCGCGGTCACCGCGGCCCTCCCACTCACCGATGCCCCCCGTACACGGCCCCCAGTGTGCCGGGGTCGGGAGTGGACTAACCGACCCGGTGGGTGAGCAGCGTGACCACGGCACCGTCACCGGCGAAACGGAACGACTCCAGCTCGTCGTCCCACGCCGTGCCGAGCAGCTGGTCCAGCCGCCGGGTCAGGCTGCCGCCGCTCTCGGCCATGACCGCACGCAGCTGGTCCTCGGGCAGCACGACGTCGCCGTTGGCGCTGGTGCGCCCGTGCCACATGCCGAGCCCGGGGACGTGCATGAACCGCTCGCCGTCCACCCCGGGGCTGGGTTCCTCGGTCACCTCGAACCGCAGCATGGACCAGGCACGCAACGCCCCCGCGAGGGCACCGGCGCTGCCGGCCGGCCCGCTCCACGAGCACTCGGCCCGCATCTGCCCGGACGCCACCGGCTGCGCGGACCACTCGAGAGAGACCCGCGTACCGAGGACGCCGGAAATCGCCCACTCGACGTGCGGACAGACCGCAGTCGGCGACGAGTGGACGAACACCACTCCGCGTGTGCTCACTGCCAACCTCCGCTGTCGTCGACGAGGATCGTCTTCCCCTACGTCCTCGGTACGTCAGCGGTGATGCGTGGAGACTCGCGTGACGGATGTGCTGCGCGTGGGTGTCGGGTGACCTCCGTGATCTGTGGGGAACGGGTGACGCCACTCTGCCGTATCGGGGCGCGGGCGGCCACCCCGACACGACCACCGGGTGACTCGCGACCGGCGTGTCGCGACCCGGCGCGCGGGGTCAGGCGGTGTAGGTGGCGACCGCCGCGCCCGTCTCCGGGTCGGTCCGCTCGGTGCGTGTGAGGTCGCCGCGGTCGGCGAGGACGTCCAGGTGCGCACCCGTCTCGAGGACGGCGAGCATCCGGTTGAACATGTCCATGTCGTCGAAGCGATGCTCCCGGCGGGTCCAGCGCAGCACCCGCGCCACCTCCTGGGCGGAGGGGTTCCCGGCGGCGACCGCGTCCCGGCACTGGGCGAGCCGGACGTCGTGGTGGGCCAGCAGCTCGTCGGCCCGCGCGTGCACCCGGCCGCCGATCGGGCCGTGGGCGGGCAGCAGTGCGGCGTCGGGCAGGGCACGGACCAGCCGCAGCGAGTCGAGGAACTGGCCGAGCGGGCTGGCGACCGTGGTGGGCTGCAGCCCGATCGACGGCGTGATCCGCGGCAGGACGTGGTCGCCGGCGAAGAGCAGGCCGTGCGCGTCGTCGTTGAACACGAGGTGACCGCGGGTGTGGCCGGGCGTCTCGACGGCGGTCAGCGTGCGCGTCGCGGCCTGGTCCCCGACCGTGATCGCGGCGCGGTCGGCGAGCCACTCGTCGGGCGCCTCCCACTCCTCCTCGTTCGGCCGCGGCCAGGGGCCGCTGCGCCCGATCTCGGCGACCAGCTCCGCCGCGCCGCAGCGCAGCAGCCGGGTGCGCTCGGGCTCGTACTCCGGCCGGTCCGGGGAGGCGATGAACTCCAGGTTCGGGCGCTCCCCCGCACCGAGCAGGACGCGGGTGCCGTACTCGCGGCGCAGGATCGACGCCAGCGTGTAGTGGTCGCGGTGCGCGTGGGTGATCAGGAACCGGCGGACGTCACCGAACCCGGAGCCGAGCGCGGCGAGCGCCTTCTCCAGCAGGTCGCGGGCCTCGTCGATCGCCCAGCCGGAGTCGATCAGGGTCCAGCCGCCGGCGTCCTCCAGGGCGTAGACGTTCACGGCGCGCAGCCCGTCCTGCGGCAGGGGCAGCGGGATGCGGTAGACGCCGGGGGCACAGCGGAACACGCCCGAGGCGGTCCAGTCGCCGTCCGGGTCGTCCTCGGTCACGGTCGGGGCGATCACCCCGCGGATCCTAGTGCAGTGCTAACGAGTGAACGCGTCCCGGCCGGTCGTCGCGGTGTCGAACATCGCCTCGCCGTAGTGCTCGCGGAAGGTCGCGAGCATGTCGTCGAACGGCAGGTCGTGGAAGGTGCCGCGGTCGTTCTCGTAGGACATGTAGCGGGCACCGGCGCCGTCGTACTCGTGCATCAGCGCGTCGTCGCCGCCGTCGAACGTGATGGGAGCGACACCGAATCGGGCGCAGAGCTCCGCGTTGAACGCCGGTGTGGCCTTCCGCCAGCGGCCGTCGAGCCACAACGCGGTGTACCCGTGCCAGACGAACAGGTCCACCCCGCCCATCCGCTCCCGCAGCCGCGCGGTGTTGAGATGGTTGCGGACGTCGGCGAACCCGAGCCGGGCCGGGATCCCGAGCGCGCGGGCCGCGGCGGTGAGCAGCACCGCCTTGGGCACGCACCAGTTGCCGGAGAGCTCGGCGACCCGGCTAGCACGGTAGGCGTGCGGGTCGGTCACGACGCAGAACGGGTCGTACCAGATCTCGTCGCGGACGGCGTCGAACAGGGCGCTCGCCTGCTCCCGTGGCCCGGTGCGGCCCGCCGTCACGCGGTCGGCGAAGGCCCGGACGGCCGGCGCGTCCGCATCGGTGAACCACCCCGGCTCGAGGTCCTCACCCGTGGGCCCGTCCTGCTCCGCCGGTCGCGACATCGCCGTCCCCTTCCGCACTGCTGTACGACGCCTCGGTGAGGCCTGCACGAGGCCTGCCGGACACCTGCCCGAGGTCTCCTCGACGGAGCGCGCCCGCCACGTCCGCGACCCTACGCGGGTGCCAGATTCTCACCATGCGTGCTCGACAGGTCACCGTGCGTCGAGGGTCGAGAGTGAGTCCACCCGAGGGAGGGACACGTTCGCCCCGGGAGGGTGGCCGGATCCGCGCTACCGTCCCTGCGTTCGGTGATCGCGAGGTCGTTCCGCCACGGCGGGGCGGCACGAGGAGGGGCGCACGCATGGGGGCAGGTATCCCGGAGCAACGGGCCGGGCAGGAGGCGCCGTTCCTCACCGTGGCCGAGGTGGCCGAGCGGATGCGGGTGTCACGGATGACGGTCTATCGCCTCGTGCACTCCGGCGAGCTCCCGGCGGTGCGTTTCGGCCGTTCGTTCCGGGTTCCGCCGGAGTCGGTGGAGGCGTTGATCGAGTCGGCCCGCTACACGGGGGGCTGAGGGGCGCACACCGGCCCGTCGCCGCCGGGCACGGCACGGGCGACGGCTGCACGACGGTGGCGGAACCCGATCATCGTCGGGCAGCATCGTCGCCCGTGAGCTCGCCACGACACGGCGTCCCCGTCCGGGTACGGATCGGGCAACGGCCGGACCACGTCCGCTGGTTCCGGGTGGTGCCCCGCGCCGGCGACTGGGTCAACTTCGCACCACCGGGCATGCCCCGCGACGACTACGAGGTCGGCTGGGTCCTGCACTGGGCGGAGGACCCCGACGACACCGAGACCCCCGAGGTGACGATCGAACTGCAGCTGGTCGAGCCGGGATAGCGCCCGGTGTCAGCGGAACCCGTGGCTGGTGATCGCCGCGGGCCCGCCGGTACGGAGCGCGTCCAGCACCGCCCGTTCGTGCGGGACGGTCGGCTCCGGCAGCACCGCCAGGGGGAACCACCCGAGGCCCGCCGTCTTCCCCGATTCGGCCTCGTGTGGTTCGCCCGACCAGCGCCGGCAGGTGAAGAAGAAGTCGACGCGCTCGTCGATCGGCTCGCCGGTGCTCCGCGTCCGGTGCACCGCGGTGAGCGGGGCGAGGTCGGCCGGGTCGATGGTGACGCCGAGTTCCTCGTGCGCCTCCCGGACGGCCGCGGCGAGCGCGTCCTCCCCCGCCTCGACGTGCCCGGCCGCGGCGGCGGCCCAGTACCCGTCCATGAACCCGGTGTTCGCCCGTAGCTGCAGCAGCACCTCGGTCCGGTCGGCCTCGCCGCGCAGCAGCAGGACGTAGGAGGCGGGCACCACCCGGTAGCGATCGGTCACCATCCGACCCTAACCGTGCCCGCACGGTCCCCGTGGCCGGTTCCGGAACGTGGTGCTGCCCTCAGTGGACGATGCCGAGCCAGCGCCCGGCGCAGCCGTGGCAGGCGCCGTGGGTCGTGTCGGCGCGGTGCACGAGCACGTGGCAGAGGGCGCAGTGCACCAGGCGGCGACGGGCCCGGCGGAGCAACCCGTCCCGGACGGCCGTGACCTGCAGGCCCTGCTCGCTCTCCGGGTCGGTGCAGGCGAGGAGTCCGGGCACCTCGGCAGTGTCGGCCGGGTCGAGGACGGGCCGGTGGCCGTCCCACCGGGGCTCGGGACGGGCCAGCAGCGGGGGACCGTGCGGGGCGAGCCCGAGCATCAGCTGCGCCGGCTCGCCGGCCACGAACCACTCGACGGGGTCCGGGGCGGCCCCGGGCGGGGTCAGCCCGGCCGAGCGCAGGTCGGCGTCGGTCCAGCCGCCGGCCCGCAGTTCGGCGGGGGTCAGCCCGAAGTGCCGCAGCCCGTCCACCGGGAGGTCCAGGGCGCGCAGCTCGGCCGGGGACGGGACGCCGACGTACACCTGCCCGCGGGCGCCGCGCTCCTCCGCCGGGTCCGCGTCCGGCTCGGGCCCGCCGGCGGCCGGGTGCCACGGAGCGCCGACCAGGACCGCGACCACCCGCGGATCGGTGGCCAGCCGCCGCGCCACCTCGCCGGTGCGGTCCTCCACGGTGTCTCCCCTCCACCCGCACTCACCGGCGGCCGTGCAACCCGGTGTGCGGACGACGTGCACCGCGCCCCCACCGGTGATCGAGTCCGGGGGCCGCGACCGGGCACCGGCCCGCGTTCCGGGTGGCCCGGGCAACGCCGTGGGGCGGCGCCGGAACCGGCGCCGCCCCACGGATGGTGCTGTGCGGCCCGCTCAGCTGCAGCCGCTGGTGGAGCCGCACCCCTCGCAGAGGTAGCACGACCCGGCCGGTCGCATCTTCGTCCCGCAGGTCATGCACAGCGGGGCGTCGGCCGCCTTGCCCAGCCGCAGCTCCAGCAGCTCGGTGGAGCTGTGGGCCTCGGCCGGTGCCGGCGTCTCGGCCGGTGCCTCCTGCTTCGTCCCGTCGCCCGCCGGGAGCGAGGACCGGAACTCGTCCATGTCCAGGTTCTCGCTGCCCGACCCGTAGTCGTTCTCGACCTGGGCGGCCCGCTCGTCCGCGGAGAAGATGCCCAGCTGGGCGCGCTTCTCATAGGGCAGGTGGTCCAGCGCGAGCCGGCGGAACAGGTAGTCCAGCACCGACGTGGCGATCCGGACGTCCGGGTCGTCGGTCATGCCGGCCGGCTCGAAGCGCAGGTTGGAGAACTTCGAGACGTAGAACTCGAGCGGGATCCCGTACTGCAGCCCGACCGAGATCGACATCGAGAACGCGTCCATCACGCCGGCCAGGGTCGAGCCCTGCTTGCCCAGCTTGACGAAGATCTCGCCGAGCCCGTCGTCGGGGTAGCTGCCCGCGGTGAGGTAGCCGTCGGCCCCGCCGACGGTGAACGACACGGTCTCGCTCGGGCGCTTCTTCGGCAGCCGCTTGCGGATCGGCCGCTGCTCGACGACGACCTCCGGTTCCGGCTTCGCGTCCCCGGAACCGCCCTTGCCGGCCGACAGCGGCTGGCCGACCTTGCAGTTGTCGCGGTAGATCGCCAGCGCCTTGAGCCCGAGCCGCCAGCCCTCGAGGTAGATCCGCTCGACGTCCTCCACGGTGGCCCGCTCGGGCATGTTCACCGTCTTGGAGATGGCACCGGACAGGAACGGCTGCGCGGCCGCCATCATCCGGACGTGGCCCATCGGCGCGATGGACCGCTCACCCATGGCGCAGTCGAAGACCTCGTAGTGCTCGGGCTTCATGCCCGGTGCGTCGACGACGTGACCGTGCTCGGCCACGTACTCGACGATCGCCTCGGCCTGCTCGGCCTGGTAGCCGAGGTTGTCCAGGGCGCGGCGCACCGACTGGTTGACGATCTGCATGGAGCCGCCGCCGACCAGCTTCTTGAACTTGACCAGCGCCAGGTCCGGCTCGATGCCGGTCGTGTCGCAGTCCATCATCAGGCCGATCGTGCCGGTCGGGGCCAGCACCGACGCCTGGGCGTTGCGCCACCCGTTGGCCGCGCCGATCTCCTGGCACTGCTGCCAGACCTGGGTGGCCAGCGTCTGCACCGGCGCGCTGGCCGGGAAGCTGCGGATCTGGTCGTTCGCCGCGGCGTGCTTGCGGATGACCCGCTGGTGGGCCTCGGCGTTGCGGGCGTACCCCTCGTACGGGCCGACGGTCCCGGCGAGCTCGGCGGAGCGCTTGTACGCGGCACCGGTCATCAGCGAGGTGATGGCACCGGCGAGCGCACGGCCGCCCTCGGAGTCGTAGGCGTGCCCGGTCGCCATGAGCAGCGCGCCCAGGTTGGCGTACCCGATCCCGAGCTGGCGGAACGTGCGGGTGGTCTCGGCGATCGGGTCGGTCGGGAAGTCCGCGAAGCAGATCGAGATGTCCATCGCGGTGATGATCAGCTCGACGGCCCGGGCGAACGTGTCGGCGTCGAACCGGTCGTCGGCGTCGAGGAACTTCAGCAGGTTCAGCGACGCCAGGTTGCAGCTGGAGTTGTCCAGGTGCATGTACTCCGAGCACGGGTTCGACGCGGTGATCCGGCCCGACTCCGGGCAGGTGTGCCAGTCGTTGATCGTGCTGTCGTACTGGACGCCGGGGTCGGCGCAGTTCCACGCCGCCTCGGCGATGCCGTGGAAGAGCTTGCCCGCGTCGATCGAGTCGATGACCTCGCCGGTCGTGCGGGAGCGCAGGCCGAACTCGGTGCCCTCCTCGACGGCGCGCATGAACTCGTCGGACACCCGGACCGAGTTGTTCGCGTTCTGGTACTGCACCGAGGCGATGTCGGAGCCGCCCAGGTCCATGTCGAAACCGGCGTCGCGCAGGACGCGGATCTTGGCCTCCTCCTGGGCCTTGGTCTCGACGAACTCCTCGATGTCGGGGTGGTCGACGTCGAGGACGACCATCTTCGCCGCGCGGCGGGTGGCGCCACCGGACTTGATGGTGCCCGCCGAGGCGTCGGCGCCGCGCATGAACGAGACCGGGCCGGAGGCCGTGCCACCGGAGGACAGCAGCTCGCGCGACGAGCGGATCCGGGAGAGGTTCAGGCCGGCACCGGAGCCGCCCTTGAAGATCAGCCCCTCCTCCCGGTACCAGTTCAGGATCGACTCCATGGTGTCGTCGACCGAGAGGATGAAGCAGGCGCTGACCTGCTGCGGCGACGGCGTGCCGACGTTGAACCAGACCGGCGAGTTGAAGCTGAACACCTGGTGCAGCAGCATCCAGGTCAGCTCGTGGTCGAAGATCTCGGCGTCGGCGTCGGACGCGAAGTAGCCGTGCTCGACACCGGCCCGGCGGTAGGCCCCGACCACCCGCTCGATGAGCTGCTTGAGGCTGGACTCGCGGGCGTCGCTGCCGACCGCGCCCCGGAAGTACTTGCTGGTGACGATGTTGGTGGCGTTCACCGACCAGAACGACGGGAACTCCACGCCGCGCTGCTCGAAGTTGACCGTCCCGTCACGCCAGTTCGTCATGACGACGTCCCGGCGCTCCCAGTCGACCTGGTCGAACGGGTGAACGCCCTCGGTGGTGAAGACGCGCTGCACGGTCAGGCCGCGCCGCTTGGCGCCCGCCTTCCCGCGACCGCGCGCGGCCTTCGCCGGCGCCTCCCCGGTGCCGCCCGTGTCGTTCCCGGCACCTGTCGTCGGGCCCCCGACGGTCTCGGTCATCCACTGCCTCCGCATCCGACGTGTCCTGTCCGCCCGCGCGCTGGGGTACGCGGGCGGCGCGGGACGGTGCTGGCCACCGCCCCGTCTCACTCCGGTCCTGCCGCGCGGCCCCGGCCCCGGTGTGCGCCCCCTGCAGCCACCACACCGCTCCCGGCCGGGAGCCCGCTCAACCGTCCCGGTTGCCGGCCTCGTCGTCGGCTGCTTCCCCGGCAGCCGCCGAACGCAGGTCGGCGATCTCCTTCTCGAAGTCCTCGATGGAGGAGAAGGATCGGTAGACGCTCGCGAACCGCAGGTACGCGACCTCGTCGAGATCGCGCAACGGTCCGAGGATCGCCAGCCCCACCTCGTGGCTGGGGATCTCGGCCGCCCCGCGGGCACGCACCGCCTCCTCGACCCGATGGGCGAGCTGCTGCAGGTCGTCCTCGTCGACCGGCCGGCCCTGGCACGCCCGCCGAACCCCGCCGACCACCTTCAGCCGGCTGAAGGGCTCGCTCACCCCGCTGCGCTTGACCACGGCGAGCACGGTCTCCTCGACCGTGGTGAAGCGCCGGCCACACGAGGTGCAGGACCGGCGACGGCGGGTACAGGTCCCGTCGTCGGCGGTCCGGGAGTCGATCACCCGCGAGTCCGGGTGCCGACAGAACGGGCAGCGCATGGCGGACCCACCCTTCTCCCGTGGCGTACCGGGCACTCGCCCATGATACTCGGATCCCCCAACCTGTGGGAGAACGACATCAATGTAACCCCAACATCTAGGGGTTGGCCATCCCGGGTCCGGCGTGGCGCCGAGCTTCGCCCGATCGGGAAGCAGCCTCGCACACCGGCTGTCGGGGACACCCCGACCCGCGTCGGCACGTCCGGGCGCATCGCCGCTGATCAGGCTGTGCGACGGCCGCGCGGTGACCGCCCGTCGCCGCGGCACGGCCGCGCCGGACGGCCTCCCGGGTCCGCGACACGCCGCACCGGCGCGCCGGATGGCACGCCGCCCCACGCAGGCCGGATGACACGCCGCCCCGCGCGGGCCGCCGGGACCGGCGACACCAGGGAGCCCGAGGGGATCAGCGGCCCGCCGTCCCGGACACGACGGCTCCCGTGCCGACCGGCTCCACCGGGCCGGAGTTCCATCCCGCGGCCGCGTCGCCCAGCAGCCCGAGGACCACCACCGCGGTGGCGGCGCAGGCGACCGTGGCCACCCCGATCAGGAACCGCTCGCCGGCCGAGCGCACCCGCAGCCGCGGGCTCCGGCGACGCGCGGGGGCCACGCAGCGCCGGGTCGCCGGGCGGACCGTGCGCGGCGGCACGATCGCCGGCCCGGTGGAGCCGGGACGCCCCGCAGCGCGCCGGGCGCCACCGACCGCCGGGACGGCCCGCACCACGACGGGCCGCACCGCAGGGAACGGTGCTGCAGGAAGCAGTGCCGCAGGGAACGGTGCCGCCCCGGCCGGGCAGGCCTGCCCGGCCAGGGACCCGATCGAGCGCCTGACCGGGAACCCGATCGAACGCGGTGCCGCACCGGCCACCGGGACCGGACCCGCACCGGCACGCCTCGCGCCCGCCCCGCCCACGTCGGCCCGGGTCACCCCGGCAGAGCGCGCCCCGGCAGAGCGCGCCCCGGCAGAGCGCGCCCCGCCAGAACGCGCCCCGCCACACCGCACGGCACCGGCCGATCGCCGGGGACCGCGGCGCTCCCGGCCGGTTCCCGGCCCCTGCGCCACCTCTCGCACGTCGAGCTCTCGCATGGCTCCTCCTGCTCCTCCAGGACCGCACCGCCGCGTGGCGGGCCGTCGCCGTCGACGCCCGGCCACACCCGGCCGCACGTCCTGCTCGCCCCGACCGGCCCTTCCCCGAGGCCGCTCGAACGGGCGTACGAGCTGTCTAGCACCGGGCACCGACAGGATCCGCGTCGTCGCAGGTCCGGACGGTGGTCGGCGCCCGCGGCGGGTCGGTCCCGCCCGGCGCCGACACCCGGCCCGGCCCGCGTCGGCCGGCCGGCACGTGCACCGGCGCCACCGCGACCCGGGGTCGAATCGATGTTCGATCGAACGCCCGTGCGATGTTGTACCACCACGGGCCCGGCGGAATCCACGACACGCCCGGCACGAACTTCGAACGCATGTTTGGCGTACGGCCGGAATGTGGCTACTGTGGGTGCCGGTACATCCTCGAGGAGGCGAATGCGATGGCAGCGGACGAGTCCGGAGGCGGGGCGCCCACCGGGCGCGGCTCCGCGAAGGTCCGGGAGTTCCCCGAACCCCGGTCCGACACGCGCGGTCTGACCCCACGGCAGCGGAAGGTCCTGACGGTCATCCGCGACTGGGTGGACCGCTACGGCTACCCGCCGAGCGTGCGCGAGATCGGCGACGCGGTGGGGCTGACCTCCACGTCGTCGGTCCACCACCAGCTGCGGACCCTGGAACGCAAGGGGTTCCTGCGCCGGGACCCGAACCGCACCCGCGCGGTGGACGTGCGCAGCCCGGAACAGATCAGCGGTGACGGCGGGGAGGCGGAGGCCGCGGCCCCGTCGGAGACGCCGTCGCCGGCCTTCGTCCCGCTGATCGGCGACATCGCCGCGGGCGGGCCGATCCTCGCCGAGCAGGCCGTGCAGGACGTGTTCCCGCTCCCCCGGGAGATCGTCGGCGAGGGCACGTTGTTCCTGCTGAACGTCAAGGGCGACTCGATGATCAACGCCGCGATCACCGACGGGGACTGGGTGGTCGTCCGGCAGCAGCCGGTGGCCGAGCAGGGCGAGGTCGTCGCGGCGATGATCGACGGCGAGGCCACGGTGAAGACGTTCCGCCGCAAGGACGGACACATCTGGCTGATGCCGGCGAACGACGCCTACGAGCCGATCCCGGGGGACGACGCGTCGATCCTGGGGCGGGTCGTGGCGGTGCTGCGGCGACTCTGAGCGCGGCCCGCGGAGCACCCGCGGCCTCGCCCCGGACACCGGGCGGTCAGCGGCGCCGCCCGTGCAGGATCATCGCGCCGACCCCGGCGAGCAGCAGCAGGCCGAGCCCGCCGGCTCCGGCGACGGCGGGCAGCCACGGCGGGAACGTCGGTGTCGCGGGCACCTCCGCGGGCTGCTCGACGACCGGTGCCGCGGCCGCGGTCGCCGCGGGCAGCGCACCGGGGACCGTACGGATCCCGGCCGGGGAGAGGCCGCGGGCCTCCGACGCGGAGTGCAGCGTCCCGCGGCCGTCCAGCGCCACCGCCTCCCCCTGCGCCTCGTCCGGCAGCGGCACCGGCAGCGGGGCCTCCCGCAACGCCGCCACCAGCGCGTCC
The DNA here is from genome assembly GCF_900115005.1 of Pseudonocardia ammonioxydans. Taxonomy (GTDB): domain Bacteria; phylum Actinomycetota; class Actinomycetes; order Mycobacteriales; family Pseudonocardiaceae; genus Pseudonocardia; species Pseudonocardia ammonioxydans. The sequence continues at coordinate 368,475 of NZ_FOUY01000002.1, read as the reverse complement.
GCGGTGACCGGCGCCGCGGGATCACGCAGCGGGAAGATCCAGGCGTCAGTGTAGGTCCGCAACGCGGCGGCGCGGCCGCCGTCGGCTCCGGGTGGGCCGACCGCAGCCCCGGTGACCGTCCGCGAGCCGGTCGCACCGAGGGGACCGCCCGTGGTCGCCGAGTACGGCAGCACCACGTCCGCGACCCGGTCCAGCGGTACCGGTCCGGTGGCTGCGGCGCCCCCGGTGTCGTCGAGCGCGCGGGACGGCCGGTAGACACCGGCGGCACCGGTGTCCTTCTCGACGATCAGTGGGACACCGTCGTCGGCGACGAGCACCGCCTCCGCATCCCGCGGACCGTCCCGGTAGACCAGGTCGTGCACCCGCGGCGGGCCCGCGAACGGCAGCACGACCAGCCGCACCGCAGCGCGGCGGGCCCCGTTGTCACCGGTGTCGGCCAGCCACACCGTGCCGTCGGGTGTCGCGCCCAGGTCCTCGACATCGGTGACCGGGACGGCGGTGTCGCGCACGGCGGTGACCGCACAGGTCGCCGGGTCCAGGGTGAACAGCTGCGCGGTACCGCCGCCGTCGACGACGGCGTGATAGCGCTCGGGCGGGGCTCCGCGGGGCCCCTCGGCGACCAGACCCGATATCTCGGCCACCCACGGGTCGTCCACGGTGCAGGCCGGGACCGGCGGGCCGACGGACGGCCCGGGCCGATCGTCCGAGGTCACGGGCCCGTCCGGCCGGGCGGGAACGCTCGGCCCGGCCGGCGGTACGACGGCGTGTGCCGCGCTCGGCGCCACCACGCTCCCCGATCCGGCCGGCGGCACGGCCCCAGCCACACCAACGGCTACCGCCATACCAACGGCCACGGTCACACCAACGGCTGCGGTGGACCGCAGCAGGGTCGCCGAGGCGAGCGCCGCAGCGGCCCCGGCGGATCTCGCTCGCCCGGCCGGGCCGTTCGCGACGCGTTCCGCGGAACCGGTGGAGGCGGCCGCAGGGAGCGGGCCGGGCGTGGGCCGGTGCCCCCGGGTCAGCGCCCGACCACCGTCGCGGGGAGGTCGGTGGACTCCACCGCGCTCCCGCCGACCGCGTACGGCAGCACCGCGGTGCCGAGCTCGGGCCCGACCCGGGCCCGGATGCGGGTGCCGTCGCCGGTGTGCTCCTCCGCGAGGATCTCGCCCTCGTCGTGCAGCCGCGCCACGAGCGCGCCCTCGGTGTAGGGCAGCAGCAGGTCGACGTCGTACTCCGGTCGCGGCAGCCGCTCGGCGATCCGCTCCCGCAGCTTCGCGATGCCGGCGCCGTTGTGCGCCGACACGAACACCGCGTCGGGCTGGGCGTGCCGCAGCCGGGCCAGTGCGAGGTCGCCGGCCGCGTCGGTCTTGTTGATCACGAGGAGTTCCGGCGGCATGGTGCCGCCCTGCTCCTCACCGATCTCGACCAGGACCTGGCGGACGGCGGCGATCTGGTCGTCGGGCAGCGGGTCGGCCCCGTCGACCACGTGCACGAGCAGGTCGGCCCGCGCGGCCTCCTCGAGCGTCGACCGGAACGCCTCGACCAGCTGGTGCGGCAGGTGCCGCACGAACCCGACGGTGTCGGTGAGGGTGTAGGCACGGCCGTCCGCCGTCTCGGCGCGGCGGGTGGTGGGGTCCAGCGTCGCGAACAGCGCGTCCTCGACCAGCACCCCGGCGTCGGTCAGCTGGTTGAGCAGGCTGGACTTGCCGGCGTTGGTGTAGCCGACGATCGCCACCGACGGGATCTCGTTGCGCGTGCGGCTGCCGCGCTGGGTCTCGCGGACCTGACGCATCGCGCCGATCTCGCGGCGCAGCTTCGACATGCGCGCCCGGATCCGGCGGCGGTCCAGCTCGATCTTCGTCTCACCGGGGCCACGGCCACCGATCCCGACACCGCCCGCGGCCCGGCCGCCGACCTGCCGGGAGAGCGCCTCACCCCAACCGCGCAGCCGCGGCAGCAGGTACGACAGCTGGGCCAGCTCGACCTGGGCCTTGCCGTCCCGGGAGCGGGCGTGCTGGGCGAAGATGTCGAGGATCAACGCGGTCCGGTCGATCACCTTGACCTTGAGCCGCTCCTCCAGCTGGCGGAGCTGACCGGGCGAGAGCTCGCCGTCGCAGATCACGGTGTCGGCCTCGGAGGTGCGCACCGCGAGCCCCAGCTCGTCGACCTTGCCGGAGCCGATGAACGTCGCCGGGTCCGGCGTCGAGCGGCGCTGCACCAGCCCGTCGAGCACCTCCGAGCCGGCGGTCTCGGCGAGGCGGGCCAGCTCGGCGAGCGAGGCCTCGGCCTGCTCCGCCGAGCCCTCGGTCCAGACCCCGACCAGCACCACGCGCTCCAGTTGCAGGCGCCGGTACTCGACCTCGGTGACGTCGGTGAGCTCGGTGGACAGGCCGCGGACGCGGCGGAGCGAGGAACGCTCCTCGAGTTCGAGTTCGCCGGTGGACGGCATGCGGGCTTCAGTCATCTCGTCACCGAGTGTCCCACGTTCCGGGTCCGTTGTCCGGTTCGTTTCCCCGGCTCCACCCGGCCGCGCCGACCGGCGGCCCTGCGGTGTGCCCGGCGTCAGGCCGGTGCCTCCCACCAGGCCCGATCCAGCTCCCCGGTGGCCAGGAGGACGGCGGGGCCATGCAGCACCGTGGGGCCGGTGGAGCCGCCGTCCCCCGCTTCGACGGTCACCCGCAGCCGCCCGCCCGGGGTGGCGACGTGCACGTCGCCCGCGTCGTGCCCGGCCGAGCGCAACGCCGCGACGACGGCGGCGACCGTCCCGGTCCCGCAGGCCCGGGTCTCCCCCACCCCGCGTTCGTGCACGCGCATCCGCACCGTGCCCCCGTCGGCGGGCCCCTGCAGCGGGGTCACGAACTCGACGTTCACCCCGTGCGGGAACACCCGCCGGTCGTACGACGGCGCCCGGGTCAGGTCCAGCGCATCCGGGTCGGCGGCGATCACGCAGGCCAGGTGCGGGTTGCCGACGTCGAGCGCCACCCCGTCGAACCGGGCGTCACCGCTGGTCGCGACGGACGCGGCGCCGATCGCCACCGGGCCCATGTCGACGGACACGGTGTCCCCGGAGATCGTCGCCGTGCGCACCCCGGCCCGGGTGCCGATCGCACCGCCTCCCGGGGCCCAGCCGCGGTCGTGCAGGTAGCGGGCGAACACCCGCACCCCGTTGCCGCACATCTCGGCCACCGAGCCGTCGGCGTTGCGGTAGTCCATGAACCACTCGACACCCTCGACGGGCTCCGGGACCGACTCGTCCCCGGCCAGCTTCGCCCAGCGCACGACGCGGAGCACACCGTCGGCCCCGAGGCCGCGGTGGCGGTCGCACAGCGCGGCGACCCGCTCCGGCGTGAGCTGGAGCGCGGCATCGGGATCCGGCAGCACGACGAAGTCGTTCTGCGTGCCGTGACCCTTGGTGAACTCGATGCCGCCGGTGCTCATGCGACCAGGGTACGAGCGAGCACCGACCGTGCGGTCCCGGCCAGGTCCGGGTCGGCCCCGTCCAGCCAGTGGATGCGCTTGTCCCGGCGGAACCAGGACCGCTGGCGCCGCACGAACTTGCGGGTCGCGCGGACCGTGCCGTCCCGGATCGCGTCGATGTCGGGGGCGCCGGGGTCCTCGGTCAGGGCGTCGAGCACCTGCCGGTAGCCCAGCGCCCGGGACGCCGTGCGGCCCTCGGCCAGCCCGTGCGGCAGCAGTGCCCGGGTCTCCTCGACCAGCCCAGCCTCGAGCATCCGGTCGACCCGGACCGCGACCCGGGCGTCGAGCTCGTCGACGGCCCGGTCGACGCCGAGCAGGACCGCGTCGTAGCGGGGTTCGCCGGTGGTCGGCAGCGTGGCCCGGAACGGCCGCCCGGTCAGCGCGATCACCTCCAGCGCCCGCACGATCCGCCGCCCGTTCGACGGGAGCACCTCCGCGGCGGCCGCGGGGTCGACGGAGGCCAGCCGCCGGTGCAGCGGGCCGGGCCCGAGCGCCTCCAGCTCGGCCTCCAGCTCGGCCCGCAGCGCGGGGTCGGTGCCGGGGAACTCCAGCTCGTCGAGCACGGCCTGGACGTACAGGCCGGACCCGCCCACCAGCACCGGGGTCCGGCCCGCGGCCCGCAGCCGTTCGATCACCGCGCGGGCGGCGCGCTGGTAGGCGGCGACGGAGGCGGTCTCGCGCACGCCGAGGACGTCGAGCAGGTGGTGCGGCACGCCGCGCCGCTCGTCGGCGGGCAGCTTCGCGGTGCCGATGTCGAGGCCCCGGTAGAGCTGCATCGCGTCGGCGTTGACCACCTCGCCGCCGAGGGCGAGCGCGATCTCCAGCCCGAGGTCGGACTTGCCGGTCGCGGTCGGCCCGACCACGGCGACCAGCCCCGGTTCCGGCCCGGCCGTCATGCCGGTTCCCACAGCGCCACGTGGTACGCGACGCCGTAGGGCATCGAGGTGTGCCGGTGCGCGGCCCGCCACCCGCGGCCCTCCGCGGCACCGGCCATGACCTGCCACGGGGCGCGTCCGGCGGCCCACAGGTCGGCCGCGAGGTCCGGGGCGAGGCCGGCGAAGGCGTCCGGGTCGGGGACGTCCAGCGCGGTGGCGACGGCGGCGTCGAACCCCTCGGCCCGCTCGTCGAACCCGCCCGGGGCCTTCGCGGTGTGCATGGCGGCACCGTCACCGAGCACGAGCAGACCGGCGTCCTCGGGGGCCAGGGACCGGCCGAGCGCCAGGCAGTCGGCCGGCGACGCGTCCGGCGCGACGAGCTCGCCCCGCACCGACCGCACGTCGGTGCCCGCCGCGGCCCACGCGGCGACCAGCAGCGGCAACGGCAGCTCCGGCCCCTCGTCGGCGGAGCCCGGCCCGGGCAGCGCGACCGGGACGTCGCGGCCGTACCCGGTGAAGGTGCCCCGGGTCCCGGGTGCGACGGTGCGCCGCCCACCCGGGTCCGCACCGACGGCGATCCAGACGGGCGCCACCGCGGCCAGCGCCTTCGCCGCGTCCCGGACGGCGTCGCGCAGCGTCTCGGTCTCGATCGCTGCGTCCCCGCTCAGTTCGGGGACCAGCAGCGGCGGATGGGGCAGGACGGCGATCGCGGCGAGCACGGTCTCCGAGCGTAGCCAGCGCCCCGGAACGCTGCCCGGGCGATCCGGTCGGGCGGCTCCGGCGTCCCCGCGCCGGCGCGGGGAATGACCGGTCGCGGGCACGTTCGCCGCCCGCCGGCGGCCGCTCGCGGCCCGTACGGCCACCCCCGCGGGACCCGCAGGTTTCCCCGGAGGCGGTTCACCTGCTTGAATCGCGTCTCCGACCCCTCGCCGCGGCGAGGAGGCTCGGCGCGCGCACGGCCCCGCAGGACGTCCGGGCGGGGCGCCCGCCACTGATCCGGCGGGCCGAACGAGGAGGACACACCGGTGCCCGAGACCAACGCCACCCCGGGGCCACGCCCCGGCCCGCCGACCCCCGCCTCGATCCCGAAGCCGGGGCCGCCTCCCGGGGCCGCGCCCCGTCCCGGTCCGCCCGCCGGCCGGCCCGGCCCGGCACCGGCGGCCGCCGCACCGGCCCCGCCCGCCGCGCACCCGTCCCCGGTCCCGGCCGCATCGGCCGACCCGGGCCGCTGGGGCCGCGCCGACGGCGACGGCACCATCCACCTGATCACCCCGGACGGCGACCGGGTCGTCGGCTCGTACCAGGCCGGCCCGCCGGCCGAGGGGCTGGAGCACTACGCGAAGCGCTTCGACGCGCTGGTCACCGAGACCGAGGTGCTCGCCGCCCGGATCGCCGGGGGCGGGGACCCGAAGGCGTCGCTGACCGCGCTGCGGACACTGCGCGACGGCCTCGACGAGGCCGCCGTCGTGGGGGACGTCGCGGGCCTGCACGTCCGGCTCGACGAGCTCGTCGGTCGCGCGGAGCAGGGCGTCACCGCGGCCCGCGAGGAGCGCGACCGGGCCCGCACCGACGCCGTCGCACGCAAGGAGGCACTCGCCGTCGAGGCCGAGAAGCTGGCCGAGGACTCCACCCAGTGGAAGCAGGCCGGGGACCGGTTCAAGGCGATCCTCGACGAGTGGCGCACGATCAAGGGCGTCGACCGCAAGACCGACGAGCAGCTGTGGAAGCGCTACTCGAAGGCGCGCGAGGCGTTCAACCGGCGGCGCGGCTCGCACTTCGCCGACCTCGACCGGCAGCGGGTCGCGGCGAAGGGCCGCAAGGAGGAGCTGGCGGCGCAGGCCGAGGAGCTGGCCGGCTCCGAGGAGTGGTCGTCGACCGCGGCCGCCTACCGGGACCTGATGGCCGAGTGGAAGGCCGCCGGGCGCGCCCACCGCGAGGCCGACGACGCCCTGTGGGCCCGGTTCCGCGGTGCCCAGGACCGGTTCTTCGCCCGTCGCAACGAGCACTTCGCCGCCCGCGACGCCGAGTTCACCGCGAACGCCGACGCCAAGAAGCAGCTGCTCGCCGAGGCCGAGAAGATCGACCTCTCGGATCCGGACACCGCGCGCGCCGCCCTGCGGAACGTGCAGGAGCGCTGGGAGGAGATCGGCAAGGTCCCGCGCGACGAGATCCGGACCCTCGAGGGCAGGCTGCGCGGGATCGAGGAGAAGGTCGCCGACGCAGCCGACGCCCAGTGGCGCCGTACCGACCCGGAGGCCCAGGCCCGCGTCGAACAGTTCCGGGCGCGCGTCGAGCAGTTCGAGACGCAGGCCGAGAAGGCCGAGGCGTCCGGGGACCGCCGCCGTGCCGAGCAGGCCCGGGCGCAGGCGACGCAGTGGCGCGAGTGGCTGGAGGCCGCCGAGCAGTCGGTCAACGAGCGGTGAGCCGGCGGGGCGCCCTGCCAGCAGCCACTCCTAGTCGCGCTGCAGGGCCGTCCCGGCCCACACGAACGTCAGCACCACCATGGTCGCCAGCGCCAGCACCAGCCCGAACCCGGGGCCGTTGCCCCCGGTCTGCTGGGACCAGACCGCCCACATGCCGGTGACCGAGGAGATGCCGGAGCCGAACGCGGCCAGCCAGGCCAGCACCCACAGCCGGGTCAGCAGCGCCGCCGTCGGGACGACGATGCCGAACGTGCTGAGCGTGATCGCGAACAGCGACGGCATCGGCCCGGCCGCCCCGGTGGCCAGGACCTCCCAGCCCGGGCTGCCCGCCACCCACGGCAGCAGCAGCCCGACGACGGCGGCCAGCACCCCGACCGCGATCACCATGGCGCGGCGGCCACCGGGGTCGATCCGGCGCAGCGCGGCCCGGCCGGCGCTGTCGATCTCGGCCCGGGTCTCCGGCGAGACGTCTCCACTCATCGGGCACCTCCGGACGTGACGGGGACCGCGCACGGCGAGACCGGCTCGGGCTGCGCGGCCGGCTGCCCGAACGCGGGCAGGCCGAGGGTGGTGGGCGCCCCGCTGGGACGCTCGCCCGCCTCCGCCATGTCCCCGGCCCGGGTACGACGGTGGGTCAGGACCCCGCCGTCGGCGATCAGGTGGTGCGGGGCGCCCCGGTCCACGACGACCGTCACCAGGTCGCCCGGGCGGATCCCGCTCGTCTCCCCGGGGGCGAAGTGCACCAGCCGGCCGTCCCGCGCCCGGCCGGTGAGCCGCCGGGTGGCGTCGTCCTTGCGGCCCTCGCCGGTGGAGACCAGCAGCTCGACCTCCCGGCCCTCCTGCGCGCGGTTCTCCGCCCAGGAGATCTCCTCCTGCAGCGCGACGAGACGCTCATAGCGTTCCTGGACGACGTGCTTGGGCAGCTGCCCGTCCATCTCGGCGGCCGGGGTGCCCGGGCGCGACGAGTACTGGAAGGTGAACGCCTGGGCGAACCGGGCCTGCCGCACCACCTCCAGCGTCGCCTGGAAGTCCTGCTCGGTCTCCCCCGGGAACCCGACGATGATGTCGGTCGAGATCGCCGCGTGCGGGATCGAGGCACGCACGTCGGCGAGGATCCGCAGGAAGCGCTCGGAGCGGTAGGAGCGACGCATCCGGCGCAGGACGTCGTCGGAGCCGGACTGCAGCGGCATGTGCAGCTGCGGGCAGACGTTCGGCGTCTCGGCCATCGCGGCGATCACGTCGGAGGTGAAGTCGCGCGGGTGCGGGGAGGTGAAGCGGACGCGCTCCAGGCCCGGCACGTCGCCGCAGGCCCGCAGCAGCTTCGAGAAGGCGGACCGGTCACCTGCGCCCTCGCTGAAGTCCGAGCCGTAGGCGTTGACGTTCTGCCCGAGCAGGGTCACCTCGGACACGCCGTCCGCGGCCAGGGCCTCGACCTCGGCGAGCACGTCGCCGGGGCGCCGGTCGCGCTCCTTGCCGCGCAGCGACGGGACGATGCAGAACGTGCAGGTGTTGTTGCACCCCACCGAGATCGACACCCAGCCCGCGTAGGCGGACTCGCGGCGCGCCGGCAGCGTCGAGGGGAACACCTCGAGCGCCTCGGCGATCTCGACCTGCGCATTCTCGTTGTGCCGGGCACGTTCGAGCAGGGTCGGCAGGGCGTGCACGTTGTGCGTTCCGAACACGACGTCGACCCACGGGGCCTTCCGGGTGATCGTGTCGCGGTCCTTCTGGGCGAGGCATCCGCCGACGGCGATCTGCATGTCCGGGTTCGCCTGCTTGCGCGGCCGGAGATGACCGAGGTTGCCGTAGAGCTTGTTGTCCGCGTTCTCGCGCACCGCACAGGTGTTGAACACGACGACGTCGGCGGTGTCCGGGTCCTCGGCACGGGCGTAGCCGGCCTCCTCCAGCAGACCCGCCATCCGCTCCGTGTCGTGCACGTTCATCTGGCACCCGTAGGTGCGCACGGTGTAGCTGCGGCTCACACCCCGAGGGTAGGCGTCACCGGCTCCGACCTGCCGTGCGGGGCGGTGTGCCCGGCGCCCGCCCCCCGTGCTCCCGGGGGCACCCTCGGGGCGCCGGGCGCCACCGGGGTGCCCCTCGGGACATCGGGCACCCGGCCGGGGAGGATGGCCGGATGGGGACCGTGCCCGGGTCGGCGCTCTCGCGGCGCGCCGTGCTGCGCGCCGGTCTCGCGGCCGGCGTCGTGCTGGGGGCCGCGGGCTGCACCGGCGCGGCCCCGCCACCCCGGCTGGTGATCGCCGGTGGGGTGCAGCCCGGCGTCTACATCTCCCTGGCCCGCGCCCTCGCCGGGATCTGGGAGGAGTGGTTGAGGCTGCCGGATCCGCCCGAGGTCCTGACCACCGCCGGGAGCACCCAGAACATGCAGCTGCTGCTCACCGGCGCGGCGACCGTGACGATCAGCCAGGTCGACGTGGCCGCCGACCTCGCCGCCGGTGTCACCGGGGATGCGGAGCCGATGGCGCTGGCCCGGTTGTACGACGACATCACCCACATCGTGGTCCGCCGGGACTCACGGTTCCGCACGCTCGACGACCTGCGCGGGGCGCGGGTCTCGATCGGCCCCGCGGGGAGCGGGTACCAGCCGATCGCCCTGCGGCTGCTCCAGGTCGCCGGGCTCGGCGCCGAGGGTCTGGGCCAACGGGCCGAGCTCGGGCTCCCGGAGGCGATCGAGGCGCTGCGCACCGACGCGATCGACGCGTTCTTCTGGTCCGGTGGTGTGCCGACCGGCGGGATCCGCGACCTGGCCGCGGAGCTCCCGATCCGGCTGCTGGACCTCGGCGCGGTCCTGGACCGGATGCGCGAGCGCTTCCCCGTCTACTCCGTCGGCACCGTCCCGGCGAACACCTACGGCCTGCCCGGCCCGGTGTCGTGCCTGTCGGTGCGCAACGTGCTGCTGGTGTCTGCCGGGTTGGACGGGGCCACCGCACGCGCCCTGATCGACGCCGCCTTCGCCGAGCAGCCCCGGCTGGCCCAGGCCAGCCCGGCCGCGGTGACGATCGACTCGCGCTCGGCGATCGGGACGCAGCCGGTTCCGCTGCACCCGGGTGCGGTCGAGTTCTACCGGTCGACGAAGGGCTACTGACCACCACACTCCGTGCCCATGACGGCACGCCCGGCGCCTCCCGCCCGCCGACCGCCCGACGCGCGCCCGGTCCGCGCCGGCCGGTGCTCCGGCGCGCCACGCCCCGAGGGGCACCCTCGTAGCGCTCAGCGCCCCCAGGGTGCCCCCCGGAGCACGGGAGCGGGGCCCGGCCGGCGCTCATCGAGCCCGGCGCCCCGCACCTCCGCGCCCCCAGGGGCACCCCCGTAGCGCTCGACGCCCCCAGGGTGCCCCTCGGGGAGCGGGGCCCGGCCGGCGCCCATCGAGTCCGGCCCCCACACCTCCGCGCCCCAAGGGCACCCCCGTAGCGCTCGGGGCCCCCAAGGTGCCCCTCGGGGCATCGGGCCCGGCACCGGGCCCGAGCGGGGCCTCGACGTTGCCCAGCGCCTGACGCCGCGCGCGCCGCGCCCCGCGCCGCCGCGCCGCGAGGGGCACCCCCGTAGCGCTCAGGGCCCCGAGGGTGCCCCTGGGGGCGCGTGGGACGGGGACGGAGACGAGGGCGGGGACGAGGGCGGGGATGGGGCGGCGGGCGCGGGTGGGGCCGGCTCGAGCCAGAGTGTGACGCGCAGTCCGCCCCCGGGCGCGGGGTCCAGCGCCAGCCTCCCGCCCGCGGCCGCGGCGGTGCGCGAGGCGATCGCCAGACCCAGTCCGCTGCCCTCCACGTTGGACTGCCCCGGTGCCCGCCAGAACCGGTCGGTGGCCCGGGCGCGTTCCTCGACGGTCATCCCGGGGCCCCCGTCGACGACGCTGACGCCGACCCGGTCGGCGACCCGCAGCGTCGCGATCCGGACCCGCCCGCCCTCGGGCGTGTACTTCAGCGCGTTGTCCAGCACCGCGTCGAGCACGGTCTCCAGCCCGGCCGGGTCGATCCGGGCGCGCAGCCCGCGGGGCCCGCTGCGCCGCAGCTCGACCCCGATGTGCTCGGCCAGCGGCCGCCAGTTCTCGAGCCGGTCCTCGACGACGTCGTCGAGCCCGGTGACGGTCTCGCCGGACGCGGTGTCGGCGGCGCGCTCGGCACGGGCGAGCGCGAGCAGGCCGTCGAGCACCCGGGACAGCCGCTCGGACTCCTCCAGCGCCGCGGCGTGCTCCTCGGCCGCGGCCGGATCCACGTGCCCGTCCAGGTTGGACAGGCGCAGCCGGAGCGCGGTGAGCGGGTTGCGCAGCTGGTGCGAGGCGTCGGCGACGAAGGCCCGCTGCGCGTCGAGCGCCCCGCGCACGGTCTCGGTCATCCGGTCGAACGAGCCCGCGAGCAGGCGCAGCTCCGGCGGGCCGGTCCGGCGCATCGGCGGGCCGGGCGGCCCCCCGGCCACCACCGCGGTCCCGACCCGCCCCATCGCCGCGTCGAGCCGGCGCACCGGACGCAGGATCCACACCGTCAGCGGCAGCGCGACCAGGGCCCCGGCGAGCAGTGCCAGCAGCGCCACGCCGGCGATCACCGACCAGGCACGCAGCTCCGCGGACCGCAGCGCGTCGGTGGGTGAGACGGTCATCGTCGCGCCGACCACCTCGCCGTCGACCAGCACGGGTTCGGCGAGCACGATCGGCCGGTCGTCCCACGGCATGAGCAGCGGGTGGGTCTCCGACCGGCGCCCGGCCAGCGCGACGCGCAACCGGTCGGCCGGTTCGCCCTCGAGACCGGGCAGGCGTTCCGGCGGCCGGGACGCGACCAGCAGCCCGCCGGTGCGGTCGAACACGGCCACGGCGACGTCGTACACCTCGTCGTAGCGCGCGATCTCCGCGACGAACGCGGTCGACGCGGAGTGCCCGTCCGGCGACTCGATCAGCAGGCGCTGCGCCCCGGACGCGAACGAGATCGTGTCGGTCAGCCGGTCGGTGAAGACCTCCTCCTGGCTGCGCTGGGCGTGCGTGAGCGCCAGCGGCACCCCGAGCCCGGCGGCGAGCAGGCCGACGAGCACCAGGAAGACCAGCAGCAACCGGCTCCGCATTCCGTCGTTCCCCCGCCGGCCGCGTCAGTCCTCGGTGGCGGCGAACCGGTAGCCGACGCCGCGGACGGTCCGGATCAGCTCGGGCCGGCCGAGTTTGGTGCGCAACGTCGCCACGTGCACGTCGAGCGTCCGGTTCGCCCCGGCCCAGCCGCGGCCCCACACCTCGGCGACGATCTGCGCGCGGGTGCAGACCGCACCGTCGGCCCGGGCGAGCAGCGCGAGGACCTGGAACTCCTTGCGGGTGAGGACGACCTCGGTGTCCGCCACGGTCACCGCGTGCCGGTCGGGGTCGACGCGGACGTCCCCCACCGTGACCGGGCCGCTCCCGGCCGGCGCCGCGACCCCGTCCGTGCCGACCTTGCGGCGGCGCTGCACGGCGTGCACCCGGGCGACCAGCTCGCCGATGTCGTAGGGCTTGACCAGGTAGTCGTCGGCCCCGGTGTGCAGGCCCTCGATCCGGTCGGTGATCTCGCCCCGGGCGGTCACCATGAGCACCGGGACCTCGCTGACCGCGCGGATCTCCCGGCAGACGTCGAGACCGTCGGTGTCGGGCAGGCCCAGGTCCAGGAGCACGACGTCGACCCCGTCGAGGTGGTCGGTCACGCCGCGCCCGTGGTCGAGCCGGGTCGTGGTCATGCCGTGCCGGTGCAGCGCCGGCCGCAGCGCCGCCGCCACCCTGTCATCGTCCTCGATCAGCAGGATGTGCACACCGACCGTCCCTTCCGTTACGTGGCCGAGACCCTAAGGCTTCCTCAAGGTGGTGGACTCACCCCTCGGATCCGTCCAGGCTCTCGCCATGTCCGGAGGCAGCATGACCAGCGCATCGGCATCCACCCCCATGGTCCGGATGGCCGGGGTGCAGAAGCACTTCGGCGATCTCCACGTGCTCCGCGACATCGACCTGGAGGTCGCCCGCGGCGAGGTCGTCGTCGTGCTCGGCCCCTCCGGCTCCGGCAAGTCCACACTGTGCCGGACGATCAACCGGCTGGAGCCGATCGACACCGGCACGATCGAGGTCGACGGCTGCGCGCTGGCGGCGGAGGGCAAGGCGCTGGCCGCGTTGCGCGCCGACGTCGGCATGGTGTTCCAGTCGTTCAACCTGTTCGCGCACAAGACGATCCTCGAGAACGTCACGCTCGCCCCGATCAAGGTGCGCGGGCTGTCGAAGGCCGATGCGGAGAAGTCCGCGCTGGGGCTGCTCGAGCGCGTGGGCATCGCGAACCAGCGGGACAAGTATCCGGCCCAGCTCTCCGGCGGCCAGCAGCAGCGGGCCGCGATCGCGCGCTCGCTGGCGATGACGCCGAAGGTGATGCTCTTCGACGAGCCCACCTCCGCGCTGGACCCGGAGATGGTCAACGAGGTGCTGGACACGATGACCTCGCTGGCGAAGGAGGGCATGACGATGCTGGTCGTGACCCACGAGATGGGTTTCGCCCGCAAGGCCGCGCACCGCGTGGTGTTCATGAGCGACGGCGAGATCGTCGAGGACTCCACACCGGACGACTTCTTCACCCGCCCGCGCAGCGACCGCGCGAAGGACTTCCTGGGGAAGATCCTCTCGCACTGAGCAACTGAGCTGCACCCGACCGGCGCCACCCCTTTCCCTCACGAGTGGAGATCGACGCATGAAGAGAACCCGGATGCTGGTGGCGGCCGTGCTGGCCGGCGCCCTCGCGCTGGCCGGCTGCGGCCAGCAGGGCTCCCCCGGAGCGCAGGGCTCCGGCTACGAGCCGGCCGTCGCCGAGAACGTCACGGTCGAGGGCTCCCCGACCTTCGACAAGATCCAGCAGCGCGGCCGCCTGATCGTGGGCGTGAAGGACGACCAGCCGGGCATGGGCTTCCGCGACGCCACCACCGGCCAGTTCTCCGGCTTCGACATCGACATCGCGAAGATGATCGCCGGTGGCCTCGGGTTCTCCCCGGACCAGATCGACTACAAGGTCGTGCCGTCCGCCGCCCGGGAGGACGCCATCGAGCGCGGCGAGGTCGACTACTACGTCGGCACCTACACCATCAACGACAAGCGCAAGGAGCGCGTCGGGTTCGCCGGCCCGTACTACATCGCCGGTCAGGGCCTGCTGGTGCGGGCCGACGACAACGAGATCACCGGCCCGCAGACGCTGCAGGGCAAGACGGTCTGCTCGGCCACCGGGTCCACCCCGATCCAGCGGGTCCGGGAGCAGAACCTGACCGACCAGATCGTCGAGTTCCAGACCTACACCCAGTGCGTGGACCAGCTGATCAACGGCCAGGTCGACGCCGTCACCACCGACGACGCGATCCTGCTCGGCTACGCCTCGCAGAACCCGGAGCAGCTGAAGGTCACCGGCGAGACGTTCTCCGAGGAGCCCTACGGCGTCGGTGTCCCGCGGGACGACGCCGCCTTCCGCAACAAGATCAACGATCTGCTGCAGGCCGCGGCCGACGACGGCACCTGGAAGACGATCTACGACGGCACGCTGGGCAAGTCCGGTACCCCGGCCGACCCGCCGCAGGTCGAGCGCTACTGACCACCCCACGGTGTGGCCCGCGGTGAGCCCGTCACCGCGGGCCACACCGTGCCCGAGCGCGGAAGGAGAGCGTCGCGGTGAACGTCCTGCTGGACAACCTCGACCTGTACCTCAGGGGTTTCGGCGGCACCCTCGCCCTGTTCGTGGTCTCCGCGATCGGGTCGCTGATCCTCGGCACCATCATCGCCGGCATGCGGGTCAGCCCGGTCCCGGTGCTGCGTGGCGTCGGGACGCTGTACGTGACGGTCCTGCGGAACACCCCGCTCACGCTGGTGCTGTTCTTCTTCGCCTTCGCCTACCCGCGTCTCGAACTGGTGGAGCTGTCGTTCTACACCCTGGCCTGCATCGGCCTGACCCTCTACACCGCGGCGTTCGTCTGCGAGGTCGTCCGCTCGGGGATCAACACCGTCCCGGTCGGGCAGGCCGAGGCCTCCCGGGCGCTGGGCTTCAGCTTCACCCAGACCCTGGGCCAGGTCGTGCTGCCCCAGGCGGTCCGGGCCGTGGTCCCACCGTTGACGAACGTGCAGATCGCCCTGTTGAAGAACACCACGATCGCGGCCGGTTTCGCCGTGGTCGAGGCGGGCGGCATCTACGCCAACCTCTCCGAGCGCGGCTACAACGTGTTCGTGGGCCTGCTGTGGGTCGCGCTGTTCTTCATCATCCTCGTGGTCCCGCTGACGATCCTGCAGCGGCGGCTCGACCAGCGCTGGAGCGCGGCCCGATGAGCCGCGGAGGCGACACGCACCGACCCGACGTACGTCTGCCCGCGGAGGCGTCATGAGTTCCGTCCTCTACGACATCCCCGGCCCCGCGGCCCGGGCCCGCAACCGCACCGTCGGCGCCATCGGCGTCGCGGCGATCGTCGCGGTGCTGGTCTTCGTGGTCTACCGCTTCTACGACGCCGGGCAGTTCTCCCCGCGGCTGTGGGAGTGGATCACCTACATCAACATCCAGTACCTGCTGCTGAACGCGCTGTGGGCGACGGTCAGCGCGTTCCTGGTCGCCGCGGTGCTGTCGCTGGTGTTCGGTGCCGTGTTCGCCGCGGGCAGGCTCTCCGACCACCGCTGGATCAGCGTTCCCGCGACGGCGGTGGTCGAGCTCTTCCGCGCCGTCCCGCTGCTGATCCTGATCTTCATCCTGTTCTACGGCCTCGACCGCGGGCTGGGCATCACGATCGATGCCTTCTGGGCCGTCGTGCTCGGCCTGATGCTCTACAACGGCTCGGTGCTCGCCGAGGTCTTCCGGGCCGGGGTGAACGCGGTGCCGCGTGGCCAGAGCGAGGCCGCGTACGCGCTGGGCCTGCGCAAGGGCCAGGTGATGACCAGCGTGCTGCTCCCGCAGGCGGTCCGCTCGATGCTGCCGACGATCCTGTCGCAGCTGGTGGTGGTCCTCAAGGACACCGCGCTCGGGTTCATCATCCTCTACCCGGAGCTGCTCTACCAGGCGCGCTTCCTGGGCAGCCAGAACCAGCTCGGGGCGCCGATCCTGCCGGTCGCGCTGGTCGTCGCGGTCATCTACATCGGGCTCTGCCTGATCCTGACCGGGATCTCGCGGCTGGTGGAGAAGCGGCTCGCGCACGGCCCGCGCAAGGCCAAGCCCGCCGACCCCGACCTGGTCGCCCCGCAGGCCGGCCACGGCGGCGTCTGACCCTCCCCGTAGGGACGGTCAGAGGTGGCGCAGGAACGCGTCCGGGTCTGCGAGGAAACCCCGGGTGAGGACGACGGGGGCGGCGTCGTCGTAGGCGGTCCGCCGCACGGCGCCGTCGTCGCCGATCTCCAGGATGGTCGCGCCGGGCAGCGCCAGCAGGATCGGCGAGTGGGTGGCGACGACGAACTGGCAGCCCTGCGCGGTCAGGTCGGCCATCCGGCCCAGCACCGCCATCGCGCCGGTCGGCGAGAGCGCGGCCTCGGGTTCGTCGAGCAGGTAGAGCCCGCGCGGGCCGAAGCGGTGGTTGAGCAGCGCGAGGAACGACTCGCCGTGCGACCGCTCGTGCGGTGACCCGCCGAAGGCCGCGGGCAACCCGTGGCCGATGTTCTCCACCTCGGTGGCGACGTTGTAGTACGACTCGGCCCGCAGGAAGAAGCTGATGCGCTCCCGTCCGGGCCGGCGCGCGACCCGCAGGTGGGTGCCGAGGTCGGACTCGCTGGAGCGGGTGGCGAACCGGAACGAGCGCGAGCCGCCCTCCGGGTTGAGCCCGAGCGCGACGGCGAGCGCCTCCACCAGGGTCGACTTGCCGGAGCCGTTCTCCCCCACCAGGAACGTCACGCCCGGGCGCAGGACCAGGCCGCCGTGCTCGCGCAACCACCGCACCACCGGCAGGTCGAACGGGTAGCCGGCGTCCGGTGCGTCCGGCGCCAGGCTCGTGCGGGCGAGGAAGTGCCCGGCGGCGGAACTGCTCGGCATCGCCCAGCACGGTAGCCGGGTCGTGACCGCGTCCGGACACACGATGTCGATCTCTCGCCGGACGGATGGCTCGTGCGTGGAACGGATACTCTCGGACGGAGCGGCTCCGTACCGGGCCGCGCAGACGACCAGCGTCCTCGTCCGCCGAGGACGCCGTCCGGAGGAGGGCGACATGGACACCGTGCCGGTCGGCTCGTCGGACTCCATGCCCGCCGTGCTGGCACAGATCGCCGAGCGGATCACCGACCGCGGCCCGCGCCGGCCCGGTCCCCGCAGCGAGCAGCTCCTGGAACAGCTCACCGTCGCCGCGGTCGCCAGTGTGCCCGGCGCCACCTACGCCGGGCTGACCATGCGTGACGGCGACGGACTGCAGTCGCGGGCACCGAGCGACCCCCTGATCGCCGATCTCGACCGGTTGCAGGCCGAGTGGGCGGAGGGCCCCTGTGTGACGACGCTCACGCCCGGAACCTCCAGCCGGCTCCGGGTCCCCGACTTCGCCCTACCGTCCGAGCAACGCTGGCCGCGGTTCGGCCCGGCGGCCGTCGAGCGGGGCGTCCGCAGCCTGCTGTCGTTCGCCATGGCGCCGTACGAGGCCCCATCCGGGGCGCTGAACCTCTACAGCACCGTGCCCGACGCGTTCGACGAGACCGCCCAGGCCATCGCCGGGGCGTTCGCCACCCAGGCCGCGGTGCTGGTCTACGGCGCGACCGCCGTCGCCGACCTGGAACAGGCGCTCACCACCCGGGACGTGATCGGCCAGGCCAAGGGCATCGTGATGGAACGCTTCGGTCTCGACGACCACCAGGCGTTCAACCTGCTCGTGCGCTACTCCCAGCACACCAACACGAAGCTGCACGACGTCGCGCGGGAGGTCACGGCCGGACCGGTGCGCCGGTCCCGGTCACAGCGCTGACGGCGGTCAGCCGCGGAGGGTCTGCCCGGGGGTGACGCCGTAGGCGGTCCGGTAGTCCAGGGCGAAGCGGCCGTGATGGGTGAACTGCCAGGCGTCGGCGATCGCGGCGACGGTGTCCCCGCGCGACGGGTCCGCGGAGACGAGGTCGCGGTGGGCGTTCGCCATCCGGACCTGGCGCAGGTAGCGGATCGGGCTGACCCCGCAGTAGCGGCGGAACGCGTGC
Organism: Pseudonocardia ammonioxydans; assembly: GCF_900115005.1. Lineage (GTDB taxonomy): Bacteria > Actinomycetota > Actinomycetes > Mycobacteriales > Pseudonocardiaceae > Pseudonocardia > Pseudonocardia ammonioxydans. The sequence continues at coordinate 350,584 of NZ_FOUY01000002.1, read as the reverse complement.
TGGAGACCGCGCTTCCCCACCCCGGCCGCGGCACCGATGTCGTCGATGCCGATGTCACGGCCGGCATTCTGCTCGATGAAGGCCATCGCCCGCCGCACGACGAGCGGCGCCCGGCCCCGGCCGTCCTCGCCGCCGCCGCGCAGCATCGCCACGGGGTCCGCACCGCGCTCGCAGGCGGCGACCATCCGCCGGGCAAGCTCGTCCGGGGAGCTGTCCTGCCGCCAGCCCAGCATCGCCAGCAGCTGCCCGGCCTGGCTCGCGGTCAGCCCGAACACCACCATCAGCATGCCGGTGGCCTGCTGCTGGGTCGCTGAGGCCCGGGCGGGTGCCGCGTGGGCGGTGGCGTCGCGCAGCTCCTCGTGGCGGTGCCACAGACCCTCGACCCGCTCCCCCAGGGCGGCGGCGCGGCTGCGCGCCTGCCGGGCCCGGGCCCGCGTGACCGCCCGGTCCTCGGCGGCCCCGGCCGCCTGGTCCGCAGGACGCGCGTCGTGGGGCACCTCGTCGTCGAGCAGGGCGGCCACCGATTCGAGGAACGCCGCCACGTCGGCGGGTGCATCGATGTCGGCCACGGCGCCAGCATAGGCAGGCTGCGGTCCCGGCGCACCGGGTCCGTCACCGTCGGGCCCCGGATGCGCGGGTGTCCGGCGTCGGTCGCTGCGGCTCACGGGGCGAGGTCGTCGAGCTGGTCCATGATGATGATGGCCCCGCTGCGGTCCCGGTCGCGGTAGCGCAGCGGGTCCACCGTGATCGCGATCCGGACGGTGCGGCCGCGGCGGTTGATCGCCTCCACGGTCAGGGCGACCCGCTCGGCGGGAGCAGGGGAGTCGGTCTGGTCGTCGGTCCGGGACAGGGCCCGGTCCTCCCCGTCGGTGCCGGAACGGCCGTCGGTGAGGGCGTTGCGCACGATCGGCCGGATCCGGTCGGTCGGCAGCCCGATGTCGAGGTTGAGCAGGTGCCGGCCGACCGCCTCGTCGGACCGCAGCCCCCACAGGTCGGCGGCCCGGTGGTTCCACGCCTGCACCATCAGCTCCGAGTCGACCACCACCACGCCGGAGCGCAGGCTCTCCAGCACGGCCTGGAGGAAGTCGTTGGTGTCGTCGAGCTCGGAGGTGCGGTCCCGCAGCTCGTCGTTGATCGACTGGAGCTCGTCGTTGGTCGACTGCAGCTCCTCGTTCATCGTCTCGAGCTCCTCGTTGGTCGACTGCAGCTCCTCGTTGGTGGTCTCGAGCTCCTCGACCGTCGACTGCAGCTCCTCGTTGGTGGTCTCCAGTTCCTCGACCGTCGACTGCAGCTGCTCGTAGGCGGACTCCACCTGGCGGTGGGCGTGCTCGAGCTCGGAGGCGAGCTGGCGGTACCGGCTGACGTCGGTGAAGAACACCGCGACCGAGGCGACGCCGCGCGGGCCGGCCGGGAGCGGCACGAGCTGGATGTCGAAGTGCAGCGTCTCGTTGTTGTGGGTCCACTCGACCTCGTGCAGCGCCACGGAGCCGCGCTGCTGCTGGACCTGGTCCACCGCGGAGGCCAGTTCGGGCAGACCGGCGAACAGCTCGAGCTCGCCGACGTGCCGGCCGACGTCGCGGGCGGACACCCCGAGCTGGGTCTCCGCGCGGCGGTTGGCCAGGCCCAGGACCCCGTCCGGCACGACGGCGAGCGCTGCCACCGGGCTGGACATCAGCGCCTCGTCCTCGATCCGCGGGGTGGCCGCGGCACTGGTGGAGTACACCGGCTCGATCACCGTGGGCGCTGCGCCCACCGTGTCGGCCTTGCGGAAGAACCGCCGCTTGAGATCCGTCGGGACGAACAGCCGGGCATGGCTGAGCAGCATCTCGGCCTTGCCCAGGAACAGGGCGCCGCCGGGCTTGAGCGCGAAGTGGAACCGGGCGAGCACCTGGGCCTGGGTCTGGGCGTTCAGATACATCAGCGTGTTGCGGCAGACGAGCAGGTCGAGCCGGCTGATCGGGGCGTCCTGCACGAGGTCGTTGCGGCCGAAGATGACCGAGCGGCGCAGGTCCGGGCGGAACACGAACCGCTGGCCGTTGCGGTCGAAGTAGCGTTCCCGCCACTCGGCCGGGACGGGTTCGAGTTCCTTGTCGGTGTAGGCGGCCTGACGGGCCGTGGCCAGCGCGTCCTCGTCGACGTCGGTCCCGTAGATCTTGACGCGCTCGCGGAACTGCTCGGGCCCGAGCGCCTCGGCCAGCAGGATCGCGAGCCCGTAGGCCTCCTCCCCGCTGGCGCACCCGGCCGACCACACCCGTACCGGCTCGCCCGGGCGCAGGGCCGACAGCAACCTCGGCAGCACTTCGTGCTGCAGGTGCACCCACGAGTCGTGGTCCCGGAAGAACCCGGTGACGTTGATCAGGACCGTGTTGAACAGCCGGGTGAACTCCTCCTGGTCCACCTGCAGCCGGTCGAGGTACTCGTCGATCCCGGTGAAGGAGAGCTGCTGCATGCGGCGCGCGATCCGCCGGCGCAGGCTCGACCGCTTGTAGCCGGTGAAGTCGAACCCGCGCGTCTCCTTCAGGAACTCCAGGAGCTGCTCGAACTCCGGATCCGGCCCCTCGTCGACGAGCTCGCTCATGCAGGTCCCTTCCCGTGCGGGTCGTCGTACGTGCCGGGGGTACCGGCCAGCAGCCGGCGCAGCACCCCGGCCGATCGGACCGCCTCGTCTGCGGCATCCCGGGCGCGGGCCACCACCCGGTCCGCGCCCTGCTTGGCCGCCGTCGCCGCGATCCGCCGCTGCAGGGCGGCCTTGTCCTCCAGCGCGCGCAGGGCCATGTAGAGCGCGGTCTCCACCGAGTGGTCCTGCTCCGAACCGAGGGCGTGCTGGGACCAGGCGTGCCCGACCCGGCACCGGTACCGCACGGCCCCGCCGTCGTGCAGCTCGAACAGCGGTCCGGCGCAGTCCGGACAGGCGAGCCCGGCCGCCGTGCCGGGCGGGTCGATGTCGGTCATCTCCGGCGCCTCCATTCGTGCCACCGCGACCTCCCACAGCAGGCGCGACGAGCCGCGCCCGGTGGCGGTACCCGGCAGGTCGCGGCCGAGCACCCGCGACAGGGCGGCGCCGAGCAGGCCGGCGGGTTCGACCAGGGCGCCCGGCACCTGGTCGAGCGCGGCGCGCGGCATGCTCGGGTAGAGCGCCTGCTCGGGGTCCTGGACCAGTCCCGTTCCTCCGTGCCGCACCACCTCGAGCATCCCGGAGGCTCCGTCGTCGAGGGCCCCGCTGAGCACGATGCCGACCGCACCCGCGCCGACGTGCAGCGCCAGCGACCGCAGGAGCGGGTCGACCGCGGGCCGGTGGCCGTTCTCCTTCGGGCCGCGGCTGAGTACCGCCGTGCCCTCCTTGTCGACCAGGAGGTGGTGATCGGGCGGGGCCACGTAGATGCGGCCCGGCTGTAGCGTCTCGCCGTCCCGGGCGTGGGCGGCGGGCAGCGGTCCCCGGCGGGCCAGCAGCTGCGGCAGCACGGTCGAGGCGTCCGCAGGCTGGTGCACCGTCACCAGCACCGGGGCGGGCAGCCCGGGGTCCAGCGACCCCACCAGCTCCAGCAGCGCCTCGACGCCGCCCGCGGAGGCGCCGATCCCGACCGCCCGGCGCAGCGTGGGCGCGCCGACGCCGGGTCCCCCGGACGCCCCGTCCGGGTCACGTCGCGCGTCCTCGACCACACCGCACCTCGACCACTTCCCGGCCGGATCGCGCTCGATCCGGCCACGACACTCATCGCCGCGCGCCCGCGGCGTACCCGGTCCCGGCCGCGCAGCGTGACGGCCGCGCCTGCTCCCCGGTACCGCGAAACGCATTCTTCTACACCACCGGTCGGGTGGTCACGAGCGTCCCTGCCCCAGCGGGACGACGTGGTCGACGGTCCCGGCGCTGCGCCGGACGGACCCCCGCACACCGTCGCCCGGCACGCTGCTCCGGCGTCGTCGTGCGGGGATCGCGGCGTCCCCGCCACGGTGGCCGTTCCCGGCGGCGGCCCCGCCCGGCGCTGCCGCCCCGACACGTGCGCACCGCGCTCCCCGGGGGTCTGCACCGGTCCCGCGCCGGTGGCCGCTCGATGACGTTCCGTGGACAACGCCGAACCCCGGCGGCTATTCTCGACAGGGTCGTGCGGCCGAGCGGAGTCGTTCCCCACGCACCCCTGCGAGGCAGGTTCCAACCAGCGGACCCGGGCCCCTTCCCCCAGCTGCGCCCCGGCGCGGCCCGTCCGTACCGGACTGACCATGAACAGTTCTCCGACACCCGTCGCCGGCGAGCCGGCGGCGCCCGTGTCCCCTGTGCCCCCTGTGTCCTCTGTGTCTCCTGCGTCCCTCCCGGAACGTGCCGCGACCGGATCCATGGCGGTCACCCTGACGCAGGACGCGTCGGGCGTGGCCGTCGTCGACGTGGCCGGCGAGATCGACCTGAGCACCTGCGCCGAGTTCGGCGCGACCCTGCACCGCGCCGTCGACGCCAGCCCGTGCCACGTCGCCGTCGTCGACCTGGACCTCGTCGAGTTCCTCGCCGCCTGCGGGCTGGCGGTGCTGATCGAGACACACCGGCACGCCGGCCGGCTCGGTGGACGGCTGCAGCTCGTCGTGCACGCCGCCGCGCCGGCCGTGCGCAGCCTGCGCTTTCTCCCGCCGGGCGGCCCGGACGTGGAGGTCACCCCCGCGGGCCCGCGGGTCGTGCACGAGGCCCGTCCCGCGCCACCGGGCGGGCCCGGGCATGTCCCGGAACGGCCCCCGCCGTGACCCCACCCGCGCACCCGGCGGTGCCCCGGCCGGAAACTCCCTCGACGACCGGCTCCGTCCCGGCCGTGCGGCGCGCCTCGCGCGCCGGTATCCCTGACACCGGTTGTCGTCCTCCGCACAGTCGCGGCGCGCATCGGACACCTGTTCCCGGGTAGCCGGCTTCCGCACACCCCTGACCGAGCGGAGGTGCGGTTCGTGTTCGCCTCACTCCTCACCGCGGGACTGGAGCGCTTCGCCGAGGTGTCGATGGCGGTGCTCGACCAGAGCCGGCCCGCCGAGAACCGGTCCGGCAGCGGTCGGCTCGAGGACGATGCCCGGTCCGCCGTGGCCGGCCACACCCCCGCCGGCCCCGGCGACGGCGCTCCGGTGCTGCTCATCGGCGGGCTGGGCACCACCGCCCCGTTCCTGCGCCCGCTCACCCGGTGGCTCGGGCAGCGTGGCTACGCGGTCACCCCGGTCACGGTCGGGGCCGGCCTGGACTGCGCCGAGCAGACCGTCGACGAGCTGGCGGGCGTGCTGGAGGACGTGGCCGACCGCTCCCGCCGCCGGGTCCGGCTGGTCGGGCACAGCCGGGGAGGCCAGTTCGCCCGGGTGCTGGCCCGGCGGCGTCCGGACCTCACCGGGGCGCTGGTCACGGTCGGTACCCCGTTCGACCTGTACGCGCTGCGCTGGCCGACGTTCCTCACCGCCGCCGCCATCACGCTGGCGGGGACGCTCGGGATCGGCGGGCTGGCCCGCGTCACCTGCCTGGCCGGTGGCTGCTGCCGTCGTTTCCGCGCCGACCTGCGGGCCCCCGTCCCGGACGGGGTGCCGTTCACCAGCGTCTACAGCCGCGAGGACCGGGTGGTGCCGTACGAGGCGTGCCGCGCCTGCGCCACGCACGACTCCGCGGCACACCGGACCCGGGTACGCAACGTCGAGGTGCCGGGCAGCCACGTCGGGCTGCTGGTCGGTCCGCACGCCCGCTCGGCCGTCGTCGACGGCCTGATCGCGGCGCACGACGACGGGCCGGGCGGGCGCCCCGGGGCGGACGTGACGGCACTCCCGGCCCCGGCGTGACCCGTGGCGCGCGCCGTGCGGGGCGCGCGCCAGGGAGGGACGCCCGTTCACGGGGTCGGCGGCCACGCGCACCGGCGGGTGTGGACCCGGATCGGTCCCACCGACCGCCCACCGGCGACCCGGCAGGCCGCCAGGCAGAACTGGGTCCACATGTGCAGCTGGATCTCCTTGCCGATCCCGAGCCGGTCGAACACCACCGCGGCGGGTCCGTCGCCGGGACGGGACCAGGCCTCGACGCCGAACTCCAGCCCGCCGTCGACGTCGCGGGCCCGGAACTCGATCTGCCCGGCCTCGATGTGGCCGGCGAGCGTCGCGAACCGGAACGACGTCGCGTCCCGGGCGACCACCCGGACCGGACCGCTCCAGGGGGCCGGCATCCGCACGACGTACTCGTCACCGGCCTGCAGCTCGCCGAGCCGCCCGCGGAGCTTGCGGAACGAGGCCACCTCGGACGGCGCGGCCCGGTCCGGGTCGGCGCAGAGCCGGTCCACCAGACCGGCCGCGTCGACCCGTGCGCCCCGGATCAGCACGCGGAACGTGCGGTGCAGCAGCGGTCCCGAGCCCTCCTCGGCCGTCGTGAGATGGGCGTCGAGGGAGCCGTCCGGCAGCGCGGGCGGGCGATCCGTCGCGTCACCGGCCGCCTCGCTGCGCTCGATCCGGCCCGCGCAGCGGACGTATCGGGCCGTGCTCAGCGCCAGACCGGCGGGGTAGCGGGCGATCGCGGCGGCCCGCCGGAGCGGGCCGGGCTGCGGGGTCGGCTCCGGGCGGTGCGGCGTCCGGCCCGGGGTCCGGTCCGGGGCCGCCGCGGCGTGCCGCTCGACGGCCGCGGCCAGCGCGTCCGGGTCCCGCACCGTCACGGTGACCGCCGGGTGCCGGAGCACCCCCAGCGGTTCGAGCCCCGGCACCGGCCGGTGGAAGCGGATGCAGACCCCGCGCTCGGTGCTGGTACCGAACGTGAGACCGCGGTCGGCGAGCGACAGGCGGGGGCCGAGCACCTTCGACGCGGCGAACGGCCCGGTGACCCGGGCGCCCGCCAGGTTGCGGACCGGGGTCGCGAGCGACCAGTGGCCGAACCGGACCAGCAGCCGGTCGGCGTCCAGGACCACCTCGGCTTCGGACGGGTCGCGCACTCCGAACGGGCGGAGCACGGACCGGAACCGCGGGTCGAGCGCGAAGCCGTAACGGTCCGGGTGCGTGTCCGAGTCGTGCACCCGCCGGGCGTACCCGCTGCCGTGGCGGGCACGCCTGCGGCCGGTCAGAGGTTCTCGATCTCCACCGGCTCGATGGCCTCGTCCGCGGGCAGCGCGAACCCGAAGACCCGCGCGTAGAAGGCCAGCTCCGCGTCGAGCGCGCGGCGGATGTTCTCGGCCTTGCGGAACCCGTGCTGCTCCCCGCGGAACAGCAGGTAGGCCACCGGGACACCCCGCGCGCGCAACGCGTCGACGATCATCTCGGACTGGTTGGGCGGCACGATCGCGTCCTCGTCGCCCTGCAGCACGATCAACGGGGTCGAGAAGCGGTCGACGTGGGTCAGCGGCGAGCGCTCGCGGTAGACGTCACCGGCCTCCGGGTAGGGCCCGACCAGGCCGTCCAGGTAGCGGGACTCGAACTTGTGCGTGTCCGCGGCGAGCGCTGCCAGGTCGGCGACGCCGAAGTGGTCCGCTCCCGCCGAGAACGGGGTGTCCGCGCGGGCCAGCGCGGCGAGCGTGGTGAACCCGCCCGCCGAGCCGCCGCGGATCGCCATCCGCGCCGGGTCGACCCGGCCGGTCTCGGCGAGGGTGCGCGCCGCGGCCAGGCAGTCGGCCACGTCGACCACCCCCCACGCGCCCTTGAGCTGCTCGCGGTACTCGCGGCCGTACCCGGTGGATCCGGCGTAGTCGACGTCGACGACGCCGAACCCGCGGCTGGTCCAGTACTGGACCCCGACCGACAGCACCGGCGCGGCGGCCCCGGTCGGTCCGCCGTGGATCACCACGAGCAGCGGCGGCAGCTCGTCGGCGGGCGCGTCGTGCGCGCCGAGGGGCGGGTAGTACAGCGCGTAGCCGGTGCGCGGGCTGCCCTCGGCATCGCCGGAGAGGAACTGGATCGGCTCCGGCACCGAGATCGTCTCCGGGTGCAGCCCGAGGTCGCGGGGCGCGCGCAGGGTCTGCACGCCGGCCGCGCCGGGCTCCCCCGCACTCGCCGGCGCGGGGACGACCCGGTGCACGCCGGGCTCGGCGGTCGGGCTCCCGGCCACGCAGACGACGGCGTGCGGCCCGTCCGCACGCACCGAGCCGACCACCGAGAACGGCGTGTCCAGCTCGGTGATCGTGCCGTCCAGCTCGCGGACGGCCAGCGCGTCGAAGCCGTGCGAGGACCGCGCGAACACCACCCGGCCGTCGTCGAGGAGTGCGTAGCGGGATCCGCCGAGCGCCCAGCCGGGCACCCCGATCTCGGCGTCGATCCGCACGAGCGGCTCGATGTCCTCACCGGGCATCCAGCGGTAGAGGTTCCACCAGCCGGTCCGGTCGGACAGGAACGTCAGGGACCCGTCGGGCTGCCACTGCGGCTCGGTGACCGACTCCCCCGGCCCGCCGGCGACGACGGTGTCCACACCGGTCACCAGGTCGCGGACGGTGAGCTCGACGTCGTCCCAGGGCATCGAGGGGTGGTCCCAGGACAGCCAGGCGAGCGCGGCGCCGTCCGGCGAGATCCGGGGCGCGGCGACGAAGTCCGGGCCGGTGACCAGCACCTGCGGCGTGGAGGGCACCCGGGCGTCCAGCCGGACGACCTCGTTCACGACCTCGGTGGCCGGTGCCTGCTCGGACGGGTGGTGCTCCCGGACCGCGACGAGCCAGGACCCGTCCGGGGCGACGTGGCCGTCGGCGTAGCGGTCCCCGCGCGCGACCGCGGGCTCCGGGGTCAGCGCCACCGGGTCGTCGCCGGCGCGGTGGTCCAGGCGGTACACGCGCTGGTCGGACCACTCCACGTACCAGACGACGCCGGGGCTGCCCGGGTGCAGCCACCACGCGCCCCCGCCGTACTCGTGCACGGCGGTGCGGGCGTTCGCGCCGGCGGGCAGCAGGTCGCTCCGGGAGCCGTCGGTGCTGCGGTCGGGCCGGCGGACCAGCTGGGTCCGCCCACCCTCGGTCGCGCGGCCCTCGGCCCAGATCACCGCGGCGCCCTCGGTGCCGGGCTCCCCGTCCGGCCGGACGTCGCCCAGCCGTACCGCCGCCGTCACCACCAGTTCGGACGTGACCGGCGTGGGCCACGACCCGTACCCCGAGATCGTCACCCCGCCCACGCTAGTGCCTCGCCGGGGGACGTCGACATCGGATCGGCCGGGCAGCCGGGCGGGTCGGGCCGGGCTCACCGGCGCGCGGCGACCACGGTCTCGCGCAGCAACCGCAGCGCCGTCGGCAGCGCACCCGGGCGCAGCACCGGCGCGATCCCCAGCACCCCGCGCATCCCGGCCCACCAGCGCACCTGCCCGTCGGTGCGCAGCACACCGACCGCAGGCGCCCGGCAGGACCCGACGTCGGCCGGAAGGTTCGGGTAGATCTCGGCGAGGCGGGGTTCGCGGCAGGACCGCGCCCGGACCCGCACGGTCACGCAGCCGGGCAGCTCCTGCGCGATCCGCGAGCACGGCGCGCACGCCGCGTCGTGCACCACCACCAGCTCCCGGATCCGCGCGCGTGCCACCGGGACATCATCGCCGCCGTCCCCCGGCCGGTACGCCGGCGGTACCGCTCAGCCCGACAGGATCGTCCCGGCCAGCCGCGCCGGGTGCGACAGCATCGGGTGGTGCGACCCGGTGATCGCCTCGGGCACCGTCCCGCGCAGCCGCCGGGCCAGCATCGTCCGCACGAACGCCTTCGGGAAGAGCTTGTCCTCGCGGCAGAGCAGGTAGCGGGTGCGGACCTCCGGCCAGCTCTCCCGCGGCCAGGGCTGCTCGAACGCGGTGCCGGACTGGTCGAGCTCGTGGCGCAGCGCCTCGTTCGCGGTCTGCTCGGGGACGTCGTGGTAGAACAGCGCCACGATGTCGTCGGGGTCGCGGCCGTCCTTCGCGTCCTGCGCGGCGAGTGCCTGCGGGTGCCCGGTGGCCTCCCACCAGTCCGCGCCCGACTCCCCCGGCGCCGGGACCATCGCCGACACCAGCACCAGCTCCCGCACCGGCAGCCGGTCGCAGACCAGGGGCGCGGTGAACCCGCCGAACGAGTGCGCGACGACGACCAGGTCGTCCGGCTCGTGGCCGTCGCGGGTCACCGCCGCCACGACGGCGTCGGCGTAGTCCTCGAGACGGGCGTCGTCGTCGGTGCAGGGCAGGTCGACCGGGACGGCCCGGTGGCCGCGCCCGGTCAGCTCCCACGCCAGCGGACCCCAGTACCAGCTGTCGGCCCCGGCTCCGGGGACCAGCGCGAACGTCGTCATGTTCTATCCGACCGCTCCGCGCGGCCCTTCTCATCGCCTACGGTGGTAGGCGTCCCCACGAGGAGGCGTGATGAGCGAGCAGCCCACCGTCCCGGACCCGCTCGACCCGGGTCCCCCGCCCACCGGCTACACCGACGAGGGCGTGCCGACCTTCGAGCACGTCCGCGACCGGATCGAGGGCCGGGCGGCGACGGCCGCCGCCGCGGAGGAGCTGGCCGGGGGCGACACCCGCGCCCGGGAGGCCGAGGAGGCCTTCGCCCAGCGCGAGCGCAAGGCCGCCGACAAGCTGGCCGAGATCCGCCGCTCGATGGGCCGCTAGCCGGCGCTCCTCACGACCCCGGGCGCCGGAAGATCTTGTTCCCGAGCCAGACCAGCGGGTCGTACTTGCGGTCCACCGCCCGCTCCTTCATCGGGATCAACGCGTTGTCGGTGATCTTGATGTGCTCGGGGCAGACCTCGGTGCAGCACTTGGTGATGTTGCAGAAGCCCAGGCCGTGCTCCTCCTGCGACTCGACGGCCCGGTTGCCGTGCGCATCGAGCGGGTGCATGTCGAGTTCGGCCATCCGCATCAGGTAGCGCGGGCCGGCGAACTCCTGCTTGTTCTCCTCGTGGTCGCGGACCACGTGGCAGGTGTTCTGGCACAGGTAGCACTCGATGCACTTGCGGAACTCCTGGCTCCGCTCGACGTCGACCTGCTGCATCCGGTACTCGCCCGGCTCCACGCCCTCCGGCGGGGTGAACGACGGGATCTCACGGGCCTTGGTGTAGTTGAACGACACGTCGGTCACCAGGTCCCGGATCACCGGGAAGGTCCGCAACGGCGTGACCGTGACGACCTCGTTCTCCGCGAACGTGTTCATCCGGGTCATGCACAGCAGCCGCGGCCTGCCGTTGATCTCCGCAGAGCAGGAGCCGCACTTGCCGGCCTTGCAGTTCCAGCGCACCGCCAGGTCGTTGGCCTCGGTGGCCTGCAGCCGGTGGATGATGTCGAGGACGACCTCGCCCTCGTTCACCTCGACCGCGTAGTCGACCAGCTCGCCCTTGGTGTCGTCGCCCCGCCAGACCTTGAAGTGCTGCAGGTGGGTGCCGTTCTGGGTGCTAGTCATTGTGCTCCCTCCGCGCCGCCGGCGCTCGTGCTGATGCTCACTCCGCAAGCTCCGTTCGGTGCCCGCCGAGCTCCTCGCCGGTGTAGTACTTCTTCAGCTCGTCCATCTCGAACAGGTCGAACAGGTCCGCGCGCATCGCGATCTGGTCCTTGCGGGTCAGCTCGATGTCATCCTCGCCGAGCGCGCTGCACACGAGCAGCTGGTGCCGCCAGTCCGAGTCCATGACCGGGTAGTCGTCGCGGGTGTGCCCGCCGCGGGACTCCTGCCGCTCCAGCGCGGCCTTCCCGACGCACAGCGAGACCAGCAGCATGTTGCGCAGGTCCAGCGCGAGGTGCCAGCCCGGGTTGAACGTCCGGTGCCCCTCGACCGAGACGGTGCGGGTGCGGGTGGCGATGTCCTCCAGTTTCTTGAGGGCCATCTCCATCTCGTCTTCCTTGCGGATGATCCCGACGAGCTCGTGCATGGTCTTCTGCAGCTCCTGCTGCACCATGAACGGGTTCTCCCCGCCGTCGGTGGCGGTGGAGAACGGCAGCAGCGCCCGCTCGACCGCGTCCTGCACGTCGGACTCGGTGACGGCCGGGCGTCCCCGGTCGGCGTGCTGCGCGGCGTGCAGCCCGGCCCGGCGGCCGAACACCAGCAGGTCCGACAGCGAGTTGCCGCCCAGCCGGTTGGAGCCGTGCATGCCACCGGCGACCTCACCGGCCGCGAACAGGCCCGGCACGCTCGACATCGCGGAGTCCGGGTCGACCTCGACCCCGCCCATCACGTAGTGACAGGTCGGTCCGACCTCCATCGGCTCGGCGGTGATGTCGACGTCGGCCAGCTCCTTGAACTGGTGGTGCATCGACGGGAGCCGCTTGAGGATCTCCTCGGCCTTCAGCCGGGTGGAGACGTCGAGGAAGACGCCGCCGTGCGGGCTCCCCCGCCCGGCCTTCACCTCGGAGTTGATCGCCCGGGCGACCTCGTCACGGGGCAGCAGCTCCGGCGGGCGGCGGTTGTTGTCCGGGTCGGTGTACCAGCGGTCGCCCTCCTCCTCGGAGGTGGCGTACTGGTCCCGGAACACGTCCGGGACGTAGGAGAACATGAACCGCTCGCCGTCGGAGTTGCGCAGCACCCCGCCGTCACCGCGGACCGACTCGGTGACCAGGATCCCCTTCACCGACGGCGGCCAGACCATCCCGGTGGGATGGAACTGCAGGAACTCCATGTTGATCAGAGTGGCGCCGGCGCGCAGGGCCAGTGCGTGGCCGTCGCCGGTGTACTCCCAGGAGTTCGAGGTCACCGAGTAGCTCTTCCCGACCCCGCCGGTGGCCAGCACGATCGACGGGGCGTCGAACCGGACGAACCGGCCGTCGTCGCGGAAGTAGCCGAAGCAGCCCGAGATCGCGCCGCGTTCGCCCGGGCCCTCGCTGGTCGTGAACAGCTCGGTGATCGTGCACTCGGCGAACACCCGGATCCGGGACTCGTAGTCCCCGGTCTCGGCGAAGTCCTCCTGCTGCAGCGACACGACCTTCTGCTGCAGGGTGCGGATCAGCTCCAGCCCGGTGCGGTCGCCGACGTGGGCCAGCCGCGGGTAGGTGTGCCCGCCGAAGTTCCGCTGGCTGATCTTGCCCTCGGCCGTGCGGTCGAACAGGGCGCCGTAGGTCTCCAGCTCCCAGACCCGGTCCGGGGCCTCCCTGGCGTGCAGCTCGGCCATCCGCCAGTTGTTGAGGAACTTGCCGCCGCGCATGGTGTCGCGGAAGTGGACCTGCCAGTTGTCGTTCGGGTTGGCATTGCCCATCGACGCGGCGCAGCCACCCTCGGCCATCACGGTGTGCGCCTTGCCGAACAGCGACTTGGAGATGATCGCGGTCCGCTTGCCCTGCAGCCGCGCCTCGATCGCCGCCCGCAGGCCGGCCCCACCGGCCCCGATGACGACGACGTCGTAGCTGTGCTGCTCGATCTGTTCGGTCATCTCAGCTCACCCCACGATCCGCAGGTCGGAGATCCACCCGGCGGAGACGGCCATGACGTAGAAGTCGGTGATGGCCAGGCTGGCCAGCGTCGCCCACGCGTACTGGCTGTGCCGGGTGTTCAGCTTCGACACGAAGGTCCACATCTTGTAGCGGACCGGGTGCCGGGAGAAATGGTTGAGCCGCCCGCCGACGGCGCTGCGGCACGAGTGGCACGAGGCCGTGTAGCCCCAGAGCAGCACGACGTTCGCGACCAGGATGATGTTGCCCAGGCCCAGGCCGAACCCGCCGCCCGGCTTGGCGAAGGCGAGCACCGCGTCGTAGGTGTTGACCAGCGTGACGATCGCGGCGAGGTAGAAGAAGTAGCGGTGCGCGTTCTGCAGGATCAGCGGGAACCGCGTCTCCCCGGTGTAGCGCGCGTGCGGCTCGGCGACCGCGCAGGCCGGCGGCGACAACCAGAAGGCCCGGTAGTAGGCCTTGCGGTAGTAGTAGCAGGTCAGCCGGAACAGCAGCAGGAACGGCAGGGAGACCGCCGCGTAGGGCAGCCACCAGACGTCGGGCAGGAACGTCCCGAAGTGCGACGAGCCCTCGACGCAGCCGACCGAGACGCACGGCGAGTAGAACGGCGTGAGGTAGCCGTACTCGCTGACGAAGTAGTACTCCTGCATGAACGCCCGGACCGTCGCGTAGGCGACCCAGGCGACGAACGCCACGAACGTCGCGAGCGGCGGGAGCCACCATCGGTCGGTGCGCAGTGTGCGGGCGGCGATCGTGGCCCGGCCTGCGCCGGTCCGGCCGCTGGTGTCAGTGGTGGTTGACACGCGCGGGAGCTCCTGTCGTCTCACCGGCACCGCGGCCCCGTACGGGCCGGACACGGCGCCGTGTCTCGATGCTCTGTCGCCGGCCTGCAGGCACGGCGTCGGCAGAGCGTACGACGCACATCACATGTGATCTACGCGGACCTCGGGTCCGCAGCCGTATCGAGACACGGCTCACACCCGTCACAGGCGGTCGAGGGCCGGTGCGCGCAGCGTGACCCCGGCCCGGCCTGGGGGACGAGGCGTTCCGGACGACCCGGACACCACCCGGACGGGGCGGCGGCACGAGTCACATCCGCTCGACCCGATGGAGCGAGGAGTGTGCTCTACGACAAGTCGCTGCCATCCCGGTGGCGTCAGGCGGAACGGCTACCGGCCGGAGCGGGAAATAGACTGACCGAGGTGTCCGACCATTCCATGGGAAGGAACGTGAGCAGGGCCGATGCACGACAAGCTGGAGACGATCTACGAGCGGGTGCTGTCCCGCAACCCTGGTGAGACCGAGTTCCACCAGGCCGTCCGAGAGGTGCTCGAGAGCATCGGCCCGGCGATCGACAAGCACCCCGAGTACGCGCAGGCGCGGATCGTCGAGCGGATCTGCGAGCCCGAGCGCCAGGTGATCTTCCGGGTGCCCTGGGAGGACGACAGCGGCGACATCCACATCAACCGCGGTTTCCGGGTCGAGTTCAACAGCGCGCTCGGCCCGTTCAAGGGCGGGCTCCGTTTCCACCCGTCGGTGCTGCTGGGCACGGTCAAGTTCCTCGGGTTCGAGCAGGTGTTCAAGAACGCGCTGACCGGGCTCCCGATCGGCGGTGGCAAGGGCGGGTCGGACTTCGATCCGCGCGGACGCTCCGACCGCGAGGTCATGCGGTTCTGCCAGAGCTTCATGCTCGAGCTGTACCGCCACATCGGTGAGTACACCGACGTCCCGGCCGGTGACATGGGCGTCGGCTCCCGCGAGCTCGGCTACCTCTTCGGCCAGTACAAGCGGATCACCAACCGCTACGAGTCCGGCGTGCTGACCGGCAAGGACCTCGCCTACGGCGGCGCCCAGGTGCGCAAGGAGGCCACCGGCTACGGCTGCACCTACTTCGTCGACCAGGTCCTCAAGGCCCGGGGCGACTCGTTCGAGGGCAAGGACGTCGTGGTCTCCGGGTCCGGCAACGTCGCGCTCTACACGATCGAGAAGGTGCACCAGCTCGGCGGCCGCGTGGTCGCCGCGTCGGACTCCTCCGGGTTCGTCCACGACCCCAAGGGCATCGACCTCGAGCTCCTCAAGGACATCAAGGAGAACCGCCGCGAGCGGATCACCAGCTACACCGACGCGGTGCCGCACGCCGAGCTGGTCACCGACCGGTCGATCTGGCAGGTGCCCTGCCAGGTCGCGCTGCCCTCCGCCACCCAGAACGAGCTCGACGCCGACGACGCGGCCGCGCTGGCCCGCAACGGCTGCCTGGTCGTCGGCGAGGGCGCCAACATGCCGACCACCCCGGACGGCGTGCGGGTGCTCCGCGAGGCCGGTGTGCTCTTCGCGCCCGGCAAGGCCGCGAACGCCGGTGGTGTCGCCACCTCGGCGCTGGAGATGCAGCAGAACGCCTCCCGGGACTCCTGGAGCTTCCGCTACTCGGAGAACCGGCTGCGCGAGATCATGATCGACGTGCACGACCGGTGTCACGCCACCGCCGAGGAGTACGGCCGTCCGGGCGACTACGTCGCCGGGGCGAACATCGCCGGCTACTCGCGGGTCGCCGAGGCGATGCTGGCGCTCGGCCTGGTCTGAGCCGCCCGAGCCACGAAACGGCCGGGCCGGCCCGCCCCTTCGGGGAGCGGACCGGCCCGGCCGTTCTGTGCTGTGTGCGGGCTGCGGGTCAGCCCTTCTTCTTGCCGCCCACCGTCGCCGCGAGGTAGTCGCGGTTGAGCTGGGAGATCACGTCGAGCGGGATCTCCTTCGGGCAGGCGGTGGCGCAGGCGCCGGTGTTGGTGCAGCCGCCGAACCCGGCGTCCTCGTGGGTCTGCACCATCTCGACGACGCGCTGGTAGCGCTCCGGCTGACCCTGCGGCAGCTCACCGAGGTGGGTCAGCTTGGCCCCGAGGAACAGCGACGCGGAGCCGTTCGGGCAGGCCGCCACGCAGGCACCGCACCCGATGCAGTTCGCTGCGGCGAAGGCGCGGTCGGCGTGCTCCTTCTGGACGGCGTTGGCGTTGGCCTCCGGTGCCGACCCGGTGTTGGCCGAGATGTAGCCCCCGGCCTGGATGACCTTGTCGAACGCACCGCGGTCGACGATCAGGTCCTTGATCACCGGGAACGCGCCGGAGCGGAACGGCTCGATGACGATCGTGTCGCCGTCGTTGTAGTGCCGCATGTGCAGCTGGCAGGTGGTCGTCGCCCGCTGCGGACCGTGCGGCTGGCCGTCGATGACCATGCTGCAGGTACCGCAGATGCCCTCACGGCAGTCGTGGTCGAACGCGACCGGGTCCTCGCCGGAGGTGATCAGCTCCTCGTTCAGCACGTCGAGCATCTCGAGGAACGACATGTCCTCGTGCGCCTCGACGTCATAGGTGGCCAGGCGACCCTTGTCGATCGCGTCGCGCTGCCGCCAGACCTTCAGAGTCAGTTTCACGTCTGCTCGCCTTACTTGTAGCTGCGCTGGGTCGGGTGCACGTACTCGAAGACGAGCTCCTCCTGGTGCAGGACCGGTGCCTGCCCGCGGCCGGTGTACTCCCAGGCCGAGGTGAAGGAGAAGTTCTCGTCGTCGCGCTGCGCCTCGCCGTCCTCGGTCTGGCTCTCCGCACGGAAGTGACCACCGCAGGACTCGCGACGCACCAGCGCGTCCAGGCACATGAGCTCGCCGAGCTCGAGGAAGTCGGCCACCCGGCCGGCCTTCTCCAGGCTCTGGTTGAGCTCCGCACCCGTGCCGGGCACCTTCACGTTGCTCCAGAACTCGCGGCGCAGCTCGGGGATGCGGTCCAGCGCCTTGCGCAGGCCCTCCTCGGAGCGCTCCATGCCGCAGTAGTCCCACATGATCTGGCCCAGCTCGCGGTGGAAGGAGTCCACCGTGCGGGTGCCGTTGATCGACAGCAGCTGGTCGATCCGGTCGGTGACCGACTTGACCGCCTCCTGCACCTCGGGCGCGTCCTCGGGGACGTCGTCGAGGTTGTGCTTGGCGATGTAGTCGCCGATGGTCACCGGCAGGACGAAGTAGCCGTCGGCCAGGCCCTGCATCAGGGCGGAGGCGCCGAGCCGGTTCGCACCGTGGTCGGAGAAGTTCGCCTCGCCGCCGACGTAGAGCCCCGGGATCGTGGACTGCAGGTCGTAGTCGACCCACAGGCCACCCATCGTGTAGTGCACGGCGGGGTAGATCCGCATCGGGACCTCGTACGGGTTCTCGCCCGTGATCCGCTCGTACATCTCGAACAGGTTGCCGTACTTGGCCTCGACGGCCTTGCGGCCGAGCCGCTGGATGGCGTCGTCGAAGTCCAGGTAGACGCCGAGCCCGCCCGGGCCGACGCCGCGCTGCTCGTCGCAGACCTCCTTGGCGGCCCGGGACGCGATGTCGCGGGGCACCAGGTTGCCGAACGCGGGGTACTTGCGCTCGAGGAAGTAGTCACGCTCCTCGTGCGGGATCTCGTTCGGGCCACGGTCGTCGCCGAGCTTCGTCGGGACCCAGACACGGCCGTCGTTGCGCAGCGACTCCGACATCAGGGTCAGCTTCGACTGGTGGTCGCCGGAGACCGGGATGCAGGTCGGGTGGATCTGGGTGAAGCAGGGGTTCGCGAACAGCGCGCCCTTGCGGTGCGCCCGCCACCCGGCGGTGACGTTGCAGCCCTTGGCGTTCGTCGACAGGTAGAAGACGTTGCCGTAGCCACCCGAGCAGAGCACGACCGCGTCGGCGGTGTGCACCTCGATCTCGCCGGTGACCATGTCACGGGCGACGATGCCGCGGGCCCGGCCCTCGACCACGATCAGCTCGAGCATCTCGTGCCGGGTGAACATCTCGACGGTGCCGGCCTGCACCTGACGCTCGAGGGCCTGGTAGGCGCCGAGCAGCAGCTGCTGGCCGGTCTGGCCGCGGGCGTAGAAGGTGCGCGAGACCTGCACGCCACCGAACGACCGGGTGTCGAGCAGGCCGCCGTAGTCGCGGGCGAACGGGACGCCCTGCGCGACACACTGGTCGATGATCTGGCGGCTGATCTCGGCGAGCCGGTGCACGTTCGACTCGCGGGCGCGGAAGTCGCCGCCCTTCACGGTGTCGTAGAACAGCCGGTAGACGCTGTCGCCGTCGTTGCGGTAGTTCTTCGCCGCGTTGATGCCGCCCTGTGCCGCGATCGAGTGGGCGCGGCGCGGGCTGTCCTGGTAGCAGAACGTCTTGACCTGGTAGCCGGCCTCGCCGAGCGTGGCCGACGCGGCACCACCGGCCAGGCCGGAGCCGACGACGATGACCTTCTTCGACCGCTTGTTGGCCGGGTTGACCAGCTTCACGCCGAAGCGGCGGCGCTCCCAGCGGGTTTCGATCGGCCCGGACGGGACGGCCTTGTCGACGACCGGCTCACCGGTCGTGTAGTCCGAGTACAGGCCCGTCCCGCTGTCGGTGTCGCTGTGGTTCTGGTGGGAATTGGCGTCAGTCATGGGTCAGACCACTCCGAACGTGACGGCGAGGGGCACCGAGATGAAGCCCAGGGTGAGCACGACGGCGAACACGGTGGACACCACCTTGATGGTGCGTTCCCGGCTGTTGGAGGACCAGCCGAGGGTCTGGATGCCCGAGAAGATGCCGTGCTGGACGTGGAAGCCCAGCGCGACGACGGCCAGCACGTAGAACAGCGTCACGTACCAGCGCTCCGGGGCGAAGCCGGCGGCGATGTTGTCGTAGACCTCCAGGTGCACGCCGTTCGGGTTGGCGACACCGAAGGTCAGGTCGAGCAGGTGGTAGATGACGAACAGCGCGATGATGACGCCGCCCCAGCGCATGGTGCGGGCCGCGTAGCTGCCCTTCACCCGGTAGGAGCCACCCGCGTACTTGATCGGCCGGGCCCGGCGGGCGCGCAGGGTCAGCACCGTGGCCGACCAGATGTGCGCGATCACCGACACCAGCAGGACCACCCGGACGATCCACAGCATGCCCTCGTAGGGCAGTGCGGGCTCGAGGATGGTCCGCAGCCAGGACGCGTACTCGTCGATCGCCGCGGGACCGAAGAAGATCTTCAGGTTCCCGATCATGTGCAGGACGACGTAGAGCAGCAGGAAGACGCCGCTCACCGCCATCACGAACTTCAGCAGCGCACTCGGTGTGCGCGGGCGCCGGGGCGCGGCGGCGCCGCCGGCCCGGGACTTCTCGGACATGGTGACCACGGAGTCTAGTGGACATACCAAGGCTTGCGACCGTCCAATGCATCGAGCGGTCGAGTGCCATAGCACTAGGCTATGCCGGTGACACTTCAGCAGCTCATGTACTTCGTGGCTGTGGCCGACGTGCGCAGCTTCACTCGGGCGGCCGACCAGGTGGGTGTTACCCAGCCCACTCTCAGCCGCGCGCTGCGGTCGCTGGAGGACGAGCTGGGTGCCCCGTTGATCAACCGCGGTGCGGTGGTGACCCTGACCCCGGCCGGTGAGGCGGTGCTGCCCCTGGCCCAGCGGATGATCGCCGACTCCGACATGGTCCGGTCGACGGTCGCCGAGATGGTCGGGTTGCGCAGTGGCCGGGTGCGGGTCGGTGCGACGCCGTCGCTGTGCATCGGCGTGCTGGCGGACGTGCTGCGGGTGTTCCACGCGCGGCACCCGGAGATCGCGGTGGAGCTCGCCGAGGACGGCTCGCAGCCGCTGGAGACGTCCCTGGTGCGCAACGAGCTCGACGTGGCGCTGGTGATCGTTCCGCCGGACGGCGTGGACCCGGCGCTGCACTCCGCTCCCCTGCTGCGCGAACGGCTGTCGGTGGCGTCCCCGCGGGGCCGGCGGCCGCTGACCCCGCGCGGCTCGATCTCGGTGGCGGAGCTGGCCAAGCACGACCTGGTGATGGTGCGCCGGGGCTACGACCTGCGGGAGGTGACGCTGCGGGCGTACGCGGTGGCCGGGGTGACGCCGCGGATCGCGGTGGAGGGCGGCCAGATGGACGCCGTGCTGCGGATGGTGGAGGCGGGCACCGGGGTCGCGGTGGTGCCGGACCTGGTGTTCAGCGGGCGGCCCCGGCTGCGCCGGACCGTGCTGAACCCCGCCCTGCACCGGACCGTGGCGCTGGCCCGCCGCGCCGACATCGCGCCGACCCCGGCCGTCATCGCGTTCGCGGACACCCTGCTGGAGCACATGTCCGACACCTCGGCCACCCTGCGGGAGGGGACGAGCGACGTGCAGGTGCTGCACCGGCACCGCAGCGGTCGCGAGCTATTGGGGTGAGGGCGCGGGGCTCGCGGCTCCGGGGGCACCCCGGCGGGCGTTCGCTCGCCGGCGGTGGCCGTGCCGGTGCCGCGGCTCAGTCCTCGGGGGGATCCTCGCCGAGCTCCTCGGCGTCCGCGCCGGCGGCGGCGATCTCGTCCTTGACGACGCCGTAGGCGACGCCGGGACCGTAGCCCTTGCGCGCGAGCATCCCGACCAGCTTGCGGGCGCTCGCCTGCCGCTCCTCCCGGGTGCTGATCGGCAGGCCGCGCAGCCGCTTCGCGACGAGCTCGCGGGCACGCTCGCGCTCGTCGTCCTCGTCGATCCCGGTCAGCGCCTCGTCGGCGGTCTCCCGGTCGACTCCCTTGCGTTGCAGCTCGAGCGCGATCGCCCGTTTCCCGAGCCCGCGGAACCGGTGCCGGGAGCGGACCCACTGGTCGGCGAACGCCTTGTCGTCGACCAGGCCGACCTCGTCGAACCGCTCCAGGACGCGGTCCGCGACCTCGTCCGGGATCTCCTTGCGCCGCAGCGCGTCGCCGAGCTCCTTGACGGTGCGGGCCCGGTCGGTGAGCAGGCGCAGGCAGATCTCCTTCGCGCGTGCCTCCTGCTCCGCCGGGGTCTCGTCCCGCGGGGCGGTTGCCGCTCCGCCGCGGCGGCCACCGCGCCGGCGCCCGTCGCGTCCGGTGGCGCCGCGCCCGGTCTCGGGGTCGTCGCCGGGCCCGGTCGTGGGCAGCTCCTCCCCCGGGCTCGCGAGGGTGTCCGGCCCGGCCGTCCGCTCGCGGCGCCGGGTGCGGCCGCCGTCGGCCCGGCGTGGTGTGTCGCCGGTCCCGCGCGGGTGCCTGCCGCCGGTACGCGCGCCCCGGCCGGCTCCACCCGGGCGGCGCCGGGCGCCGGAGAGCTCGTCGAACGACACCGTGCGGGGTGCTTCCGGCCCGGCTCCGTCCTCGGTCCCCCTGTCGGTCCCACCTCCGGGCCCACTGTCAGGCCCACTGCCGGGCCCACTGTGGGTCCGGCTCCCGGTCCCGCGGCGGTCCCCGGTGCCGGGGACGGAGCGGTCCGGATCCGGGTCCGTGAGGGAGACGGTCCGCGGACCGTCCGCGGTGTCGGAGCGGTCCCCGGAATCGGTGCTCAGCTGCTCGAACGTGACCGTGCGCGAGGTGGGCCCCGGCCCGTCACCGGGTTCGCCGGCACCGACCGGTCCGTCGGACGCGGCGGTGGGGTCGACCGGCCGGTCCGTCCGGCCGGGGGCGTCGTGCGCTGCCTCGCCGGCGCGCGTCCCGTCGGTCCGGGCGCTGTCGGCCCAGCTCCCGGCCTCGACGTCCGCGCTCGCGCCGGCGTCGTCGGCGGCGCCGGCGGCCGGAGCGGGCTCGCCGAACAGCTCGTCCAGCGAGACGGCACGGGGTCCCGAGGTCTCCGTGCCGTCTGCGCCGTCCATGTCGGGTGTGCTCCGGGAGCCGCTGTGCGGGCCGGGCACACTCAGAAGTCGACCGGAGCCGGCAGCGGCTCGACCGGATCGGAGGTCTCCTCGGCATCGACGACCGCGCCGATCCCGAGCTTCTCCTTGATCCGCTTCTCGACCTCCGCGGCGACGTCGGGGTTCTCCTTGAGGAACTTGCGGGCGTTCTCCTTGCCCTGCCCCATCTGGTCGCCCTCGTAGGTGTACCAGGCCCCGGACTTGCGGATGATCCCCTGCTCGACGCCCACGTCGATCAACGAGCCCTCCCGGCTGATGCCGACGCCGTAGAGCACGTCGAACTCGGCCTGCTTGAAGGGCGGGGCCACCTTGTTCTTCACGACCTTGACCCGGGTCCGGCTGCCGACCATGTCGGTGCCGTCCTTCAGGGTCTCGATCCGGCGGATGTCCATCCGCACCGAGGCGTAGAACTTCAGCGCCTTGCCACCGGTCGTGGTCTCCGGTGACCCGAACATCACGCCGATCTTCTCGCGCAGCTGGTTGATGAAGATCGCGGTGGTGCCCGAGGTGCTCAGCGCGCCGGTGATCTTCCGCAGCGCCTGGCTCATCAGCCGGGCCTGCAGACCGACGTGGCTGTCACCCATCTCGCCCTCGATCTCGGCACGCGGCACGAGCGCGGCCACCGAGTCGATGACGATGACGTCGAGCGCGCCGGAGCGGATCAGCATGTCCGCGATCTCGAGCGCCTGCTCACCGGTGTCCGGCTGGGAGACCAGCAGGTCGTCGGTGTTCACCCCGAGCGCCTTGGCGTACTCCGGGTCGAGTGCGTGCTCGGCGTCGACGAACGCGGCCACGCCACCGGCGGCCTGCGCGTTCGCCACCGCGTGCAGCGCGACGGTGGTCTTACCGCTCGACTCCGGGCCGTAGATCTCCACGACCCGGCCACGGGGGATGCCGCCGACCCCGAGCGCCACGTCGAGCGCGATGGAGCCGGTGGAGATGGCACTGATCGGGACGCGGGTCTGGTCGCCCAGCCGCATCACCGATCCCTTGCCGTGGTTCTTCTCGATCTGGGCGAGGGCGAGTTCGAGCGCCTTCTCGCGGTCCGGAGCGGACATCTCTTGACTCCTCGCTGGTCGGCGATCGGGGCCTGCTGCTGTCTTTCGGGGGGGCACACCGCAACGGTATGGGGTCCCCCCGACAGTTTCGGCGACCGGATCGACGCCTGTGGACAACTCGTCGGGTTGTGCAGCGCCGTGTCCCACCCGGGACACTAGACGAACACGCGTTCGATCCGACAGCACGACACGCCGACCGGGCGTCGCGGGGAGCCGAGCGGTCGCCCCCCCGCCCCGCTCTCCCCGACCGCCCCCCGGTCAGCAGCCGGGTCAGCGGCGGGCGGGCGGGACCTCGTAGGCCTCGCAGACCGCGCGCCAGATCCGGCGCAGGTCGGCCCCGGACTCGATCGCCTCCTCGACGGTCTGCCCGTCCAGCTCGGCGAACACGTGGTCGCGAGACAGCGACGACGCCCGCATCGGTCCGAACTCGCCCTCCATCAGCTCCCGGAAGTGGCTCAGTCGCACGCCGCGAGGGTAGACGCCCCATCGGGGTGCGCGGTCCGGGCCCACAACCGCCCCGCGGTCGGTAGGATGGGGCATATGTCCGGACTGCTGGCCGCCGCGCCCGTCGACGTCGCCGACGAGGTCCTCGCGACCACCGGGATCGGGTCCCCGCTGGCCTGGCAGATCGTCTCGCTGCTGGCGCTGCTCTCCGCGCTGGCCGTGCTGGTGCGCTGGTGGTACCACCAGCGCAAGCGCTGAGCGGTCCCGGCCGCGACCGCCGCAGCACCGCCGGCTCCGCCGCAGGGCCGCCGGTCAGCCGGCCGGGCTCGCCGCGGGCCGGGAGCCCGCCGGACGGGCGAGCGGCAGCACCACCGGCAGGAACAACGCCGTGACCACCACCGCGACGACCCCGAGCACCGCGTAGGACGTCACCGTCACCAGCACCCCGGCCACGATGCCGGCCGCGGCGCCGCCGAGGTTCATCGCCACGTCCACCGTCCCCTGCACCCGTGGGCGGTCGGCCACCGGCACCGACGCCGTCAGCAGCGCGGACCCGCCCACCAGCGCGGCCGACCAGCCCAGCCCGAGCAGGACCAGCGCACAGGTGAGCAGCACGGTCGCGGTCGGCGCGGCCAGCGCGCAGAGCACGCCGGCCACGAGGAGCAGCACCGCCGCCGACGCCAGCACCCGGCCCGCGCCCACCCGGTCGGCCAGCCAGCCGAACACCGGGCTCAGCGCGTACATCCCGGCGATGTGCAGGCTGATGACCAGACCGACGACGGTCAGCGCGGCACCTCCGTGGTCCATGTGCACCGGCGTCATCGACATCAGCCCGACCATCACCGCGTGACCCAGCACGATCCCGGCCGCGCCGATCAGGGCGGGGCGGGAGCCGCGCAGCGTCGCCCACGGCCGTGCCGTCCCCTGCTCCGCCACGGCACCCGGCCCCGGGGCGGCCGCCCGTTCGCGGGCTCGGAATAGGGGGTCCGGCCGCAGGCCCAGCCAGCTGACCAGTACCGCGGCGGCGAAGGCACCCGCGCACAGCAGGTACGGGCCGGTCGCCGGGTCGAGTCCGAGCCCGGTCGCGGCGGACTGCAGCGGGCCGAGCAGGTTCGGTCCGGCCACCGCGCCCACGGTCGTCGCCCAGACCACCAGCGCCAGGGCACGCCCGGCCCGGTCCGGCGTCGCCAGATCGGTCGCGGCGTACCGCGCGGCCAGCCCCACCGCCGTCCCGGATCCGACCAGCAGCAACGCCGCGAGCAGCGCGAACGCACTGCCCGCCTCGGTCGCCAGGACGGCACCGAGCGCCCCGGCGAGCGCGAGCAGGTAGCCACCGGCCAGCGCCGGACGGCGGCCGCGGCGTTCGGCCACCCGGGCCACCACCGCGGCCGCGCCGGCGGCCCCGAGCACGATGGCCGTCGACGCGGCACCACCCACCGCCGGCGAGCCGGAGAGGCGCGCCGCGACCAGCGAGCTCACCGCGATCGAGGTCGCCACCGCCGTACCGCCGAGCACCTGGCCGGCGGCGAGCACGGCCAGCAGGCGGGGCTGGGCGGGATCCTGGACGTGCTGGTGCTCGGTCACGCCCGGATGCTGCCCCGGCCGGGCCCGGGACACCAGCGCGTTAGGCTGCCGGACCGATCACGAGGGAGGAGCGTCGATGGCGCGCAGGAAGGCCGAGGGCGGCCGTGGTGACGGTGCCGCCGACATCGAGGACGCCTACCGGCTGGTGTCCGACGTCCTCGAGGGTGCGGTCCGCGAGACGCTCGCCGCACCGGGGCCGGACCCGGCCCGGTTCGCCGTCGCCCAGCTGACCGCCGTCGATCAGGACGTGCCCGAGGACGCCACCCCGCCCGGCTGGTCGCTGGCGTTCCTGGTGCTCGCCGACTGGTACGACGCCGCCCGCACCGCGCTGGTCGAGCACGACGACCCGGCCGAGCGGGCACTGGCCTGGATCGCCGCCCACGTCGGGAAGCGCTTCGCCGCCCGCGCCCGCTACACGGTCACACCGCTGGTCGACCCGGAGAACGCCCGGGAGACCTCGCACTACGTCGAGGCGCTCGGCGAGGACTTCCTGGCCACCATGGTCTGGACCGTCGCGGGACTGGTCGCCGAGTTCCCCGCCGACGACCCGGACGAGATCTGGCCGCGCACCGGCGCCGACCGGGCCCGGACCGGGAGCTGAGCGCCCGCCGACGCGAAACTGTCGGTGCCCCGCCGCATGATGGTCGGCGTGAGCGCACTCGACGGCTTCTCGCCCGCCACCCGCCAGTGGTTCGAGGGCGCCTTCGCCGCGCCGACGGCCGCCCAGGAGGGCGCGTGGACGGCCACGCAGAACGGGCGCAACGCCCTGGTCGTGGCCCCGACAGGTTCCGGGAAGACGCTCGCGGCGTTCCTGTGGGCACTCGACCGGCTCGCCGCGGACCCGCCGCCGGAGGAACCGACGCGGCGCTGCCGGGTCCTCTACGTCTCGCCGCTCAAGGCGCTGGCCGTCGACGTGCAGCGCAACCTGCGCTCGCCGCTGACCGGAATCCGGCAGGCCGCCCAGCGCCTCGGTGAGCCGGTCCCCGACATCACCGTCGGGATGCGGACCGGCGACACCCCGGCCGACGAGCGCAGGCAGTTCCAGCGGACCCCGCCGGACGTGCTGGTCACGACCCCGGAGTCGCTGTTCCTGCTGCTCACCTCGGCGGCGCGGGAGTCGCTGCGCGGGGTGTCGACGGTCATCGTGGACGAGGTGCACGCCGTCGCAGGCACCAAGCGTGGCGCGCACCTGGCGCTGTCACTGGAGCGCCTGGAGGAGATCACCGGGTCCGCACCGCAGCGGATCGGGCTGTCCGCGACCGTCCGGCCGGTCGACGAGGTGTCGACGTTCCTGTCCGGCACCCGGCCGGTGGAGGTCGTCCAGCCGAGCACACCGAAGACGCTGCAGGTCGAGGTCCAGGTCCCGGTGCCGGACCTCGCCGCGCTCGACGAGCGGCCCGCGCCCGGTGGCACCGACGAGGAGGTCGTCGGGTCGGCCGCGGGTACCGCGCAGAGGCCGTCGATCTGGCCCGCGGTCGAGGAACGGCTGCTCGGGCTGGTCCGCGAGCACCGCTCGACGATCGTGTTCGCCAACTCCCGCCGGCTCGCGGAGCGGCTGACCTCCCGGCTCAACGAGCTGGCTGCCGACCAGGCCACCGCCGAGCAGGCCGCTGCCGAGCACGAGGCGGCCGAACACAAGGTGGCCGCCGAGGACGGGGCCGCGCCCACCGGACCGGCCGCGTTCCCGGCCGAGGCCGTCGGCCAGTCCGGGGTCGGCGGTGGCGCACCGGCCGCGGTGGCGAAGGCCCACCACGGGTCGATGTCGCGCGACCAGCGCACCCTGGTCGAGGAGGAGCTGAAGTCCGGGGTCCTGCCCTGTGTGATCGCCACGTCCAGTCTGGAACTCGGGATCGACATGGGCGCGGTCGACCTCGTGGTGCAGGTGGAGGCACCACCGTCGGTCGCGTCCGGGCTGCAGCGGGTCGGCCGGGCCGGGCACCAGGTCGGGGCGGTGTCCGAGGGCGTGGTGTTCCCGAAGTTCCGCGGTGACCTGGTATCCTGTGCGGTCGTCGCGGAGCGGATGACGGCCGGGTCGATCGAGTCGACCCGCTACCCGCGCAACCCGCTCGACGTCCTCGCTCAGCAGATCGTGGCCATGGTCGCGATGGAGCCGTGGTCGCTGCCGGAACTGGCCGCCACGGTCCGCCGGGCGGCGCCGTTCGCGGCGCTGCCGGACTCGGCGCTGCACTCGGTGCTCGACATGCTCGCCGGGCGCTACCCGTCGGAGGAGTTCGGCGAGCTGCGCGCCCGGATCACCTGGGACCGGGTGACCGACGAGCTGCGCGGCCGGCCCGGCGCGCAGCGGCTCGCGGTGACCTCCGGCGGGACGATCCCGGACCGCGGCCTGTTCACCGTGATGACGCCGGGCGGTGCCGACGGGGCGGGCTCGCGGGTCGGTGAGCTCGACGAGGAGATGGTTTACGAGTCCCGGGTCGGTGACACGTTCCTGCTGGGGACGTCGTCGTGGCGGGTCGAGGACATCACCCACGACCGCGTGATCGTCACCCCGGCGCCCGGGGTCCCGGCCCGGATGCCCTTCTGGAAGGGCGAGTCGATCGGCCGGCCGCTCGAGCTGGGTCGCGCGGTCGGCGCGTTCGTCCGGGAGATGTCCGGACTCGCCGAGGAGGCCGCGCGCGAGCGCGCCGCGGCCGCCGGGCTCGACGAGTGGGCCTGCGACAACCTGCTGTCCTACCTGCGCGAGCAGCGCGAGTCGACGCGGCACGTGCCGAGCGACCGGACGATCCTGGTGGAACGTTTCCGTGACGAGCTCGGTGACTGGCGCCTGGTGGTGCACTCGCCGTTCGGCGCGCAGGTCAACGGGCCGTGGGCGCTGGCGATCGCGGCCCGGATGCGGGAGCGGCGCGGCGTGGAGGTCAGCGCGTCCGGGGCCGACGACGGGATCGTGCTCCGGCTGCCCGACGCCGTCGACGACGCGGGGGCCGAGGTGGTCCCGACCGCCGAGGACGTGCTGCTCGAGCCGGGCGAGATCGAGCAGATCGTCGTGGCGGAGCTGGGGAACTCGGCGCTCTACGCGTCCCGGTTCCGCGAGTGCGCGGCCCGGGCGCTGCTGCTCCCCCGCCGCGACCCGCGCCGGCGCAGCCCGCTGTGGCAGCAGCGCCAGCGCTCGGCCCAGCTGCTGTCGGTGGCCGGGAAGTTCGAGCAGTTCCCGATCACGCTCGAGGCGATGCGCGAGTGCGTGCAGGACGTCTACGACCTGCCCGGACTGCGCGAGCTCATGAGCGACGTCGGCGCACGCCGGGTGAAGGTCACCGAGATCGAGACGCCGCAGCCGTCGCCGTTCGCGCGCAGCCTGCTGTTCGGCTACGTCGGGATGTTCCTGTACGAGGCCGACGCCCCGCTGGCCGAGCGGCGGGCGGCGGCACTCTCGCTGGACTCGACGCTGCTCGCCGAGCTGCTCGGCTCGGAGGCGATCCGGGAACTGCTCGATCCCGAGGTGCTCGCCGAGATCGAGGCCCAGCTGCAACGCACCGACCCGGAACGGCGCGCGCGGGACACGGAGGGGGCCGCCGACCTGCTCCGGTTCGTCGGCGACCTGTCCGAGGACGAGGGCCGGGCCCGGGGTGTCGACCCGGCCTGGTTCGCCGAGCTGGAACGCACCCGGCGGGCGCTGCGGGTCCGGATCGCCGGTGCCGAGCGGTTCATCGCGATCGAGGACGCCGGCCGCATCCGCGACGCGCTCGGCGCGGCACTGCCCGTCGGCGTGCCGGAGGCGTTCACCGAGCCGGTACCGGACCCGCTCGGGGACCTGGTGCTGCGCTACGGGCGCACGCACGGCCCGTTCACGGCGGCCGAGTGCGCCACCCGCTTCGGGCTCGGCGTCGCCGTGGTCACCGGCGTGCTGGACCGGCTCACCGGGACCGGCCGGCTCGTCAAGGGCGAGCTGCGCCCGCAGGTGGCGGTGCCGGCCGGGGTGCGCAGCGAGACCGAGTACTGCGACGCCGAGGTGCTGCGCCGGCTGCGGCGGGCGTCGCTGGCGAAACTGCGCCACGAGGTCGAGCCGGTGGAGCAGCGCGCACTGGGCCGGTTCCTGCCCGCCTGGCAGGGGGTGCAGGTGCACGCCGGTTCCGACCGTCGCGGGCGGGTCCGGCGGGCGCCCGGCGCCGACGACGTGCTGGGTGTGGTGGAGCAGCTGGCCGGGGCACCGCTGCCCGCGAGCGCCGTCGAGTCGCTGATCCTGCCCGCGCGGCTGCCCGGTTACACCCCGGCGCTGCTCGACGAGCTGACCGCGGCCGGTGAGGTGACCTGGGTCGGCTGCGGTGCACTCGCCGGCCAGGACGGCTGGCTGGCGCTGGCCCCGGCCGATGTCGCCGACCTGCTGCTGCCCGCGCCCGACCTGGACACCGCGGGCACCCCGCTGCACGCCGCGGTGCTCGCCGCGCTCGGGCTCACCGACCAGGCGGCGCTGACCGACCCGGATCTCGCCGCCGGGCAGGCGGGCGGGGCGCTGTTCTTCCGGGAGCTCGCCACCCGGGCCGGCCAGCTGCTCAAGGAGCAGGACGAACCCGTCCCCGGCGACGACGACGTGGTCGCCGCGGTCTGGGACCTGGTGTGGGCCGGGGCGCTGAGCAATGACACCCTCGGCCCGCTGCGGGCCCGGTTGTCCGGGGGCGGGAGCCGGCGCGGCGGCGCCGGCCGCCAGGGCGGGGCGCACCGCACGGGCCGCCGGGCGCCGCGCGGCCGCTACGCCCAGCTCCGGGCCGGTCGGCCGGCGATGCCGAGCCGGACCGGGCCGCCGTCGGTGGGCGGGCGCTGGTCGGTCGCGGTGCCGCGGGAGCCGGACCCCACGCGCCGGGCACACGCGGCGGCCGAGGCCTTCCTCGAACGGCACGGCGTCCTGACCCGCGGGGCGCTCGGCACCGAGCGGGTGACCGGCGGGTTCGCGGGCGTCTACAAGGTGCTGCGCGCGATGGAGGAGTCCGGGCGGTGCCGGCGCGGCTACATCGTCGACGGTCTCGGGGCCGCGCAGTTCGCGGTGCCCGGTGCGATCGACCGGGTCCGGGCGCTGGCCGGTACCGACGGCCCGGTACGCGACGACCGGTACGGCGACCGGCCGTACGGCGCCGTGTCCGACCGCGATGTGCCCGGTCACGCCGCGCCCGATCACGCCCTGCCCGAGGACGCCGTGCCCGAGGACGCCGTGCCCGAGGACGCCGTGCCCGACGACCTGCGCCGGCCCGGCATGTTCCCCGGCTCCGGTGCGGGCCGGCACGACGAGTTCGACGGCGGGGGCGCGGGCCGCGGGCCGCGCAGCGCCGGGGACGCCTGGCGGTCGCTGACTCGGGTCGTGCTCGCCGCTGCCGATCCGGCCCAGCCGTACGGCGCGGCGCTGCCCTGGCCCGACACCGTCGGTGAGACCCGGCACCGGCCCGGGCGGAAGGCCGGCGCGCTCGTGACCGTGGTGGACGGTGCACCTGCGCTGTACGTCGAGCGGGGCGGCAAGTCGCTGCTCTCGTTCACCACCGATCGCGACGAGCTGCGGGCCGGGGCCGAGGCCTTGGCCGGTGCCGTGCACGAGGGCTGGCTGGGTTCGCTCGCCGTGGAACGTGCCGACGGGCAGGACTCGCTGGCCTCGGAGCTGTCCGCGGTGCTCACCGAGGCCGGGTTCCGGGTGACGCCGAAGGGCCTGCGGTTGCGGGCCTGACGCCGGCGGGTCCGGCGGGCGGTGCGCCCGGCCCGGCACGGCGACACGCCCGGCGGGCCGGCACGGCGCCAGGCCCGGCGGGGCGGCGGGGCCGGGAGGCGTTCGGTGAGGCGGGGCGTCGGGTCGAGTGCCCGTGGCCGCCGACGCCCGGCGCTCGCCGCACCCGGATGGCACGATCCGGGGCATGATCCGCCGCTCCCCCGACCGCACCCGTCGCGACCGCCGTACGGCCCACGCCCTGGCCGGCCTGCTCGGCACCGCCGCCGTCCTGCACGTGGTGCGGCCGGAACCGTTCGACTCGATCGTGCCGGAGTCCCTGCCGGGTGAGCCGCGGTTCTGGACGTACGCGTCCGGTGCCGCCGAGGGCGCGGTGGCCGCGGCGCTCGCCTGGCCGCGGACCCGGCGGGCCGGCGGCTGGGCCGCGACCGCCCTGTTCGCGGCGGTGTTCCCGGCGAACGTGTCGATGGCACTGCAGTGGCAGCGCAAGCCGCCGGTGTACCGCGCGATCGCCTGGGGGCGGCTCCCGCTGCAGGTCCCGCTGGTGCTGTGGGCGCTGCGGATCGCGCGCGTCCGCCCGGCGCGATCGGCGGACCGGGTGCCCGCGCGCGGGTAGCGTCACCGGCGTGCCCGAGGGAGACACCGTGTACCTGGCCGGCAAGCGGCTGCACACGGCGCTGGCCGGGCAGCGGCTCGTCCGCGGGGAGCTCCGGCACCCGAGGCTGGTGCAGCACGACCTGGCCGGGTCCACCGTCGGTGCCGTGGTCCCGGTCGGCAAGCACCTGTTCACCCGCTTCGACGACGGTCGCAGCCTGCACAGCCACTTCCGCATGGACGGCGCCTGGCACCTCTACCGTCCCGGGATGCGCTGGCGCCGGCCCGCGCACGAGGCACGCGCCGTGCTGGAGACCGCGGACCGGGTCGCGGTCGGGTTCGCCCTGCACGACCTGGAGCTGCTGCCGACCGCCGACGAGCACACCCTCGTGGGTCACCTCGGGCCCGACCTGCTCGACCCGGCCTGGGGCGAGGAGCACGCGGCCGAGGCGCTGCGCCGCATGTCCGCCCGCGCCGACCACCAGCTCGGGCTCGTGCTGCTGGAACAGCGGGTCATGGCCGGGCTGGGGAACCTCTACCGCAACGACATCTGTTTCCTGCTCGGACTGACGCCGTGGGTCCCGGTGCGCGAGGCCGGGGATCTGCCGAGGGTGATCGCCTTGTCGCACCGGCTGCTGTCGTCCAACAAGGACCGTCCGGAGCAGACCACGACCGGGTCGCTCGCGGCCGGGGAGGCGCACTGGGTGTTCGAGCGGGCGGGGCGGCCGTGCCGGCGCTGCGGGGCCCGGATCCGGACCGCGGACCAGGGCGAACCGCCCTACGCGCGGGTGACCTACTGGTGCCCGCGCTGCCAGCAGGGCCCCGCACCCCGCCCGGTCCGCCGCAACACCGGCCCGCGGCGCGGTGCGCCGGGCCGCCCGCCCGCCGGTCGTTGAGCACGGCCGCCCGGCCGAGCTGCTGGAGAACGCCGGATTCGACACGGCGCGCCCGAGGGGACGAGCTCGTCGACCACATCCCGGAGCTGTCGGCGGGGCCGGCCCGGGCCTGGCGCACCGACCGGCCGGACGTGGTGCACGGCGGCACCTCGGATCGGTCCGCTCCGGCCTGCCGGCTCGTCCACCGCCGGTCCCCCACTGCCCGCCGCAGCGTACGGCTCGCCCGGAAGCGCGACGCAGCGGCGCCACCGGCCCCCGACATACGACGACGCCGCCGGACCGGGGTCCGGCGGCGTCGTTCGGTGCCCGGGTCGGGTCAGGCGGTACCGGGCTGCTGCTGGTTCTGCTGCGCCGGGTTCTGCTGCTGGGCCGGGGCCGGCGACGCCCCCAGCTGCTGGGTGCTCTGCTCACCCTGTCGGACCTGCGGGGCCTCCTGCCCGCCGGCGATCGGGGCGCCCGACATCGAGGCCCGGATCTGGTCGAGCCGGGACGCACCGGCCATGTCGGTGGTCGACTGCTGGACCTCGAGCATCCGGCCCTGCACGGAGTTCTGGGCGAGCTCGGCCGAACCGAGCGCGTTCGCGTACCGCTTCTCGATCTTGTCGCGGACCTCGTCCAGGGACGGGGCGTTGCGGGGCGCGGACAGCTCGCTCATCTGCTGCAGCGAGCTCGCGGCCTGCTCCTGCATCTTGGCCTGCTCGAGCTGGCTGAGCAGCTTGGTCCGCTCGGCGATCTTCTGCTGCAGCACCATCGAGTTGCGCTCGACGGCCTGCTTGGCCTGCTCGGCGGCACCGATCGACTGGTCGTGCAGCGTCTTGAGGTCCTCGACGCCCTGCTCGGCCGTCACGAGCTGGGTCGCGAACGACTGGGCGGACTGCTCGTACTGCTGGGCCTTCTGCTCGTCGCCCTGGGCGCGGGCCTGGTCGGCGAGGACGAGTGCCTGCCGGGCCGAGGACTGCAGCTTCTCGATCTCCCCCAGCTGCCGGTTCAGCTTCATCTCCAGCTGCCGCTGGTTGCCGATCACCGCCGCCGCCTGCTGCGACAGCTGCTGGTGCTGGCGCTGGGCGTCCTCGATGGCCTGCTGGATCTGAACCTTGGGGTCCGCGTGCTCGTCGACCTTCGACGAGAACAGGGCCATCAGGTAGCTCCAGGCCTTGGTGAATCCGTTGGCCATCTTCTCCGCCTACCTCCGCCAGCGCTCGCTTACGACTGAACCCGCTCGTCGAACGGGCGCACCGGGCACAACCGACTCCGCGATCCCCCCGCGGTCGGCGCTCGCGCTCCGGCCCTCTCCATCCTGACACCGCTGCCAGTACGAGCGCACCCTACCGTGACGATCCGGAGCGGTCCCCGGCGACGGCCGGGTGCCGGTCAGGCCGCGGACGCGACCGGACCGGAGGTGGCCGGGGCGGCCACCGGAGTGCCGGGACGACCGGCGAGGCGCAGCTCGGTGTGCCGCTGGCCGATCGGGACCAGGACGTCCTCACGGGCGGGCAGCGCGGCCTCGCTCGCCGCCGTCATCTCGACCGCCACCGAGGTCAGCAGGTCCGGGACCGTGATGCCGAGGGCCTCGCAGATCGAGGCGAGCAGCTCGCTGGAGGGTTCCTTGCGACCGCGCTCGACCTCCGAGAGGTACCCGAGGCTGATCCGCGCCGCCCGGGAGATGTCGCGCAGCGTGCGCCGGCGCGACGTACGCGCCTCCCGCAGCCGGCTGCCGATCGCTTCCCGCAGCAGCATGTGCCCTCCTCGACTCGTCCACCGGGTCACCGGCGCCGGGGCGCGGGGACCGGTGTGAATCACCGTACCGACTCGCGGGCCTGCCCTGCGCGGTCGAACACCCGTGAGCCTGTCCGCCCACGGCGAACATTCCAACGCGCGGACGCGCCGATCCCATCCCGCCGGCCGACGGTCAGGTGCTCGCCCGCACGGCCTTGACGACGTAGTCGGCACCGGTCACCACGGTCAGCACCAGCGCGATCACCATCGCGGTCCACTGCACGGCCAGGACGGCGACCGCGGCCCCGGGGAACAGCAGCACCAGCGGCAGCAGGAACAGCCCGATCGCGACCGTCTGCGCGACCGTCTTGGCCTTGCCGCCCCGGCTGGCCGGGATCACTCCCCGGCGGATGACGACGAACCGCAGCACCGTGATGCCGATCTCGCGGCCGAGGATCACGATCGTCACCCACCACGGGACGACGGCCAGGATCGACAGCCCGATCAGCGCGGCACCGGTCAGCGCCTTGTCCGCGATCGGGTCGGCGAGCGCGCCGAACCAGGTGACGAGACCGCGGCTGCGGGCCAGCTGGCCGTCGAGCCGGTCGGTCAGGGCGGCGACCGCGAACACGGCGAAGGCGGCCAGGCGCCAGGTCGTGTCGGTGCCGCCCTCGGTGAACAGGGCCGCGACGAACACCGGTACGAGGACCAGCCGCAGGCAGGTCAGCGCGTTCGCGATGTTCAGCAGCGGCGCCTGCCCGCCGACCGGGACGGTCTCCCCGGCCGGCTGCGACGAGCTCATCCGCTCCCCGCCAGGGCCGCCGCGGCGCCGGCCCGGGACACGATCTCCAGCGCCTCGACGACCAGGTCGACGCCCTCGGTGTCGACGACCCGGCACCGCACGAGGTCGCCCGGACGCAGGTCGGACGGCTCGGGCCCGCCGTCGGCGGCCGCGACGACGGTGGACTCGCCGTCGGCGTCCGGCCCCTGGTGGGCCGCCCGGCCCACGACGTCCTCGCCGGAGAAGTCCCCGTCACCGGAGTCGTCCGCGGCGCGCTCGACGAGCACCACCACGTCGGTGCCGACCCGCTCCTCGGCCCGCTGCTCCATCAGCTCGTCGACGAGCGCGGAGATCCGCTCGACCCGGGCCCGGACCTCGGCCGGGTCGACCTTGCCGTCGTAGCCCTCGGCCTCGGTGCCGTCCTCGTCGGAGTAGCCGAACACCCCGACCGCGTCGAGCCGGGCACCGATCAGGAACTGCTCCAGCTCGACCAGGTCCTCCTCGGTCTCACCGGGGAAGCCGACGATCACGTTGGAGCGGATCCCGGCCTCGGGTGCGTGCTCGCGGATCCGCGAGCACAGGTCGAGGAAGTCGGTGCGCGAGCCGAAGCGGCGCATCCGGCGCAGCACCGCCGCGCTGGCGTGCTGGAACGACAGGTCGAAGTACGGGGCGACACCAGGCGTGCCGGCGATCGCGGTCAGCAGGTCCGGCCGCAGCTCCGCGGGCTGCAGGTAGGACACCCGGATCCGCTCGATGCCCTCGATCGCCGCGAGGCCGGGCAGCAGGTCGACCAGGGAACGGGTGCCACCGGGCAGGTCCTTGCCGTACGACGTCGAGTTCTCGCTGACCAGCACCAGCTCCCGCACGCCGTCGGAGGCCAGCCAGGCGGCCTCGCCGAGGACGTCGGCCGGCGGGCGGGACACGAAGCTGCCGCGGAACGACGGGATCGCGCAGAACGCGCAGCGCCGGTCGCAGCCCGAGGCCAGCTTCAGCGACGCGACCGGCCCGCCGGACAGGCGCGTGCGCGCGACCCGCGCGATGTCGGGCACCCAGTCGTGCCCCGGCACCGAGACGTCCGCGGTCGCCGCGGGCCGCTCCACCGGCGAGATCGGCAGCAGCATGCGCCGGTCGGTGGGCACGTGCGGGGCGGGCGCGTGGCCGCCGATCACGTCCCCGAGCCGCTCGGCGAGTTCGGGGTAGGCGTCGAACCCGAGTACGGCGTCGGCCTCGGGCAGGTCGCGCGCCAGCTCCGCGCCGTACCGCTCGGCCAGGCAGCCGACGGCGACGACCTTCGCCCCGGCCGGGCGGGCCACGTCGGACGCGGCCAGCACGGTGTCGATCGAGTCCTTCTTGGCCTGCTCGACGAACCCGCAGGTGTTGACGACGATGACGTCGGCCGAGCCGTCCTCGGCGTCCACCAGCTCCCAGCCGGACCCGGCCAGCCGGCCGGCGAGCTCCTCGGAGTCGACCTCGTTGCGTGCGCAGCCCAGGGTCAGCAGGGCGGCGCGCCGGGGCGCGTTCTCGGGGGAAGCCACGACCTCCAGGATAGACGGCGGGCGGGACGGCCCCGGGCGCGGCGTCGGGACGGGGCGGGGCGACCCTCTAGGCTGAGCGGTCGTGGCCGATCCACTCCCCGCCGTGCACGTCCGCCGCGCCCGCACCCCGGACGTCCGCATGATCCGTGAGCTGGTCGACGAGTACGCCGGGCGGGTGCTGCTGGCCAAGGAGACGGTGACGCTCTACGAGGCCGTGCCGGAGTTCCTGGTCGCCGAGATCGACGGGACCGTCGTGGGCTGCGGCGCGCTGCACGTGCTGTGGGAGGACCTCGGCGAGATCCGGACGGTCGCGGTGTCGCCGTCCGTGCTGGGCCGCGGGGTGGGGCACCGGATC
Source organism: Pseudonocardia ammonioxydans (assembly GCF_900115005.1). Taxonomy (GTDB): domain Bacteria; phylum Actinomycetota; class Actinomycetes; order Mycobacteriales; family Pseudonocardiaceae; genus Pseudonocardia; species Pseudonocardia ammonioxydans. Next base: position 314,048 of record NZ_FOUY01000002.1, on the reverse strand, counting down.
GTCGCCGCGCTGATCGAGGGGGCGCGCGAGCTCGGCCTCAAGCGGCTGTTCGTGCTGACCTTCGAGAAGCAGTTCTTCGCCCGGCACGGCTTCGCCGAGATCGACGGGACGCCGGTGTCGGCCGAGGTGTTCGCCGCGATGCTGCGCTCCTACGACGCGGGCGTCGCCGAGTTCCTGGACCTCGCGCACGTCAAGCCGAACACACTGGGCAACGTGCGGATGCTGCTGACACTGTAGGTCGCGGCACGGCGTGCGGAGCGAGCATCGGGGCGGGTCGGCGTGACGGAACCGGTCGGGGCGTGGCGGTGGCGGTCGTCGGCCGCGCTGCGCCCGCTCGTTCCCGAGATCTGGGCGTGGCGCAGCGCCGCCGGGCCCCCGGGGACCCACCAGGGCGTCGCCAGCGCGCACCTCACCGTGATCCTCTGCATCGACGGCCGAGTGGAGCTGCTGCGCAAACCCGGCGCGACGGGCGGGGGCGGCCCGTACGCGGCGTCGGCGGCCGGGCTGCACGCCAGCCCCGCGGTGATCGCGACCGGGCCGGAGCAGGCGGGGCTGCAGCTGGCGCTGACCTGGCGGGGCGCCCGGGTGCTGCTGGGCCTGCCCGCGGCCGAGCTGGCGTTCGACGTCGTCGACCTCGCCACCCTGCTCCCGGGGGTGGAGCCACTGCTGGACCGGCTGCACGCGGCCGGGTCGTGGGCCGAGCGGTGCGCGCTGCTCGACGCCGAGCTGTGCCGGATCGCGGCGTCGGCGCCGTCCGGAGTTCGCGGCCCCGCCGAGGTCGGCCGCGCCTGGGATCTGCTGATCCGCTCCGGTGGGACGCTGCGGGTCGCCGACCTGGCCGCGGACGTCGGCTGGTCACCCCGGCACCTCGGCGAGCGCATCCGGCGCGAGACCGGCCTCGGGACGAAGACCGCGGCCCGGGTGATCCGGTTCGAGCGGGCCTGCACCCTGCTGCGCTCCCCCGCCGCCCCCGCACTGGCCGAGGTGGCTGTGACCTGTGGTTACGCCGACCAGCAGCACCTGGCCCGGGACTTCCGGGAGCTCGCCGGGACCACGGCCGGGGGTTGGCTGACCGAACGTCCGCCCCCGCCCGGCTCGCCGTGACCGGGCACCATCGCTCAGCCCGCGATCGCCCGGACGGCGGCGACCACCGCCCACACCAGGGCCGCCACCACGGCCACGAGCAGCGCCACCACGAGCAGCACCGGGGCGAAGGCCAGCACGACGCCGGCCAGGATCCGGGCCGCGGTCCCCAGCGCGGCCCATCCGCCGCGCAGCGCGCCCCACAGCGGGCTGCGGCCCTGCAGCAGCGCCGATCCGGCCCCGAGTGCCGCGGAGGGACCGACGCCGGCGTCCGCCGCGACCCGTTCCAGCCCGGCGGCCAGCTCGTCGACCTTCTCCAGGGCGATCCCCGCGCACCGGTCGATCAGCGCGGCGAGCAGTCGCTCGCCGGCCTCGCGCACCCGGGTGCCCAGCTCGGCGACCGTGGGGTCGGCCCCCGCCGCGGCGGTCGGCGCGCTCATCGGTGCACCGCGCCCGGACCGCCGGCTCCCCGGCCGCAGGCGCCCCGCCCGGGCGCCTGCCGACCCGCCGCACCGCCACGGGTGTTCCGCGGCGGCCCCGGCGGGTAGGCGGTGCCCGGCCCCCTCGGAAGGAGGCGTTCGACCATGGTGCGGATCGAGGACCGGTCGCTGCTGGACCTGCTGCTCCTCGGCGCGGTGGCGACCGCTCCCGGGGACGGGGCCGCGGTGCTGCGCGCGGTGCACGAGCGCTCGGACCGGGCGGTCGAGCTGTCCCGGCGGGTCGGGTACCGGGCGCTGCACCGGCTCGAACGCAACCGGCTGGTGCACCGCCCCGACGGCAGCGGGTACCGCCTCACCGCAGCGGGGACCCGGTCGTTGCGGATCCGGCGCCGGGAGTACGACGAGCAGGTCCGCGCCGTCCGGGCCGTCACCAGCGGTCCCGGGGCAGCAGCGGACCGAGCGGGCCGAGTTCGAGGTTCAGGTCCCCGAGCGTGAGCCCGAACTGCTCGGTGAGCTCGTCCATCGCCTCTTCGAGGTGCATCAGCGAGGTCCCGAGGTCCTCGACCTGCTCGTCGTCGAGGTCGCCCTGGTCGACCCGGCGCAGCACCTGCCGTTCCATCAGCTGACGCAGCAGCTCGACGATGGTGAGCACGAGCTTCATCAGGTCCCGGCGGACGGCGTCCTTGTCGATGTCGACGCGTCCCGCGTTGTTGTCGATGTCGACGCGTCCCGCGTTGTCGGCGGCACCGTCGCGACCCGCGTTGTCGTGCAGGCCGACGCGGCTCGCCTCCGACCCGCTCACGACGGCTCCTCCTCCGCCGGGCCGACCGGGGTGATCGACGTGATCAACGCCCGCAACGAGATGCGGATCAGGTCGACCCCGGCCAGCGACACCGTCAGGTCACCGGCGAGCACGACGCCGCCGGCCAGCAGCCGGTCGAGCAGGTCGACCAGCGCGATCTCGCGGTTCGCGAGCCCGGACACCGGCTCAGCGCTCTCGACGGGCGCGACGGTCCCCGTCATCGGCCCTCCTCCGCCGGCTGCGCCGGCACCGCGACGAACGAGTACGGCACCCACGGCCCGGTGATCTCGACCGTCAGCCCGCCGTCGCCGCCATCGTCGACGGCGGCGCGCCAGCGGTCCTCGTCCCCGGCCGGGACGAGGTAGGCACCGTTGAGCACCATCCGGTCGGAGCGACCGGTCAGGGCCGGGGCGTGCAGCCGGTGCCGTCGGGTGTCGGCGGCATGCGTCGCGGCGGCCTCGTGCAACCGCTCCGCGGCGTCGTGCGCGACGCTGTCGGCGTCGGTGGCACGATCACGGGCCGCGCGCCGGCGGCGCAGGTAGTCCGCACCGGACGCCGCACGACCGGCCGGTTCGGGTTCCCGGGTGGCCTGCGGGGCCACGTAGGCCTTCACCCCCCACTCCGTGTGACCGCGGAACCGCCGCACGATCCCGGCCAGCTCGGTGCCGCGCTCGTCGAGCATCGCGCGCACCCGGTCGTCGTCGAGGTAGACGGTGGCCAGCGCCATCGGGGCCGGCGTGGTCCACCTGCCGAGCTCGTCGACGACGTCGTGGTGGGCGCGGGCGGTCGTGGCCAGCCAGGCGAGGTCCTCCAGCCGTTCCTGCAGGGCGTCCTGGGTGAAGTCGGTGGACGGCACGGTGCTCACCGCCGCCCACATGCCGTGTGCCTCGATCACCCGCAGCGGCCGGTCGGCGACGCCGGTGAGACCACCCGGCAGCTCGGGTGGGTCGCCCTCGCCGGCGGCGTAGACGTACGTCGGGTCGTCGGCCATGGTCACCGCCTCCGTTTCGGACGCGCGGACCGCTGCCGGCGCGGTCGCTCGTCGGTGTCCTCGTCGTCCCCGGACCGGCCGGTCTCCTCCGCCTCCGGATCGGTCCCGTCCTCGGACTCGGGGGCGTCCTCGGTCTCGGCCTGCTCACCGGGCTCGGCCTGCTCACCGGGCTCGGCCTGCTCATCGGGTTCGACCTGCTCACCGAGCCCGTCCTCGGACTCGGGCTGCTGCTCCTCGAACTCGTCCTCCGGCTCGAACCCGTCCTCCGGCTCGGGCTCGGAGCGGTCGTCGGGACGGCGCTCGGCCCGGGCGGCGGGCTCGCGCTCGCGCTCGGGACGGGTGCGGCTCACGTCGTCCCTGCCCTCGGGCAGTTCGGCGGTGTCGGGCCCCTGGCCGTCGCCGGACGCGGCGGCCTCCAACCGCTCGATCCGTTCCCGGAGCCGGGCGTTCTCGTCCTCCAGGTCACCGCGCCCGGCCGAGAGCGTCGGGTCACGCTCCCACCAGTCGATGCCCATCTCCTTGGCCCGGTCCACGGACGCCACCACCAGGCGGATCTTGATGGTGAGCAGCTCGACGTCGAGCAGGTTCACCTGGATGTCCCCGGCGATGACGATGCCCTTGTCCAGGACCCGCTCCAGGATGTCGGCCAGATCGGTGCCGGACTGCTGCGACTGCGGGCGGGCCGTGCGTTGGGGGCTCGTGGAACCGGTCCAGCGGACGGTGTCGGCCATGATCCTCCGTCGTCATGTCGTGCGGGTGGTGCGGACGCGCACCCTTCTGTCCTCCCGCGGCTCGGTCTTCCCGCGGCTCAGTCGTCCCCGCGGCCCCGGGGGTAGCGACGGACCCGGCGGTAGGACATCAGTTCGGTGTCGGCGTCCAGCTCTGCCTCGTAGATGGCGAGGACGTCGGAGGAATCCGGGATCCGGTGGGTCTCGACGACCTCGACGCCGACCAGCCAGCCGTCGTCCTGGCGGGTCACGGACGTGATGCCCTCCGGGGACTTCCCCGTCATCTCGACGACCTGCTCCACCGCGGCGCGGGCAGCGGTCCGGGCGCCGATCCGGCGGGGCGGGGGGTCGGATTCCTCCGCGTCCGCGTCTCCTCGGTCTCGGCCCCGGTCGCGGCGAGTGCCGGAACGCCCGGTTCTGCCCTTCCGCTCGTCGTCCCGGACGGCGTCGTCCGTGTCGGTGTCGTCGTCCATGCCGGCGCCCGCGTCCGGGTCGGGGTCGTCGTCCAGCTCGGGGTCGTCGTCGGGTTCGGGGTCGTCGTCGGGTTCGGTGTCGTCGTCGAGTTCGGTGTCGTCGTCGAGTTCGGTGTCGTCGTCCATGTCGGTGTCGTCGTCCGACCCGGGATCGTCGTCCGGAGCGGACTCGTCTCCGTCCTCGTCGTCGATCTCGCCGAGGTCGTCCTCGGCATCGCCCTCGGGCTGCTCACCGCCCGTGTCGTCGGCGTCGTCGACCTCCATGCCGGCGGCATCCTCGAGATCGACATCCTCGGCACCACGGTCATCGACGTCCATGTCCTCAGCGTCGGCGTCCTCAGCGTCCGTGTCCTCGGCGTCTGCGTCCTCGGCACCGAGGTCCTCAGCGTCCGCCTCGTCAGCATCCGCGTCGTCGGCGTCGGCATCCACGCCATCGGCGTCCGCGTCCTCGGCATCCCGGTCCCCGGAAGCCGCTTCGCCGGCGTCGGGGTTGGCGGTGTCCTCGGTGTCGGTGTCCCCGGTGTCGGTGTCCTCGGTGTCGTCGGGGGCCTCGCCCATCAGGTCGTCCGGCTCGTCATCCCGTGCGGGTCCCTTCCCCGCGCGCGTCCGGCGCGGTCGCGCGGTCTCCCGCTCGGTCCGCTCCGGACGCGTCCGGCGGGGCCGGTCGGTGTCCCGATCGGTGCGCGTCCGGCGCGACCCGCTCGTGGTGCGCCGCGCCGGCGCCTCCGTCGAACGGCGGCGCCGCGGACGCTCGGCACCCCCGTCGCGAATCTCCTTGTCACGGGCCTCCTTGTCACCGGTACCCTTGTCACGTGCCCCCGTGCCACGGGCCCCCTTGTCGCGGGCACCCGTGTTGCGGGACACGCCGTCACGGGACCCGTCGTCGGCCTGACGGCGCGGACGGCGCCCCTCACCACGTTCGCCGGGCTCCGCGCTGTCAGCGCGCCGGCGCCGGGGCCGCTCGGTGTCCGGCCGGTCCCTCGACTCGCCGGCCCGGCGCCGGACGGGCTTCTCGTCACGCTCGCGGTCAGCCACCGGTACCGCCCTCCGGGCCACCGCTCATGAGCCTGTCCAGCAGGACCTCCTGGCGCTCGTCCCGCTCCTCCTCTGAGATCTCGCCCCGTTCGTGGGCACGTTCGAGCTCCTCGACCTGCCTGCGGATCGCGGCGGGGTCGTACAGCTGCGCGTGGGCCTGGTCGCGCAGCTGCTCGCCGACCCAGACGACGCCACGCAGCGGCGCGAGCGGCAGGCCGAGCAGACCTGTGAACAGACCCACCGTCAGCCCTCCTCCCCGTCCGGGGCCTCGGGCAGGAAGTCGTACGGGGCGACCGGTCCGAGCAGCTGCAGCGTGACCCGGTCGGCCCACTCGTCGCCGAGGGCGTCGACCGCCTGCTCGAAGTCCGACCGGTGGTCCCGGTGCACCAGCGCCGCGACGTGGACGGCCCCGTCCTCGTCGGCGATCTCCTTGACCGCCAACGCCACCGCGAACGGCTCCAGCGCCGAGACCGCGTGCTCGGCGTCGGCCTGCCGGATCCGCTCGACCTGCTCGGAGATCCCCTCCCCGAGCCGGATGCGTTCGTAGTAGGTGGCATCCGGGTCCTTGCCCCGCAGGGAGTCGCCCAGCTCGGCCAGCTGCGGATCCGACTCGAGGACGCCCCGGACCAGCTCGTCCTGGTCGTAGCGCCCGTGCAGGACGAACTGGTGGCTCCCCTCCAGCTGTTCCAGCGCCCACACGAAGTAGTCGTGGTTCCCGGAGAGCAGTTCGTCGACGACCGCGCGGTCGTCGGAGACCACACCCCCGAACCGGATGGGGAGCACGGTCAGCTCCCGGGCCAGGGTGTTGACCACGGTCTCGTGGGCGATGAGGTCGGCCCGCTTGCCCAGCGGACGATCGCGCGCGACGTCGCTCACCACCGCGCCCAGCTTCCCGTGGTCGATCACGGCGACCTCGGTGCCGCCGCCGACCGCTTCGAGCCCCTCCGGCAGGTCGGTCCCGGCACCGACGACGGCGTAGACGTAGGTGGCGGAGTCCTCCCCGCTCACCGCTTGCGCTCCCGGCTGCCGCTGCGCTCGCCACGCATCTCGTCGACCTTCTCCTTGCCGGCGTCGAGCATGCCGCGGGCCGCGCCCTTCGTCTTGCCCTCGGCCGCGTTCTCGGTCATGCCCCCGACCATCTGCCCCAGGTCCTTGCCGCCCTTCTGGTGCAGGTCCAGGCGGTTGGTGGCCTCGGCGAACCGCAGATAGGTGTCGACGCTGGCGATCACGATCCGGGCATCGATGGTGATCAGCTCGATGCCGACCAGCGACACCTTCACGAACACGTCGATGACCAGTCCCTTGTCCAGGATCAGGTCGATGACCTGTGCGAGGTCACCCTGCGGGGCCCGCTCGACTCGGGACGGGCCCTGTCGTTGGCTCACAGTCATCGTCGGTCTCCTTCACGCTCGTGGGTCACCGGCGGTGGTGCGGTGCGGTCAGCCACGGACACCTGCCCCCGTCCGGCGGCGACGGCCGCTCGTGCGGCGTCCGCCTGCGTCGTCGTCCTCGTCGGCCTCGTCGGGGTCCTCGGCCGCTTCCTCGTAGTCGGTGTCGTCATCCCCGGTGTCGTCATCCCCGGTGTCGTCGGCCGGGTCCGCCTCGACGGCGTCGGCCTCGTAGTCCTCATCGGCGTCGGCCTCGTCGGCCGGCTCGTCCTCGTACTCGTCCGGCTCGTCATCGACCGGCTCGTCGTCGTAGTCGTCGTCGGCTGCGTAGCCCTCGTCGTCGGCGACCGCGTCGGGATCCTCGAGCTCGTGGTCCTCGGGGCCGTCGTCCTCGCCGTCTCCGGCGTAGTCGTCGTCCTCGGACTCGTCGTCCTCGGGGTCGTAGTCCTCGTCGTAGTCCTCGGGGTCGTACTCCTCGTCGTCGTAGTCCTGGGAGTCGTCGTAGTCCTCGGAGTCGTAGTCCTCGGCCTGCCGGCGTTCCTCCTCCAGCGCCTCCTCATGGGTCTTCACGACCTCGCTGTCGCGGATCTCGCCGCGCCAGCCCTCCAGCTCGTCCTGCTCCAGCAGGGTCTGGACCATCACGTGCCGCCGGTAGTGCTTGAACTCGAGGCGGGCCCGCCTGCCGACCGCGCGCCAGAGGTTTCCGGTCTTCTCGAAGAAGCCGACCGGGTAGTACTCCAGGACCAGAAGGACCTTGGTCAGGTTCGGGGCGAGTTCGTGGAAGGACACGATCCCGTTCACGTATCCCTTTGCACCCTGGGATCGCCAGATGATGTGCGTGTCCGGGATCTGTTCGAGGATCGTCGCGTTCCAGGTGCGTTTGGACCAGAACACCTGCGCGTGCCAATTCGTCTTCTCGTCGGACTCCTGATCGACCGTGTGGACCTTCTTCATGAAGGTCGGGAAGTCCGCGAACTGGGTCCACTGGTCATAGGCCACGCGCACCGGAACACCCACGTCGAGTTCCTCGACGATGTTCATGAACTTGAACTTGCCGCGGCCGCCGCCACCCGAGCCACCACCGCCCGAGCCGTCGCCGGACTCCTCGCCGGAATCACCGCCCAGACCGACCGCGCCGAGGACCTTGTCCTTGGCCGCGGACAGCCCGCCCTTGAGGGCACCCGTCACCGGGCTCCCGCCCTCCGCGGCCTCGGAGCCGCCGCGCAGCGCGGCCTGCAGCCCGACCCCGCCGTTCTCGGCGACGTCGGTGAGCCGGTCGCTCAGACCCTCCACCTGGTTCAGTGCCGCCTCGACCGCGCGCTGGGTCGCCGCGGTGAGCAGTTGCTGCGCGGCGTCCTTGAGCCGGTCGGTCGGGAGCTGGTCGAGCAGCCCGTTGCCCTGTTCGGTCTCCGCCATCGCTTCACGCCTCCGAACGTCCGCTGCCGCCACGTCGTGCCGTCCGGCCACCGGACGAGGACGACGAGGACCCGCGGCTCGACGAGGTGGAGCTCGAGGACTTCCGTGACGACCCGGAGCTCGAGCTCTTCGCACCACTCGAGCCCTTACCGGAGCCGGCGGACCGCCCCGAACCCGAGGAACTCGCCGTGCGCTTCGTGCCCGACGACCGTGTCCTTGACGACGAAGTTCCCGACGCCGAGGTGCCCGATGATGTGCCGGAACGTCGCCCGGACCCGGACGACCGCGTTCCCTTCGCGTCGGACCCGCTCGCACCTGCGGACTCGCTGCTCCGTGAACTCGCGGTCCGGCGCCGGACGGGTGCGTCCCCGCCGTCGCCGTCCGTTCCGGAGGAGCTGTCCGTGCCGGAAGAGCTGTCCGGGTCGGAGGAGCTGTCCGAGGAGCCGTCCGCATCGGATGACTTGCGGGACCGGGCGGTCGCCCCCGATGCCGCACGACCGGCGGCCCGGGTCGTGGAACCGGCCGCCTTCCCGGCCCGCCGGGTCGCGGTGCCCGCCGCAGCGCCGGCCGGACCACCCGCGGACTCCACCGCGTCCCCGGCCGCGTCGGTCGTCGACTCGGCGGCCTCTCCGGCGCCCTCGACGGCGGCACCGGCGGTCTCCCCGGCCTTCTCGACCCCGGCTCCGGCGGCGTCCCCGGCCGCGCCGGACACCTGCTCGACCGGCTTGCCGAAGTTCTCCACCCGCTCCACCAGCGAGTCGGTGAGCGACTCCAGCCGGTTACCGGCCGCCGCCACGGCGGCCTGCTTGCCGGCGTCGAACAACCGGCCCCGGACCGCATCGGACAACCGGGTCAGTTCGGGGGAGCTCGAGACCAGTTTGGACCCCTGGGAGAGCAGTTCGCCGGGGGTCAGCCGCAGCTTCCGTCCCGCGAGCGCGCCCCCGAGCATGATCGCCAATTTGGCCTTCTTCGTCCGTCCCAGGACATAGCCGCCCACGACGGCCATTCCGATCTTGGAGGCGTTACTCATCGTCCTCGGTTCCTCCCGACACGAGCGCGGTGCTCCGGACGAATGCCCGCGTTCTTCCGACGCCCGGGACTGTGACACATCGGATCCGATGCCGCCGGGCACGGCAATTGCCGATCAACATTCGCCACCACCATGGATCCGGAATTACCCGGAACGCGGCGCGGCAACCGCAGTTGGGCTTTCCGGGTGTAGGACTCGGGGTGAAACCCGACATTCGTTTGCACCTGTTGTTCGTGAATGGAGTAACGGGTGCTCCGACCGGTCCTGTCCGGGACGGGACGCCCGTCGAACGCCGCTCCGGCACCCGCGTGATATGCCCTGCGCGTGTTCCGCCTCGCCCTGCACACCCCGGAGATCCCGCCCAACACCGGCAACGTGATCCGGCTGGCCGCGAACACCGGCGCCGAACTCCACCTGGTCCGGCCACTGGGCTTCTCCCTCGACGACGCCGCCGTGCGCCGGGCCGGGCTGGACTACCGGGACCTGGCCGACGTCGTCGTCCACACCGGAACCGAGGCGTTCGCCGAGTGGGTCACCGACCGTGGCGCGCGGGTGTTCGCGTTCACCACGGACGCGCGGACCCGCTACACCGACGTCGCCTACGTCCCCGGCGACATGCTGCTGTTCGGCCGCGAGTCGACCGGACTACCGCCGCAGGTGGGGCGGGCGAGCTGGGTCACCGACCGGGTCGCCCTGCCGATGCGGCCGTCGAACCGCTCGCTCAACCTCGCCAACGCCGCCGCCGTCGCCGTCTACGAGGCGTGGCGCCAGCACGGGTTCAGCGGGACCTGACGATCCCGTCGAGCAGGGTCGCCAGCCCGGTGTCGAAGATCCGCTGCAGGTCGTAGGGGTAGTTCGCGATCCGGCCCAGTGCGGGACCGCCGTAGCGGCGCAGGGCGGTGTGCACGGCCGGGTCGTGGTCGACCCAGGTGTCGGCGTCGACGCCGGTGTCCGCCTCGGCGTCGCGCTCGGCGGCGAGGTCGAGGGCGGTGCTGCGGACGAAGCCGGTCAGCACCACGTGCAGGTCGAACCGTTCCACCGGATCCGGGACGACCTCCTCCAGCGCGGCCAGCTCGTACTCGGCCAGCCGCAGCAGCGCGGGCACCGCCTGCGGCCGGGACAGCGACAGCACGCGGGACAGCCACGGATGACGCCGGTGCACCCGCCACTGGGTGCGGGCCGCCGCCTCCAGCCGGGTCCGCCACGACCCGCGGGCGGGCGGCAGCACGATCTCGCCGAACACCGCATCGATCATGAGCAGCACCAGCTCGTCGCGGCTGCGCACGAGCCGGTACAGCGACATCGTCGGCACGCCGACCGCGGCCGCCAGGCGGCGCATCGACAGCGCGGACAGCCCCTCCTCGTCGGCGATCCGCACCGCCGTCGCCACCACCCGGGACCGTTCCGGCACGGACGTCGCCGCCGGGGCGGGGGCGCGGTCGGCGACGACCGACCCGACCCGCGCGACCGTGCGGACCCACCCGTCCTCGCGGAGCCGGGCCAGTGCCCGCGCCGCGGTCGACATCGCGACCCCGTGCTCGGCGACCAGCTCGCGGGTGGAGGGGACCCGGTCACCCGGCCGGAACTCACCGCCGGCGATCCGGGACCGCAGCTCCGCCGCGATCCGGTCCGACGGGCCGTCCGCCATGTCGTCCTCCTGTACCACCTGTTCCGGTACAGCAGTGGGATCGCTGCAGGCCCCCGGGACAGGCTCGGGCGTACACCGTACCGAGGAGGACGAGATGACCGAGATCCTGATCTGTGGCGCGGGCGTCGCCGGCACGACGACGGCGTGGTGGCTGCGCCGGCACGGGTTCGACCCGGTCGTGGTCGAGGCGGCTCCGGCGCCGCGGCCCGGCGGGCAGGCCGTGGACGTCCGCGGCCCCGCGCTCACCGTGGCCGACCGGATGGGGGTGGGCGTGGACCTGCGGGCCGCGCGCACCGACATGCGGGGCATGTCCGTGGTCGGCGAGGACGGCACCGAGTTGTTCCGCAGCACCGAGGTCACGCTCACCGGCGGACCGCTCGGCAACGACGACGTCGAGATCCTGCGCGACGATCTGACCCGCCTGCTGCTCGGTGCCGGTGCGGGGCTCGACGTCCGCTACGGCGACCGGCCCACCGCGCTGGAGCCCTCCGGGGACGGCGGCGTGCTCGTCACCTTCGCGAGCGGGGTGACCCGCCGGTTCGACCTGGTCGTCGGCGCCGACGGCCAGCACTCCGGGGTCCGCCGGCTGGCCTTCGGTCCCGACGACGACGGCCGGCTGCTCCCGCTCGGGCAGCACGTCGCCGTCTTCACCGTCCCGAACACGTTCGGCCTGGACCGCTGGCAGGTCTTCCTGCAGCGGCCCGACGCGATGGTCGGCCTCTACACCGCGCGGGACAACGCCGAGGCTCGGGTGATCATGGGCTGCACCGACCCGGACGCCGCCTACCACCATCGCGATCTCGACGCGCAACGCCGCCTGATCGAGAAGCACTTCGCCGGCGGGGGCTGGTGGATCCCCGAGCTGCTCGACGGCATGGCCGGCGCCGAGGACTTCTACCTGACCCCGACCACCCAGGTCCGCATGCCGTCGTGGTCGCGCGGGCCGGTGGCGCTGGTCGGCGACGCCGGGTACTGCGCGACGCTGCTGTCCGGGCAGGGCACGAGCCTGGCGATGGTCGGCGGGTACGTCCTGGCCGGCGAGCTGGCCCGGGCCCGCGGCGACCACGCGGCCGCGTTCGCGGCCTACGAGCGCCAGATGCGCGGGTTCGTGGCGGCGAACCAGGAGCTGGCGCTGACCAATGCCGCCCGGGTGCGCGAGATGACCGCGTCCGAGGCGGCGCCGGGGATCGAGGAGCACTGGGTGGCCTCGGCGGCGACCGCGATCGACCTGCCGGACTACGCCGCCGGCCGCCGGGCTCAGGACTGCCGGACGGCCTGAACGTCCAGCGCGATCCGGATCGTCGAGCCGACGACGGGCAGCCCCTTCGCGATCATCTGCTGCCAGTTGAGCGTGTAGTGCTCGCGGTGCAGCTCGGTGCCGGCGACGGCGCCGACCCGGTCCCCGTTCCACTCCGCGGAGCCGAGGAACGTGGTGTCGAGGGAGACGTCGCTGGTCAGGCCGTGCAGGCTCAGGTCACCGTCGACCCGCCAGCGGTTCCCGCCCAGCGCGGTGAACCGGACGCTGGAGAACCGCAGCTCCGGGAAGCGCTCCACGTCGAGGAAGTCGGGCGAGCGCAGGTGCGTGTCGCGGGCCTCGACGTTGGTGTCGACGCTCGCGGCGTCGATCACGACGTCGACCGAGGACTCCTCGAACGGTTCGGCGATCCGGATCCGCCCCTGGAACCGGTTGAACCGGCCGTACACCTTGGACATCCCGATGTGCCGGGCCACGAAGCGCACGGCGCTGTGGTCCGGGTCGATCTCGAACACGCCCGGCCGCGGCGGGCGCAGCGCCGGGTCCTCGCCCAGCACGAGCGACCCCATGTCCGTGTGCTCGCCCCAGGCGACCTCGACGACCTCGGTGAGCGGCTGGTACCCGCCGACCTCGACCCGGATCCGGTAGCGGCCCGGCATCACGGAGGCGGTGAAACGGCCGAAGGGGTCGGTGTCGAGGTGGACGACCCGGCGCTCGCCCGCGTCGATCACCGAGATCTCGGTGCCGGCGAGCGCTCCGCCCTGGCCGTCGCGGACCTGCCCCGAGAGCACGCCGCCGGTCAGCGGGACCGGGACCAGCGCGTGCCGGTCGGTGGTCCCCCGCGCCGGACGACGACGGTCCTTCTTCCTCCAGAACACCGGCCAGACCTCCTCCGCCCGGGTGCGGGCGGGACGACGTTCGGGGCACCGGGCGGTGACCCGTCCGCCACTCTGGCACGTTCGTGATCCGGTCGTTAACCCGCGCAAGCGAAAGAGTGACCGCACTTGGTGCGCGTCACACCGCCGCCGTCACCCGCGGGTGGCCCGGCCCACGGCCGGCCGGTCACTCGTCGTCGCCGGTCACTCGTCGTCGCCGGTCACTCGTCGTCGCCGGTCACTCGTCGTCGTCGCCGACCTCGCCGCCGTCGGCGGTCCCGCCGCCGCGGATCAGGTAGAGCGCGTTCTCCAGCTCGTCCGGCTTCACCAGCACGTCGCGGGCCTTGGAACCCTCCGAGGGCCCGACGATGTTGCGGGTCTCCAGCAGGTCCATCAGGCGGCCGGCCTTGGCGAAGCCGACGCGCAGCTTGCGCTGCAGCATCGACGTCGACCCGAACTGCGAGGTGACGATCAGCTCGGTGGCCTGCAGCAGCAGCTCGAGGTCGTCGCCGATGTCGGCGTCGATCTCCTTCTTCTCCCCGGCCTTGGCCGTGGTGACGCCCTCGGTGTAGCTCGGCTCGGCCTGTTCCTTGGTGAAGCCGACGACCTTGGCGATCTCGTCGTCGTCGACGAACGCGCCCTGCATGCGGACCGGCTTGCCCGCGCCCATGGGCAGGTAGAGCGCGTCGCCCATGCCGATCAGCTTCTCCGCGCCGGGCTGGTCGAGGATGACCCGGGAGTCGGTGAGCGACGAGGTGGCGAACGCCAGCCGGGACGGCACGTTGGTCTTGATCAGACCGGTGACGACGTCGACCGACGGCCGCTGGGTCGCCAGGATCAGGTGGATCCCGGCGGCACGGGCCTTCTGGGTGATCCGGACGATCGCGTCCTCGACGTCGCGCGGCGCGGTCATCATGAGGTCGGCGAGCTCGTCGACGATGCACATGATGTAGGGGTAGGGCCGGTACACCCGCTCCGACCCGGGCGGCGCGGTGATCTCCCCGGAGCGCACCTTGCGGTTGAAGTCGTCGATGTGGCGCACCCGGCTGGCCTGCATGTCCTGGTAGCGCTGCTCCATCTCCTCCACCAGCCATGCCAGCGCGGCGGCGGCCTTCTTCGGCTGGGTGATGATGGGCGTGATCAGGTGCGGGATGCCCTCGTAGGGGGTCAGCTCGACCATCTTGGGGTCGATCAGGATCATCCGGACCTCGTCCGGCGTCGCCCGCGTCAGCAGCGACACCAGCATCGAGTTGACGAAGCTCGACTTACCGGAACCGGTGGAGCCGGCCACCAGCAGGTGCGGCATCTTCGCCAGGTTCGCGACCAGGTAGTGGCCCTCGATGTCCTTGCCGAGCCCGATGCCCATCGGGTGCTGCTCGTTGCGCGCGCTGCTCGACCGCAGGACGTCGCCGAGCCGGACCATCTCGCGGTCGGTGTTGGGCACCTCGATGCCGACCGCGGACTTGCCGGGGATCGGTGCCAGCAGCCGGACGTTGTCGTTGGCGACGGCGTAGGCGAGGTTGCGCTGCAGCTGGGTGATCTTCTCGACCTTCACGCCCGCGCCGAGCTCGATCTCGTAGCGGGTGACCGTCGGCCCCCGGGTGAAGCCGGTGACCTGGGCGTCGATGTTGAACTGGTCGAGGACGCCGGTGATCGCCTCGATCATGGCGTCGTTCGCGGAGCTGCGCGACTTCGGCGGCGGACCGGACTCGAGGGCGTCCGGCGGCGGCAGGACGTACTCGGTCTCGCCGACCGGCTCCCGGATCGCCATCGAGAGCTGCTCGCCCTCGCTCGGCGGGGCCTCCTCGGCGGGCGGGGTCTCGACGACGGGCTTGCGCGGCTTCTTCGCCGCCGGCGTTGCGGTGCCGGCGGCCGGGGCGCCGGCGGCCGGGGTGGCCGACGCGGCCCCACCGTCCTCGGCCGGGGCGGGTGCGTGCTCGCCCTCCTCCAGCCGGAACGCGTCGGCCTCGCTGGCCCCCTGGCGGCGCCGCGCCGGGCGCCGGCGCTTCGGCTGTGTCCCGTCGGCTCCGTCGGCCCCGGCCGACTCCTTCTCGGCGACGGCGTCCGCGACCGTGCGCGGGGCGTCGGGGTCGGCATCGGGGTCGGCATCGTCCTCCGGTGGCAGCTGCCCGGTGAGCCGCCGGATACGGTCCGGCAGCTCCCGCACCGGGATGCCGGTCACCAGCAGCAGCGAGTACAGCGTCAGCAGCACCAGGACCGGGACGGCCGTCCACAGGGTCAGCCCGGCCTCCAGCGGGGTCCCGGCGACGTAGCCGATCGCCCCGCCCGCACCCCGCCAGGCATCCGGCTCGGACGGGGCGCCGTGGGCCAGGTGCACCAGCCCGAGCACCCCGAGGGCGAGCAGCAGCGTCCCGGCGACGATCCGCGGGCGGGCCTCCGGGTGCGGCGGGGCCGTCACCAGCACGACGCCGACGGCGAGCAGGATCACCGGCAGCAGCACCCCGGCCACGCCCATCACGGCCTGGACCACGAAGGTGAACCAGTAACCGACCGAGCCGCCGGCCTGCCACCACAGCCCGGCCGCGGCGATCACCGCCAGCACGAGCATCGCGAAGCCGACACCGTCGCGGCGGTGCGCCGGGTCGATGTCGCGGGTGCGCCCGACGGCACGGCCGGACGCGCGGAACGTCTTGGCGACCCCACGCCCGACCGCGTCGATCCCGCGGTCGATCAGGTCGGGGCCCTGGCGCTTCGGCGGCGTGCGGCGGGTGGCCGGTCGCTTGCGTGCCGACGACGCGCGCGAGCCGGACCGCCCCGAGCCGCGGCCCGCGGCCGCCCTCGTTCCGGTCCTGCCCGTACTCGTGCGTCCCGCCATGTCACCCACGGTAGCCCGGAGCGATGATCGAACCGCAGAGGCGCTCCGCGCCCGTGAGTGGCTGTCGCGGTCCCAGCCGCGACAACCACTCACAGCCCTATACGGCAATCACCGTCGGGACGATCATCGGCCGGCGCCGGTAGGTCTCGGACACCCAGCGCCCGACGACGCGGCGCACGCCCTGCGCGATGCGGTGCGGATCGGAGACGCCCTCGTTCTCCAGGCGGGACAGCTCGTCCTCGACCAGCGGCTGCGCGGCGTCGAGGGCCTTCGGGTCGTCGGAGAACCCGCGCCCGGCCAGGGTCGGGCGGGACAGCGCCCGACCGGACTTCTGGTCGATCGCGACGGTGATCGAGATGAACCCGCCCTCGCCGAGGGCGATCCGGTCGCCGAGGGTCGTCTCGCCGACGTCGCCGACGGCGAGGCCGTCGACGTAGACCTGGCCGACCTCGACCCGCCCGGTGATCGCCGCCCGGCCGTCGACGAGGTCGACGACCACGCCGTTCTCGGCGATGACCACCGACTCCTCGGGCACCCCGGTCCGGGTCGCCAGCTCGGCGTTCGCCCGCAGGTGGCGCCACTCGCCGTGCACCGGCATGACGTTCGAGGGCCGCACGGCGTTGTAGAGGAACAGCAGCTCACCGGCCGGCGCGTGCCCGGAGACGTGCACCTTGGCGTTGCCCTGGTGCACCACAGTCGCGCCGAGCCGGGTCAGGCCGTTGATCACGGCGAAGACCGCGGTCTCGTTGCCCGGGATCAGCGAGCTGGCCAGGATGATCGTGTCGTCCGGGCGGATGGTGATGCTGCGGTGGTCGCCGCGGGCCATCCGGGACAGCGCGGCGAGCGGTTCGCCCTGCGACCCGGTGGAGACCAGCACGAGCTGGTCGTCGGGCAGCTTCATGGCCTCGTCGAGCTCGACGAGCAGCCCGTCGGGGATCTTCAGCAGCGAGTGGTCGTCGGCCAGCCCCATGTTGCGCAGCATCGACCGGCCGGTCAGGCAGACCTTGCGGCCGTGCGCGTGCGCGGCGTCGAGCACCTGCTGGACGCGGTGCACGTGGCTGGCGAAGCAGGCCAGGATGATCCGCGAGGGGGCCCGTCGCACCAGGTCGGAGATGACCGGCCCGATCTCGGCCTCCGGGGTGACGAAGCCGGGGACCTCGGCGTTGGTGGAGTCGACCAGGAACAGGTCGACCCCCTCCTCGCCCAGCCGGGAGAACCCGGCCAGGTCGGTCAGCCGCCCGTCGAGCGGCAGCTGGTCGAGCTTGATGTCGCCGGTGTGCAGCAGCAGGCCCGCCGGGGTGCGGATCGCCACCGCGATCGCGTCCGGGATCGAGTGGTTCACCGCGAAGTACTCGCAGTCCCAGCCGCCGTGCCGGACCCGGTCGCCCTCCTTCACCTCCTGCAGGTGCGGGGTGAGCCGGTGCTCCTTGCACTTGGCCGCCACCAGGGCAAGCGTGAACCGGGAGCCGACGACGGGGATGTCCGGACGCAGCCGCAGCAGCCACGGCACGGCACCGATGTGGTCCTCGTGGCCGTGGGTCAGCACGAGCGCGTCGATGTCGTCGAGCCGGTCCTCGATGGCACGGAAGTCGGGCAGGATCAGGTCGACGCCGGGCGAGTCGTCGGACGGGAACAGCACGCCGCAGTCGACGACGAGCAGCCTGCCGTCGTACTCGAAGACGGTCATGTTCCGGCCGACCTCGCCGATGCCGCCGAGCGCGAACGTGCGCAGGCCGCCCTTGACGGGCGCGGGCGGCGGACCGTCCGGCAGCTCGGGGCGGTCGATCTTCTCCGGCGGGGCGCCGAGGGACCGTCCGGGTCGGTTCCGCCGGTCGTTGCGCTGGGGACTCACAGGGGTTCGCGCCTCACATTGGTTCGAGATTCGACAGGGATGCGTCGGTGGGGGCTGCCCGGTACGGGTGGCGGCTGCGCGGGGGACCACCCGGGCGCCGTCCGGCGCCGGGGTCCCGCTCCGCGCGCCGCGCCCGGTACCGGGGCTGCTCCGCAGGTCGTGCGCTCAGCGGTGGTAGGCGACCTCGGCCCCGATGTCGGTGGCGGTGCGGCCACCGAGGGCGCCGTGCCCGGCCTGCTGCACGGTCGCGTCCGGCCGGGCCTGCGGGTCGAGCGCGACACCGGCGACGGCCAGGTCCCCGGCGATCGCGGCGATCTGCTCCTCCGAGGCCGGCGGCAGCGGCAGCCGGGTGTCGCCGACGTCGAGGCCGCGCAGCCGCAGCGCCGTCTTCGCGAACACCGCACCGCCGACCCGGCCCATCGCCCGGATCACCGGCAGCATCGCGTAGTGCAGCGCACGGGCACGCTGGTGCTCGCCCGCGTGATAGGCGTCGATCATGGCGCGCAGCCGGTCGCCGACGACGTGGCCGATCACCGACACGAAGCCGACCGCACCGACGGAGAGCCACGGCAGGTTCACCGGGTCGTCGCCGGAGTAGTAGGCCAGCGTCGTCGTCGCGAGGACCTCGGTGCCGACGCGCAGGTCGTTGCGCGCGTCCTTGACGGCGACGATCCGCGGGTGCTGCGCGAGCCGCTGGAACGTCTCGACGTCGATGCCGATCACGCTGCGCGGCGGGATGTCGTAGAGCATCACCGGCAGCTCGGTGGCGTCCGCGACGGCGCCGAAGTGCGCGAGCAGGCCCTCCTGCGGTGGCCGCGAGTAGTACGGCGTCACCACCAGCAGGCCGTGCGCACCGGCCCGCTCGGCGTCGCGGGCGAGCTCGATCGAGTGCGCGGTGTCGTAGGTCCCCGCCCCGCTGACGACGGTCGCCCGGTCCCCCACCGCCGAGACCACGGCCCGGACCAGGTCCCGCTTCTCGGTGTCCGAGGTGGTCGGGCCCTCGCCCGTGGTGCCGTTGACGACGAGCCCGTCGTTACCCAGGTCCACGAGGTGGGACGCCAGCTCCTCGGCCTTCGCCAGGTCGAGCTCCCCGTCGGCGTCGAACGGGGTCACCATCGCCGTGAGGACCTCGCCGAACGGACGACGGGGCGGGTGCAGCGCCGCCGGGGTGGTCTGGGAGTCCATGGGTGCTGACGGTACCGCCCCGGGCGGGCCGGGACGCGACTCACGCGTCGTCACAAGCCGCCGGGCGTGGCGCGGTAGGCCTCCACGTCCGCGGGGCTCCCCTCGATCTCGACCCGCGCGGCGTCCCGGCCGAACGCGTGCAGCACCAGCTCCGCCGGTTCGCCGACCACCGTGACCAGGCCGAACCCGGTCGCGACCACCTGCTGGGTGCCCTCCGGGCGGCGCAGCGCGACCCCGACCGGGCTGCGCCGGAACAGCACCCGGGCCATCGACGACAGCAGGTGCCACAGCTGCCCGTCGCGCTCCGGCTCGGCCGGGCGCGGCTCCCAGCCCGGCTCACCGCGGCGCAGGTCCTCGTGGTGCACGAAGAACTCGCCGCCGTTGGCGATCTCGTCGACCTTGCCGAGCTTGAACGGCGACCACGAGGGCGGGCCCTTGCGCAGGTCGTCGATCATGTTCGGCCAGGCCTCGCCCGCGTAGGAGTCCATGGCCTTCTCGGTCACGCCGGACAGCGCGGGCACCAGGATGCCGGCCGCGTTCCACGGCTGCCGCTCCCGCACCAGCAGGTGGGTGAGCAGGTCACGGGCGTTCCAGCCCTCGCAGAGCGTCGGGCGGTCCGGGCCGGATCGCTCGAACTCGGCACAGATGGCGGCACGTTCGTCGGTCGCGAGGCTCACCGCGCCCAACCTAGTCGGCCCGCCCGGCGACCGCTCCCCGGCGCACCGCACGACGAACGGCGGACGAACGGTCGACAGAAAGCTGGTCGTCCGACAGCGATTTGTAGCCAGTGATACAGAACGCCGCCCGGCCCTGTCCCGATACTGCCCCGCGTCCCGACGCCCAGTGGCCCCCGACGGAGAGGACCCACCGTGACGAACGCTGCCCCCACGCAGCCGCCGAGGTCGATGCGCAGGATCGCGCTCGCGAGCATGACCGGCACCGTGATCGAGTTCTACGACTTCTTCATCTACGGCACCGCCGCCGCGCTGGTGTTCAACAAGGTCTTCTTCCCCGAGCTCGGAGCGGCGGCGGGCACCGCGCTGGCCCTGGCCACCTTCGGCGTCGCCTTCGTCGCCCGCCCGTTCGGATCGGTCCTGTTCGGGCACTTCGGTGACCGGCTCGGCCGCAAGGGCACGCTGGTGACGACGCTGCTGATGATGGGCCTCTCCACGCTGGCCATCGGCCTGCTCCCGACCACCGGGATGATCGGGATCCTGGCGCCGGTCCTGCTGGTCGTGCTGCGCGTCCTGCAGGGCCTCGCCGTCGGCGGTGAATGGGCGGGCGCCACCCTGCTCACCGCGGAGAACGCGCCGACGAAGGCCCGCGGCAAGTACGCGCTCTACCCGCAGCTCGGCCCGTCGGTGGCGTTCGCGCTCGCGTCGGCCACCTTCCTGGTCACCGCGCTGACCATGAGCAACGAGGCGTTCGTCGCCTGGGGCTGGCGGGTCCCGTTCATCGCGTCGGTCCTGCTGGTCGCCGTCGGGCTGTACGTGCGGCTCGCCCTGGAGGAGACCGCCACGTTCACGCAGTCCCGGACAGCGCAGTCCCGGACAGCGCAGTCGCGCACCACGGCCTCCCGCACCCCGGGCGCGGGCAAGCTGCCGATCGCCGAGGTCTTCACCACCCGCCCGGGCGCGGTGTTCCTGGGGGCCGGTTCGACGACGGCGGTGTTCGCGTTCTTCTACATCGGCGTCACCTACCTGACCAGCTACGGCACCCAGCAGCTCGGACTGCCGCGGCCGACCGTGCTGGCGATGGGCATCCTCGGTGGCCTGGTGTTCGCGCTGACCACGATCGCCTCGGCGATCCTGTCCGACCGGGTCGGACGCCGCCGGATGGTCGTCCTCGGCAACATCGCCTCGGTGGTCGGCGGCGTCGTCGTCTTCCCGATCATCGACATCGGGACCGCCTGGGCGTTCGGGCTCGGCATCTCGATCGTGCTCGGTGTCGTCGGCATCGCCTACGGCCCGATCGGCGCCCAGCTGCCCGAGCTGTTCCCGACCCGCTTCCGCTACACCGGCGCCGGGATCGCCTACAACCTGGCCGGGGTCATCGGCGGTGGCATCGTGCCGCTGTTCGCCGCGGCGCTGGCCGCCTCGACCCTCGGCAGCCTGGGGATCGGCCTGCTGCTCTCCGCGGTGTCGCTGCTGAGCCTGCTGTGCACGCTCGCGCTACCGCAGACACACGCGGACTCGCTCACCGAGCAGGACGCGCAGACCGTGTCGGCCTGAGCCGCACACCGGTCCCGGCCCGGCCGGGACCCGGCGCCCGCGAGCGGGGGTGGGCCGTTCGGCCCGCCCCCGCTCGACTTTTGGTGCCGGGCCGGTCGGGCTACCGTCGTCGTGCCGGGCGTCACAGCGGGCGCTCACGACCGAGGCGGGGTGCCACGTGACGGCGGGAGCGGCGGAACCGGGCGGGTGCCTCCCGGAGTCCGGCGCGGACGAGCCGCCGGTCTCCCCGTTCCTCACCGCACCGCCGAGCGCTGTCACCGCCCGGATCGGCGAGCTCGGCCCGGCGCGGCACTACGCCCGCCGCGAGTACGTCTACCGGCAGGGCGAGCTGTCGGCGCGCTTCCACCTCGTCGTGAGCGGCCGGGTACGGATCCACCTGCACCGTCCGGACGGCACCGAACGCACGCTGGCCTACGCCGAGGCCGGCGCCACCCTGGGCGAGGCGGCCTGCGTCGACGGCCGGCCGCGCCATCTCGCCTCGGTGTGCACGCAGCCGTCGACGATCGTCTCCGTCACCCGCGACGCCCTGCTCGACGCGGCCCGCAGCGACCCCGAGCTGCTGCTCGAGATCACCCGCCGGATCGCCTACAAGCAACGCGTCATGCAGCTGCACGTGCTGATCGAGGGGCTACCGGCCCGGGAACGGGTGATCCTGCTCCTCGGGCACCTCGTCGAGGCCTACGGCGAGGTCGCGCTCGACACCACCACGCGGCTCTCGATCCGGCCGGCGGTCGACGAGCTGGCCCTGCTCGTCGGGCTCACCCGGGTGACGATGAGCCGGGAGCTGTCCCGGCTCGTCGCCGAGGGCCTGGTCCAGAAGGAGGGGCGCAGCATCGTCGTCCGGGACCTGCCGGACCTGCGCCGGCGGGTGCACGCCGTCCTGGCGTGACCGGCGGCGCTCAGCCCTCGGTGACCAGCGGGCTGGAGGCGATCTCGGTGCCGTCCTCGAGCTCCTGGATCTCGAAGTCGGCGAAGACGTTGGGCACCTCGCGCTGCAGCTGGCGCAGGCACTCGACGGCCAGGGTGCGGATCTCGACGTCGGCGTGCTCGGACGCGCGCATCGCGACGAAGTGCCGCCAGGCCCGGTAGTTCCCGGTGACGACGATCCGGGTCTCGGTGGCGTTGGGCAGCACCGACCGCGCGGCCTGGCGGGCCTGCTTGCGGCGCAGCGTCCCGTTCGGCACGTCGGCGAAGCGCTTCTCCAGGCCCTCGAGCAGCTTCTCGTAGGAGGCGAGCGCGTCGGCGGACGCCTGCTGGAACAGCTCGTGCAGCTCCGGGTCGTCGGCGATGACCTCGGGCTCGACCATCGCCGCGTCGCGCTCGGGGACGTAGCGCTGCGACAGCTGGGAGTAGGAGAAGTGCCGGTGCCGGATCAGCTCGTGGGTCAGCGAGCGGGAGATCCCGGTCAGGTAGAAGCTCACGCTGCCGTGCTCGAGCACCGACAGGTGGCCGACCTCGAGGATGTGCCGGATGTAGCCGGCGTTGGTCGCCGTGCGCGGGTTCGGCTTGCTCCAGGACTGGTAGCAGGCACGTCCGGCGAACTCGGCGAGTGCCTGACCGCCGTCGGCGTCGGTCGACCACGGGACCTCGGCCGGGGGCGTGAACTCGGTCTTCGCCACCAGCTGCACGCTCAACGGGACGGTCTTCGGCGCGGTCTCCGACATGGCGACGAGGGTAACCACCGCCGGTTCCGCGCCCGCCGCCCGGATCGTCCCACCCACCTGACTGCACCCCTGACAGCATTTTTGGCTGCAATCTCCTTGAAGTGATGTCGACGGTGACGCCATAGTGACGTCATGGACCTCACGCCGTATGTCGCGCAGCTCCGCGACGACCTCGCTGCGGCCGCGGCCGCCGGCGACGAGCAGACCCGCAGGACGGCGGCCCTGCTCAGCTCCGCGATCGAACCCGCCGCCCGTCTCGCGATCATGAATGCCCTGTCCGACCTCGCCTCGGAGGCGACCGCCGCGCTCGGCGACCGTTCCGTGGAGGTGCGGCTGCACGGCCGGGAGGTGCGGGTGTCGGTCTCCGGCGCCGGCGCACCCGAGGAGCCGGTCACCGAGCCCGGCCCCGCGCCGTCCGGCACCGGTGCCGGCGCCGGCGCCGGCCGGCCCGGTTCGACCGATGTGCCCACCGGTCTGCCCTTCGGGGCCGACGCCGGAGACATCAGCCGCGTCACGCTGCGGATCGTCGAGCAGATCAAGGCGCAGGCCGAGAAGGCCGCGCAGACCCAGGGCGTCTCCCTCAACACCTGGGTCTCCCAGGCCGTGCAGGGCGCGCTGGCCGGGGCCGAGGGCCGGGTCCGCGGCGGGCAGGATCCGCGGGACGGCCGCCACCTCCGAGGATGGGTGCAGGGATGAGCGACGAGCGCGACCACACGACCGGCCCGACCGACCCGACCGGCGAGACCACGGCCGGGACTGGTCCCGCCGCCGGTGCCGGGTCCGCCGACGCCGAAGCCGGCGGTGGCGCCGCCGCCGACGGCGGGTCGGCCGGTGCCGGGGGCGCCGGCACCGCCGCCGGGGGCACTGCGCCGGACGCCGACGGTCCCGGAGGCGCCACACCGGCCGCCGACGGCCCGTCCAGCGGCTCGTCCAGCGGCTCGGCGGGCGGCTCGTCCGGCGGCTCGGCGGGCGGCTCGTCCGGCGGCTCGGCGGGCGGCTCGGACCGCGAGGCCGGCGACTCCGGCGACCTCACCCGCCGCAAGCAGTGGCCGTGCAGCGGCCCCGCCGAGCTGGAGGTCGCCGTCGGCGGCGGCCGGGTCCGCGTCGACCTGGTCGAGGACGCCACCGAGGTGCGCGTCGAGGTGACCGCGGACCGGGGTGGCGCCCCGTGGTCCGGCGGGCTGGGCGGGCTCCTGGACTGGATCGGCACGTCGATGGCCGGTGGCCCGTCGGGTGCGGCCGGCTGGTCCGGGCGCGGGTTCGACCCGATCGTCGGTGCGCCGTGGGAGCGTTCGGGGGATCCGTCCGCCGACGCCGTCGAGGCCGTGACGATCGACTGGTCGGCGGCGAGCCGCCGGCTGGTGCTCCGCGGGCCGGAGGAGCCGACGCTCGGCGCGGTCCCGCTGCTCGTGACGGTGTCCGCGCCGGCCGGGTCGCGCCCCGCGGTACGCACCGGGGCGGCCGGCGTCGAGCTGACCGGCCGGGCCGCGTGGGCCGCGGTGCGGACCGGCTCCGGGACCGCCCGGGTGGGCGAGGTGACCGGCGACGCCGACATCACCACCGGTTCCGGGGGCATCGACCTGGGTTCGTGCGGGGGCCGGGCGCGGCTGCGCACCGGCAGCGGCGAGGTCGAGGTCGGTTCCCTCGGCGGACCGTCGCGGGTACGGACCGGCAGCGGGGACATCCGGCTCGGCGAGCTGGCCGGAGAGCTCGAGGTGCGCACCGGTTCCGGTGACGTCGTACTAGCCGACGCGGTGCACGGTGACGTCCGGCTGAACACCGGATCGGGCAACGTCCGCGTCGGCGTGCACTCCGGCGTCGCCGCCGAGCTGGACCTGTCCACGGGATCGGGACGGGCGCGCAGCGAGCTCGACGTCCGGCAGGACGACCCCGCCACCGGCCCGCAGCTGCGCCTGTCCGGGCGCACGGGCAGCGGGGACGTCCTCGTGACCCGCGCGGCGACCATCGCGAGCTGAGCCGCTCGTCACCGCCGTGATCACCCGTTGGGGAGCGGCGCCCACGCCCGGCGTCCGCCATACTCCACAACGGGTGATCACCCGCCTATTGGCTTCACCATCAAGATGTTCCATGAGAGAACGATGCGCGTAGGCTGACGGCATGGACCGCACCGAGATCGCCGCGATGAACGCTTCCATGACCGAGCGCGTGCTCGGGATGCCCGCCGCCCCGGTCCCGGACAAGGGGTACGCCCTGCCCGTGCTGCGCACCCGGGGCCGGCGCAGCGGCGAGCCCCGCACCACCCCGCTCGGCGTGATCGGTCACGAGGGCGCCGAGTACGTCGTGTCCCCCAACGGGACCCGGGACTGGGTGCGCAACCTGCGCGGGGGCGCGGAGTGCGCCCTGGTCGCGAACGGGGAGACCAGCGAGCGGCGCGCCGTCGCCCCGGCGCCGGAGGAGGCGGCCGGTGCGGTCGTGACCTACCTGCGGGCCCTGGACCAGCCGTTCGCGCTGCAGGCGTTCCCGGTCTCGGCCGACGCGTCCCCCGAGGAGGTCGCCGCGCACCTGGACACGATCGCCGTCTTCCGCCTCGACCCGGCCTGATCCACACCGGTTCGACCGTCCGCCTCCTCAACGGTTAGCCTCCCGGCGCCAATCGGCCGATCCCGGGGGGACCGTTGAGCGCAACCGAGCAGGCCGTCACGGAACGGCCGACCCGGCTGGCCCGGGCGCTGACCGTCGTCGAACGGGTCGGCAACCGGCTGCCCGACCCGGTGATCCTGTTCGTGGTGCTGTCGGTGCTGCTGGCCGGCCTGTCCGCGGTGCTCGCCGCGGCCGGGCTGACCGCGCAGATCCCCGGCGAGGACCAGGTCACCCCGGTGCGCAGCCTGCTCACCGGCGAAGGCCTGCGGTTCGCGCTCACCGAGGCGGTCACGAACTTCGTCGAGTTCCCACCGCTCGGGACGATCATCGCGGTGCTGCTGGGCATCGCCGTCGCCGACCGCTCCGGGCTGCTCCCCACGTTGCTGCGGGTCACGGTGCTGCGCGCCCCGCGCCGGCTGGTCACCCCCGCGCTGATGTTCGCCGGTGTCTGCGGGTCGGTCGCCTCGGACGCGGCCTACATCGTGCTGATCCCGCTCGGCGCCATGGTCTTCCGGACGCTGGGGCGCAACCCGGCGGTCGGCGCGGTGGCCGCGTTCGTCTCGGTCGGTGCCGGTTACGACGCCAGCATCTTCGTCACCGCGACCGACGTCCTGCTGGCCGGCATCACGAACTCGGCGGCCGCGATCATCGACCCGTCGATCCAGCTGACGGCGCTGTCCAACTACTGGTTCAGCATCGTCAGCGCCGTCCTGATCGCGCTGACCGCGGCCGTCGTCGTCGACCGGGTCGTCGAGCCCACCGCCGTCCGCCCGTCCCCGGACGGCGACACGGACCGGGGCCGGGACGAGGGCACAGGCACAGGCACAGGCACGGACACAGGCACGGGCACGGGCACGGACGCCACCGGCGGTGTGACCGGCGGTGTGACCGGCGGTGTGACCGGCGGTGTGACCGGCGATGAGACCGCGGAGGCGCGGGCCGCCGAGGTCACCGGCGCCCAGCTCCGCGGCCTGCGCGACGCCGCGCTCACCCTGCTCGGGCTGCTCGTGTTCTACGCCGCGATCTGGCTCCCGCAGGGTTCGCCGCTGCGCGACCCGGACGACGGCTCCCTGGTGCCCTCCCCCTTCCTCGACGGCATCGCCGTCGTGCTGCTGCTGACGTTCCTGGTCGTCGGCATCGTCTACGGCCTGCGCGTCGGGACGGTCCGCACCCCGGCCGATGTGCCGCGGCTGATGCGCGAGGGCCTGGTCGAGATCGTCCCGATCCTGGTGCTGTTCTTCGTGATCGCCCAGTTCCTGGCCTGGTTCACCTGGACCGGGATCGGGCAGTGGATCGCCGTCTCCGGCGCGGCGGTGCTGCAGTCGCTCGGCGCGCCGGGCCCGGTGCTGCTGTTCCTGACCGTCGTGCTGGTGTTCGTGCTCGGCCTGGTGATCACCTCGGGGTCGGCGCAGTGGTCGCTGCTGGCCCCGGTGCTGGTCCCGATGCTGCTGCTGGTGGGGATCGACGCCGACCAGACCATGGCCGCGTTCCGGATCGGCGACTCGGTGGCGAACTCGCTGACCCCGATGAGCCCGTACTTCGCCGTGGCGCTCGGGTTCCTGCAGCGCTACCGGCGCGAGGCGGGCATCGGGACGCTGATCTCGATGACGCTGCCGATCTGCGCGACGATGTTCGTGGTCTGGACGGCGTTGTTCCTGGCCTGGGTCTCACTGGGCATTCCGCTCGGGATCTGAGCACCGCAGCGCCGCCGCGAGGGCGGTGGCGAGGTTGCCCCGCTCCCCCACCGCGACGCCGTCGAGCCCCAGCCAGCGCGCCATCGTCGACAGCTCGGCGGCGAGCTCGGCCGCGATCCGGCGCTCCGGGAAGGGGGCGCCGGGCTCGGCGAACGCGCCCGGCACCCGCAGCACCCCGGCGGACCGGTCGGCCTTGAGATCGACCCGGCCGGCCAGGGCTCCGTCGAGCAGGAACGGGAAGACGTAGTAGCCGTACTCGCGCTTCGGCTCGGGCACGTAGATCTCGATGCGGTAGCGGAACCCGAAGATCCGCTCGGTGCGCTCGCGTTCCCAGACCAGCGGGTCGAACGGGCACAGCAGGGCCCGCCCGGTCACCGTGCGCGGGACCGTCGCCGCCGGGTCGCGGTAGGCGGGCCGGGCCCAGCCCCGGACCGTGACCGGCTCCAGCTCGCCGGCCTCGACCAGCTCGGCGACGGCGGTCCGGGTGCGGTCGGGCCCGAGGCGGTAGTAGTCCCGCAGGTCGGTCTCGGTCCCGACACCGAGCGCCGAGGCCGCCTTCGCGACCAGGCACCGGGCCGCGTCGTCCGGGTCGGGGGCCGGCGCGTCGCGGATCCCGGGCGGGATCACCCGCTCCGGCAGGTCGTAGCGGCGCTCGAAGTGCCGCCGGGTGCCGACGGCGAGCTCGCCCACCGCGAACAGGTACTCGCAGACCCGCTTCACCTCGGACCGCTCCCACCAGGTCGCCCCCGGCGGACGCGGCCGGACGTCGCCGGCGCGGCCCTGCGGGGCGAGCGCCTGCTCGATCGCACCGGCCCCGATCGGGCCGCGCTCGGCGACGACGGCGCGGATGTCCCCCGCCAGCGACGGGTGCTTGTCCAGCAGCGGGCCGTAGTGCTGCCACCAGCGCCGGGGCAGGGTCCGGTGCCCGAGCAGCGGCCAGTCCGCCAGCGGCACCAGGCTGGCCTCGTGCGCCCAGGTCTCGACGAGCAGCCGGGGTTTGCGGGCGCTCGGGGACCACGCGGCCGCGTCGAGCAGCTCCGTCGGGTAGGCGCCGAGCCGGCTGAAGACGGGCATGTAGTGCGCGCGCACGGCGACGTTGACCGAGTCGAGCTGCAGCAGCCTGACCCGGTCGAGCACCCGTCCGAGGTGGCGCCGGGTCACCGCACCCGACGGCCGGGGGTCGGTGAAGCCCTGGGCCGCGAGGAAGGCCCGCCGGGCCACGTCAGCGCTGATCGTCCGCACGGCCCGGATGCTGCCACGCACCCCCGACAGGAACTCGCCGGCGGGCGGGGACCACCGGCGCCGTGCGGGCCGCTCAGTTCCCCGGCGGCGGGCCCGCGGGCCGTTCCCCGGCACCACCGGGCGGCGGACCACCGGGCCCGCCGGGAGCGCCGCCGCCGCTGGGTTCGGTCGTCGTGTCCACGGCCGCGGTCAGCGCGACCGTGTAGCCGGAAGCGACGTCACCGGTGACGGTCGCGAGCTGCAGCGCGCCCCCGTCGTCGCCGAAGACGTTGTCGGAGTCCAGCGTAATCCCGGACAGGTTGTGCACCGACTCCGCGTACCCGGGCGTCGCGTACACGGCTGTGCAGACGTCCTGCGGCAACGCGAGCTGGGAGGTCGCGATCGCGTTGCCGGCATCGGTGATGTCGGCCGCGTCCGGGTACACCTCGAAGTGCACGTGCGGCCAGCGGCCCGGGTAGCACGCCGGGACGACGCTGGTGAAGCGGACGGTGCCGCGGTCGTCGGCGACCTGCACGCCGCGCAGGTAGTTCTCGTTCTCCAGCCCCTCGGAGTACAGCGAGTACCGGCCCTCCCGGTCGCAGTGCCACACGTACACCGCGACGCCGGCCATCGCGGCACGGGCCATGTCGGTGACCGTGAGCTCCAGGGTCATCGGGACGCCCTGCGCCGTCGCGCTGCCGGTGCCGACGCTGGAGCGGATGTCGCTGCGCACCACGCCGGACTGCTCGAGCACGTCGGGACCGTTGGAGCCGTCGCCCGGGTACGGGCCCGCCGTCTCGTCCGGGATCTCGCCCGGACTCGTCGTGCTCGACGCCGACGCCCCGCACGCGGTCAGGCCCGCGGCCACCGCCCCGAGCCCCAGCACCGTCAGCATCCGGCGACGGCCGAGCAGGGTGCCGACGTCGAACCCGAGACCCTGGTCGACCACCTCGTCACCGGGGCGGGGCAGCGGGCGTCCCTCGTACCGGGGCCCCTCGTACCGGGAGTTCTGCATCGGTCCTCCTGCGCGTCGTCCGAACCGTGATCGACGGTAGGCGCGCCGGATGGGTGCGCGGTCACCGCGAGCTGTGCGTGCGCTGTGAAACGACCGAGGGGGTGGTCGCACACCTCACACGGGCGGCGCGGTAGGCATGACACATGGCCGTCGCGACCGTCCGCCCCGCCACCGACGACGACGTCGGGGCGATCATGGCGATCCAGGACCGCACCTGGCGCACCGCATACGCCGGGCTCCTGCCGGAGGAGGCGTTCGCGAGCCTCACCTCGGAGGCCGCCCGGGCGCACTGGACCGACGCCGTACACGCCGGGGACGACTTCCACCTGCTGGTCGCCGTCGAGGGCGGCGAGGTCGTCGGCTACTGCGCGGCCGCGCACTACCCCGGGGCGGACGACCGGTCGATCGCCGAGGTCAGCGCGTTGCTGGTGGAGCCGCGCTGGGGCCGGCGCGGGCACGGCGGACGACTGCTCGCCACCGCCGCGGCCGCGCTGCGGGCTGCCGGCCCGGAGTCCGGGCGGGCCTGGGTGCCCGAGGCCGACACGGCCTCGCGCCGCTTCTACGCCCGGGCCGGCTGGGAGCCCGACGGCGCCGCCCGCAGCCTGGACACCGGCTCCGGGACGGTCCGCGAGATCCGCGTCGGCGGGACCCTGGACCTGCAGCTGGTCGAGTAGGCCCTCAGGCCAGGCCGAGCAGCGGCTCGAGCCCGATCGTCAGTCCCGGCCGGGAACGCACCGCGCGCACCGCCATCAGCACGCCCGGCATGAACGACGTGCGGTTCATCGAGTCGTGGCGCATCGTGAAGACCTCCCCGTCGGTGCCGAGGATGACCTCCTGGTGCGCGATCATCCCGGGCATCCGCACCGCGTGCACGTGGACGCCGTCGACGACGGCGCCGCGGGCCCCGTCCGGGTCGGTGGTGGTGGCGTCCGGCACGGCGCCCAGTCCGGCCTCCGCACGGGCGGCCGCGACCACCGAGGCGGTGCGGGCCGCGGTGCCGGACGGCGCGTCGACCTTGCCGGGGTGGTGCAGCTCGACGATCTCGGCCGAGTCGAAGAACTTCGCGGCCTGACCGGCGAAGTGCATCATCAGGACCGCGCCGACACCGAAGTTCGGGGCGACCAGGACGCTGCCGGAACCGTGCGCCTCGAGGATCGCGCGGACCTCGTCGAACTTCGCGGCGTCGAACCCGCTGGTCCCGACCACGGGGGCCACGCCGTGCTGCACGCAGTAGCGCAGGTTGTCCATCGCCGCGCCGGGGTGGGTGAAGTCGACGGCGACGTCGGCTCCGTCCAGTGCGGACAGCTCGTCGCCCGCGTCGATGGCGGCCACCAGCTCGGTGTCCGGTGCCTCCTCGACCGCCCTGCAGACCTCGCTGCCCATCCGGCCCCTCGCGCCGAGCACCGCCACCCGGATCGTCCCGCTCACCGGCACACACCCTTCCGATCGTCGATTCCGGCCGGAGTCTAGGCGCCGCCCGCCGGACGGTCGGGAGGCCGGGAGCCGGGCCCGGTGCCGGCTACCCCAGCACGAGCCCGCCGATCCACACCGCGGTCGCCAGCATCCCGGCCGCGAGCTCGATCAGGATGCTCCAGCCGACCGCGGTGAGGGCCTCCCTGGCCGAGCGCCACGCCGTCGCCGCGTCGGGCAGCCGGATCAGCTCGGCCAGCCACACGCCCAGCACGAAGCCGAGGAACAGGCCGACCACGGGCACGACGAAGAAGCCGATCACGCCGAGAACCAGCCCGGCCAGCAACGTGCGGTTGGGCACCCCGGAGGCCTTGAGCCGCTTGCCCGGCAGCAGGTACTTCGCGACCTGGCCGACGACCGTCACCAGGACCGCGAGACCGAGCACCCACCAGCCGACGGCGTCACCGCGGGGGACCGCCCACACCGCCACGCCGCCGACGATCAGCAACGGCCCCGGCAGCACCGGGAGCACGATCCCGGCCAGCCCGACGGCGATCATCAAGCCGGCGAGGACAGCGAGCCACGTCATAGGACCATTGTGGCTTGTGAGTGGTTTTCGCGGCGTCAGCCGCGAAAACCACTCACAGGTCGCGGAGCGACGCGGGCAGGTCGGCGACGTCGTCGTAGGGGCCGACGACGGCGGCGGTGAGCGGCTGGGCCAGCAGGTCCGCCGCGAGGGTGCCGACCTGGTCGGGGGTGACGGCATCGATGCGGGTCAGGCTGTCGGCCAGCGAACGCTGGCGGCCGTGGTCGAGCTCGGCGCGGCCGAGCCGGTTCATCCGCGACGCGGTGTCCTCGCAGCCCAGGACCAGCCCCCCGCGCAGTGCGCCCTTCGCCCGGGCCACCTCGGCCTCGGTCAGCCCGTGCGCGGCGACCTCGCCCAGCACGTCGCGCACGACGGCGACGACCTCGCCGAGCCGCTCGGGCGCGCAGCCCGCGTAGACCGACAGCGCGCCGGCGTCGGCGTAGCGCACGGTCGAGGAGTACACCTGGTAGGCCAGTCCGCGCTGCTCGCGGACCTGCTGGAACAGCCGCGACGACAGGCCGCCGCCGAGGGCGGTGTTGAGCACCGCGAGCGCGGGGCGGCCGGGCGTGTGCCGGCCGGAGCCGGGCACGCCGAGCATCATGTGCGCCTGCTCGGACTCGTCGGGCTGCAGGCCGAGCGCGCCGGCGCGGGCGGGCCGGGCCCCGGTCGCGGCGCGCGGCGGGACCGCGCGGGCGTCGGTGTGCCCGTCGGCGGCCGGCCCGAGCGCGGCGGTCACCAGGTCGGCGACGTGGGCGTGGTCGAGGTTCCCGGCCGCGGCGACGACCATCCGCGGCGTCGTGTACTCGCCCCGCCAGAACGAGTGCAGCGTCTCCCGGCTCATCGCCCGGATCGACTCCTCGGACCCGATCACCGGGCTGCCCAGCGGGTGCTCGCCGAACAGGGTCTGGTCGAACAGGTCGCCGAGCAGGTCCTCCGGGTCGTCGTCGCGCATCGAGATCTCCTCGAGCACGACACCGCGCTCCAGCTCGACGTCGGTGTGCGCGAGCTCGGCGTCGGTGACGACGTCGGCGAGCAGGTCCACCGCGAGCGCCACGTCGGTGTCGAGGACGTGCGCGTAGTAGCAGGTGTGTTCCTTGGCGGTGAACGCGTTCAGCTCACCGCCGACCGCGTCCATCTCCTCGGCGATCCCGGCCGCGGTGCGCCGCCGGGTGCCCTTGAACAGCAGGTGTTCCAGGAAGTGCGCCGCACCGGCCTGCTCGGCGGTCTCGTCGACCGAGCCGATGCCGATCCAGATGCCGAGCGCCACCGACCGGACCCCGGGTACCGCCTCGGTGACCAGCCGGACGCCGCCGGGAAGCTCGCTGCGGCGGACGGCGTCG
Source organism: Pseudonocardia ammonioxydans (assembly GCF_900115005.1). Taxonomy (GTDB): domain Bacteria; phylum Actinomycetota; class Actinomycetes; order Mycobacteriales; family Pseudonocardiaceae; genus Pseudonocardia; species Pseudonocardia ammonioxydans. The sequence continues at coordinate 281,249 of NZ_FOUY01000002.1, read as the reverse complement.
GGGAGCTCGTCCTGCGGGGCGCACACGCGGGCGACGGCCCGGGAGCTCGTGTGCTCCCGGGCCGCCGCCGCGTGGTCGTGCCGTTCGGCCAACCCGATCAGCTCGGGTTCGCGGCCTCGGCGGGGGCGTCGCCGGTGGCGCCACCCTCGGCGGCCTCACCGTCGGCGGGCGCCTCCTCCGAGCCCTCCTGCACCGGGACCAGGCTGATCTTGCCGCGGTTGTCGATGTCGGTGACCTCGACGCGGATCTTGTCGCCGACCTTGCAGACGTCCTCGACCTTGCCGATCCGCTTCCCGTTGCCGAGCTTCGAGATGTGGATCAGGCCGTCCTTGCCGGGGACCAGCGAGACGAAGGCACCGAACGCGGCCGCCTTGACCACCGTGCCCAGGAACCGCTCGCCGACCTTCGGCAGCTGCGGGTTGGCGATGGCGTTGATCATGCCGATCGCCTCCTCCGCGGAGGGGCCGTCGTTCGCACCGACGTAGATCGTGCCGTCGTCCTCGATCGAGATGTCGGCACCGGTCTTCTCGGTGATCGAGTTGATCATCTTGCCCTTCGGGCCGATGACCTCGCCGATCTTGTCGACCGGGACCTTCACCGCGGTGACCCGCGGCGCGTACTTCGACATCTCGTCCGGGCCGTCGATGGCCTCGCCGATGACCTCGAGGATCGTCAGGCGGGCGTCGCGGGCCTGGTTCAGCGCGGCGGCGAGCACCTCGGACGGGATGCCGTCCAGCTTGGTGTCGAGCTGCAGCGCGGTCACGAAGTCCTTGGTGCCGGCGACCTTGAAGTCCATGTCGCCGAACGCGTCCTCGGCGCCCAGGATGTCGGTCAGCGCCACGTACGAGGTCTGACCATCGACGACGTCGGAGACCAGGCCCATCGCGATGCCGGCGACCGGCGCCTTCAGCGGCACGCCGGCGTTGAGCAGCGACATCGTGGACGCGCAGACCGAGCCCATCGAGGTCGAGCCGTTCGAGCCCAGCGCCTCGGAGACCTGCCGGATCGCGTACGGGAACTCGTCGCGGTTCGGCAGCACCGGCATCAGCGCCCGCTCGGCCAGCGCGCCGTGCCCGATCTCGCGGCGCTTCGGCGAGCCGACCCGGCCGGTCTCACCGGTGGAGAACGGCGGGAAGTTGTAGTGGTGCAGGTAGCGCTTGGAGGTCTCCGGACCGAGCGAGTCGATCGTCTGCTCCATGCGCAGCATGTTCAGCGTGGTGACGCCCATGATCTGGGTCTCGCCGCGCTCGAACAGCGCCGAGCCGTGCGCCCGCGGCACGACTTCGACCTCGGCCGACAGCGGCCGGATGTCGGTCAGGCCACGGCCGTCGATGCGGACCTTGTCCCGCAGGATCCGCTGCCGCACCAGCTTCTTGTTCAGCGAGCGGAACGCGTTGCCCAGCTCGGCCTCGCGGCCCTCGAAACGCTCGCCCAGCTTCTCGACCACCGACGCCTTGATCTCGTCGGTGCGGGTCTCGCGCTCCTGCTTGCCCGCGATGGTCAGCGCCTGCGCCAGCTCCTGCTCGACGGCCTCGGAGACGGCGTCGAAGGCGTCCGGCTGGTAGGCCGGGAAGACCGGGTAGTCGGCGGTCGGCTTGGCCGCGACGTCGGCGAGCTGCTGCTGCGCGACGCAGAGGCTGCGGATGAACGGCTTCGCCGCCTCCAGGCCGTCCGCGACGACGCCCTCGGTCGGGGCGGAGGCGCCCTGGCCGACCAGCTCGATCGTCTGCTCGGTGGCCTCGGCCTCGACCATCATGATCGCGACGTCATCGCCCACGATGCGGCCCGCGACGACCATGTCGAACGCGGCACGCTCGAGCTGCTCGTGGGTCGGGAACGCCACCCACTGGGAGTCGGAACCCGTCTCGTTCGCGATCAGCGCGACACGGACACCTCCGACCGGGCCGGAGAACGGCAGGCCGGAGAGCTGGGTGGACGCCGACGCGGCGTTGATCGCCACGACGTCGTAGGGGTCCTTCGGGTCCAGCGACATGATCGTCACGACGACCTGGACCTCGTTGCGGAGGCCGTCGACGAACGACGGGCGCAGCGGCCGGTCGATCAGCCGGCAGGTCAGGATCGCGTCGGTGCCCGGGCGGCCCTCGCGGCGGAAGAACGAGCCGGGGATCCGGCCCGCCGCGTACATCCGCTCCTCGACGTCCACGGTGAGCGGGAAGAAGTCGAACTGGTCCTTCGGCCGCTTCGAGGCGGTCGTGGCGGACAGCAGCATGGTCTCGTCGTCCAGGTAGGCGACGACGGATCCGGCGGCCTGGCGGGCGAGGCGCCCGGTCTCGAACCGGACGGTGCGCGTGCCGTAGGCGCCGTTGTCGATGACGGCGGTGCTCTCGTGCACACCGTCCTCGGAGATGACGTCAGTCATACGGGGATGTCCCTCCTCGTCGTTGGGAGTGGTCTCTCGGTACCCACCACCGACGACGTCCGGGCCGATCCCCTGCTGGGCCGGTCTTCGATCGAAGCCCCCGGCACCGCGTCGCGTTCCCGGGGGCCACTACCGAGGACCGGCGGATGTCCGTCCGTCCCCCGTGGTGGAGGTGTTCAGTTGTGCAACGACCCGGTACCGGGATCCGGTACCGGGTCGCAGGGGCGGGTCAGCGGCGCAGACCCAGCTTCTCGATCAGCGCGCGGTAGCGAGCGACGTCGACCGCACGCAGGTACTTGAGCAGCCGGCGACGACGACCGACCAGCAGCAGCAGGCCGCGCCGGCTGTGGTGGTCGTGCTTGTGCTGCTTCAGGTGCTCGGTGAGGCCGATGATGCGCTGCGTCAGCAGCGCCACCTGGGCCTCGGGGGACCCGGTGTCGGTGGCGTGGGTGCCGTACTTCTCGAGCGTGCTCTTCTTCTCCGCGGTGGACAGTGCCACTGCTGCTCCTTCATCTTCAGACGGTCCGTGGGGCCGTGCCGCCTCGCCTCTGCCGGCCCGCTGCACGGGGCGAGGCGGGCCGATGGGACGGCAGGTAGTCGGTCCCGGCCACCACGGACTGCAGCCGGACCCGCAGGTAACGGTACCAGCGCGCCCCGGTGGGCCGCCGTCGCCCCGCCGGGCGAGGGTCACCGGCGGGACGCGGCCCGCCGCAGCACCTCGGCGATCTCCGGGAACGACGGCGCCAGCGCGGCTGCCGCCGCGACCAGCCGGGCGGGAGCGGTGACCGTCCGCAGCGCGTCGTCCGCGGTCGGGGCGGGCCTGAGCGCCGGGCGGGTCCGCGCCCGCGCCGGGGACACCGCGACCGGCGAGCCGGGCGGCCGTGCCCCGAGCGGGGACGACCCGGCCCCCGGCGACCCGGCTCCCGACGACACGGACATCGCCGGCCCGGACCTCACCGACCCGGACACTGCCGGCCCGGACATCGGCGCCCCGGCCCCCGACGACACGCCTCCCGACGGCCCGACCCCTGCCGGCACAGCCACGGACGAGCCGGTCGCGACCGAGCCGGTCCCCGTCGGTAGCGCCCCGGACGGCACGGGCGGCCCGACGGCCGCGGGACCCGCACCGCACCGGCACGCCCCTTCCGGACCCCACGGGGTGGGCGCCGTCCGGACCTCGTCCAGCAGCGCCGCGACCTCGCCGGACGGCACCGCCCCGCGTGCCAGCCGACGGTCCAGGGACAGCATCCGCCCCAGCACCGCCGGGTCACCGATCTTCACCCGCCGCGCACCGGCGAGCTGGGACAGCATCGCCGGGCTCAGCCCGAGCGCCGCCGCCAGCCGCACCTGGGTGATCCCCAGCCCGGCGGTCAGCCGACGCACCCGCTCCCCCAGCGGCTCGCCGTAGAGCTCGCGCTGGCGCGCGCGGTTCGCCGCGAGCCGGTCACGGGGCGCCCGGTCGGGGCAGGGTGCGTCCATGCCGGCGATCCTGCGCGGACCCGCTGGGCACCCGGAGCGCTTCGGCCCGGGTAGGGGGTTTCCACTCAACCGGTCCGCACTCGACGTGCCGGAGCTCGACCGGCCAGTACCCGACCGGCGAGGGCCCCACCGGCCAGTACCCGACCGGCGGGGGCCCGACCGACCGGTACTCGACCGGCGAGGGCCCGGCAGGTCAGTGTTCGCCCTCGGGGCCGGTCGCGTCCCCGGTGGCGGTGAGGATCTCCCGGCAGCGCGCGACGTCCCGGCCCATCTGGGCGACGAGCGCCTCGATGCCGTCGTAGTTCTCCTGCCCGCGCAGCCGGGCCACGAACTCGACCCCGACCTCGTGGCCGTAGAAGTCCTCGTCGACGTCGAGCACGTAGACCTCGACGGTGCGCACCCGGCCGGAGAAGGTCGGGTTCGTGCCGACCGAGACCGCTCCCATCAGCTTGCGGTCCCCGATCAGGAACCAGCCGGCGTAGACGCCGTCGGCGGGGACCGCGGTGTGCGGCGGGCACGCCACGTTCGCGGTCGGGAAGCCGAGATCGCGGCCCCGCTTGTGACCGTGCACGATCACGCCGTCCACCCGGTGCCAGCGACCGAGCGCGTGCGCGGCGTCGCGCACCGCACCGGCGTCGATGCAGGACCGGATGTAGGTGGAGGAGAAGGTCACCTCGTCGTCCGTCATCAGATCCACCGCCTCGCAGGAGAAACCGAACCGGCGGCCGAGCTCGGTGAGCATCTCGACGTCACCGGCCGCCTTGTGCCCGAAGGTGAAGTTGCTGCCCACCACGACCACCGCCGCGTGCAGCCGGTCGACCAGCACCTCGTGGGCGAAGCCGGCCGGCGCCATCCGGGAGAGCTGCTCGGTGAACGGGATGACGCAGAAGACGTCCGCACCGGCCTCGGCGACCAGCTCCGCACGGCGGTCCAGGGTGGACAGCCGCGCCGGGTGCGCCCCGGGCCGGACGAGCTCCGCGGGGTGCGGGTCGAACGTCACGACGACCGCGGGCAGCCCCCGCGCGCGGGCCCGCTCGACGGCCCGCGCGATGAGCTTCCGGTGGCCCCGGTGCACGCCGTCGAACACCCCGACGGTGACGACGCAGCGTCCCCAGCCGGGCGGGACGGCCTCCAGACCACGCCAGCGCTGCACGGCGGCGAGCCTACGGAACGGGCCCGTCCGCCCGGCCACCGGGCGTCCGCCCGCCGGGTCGCGGGTTCGGCCGGGCCGGCGCTCGGCCGGCCGGGTCGTGGGTTCAGCGGGGCCGCGGGCTCGGCCAGGTCACAGGCCTCGGCCGGATCACAGACTCGGCCGGGTCACAGACTCGGCCGGGTCTGCGCTCAGCCCGCCGGGTCGAGCACGACGACCGGGCGCGCGCTCCGGCCGCGGTCGGCCATCAGCGCGAGGGCGGCGCCGTCCGGGCCGAACACGCCGTAGGTGCCGGTGATCCCGGCCGGGGAAAGCGACCGGCCGATCCGGACGTCCGTGGCGGCGGTGGCGTCGACGTCGACCCGCGGGAACGCCGTCGCGACCGCCGCGGCCAGGTCCAGCGACAGCCCCGGGGACGCGGCCAGCTCCTCGACGGTGCGCGCGTGCTCGAGTGTGAACGGGCCGACCCGGGTACGCCGCAGCGCGGTGAGGTGCCCGCCCACACCCAGCTCCGCGCCCAGGTCACGGGCCAGCGCCCGGACGTAGGTGCCGGACGAGCAGTCGACGGCCACCTCGAGGTCGAGGAACGGCCCCTCCCGGCGCACCGCGAGCAGGTCGAACGCGGACACGGTGACCGGCCGGGCCGGGATCTCGACGGTCTCGCCGTCGCGCACCCGCTGGTAGGCCCGCTTCCCGTCGATCTTGACCGCGGAGACGGCGCTCGGCACCTGTTCGATGTCGCCGGTCAGCCCGGCCATCCCGGCGCGGACCCGGTCCTCGGTGGCCTCCACCGGCACCGGTTCGCCGAGCGGTTCGCCCTCGGCGTCGTCGGTCGTGGTCGCACCGCCCAGCCGGACGGTCGCGGTGTAGGCCTTGGTGTCCAGCGACAGGTGCCCGAGCAGCTTGGTGGCCCGCTCGATGCCGATCACGAGTACCCCGGTGGCCATCGGGTCGAGTGTCCCGGCGTGGCCGACCTTGCGGGTTCCCATGATCCGGCGCAGCTTGCCGACGACGTCGTGGCTGGTCGGCCCGCGGTCCTTGTCGACGATCACGAGACCGGGCGGCGGGGGCGGCTGACGGGGAGGCACGGCGGGAGATCGTACGAACGCGGGCTCAGCACGCCAGCCGGTACCCGACCCCGCGGACCGTGACGACGACCTCGCGGGCACCCAGCTTGGACCGCAACGACGCCACGTGTGCCTCCAGGGTGCGCGCCGCGGAGGCGTCGGCGATCCCCCAGACCTGCTCGAGGAGCTCCGGGCGCGGCACGACCGCGCCCTCGCGGCGGGCGAGCGTGGCGAGCAGGTCGAACTCCTTGCGGGTGAGCGCGACCTCGTCGCCGCCGGCGACGACGGACCGGCGTTCCAGGTCGACGACGACGTCGGCGATCGTCACGGTGCCGGCCACCGACCCGCCCGTGGAGCGGCGCAGCACGGCCTCGATCCGGGCCAGCAGCTCGTCGGTGGAGACCGGTTTGACGAGGTAGTCGTCGGCGCCGGAGCGCAGGCCCTGCACACGGGCGGCCACCTCGCCCCGCCCGGTGATGGCCAGGATCGGCACCCGGGACCGCTCCCGGATCTCCCGGCAGACGCCGATGCCGTCGCGGTCGGGCAGGCCCATGTCCAGCAGGACGACGTCCGGTTCGGCCCGGGCGACCGCGGCGAGCGCGGCGGTGCCGCTGCCGACCAGCTCCGCCGTGTGGCCGTGCTGCACGAGTGTGCGGCGCAACGCGTCGCCGAGAACCGGGTCGTCCTCGACCAGCAGAACTCGCACGCCGGTCAGCGTAGCCCGTTTCCTCAAGGCTTCCTCAAACCCGGTCCCGGCCCTGTTGCCGCAGCGCACGGCCTGCTTGCAGGGTGCACCGGACCGAACTCGTCGAGGAGGACGCGACATGGCCGACGCCGCCACAGCCGGCTCCGCGGGCACGGGCACGACACCCGTCCGGCCCCGGAAGAAGATCTACTCCCAGCTCTGGTTCTGGGTCATCGTCGGTATCGTCTCCGGCATCCTGGTCGGGCTCCTGGCCCCGGACTTCGCCGGCGAGACGAAGTGGCTCGCCGACACCTTCGTCCAGATGATCAAGGTCATCATCGGACCGGTCATCTTCTGCACCGTGGTGGTGGGCATCGCCTCGCTGGGCAACCTGGCCCGGGCGGGCGGGCTGGCCCTGCGGGCCCTCGGCTACTTCCTGGTCATGACGGTGATCGCGCTGACCCTGGGCCTGCTCGCGGGCAACCTCTTCCAGCCCGGCGCGGGCTTCGAGGCCCAGCCGGACCCGAGCGACCTCGCGAAGGCCGGCGAGGAGGCCGCGAGCGGTGGCGACGAGTCCGGCCTGATCCCGTTCATCCAGGACTCCCTGCTGCCGCACAGCTTCTTCGGCCCGTTCGTCGAGAACTCGGTCCTGCAGGTGCTGGTGCTGGCGATCCTCACCGCCTGCGCGATCTCGTCGCTGAACCCGGCCCTGCGGACCCGCCTGGTCGGCGGCGTCGAGTCGATCGCCCAGGTGATCTTCGGCATCATCAAGATCATCATGTGGGCGGCGCCGGTCGCCGCGTTCGGCGGGATGGCCTACACCGTCGGCCAGATGGGCCCCGAGTCCCTGGCCAACCTCGGCATGCTGATGCTGGTCTTCTGGGGCACCTGCGCGGTGTTCGTCCTGGGCGTGCTCGGCGTGGTCTCCTGGGCCGCCGGGTTCAACGTCCTCAAGGTCATCCGCCTGATCAAGGACGAGCTGCTGATCATCGTCGGCACCTCGTCGTCGGAGTCGGTGCTGCCGCGGTTCCTCACCAAGCTGCAGTCCGCAGGCGCCTCGAAGCAGACCGTCGGCATGGTGATCCCGACCGGCTACTCGTTCAACCTGGACGGGACCTGCATCTACCTGACCCTGGGCGCGCTGTTCATCATCCAGGCCGGTGGCGAGGTCCTGCCGCTCGGCGCGCAGATCGGGCTGGCGCTGCTGATGGTGCTGACCTCGAAGGGCGCCGCCGGCGTCACCGGGGCCGGCCTGGTGACCCTGGCCGCGTCGCTGCAGGCCTTCGGCGGGGAGTTCTTCACCCCCGAGGCGATCGTGGTCGGCCTGGCGCTGATCGTCGGCATCGACCGCGTGATGTCCGAGGGCCGGGCGCTGACCAACGCCATCGGCAACGTCGTCGCCACCCTGGTCATCGCCCGCTGGAACGGCGAGCTCGACCGGGAGCGCCTGGCCGCGGTCCTCGACGACCCGCAGCTGGTCGAGGCCGACATGGAGGCCGCGCACGGCAACAACGCCGACGACGAGGAAGCCGGCACCGAGGAGGCCGGCACCGAGGACGCCGACAGCGGGCAGGCCGGCACAGCGCACACCGAGACCGCCGGGTCCGGTGACCGGACCGACCGCCGCGACAAGGTCACCGCCGGGTCCTGACCCGGCGGCCCGACCCGATCCGCGTGCGGATCGACCCGGCCGGCGCCCGGTCCCCCCTGCCGTTCCCCCGGTGGCAGGGTGGGTCCGTGCGCCGGCCGTTCCGTTCTCCCTCCCTGCGGAGATCGAAGCTCGTCCGCCGCCTGTTCGTGCTGCAGGTGGTGACGGTGCTGCTCACCGTCGGAGGGCTCACCGCGCTCGGTGTCTACGGCGCCCGCGAGCTGGAGCACGACGCCGCCGGACGGCTCACCCGGGCCACCGCGCTCGGCCTGGCCACCGACCCCGCGGTGATCGGCGTGCTGCGCGGCGGGGGCGACGTGCCCGACCTGTCCGGACGCCTGCAGCCGATCGCGGAGCGGGTCCGGGTGGCCACCGGCACCAACTTCATCGTCGTCATGTCGCCGGAGGGTGTGCGCTACAGCCACTACAGCCCGGACCGGATCGGCGGCATCTACCAGGGCAGCATCGCGCCCGCCGTGGCGGGCCGCACCTACACCGAGCTCTACCCCGGCACGCTCGGCCCATCGGTGCGCACGGTGGCACCGGTGATCGTGGACGGCCGGGTCATCGCCGTCGTCTCGGTCGGGGTGCTGCAGACCCGGATCGGTGACCTGGCGTTCCGCTGGCTCCCGGGGATCGCCGCGGCGGCCGGGATCGCGCTGCTGCTCGGGCTGGGGCTCGCCGCGCTGCTGGCCCGGCGGTTGCGCCGCCAGACCCTGGGCCTGGAGCCGGACGAGATCACCGCCGCCTACACCCACCACGACGCCGTGCTGCACGCCGTGAGCGAGGGGCTGCTGGTGGTCGACGGCGACGGGCTGCTCGTGGTGGTCAACGCCGAGGCCCGGCGGTTGCTGGCGCCCGTCTCCCGCGCCGGTTCCGGTTCCGGCGGTGTCAACAGTGCCGGAACCGGCGGTGACAGCGGCGGTGCCGGTGGCCGTGCCGGCGGCGGTGGCGGTGGCGGTAGCCGCGCCGGTGGCGGTGACGGTGGCGGTAGCCGCGCCGGTGGCGGTGACGGTGGCGGTAGCCGCGCCGGTGGCGGTGGCGGTGGCGGTAGCCGTGCCGGTGCCGGTAGCCGTGCCGGCGACGATGCCGGTGGCGACCCGGCCGAGCCGGGGCACCCGCTGACCGGCATGGGCATCGACCCCGCCGTGCTGGCGGTGCTGGTGCGCGGGTTGCGGGAGAACCTGCACGACGAGCCCGCCCTCGCCGGGGAGCGGGTGCTGCTGGTCAACAGCCGGCACGCGGGCCCGGCGGCCGGGCCGGGCACGCGGGTGTTCACCCTGCGCGACCGGACCGAGCTCGCCGGCGCACTGCGGGAGCGCGACGACGCCCGCGGGAAGGTCGACGCCCTGTCCGGGCAGGCCCACGAGTTCGCCAACCGGCTCCAGACCGTGCTCACCCTGATCGAGCTCGGCGACACCGCCGACGCCGCGGCAGCGGGCACCGCGGCCCTCGACCGCACCCGCGGGCCCGGCTCCCGGGTCGTCACCGAGGTCCTCGACCCGGTGCTCGCCGCGCTGCTCGCCGCCAAGGCCTGGCTGGCCGCCGAGAGCGACGTGGCGTTCACCGTGACCGACACCTGCGACCCGGACGTGCTCCCCGAGCTGCGGCTGCCCTACGCGGCCGACGACCTGGTGTCGCTCGTCGGGAACCTGGTCGACAACGCCGTCGAGGTGGTGGCCGGCCGGCCCCGCGACACCGAACGCGCCGTGGCCGTCGCGCTGGGCACCGCCGACGGCTGCGCCGTGCTGGAGGTGGCCGACAGCGGTCCGGGCGTGCCGCCGGAGACCGCGCAGGAGCTGTTCACGTTCGGGTTCAGCACCCGCGCCGCGCCGGGCGGGCGGCCGCGCGGCATCGGCCTGGCGCTGGTGGACCGGATCACCCGCCGCCTCGGCGGGCGGGTCACCGTCGGCCCCCGCGACGACGGCTCGGGCACCGTCTTCACCGTGCGCCTGCCGCTCCCCGCCGAGCCGCAGGACGGGCCCGCCGGCCCCGCCGAGCCCGGAGAGCGCACGGCACACACCGAGCGCGCTGCGCACACCGAGCAGGCCGGCCCGTGACGGGCGGCGCGGTCAGGCCCGCACCTCGCCGGGGACGGCCCAGCGACCCGAGCGCGCCCGCCACCCCACCGACAGCAGCCGCACGACCATGAACGCGGACAGCCCGGTCCAGATCCCCGCCAGGCCCCAGCCGAACAGCAGGGACAGCCAGATCAGCGGCAGGAACCCGCCGACGGCGGCGAGCAGGGTCGCCGTCCGCAGGAACGCGGCGTCCCCCGCGCCGAGCAGCACACCGTCGAGGGCGAACACCACGCCGGCGATCGGCTGCAACGCCGTGAAGAACCACCAGGCGGCCGGGACCGTCGCGAGCACCGCGGCGTCGCCGGTGAACACCCCGGGCAGCACCGGGTACAGCGCGGCGAACACGACCGCGAACACGCAGCCCAGCAGCAGGCCGTAGCGGGTCACCCGGGCGGCGACCGCGCGGGCGTGCGCGGTGCCCTCCGGGTCGGCCGCGGCGGCGCCCAGCGCCGACCCGACGAGTGCCTGGGCCGCGATCGCGACCGCGTCGAGCACCAGCGACTGGAACACCCACAGCTGCAGCACGATCTGGTGCGCGGCCACCGACTCCGCGCCGAACCGGGCGGCGACCGCGGTCGCGGACAGGAAGCAGGCCTGGAACCCGAGCGAGCGGATGACCAGGTCGCGGCCCAGGGTCACCTGGGCACGCAGCACCGTGGTGTCCGGGCGCAGCCGGACCGGGTCCTCCGCCGGTGCGCGCCGCCGCTCGACCGCGAGCGCCGCCAGGAACAGCGACGCCGACACCGTCTGGGCGACGACGTTCGCCACCGCCGAGCCCTCCAGGCCCCAGCCGTCCCACGTCCCGGCCCCGTGCACCAGGAACGGGCACAGCAGCGCGGACAGCCCGTTGCCGGCGAGCACGTAGTACATCGGGCGCCGGGTGTCCTGCACGCCGCGCATCCAGCCGTTCCCGGCGAGCGTGACCAGCACCATCGGCGCGCCGAGCAGCGCGATCCGCAACCAGGACACCGCGCCGTCGGCGATCGCGTCGCCGCCGGCGAGCACGCCCGCGACCGGCGCGGCGAGCAGCTGCCCGAGCCCGATCACCACGACGCCGACGGCGAGGGCGAGCCAGGTCGCCTGCACGCCCTCGGTGACCGCCGCGGACCGGCGACCGGCCCCGTAGAACCGCGACGCCCGCGCGGTCGTCCCGTACGACAGGAACGTCAGCTGCGTGGTGACCTGCGCGAACAGCACCGCGGCGACGGCCAGCGAGGCCAGCGGCAGCGCCCCCAGCCGTCCGACGACGGCGGTGTCGACCAGCAGGTACAGCGGTTCGGCCGCCAGCACCGGCAGCGCCGGCACCGCCAGCCGCAGCACGTCCCGGGCCCCGCCCGGCGTGCGCACCGTCCGTGTCACGGTCTCAGCGCGGTGCGCCGGGCCGCGGGCCCCCGGGGCGCGGCCTGCGGCAGAGGAAGCAGAACGCCGGCGGCATGTTGCGCCAGACCGTCCGGGTCATGACGACCTCGTCGAACACCTCGTGCAGGGTCGCCTTGAACCGGCGTGCCGAGGGGATCGGGAGGGTGTGGGAGTAGGCGAACGTCGCGAAGGCGCCGGTGTCGCCGATGACGTCGACGACCTGCCCGAGGATCTCCCGCTGGGTCTGCGCGTCGAACAGCGACCACGGCAGCCCGGAGACCACCGCGTCCACGTGCTCGATACCGCGCTCGGCGAGCAGCTCGCCGAGCTTGCGGGCGTCCCCGTTGACGACCTCGACATCGGGGTGGCCGCGTTGCAGGTAGCGGGCCATCCCGGGGTCGAGCTCGACGGCGAGGTGGCGCGCCTGCGGGGGCAGCCGGCGGGAGACCTGGGCGGTCGTCGACCCCGTCCCGGGGCCCAGCTCCACCACGACCGGGCTCCCGTGGCCCGGTGCGACCCGCGCGAGCTTCTCCGACAGCCGCCGTGAGCTCGGCCAGACGGCACCGACCCGGGCGGGGTTGCGCACCCAGGCCCGGAGGAACTCGCGCCAACCGCTGGTGTCCCCACCGGGGACCGGAGCGGGCTCGGAACTCACACGTACCTCCTGTGCTGTCGGCGCCGGACACGCTACGACCCGCTGCGGTGCCGCAACGCAGGTACCCCGGGCGAGGTGGGGCGTGCCCACCACCGCGGTCAGGGCGAGAGGGCGGCGCGCAGCGCGGCGAGGATCTCGTCGCGGGTGCCGGGACGTTCGAAGCCGGCGGCGGCCGGGTGCCCGCCGCCACCGAGGGTCGTCGCGACCCGCGAGAGGTCCGGGGTCCCGGTGCCGCGCAACGACACCGACCACGCGCCGGGATCGGTCTCGGTGAGCAGCGCGGCGACGCCGTCGCCCGCGGTCGCGAGCAGCTGCCCGACGAGCGTGACCGTCTCGTCCCGGAACCGGGCCGTGGTGGCGGCGTCGACGGCCGCCCACACCAGCCCGGCGCCGCCGGCCGCGGCGGGCTCGGACCGGGCGCCGGCGAGTACATCCGCCTGCGCGGCGAGCCACGCGAACGGCCGGGTCCCGGAGAGCTCGCGCAGCAGCGTCCGCGGCTCGGCCCCGGCGTCGACGAGCTCGGCGCCCAGCCGCAACGCGTCCGCACCGCCCCACCGGAAGCCGCCGGTGTCGGTGTAGAGCCCGGCGAACAGCAACCGGGCCAGCACCGGGTCGAGCCGGGCACCGAGCTCGTCGAGGACTCCGCGGACCAGCAGCACGGTGGCCGGTGCCCCCGGGTCGACCAGGTGGTGGGTCGCGAACCCGGTGAACGACGCGTGGTGGTCGATCGCGAGCGAGGCGCCCGCCCGGTCCAGACGCCCGGCCAGGTCGCCGAGCCGCGGTGCGGCCGAGATGTCGCAGCAGACCAGCAGGTCCGGGGCGGCCGGCGCCTCGGCCGTCGGCACGACGATCCCGTCCCGGTCGAGGACCCCGACGGTGCCGGGCACCGGGTCCGGCCCGCCGAACGCCACGATCGCCTCGGTCCCCGCCCGGCGCAGCGCCGTGGCCAGGGCTATCGCACTGCCGGCGGCGTCGGCGTCCGGCCGGACGTGCCCGACGACCAGCACGTCGCGTGCCTGCCGCAGCAACGCCGCGGCCCCGGCCGGATCGACCGGGCCGGGGCCGGGCAGCGGATACGCGGGTGCGGCGTTCACTCCGCCTCGTCCTCCCGCGGGGTCTTGTAGGGGTCCGCCTCGCCGGCCGGTGACGCCGATGCGGCCAGCCGGGCGACCTCGGCGTCCGAGGCACGGGTCTGCGCCAGCAGCTCCTCCATCCGGCGGGCCTCGTCGGGCACCTGGTCCAGGACGAAGGCCAGGCTCGGGGTGTGCCGGACCCCGGTCTGCTGACCGACCCGGCTGCGCAGGACGCCGGCCGCGCTCTGCAGCGCGGCGGCCGCGCCGGCGGTGTCCGGCTCCTGGTCCAGCTTCGCGCCCATCACCGTGTAGTAGACGGTGGCCTCCCGCAGGTCGCCGGTGACCCGGGTGTCGGTGATCGTCACCATCGACAGGCGAGGGTCCTTCACCTCGTGCTCGAGCGCTTCCGCGACGATCTGCGAGATCCGCTTGGCGAGCTTGCGTGCGCGCGCCTGGTCGACCATGTCGTGCTCCTTCCACCGGCTTGCCGGTCCGAGTCTAGGCGTGGGCCGGGCCGGGGTCCGGTCCGACGCCCGGGCCGGCACCGGCGCCGTCAGTCCTCGTCGTCCGGGCCGAACAGGCGGATCCGGGCGGACAGCAGTTCCAGCTCGGGACGGGCGGCGACGAGCCGCTCGCACCGCTCCAGCAGTGCCTGCACGTGCCCGGCGTCGGCGGACACGCAGCTCACCCCGATCAGCGCGCGCCGGTACAGGTCCTGGTGCCCGGCCTCGGCCGCGGCGACCTCGAACCGGCGCAGCTCGGCGAGCAGCGGGCGCACCGCGGACCGCTTCTGCTTCAGCGAGCGGACGTCGCCGAGCAGGACGTCGCACTCCAGGGCACCGACGTACATGCCCACCTCCCGGGAGACGCCGACGGGGCGGCCGGTGCATCACCGACCGCCCCGTCGAGCCGAGCTCAGGCGCGCGGCTTCTCGCGCATCTCGAACGTCTCGATGACGTCGTCGACCTTGATGTCGGAGTAGCTGCCGAGCGTGATACCGCACTCGTAGCCCTCGCGGACCTCGACCACGTCGTCCTTGAACCGACGCAGCGAGGAGATCGGGAGGTTCTCGTGGATCACCGTCGAGTCGCGCAGCAGGCGCGCCCGGGCGTTCCGGCGGATCTCCCCACCCATCACGAGGCAACCGGCGATCGTGCCGAACTTGGAGGACTTGAAGACCTCGCGGACCTCGGCGCGGCCCAGCTCGACCTCCTCGTACTCCGGCTTCAGCATGCCCTTCAGGGCCGCCTCGATCTCCTCGATCGCCTGGTAGATCACCGAGTAGTAGCGGATCTCCACGCCCTCGCGGGTGGCCAGCTCGGTGGCCTTGCCCTCGGCACGGACGTTGAAGCCCATGACGATGACGTTGTCCGCGATGGCGAGGTTGATGTCGCCCTCGGTGATGCCACCGACGCCGCGGTGGATGACGCGCAGGTCGACCTCGTCCCCCACGTCCAGCTTCATCAGGGACTCCTCGAGCGCCTCCACGGTGCCCGAGTTGTCACCCTTGATGATCAGGTTGAGGGTGTTGGTCTCCTTGAGCGCGGCGTCCAGGTCCTCCAGGCTGACGCGCTTGCGCCGGCTCGCCAGCTCGGCGTTGCGCTCGCGGGCGCGCCGCCGGTCGGCGATCTGGCGGGCCACCCGGTCCTCGTCCACGACGAGGAACGTGTCGCCCGCACCCGGCACCGACGTCAGACCGATGACCTGCACCGGGCGCGACGGGAGCGCCTCGGTGACGTCCTCGCCGTGCTCGTCGATCATCCGCCGGACCCGGCCGGAGGCGTCGCCGGCGACGACCGAGTCGCCGACCTTCAGCGTGCCGCGCTGGACCAGGACGGTGGCCACCGGGCCGCGGCCGCGGTCCAGGTGCCCCTCGATCGTGACGCCCTGGGCCTCCATGTCCGGGTTGGCCCGCAGGTCGAGCGCCGCGTCCGCGGTCAGCAGGATCGCCTCGAGCAGCCCCTCGATGTTGGTGCCCTGCTTGGCGGAGATCTCGACGAACATCGTGTCGCCGCCGTACTCCTCGGCCACCAGGTTGTACTCGGTGAGCTGCTGACGGATCTTGTCCGGGTTCGCGCCCTCGACGTCGATCTTGTTGACCGCGACCACGATCGGCAGGTCCGCCGCCTGGGCGTGGTTGATCGACTCGACGGTCTGCGGCATCACGCCGTCGTCCGCCGCCACCACGATGACCGCGATGTCGGTGGACTTCGCACCGCGGGCACGCATGGCGGTGAACGCCTCGTGACCCGGGGTGTCGATCATCGTGATGAGCCGCTCCACGCCCTCGAGCTCGGTCGACACCTGGTACGCACCGATGTGCTGGGTGATGCCGCCCGACTCGCCCTCGCGGACGTTCGCCTTGCGGACCGTGTCCAGCAGTCGCGTCTTACCGTGGTCGACGTGACCCATGACGGTCACGACCGGCGGCCGGGCCGCCAGCGCGTCCTCGTCGCCCGGGTCACCGAACTCGATGTCGAACGACTCGAGCAGCGCGCGGTCCTCCTCCTCGGGGGAGACGACCTGCACCCGGTAGTTCATCTCCTGGCCGAGCAGCTCCAGGACCTCGTCGGACACCGACGCGGTCGCCGTCACCATCTCACCGAGATGGAACAACACCTGCACCAGCGAGGCCGGGTTGGCGTTGATCTTCTCGGCGAAGTCGGTCAGCGACGCGCCACGCGGCAGCCGGATCGTCTCGCCGTTACCCTTGGGCAGGCGGACGCCGCCCACCGAGGGCGCGGCCATCGAGTCGAACTCCTGGCGCTTCTGCCGCTTCGACTTGCGGCCACGACGGGCCGGGCCGCCGGGACGGCCGAACGCGCCCGCGGCACCGCCGCGACCACGACCGCCGCCGCCACCGGGACGACCACGGAAGCCACCGGCCGGGGGCGGACCACCCGGGCCGCCGCCACCGGGACGGAAACCGCCGCCGCCACCGGGACGACCGCCACCGGGACCGCCACGGCCGCCACCGGGGCCACCACGGCCACCGCCGGGACCGCCACGGCCACCGGGGCCGGGCCGGCCGGCCGCCGGACGCGCGGGCATCATGCCCGGGTTCGGGCGCGGGGGCATGTTGTTCGGCGACGGACGCGGTCCGCCGGCACCGGCGCCGCCACCCGGACGGGGCGGACGCGGCGGAGCCTCACCGGAGCGCGCCGCCGGCGCCTCCGGACGGCCGCCACCCTGCTGCTGGCCGCCACCCTGCTGGGCGGGCGGACCGGGGCGCGGTCCCGGCTTGGGCGAGCCCTGGCCGACACCGAACGGGTTGTTGCCGACGCGCGGCGGGCGCTGCCCCCCGGGCTTCGGGCCGCGCTGGCCCTCGCCACCGGGACGCGGCGCACCGCCACCCTGACCCTGACCACCCTGGCCCTGGCCACCCGGCTTGGGGCCGGGCTTCGGCGCGGCCGGGCCCGGCTTCGGGCCGGGCTTGGGCGCGGCGGGACCGGGCTTCGGCGCAGCCGGCGCGGACGCGTCGGCAGCCGGGGCCTGCGGCTGCGGACCGGGCTTCGGCGCGGCCGGGCCCGGCTTCGGGACGTCCGAACCGGCGGCCGGCTGGGACGGGGACGGGGCACCCGGGGCGGGTGCGGGCGGGCCCGGACGCGGACCCGGCTTCGGCGCCGGCCGGGACGGCGAGGCCGCACCGGGGGTCGGGCCGGGCTTGGGCGCGCTCGGGCGGGACGGCGACGGCGCGCCGGAACCGCCGCGCGGGGCGGCACCACCGGCACGCGGGCGGCCGCCACCGGGCGCACCGGAGCCACGCCGCTGGCCGTTGCCGCCACCGCCGCCGGAGGCCATGGCGTCGCGCAGCTTGCGCGCGACGGGGGCCTCCACGGTGGAGGAGGGAGACTTCACGTACTCCCCGAGGTCCTGCAGCTTGCTGAGGACCTGCTTACTGCTGAGTCCGAGCTCCTTCGCGAGCTCGTGCACGCGGGCCTTGCCTGCCACTGCTCTCCTTGTCCTGACCGGAGGCCGGGCGGCAGCATCCCGCTCGACCTCGAACCTAGTGTCGAAGCACGTTCATGGTGCGATCTTCACTGCTGGCTCATGACTGGTCGACCTAGCCTTCTTCCGATGACGGGCCCGGGAGGCTCCCGGGCCCCTGCTGATCCTGCAACCACCGCCGGAGGGCGTCGGTCCCCGGCTTGCCCCGGAGGCGCAACGCCCGGGCGAAGGCCGAGCGACGCTCGGCCTTGTCCAGGCACCCCGCCACGGGGTGCAACCACGCACCCCGGCCGGGGAGGCGGCGGCGCGGATCCGGGACGAGATGTCCGTTCTCCGCGACCACACGCAACAGTTCGTCGGCCCGTTCCCGGGTCCGGCAGCCCACACAGGTCCGGATCGGGATCGACCGGGAGCCGGTGGGCGACGGACCGCGTCCGCGGACCACATGTGAGTGTAGCGCAGGGTCGCCACCCGTCATTCCCTCGCCCGGCCACTCGCGGTGATCGTCACGCTGTTCCCCGATCACGCCTGGTTCCCGGCCTACGACGGCACCTCGACCGGGTCGCCGTCGGGCCCGACCGGGTGGCGCGGGTCCGCGTCGCTCCGGATGTCGATCTTCCAGCCGGTGAGCCGGGCGGCCAGCCGGGCGTTCTGCCCCTCCTTGCCGATGGCCAGCGACAGCTGGAAGTCCGGGACGACCACGCGGGCGATCCGGGCGCGCTCGTCCAGCACCGTCACCGACACCACCTTCGACGGGGACAGCGCGTTCCCGACGAACTCGGCCGGGTCCTCGGACCAGTCGATGATGTCGATCTTCTCGCCGGCGAGCTCGCCCATCACGCCACGGACCCGCGCGCCCATCGGGCCGATGCAGGCGCCCTTGGCGTTGAGGCCGGGCCGGGTCGACCGGACCGCGATCTTGGAGCGGAAGCCGGACTCGCGGGCCACCGAGACGATCTCGACCGAGCCGTCGACGAGCTCGGGCACCTCGAGCGCGAACAGCTTGCGCACCAGGTTGGGGTGCGTGCGGGAGAGCGTGATCGAGGTACCGCGCGGGCCCCGGGTGACCCCGATGACATAGCACCGGATCCGATCGCCGTGCGAGTACACCTCGCCGGGCACCTGCTCGGCAGCCGGGAGGACCGCCTCGGTGCCCCCGGAGCCGCCGAGCGCGACGACGACCACACCGCGGGCGTTGGCCCGGGCGTCGCGCTGCACGACGCCGGCGACGACCTCGCCCTCCTTCGTGGCGAACTCGCCGTAGGTGCGCTCGTGCTCGGCGTCGCGCAGCCGCTGGACGATCACCTGGCGGGCGGTGGTGGCCGCGATGCGGCCGAAGCCCTCCGGAGTGTCGTCGAACTCCGGGCCGGGGGTGCCGTCGTCGGCGGCGTCCTCGGGCGCCCGGGCCAGCACGCGGACGACCCCGGTCTTGCGGTCGATGTCGACCCGGGCGTCGTAGTAGCTGCCCTCGGTGTGCTTGTAGGCGGTGAGCAGCGCGGTCTCGATCGCCTCCAGCACCGTCTCGAACGGGATCTCCTTGTCCCGCTCGATGGCCCGCAGTGCGGGAATGTCGACGTTCACCGGTTCTCCTCGTCCGCGCTGGTCTCGCTGCTCGTGCTGCTCTCGCTGATGACACCGTCGGCGCCGGCCCCGTCCGCCCCCAGCAGGGCGGTCTCGGCCTTCGGCGCGGGCTTGAACTCCACCTGTACCTGGGCGTGCGCCACGTCGCTGTAGGCGATCTCGCGCAGCTCGGGCTCCTTGCGACCGGGCACCGCCACCTGCACCCGCTCGTCGTCGGCGCGCCCGATCCGGGCGTCGATGCTGTCGCCGCCGGCGAGGGTGATCCGGGCCAGCCGCAGGAAGTTCCGCCGCCAGTGCCGGGGCCGGGTGAGCGGCCGGTCGACACCCGGCGAGGTCACCTCGAGGGTGTAGGAACCCTCGATCAGGTGCTCGTGCGGGTCCAGCTCGGCGGCGGCGGTCCGGCTGAGCCGGGCGATGTCGTCGAGGTCGATGCCGGTGGCGGTGGAGCCCTCCGGCAGGTCGACGACGAGCTTCACCGCGTGCCGGCGGCCTGCGGTGCGGACCTCGACGGCGTCGATCTCCAGCCCGGCGCCGACGACGACGGGCTCGAGCACGCCGCGCAGCTGGTCGGCCAGCTGTGCGGGGTCCGGACTGCGCATCGGGTGTCTCTCCTCGTCGTTCGGCTTCGGTGTCGTTCAGCTTCGGTGGCGTTCGGCTTCGTCGTCGTTCAGCTTCGTCGTGCTCGGGTCGGTCGTGCCCGGCCGCCGTCGTGCCCGCGCCGGTCGTGATCACGTGCGTCGCCGGCCGTTCCCGCCCGGGCCCCGCCGCGGTGGCCGCTCCTGTCGTCGGCGTGACCGCACCCGGGCACGACCGCATCGCGGCTCGGCTCGGGAACGGGCACCGTCGCGGGCGGCGGGGCGCCGGACCGGATGACGGCAGGGACGGCCGACGAGCCTAGCGCGTTCGTCCCGGCCGCCGTCGGCCGCGGTCGGCAGGACGCGTGCCGTCCGGCAGCGGGCAGGTCGCCCGGTCGGTGACAGGACGCCCGGGACCGGCTGGCAGCATGACCGTTCGTGAGCGACCGGAGACGAGCCGTGCCGATGCCGGCCGGGACAGCCCGGCGACACCCGGCCCGCGCGTTCACCCGGCGCCGGATGCTCGCGACGACCGCGGCGACCGTCGCCCTCCCCCCGGTCCTCGCCGCCTGCGCACCGGGCGGGCAACGGCAGGACGACGCGACCGACGCGCTCCTGGCGCTGGCCGACGCCGCCCGGATGGACGCGGCCCTGGCGGTCGCGGCCGTCACCGCCGACCCGGCGCTGGCCGGACGGCTCGAGCCGCTGCGGGCGGCCCGGATGGAGCACGCCGCCGCGCTCGACCAGGCAGGCGGCCGCGCGCCCGGTTCGGCGCCCACCCCGGCGAGCCCGCCGGCGGCGGACCTCGCCGCGGTGCGCGACTCGGTCGCGGCCGCCGCACGGACCGCGGGCGAGGTCGTCCCGCAGGCGTCCGCCCTGCAGGTCGGGCTGGTCGCCGAGGTGGCCGCCTGCTGCGCGACCTACGCGGCGGTGCTGCAGTGAACCGGCCCTCCGCCGTCCGGGCCCCCGCGTCGCAGGAGCAGGACGACCAGAGCATCCCGCAGGTCACCGTGGAGGCCCTGCAGCGGGCGCTGGCCAGCGAGCACGCCGCGCTGTGGGCCTACAAGATGGCGCTGGCGTTCGTGCCACCCGACTGGGCCGACCGGGCCCGCAGTGACATCGAGGCGCACACGACGCTGCGCGGACAGATCACCCAGACCCTCTCCGTCGACGTCGGGGCACGCCCGGTCTCGGCGCAGCCCGCCTACACCCCGCCGCAGCCGGTCGTCGACGCACCGTCCGCGGGCGCGCTGCTGGTCTCGGCGGAGACCGACGCGATCGCGGCCTGGCGGTCGGTGACCGAGCGGTCCGCGCAGGTCCCGCTCCGCGAGGCGGGGCTGAAAGCCATGATCGAGTGCACCGGGCGGCTCGCGTTCTGGCGCCGGGTGACCGAGCGCTCCCCCGTCGTGCCGGTCTTCCCCGGGCGGTCCTGAGCTCCGCGACGGCCCGGTCAGGAGCGCAGCGCCCGGACGGCCAGGTCGACGTCGTCGGGGGTGTTGGCCAGGTGGAACGACAGCCGCGCGGCGCCGTCGCGGACTGCCGCGCGGATCCCGGCCGCGGCCAGCTTCCCGGCCGCGCCGTCGGCCCGCACGGACACGATCGCCGACCCGGTGGGTGCCATGCCGAGCCGCTCGCGCAGGTCGTCGGCGAGCCCGGCGCAGTGCGCCCGCAGCGCCGCCGGGTCGAGCGAGGCCAGCCACGGCACCGTCACCGCGGACCCGGCGTGGGCGATCCACACCGGTGCCTCCTCGGCACCGGCCGGGCCGGGGCGGGCCGGTGGGTCCGGGGTGTAGAGCCCGCCGCCCCAACGGTCCCGGGCGCCGTACCACCCTGCGCCGTGCCGGACGACCTCCGGCCACCGCTGCCCGCCCGGCGGACCCTCCACCCAGGACGGCCGCTGGGCCAGCCAGGCGGTGCCGCGCGGGCCGAGCAGCCACTTGTACCCCGCCCCGACGACGGCGTCGGCCCGGGCGTCGCGCAGCGGCAGCCAGCCCGCGGCCTGGGTCACGTCGAGCAGCAGCCGGACGCCGTGGCGCTCCCGGGCGGCCCGCAGCGCGCCGAGGTCGGCGAGGCGGCCGTCGGCGGACTGCACGGCCGAGACCGCGACGAGGTCGTGCCCGCCGGCCTGCGCGGCGAGTTCCTCCAGGGGTGCCTCGGTGACCCGCACCCCGCGGTGCGCCTGCGCCGCGAACGGCCGGGTGACGCTGGAGAACTCCCCGGCCGCGACCAGCACCCGGGTGCCGTCCGGGACCGACGCGGCCAGCGGGCCGATCAGCCCGGACGCCGTCGCGCCCTGCGCCACGTCGCCGACCGGGACCCCGGTGATCGCGGCGAACCCGGCGCGGGCGGTCTCCACGTCGGCGTCGAAGTCCGCGGGCGCGGTGTCGGCCTCCGCCCACCGCCGTACCACCTCGGCCACCGCCGCGGAGGCACACAGCGGCGGCACACCGATACTGGCGGTGTTGAGATAGCCCGGACGGTGCGGCAACTCCCGGCCGAAGGCCGTGACGGTGTCTTCCACGA
Organism: Pseudonocardia ammonioxydans; assembly: GCF_900115005.1. Taxonomy (GTDB): domain Bacteria; phylum Actinomycetota; class Actinomycetes; order Mycobacteriales; family Pseudonocardiaceae; genus Pseudonocardia; species Pseudonocardia ammonioxydans. Next base: position 259,045 of record NZ_FOUY01000002.1, on the reverse strand, counting down.
CGTCTCCCACGCTGCCCGAGCGTAGCGAGGGTCCTAGGTTGGGCCCGTGCACAGCGAGCTGATCGAGATCCGGACCGGCTCCGAGGAGACCGTGGTCGACCTGACGAGCCGGATCGAACGTTTCCTCACCGACGCGGGCGGCGGCGACGGCCTGCTCCACGTGTTCGTCCCGCACGCCACCGCCGGGATCGCGGTGATCGAGACCGGGGCGGGCAGCGACGCGGACCTGCTCGCCCAGCTCCGCGAGGTCCTGCCCGCCGACGACCGCTGGCGGCACCGGCACGGCAGCGCGGGCCACGGCCGCGACCACGTGCTGCCGGCGTTCGTGCCGCCGTCCATGACGGTCCCGGTGCTCGACGGGCGCCCGGCGCTCGGCACCTGGCAGTCGGTGTGCCTGATCGACACCAACGTGGACAACCCGACGCGCTCGGTGCGGCTGTCGCTGCTGCCCGGCTGACCGCTGCGGTCGTCCCGACGACCCGGCTCCCGCAGCCGCCGTCCGGCGCGGTTGCACCGCGTCGTACGCTGCGCCGGTGACCTCCGGCCGGGCGACGACCAGCCGTCCGGGCGCGCCACCGCAGGCTCGCCCGGCCGGGTCCCCTTCCCCCGACTCCCCGCCCGGTCCCGGGCGCCGGCTCCGGCCCGCGCTCGCCGCCGTCGTGGCGGTGCTGCTCGTGGCCGGCACGGCCGCGGCGCTGACGTCCGGCGGCTCCACCGGGCCGGAACCGGCCGCGGCGGCCCCGGCGACGTCGGAGGCGTTCGCGGTGACCCCGCCCTCGGGGTGGACCGTCGCACCTGCCGGGGCGCCGGGCCTGGACGTGTTCGGGGTCCCGTTCACCCGGCTCGCCGAGGTCCCACCGTTCGTCGCAGGCCACTGCCCCGCGGACGCCACCCCCCGCGGGGTCGCCGCGGCCGCGCTCGTCGCCGTACCGGCCGGGACGACGGTCGGGCAGGCGGCCGAGGCGTTCGCCCGCGGTGCCGCCGAGTCCGCCTACGCCGGGTCGGCACCCCAGGTGGCGGTCGGGCCGGCCGGCCCGCGGCCCGGCGGTGCGGGCCCCGAGGGCCCGGAGGGCTCGTGGGTGGAGGCGACCGTACGGACCGACGGCACGACCGCCGGGGCCGCCGGATGCCGTGCCACCGACGGGTCCGTCGGGGTGCTGGCGGTACCCCGCACCCAGGCGCAGGACGGCTCCACCGGCGTCGCGATGCTCGTCGTGGCCGCGGACACCGCGGGCGGACCGGGCGACGCCGTTCCGCAGCAGGACCTCACCGACCTCGCGGAGTCGGCGGTCGCGCCCGCCCGCTGACCCCGGCGTTCGCCGGTGCGCGGACCGGGGCAGTGCTCAGCCGCGGGCTCAGCCGCCCCGGACGACCCCCGCCACGTGCCCGGCCACGCCCTCGCGCGGGATCTCGGTCCGCTCACCGGTGGCCCGGTCCTTCAGCTCGACCGTGCCGTCGGCCAGCCCGCGCCCGACGACGACGATCGTGGGGACCCCGACCAGCTCGGCGTCGGCGAACTTGACGCCGGGGCTGGCCTTGCGGTCGTCGAGCAGCACCGACAGGCCCTGTGCCTCCAGCTCGGCCGCGACGGCCTCGCCGCCCTCGAGCAGCTCGGCGGACTTCCCGGCGACCACGACGTGCACGTCGAACGGCGCGACCGACCGCGGCCACACCAGCCCCGACTCGTCGTGGCACTGCTCGGCGACCGCGGCGACCAGCCGGGACACCCCGATGCCGTAGGACCCCATGGTGATCCGGATCGGCTTCGAGTCCGGGCCCAGCGCGTCGAGGGCGAACGCGTCGGCGTACTTGCGGCCCAGCTGGAAGATGTGCCCGATCTCGATGCCGCGGGCGGCCTCGAGCTCACCGCTGCCGTCGGGGGCGAGGTCGCCGGCACGCACCTCGGCGGCCTCGATGGTCCCGTCCGGGGTGAAGTCGCGCCCGCACACCAGGTCGACGACGTGGTGGTCGGCCTTGTCGGCGCCGGTCACCCAGGCGGTGCCGGGGACGATCCGCGGGTCGACGAGGTAGCGGACCCCGTTCGCGGCCAGCGCACCCGGCCCGATGTAGCCCTTGACCAGGAAGTCGTGCCGGGCGAAGTCGGCCTCCTCCAGCAGCTCCACCTGGGCGGGCTCGAGCCCCGCCTCGAGCCGCTTCATGTCGACCTCGCGGTCCCCGGGCACACCGACGCCGAGCAGCTCCCACTCGTCCGCCCCGGGCTGCTTGATCTTCACCAGGACGTTCTTCAGGGTGTCCGCCGCGGTGAACGTCCGGTCGGTGTGCGCGTTGAGGAACGCGACCAGCGACTCGATGGTCGGGGTGTCCGGGGTGTGGTGCACCTGGGCCGGGGCCAGCCCCTCGATCTCCCGCGCCGGGGGCGCCGGGGTGGTCACCGCCTCCACGTTCGCGGCGTACCCGCCCGCGCTGCGGACGAAGGTGTCCTCGCCGGTCGCGGACTCGGCCAGGAACTCCTCGGACGCCGAGCCGCCCATCGCGCCGGACGTGGCCGCCACGATCACGTACGTCAGCCCGAGCCGGTCGAAGATCTTGACGTAGGCCTCGCGGTGCTTGCGGTAGGACTCCGACAGCCCCTCGTCGGACAGGTCGAACGAGTAGGAGTCCTTCATCAGGAACTCGCGGCCGCGCAGGATGCCCGCGCGGGGCCGCTCCTCGTCGCGGTACTTGTTCTGGATCTGATACAGCACGACCGGGTAGTCCTTGTAGGACGAGTACTCGCCCTTCACCGCGAGCGTGAACAGCTCCTCGTGGGTGGGGCCGAGCAGGTAGTCGGCACCCTTGCGGTCCTTGATCCGGAACAGCGCGGGTCCGTACTCGGTCCACCGGTTCGTCGCCTGGTACGGCTCGCGCGGCAGCAGCGCCGGGAACTGGATCTCCTGGCCGCCCATGGCGTCCATCTCCTCGCGCACGACGTTCTCGATGCGGCGGAGCACCTTGAGACCGAGCGGCAGCCAGGAGTAGACGCCGGGGGCCACGCGACGGACGTAGCCGGCGCGGACCAGCAGCTTGTGGCTGGGTACCTCCGCGTCGGCCGGGTCCTCGCGCAGGGTGCGCAGGAACAGCGACGACATCCGGGTCAACACCCGGGTCAGGGTAGCCACAGCCGTCACGCGGCTTCATCCAGGTTCCCGCGGGAACACCCGGCGGGGCCCGGGAGTTGGCCCGGGCATGGGAGCCGAACAGCACGAGCTGCTCGAGAACGCACGGCAGGGCACGCTGGCGACGATCAAACGCAGCGGGATGCCGCAGCTGTCGCCGGTGACGCCGTACTACGACCGCGCCGCCGGGACGATCGGCGTCTCGATGACCGAGGGCCGGGCGAAGACGGCCAACCTGCGCCGCGACCCGCGGGCCGCGCTGTCGGTCGAGAGCGGCGACGGGCGGGCCTGGGCCACCGCCGAGGGCCCGGTCGAGCTGGTCGGGCCGGACGACTCCCCGGACGGCCCCGCGGTCCAGGCGCTGGTCGACTGGTACCGCGCCGCCGCGGGCGAGCACCCGGACTGGGACGACTTCCGTGCCGCCATGGTCCGCGACCGGCGGGTGCTCATGACGATGCGCGTGCAGCGCGTCTACGGCGAGCGCATCGGCTGAGCGGCGGCGCTCAGTGCCGATGCTCGCTCCGCGGGCTCCGCTCGGGGCTGATGTTCGCTCCGCAGGCTCCGCTCAGGGCTGATGTTCGCTCCGCAGGCTCCGCTCGGGGCTGATGTTCGCTCCGCAGGCTCCGCTCAGGGCTGATGTTCGCTCCGCAGGCTCCGCTCAGGGCTGATGTTCGCTCCGCAGGCTCCGCTCAGTTGCGAAGGGCTGATGTTCGCTCCGCAGGCTCCGCTCAGCCGATGGCGGGGCGGACCGCCCAGCGGCCGGGCAGGTCGTAGAGCCAGCCGGCCCGCAGCGCGGTCAGCGCCCGGTGCAGCGCCAGTGTCGCCACGACGGCGGCGGCGGTGACCGCGGCGACCAGCGCGTACTGCGCGGGTGCGGGCAGCTGCACCCCGGACAGCAGCGCGGTCAGCCCGCCGATCATCAGGATGTTCGTGAGGTAGATCGGCAGCGTGCGGCGGCCGAGCGCGACCGCGACCCGGCCGACCCGCCACCGGGCGAGTTGGGCGGCGGCCAGCACCCCGCCCGCGACCGCGATCAGGTTCAGCGCGAACGCGACGCCGGGGATCTCCCGCAGCCCGAACACCACCGAGGCGGCGGCGGTACCGCCGGCCAGGACGGCCACCGCGAGCACCCGCAGCGGCGACGTCGCCGCCGCCAGCCGCTCGACGAGCGCGCGCCCGTGCCAGCCGAGCACGAAGAAGAACGCGTACCGCGCCATGAACATCCAGGCGAACGAGTCGATCTCGATCGTGCCCGCGCCGACCAGCGCACTCAGGACCCCGGTCCCGACCAGCAGCACCGCGGCGGGGACCCGCTGCAGCAGTCGCGCCGCCACCGAGAAGAGCGCGAGTGCGTACAGGAACCACATCGACGGCGCCGGGAGCAGCGGGCTGAACAGCAGCCCGTTCGCGTCCTGGGTGGCGAGACCGGGGGCGGTACCGGCGGGCAGCGCCGCCATCACCCCGAACTGCACGGTCGTCCAGAGCAGGTAGAGCCAGGCGAACAGGGCGACCCGCTTGTGCAGCAGCGTCCGCCACGGCCGGGTCAGTGCCGCGGCGAGGAACAGCCCCGAGGCCAGGAAGAACAGCGGCATCCGCAGCGAGGCCAGTGCCGTGTTCAGCATCTCGAGCGGGCCGGGCACCAGCCCGTGCAGGCCCAGGAACATCACCGCGTGGTGCAGCACCACCAGCACGATGCAGATCCCCTTCGCGGCATCCACCCACGCGGTACGGGGGCGGGGACGGTCGTCCCCGGGCCGTCGCGGCGGGGGGAACGTCGCGGGGACCGTGCCGATCGGGGCGATCCGCACGGTGGATCGGCGCTCGGCTCGGTGGCGGGCCATGGGCTGCTCCGTCGTCGGGGCCACGGGCGTGCCGGACCGTAGAGCAGCGACCCTGAGACGACGCTGAGCGAGCTTGCGGAGCGAAACGTCAGACACTGAGCGAGCTTGCGGAGCGAAACAACCAGCACCAGCGAGATTGCGCAGCGAAGCAATTAGCGCCGTGCGAGCGTGCGGAGCGAACAACCGCCCCCGCCCGCTCGCCCAGCAGAACTCAGGCGGCCGGCCGGTCCAGCAGCTCCGCGAGCAGCCCCGCGACGACGGGCGTCTCGACCAGGAACCCGTCGTGCCCGTACGGCGAGTCGATCACCTTGACCGGGTCGGCGTGCGGGATCCCCGCGGCCAGCTCCTCCTGCTCGGCCACCGGGTACAGCCGGTCCGAGGTGACACCGGCGACGTAGGTCCGGGCCCGTACCCGGCTCAGCGCGGACTCCACGCCACCGCGGTCGCGACCCACGTCGTGATGGTTCATGAGCTGGGTCAGCCGGACGTAGGACGCGGCGTCGAACCGGCGCACGAGCTTGTTCGCGTGGTGGTCCAGGTACGACTCGATGGCGTACCGGCCGCCGGCGTAGGGGTCCTCGTCGTCCTGCGGGTCACGGCCGAACCGCGTCGCGAGCTCCTCACCGGACCGGTAGCTCAGGTGCGCGATCCGGCGGGCGATGCCGAGGCCGCGCCACGGGCCCTCGGGGGCGTCGTGGTAGTCGCCGCCGCGCCAGTGCGGGTCCGCCCGGATGGCCTCGATCTGCGGGTTGGCCCAGCCGATCTGGTCGGCCGACGAGGCCGCCGGGCCGGCCAGCATGAACAGCCGTTGCACCCGGTCGGGCTCGGTCGCGGCCCATTCCAGGGACCGCATCGAGCCCATCGACCCGCCGATCACGCACGCGAAGGCGTCGATGCCGAGGGCATCGGCGAGGTGCTGCTCCGCGGCCACCGTGTCCCGCACGGTGACCAGCGGGAACCGGCTCCCCCACGGGCGCCCGTCCGGCGCGGTGGACGCCGGCCCGGTGCTGCCCTGGCAGCCGCCGACCGCGTTCGGGGCGACGACGAACCAGTGGGCCGGGTCGAGCGGCCCGCCGGGCGTGATGAGCCCGGGCCACCACCCGGCGGTCGGGTGCCCGGGGCCGGCCGGCCCCTCGATGTGGGTGTCACCGGTGAGGGCGTGCAGCACCAGGACGGCGTTGGAGCCGTCCGGAGCGAGCTCGCCCCAGGTCTCGTACGACAGCCGGACGCCGGGCAGCTCGCCGCCGGCCTGCAGCTTCAGCGGGGCGGGCAGATCGAGGAACCGGCGTCGGCCGGGGTCGTCCCCCTCCCGCCAGGCACCGCTGGCGGGAGGGAGACGGTTCGTGCTGATCAACTTCTGGGCACCTTTCCCCTAGGCGCCCTTCGACGCCCGGAAACCCGCATCCAGGTCGGCCTTGATGTCCTCGATGCCCTCCAGCCCGACCGAGAGCCGGACCAGGCCCGGGGCGACACCGGCGGCCAGCTGCTCCTCACCGGAGAGCTGGCTGTGCGTGGTGGACGCGGGGTGGATCACGAGGCTGCGGACGTCACCGATGTTGGCGAGGTGGCTGTGCAGCTCGAGGGCGTCGACGAACTTACGGCCCGCCTCGAGGCCGCCGCGCAGCTCGAAGGACACGATCGCGCCGCCGCCCTTGGGCAGGTAGCGCTGCTGCAGCTGGTGCCACGGGCTCGACGGCAGGCCGGCGTAGTGCACCTTCTCGACCTCGTCGCGCTGCTCCAGCCACTCGGCGAGGGCCTGGGCGTTCTCGTTGTGGCGCTCGATCCGCAGCGACAGCGTCTCGATGCCCTGCAGCAGCAGGAAGCTGCTGTGCGGCGAGATGGCCGGGCCGAGGTCGCGCAGCAGCTGCACCCGCAGCTTGATCAGGTACGACTGGGCGCCGAGGGCCTCCCAGTAGTTCAGCCCGTGGTAGCTCGGGTCCGGCGTGGTGAGGCCCGGGTACCGCTCGGCGTGCGCGCCCCAGTCGAAGGTGCCGGAGTCGACGACGACGCCGCCGATCGTGGTGCCGTGGCCGCCGAGGAACTTGGTGGCCGAGTGGATGACGATGTCGGCGCCGTGCTCGATCGGACGCAGCAGGTACGGCGACGGGATCGTGTTGTCGACCAGCAGCGGGACGCCGTTGTCGTGGGCGACCTGCGCCACGGCGGCGATGTCGAGGACGTTGCCGCGCGGGTTGCCCAGCGTCTCGCCGTAGAAGGCCTTGGTGTTGGGCCGGACGGCGGCCTTCCACGCCTCGGGGTCGTCCGGGTCGTCGACGAACGAGACCTCGATCCCCATCTTCGGGAACGTGTAGTGGAACAGGTTGTAGGTGCCGCCGTAGAGCGAGGCCGAGGAGACCACGTGCGAGCCGGCCTCGGCGATGTTCAGCAGCGCCAGGGTCTGCGCCGCCTGCCCCGAGGCGAACGCGACCGCACCGAGACCGCCCTCGAGGGCCGCGACCCGCTGCTCCAGGACGTCCTGGGTCGGGTTCATGATCCGGGTGTAGATGTTCCCGAGCTCGGCCAGCCCGAACAGGTTCGCCGCGTGCTCGGTGTCCCGGAACGCGTACGACGTCGTCTGGTAGATCGGCGTCGCCCGGGCACCCGTGGTCGGGTCCGGGGACGCGCCCGCGTGCACCTGCTTGGTCTCGAAGGACCAGGAGGCGGTCGGGTCCGGGTCGGTCATGGGTAACTCCTCGGTGTCGGCCGGCACCATCGGCGGTCGGCGCCGATCACCTCGTGGATCGGCGGTGTGACGGCCCGCGGCGTCGGCGGTGTGGTCGGGGCGGATCGGGTGGCGCGGGGTGCGCGCAACCCGTGACGAGCGCGGGGTCAGCGACAGGGACGACAGGCCGCGCTCGTGATCCGCATACAGTCGACGTGGAGGCGCGCCACGAGGCAGGTCACGGGGTCGAACCTAGTCCGGCGATCCACACCACACAACGCCGGGTGGGTGTCACGCAGGAGTGAGCAGGTCTCGGACAGCGGCGACATTCCGGGCAGCCGGCGGCGACATTCCGGGCGGCCACTAGGCTGGCCCGCCGTGCTCGTGCTGCTGCCGCCCTCGGAGACCAAGCGTGGCGGAGGGGACGGCCCCCCGCTCGACCTGTCCGCGCTCTCCCACGACGCCGAGCTCGGCGCCGTCCGCAAGGAGCTCGTCGACGAGCTCGTCGCCCTGGCCGGGGACCGTCCGGCGGCGCGGCGGGCGCTCGGGGTCTCGGAACGGCAGGACGCCGAGATCGACCGCAACGCCGCGCTCGCGTCCGCCGCGACGATGCCGGCCCTCGACCGCTACACCGGCGTGCTCTACGACGCGCTCGACGCGGGCTCGTTCACCGCGGCCACCCGTGGCCGTGCCCGGTCCCGGCTCGCGGTCTGCTCGGCGCTGTTCGGGCTGCTCGGCGCCGACGACCCGATCCCGCCCTACCGGCTCTCCGCGTCCTCGAAGCTGCCCGGCTCCGGGACGCTGGCCGCGCGCTGGCGGCCGGCGCTGGACCCGCTGCTGGCCCGGATCGCGGCCGGGGAGCTCGTCGTCGACCTGCGCTCCGGCGGCTACGCGGCGCTCGGGGTGGTCCCCGGCGCCGTGACCGTCAACGTGCTCGCCGAGCGTGCCGACGGCAGCCGCTCGGTCGTCAGCCACCACAACAAGTCCCACAAGGGCGGGCTGGCACGGCTGCTGGCGACGTCGCGGGCCGAGCCGTCCGACGCGGCCGCGGTCGTGCGGATCGTCCGCCGGGCCGGGCACGTCGTGGAGCGCACCGGCGATCATCTCGACCTGGTGATCCCGGCCTGATACCGCTCGCCTGACGATCTCGGCCCGATGCCCCGGCCGGGGTGATCTGACATCTGTCACGGCTGCGCCGTGCACAGAACGGGGCAGGATCGTGACAACCGGGCGTTCCGGACAGACCGGCCGGACCGGCAGGATCGTCGTCATGATCGAGCAGCTCAACGCCCTGGTGGACACCCTGCACCCCGCGCTGCAGATCCTGGCCGTGCTGGTGATCGGGATCGTGCCGTTCCTCGAGTCCTACGTCGGTGCGGGCGTCGGGGCGCTGGCGGGCATGCCGGTGATCGTGGCCGTCGTGGCGGCGGTGGCCGGGAACCTGCTCGCGCTGGCCGCCGCGACCTGGCTGGGCACCCGGGCGCGGCGCGGGCTGACCCGGGGCCGGGAGAAGCCGCAGAGCGAGCGCCGGCGCAAGCTCGTCGCCCGGGTGGACCGCTACGGCGTCCCGGTCGCCTCGCTGCTCGCGCCGACGCTGATGGCGATCTCGTTCACCGCCTTCGCCATGGTCGCCGCCGGGCTCGACCGCCGGCAGGTCGTGGTGTGGCAGACGATCACGATCATCGTGTGGGGGGTGCTGTTCGGGGCGCTGGGGCTGGGAGCCCTCACCGCGTTGGGCTGAGCGGAGCCTGCGGAGCGCACCTCCGCACCGCGCGGAGCCTGCGGAGCGCACCTCCACACCGCGCGGAGCCTGCGGAGCGCACCTCCACACCGCGCGGAGCCTGCGGAGCGCACCTCCACACCGCGCGGAGCCTGCGGAGCGAACATCAGCACCGCGCGGAGCCTGCGGAGCGGTCGTCGGCACCGGCCGCCGAAAACCGGTGGCACCGGGCGCCGGGCCGCGGCAGGGTGTCGGTATCCGGAGGGACCGGCGCGCGGGCGACCGCGCAGGGCAGCGGGAGGTGCGTACCGATGGCCGTCACCCGTGCCCGGGTGCGCGCTGCGCACCCGCTCCGCCCGTCCCCGCCCCGCGGCTGACCCGGGCACGAGCGTGCCCGGAGCCGCGCGGCGTCCCTGCTGCCCTCCGGAGCCCGAGAGTGCATTCCTCCCGACGGACCGAACCCGTCCGCCGCCGTCGCCGCCGCTTCGACGACGACGATGTCGACACCTACCGCGCCCCCCACGACAGCGACTTCCACGACAGCGCCCCCCACGACAGCGACGTCGCCGACACCGACGACCGCCGCCGGTCCGGTTTCGGGCCGGCGCAGGCGCACGACGTCGACGGGCGTACCGGGCACGACCCGGACGCCCCACCCGAGGGTGACCGCTGGAGCACCTGGCCGTCGGTGACCGCCGGGGCGCGCGGCCCGCGCCCGTGGCCGGCGTGGCTGGTCACCGACGCCGGCGCCGTCGACCGCGAACACGGGATCCTCAAGACCGGCAAGGAGGCCGACGTCCACCTGGTCGAGCGGGGCCTGCCCGGCCGGCCGGGCGTGCTGCTCGCCGCCAAGCGCTACCGCGACCCGGCGCACCGCTCGTTCCATCGCGACGCCGGCTACCTGGAGGGACGCCGGGTGCGCCGGTCCCGGGAGACCCGGGCGATGGCCCGGCGCACCGCCGTCGGCCGCGACCTGATCGCCGGGCAGTGGGCGGGTGCCGAGTTCACGGCGCTGGCCCGGCTCACGAGGCCGGGGCGCCGGTCCCGTACCCGGTGTCGGTGGCGGGCACCGAGGTGTTGCTGGAGTTCCTCGGGACGCCGGACGGCACCGCCGCACCCCGGCTCGCCGCCACCCGCCCCGCGGCGGACGAGCGCGACGCGTGGTGGCACGAGCTGGCCGGCGCGCTGGGCATCCTCGCCGACCTGGGCTACACCCACGGCGACCTGTCCGCCTACAACGTCCTGGTGCACGACGGCCGTCCGGTGCTGATCGACCTGCCGCAGGTCGTCGACGTCGTCGGCAACCCGCAGGGCCCGGGATTCCTCGAGCGCGACGTCCGCCGACTCGGTGAGTGGTTCACCGCCCGCGGCCTCGACCCGGCCGCTCCGGAACGCCTGCTCACCGAGCTGCGCGAACGCTCGCGGCTCCGCCGCCCGTGAGTGGTTTTCGTGGTTGGGGCCGCGACAACCACTCACGGGCGGCCCGCCGCGGGTGGTCCCCCGTCCGGGGCGTATCGTGGATCAACGAGTGTTCGGCCCATCCGCCGGACCGATTTCCCATCACGGAGCGCGCGCCGCGAGGATGCAGAGCCGCGCCCGGGCCCGTCGGCGCAGCATTCCTCCTCCCCGAGGTCTCCGCAGGACGTGCCACGTCCTGCAAGGAGACCTGTGACCAGGCCCGAATCCCGTCGTCGTCGCGTGACCCGCCCGTCCGGGCCGGCCGGCGACCACGCCACCCGCCGCAGCGAGGGCGACCGCGGCCCCCGCCGGGGCACGGACGCCGGTCGCGGCCCGCGCCGCGACGACCGCTCCGCCCCCGGCCTGCCCGAACACGACCGCGGACGCCGGCCGGGCGCCCGCAGCGACGAGCACCCGAACGCACCCCGGCAGCGGGGCGAGTCCCACGACACCGCCGGCCGTCCCGCGAACGCCGGCGGCGAGCCCCGCCGCGCGGACCGGGACGGCAACGCCGGTGGCGGCCGGCCCCGGCCGGGCGGACGGCGCCGCGGCGGGCAGCGTGCCACCCAGGCGGCGCCCGGACAGCAGCAGAACCCCGCCGGCCCCCGCAAGGGCGGCGCGCGGAAGGGCGCCGGCCGCACCTCGTCGGCCCCGGCGGCGCAGTCGTCGCACGCCGGCGCGGACGTCGTGCAGTGGACTCCCCCGCCGTCGGGCATGCCGTCGTTCGCCGAGCTCGGCCTGCCCGAGCGCCTGGTGAAGGCGCTCGCCGACGAGGGCTTCACCGCGCCGTTCCCGGTGCAGGCCGCCACGCTGCCGGACACCCTCGCCGGCCGGGACCTGCTCGGCCGCGGCCAGACCGGTTCCGGGAAGACGCTCGCGTTCGGCCTGGCCCTGCTCGCCCGCCTCACCGGTGAGCGGGCCCGTCCGACCGCCCCGCGGGGCCTGGTGCTGGTGCCGACCCGGGAGCTCGCGACCCAGGTCGTCGACGTCCTCACCCCGCTGGCCGCGGCGGTGGACCTGCGGGTCACGGCCGTCGTCGGCGGGATGTCGATGAACCGTCAGATCTCCGAGCTGCGGCGGGGCATCGACCTGCTCGTCGCCACCCCCGGCCGGCTGACCGACCACATCCAGCAGGGCACCTGCGATCTGTCCGAGGTCACGGTCGCCGCGCTGGACGAGGCCGACCGGATGGCCGACATGGGCTTCCTGCCGCAGGTCCGCGCGATCCTGGACCGGACGCCGTCCGACGGCCAGCGGCTGCTGTTCTCCGCCACCCTCGACGGCGAGGTCGACACCCTCGTGCGCCGCCACCTCACCGACCCGGTCACGCGGTCGGTGGCACCGCCCACGGCGAGCGTCGACACGATGGAGCACCACGTGCTCGTCGTCCCCCGCGACGACCGGTCCCGGGTGATCGCGGAGATCGCCGCGCGGGAGGGCCGCACGATCCTGTTCGTGCGCACCAAGCACGGCGCCGACCGGATGGTGCGGGTACTGCGCCGCCAGGGGGTCGCGGCCGGCCCGCTGCACGGCGGTCGGTCGCAGAACCAGCGCAACCGCGCGCTCGACGAGTTCCGCACCGGCGAGGTCCCGGTGCTGGTCGCGACGGACGTGGCCGCCCGCGGCATCCACATCGACGACGTCGGCCTGGTCGTGCACGTCGACCCGCCCGCCGACCCGAAGGCCTACCTGCACCGGGCCGGGCGGACGGCGCGGGCCGGGGAGACCGGCGTCGTCGTGACGCTGTCCACCCCGGAGCAGAAGGCGGAGGTGGACACGCTCACCCGGCAGGCGGGCGTGCGTCCCGAGGTGGCGACCGTGGGCCCCGGCCACCCCGACCTGGTGCGCGTCACCGGGTCGCGGGAGCCGTCCGGGGAACCGATCGCGACGCCGAAGCGCCCGCAGCCGAAGCCGAAGCAGGGCCGCCGGCGCCGCTAGGCGGGCCGGTGGCCGGCACCGGCGGTCAGTGCCGCTTCGCCTGGCGGCGGAGCTGCAGGATCCGCCCGGTGCCGGGCACCGCGACGAGCAGGATCCCGGCGATCGCGGCGAACAGCAGCGCCACCCCGGTGGGCAGGGTCCCGGTCAGCCACAGGAAGCTGATCGAGACCGGCTCGCTGTTCTGCAGGATGAACACCAGCAGGAAGATCAGCACGACCGCCGAGAGGATCAGCGCGGCCCACAGCCCGCCGGTGCGGGTGTTTCCCACCCGGCGCTTGACCGTCGGCGTGTCGTCCGCGGACGGCTGCTCCTCGACGGGGACGGCCACGGTCGGCTGCTCCGACGGCTCCACCTCGGCCGACGGGACCCGCATCGCCGGACGGGTCGCCGGATCCGCGGTGGGGTCCTCCGGTCCGACCCGCCCCCACTCCGGTGCGTCGCCACTCCGTCGATCGTCGCTCATCCGAACCGCCTTCCCGGTCGCCGTCGCGCCGGGGAGTATCGCCTACGAACCCGCGGGGCGAGGCAGACGCGCGCGACATGTCGCCCGTGAGTGGTTATCGCGGTCAGGACCGCGATAACCACTCACGGGCGGCGGCGCCGCATCGGGACGTGCGCGATGCCGTCGTCGTCGAACGCCTCCCCCACGACCTCGAAGCCGTGCCGGGCGTAGAAGCCGGCCTGGTCCTGCTGCGCGTCGAGCACGCAGTGCCCGGCACCGACCTCGGCCAGCGCCGCCTCGAGCAGCCGGTGCCCGAGGCCGCGGCGGCGGACGTCGGCCCGGGTGCAGACCCGCCCGATCCGGTACCCGCCGTCGGGCTCCTTCAGCAGCCGCAGCGTCGCGAGCACCTCGGCCGTGTGGCCGTCGGTCAGCCAGTAGTGCCGGGTCCGCGGTTCCAGGTCCCGCCCGTCGAGCTCCTGGTAGGGGCAGCGCTGCTCGACGACGAAGACCTGCGTGCGCAGCGCCAGCAGGGCGTAGAAGGTCTCGAGGTCCAGGTCGGGGGCCCAGCTGCGGCGCACCGTCGCGCCCGGGGTCTGCGCGGCCATCCGCCGTGGGTACCAGAGGCCGGCGGCTCCGCGGAAGCGGTTAGCCTCGGGTGGTGGCCCACCATGATCTGGTCGTCATCGGCACCGGCTCCGGCAACACGTTCCTCGACGAACGGTTCGCCGGCCTCGACGTCGCGCTCGTCGAGCACGGCGTGTTCGGCGGGACCTGCCTGAACGTCGGCTGCATCCCCACCAAGATGTACGTCTACGCCGCCGACGTCGCGGAGATCGTCCGGCACGCCCACACCTACGGCGTCGACGCGAGCGTCGACAAGATCCGCTGGACCGACGTCCGGGACCGGGTGTTCGGCCGCATCGACCCCATCTCGGCCGGGGGCCGGGAGTACCGGGTGGACCGCAGCCCGAACGTGACCGTCTACTTCGGGCACGCCCGGTTCACCGGTGAGCGCGCGCTGGCGGTCGAGCGCACCGACGGCTCCGGCACCGACACGATCAGCGGCGACCGGGTGGTCGTCGCCGCGGGGTCGCGGCCGAGCGTGCCGCCGGCCGTCGCCGCCTCCGGGGTGCCGTTCGAGACCTCCGACACCGTCATGCGGATCGACTCGCTGCCGCGCCGGATGGCGATCCTGGGCGGCGGCTACATCGCGAGCGAGTTCGCGCACGTGTTCTCCGCGCTCGGCGTCGAGGTCACCATGATCGTGCGTGGGGAGAGGCTGCTGCGCCACCTCGACGGCACGATCGCGGACCGCTTCACCAAGGTCGCCACCGCACGCTGGGACTGCCGCCTCGGCCGTCAGGTCGCCGAGGTCTCCGGCGATGGCACCGGTGGTCCCGGCGAGGTACGGCTCACCCTCGACGACGGCTCGGAGGTCGTCGCCGACACGCTGCTCGTGGCGACCGGCCGTGTCCCGAACGGTGACCGCATGGACCTCGACCGGGCCGGGATCACCGTGCACGCCGACGGCCGTGTCGCGGTCGACGAGTACCAGCGCAGCGTCTCCGCCGACGGCGTCTGGGCGCTGGGCGACGTCTCGTCCCCGCACCAGCTCAAGCACGTCGCCAACCACGAGGCGAAGATCGTCGGCCACAACCTGGCGCGGCCGGACGACCTGCGGGCGACGAGCCACGAGCACGTCCCCGCGGCGGTGTTCACCGACCCGCAGATCGCCGCGGTCGGGCTGACCGAGGCGCAGGCCCGCGAGGCCGGGTTCGACATCACCGTGAAGGTCCAGGACTACGGCGACGTCGCCTACGGCTGGGCGATGGAGGACCGCACCGGACTCTGCAAGCTGATCGCCGAGAAGGGCACCGGACGGCTGCTGGGCGCGCACCTGCTGGGCCCGCAGGCGTCCACCCTGGTCCAGCAGCTCGTGCAGGCCATGGTGTTCGGCCAGACCGTCGGCGAGATCGCCACCGGGCAGTACTGGATCCACCCGGCGCTGCCCGAGGTGATCGAGAACGCGCTGCTCGGCCTGGAGGTCTGAGCGGCGCTCAGCCCGCCGCCCGCTCGACCGGCTCGCCCGGGGCCTCCGGGCGGGTCACGGCGTCGGGGTCGTACGGCGTCGCCGGCCGGGTCTCGTCCCGCAGGCCCTCGAGCAGGGTCGTGACCTCGTCCATGATCTTCTTCGTGGCCGCGTCCAGGGTGGTGCGCGTCAGCGGCCTGCCGGCGAACTCGGACAGGTCCACGGGCGGGCCGAGCGCGATCCCGACCCGCTTGCGCGGGCGGAACTGCGGCTTGCCGTCCGCCGGCAGGAACTCCTGGGTGCCCCAGTTGGCCATCGGGATCACCGGCGCTCCCGACTTCAGCGCGATCCGGGCGACGCCGTTCTTCGGCTTCATCGGCCAGCCGTCCGGGTCCGCGGTGTAGGTGCCCTCCGGGTAGACGGCGACGATCTCGCCGCGGCCCAGCGCGTCGATCGCGCCGGTGAACGACTCCCCCACCCGCTTGGACGCCCGGTAGACCGGGATGTGCCCGCCGTGGCCCAGGACCCACTTCACGACAGGGAGATCCCACAGCTCGGCCTTCGCCATGAACCGGGGCATGCGGCCGTGGGTGGTGCCGAACGCGATGTCGAACAGCGGGTCGGAGAACGAGACGTGATTGCCGACCAGCAGCGCGCCGCCCGTGCGCGGCAGGTGCTCACCGCCGCGCCAGCCGATCCGGGTGCCCCACAGCACGAACGGCCAGAGCGCCGAGATCGCCAGACCGAACCAGAACCCCGACCCGCGACGACGGCGGCACACCGTCGCCGCGATCCGCTGCCGCACCGTCAGCTCCGGTGGCATCCCCATCGTGTGCGTCCTCCTCGTCCCCTGGTCGCCGGACATCCTCGCCGGTCCCCGGACATCCTCGCCGGTCGCCGGCGACCGGCTCCACGTGCCCGCGGCACCCGTGACCGGCCCCGGCGCGGCCCGGCCATCCTCGGCGCCGGCCCGCAGGCACGGCCTCCGTGTTCCTACCGGCCGCACCGCATCTCACCGGCGCGAGTGCTCCGCGGTCCATCCTCGTGGCTGTGATACCGCTCGCACCGGCCGCCGGCCGGGCCGTCCGGCGCCCGGGCGTCCGCCGCGGTGTGCGGTGGTCTGCGACCGGGTCCCGCTGGGCAACCGGGTCCGCCCTCCGGCACGCGGGCTGCGCGCCCCGGTGTGACACCGGTCCACCGACCGGCCGCCGCCGGCCCGCCGGACGAACATGCGCGCAGAACCGTCCCGGTGCCGTCGCGCACCCGTCCCCGCGAGGTGTCCGTGCCCGACCCGCTGCCCCGCCTCGAGCGCTCCGGACGGGCCCACCCCGAGCCGGCCGCCGTCGTCCTCGTCGCCCACGGCGGCCGGGCCCGCTCGACGACGCCCGCCGACCGGCCCGGGCTCGCCCACGCGCGGATGCTGCCGTTCGCCCGCGCCCTGGAGCGGGCCGGGCGCGCGCACCGGAGCGGGCTCGGCACCGGCATCGCGGTCCACCTGCTCCGCTACCGCCTGCGCGGCTGGAACGGGCCCGCGATGGACGCGTTCCGCGACGTCGAGTGGGCCCTCGACACGCTCGCCCGGCGCCACCCGGGGCGACCGGTCGCGCTGGTCGGGCACTCGATGGGCGGCCGGGCGGTGCTGCGGGCGGCCGGGGCGCCGGATGTCGTCGCCGTCTGCGCCCTGGCCCCGTGGCTGGACGGCACGGACCCGGTCGGCCAGCTCGCCGGCCGTGCGGTCGTCGTGGCGCACGGTGACCGGGAGCGGATGACCGATCCGGCCGAGTCCTACGCCTACGCCCTGCGCGCCCGTGAGGTGAGCGACCGGGTCGCGCGGTTCGACGTGCTCGGCGACGGCCACGCCATGCTCCGCCGGGCCCGGGACTGGACCGGCCTGGTGCGCGGGTTCGTCCTCGGCGAGCTCGGGGCCGGACCGGCGCCCGAGTGGATCACCGACGCGATGCGGGCGCCCACCCCCGGCGGGCTGCGGGTTCCGCTGCCCGCCCGGCGCGGCGTCCGGCCGGCCACGCACGGGCGTGGCCGCCCCGGCACCCGCGAGCAGTAGGTCGCGAGCGGGCGCCGCCGCCCGCCCTGACCCGCATCGCCCGCGCCCGCTGCCCCGCGCCGCCCGCGCCGCTGACCGGCGCCGCACAGGCCGCGGGTGTGCCGCACAGCGTGTGAGCCCGCCGCACAGGACCGGGCCCGTGCGGCACGCACCGAACCTGTGCGACGCACACGCTGCGGGCCTGGCGTAGATCACACCGCCGTCGTCGATCACCGCCGAACCGCCCGCCCGGCTGCCCACGAACGTCGTGCAGAGCCAGGATCAGCCGGCACGGAACGGAGTGAGGCGATGAGCGGTCGACCGACCGTCGCGGTGGTGGGCAGCGGGGTGTCCGGCCTGACCGCCGCGTACCTGCTCTCCCGGACCCACGACGTCACGCTCTACGAGGCCGACGACCGCCCCGGCGGCCACGCGCACACCCACGAGCTGACCACATCGGATGGCCAGGTCAGCAACGTCGACACCGGGTTCATCGTCCACAACGACCGGACGTATCCGAACCTGCTGCGGCTCTTCGGTGAGCTGGGTGTGTCCACGCAGGACTCGGAGATGTCCATGTCGGTGCGGTGCGACGGCTGCGGGCTGGAGTACGCCGGTGCGCGCAAGTTGGGCGGGCTGTTCCCGCGGCTGTCGAACGTGACCAACCCGCGCTACCTGCGGATGCTCGGCGAGGTCGTGCGGTTCCACCGGCACGCCGGCCGGGTGCTGTCCGACGAGGCGGCGGGCGACGTCACCCTCGGCGCGTTCCTGGCGATCGGGGGCTACTCGCGCTACTTCGTCGAGCACTTCATGCTCCCGCTCGTCTCGTGCGTGTGGTCGGCGGGTGCCGCGGTGTCCACGACCTACCCCGCGCGCTACCTGTTCGCCTTCCTCGACCACCACGGCCTGCTCGGGATCGGCGGCTCGCCGCAGTGGCGCACCGTCACCGGTGGTTCGCGGTCCTATGTGGACCGGATCGTCAAGCAGCTGCCCGCGGTGCGCACCGGCACCCCGGTGCGGTCGGTGCTGCGCACCTCCGCGGGCGCCGAGGTCCGCGACGACGGCGACGCGGTCGCCGCGTTCGACCGGATCGTGATCGCGACCCATCCCGACCAGGCGCTGCGGCTGCTCGGCGACGACGCGACCACCGACGAGCGCGCGGTGCTGGGCGCCTTCGCGTACTCGCGCAACGAGACCTGGCTGCACCACGACACCTCGCTGCTGCCCCGCTCGCGCGGCGCCCGGGCATCGTGGAACTACCTCAAACCGGCCTGCACCGAGGGCCCCGACGCCCCGGTCCTGGTCAGCTACGACATGAACCGGCTGATGCGGCTCACCGACCCGGACGACCGCATCGTCACGCTGAACGGCACGGGCCGGGTCGACCCGGGCACCGTCGTCGCCCGGATGACCTACGAGCACCCGATCCACACCCCGGCGTCGGTGGCCGCCCAACGCAGGCTGCCCGGCCTCACCACACCGGTCACCGCGTTCGCCGGCGCCTACCACGGCTGGGGCTTCCACGAGGACGGCTGTGCCTCCGGCGTCCGCGCTGCCCGGGCCTTCGGCGCCGGATGGGGCTCCCCGTGACCGCACCCGCGCTCTACGACGCCGTCGTCCGGCACGCCCGCCGGCGGGACCTCGAGACGGCGTTCGCGCACCCGGTGTACCTGTGGCTGGTCGATCTCGACGAGCTGCCGCGGCTGCCCCGGTGGCTGCGCCCGTTCGCCGGGTTCCGCGCCGCCGACCATCTCGGCGACCCGGACCGCTCGATCCGGCAGAACGTCGATGCCTTCCTCGCCGCGCGCGGCATCGACCTCACCGGCGGGCGGGTGCTGATGCTCGCGCACGCCCGGGTGCTCGGCCACGTCTTCAACCCGATCTCGGTCTTCTGGTGCCGGTACGCCGACGGCTCACCGGCCTGCGTGATCGCCGAGGTGCACAACACCTACGGCGAGCGGCACTGCTACCTGGTGGGCTGGGCCGACGACGCGCAGGGCCCGCAGTGGGCGGAGATCACCAAGGAGTTCTACGTCTCCCCGTTCCTGACCGTCGAGGGGTACTACGCGATGCGGCTCCCGGAGCCCGGCGAGCGGCTGGCCATCGCGGTCACCCTGCACCAGGACGGCGCACCCGCGTTCGTCGCGACCCTGACCGGGCGGCACCGCCCCGCCACGGTGCGCACGGTTGCGCGCACCGTGCTGCGCAGGCCGCTGATGCCGCAGCGGACCTCGGCGCTCATCCGCAGGCACGGCATCGCGCTGTGGCTGCGCCGGTTGCCGATCGTGGCCCGACCCACCCGGCCCCCACAGCACCGGACGACGCAGACCCGTACCGCAGCTTTCTCAGAGGAAGGGGGCCCGCGATGACCATCCGGCACGCCCTGCCCCGCGACACCACACCGCACCCCGAGCCGCGCGGGCCGCGCGCCCGCGCCGTCCCGCGTCCGAACGAGGGGATCTGGCCGGGTCTGGCCACCCCGCCCGCGGCCCCGGTGCGGGCCCGGATCGCGGAGTCGCTGTTCCGCAACGCCGTCCGGCGGCTGCCGGTGCGCGTCGTGTTCGCCGGTGGCGAGCGGATCGGCGCCGGCGGGGCCGGCTCGCCGGTGATGCGGATCGAGCGGCCGGCCGCGTTCTTCGCCCGGCTCGGCGCCGGCTCGAAGATCGGGTTCGGGGAGTCCTACATGGCGGGCGACTGGACGACGACCGACCTGCCCGGCCTGCTCACCCCGTTCGCCGCGACCCTGTCGACGCTGGTGCCACCGGTGCTGCAGCGCCTGGCCCGTCGTCGGGTGGAGGCCCGCCGGCCACGCGAGGAGGTCAACTCGCTGGAGGGGTCGCGGGAGAACATCCACCGACACTACGACCTGTCCAACGACCTGTTCGCGCTGTTCCTCGACGAGACCATGTCCTACTCCGCGGGCTGGTTCGCCGACGGTTCCGACGACCTGGGGCTCGCCCAGGAGCGCAAGATCGACGGGATCCTGGACATGGCGGGCGTGCGGGACGGGATGCACGTGCTGGAGATCGGCACCGGCTGGGGCGGGCTCGCCACGCGGGCCGCACAGCGCGGCGCCCGGGTCACCACACTGACGATCTCCCAGGAGCAGCGGGCCCTGGCCGAGCAGCGGCTCGCCGAGGCGGGCGTCGCCGACCGGGTACAGGTGCTGCTGCGCGACTACCGCGAGGCCCGCGGCAGCTACGACGCCGTCGTCTCGGTGGAGATGGTCGAGGCGGTCGGCGAGGCGTACTGGAGCACCTACTTCGCCGCGCTGGACCGGCTGCTCGCCCCGGGTGGCCGCGTCGGCCTGCAGTCCATCACGATGCCGCACGACCGGATGGTCGTCGCCAAGGACGACCACACCTGGATCCACAAGTACGTCTTCCCCGGCGGCCTCATCCCGTCGGTCACCTCGATCGAGCAGAACCTCGCCGCCGACACCACGCTGCAGGTGACCGGGCGCCGCAGCCTGGGCCTCGACTACGCGCGGACCCTCGGCCACTGGCGCGAGCGGTTCCTGGACCGGTGGGACGACGTCGCCGCACTCGGGTTCGACGAGACCTTCCGCCGGATGTGGGAGTTCTACCTCGGCTACTGCGAGGCCGGCTTCCGGGTCGGCTACCTCGACGTCTACCAGTTCGCGCTGACGCGCCCGTGAGTGGTTTTCGCGGTCAGAGCCACGGAAACCACTCACGGCAGGAGGAGACGACCATGTCCACCACCCCCGCCCAACGGCTCGCGACCCTGCTGGAGGACGTCCTGGGCGCCCCGCTGCCGGTCCGGCTGCGCGCCTGGGACGGCAGCGAGGCCGGCCACCCCGGCTCCCCCGACGACCCGAACCCGCCGACGGTGATCGTCGAGCGCCGGCGCGCGCTGCGTCGCCTGCTGTGGTCGCCGGGCGAGCTGGGGCTGGCCCGCGCCTTCGTCTCCGGTGACCTGTCGGTCGACGGCGACGTCGCCGACGGGCTGTCCCGGTTCTGGACGCTCGCCCGCCCCGGCGCCGGGGCGGTGCGCCCGGACCTGCGGCAGGCGGTGCGCGCCCTGCGGACCGCGGCCCGGCTCGGGGCGATCGGCCCACCGCCGAAGGCCCCCACCTCGGAGGCCCGGCTCGGTGGTCGGCTGCACAGCCGTCGCCGGGACTCCGACGCGATCGGCCACCACTACGACCTGTCCAACGAGTTCTACGCGTTCCTGCTCGACCCGCGGATGGCGTACTCGTGCGGTTACTGGACCCGCGCCGAGGACCCGGACTACGGCCTGGCCGACGCCCAGCGCGACAAGCTGGACCTGATCTGCCGCAAGCTCGGCCTGGAGCCCGGGATGCGGTTGCTCGACGTCGGCTGCGGCTGGGCGTCGCTGCTGGTGCACGCCGCCGAGCACTACGGCGTGCACGCCACCGGGGTCACGCTGTCGGCGCAGCAGCGCGACTACGGCGTCGAACGGGTCCGCCGGGCCGGGCTGTCCGGCCGGGTCGAGATCCGGCTGCAGGACTACCGGGAGATCGCCGTCGAGGGTGCGGCCGGGGCGTTCGACGCGGTGGCCTCGATCGAGATGGGCGAGCACGTCGGCCAGGACAACTATCCCGTCTACGCCGCGCAGCTGCACCGGCTGCTGCGCCCGCACGGGCGGCTGCTGCTGCAGCAGATGTCGCGCGGGGCGTCCGGGGCGAACACCGCGCCCGGCGGCGGCGCGTTCATGGAGTCCTACGTCGCCCCCGACATGTACATGCGCCCGCTCGGCGAGACGCTGGGGTTCCTCGAGTGGGCCGGCCACGAGATCGTCGACGTGCACTCACTGCGGGAGCACTACGTCCGGACGGTCCGGCCCTGGCTGGATACCCTGCAGCAGCACCGCGAGATCGCCGTCGGCATGATCGGTGCGGAGCAGTGGCGGATCTGGCTGCTCTACCTCGCGGGCGCCGCGCTGGCGTTCGAGGAGAACCGGATGGGCGTGCACCAGATCCTGGCCGTGCGCCCCGGCCCCGACGGCACCTCCGGGCTGCCGCACAGCCGCGCCGCGATCCTGGGCCGCGACCCCGCCCTGGACCCCGCTCCGGCCCCGGCCGTCCGAGCGACGGACGCCCCGGTGCGCGAGCACGACCCGATCGCCGCAGGATGACCGCGTGAGCACCTTCCCCTGGGCCGCCTGGGCGGCGAACCTCGGCGTCACACTGCTCGCCGTCGCCGTGCTGATGGCCCTCGCCCTCGCCGTCGGGGTGCGCCGCGGCCGGCACGACGGCGTCGACGTCGTCTGGGGGCTCGGGTTCGTCCTGATCGCGCTGGTCAGCGCGGTGACGGCGATGGTGCTCGACCCGGCGGGTGACGTCTGGCGGCGCTGGCTGGTGGTCGTGCTCGTCGCGGTCTGGGGCGGGCGCCTGGCCCGCCACGTCGCCCGGCGCAACCACGGCAGGCCCGAGGACCGGCGCTACGCCGAGATGCGTGCCCGCGCACCCGGCCGGTTCCTGCTCAAGGTCTACCCGGTGCAGGGCGCGGTGATGTGGGTCGTGTCGCTGCCGGTGCAGAGCGTGCCGTACGGCACGGTCGGCACCTGGGGCGTCCTCGTCACCGTGCTCGGCGTGCTGGTCTGGGCGGTCGGGTTCGGCTTCGAGGCCGTCGGCGACGCCCAGCTGGCCCGGTTCACCGCCGATCCCGCGCACCGCGGCCAGGTGCTCGACTCCGGGCTGTGGCGCTACACACGGCACCCCAACTACTTCGGCGACGCCTGCGTCTGGTGGGGGCTGGGGCTACTCGCCCTGGCCCACCCGGCCGGCCTGATCGGGCTCGTCGGCGTCGTCGTGATCACCGTGAACCTGGTGAAGGGCACCGGCGCGGCCCTGCTCGAACGCGACATCGCCGAGCGTCGCCCGGGCTACGCCGACTACGTGCGCCGCACCAGCGGGTTCCTGCCGTGGCCGCCCCGCTCACCGCACCCGTGACCGCCCGCACCGCCTCGCTGCGCGATCATCGAACCGGGCACCGCGCGCGGACCGAACACCCGGGCGAGACCGTGCCCGTTCCCCGCCCGCCCCTTCCCCAGGAGACACCATGGCCGTCGGCGACCTCGCCACCGACTTCGAGCTGCCCGACGAGACCGGCACCCCGCGCCGGCTCACCGACCTGCTCACCCGCGGCCCCGTCGTCCTGTTCTTCTACCCGGCGGCGATGACCGGTGGCTGCACGGCCGAGGCCTGCCACTTCCGCGACCTCGCCACCGAGTTCGCCGCGCTCGGGGCGCAGCCGGTCGGCATCTCCAGCGACCCGGTCGCTAAGCAGGGCACGTTCGCCGCCGCCCACGGCTTCGGCTTCCCGCTGCTCTCCGACGCCGACCACACGGTCGCGCGGTCGTTCGGCGCGTGGCGGTCCTGGCTGCCGGGCAACTTCCACACCCGGCGCCGGACCTACGTCATCGGCACCGACCGGCGGATCCTCGCCGAGATCGGCTCCGAGACCACGATGACCCGCCACGCCGACGACGCGCTGGCCGTCCTGCAGGAGCCCCGCAGCGCCTGACCGCGCCGAACCGTCACGGCAGGGTGAGGATCTCCGCGCCCTCGTCGGTCACCACGATGGTGTGCTCGAACTGGGCCACCCAGGACTTGTCGCGGGTGACCACGGTCCAGTCGTCGTCCCAGGTGTCGTGGTCGATCCCGCCGAGCGTGATCATCGGCTCGATCGTGAACGTCATCCCCGGCTCGAGGGTGATGTGCACGTCGGGCTGGTCGTAGTGCAGCACGACCAGGCCCGAGTGGAACTCGTGGGCGATGCCGTGGCCGGTGAAGTCGCGGACGACGCCGTAGCCGAACCGCTTGGCGTAGGACTCGATGACCCGGCCGACCACGTTCAGCTCACGCCCCGGGCGGACCGCCTTGATCGCGCGCATCGTGGCCTCGCGGGTGCGCTCGACCAGCAGCCGCGGCTCCTCGGCGACGTCGCCGGCCAGGAACGTCGCGTTGGTGTCGCCGTGCACGCCGCCGACGAACGCGGTCACGTCGACGTTGAGGATGTCGCCGTCACCGATCTCCGTGGTGTCCGGGATCCCGTGGCAGATGACCTCGTTGAGGCTGGTGCAGCAGGACTTCGGGAAGCCGCGGTAGCCCAGCGTCGAGGGGTAGGCGTCGTGGTCGAGCAGGAACTCGTGGACGACCCGGTCGACCTCGTCGGTGGTGATCCCGGGCCGCACCGTCTCCCCGGCCACCTGCAGCGCCTGCGCGGCGATCTTCCCGGCGTGCCGCATGAGCTCGATGGTCTCGGAGGTCTGCACATCACCGTTGCGGCTGCGCGCCGGGGCCGGCTTGCCGACGTACTCCGGGCGCGGAATGTGCTGGGGCACCTCGCGGATCGGGGTCGGCGTGCCGGGGACGAGCAACGTGCGGGTGGCCATGCACCCCATGGTATGCCTCGTCCGGCCGTGCTAGCCGCGTGACGTCGCCCGCGCCGACCGGCCGCGCGACACCGCGGCGGAGAGCCCACGCCATCCCAGCAGGAGCACCGCCAGCGCGATCACCGTGACGAGCGCGAACGCCAGCGGCAGCCGGCCGAGGAAACCCCAGCGCAGCAGGAGCCCGAGCGCGGCGGTCACCGTCAGCACCACCGCGCCCGCCCGGAGCGACACCGGCGCGGCCCGCACCCACGGCGTCGCCCACGCCGCCAGGGCGCCGACGAGGAACGGCAGCGCGGTGCCGAGCAGCCCGGTGAGGCTGTCGGCCTCGGCGTGGCTGACCCGGCCGACGGCGGCGAACACCACGACCGCGACGAGGTCGGCGGCGAACGCCAGGGCGGGGATCCGGCGGGGATGCACGACGCCCAGGATAGGCCTCCGGGCCAGGGCCCGGTCGGCTCCGGTGTGCGCTCCGAAGCACTCCGCCGGCACCGGATGTTCGCTCCGCAGGCTCCGCCAGTGCGTAATGTTCGCTCCGCTCAGTCCCCGATCGCTCCGCACGCTCCGCCGGTGCCCGATGTTCGCTCCGCAAGCTCCGCTCAGTGCCCGATGTGCGCTCCGCAGGCTCCGCTCAGTCCGGGAGGTTGCCCAGGAACCGCGACGACAGCTGCACCGCCGGGCCGGACGAGCCGCCGTCGACGATCAGGGTCGCGAACGCGAGGTCACCGCGGTAGCCGGTGAACCAGCCGTGCGCGCGGTTGCTGCCGTCCGGCCCCGCGTACTCGGCGGTGCCGGTCTTGCCGAACACCTCGCCCTGGCCGCTCACCGCGGTCGCGGTCCCGGAGGTGACGACCTCCCGCATCATCGGCCGCAGCTGGTCCAGCACGGCCGGGTCCGGGGTGCCCGGCGCGACGGTGGCCTCGGTGGTCGTGCCGCGGATCAGCGACGGCGTGACGGGTGCGCCGTGCGCGACGGTCGCCGAGACCATCGCCATGCCGAACGGCGAGGCCAGCACGTCGCCCTGCCCCATGCCGTCGGAGGCGCGCTGCAGGTCGTCGGTGGCCGCGTCGACCGTCCCGGTGATCGAGGTCATGCCCGGGATGTTCCAGTCCGCGCCGAAGCCGAGCTCCTTCGCCGCGGTGGGCAGCGCGTCCGGCGGCAGGCCGAGCGCGAGCCGGGTGAAGGTGGTGTTGCAGGACTTCGCGAACGCCTGCTGCAGCGGGACGGTCCCGAGGGCGAACGAGTCCTCGTTGGGGATCGTGCGCCCGTCGATGACGGTCGTGCCCGGGCACTGCACCGGCGACTGCGGCGTCAGGTTCTCCACCGGCATCGCCCCGTACGCGGTGATGATCTTGAAGGTGGAGCCGGGCGGGTAGCGCCCGGTCAGTGCCACGGCGCCGTCCTGGTCGGCGGCCGCGTTCTGCGCGACGCCCAGCACCGCCCCCGTCGACGGCCGGACCGCCACGATCATGGCCTGGCGGGACTCACCGTCGACGGCGCTCTGCGCGGCCTCCTGGACACCGCGGTCCAGCTCCAGGGTGACCGGCTGGGCCGGCCCGGGCGGGACACCGGCGAGTGAGGTGACGGTCGCCCCGTCCCGTCCGACGGCGTCCACCGACCAGCCCGGCGTTCCCCCGGCCGCCTTGTCGATCTCGGCGCGGGCGCCCTGGATCACCTGGCTCGCGAAGCCGGAGTCCGGCGGCAGCAGCCGGGTCGAGGGCACCGACCGCACCCCGGGCAGGTCCTGGATCCGGTCCCGGACCTGCTGGAAGTCCGGATCGCGCAGAACGGCCACGGTGTAGGCCTGGCCCTCCGGCGTCGCGTTCGCGCCGTTGGTGATCGACTGCTGGGTGATCGCCGGGTCGACCGAGCCGAGCGCGGAGGCGAGCGGCCCCGCCGCCTCAGCGACGCTGCGCCGGTCGAGGGTGACCGTCATGACCGGGGTCGGCGCGAGCAGCGTGGCGCCGGTGGAGTCGAGGACGGGGGCGGGGTCGGCCGTCACCGTCCGGTTCACCGGCCGCTGCCCGTCGTCGAGGCCCGGGGCGAACGCCGACGGCGACCAGTCGACCGCCCAGCCCGTGTCGTTCGTGTCGGTCTCCGCGGCCGGCACCAGCGGCAGCTCCAGCGTGTAGTCCCAGACCCGGCCCTGGTCGAGCTCCCAGTGCACCTCGACCGTCGCGGTCGCCCGCTCCCCCTCGGTCCGGGTGTCGGCGACGCGTGCGGTCAGCGCCGTCGCCGACAGGTCGGTCCGGGCCCGCTCCAGGTATGCGGCCGCACCCGACGGGTCCGTGGTGAGCGCGGCCGCACCCGCCGCGTCCCCGGTCTCCCAGGCCTCGGCGTACCGGTCGGCCGTGGTGCCCGCGCCGCCCCAGGGACGCAGCAGCGCCACGACGACACCGGTCACGAGCAGCACGACGATCACGGCGACGAGCACGAGTGGACGGTTCCGCAGGGAGCGCAGCACGGTCGTCGAGTATGCCGCCCGGGAGATCACGTGGAGATGAAGCCCCGAGGCTCACCGCTCCCGGGCCGACAGCGACTCCCGCACGGTCCGCAGCATCGCGACGAGCTCAGCCGCCCGGTCGTCGTCGAGTCCGAGGGACTCGGCCGCGTTGAACGCCCGGACCAGCGGCCACGCCCGATCCAGCGCCACCCGCCCGTCGGCGGTCAGCTCCAGCCCGGCCCGGCGGCCGCGCCCACCGGGGCCGTCCCGGCGGACCAGCCCGCGCCCGACGAGGTCGCCGACCAGTTCGCCCACGCTCTGCGGGCGCAGCAGCACGACCCGGGCCAGCTCGGCCTGCGACGGCGACGGGGCCCCGGCGCGTTCCCGGTCGGCGATCTCGGCGAGCACCCCGAACTGGGTCGGCGTCAGCCCCGCCTCGGCGAACACCCGGTGGAAACCCCGCGCGACGACGTGGGCGGTGCGCACGAGCTCCCAGAGCGGGACGGCGTCGTCTTGCACGATCCGCAGACTATCAGGCACCTTGTAGTGAATCAGGCACCTGTTACGTACTGGTGGGGGAACGTGATGCGGATCGTCGTGGCGGGCGGTGGGATCGGCGGGCTGGCCCTCGCCCAGGGCCTGCAGCGGGCCGGGGTCGAGGTGGTGGTCCTCGAGCCCGACGCCCGGCCGGAGGACACCGGCGGCTACCGGCTGCACCTGGACGACCACGCCTGCGCGGCACTGGCGCGGCTGCTCCCGCCGGGGGTGCTGCAGGCGGTGTCGGCGTCGGCGGCGGGCGAGCAGGCGTTCCGCAGGTTCTCGATCTGCGACCACCGGATGCGGGTCCTGGCGTCCGAGACGATGCCGCCCGGGCCCCGGTTGATGATCGGCCGGATCCCGCTGCGCACACTGCTGGCGCACGGTCTCGACGTCCGGTGGGGTTCGGCGTACCGCAACCACACGCTCGCCCCCGACGGTCGGCCGCGGGTCGAGCACGACGGCGGCACGGAGATCGCGGACGTGCTCGTCGGAGCGGACGGCACGGCCTCGGTGGTGGCCCGCGCGCTCGCCGGCAGGCCGTTGGCCCGGCCGGTCGGCGTCGACGGGCTCGCCGGGAAGGTCCCGCTCGACGCCGCCGCCCGCGCGCTGCTCCCGGCCGCGCTCGAGGCCGGACCGGCGCTCGCGGTCGCCGCCGGCGGCCTGGGAGTGTTCCTGAGCGTGCACGACCCGGCCCGCAGCGCGGTTGACCCGCTGACCTGCACCGAGCCGACGGCCGTCCGGGAGCCCGCCTCGCTGGTGCTCGGGCCGATGGCGGCCACCGGCAGCTTCCCGTGCGACCCCGCCGGCCTCGACGGCCCCGGTCTCGTCGCGCTCCTCGGCGACCTGCTGCACAACTGGCACCCGAACCTGCGGGAGCTGGCCCGGCGGGCGGACCCGGCGAGCGCCGCGCACTTCCGGTTCCGGGCCGCCGATCCCGGCGCCGACCCGGCGCCGTGGCCCTCCGGCACGGTGACCGCGATCGGCGACGCGGTCCACGCGATGCCGCCGACCGGTGGACAGGGCGCGGCGACCGCGATCCGGGACGCCGACGTCCTCGTCCGGCATCTGCTCCGGGCCCGGGACGGCGCGACGACCGTCCCGCTCGCGCTGCACGACTACGAGCGAGAGATGGCGACCTACGCCCCGGCCGCGGTCCGGGAGTCGCTGGGCCCGCTCACCGTCCAGCGACGGCTGTCGGGTCCGGTGGGTGGGCTACTGCTCCGGGCGGCCGGCGGGATCGCAGCCCTCCGGCCCACAGCCGTCCGGGCAGTCGCCCGCTCGCGAACCGGAGTGCGGAGCACCGGGTTCAGAACAGCACGGTCGCGAACTGCGCGACCTGCGTGAACCCCACCCGCTGGTACGCGGCGCGGGCGGGGGTGTTGAAGGCGTTGACGTAGAGGCTGGCGCGGCGTCCCATCGACGCCAGCGCGACCGCGACCGACGCGGTCCCGGCCGTCCCGAGCCCGTGCCCGCGCCACGACGGGTTCACCCACACGCCCTGGATCTGGCCGACCGTGCGCGACATCGCGCCGACCTCGGCCTTGAACACGACCTCGCCGTCGTGGAAGCGGGCGAAGGCCCGCCCGGAGTTGATCAGCTCGGCGACCCGGGCCCGGTAGCCGGCGCCACCGTCTCCCTCGCGGGGGTCGACGCCGACCTCCTCGGTGAACATGGCGACGGCCGCGGGCAGGTAACGGTCGAGCTCCTCGATCCGCACCGGACGCACCTGTGGATCCGGCGCGACCGCGGGGGTGTCGTCCAGCGTCATCAGCGGCTGGTCGGCCCGGATCTCACGGGCCGGCCCCCAGACCGGGGCCAGCTCCTCCCAGAGCGGCATGACCAGCTCGGCCCGGCCGACCAGCGACGAGCAGACCCGCCCGGCACGGCGGGCACGGTCGGCGAAGGCACGCAGCGCGGCACGCTCACCGCGCAGCGGGACGAGGTTGGCACCGGAAAAGCAGAGCCCGCCCAGGCCGCTGCCCGCCCCGCCGCCGTAGGACCAGAGCTCACCGCCGAGGCGCCACGGGTCCAGCCCGACGGCCTCGACCCGCGCGGCGACCATGCAGGAGGCGACCGGATCTGCATCGAGCGCATCGTGCACCGCGCACCGGTGACGATCGTCGAGAAGCCGCGCTCCGGCCACCCTCAGCACGGAAACCATCATGCCACGCGCATGCCGGGCCGGGATCAGCCGACAGTGACCTGGGGCTCGCCGGTCGCGCCGTCGATCGGCTCGCCCATGTCCTCGGCGATCCGCATGGCCTCCTCGATGAGGGTCTCCACGATCTTGTGCTCGGGCACGGTCTTGATGACCTCGCCCTTGACGAAGATCTGGCCCTTGCCGTTGCCGGAGGCGACCCCGAGGTCGGCCTCGCGGGCCTCGCCGGGGCCGTTCACGACGCAGCCCATGACGGCCACCCGCAGCGGGACCTCCATGCCGCTCAGCCCCGCGGTGACCTCGTCGGCCAGCTTGTAGACGTCGACCTGGGCCCGGCCGCAGGACGGGCACGAGACGATCTCCAGCCGGCGCGGACGCAGGTTCAGCGACTCGAGGATCTGCTGGCCGACCTTGATCTCCTCGACCGGCGGGGCCGACAGCGAGACGCGGATCGTGTCGCCGATCCCCTGGCGCAGCAGCGCACCGAACGCGACGGCGGACTTGATCGTGCCCTGGAACGCCGGTCCGGCCTCGGTGACGCCGAGGTGCAGCGGGTAGTCGCACTGCTCGGCGAGCAGCTCGTAGGCACGCACCATGACGACCGGGTCGTTGTGCTTCACCGAGATCTTGATGTCGTGGAAGTCGTGCTCGGCGAACAGGCTCGCCTCCCACAGCGCGGACTCGGCCAGCGCCTCGGGAGTCGCCTTGCCGTGCTTCTCCATCAGCCGCTTGTCCAGCGACCCCGCATTGACCCCGATCCGGATCGGCGTGCCGTGGTCCTTCGCGGCCTGCGCGATCTCGCGGACCTGGTCGTCGAACTTGCGGATGTTGCCGGGGTTCACCCGGACCGCGGCGCAGCCGGCCTCGATCGCGGCGAACACGTACTTCGGCTGGAAGTGGATGTCCGCGATCACCGGGATCTGCGACTTCTGCGCGATCGCGGGCAGCGCCTCGGCGTCGTCGGCGGACGGGCACGCGACCCGGACGATGTCGCAGCCCGACGCCGTCAGCTCGGCGATCTGCTGCAGGGTCGCGTTGACGTCGGAGGTCAGGGTGGTCGTCATCGACTGCACGGAGATCGGGTGGTCGGAACCGACGCCGACCGGACCGACCTGCAGCTGCCGGGTCTTCCGGCGCGGGGCCAGGGTCGGCGCGGGCGCGGACGGCATGCCCAGGGAGACGTTCACGGCCCCAAGTGTCCCATCGCACCTGAAGCGGCGCTCCCCGTGGTGAGACGAAGCACCCGCGCCGACCAGATGGCCCCATCGGTTAGAAGTGGCCCTGCGCAATCGAGAGCACTCAGCGCGCCCTGTTTCACACAGTACGACCCGAACGAGTCATGGCCCCACATCCGAAGGAAGAGCATCATGCCAACATGACCATTCTCACACGAACTGTCCAGTTCCTCGTCACATCATCAGCGGCAACTGCACTCCTCGTCACGGCCGCTGTCGCTCCATTCACACACGCAGAACCCGCGAGCACCTCTCAGCTCATTCAAGCAACAGAAGCTTCATGCGGAGACTCTTTCGGTGTCACTGGCGTCCAAGCGTCCGATGTCGAGGACCCGTTCCCAGCTCCCGGATTGCGGCGATACAATTTTCGAGTCAACCTGGTTGACATAAACCGCTTCCTGAATGGCCAGAATGGCACCTTCGACATAATCGCTGGCGACTCAAACTCGTCCGAGTTCTTTGGGCCGTTCGACGCCTCGCCTAGCGGCGGAAGCGCACAGGCTGACTTCACTAGCCCAGAACCCTCAATCACTGTCGGCGCCCAGCTAGTCCGAGGTGACGGCACCCTCGCTTGCAGCTCCGGCGTGACAGTGACCGATCCACGTACAATCGCATGACTCCAAAGCTTGGCTCCCAATCGGACGAACCTGAAGCCATAGAAGCCCTATAGTATTCTTGGACCTCTGTGCGTCCGCGTGACCGTTCGAGCCAGATGCTTCAACTGGAGACTGCGTGAACTACGAAATGGATGACATTACGGCGATCGTCGCAGATCGTAAGGCCATTCGTCTTATCGGCGAGTACATAGACCACATCGAGGGACTCCCCGGTAATCGTCAGCCTGTAGCCTTGACTATTTGTTCGGTCCTACAGGAGACTGGACACGACGACAGGAGGCCCGCCCTCTATATACGCTCGCCAATCTCAGTGCAGCCACCTAGCGAGATGCTCGAGACTGCCGCGGTTATGCACGTAGGGGCTACCTTACCAGACGGATCGTCGACTCATCACCCCGGCCTGATTCCTACCGCAATCGAATTCGCGCAATCCGAGATGAGGCGAATCCATTCAAAGTCAGCCAAGACCGTCTACCTAGACGGAAATCCTATACCGTGCTCGACGTGGGATTTCGCCGGAGCAACAACACTAGTCCCGGTAGACGCAAAATATCAGTTTTCGGTGCTGCAGACAAGCAGAGATCTCCCTGAGACCGTCGCACTCAGCCAACTCTCGGAGTTGAACACGCTTGGTGTCCGCGATGGCCGCTACAACACCGAGTGGTCATCAATAAGAAGACATGAGACACTTGGCAGCAAGGTCACCCCAGCTCTCTTGCACCAAGACTACTTGAAGCTGATGAGGGAAAAATCCATAAACTAAAACATAGTTCTAGAAAATAGGCCCGCACCAGAGCTGGGGCAGACCCGGACGTCAGATTCAGTCACGTTCTTCCCTGGTTCTCCTGCGCGTCCTGCAGCGTGGACGAGTGCGGGAGCCAGGTGGCCAGCTCGACCGGCCAACCGTCGTCGGCCAGCACCCGGACGACGGCGGGGTCGTCGTCGAGGATCATCGCGACCTCCCGCTCCTGGGCCAGCCGCCGCACCACCTCGCGTTTGACGTAGCGGGCGGGGCGCAGGTCGTCGTCGGAACGCATGAACAGCGGACCGGTAGGCAGCCCGAAGCTCGCGAGCCAGCGCTCGGTGAGACGCCGGTTCCGCTCCGGGCGACCGGTCAGGTACACCACGTCGTAGAGGCCGAGTGCCTCCTCGAGCCGCTCGGCGCCCTCGTCGAGCAGCGGATCGGCGTGCGCGGCGGCGAAGAACTTCTCCCACCGGTGCACGTCGAGGAAGTGCAGCCGGTGCGAGACGTCGGCGAGCACGCCGTCGATGTCGAAGACCGCGAGTGAGCGGCTGTTGTCCGAAACCGTGCTCACCCCGGCAACCGCACCGGGTTCACGATGTCGGCCACGAGCAGGACCGCGCTGAACGCGAGGAACACCAGCACGAACACGTAGGCGAACGGGAGCAGTTTCGCCGCGTCGACCGGTCCGGGGTCGGACCGGCCGAGCAGCTTCGCGGTATTGCGCTTGATCGCCTCCCAGATCGCCGGCACGATCTGGCCGCCGTCGAGCGGCGGGATCGGCAGCAGGTTCAGCAGGAACAGCGACACGTTGACGGCGGCGAGCAGCTGCAGGAAGAAGCTCAGCTCGGCTCGCCACGGCTCGTCCTGCGCGAGGATCTCACCGCCGATCCGGGAGACTCCGACAACGCCGATCGGTCCCTGTGGGTCTCGTTCCTCGCCCAGGAACGCAGCACCGAACAGGGCTGGCACGCGCTGCGGAATCTGGGTGATCGCCTCCCCTGTGCGGACGATCACCGCCCCGATCTGCTCGGCGACGACCCCTGGCCCTTGACGCTCGTAGAACTGGACCGGGGAGAGTCCGATGAACCCCGCACTGATGATCCGGTTCGGGTCCTCGAAGTCGCGGACCTGATTCTCGATCAGCGTGGCCTGCAACGGGACTCGCTGCCCGTCACGCTCGACGACGATGTCAACGGCCCCCGAGGACGCCCGGATCGCCTCCTGCAGTCGGTTCCAGTCGTCCGCCCCGTACGGCTGCCCCTGGAATTCGACGATCACGTCACCGGGCCGGAAACCGGCCGCGGCCGCGGGCGACGGGGTCGCATCGGCCGGGCACTCCGTCGTCTGCGCGGTCGCCGGGAGGACGCAGCGGCTGACCTCGGCGACCGTGTTCGTGGTTCCCGTGGGGATCCCGATCCCCATCAGGATCCCGGCGAACAACCCGACGGCAAGGATCAGGTTCATGAACGGCCCGGCGAACATGACAATGATCCGCTTCCACGGCGCACGGGTCCAGAACTGCCGGTCCGCGTCCTCGGGCAGGACGTCGGCCTGGGACTGCGCCCGGGCGTCGTCCATCAGCCCCTGGAACGGCCCGGTCCGGCGGCTGCGGCCGAGCCGCCCGCTCCCCGGCGCCGGCGGCAGCATCCCGATCATGCGGACGTAGCCGCCGAGCGGGACCGCCTTGATGCCGTACTCGGTCTCCCCGCGCTTCCTCGACCAGATCGTGCGCCCGAAGCCGACCATGAACTCGGGGACCTTGATCCCGAACCAGCGGGCGGTGGCGAAGTGGCCGAGCTCGTGCCAGGCGATGGAGACGAGCAGCCCGAAGAAGAAGATGACGATCCCGACGATCGTCCAGAGCACGGTCACGACGCCGCCCTCTCCCGCGCGTGGGCGCGGGCCCACTCCTCGGCCGCCAGCACGTCCGCCACGGTAGCCGGGTCACCCGTCCAGGCGTCGGCCGCCTCCAGGACCCCTTCCAGCAGGTCCGTCACGCCCAGGTACCCGATCCGGCCGGCGACGAAGGCCTCGACGAGCTCCTCGTTCGCCGCGTTGAGCACCGCGGGCAGGCAGCCACCCCGCTCCCCCGCGGCGCGGGCGAGCCGGACGCCCGGGAACGCGTCGTCGTCGAGCGGCTCGAAGGTCCAGGTGTGCGCCGCGGTGAAGTCGCAGGCGGGTGCGGCGCCGGCGATGCGGTCCGGCCAGCCCAGCGCCAGCGCGATCGGCAGCCGCATGTCCGGCGGGGACGCCTGGGCGATCGTCGAGCCGTCGGCGAAGGTCACCATCGAGTGGACGATCGACTGCGGGTGCACCGTGACGTCGATCCGGTCGTACGGGATCCCGAACAGCAGGTGGGCCTCGATGACCTCGAGGCCCTTGTTCACCAGGGTCGCCGAGTTGATCGTGATGACCGGCCCCATGGCCCAGGTGGGGTGCTGCAGCGCCTGCTCGACCGTGACGCCGTCCAGGGACTCCCGGCCACGCCCGCGGAACGGCCCGCCGGACGCGGTGAGCACCAGCCGGTCGACCTCGGACGCCCGACCGCCGCGCAGGCACTGGGCCAGCGCCGAGTGCTCGGAGTCGACCGGCACGATCTGGCCGGGCTCGGCCGCAGCGAGCACCAGCGGACCGCCCGCGACCAGCGACTCCTTGTTGGCCAGCGCCAGCCGGGCACCCGTCCGCAGCGCGGCCAGGGTCGGGCCGAGCCCGCGGGAGCCGGTGATGCCGTTGAGCACGACGTCGGCCCCGCACGCCGTGACCAGTTCGGCCGCGGCGTCCGGCCCGTCGAGCACCTCGACGCCGGGCAACGCCTCGCGCACCTGCGCGGCGGCGGACGGGGAGGACACCGCGACCCGCGGCACCCCGTGCGCACGCACCTGGGCGAGCAGCAGCGGCACGTCCGAACCGCCCGCGGCCAGCCCGGCGACCGTGAACCCGCCGGCCTTGGTGATCACATCGAGGGCCTGGGTGCCGATCGACCCGGTACTGCCCAACACGACGAGTGACTTCATCACCGCACATCATCCTCCGCCGCCCGGCTGTGCGACGATGACCCCGACCGCCAGGTGGTCGAATCGGTCGTAGCAGGAGGAAGCACGTGGCGAGCAAGACACGCGAGGTCGCGATCCGTTCGGGTGTCGACCCCGAGGAGGAGCCCTCGGTCGACTGGGGCTGGCACCAGAACTTCACCAAGGGCCTCCCGATCGCCGCGGGGCTGACCGGCATCATCCTGCTGCTGTTCATGATCGGGCACTCGATCTCCTGGACCGAGTTCCTCTACATGGCGATCCCGGCGCTGGTCTGCCTGATCGGCGCCGTGGCGTACCCGATCTACAAGCGGCGCAGCTGGCGCCACTGAACGGACCTCGCATGGCCGCGGGCGCGGGGGAACCGGTCGAGCTGACGATCGGCGACCGCGTCGTGCGCCTGTCCAGCCCGGACCGGGTCTACTTCCCGGCCCGCGGCGAGACCAAGCGGGACCTGGCCGCGTACTACACCTCCGTCGGGGACGGGGTCGTGCGCGCGCTGCGCGACCGGCCGTGCATGCTGCACCGCTTCCCGACCGGCGTCACCGGCGAGAAGGTGCACCAGAAGCGGCTGCCGCGCGGCGCGCCGGACTGGGTCCGCACCGTGCGCGTGCACTTCCCGCGCTGGAACCGCACCGCCGACGAGCTCTGCGTCGGCCACGTCGCCGACGTGGTCTGGGCAGTGCAGATGTCCACCGTGGAGTTCCACCCGTGGAACTCCCGCGCCGCCGACGTCGAGTCCCCCGACGAGTGGCGGATCGACCTCGACCCGATGCCCGACGCGTCGTGGTCCGACGTCCGACGAGTGGCCGGCGTGGTGCACGAGGTGCTCGACGAGCTCGGGGCCACCGGTTTCCCCAAGACCTCCGGCGGGTCCGGGCTGCACGTCTACGTCCGGATCCCGCCCGAGCACGGGTTCGCCGAGGTCCGCCGGGCCGCGCACGCCTTCGCCCGCGAGGTCGGGCGGCGCTGCGACCGCGTGGACCTGTCGTGGTGGCGCAAGGACCGGGACCCGTCGAAGATCTTCGTCGACTACAACCAGAACGCCCGCGACCACACGATCGCCTGCGCCTACTCGGTGCGCGGCACCCCGGACGCGCGGGTGTCGGCCCCCGTCCGCTGGGACGAGATCGACGACTGCGAGCCGGGCGACTTCACGATCGCCACGATGCCGGCCCGCTACGCCGAGCTGGGCGACCTGCACGCCGGGATCGACGAGGCGGTGTTCACGATCGACCCGCTGCTGGAGTGGGCCGACCGCGACGACCGGGACGGCGCCGCGCCCCCGGACCTGCCCGATCTCGACCGGGAGGCGTGACCGGCATGGACGAGCACCGCAAGCAGCGGCTGCAGCGCGTCGGCTACGGCGTCGGCGGCGGCCTGGTGATCGGCACGGCGGTCTGGACGCTGACCGGCGCCGCGTGGTGGCTGGGGCTGTTCCTCGTCATCGGCCTGCTCGCCGGGCTGTTCCTCGCGGCGAGCGCGCCGGACGGCTGAGCCACCCCGGCGGAGCCCGGGAGCTCAGCCCCCGGCGACCGCGCGGAGCCGGGCGAACTCGGCCACCATCGCCGCCCGGGACCAGTGCGCGTTGAGCCCGGACGGGTTGGGCAGCACCCAGACCCCGGTGCCGCCGAGCCGCTCGTCCTGCTCCCCCACCACGGCGTCACGCCGGCCGAACGCGGTCCGGTAGGCCCCGATCCCGACCACCGCCAGCCGGTCCGGGCGGTGCTCGCCGACCAGCTCGCGCAGCCGCTGCCCGCCGGCGACCAGCTCGTCGTCGGTGAGCTCGTCGGCCCGGGCGGTCGCCCGCGGCGCCATGTTGGTGATCCCCAGCCCGCACCTCGCGAGCTCGTCCTGCTCGTCCGGGCGCAGCAGGCGCGGGGTGAACCCCGACTCGTGCAGCACCGGCCAGAACCGGTTGCCCGGGCGCGCGAAGTGGTGCCCGGTCGCCGCGGACACCAGGCCGGGGTTGATCCCGCAGAACAGCACCCGCAGGGGCGGGTCACCCGGCCCGGGCAGCACGTCGGGGATCGTCCGCCCGCGGGCACGTTCCAGCTCGTCGCGATCGGGCAGGCGTCCCACGGGCACCATCCGACCACGCGCCGCGGACCGGTGCGACACCGAGCCGCCCGCCGCCCCGATCAGTTCCGCCGGCCCGGACGGTCCACCCCGTACGGGCGATCCGGGATGCCCGTCGCCCCGCCCCGAGAGGAGACTGCCCGCTGTGGACCTGCCCGTGATGCCTCCGGTGAAGCCGATGCTGGCCAAGCCCGCGTCGTCGATCCCCGACGGGAAGCTGTACGAACCCAAGTGGGACGGCTTCCGCTCGATCGTCTTCCGCGACGGCGACGAGGTCGAGATCGGCTCCCGCAACGAACGGCCGATGACCCGCTACTTCCCCGACGTCGTCGAGGCGGTGCAGCAGCACTTCCCGGCGCGCGCGGTGATCGACGGGGAGATCGTCGTCGCCGACCGGGTGAACAACCGGCTCGACTTCGAGGCGCTGCAGCAGCGCGTGCACCCCGCGGCCAGCCGGGTCGCGCTGCTCGCGAGCGAGACCCCGGCCTCGTTCGTCGCGTTCGACCTGCTGGCACTGGGCGACGACGACCTCACCGGCCGCCCGTTCGCCGAGCGCCGGGAGCTGCTGGAACGGGCACTCGCCGACGCGACGGCACCGGTGCACGTCACCCCGATCACCTCCGACACCGGCACCGCCCGGGACTGGTTCGAGAGGTTCGAGGGCGCCGGGCTGGACGGGCTGATCGTCAAGGACCCGGCGGGGGTCTACGAGCCGGACAAGCGGGTGATGACCAAGGTCAAGCACGAGCGCACCGCCGACTGCGTCGTCGCCGGGTACCGGGTGCACAAGTCCGGTCCGGACGCCGTCGGGTCGCTGCTGCTCGGGCTGCACGACGAGCGCGGTGTGCTGGTCTCGGTGGGCGTGGTCGGCGCGTTCACGATGGCGCGGCGCCGGGAGCTGATGACCGAGCTGCAGCCGCTGGTGACCGACTTCGACGAGCACCCGTGGGCGTGGGCCAAGCAGCTCCAGGGCGAGCGGACGCCGCGCAAGTCCGAGACGAGCCGGTGGAACTCGGGCAAGGACCTGTCGTTCGTGCCGCTGCGCCCGGAGCGGGTCGTGGAGGTGCGCTACGACTACATGGAGGGCGCCCGCTTCCGGCACACCACGCAGTTCGTGCGGTGGCGCCCGGACCGCGACCCCGGGTCCTGCACCTACGCCCAGCTGGAGCACCCGGTGCGCTTCGACCTCGGCGAGGTGCTGGCGAGCAAGGGCTGACACCGCGGCACGGTCCCGGGCTCACCAGCGGTCCCGGGCTCACCAGCGGTCCCGGGCTCAACGGCGGCACCGGGGTCAATTGCGGCACGCGTCACGACGTGCAGCCGCAGGAGTCCCGGTGCACGAACCGGGTGGGCAGCCGCACCGAGCGCGGCGCGGTGCCGGGTGATTCCATCCGTGCCAGCAGCATCCGCACCGCCTCCCGGCCGATCTCGGCGAACGGCTGCGCGACCACGGTCAGGCGCGGGCTGAACGCGTCGGCCCAGGGGAAGTCGTCGAACGCGGCGAGCGCGACGTCGCCGGGGACCCGCAGCCCGGACTCGTGCAGCGCCTGGACCACACCGATCGTCATGGCGTTGTTCCCGGTGACCAGCGCGGTGGGCCGGTCGGGCGCGGCCAGCAGTTCCCGGACGGCGCGGCGGGCCGGTTCGGCCTCGGAGTGCCCCTCGACGACCCGGGGCGGACCCAGTCCGGCGCGCTGCAGTCCGAGCCGGTAGCCGTCGAGCCGCTCCACGGTCGTGGCGAGCCCAGCGTGCCCGGCGACGAACCCGATCCGGGTGTGTCCGGCCGCGGCAAGGTGCTCGACGAGCCCCGCGACCGGCTCGACGTTCTCGGCCCCGACCTCGTCGTGGGCGACGCCGAGCATCCGGTCGACGAGCACGGTCGGCACCTTCTGCGCGGCCAGGGCGTCCAGCGTGCGCCCGGAGTCCGCGGACGGGGCGAGCAGGACGCCGTCGACCCGGCTGCGCAGCCGGGCGACGGCGGTCGCCTCGTAGCCGGGGTCGTCGTGCGGGTCGGTGAGCAGCAACGTGTAGCCGGCCGCGGCGGACTCGTCCTCGATCGCGTGCAGCAGCTCCCCGAGGTACGGGTTCGAGATCGCCGAGAGCGCGAGCCCGAGCGTGCGTGTGCGGGAGGTCGCCAGCGACCGGGCGGCGGCGTTCGGCGTGTAGCGGGCCTGCTCGACGGCGGCGAGGACCTGCCGGCGGGTCTGCTCGCGCACCGGCCGGGTGCCGTTGAGGACGTGCGAGACGGTCGCGGTGGAGACCCCGGCCAGCCGGGCGACCTCGGCCATGGTCGCGATCGCACACCTCCTTCGACTGAACTCCTGTCACGGAACGGGCACAGAGTACAAGCAAGCGGTTGCGCAAGCGGTTACTTCACGCCTACCGTACTTGAGTCCGCCGAACGGACGTGTGCAGAATCACAGCAATCGTAGCCCTCGAGGACGAGGAGAGCGCCGTGGAGAACGGCCCAGCCGAACGGAACCTGCCGACGTGACCGCCAGGACCGTCCCGAGCCGCCGACGCGGGGGGCGCATCGCCGCCGCGTTGCTGGCCGCGCTCTCGCTGGTCCTCTCCGGCTGCGCCGGGGCCGGCACGCTGGGGCTGCCCGAGGGCGCCCGCACGGTGACCATCGCGATCGTGTCCAACCCGCAGATGGAGGACGCGATCGAGCTCAGCCCGCGGTTCGAGGCGGAGAACCCGGACATCAAGCTCCGGTTCGTCAGCCTCTCCGAGAACGAGGCCCGGGCGAAGATCACCGCGTCGGTCGCCACCGGCGGCGACGAGTTCGACGCCGTCATGATCAGCAACTACGAGACCCCGCAGTGGGCCCGCAACGGCTGGCTGGTCGACCTCGACCCGCTGATGGCACAGACGCCGGGCTACGACCGCGACGACTTCACGCCCAGCATCCGCAACGCACTCTCCGGGCCGGACGGGCACATGTACTCGGTGCCGTTCTACGGCGAGTCGGCGTTCCTGATGTACCGCAAGGACCTCTTCGCCGAGGCGGGGCTGACGATGCCGCCGAACCCGACCTGGGAGCAGGTCGCCGGGTTCGCCGACCGGCTCACCGACCGGGAGCAGAACCGGGCCGGGATCTGCCTGCGCGGCAAGCCGGGCTGGGGCGAGGTCATGGCCCCGGTCGGCGCGATGATCAACTCGTTCGGCGGCCGCTGGTACGACGAGCAGTGGAACGCCCAGCTGACCTCGCCCGAGGTCCGCGAGGCCGTGAACTTCTACGTCGACCTGGTCCGCCGGGACGGCCAGCCTGGCGCCGCCGGCTCCGGGTTCTCCGAGTGCGGCACCCAGTTCAGCCAGGGCAACACCGCGATGTGGTTCGACGCCACCGTCGCCGCCGGCCTGCTGGAGAACCCCGACGAGTCGCGCGTCGTCGGCGACGTCGGCTACGCGCCCGCCCCGACCGGCGTCGACGGGCTGCCGTCCGGATGGCTCTACTCGTGGGCGCTGGCCATCCCGCGCACCACTGCGGAGAAGGGCCCCGAGCAGGTCGACGCCACCTGGAAGTTCCTGTCCTGGATGACGTCGAAGCCCTACCAGCGCATGGTCGGCGAGGAGCTGGGCTGGACCTCGGTCCCGCCCGGTGCGCGGCAGTCGACCTACGCGATCCCGGAGTACATCGAGGCGTCGAAGGCCTACGCCCCGCAGACCCGGGCCGCGATCGACGCCGCGAACCAGGACCGCCCGACCCGTGACCCGGTCCCCTACACCGGGCTGCAGTTCGTCGGCATCCCCGAGTTCCAGGACCTCGGCACCCGGGTCAGTCAGCAGATCTCCGCCGCGATCGCCGGGCAGCAGAGCGCCGACGAGGCGCTCGACCAGGCCCAGGACTACGCCGAGGTCGTCGGCGAGAGCTACCAGCAGCAAGGAGCCGACTCGTGACCGTCACGGAGGCGACGCCGCAGGCCCCGCCCGAACGGCCGGCCGAGCGTGGGAACGCGCGGAAGGAGGGTTGGATCCGCCGGGCACCGCTGCTGCCCGCACTGATCTTCACGATCATCGTCACGCAGCTGCCGTTCCTGGTCACGATCTGGTACTCGCTGCAGTCCTGGAACCTGGTCCGCCCCGGCAGCCAGCGCTTCGTCGGCCTGGAGAACTACGCGACGGTCTTCACCGACTCGCAGTTCCGCGGCGTCGCGCTGAACTCGATCATCCTGACGCTGGGCGCGGTGTTCATCGCGATGATCCTGGGCCTGGCGATCGCGCTGCTGCTCAACCGCGCTTTCGTCGGCCGCGGGATCGTCCGGACCCTCATCATCACCCCCTTCCTGATCACCCCGGTGGCCGGCGCGCTGCTGTGGAAGACGGTGATGTTCGACCCGACCTACGGCCTGGTGAACTTCGTGCTCGGCCCGTTCGGCGCCGACCAGACCGACTGGATCTCGACGTTCCCGCGGGCCGCGGTGATCGTCGCGCTGGTGTGGCAGTGGACGCCGTTCATGATGCTGCTGATCCTCGCCGGGCTCGGCTCGCAGCCGGCGGAGGTCCTCGAGGCCGCCCGGATGGACGGGGCGAACGGCTTCGCCGTGTTCCGCGAGGTGACGCTGCCGCACCTGCGCCGCTTCATCGAGCTGGGCGTGGTGCTCGGCGCGATCTACCTGGTCAACACGTTCGACACGATCTACATGATGACCCAGGGCGGACCCGGGACGGCGTCGGCGAACCTGCCCTTCTACATCTACCAGCGGGCGTTCCTGGGCTTCGACATCGGTGAGTCCGCCGCCATGGGCGTGGTCACCGTGGTCGCGACGATCATCGTCGCCACCCTGGCCCTGCGCCTGATCTTCCGCAGCTTCTCCGCCGCCGAGGAGGCGTGATGACGGCCGCCACCGCATCCGGGACCACCACCTCCCCGAACGCCGCGGCGCCGGTGCCGCGACGGACCGGGCGTGGCTCCGGTGCCCTGCTCACGGTGCTCGCCTGGATCGTCGGCATCGGGTTCTTCTTCCCGGTGCTGTGGATGGTGCTCACCGCGTTCAAGACCGAGGCCGACGCCTACACCGACCCGCCGACCCTGTTCTTCGCCCCGACCCTGGACAACTTCGTCGAGGTGTTCGCGGGCGGGGTCGGCCCGTACCTGCTCAACTCGCTGTTCGCGACCGTGGTCTCGACGCTGCTGGTGCTGCTGCTCGGGACGCCCGCCGCGTTCGCCCTGTCGCTGCGCCCGGTGAAGAAGACCCAGGACGTGCTGTTCTTCTTCATCTCGACGAAGATGCTGCCGGTCGTCGCGGCGATCGTCCCGATCTACGTCGTCGTGAACTACATGGGCGCGCTCGACAACATCTGGACGCTGATCGTCCTGTACACGGCGATGAACCTGCCGATCGCGGTGTGGATGATGCGCTCGTTCTTCCTGGAGGTCCCGCGCGAGCTGCTGGAGGCGGCGAGCATGGACGGCGCCTCGCTGGGCCGCTCGCTGCGCGAGGTCGTGCTGCCGATCGTGTCGCCGGGGATGGCGGCCACCGCGCTCATCTGCATGATCTTCAGCTGGAACGAGTTCTTCTTCGCCGTGAACCTGACCGCGTCGCGGGCCGCGACCGTGCCGGTGTACCTGGTCGGGTTCATCACCTCCGAGGGCCTGTACTTCGCCAGCCTGTGCGCCGCGGCCACGGTCGCCGCGCTGCCCGTCGTCATCGCCGGGTGGATCGCGCAGAACAAGCTGGTCCAGGGCCTGTCCTTCGGTGCCGTCAAGTGAGTGTCCCGAGTCCTGTTCCTGCTGTGCCTTTTACAACTTCAGTGCCTTCTGTGTCTCGTGTGAGGGGAGCCCGGCGTGGCTGACGTGGTGTTCGACCAGGCGAGCCGGATCTACACCGCGGGGGCCAAGCCCGCGGTCGACCGGCTGGACCTGACCGTGTCCGACGGCGAGTTCGTCGTCCTGGTCGGGCCGTCCGGCTCCGGGAAGTCGACGGCGCTGCGGATGCTGGCCGGGCTCGAGGAGATCGACGGCGGCTCGATCCGGATCGACGGCGAGAACATGGTCGGGGTGTCGTCGAAGGACCGCGACATCGCGATGGTGTTCCAGAACTACGCGCTGTACCCGAACAAGACCGTCGGCGAGAACATGGCTTTCCCGCTGAAGATGGCCGGGGTCGAGAAGTCCGCGCGCGCCGAGAAGGTCCGCGAGGCCGCCGCGATCCTCGGGCTCACCGACTACCTGGACCGCAAGCCCCGGGCGCTGTCCGGTGGTCAGCGGCAGCGGGTCGCGATGGGCCGGGCGATCGTGCGGGAGCCGCGGGTGTTCCTGATGGACGAGCCGCTGTCGAACCTCGACGCGAAGATGCGGGTCTCGACCCGTACCGAGATCGCCGCGCTGCAGCGCCGGCTCGGGGTGACCACCGTCTACGTCACCCACGACCAGGTCGAGGCGATGACGATGGGAGACCGGGTCGCGCTGCTCGCCGACGGCAAGCTGCAGCAGTTCGCCACCCCCGCCGACCTCTACGACCGGCCCGCCAACGCGTTCGTGGCCGGGTTCATCGGCTCACCGGCGATGAACCTGTTCACCGTGCCGCTGACCGAGCGTGGGGTGCGGCTGGCCGGGCACGAGCTCGCGCTGCCGCGCGACGTGCGCGCCACCCTCGGCACCCACCAGATCACCGAGGTGACGCTGGGTATCCGGCCCGAGCAGTGGACGGTCACCGACAGCGGCACCGAGGGCATCCCGGCCCGGGTGGACGTCGTCGAGGAGCTGGGCTCCGACGCGTTCCTCTACGGCACCCTCGCCGAGTCGACCGGGGACCTGTCCGACGACTCCGCGGTGCTGACCGGGTCCGGGCAGGACGCCGTCGTCGTCCGGACCGGGGGGCGCTCCGGCACCCGCCGCGGCGACCGGATCGCCCTGACGCCCTCGGTCGAGGGGCTACACCTGTTCCACCCGGAGTCGGGCGAGCGGCTGTAGCTCCGGCACTCTCCGCGCCGGCGAGCCGGGCGCGGCGCCGCTGCCCTCGCGCGCCGGTTGCGCGCCGTTCCTTGCGCCCCCAGGGGCACCCTCGGGGCACCTGGCGCTACGAGGGTGCCCCTCGGGGCAGCACATGTGGGCGCTGAGGGGCCAGCTGCGCGCGTCGTCGGGCGCGCCGTGACGCCGACCGCCGGTGCGGCGGCCACTACCGACGAGCCCCTTCCCGTGCCCCCGGGGGCACCCTCGGGGCACCTGACGCCACGAGGGTGCCCCTCGGGGCGGCGCGCGTGAGTGGCCTCGGTGCCGGTGCGCCGGGCGCGGCGCGGGACCGGCGCCGGGTCAGCCGGAGTGGGAGGCGGCGAGCTGACCGCAGGCGGCGTCGATCTCCTGGCCGCGGGTGTCCCGCACGGTGCAGGCGATGCCGCCGGCCCGCACGCGGCGCACGAACTCCTCCTCCACCGGCTT
Source organism: Pseudonocardia ammonioxydans (assembly GCF_900115005.1). Classification (GTDB taxonomy): domain Bacteria; phylum Actinomycetota; class Actinomycetes; order Mycobacteriales; family Pseudonocardiaceae; genus Pseudonocardia; species Pseudonocardia ammonioxydans. The sequence continues at coordinate 214,194 of NZ_FOUY01000002.1, read as the reverse complement.
CGGCGAGGCGTCCCACTCGCTGCCGGGGGTCGGGTTCAGCGGGATCAGGTTGACGTGCACCCGGGACGTGCCGATGTGCCGGCGCAGCATCGTCGCGAGCAGGTCGGCCCGCCACGGCTGGTCGTTGACGTCGCGGATCAGGGCGTACTCGATCGAGACCCGCCGCCCCGTGGTGGTGGCGTAACGCCGCCCGGCGTCGAGCACCTCGCCGACCTTCCAGCGGTTGTTGACCGGGACGAGGGTGTCGCGCAGCTCGTCGTCCGGGCAGTGCAGCGAGATCGCGAGGGTGACCGGGATCCCCTCCTCCCGGAGCCGGTCGATCGCCGGGACGAGCCCGACCGTCGACACGGTGACGCCCCGGGCCGAGATACCCAGGCCGTTCGGTGCCGGTTCGGTGATCCGGCGGACCGCGGCGACGACCCGCTTGTAGTTGGCGAGCGGCTCGCCCATCCCCATGAACACGACGTTGGACAGCCGGGTCGGCTCGTCCAGCGCGCCGTCGCGGGCCGCGGCGGCGGCCCGGCGCACCTGGTCGACGATCTCGGCCGTGGACAGGTTCCGCTGCAGACCGCCCTGGCCGGTCGCGCAGAACGGGCACGCCATCCCGCACCCGGCCTGACTCGAGATGCACACCGTCGCCCGGTCCGGGTAGCGCATCAGCACCGACTCGGCCAGCACGCCGTCGTGGCCGCGCCAGAGGGTCTTGCGGGTGGCGCCGTCGTCACAGGCCTTCTCGGTGAGCGGGGTGACCAGCGACGGCAGCACGGCCGCCAGCTTGGCCCGGGCGTCGGCGCCGAGGTCGGTCATCGCCTCGAGGTCGTCGGTGAGACGCCCGAAATAGTGCCGCGCCAGCTGGTCGAGCCGGAACTTCGGCAGGCCGATCTCGGCCGCCACGGCGGCGCGGTCGGCCGGGTCGAGGTCGGCGAGATGGCGGGGCGGCGTGCCGCGGCGGGGTGCGTCGAAGACGAGCGGAAGGCTGGACATGGCACCTCCAGTGTGCCAGCCCCGCCCGGGGGCGCCGACGTTCGCTCCCTCAGCGGACCCGGGGCAGCCGCACGTTGTAGCGCCGTGAGAGGTCGGTGAGGATGCCGAGGCGGCGCATCGCGGCCACCCACAGCACCAGGCCCGCCAGCAGTCCGATCACCGGCTGTGAGGATCCGGTGCCCTGGCCCTCGTGGCTCAGCGCCAGGAACGCACCGAACGCGGCGATCAGCAGCACCAGCGCACCGGTGGCGACCAGGCTGCGCTCCTCCAGCACGGTGGACGCCTGGATCAGCAGGACCCCGATCAGCGCGGCCGTCACCGCGATCGACACCTCGGCGTAGCCGACCAGCCCCAGCAGCGAGGGCAGCAGCACGATCCCGGCCACGCCGACCAGGATCAGTCGCTGCATCCGGCGCTTGCGCTCGGGGTGCAGGACCACCACCATCGCCGCGTTGCGGCGGCGGACGATCACCAGGTACGCGGTCAGGAACAGCCCGAGCGCGACGAGCACGGTACCGAACCCGCTCGCGAGTCCCGCGGCACCGATCGTCCAGGCCAGCATGCCCAGGACGACCTCCAGGCTCGGCGCGGGCACCCCGAGCGAGGACTGGCGGGTGGTGTACGGCATGGCGTCCACGGTAGCGAGACCGCCCGCCCGCTCGCCGCCACTCCCCCGTGCACGTCCGGTGGTCGTCCGGTGGTCGTCCCGTGGTCGTTCGACGGGGCTGCCCGACCGGACACCGGACCCCGTGCGACGCTGACCGCACGGGAAGGTCGTCCCGGACCCGGCCCGTGCCACCACCACGCACCGGGCCGCGGCCCGGTCTCCCCCGAGGAGCCCCATGACAGTCCCCGAGAAGGAACTTCCCGAGACGAGCGTCGCGACCGGCCACGACTCCCGGCCGCCGTCGATCGGCCGCCGCGCGGTGTTCGCCGGCGCCGGAGTGGCCGCGATCGGCGCGGTCGCCGCGTGCGGGGGCGGCACCACCACCGACGACTCCGGAGGCCAGCAGGAGGCCGGTGACGTCCCCGAGGGCGCCCCGGGCACCAGCCTCGGTCCGGCGTCGGAGGTGCCGGTGGGCGGCGGGAAGATCTACGCCGACGAGCAGATCGTCGTCACCCAGCCGACGGCCGGGCAGTTCACCGGCCTGTCCGCGGTCTGCCCGCACCAGGGGTGTGCGGTCAACGCGGTCACCGACGGCGCGATCCTCTGCCCGTGTCACGGCAGCCGCTTCGGCCTCGACGGCGCCGTGGTCCAGGGCCCCGCGGTGCAACCCCTCGCCGAGCGGCCGGTCACCGTGGCGGACGGCTCGGTCACGCTGGCCTGACGCCGGCGCTCCGGTGCGGGCCGCGCCGGAGCCGCCCGGTCACCGAGGAGGCGGGTGGGTCCTCACGGCAGGACGAGCCCGGTGGGCCGGCGACGGGTGTGCACCCGGTAGCCGACCCGGATCGTCAGGCCCGCGACGTCGGCGATCGCGGTGCGCGCGGTGCCCTTCGAGAACTCGATGCGCAGGACCTCCTCGAGCTCCGCACGCTCGGCGAAGCGCCAGGTGGACAGCACCCGGCGCAGCGCGAAGCCCTGACCGGCGAAGAACCGGTCGACCGCGGGCGGGTCGTAGCGGGGCAGGTCCGCGCGCAGCCAGTTCCCGTACGGGCGGGCGGTGAAGTCGAGGTCGACGACGACGAGCGTCCCGCCGGGGCGCAGCACCCGTTCGGCCTCGGCCAGCCCCGGCTCGCACCCGGGCCCGAAGAAGTAGGCGGTGCGGGCGTGGAGCAGGTCCGCGCTCGCGTCCGGCAGCGGGAGCTCTTCGGCGCCGCCGGTGTGCACGCTGATCCGCGGGTCACCCGCGCACCGCTCCCGGGCCCGTGCCACGAGCGGCGGGTGCGGTTCGACACCGGCCACGGACGCGGCGTCCTCGGCGAAGCGGGGCAGGTGGAACCCGTCGCCGCAGCCGATGTCGACGACGTCGAGCCCGGCCCAGCCGCCGGTCTCCTCACCGAGGGCGGACCAGAGCGCGCCGTCGGCGTCCTGCGCGCGGTTCTCGACCTCGTAGATCTCGGGCCAGTTCCAGATGTTCGGGCTCGGGATCGCGGGCCCGGGCTTCGGCTGACCACCGAACCCGGTCCAGGTGCGCCTCACGCGACCGGGACGACGATCCCGAGCACCGCCCACGCCACGAAGGCCGTCGGCAGCAGCGAGTCCAGCCGGTCCATCAGACCGCCGTGCCCGGGGAGGAGCTTGCCCATGTCCTTGATGCCGAGGTCACGCTTGATCAGCGACTCGACCAGGTCGCCCAGCGTCGCGGTCGCGACGAGCAGCGCCCCGACCAGCAGGCCCCAGTACCAGGGGGCGCCGAAGAACAGCGCCACGCACAGCGCTCCGGCGGCCATGCCGGACGCCATCGACCCGCCGAAGCCCTCCCAGGACTTCTTCGGGCTGATCGTGGGGGCCATCGGGTGCTTGCCGGCGACGACCCCGGCCGCGTAGCCACCGACGTCGGAGGCGACCACGCAGATCAGGAACGTCAGTACCCGCCCGATGCCCTGCGGCGCGACGGTCAGCTGGACCGCGAACGCGACCAGCAGCGGGACGTAGACGGCGACGAACAGCGACGCGCTGATGTCGCGCACGAAGTGGGCCGCGCCCTCGCGCATCCGCCAGAGCAGGCAGCCGAGCACGGTCGCCGCGAGTGCGATCGCGGCACCGCGCAGACCGAACGGCCAGGACAGCCAGACGACGGCCTGCCCGCCCAGCAGCAGGACCGGGGTGGAGACCCGGATGTCGGCACCGCGGCGCAGTGCGCCGGCGAGCTCCCAGGTACCGACCGCGGTGACCGCTGCCAGGACCAGGACGAACCACTCGGGGACGATGAGCAGGCTGACCAGGATGACGGCGCCCAGCCCGACGCCGACGGCGATCGCGGCGGCGAGGTTGCGGCCCAGCCGGGCCCGTTTGGACGGCTTCACCGGGGGCCCGTCACCCGACGTCGCCGATTTCCCGGCCGGCCCCGAACGGGGGAGGTCGGAGGTCACGGGGACGGCGGCGTCGGAGGAGGAGGTCACCGGGCGTCAGACCTCGAGGAGTTCGGATTCCTTGTTCTTGACCAGCTCGTCGATCTGCGTGACGTAGCGGTCGGTGACGTTCTGCAGCTCCTTCTCGGCGCGGACGACCTCGTCCTCGCCGGCCTCGCCGTCGCGCTGGATGCGGTGCAGTTCGTCCATCGCCTTGCGGCGCAGGCCACGCACGACGACGCGGGCGTCCTCACCCTTGCCGCGGGCGACCTTGACCATCTCGCGGCGGCGCTCCTCGGACAGTGACGGGATGATCACGCGGATGATCTGGCCGTCGTTGCTGGGGTTCACGCCGAGGTCGGACTCGGCGATCGCCTTCTCCATCGCCTTGAGCTGGCTGGCGTCGTACGGCTTGATGACCGCCATGCGGGCCTCCGGGATGGAGACCGACGCGAGCTGGTTCAGCGGGGTCGCGGCGCCGTAGTAGTCGACGACGATCCGGGAGAACATGTTGGGGGTGGCCCGGCCGGTGCGCACGGACGTGAGGTCGTCGCGGGCGACGGCGACGGCCTTCTCCATCTTCTCCTCGGCGTCGAAGAGCGTTTCCTCGGTCACGGTTGCATCCCCCGGCCCTGTCGTACTCGCTGTTCGATCCGATCCTCTCACCTCCGCCCCCGGGCGGCGCGTGCGCACCGCCCGGGGGGAGGCGGCGGATCAGTTCTGACCGACCTCGAAGCGGACGAAGCCCTTGATGGTCACGCCGGCCTCGTCGGCCACGGCCTTCACGGTCTTCTTGCTGTCCTGCACGGAGGTCTGCTCCAGCAGCACGACGTCCTTGTAGAAGCCGTTGACCCGGCCCTCGACGATGCGCGGCAGCACCTGCTCGGGCTTGCCCTCCTCGCGGGCGGTGGCCTCGGCGATGCGCTTCTCGTTCTCGACGGTCTCGGCCGGAACCTGCTCGCGGGTGGTGAACTCCGGGCGCGCGGCCGCGACGTGCATCGCCAGGCCGCGGGCGGCCTCCTCGGCTGCGCTGTCCCCCTGGGCCGACTCGTAGGAGAGCACGACGCCGATCTGCGGGGGCAGGTCGGTGGCACGCTTGTGCAGGTAGACGGCGGTCGGGCCCTCGACGTGGGCGTACCGCTTCAGCTCGAACTTCTCGCCGATGCGGGCGGACAGCTCGTGGACGGCCTCGCCCACGGTCTTGTCCTCCAGCTTGGCCTCGGTCAGCCCGGCCAGGTCGGCCGGCTTCTGCTCGACGGCGACCGCGAGGACCTTCTCGGCCAGCGCGATGAAGTCGTCGGACTTGGCGACGAAGTCGGTCTCGCAGTCCAGCTCGACCAGGGTGCCGCCCTCGGCAACGACCAGACCGTTCGCGGTGGCGCGCTCGGCGCGCTTGCCGACGTCCTTCGCACCCTTGATGCGCAGGAGCTCCACGGCCTTGTCGAAGTCGCCCTCGGACTCCTCCAGGGCCTTCTTGCAGTCCATCATCCCGGAGCCGGTGAGCTCACGGAGCCGCTTGACGTCGGCGGCGGTGTAGTTCGCCATCAGGGGTCTCTCGTCCTCTGGGTCGTGACGGGAAGGGATCACCGGGGCACGTGGGCGGCCGGGTCCGGTCCGGACCCGGCCGCCCCGCGCGGATCAGTTCTGGGTGCCGTTGGTGTTCGACGCCGAGGCGGTCGCGGCGTCCGCGCCGTCGCCACCGGCGGCGGACAGGCTGGCGCCGTCCGAGCCGACCTCGTTACCGGCCAGGACGTCCTGCTCCCACTCGGCGAGCGGCTGCTCGGCGGCGGCCTCGCCCTCACCACGACGCTGGCCGCGGGCGACCAGGCCGTCGGCGGCCGCCTTCGCGATGACCTTGGTCAGCAGCGCGGCGGAGCGGATCGCGTCATCGTTACCCGGGATCGGGTAGTCGACCTCGTCCGGGTCGCAGTTGGTGTCCAGGATGGAGACGACCGGGATGTTCAGCTTCCGGGCCTCGCCGACGGCGATGTGCTCCTTCTTGGTGTCCACCACCCACACCGCGGACGGGACCTTGGACATGTCCCGGATACCACCGAGGGTCCGGGTGAGCTTGTCCTTCTCGCGGGTGAGCATGAGGATCTCCTTCTTGGTGCGACCCTCGAACCCGCCGGTCTCCTCCATCGACTCCAGCTCCTTGAGACGCTGCAGCCGGCGGTGGACCGTCTGGAAGTTGGTGAGCATGCCGCCCAGCCAGCGCTGGTTGACGTACGGCATGTTGACCCGGCCGGCCTCTTCGGCGATGGCCTCCTGGGCCTGCTTCTTGGTGCCGACGAACATGATCGTCCCGCCGTGCGCGACGGTCTCACGCACGAACTCGTAGGCGCGGTCGATGTACGACAGCGTCTGCTGCAGGTCGATGATGTAGATGCCGTTGCGCTCGGTGAGGATGTAGCGCTTCATCTTCGGGTTCCAGCGCCGGGTCTGGTGCCCGAAATGCACGCCGCTGTCGAGCAGCTGCTTCATGGTGACGACGGCCATGGCCTACGTTCACCTCTCTGTCGGGCGCGGCGACGTGCCGCGCGTGCGGTTTCGCGGCACCACCGGTCGGCGGAACCGCCCTGGCGCCAGCCACGGGGCCGGACCCGGCTCCCCGCGCCGCTGTCGGGCGACTGCTCGACGGCGACGGGTTCGCGGGACCGCCCGGCCTCCGCTCCCGGTGCCGCACCCCGGAGGACACGGCGCAGCGGGCAGGCGGGCGCGCGAAGTCACCACGACATTCGTGGTGCGCGACCAGTGTACGCCGAGGTCTGCGCATCGGATGCAGCGGAGCCCGCGCACGGGTCCGGGCGTCCCCAAGTACGCGATCCGTCCACAGCTGCGCAGGTCGGCCCGCACCCCGGCGGTCGCGGCCCGAGGCTGGCAGGGTGCCGCCTCACCCGCTCCCGCACCGCCCGCTCCAGCACAGCCCGCTCCAGCGCGCTCCGCTGCCCCGCAGTCCACTCCCCCACAGCCCGCTGCCGGATGCCCTCCCGCCGGACGCGCCTCCCCGGACCGGTCCCGCTCACGACGAGCATGTCGACAGCGCGCCTGCCCTCCCTGCCCCGGCCCCCGGTGCACCTGCCTTCCGTGCGCCGGCCTCCGGTGGGTCTGCCCTCCATCCGCCCGACCCCGGTGCGCCTGCTCTCCGTGCACCTGCTCTCCGTGCGCCTGCTCTCCGTGCGCCTGCCTTCCGTGCACCTGCCCTCCGTGCGCCTGCCTCCGGTGCGCCTGTCGCCGGTGCACCTGCCGCCCGGGTGCTTGCCTGCAGCGGGATTGCCCGGGACGACCCTGTTCCGGGCGTACCCGTCCCGGCGCCCCCGCGGGCCACGCCCGCACCCGGGCGCCGGGACGCACGCAGGGTGCTGCGTGGGCTGGTGGTCGTACTGGCCGTGGTCGTGACCGTGCTGGCGGTCCTGCCGCCGTGGGTGGCCCGCGCGGGCCCGGTGACGGGACGACCGTTCGCGCCGCCCGCAGCGGCACCAGCCGAACCGGCACCGCCCGCAGGGGCACGAGCCGAACCGGCTCCGCCCGCGGCGGCACGAGCCGAACCGGACCCGCCCGGGCCCGGCGCTCCCCCGCCGGCCGAGCGATCCGGACCGGAACCACCCGCCCTGCCGCCCGCCGCACCGGGCCAGCCCGGTTCGGCCGCCCCTGGACCAGCCGATCCCGTCCCCGGCCACCCCGGACCGGCCGCCGCGCCGCCGCCGGACGTCGGTCCCGCGCCGGACCCTGCCGCCCCGGCGGTCCCACCGCCTCGGCCCCCGGGCGCGGGCATCCCGGCGCCGGGCGCGCGGTACTCGTGGCCGGTGCTGCCGGTCCCCGCGGTGACGGGGCCGTTCCGCAAGCCGACGTTCCGGTTCGGCCGCGGTCACCGGGGTGCTGACCTGGCGGGCGCGCCGGGGCAGGCCGTGCTGGCCGCCCGCGAGGGGGTGGTCGTGTTCGCGGGACCGGTCGCGGGCCGCGGCGTCGTCTCGGTGGACCACCCGGACGGTCTGCGCAGCACCTACGAGCCGGTGGCGCCCTCGGTGACTGCCGGGGAGGCCGTGGCGGCGGGCGATCCGCTCGGCGTCCTGCAGCCGGGGCACGCCGGCTGCCCGGCCGCCGCGTGCCTGCACTGGGGCGTACGGCGGGACCGGCTCGATCATCTCGATCCGCTGGTCCTGCTGCGCCCACCGCGGATGCGGCTGTTGCCGTGGGACCACACGGAACCGGTCGCCGACCCCGCGGTCCCGCACGGCGGACAGGCGGGCGGGCCGCCGACCGCGCGGGTGGGCGGAGCTCCACCGTGACCCCGGATCGCCGTCACGGTCCCGGCGCCGGGCTCCCGGGCGGTGCCCGACCGGCGCGGCGGCCCGGGCCCGCACTCGCCCCGGCTGATCGGGCGGCGGGACGGCCGGTCCGCTCGGTCAGCCGGCGAGCGCGGGGGGCATCCGGCCGCGCAGCCGGGTGAGGATCCGGGCGTGCAGCTGGCACACCCGGGACTCGGTCACCCCGAGGAGCACCCCGATCTCGGCGAGGGTGTGGTCCTCGAGGTAGTAGAGCCGCAGCACCGTCCGGTCCCGCTCCCCCAGCTGCGCGATCGCCGCCCGCAGCTCGTCACCCGTCTCGCGCCGGGTCACGGCGAGGCCCGGCTCGTCGGCCTCGTCCGCGAGGAGCGCGGCGAGCACGTCGGCGCCCGACGACGCCGCCGCACCGAGGTGGCCGACGGTGACCAGGTGCAGCGGCCGTCCGGCCTGACGGAGCTCGCGCAGGCCGATCCCCAGCTCAGCGGCGAGCTCCCGCTCGGACGCGGGCCGTCCGGTCCTCGCCTGCACCGCGTCGCGGGCCCGTTCGACCTCGCGGCTGCGGGCACGCACCGTGCGCGGTACCCAGTCCTGGGCACGCATCTCGTCGAGCATCGCCCCGCGGACACGCTGGGCGGCGTAGCCCTCGAACCGGATCCCGCGGGCCGGGTCGAACCGGTCGACGGCCTCCATCAGGCCGAAGGTGCCGGACTGGAGCAGGTCCGACAGCTCGATCGACGACGGCAGCCGCACCGCGAGCTTGAGCCCGACCCCGCGCACCAGCGGGCTGTGATGCTCGACCAGCCGGCGACGCGCCTCGGGATCGCGACCGTCGAGGAATGCTCGCCACAACGGCACCGCGTCGGGCTCGACGGTCTCCTCCAGGTGGTCCCGGACCGGCCCGGGTGTGTCACCTCCGGCGCGGCCGACGGCGCGAACCGGCCCGCGCCGCACGACCCCGGCGGTACCCCGGGGACGCCCGGCGGGCCCGGGTGCCGCCGCACCACGGGCGACCCGGTCGAGCACCGAGGCGAGGACGACGGGGAAGGAGTCGGGTCGAGCGGGAACCGGGACTGCGCTTTCGAGCGGGACTGTGCTTTCGAGTGGGACTGCGCCTTCAACCGGGGCTGTGCCTTCACGCCCGTGGGTGGGCCTGCTCATGAACCACCTTCAGCCGATCAACGGTCACGTGTGTGTAGAGCTGGGTCGTTGACAGCGTAGCGTGACCGAGCAACTCCTGTACGTAACGAAGGTCGGCTCCGCCCTCCAGGAGATGTGTGGCTGCGGCGTGCCGGAGGCCGTGTGGTCCGACGTCGGTCGTGCCCGGCACCGCGCGCATCGCGCGGTGCACGACCGTACGGGCCACACGCGGGTCGAGCCGACCGCCCCGGACCCCGAGCAGCAGGGCCGCCGGTGAGGCCGGCGTGGCGAGGGCCGGGCGGCCCCGGTCGAGCCACCGGCGCAGCGCCCGCGCGGCGGGGACTCCGAACACCACGGTGCGTTCCCGGTCGCCCTTGCCCCGGACCCGCAGGGTGCGACCGGCTTCGTCGATCCGGTCCAGGTCGAGCCCGCACAGCTCGGCGACCCGGATCCCGGTGCCGTAGAGCAGTTCGAGCACCAGCAGGTCGCGCAGTGCCTCCGGGTCGTCCTCGGTCGCCCCCGAGATCGCCGCGTCCAGGACCGCGGCGGCCTCCTCGGCCGCCGGCACCTCGGGCAGGACGGTGGCGGCGCGCGGGGACCCGAGCCGGGCGGCCGGGTCGTGGTCGAGGCGCCCGGTACGGACCGCCCACGCGGAGAACGTGCGCGCGGCCGCCGTCCGCCGGGCCACGGTGGCCCGCCCCGCCCCGGCCGCGTGCGTGGCCGTGAGCCGCCGGCGCAGGCGGTCGAGGTCGAGTGCCGCGAGCCCGGGCAGGCCGCGGAGCAGGTCGGTGAGATCCGACCGGTAGGCCCGCACGGTGTGCGGGGAGCGGCCGCGTTCGTGCTCCAGATGGGAGGCGAACGCATCCAGGGCGGCGGCCACCTCCGGCGCCAGGTCGTCGTCCGCGCGGTCGGGATCGCCGGTGCCGTGGTGCCGGGTGCTGGCCATACGGGGACCGTCCGCCGCGGACGGTGCCCGGTCAAGGACCGCCCCGGCGCGCCGGGCGTTGCCAGAGACCCTGGTGGTACTCGGCGAGCCCGCGTTCCTCCAGCTCGGTCAGCGCGGCACGGACGTCGTCGGCGGCGACGCCGGCGACCTCGGAGATCCGGCCCGGTGACCACGCGGCGCGGGCCGGCAGTGCGTCGTGCACGGCGAGCGCGGCAGGCGTGAGGCCGTCGGTGGGCCGGCGCTCCCCCGCCGGCGGCAGGGCGAGATCCAGCCCGAGCCGGCCGACCGTCTCCAGGACGTCCTCGGGGCGCCCGACCAGCTGGGCCTGCCCGGCGCGCACCAGCTCGTGGCACCCGACCGACAGCGCCGACGTGACCGGGCCCGGTACCGCCATCAGCGGCCGGCCGAGGGCGAGCGAGTCCGTGGCCGTGCGACGCGACCCGCTGCGGGCTCCCGCCTCGACCACCAGGCAGCCCGCTCCCAGGGCGGCGAGCAACCGGTTGCGGACCAGGAAGCGCAACCGGCCCGGCACGGTCCCCGGCGGGTACTCGCTGAGCACCAGCCCGGTCGCCGCGATCCGCTCGATCAGCCCGGTGTGGGCGACCGGGTAGAACCGGTCCGGCCCGCAGGCCAGTACCGCGACCGTCGCCGCGCCGACCGCGAGCGCACCGCGGTGGGCCGCGGCATCGATGCCGAAGGCCGCACCGGAGAACACCGTGACCCCGCGCCGGGCGAGCGCCGAGGCGAAATCCGCCGTGGTGTGGAGCCCGTAGCGGGTCGCGGCCCGCGAGCCCACGATGGTGACCGACCGCTCCGCCAGGGCCGAGAGGTCGGCGGGGCCCCGGGCCCACAGCGCGACCGGCGGTGCCAGGTCCGCGCGCGTGGCGAGCGCGAAGGCCGAGAACGGCCAGTCCGGCCACTGCGGGTCCTCCGGGACGAGCAGCCGGGCGCCGACGGCCCGTGCGGCGTCGAGGTCCGCGGCGCTGCGGTCGGTGCCGCGACGCGCGGTCGCGGCACGCAGGAGCTCGTCGGACACCGCGCCCCGGCGCAGCCGGTCCGCCGCCTCGACCGGTCCGTACTCCTCGATGAGCCCGATCAGCCGCCGATTCGGTGGTTCGACGCTGCGCAGCAGGTACGCACGCGCCCGCAGGACCTCCTCCGGGACCGGAACCGGGGTCGGGGTCGGGGCCGCGACCGCGGACGGGACTGGGGCCGGAGTCCGCGCGCCGGTCCGGTCCGGCCCGGTCGCATCGCCCTGGGGAACCGGCTGCCGGTTCATGCTGCGCTCCTCTCACGGAAGTACAGGGCGGCGTCGACCTCGCCCCGCCCGGGCCGCTCGGCACCGGCGAGATCGGACAACGTCCACGCCACCCGGAGCGCCCGATCGGCGCCCCGGGCACTGAGCTCACCGGCCCTCATGCGTTTCTCCAGCGGTTCCAGCACCCCGGGCGCCAGGGGGAAGCGGGTGCGCAGCTCGGTGCCGGGGACCTCGGCATTGCACCGCCAGCCGTGCTGTGACCAGCGCTCGCCCGCCGCGGCGCGGGCCTCGAGCACCCGGTCCCGGACGGCGGCGGTGGGCTCACCGCGCCCGCCGGTGACTGAGAAGCCGGTCACCGGTTCCATCGCCACCCGCAGATCGACCCGGTCCAGCAGTGGACCGGACAGCCGTGCCATGTACCGCCGACGGATGTCGGGCCGACAGGTGCACTCGCGGTCCACCGGCGGGGCGCACGGGCACGGGTTCGCCGCGAGCACGAGCTGGAACCGGGCCGGGTAGTGGACGGTGCCGTCGGCCCGTGACAACCGGACCTCCCCCTCCTCCAGCGGGGTCCGCAACGAGTCGAGCACCGAGGCCGACCAGTGCGGGCATTCGTCGAGGAACAGCACCCCACGGTGCGCCAGCGAGACCGCACCGGGCCGGGCGACACCGCTGCCGCCGCCGAGCAGGGCCGCGGCCGACGCGGAGTGGTGCGGCGCGACGAACGGCGCGAGGGTGCTCAGCGGAGCGCCGTCCGCCAGCCGCCCCGCCACGGAGCGGATCGCGGCCAGCTGCAACGCCTCCGCCCGGCCCAGTTCCGGCAGCAGCCCGACGATCCGCTGGGCCAGCATCGTCTTGCCGGTCCCCGGCGGGCCGACCATCAGCAGGTGGTGGCCACCGGCGGCGGCGATCTCCAGGGCCCGCCGGGCGTCGTCCTGCCCGAGCACGTCCGCGAGCTCCGGAGGGGCGACGGCCGGGCCCGGGCCGTCGACGGTCGGGACCCGCTCGAGCCGGTGCGCCCCCGTCGCCCAGTCCAGGACCTCGGTGAGCGTCTCCGCGCCGTAGGAGGCGAGGCCGTCGACGAGGGCGGCCTCGGCGAGCGTCGCCCGCGGCACGATCGCGCGCGCCATACCGGCGTCGCGCGCCGCGAGCAGGCACGGGAGCACCCCGCGGACCGGGCGCAGCCGGCCGTCGAGCGCCAGCTCGCCCACCAGCACGGTGCCGCGCAGCCGGTCCGGCGGGACCAGCTCGGCGGCGGTCAGGACCGCGCAGGCCAGCGCGAGGTCGAACCGGCTGCCGGTCTTGCGCAGCGTCGCCGGGGACAGCGCGAGGACGATCCGCTGGTTGGGCCAGGTCCGACCGGAGTGCACGATCGCCGAGCGCACCCGGTCCTTCGCCTCGTTGAGCGCGGCGTCGGGCAACCCGACCAGGTGCACCCCGGGGATGCCGCCGCCGATCGCGGCCTCGATCTCCACCGGGACACCGTCGACGCCGTGCAACGCGACCGACCACACCCGCGCCAGGCCCTCCATCAGAACGCCGCCGGGTAGTGGGTGAGCGTGGCCGGACCGCCGGGCGGCATCAGGACCGCGACGACGTCGAACCGCACCTCGGTCCAGGCGAGGTGATGGGCGGCCATCCAGACCCGCGCCAGCCCGCGGATCCGGCGCATCTTGCGTGGGGTGATCGACTCGGCGGGCTCGCCGTAACCGGTGCCCGAGCGGGTCTTCACCTCACAGACGATGAGCCGCCGCTCGGGGTCGGTGGCGATGATGTCGAGCTCGCCGTCCTTGCACCGCCAGTTCCGGGACAGCACGACCATCCCGTGTTCGCGCTCGAGGTAGGCGGCGGCGGTGTCCTCACCGCGGCGGCCGAGCTCGTCCTTCGCAGCCATGACCCCACGATCGGGCCACGGGGACGCTGCGGAGCGACGAACCGGGGCGCTGTGGACGGATCCGCCACTTGGGGATCGGCACCGCCGACCGCGGTCCGGGCGGGCCGCCGGTGTCGGTGGGGTGTGCGAGCCTCAGCCGGGGAAGCTGTCGCTGTCGGGCAGCCGCAGGTCGGGGGTGTCGAGCTCCTCGATGTTGACGTCCTTGAACGTCACCACCCGCACGTTCTTCACGAACCGCGCCGGCCGGTACATGTCCCAGACCCACGCGTCCGACATGCGCACCTCGAAGTAGACCTCGCCGTCGGCGTTGCGCGGCGCGACGTCGACCGAGTTGGCCAGGTAGAACCGGCGCTCCGTCTCCACCACGTAGGAGAACTGCGCGACGATGTCGCGGTACTCCTTGTAGAGCGTGAGCTCCATCTCGGTCTCGTACTTCTCGAGATCCTCGGCGCTCACCGGCCTGCTCCTCCTGTGACGATCTCCATCGGCTCCCACGGGTCCGGTGCCGCCTCTTCCGCAGCACCGAACGCGTCCTCGGGGACGCCCTCATTGTGGACCAGCCCCATCGCGGCCTCGCGCCCGGCCGTCGCGGCGACGTTCGCGAAGGAGAACCGGTGCTCCGGGCAGGGCCCGTGCTCGCGCAGCGCCGCCTCGTGCTCGGGGGTGTTGTAGCCCTTGTGCACGGCGAACCCGTAGGCGCCGTGCTCGACGTCCAGCTCGGTCATGAGCCGGTCCCGGGTGACCTTCGCCAGCACCGACGCGGCCGCGATGCAGGCCGCGACCTGGTCCCCCTTGGGCACCGCGAGGGCGGGCCGGCCGAACCCGCGGACCGGGAACCCGTCGGTCAGGACGTAGCCGGGCGGGGCGCTGGTGAGCGCGGCGACCGCGCGGCGCATCCCCTCGATGTTCGCGACGTGCACGCCGCGCCGGTCGACCTCGGCCGCCGGGACCACGATCACCGAGCGGTCCAGCGCCCGTTGCACGATCCGCCCGTACCAGTACTCGCGTGCCGCTGGGGTGAGCAGCTTCGAGTCGGTGAGGCCGTCGAGTACCTTCGCATCGGCCGGACGCAGCACGCACGAGGCCACGACCAGTGGCCCGGCACTGGCACCACGCCCGGCCTCGTCGACGCCGGCGACCGGACCGAGCCCGTGGCGCTGCAGCACCGACTGCAGGGTCCAGCTCCCGGTGTCGCGGACGATCGCGCGGGGCGGGCGCAGCCCGTCGGGCAGCACCCGGACCGGGCGCCGGCGGGGGGCCGGCGCCCGGCGGGACACCGCAGCCGTACGGGCGCGGTCGGGGGGAACCGGCACGGTGCTCCCGGTCAGGATCTCCGGCGCCACCCCGGTGGGCGGCGCGTCGCGGGCAGGAACCGCTCGGCCTCGGCGCGGGCACGGAGCACCCGGCGCCGACCGACGGCGAGCGGCAGGGTCCCCATCATGCCGAGTACGAGCGGCAGCCCCGCGGGCAGCCCCTGCGCGCCGGCCGCGTTCGCCGTCGTCTGCGGATCGACGGCACTCACCCAGCCGAACCGGTCGAACGGCAGCACCACCAGGCGGACCTTGCCGATGATGTTCTCCTCGGGGATCGGGCCGTGCCCGGCCGCCCGCGAGTCCGCGGAGTTGTTCCGCGAGTCGCCCATCATCCAGTACTCGCCCTCGGGCACCGTGACCGGACCGAACGGGATCTGTCTCGCCGGCCCCGCCTCGGGCAGGTAGTAGACGTAGGGCTCCTCGAGCGGCTGGCCGTCGACCATCACCTGGTTCAACGCGTCGCAGCACGCGACGGTCTGGCCCCCGACGGCGATCACCCGCTTGACGAAGTCCTTCTCGTCGGGGGGTGCGATGCCGACCAGCGACATGAGCGTCTGCGCACCCTTGACCAGCGGGTTCGCCGAGTCCTCACCGGTGTAGGTCTCGCTGGCCCAGCCGTCGGTCCCGCGGAACACGACGATGTCGCCGGGCGAGATGTCGGTGAAGTTGTAGGTGACCTTGTCGACGAGCACGCGGTCGTTGGTGCAGCCGGTGCAGCCGTGCAGGGTCGTCTCCATCGATCCGGACGGGATCACGTAGACCTTCGCGAGGAACGTCTGGATCAGGATCGTCAGCAGGATCGCGACGCCGGCGAGGAGCAGCAGCTCCTTCCAGAAGGCGAGCTTGCGCTTCTCCCCGTCCTCGTCCTTCCCGAGGCCGGCGAACGCCGCGATCCGGCCGCCGACGCCCACGGGTCCGCTGCGCCGGCCCGCGCGCGGGCCGGGGGCCTCGTCGGCGGCGGCATCATCGTCGAGCGCGTCCGCGGCAGCCCGGTCCTCGTCGGTGTCCGGCGGTCCACCGGCCGACAGCGCGCCGGCCCGGCGCCGCGCGGCCCGGGTGGTGGCCTGCGGGGCGGCGGCCTCCGGCGGCAGGCCGTCGTCCTGGTGGTCGTCCTGGTCGGCGTCCTCCGCCGGCCGGGGTGCCCGGTAGGGGTCCCCGGCGTCGGCGGGTGCGCCGTGCCCCGGGAATCCCGGCTCCGGTGGGACGGGGCCGCGCGGCGGTGCGGGCGGGCGGGCGTGCGGTGGCCCGTCGCCCGGCCCGGCCTGCGGCGCGTCCTGGGGACCGCGGGCACGCCGCGGCGCCGGTTCGGCGAACCCGTCCGGCACCGGCGTGCCGGGCGGATACGGCGGTGCGCCGGGAGCATCCGGCGCGGCCCGGGGGCCCCGGGCCTGCGGCGGGACGCCGTCGGGTCCGGCGGGACCGTTCGGTGCGGCCTGCGGGCCACGGCCGTACGGCGGGGCGCCGTCGGGACCGGCGAAGGCATCCGGCCCGGCCTGTGGGCCGCGTGGGAACGGTGGTGCGCCGTCGAGCGCGTCGGGTGCGGCCTGCGGACCGCCGGCGTACGGCGGACCGCCGTCGGGCGCGTCGGGTGCGCTCTGCGGACCACGGGTGTGCGGCGGGGCGCCGTCGGGACCGGCGAGGGCGTCCGGTGCTCCCGGGCCTCCCCGGGGAGGCCGGGCTCCGTCGAAGCCGGGCGGTGCGGCCCGTGGGCCGCGGGCGGGCGGCGGGCCGCCGTCGAACCCGGCCGGGGCGTCGTGGGGGCCGCGACCGTAGGGCGGGGCGCCGTCGGGACCACTGGGGGGACCGCCCGGCGGCCGGGGGCCGCGGGCGGGCGGGGGCCCGGCGAACCCGCCGGGGGTGTCGTGCGGTGCCCGGGGAGGACGGGCCCGGGGGCCGCCGGGCGGCGGGGCCTGCGGACCGCGCTCCGGCGGCATCCCGTCGAACCCGGCCGGGGCAGCGGGGGGCCTGCCGTTGCCGTGCGGGGGCGGGTCGAAAGCGGTGGGGTCGTCGGCGCGGCTGCGCCGGGGACGGCCGGGGCCGTCTCCTCCGGCGAACCCGCTCCGCGCGTCGGGCGCGCCGCCGCGGGCCTGCGGACCCTGATCGGGGGCACCGGGGTCGGGGGCACCGCGCCGGTGGGCGCCGGTCCCCTCGGGCGCGCGCCGACGGCCACCGGTACCGGTGTCGGGTCCACCCGGGGGGCGGCGGTGCCCGCCGGTGCGCTCCTCGGGTGCCCGGGCCGGGTCCGCGGCCCGCCTGCGGCCGGTGGCCTGGGGCGGGTCGGCCTCGTAGGGGCGCGCGTCACGGACCCGCTCGGCGTAGCGGGCGCGCTGCGGGTCGGGGTTCTCGGAGCGGCTGTGCGCGCCGGTCCCGTTGCGGCCCTCGGCGTAGCCGTTGCCGTTGCTGTGCCGGGCGGACCGCTCGCCGGCGAGCTCCTCGAACCCGTTGCGGTAGCGGCGCCCCCGCGGACCCTCGTCCGGGTCGGCACCGGGCTCCGGCGCGTGCCGGGTCCGCACACCCCGGCCGCCGGGCTCGGCCTGCTCGTCTGCGTCCTCCACCGCGACCCCGTGCTGCAGCGCGGTGCCGAGGAACCAGTCCTGCTCGTCGGCGCCCTCCGAGCCGGGGGGCGGCGGGTCCTCGGGGGCCCGCCGCCGACCCGTGCGCTCGGGGGCATCACCGCCGCGATACCGCCGGGGGCGGGCCCGGCGGTCATCGGGGAGCTCGGGGAAGGCCACGCGTCGAGATTACGTCACCGGGCCGTCACGACGGGGTGACGGTCAGGACGCGGACGGGGTCTCCCGGCGCTCCTTGATCTTCGCGGCCTTGCCGCGCAGCTCACGCAGGTAGTAGAGCTTCGCCCGGCGGACGTCGCCGCGGGTGGCGACCTCGATCTTCTCGATGTTCGGCGTGTGCACCGGGAAGGTGCGCTCGACGCCGACACCGAACGAGATCTTGCGCACGGTGAAGGTCTCCCGGGCACCGGAGCCCTGGCGGCGGATGACCACGCCCTGGAAGACCTGGGTCCGGGAGCGGGTGCCCTCGATGACCTTCACGTGCACCTTGAGCGTGTCCCCGGGCCGGAAGTTCGGGATGTCGGAGCGCAGGGTCTGCGCGTCCAGGGCGTCCAGGGTGTTCATGTCGACGGTCCGTCCTCGTGTGTCGTTCGTGCGGGTCGTGCGGTGCCGCCCCGGGTCGTTCCGGGGGTCTCTTCCCGGGCCACCCGGGCGGTCCGCACCTCGGCGGTGGGACGCTCGTCCGGGTGGCGGGCTCCGGCGCGGCTCGCGGCGCGCGGTCTGTCCGACCGGCGCATGCAGCCGTCGCCGGGCACCGCACACGGCGCTGGCAACTGGTCCATAGTGCCAGACGGGCCGAACGGCCCGGACACCCGGTGGTCCGGACGCGGCCCGACGGGTCAGGCCCGACCCGTCCCGTCGGGGCCGTAGTCGTCTGTCGTCGTCCGGCCACCGTCGTCGGGAAGGCCAGCGTCGTAGGGACGGCCACCGTCGTCGGGACGGCCGAGGCCGCCGGGACTGCCACCGTCGCCGGGACGGCCACCCGCCGCGGCCCCGCCGGAGCGCCCGGCGGCGAGCACGGCGCGGTCGGCGGCGTCGAGGGCACCGTCCGGGAGGGCCTCGATCAGGTCGGGACGCCGGTCCCGGGTCCGTTCGAGCGCGCGGTCCCGGCGCCACCGGTCGATCGCGGCGTGGTTGCCGCTGCGCAGGACCTCCGGCACGGACAGCCCGCGCCAGCTCTCCGGACGCGTGTAGGACGGCCCCTCGAGCAGCCCGTCGGAGAACGAGTCCTCCTCGGCCGAGCGCGGGTTGCCGAGCACCCCGGGCAGCAGCCGGGCCACCGCCTCCACCATCACCAGCACGGCGACCTCGCCACCGACCAGCACGTAGTCGCCGATCGAGACCTCCTCGACCTCGGTGCCGCGGGCGCGGGCGTCGAGCAGCACCCGCTCGTCGATGCCCTCGTACCGGCCGCAGGCGAACACCAGGCGAGATTCGGACGCCCACGCCCGGGCGGTCGCCTGGGAGAACGGCCGCCCGGCCGGCGTCGGGACGACCAACCGGGCCGGCGGCCCGGCCAGGACCTCGTCGAGCGCCTCACCCCAGACTTGGGGGCGCATGACCATCCCGGGCCCGCCCCCGTACGGCGCGTCGTCGACGGCCTGATGCACGTCGTGGGTCCAGTGCCGCAGATCGTGCACCCCGACCTCGAGCAGCCCGCGCTCGATCGCCCTGCCCAGCAGTGCCTCGCGCAACGGTGCGAGGTAGGAGGGGAAGATGGTGACGACGTCGATCCGCACGCGGCGGATCGTCGCAGGCACCGGAACGGACGGGGCGAGGGAGGTCGGCCATGCCGGGCGGGTGGTCCGAGCCGCTGTGGTCCACCGCGGACCAGTGGGACCTGCTGCCACCGGTCCTGCTGGCCCTGCTCCTGACGACGGCGATCGGCCTGGAGCGCGAGGCCGGCGCCAAGAGCGCGGGCCTGCGCACCCACGCGCTGGTCGGGGTCGGCGCAGCCGTGTTCATGGTCATCTCGAAGTACGGGTTCGCGGATCTGCTGGCGACCGAGCACGTCACGCTGGACCCGTCCCGGATCGCCGCGCAGATCGTCTCCGGCATCGGGTTCATCGGCGCCGGACTGATCTTCGTCCGGCAGGACGTCGTCCGGGGCCTGACCACCGCCGCGACGATCTGGCTGGCCGCGGCGGTGGGAACGGCGTGCGGCGCCGGCCTGCCGCTGCTCGCGGTCCTGGCGACGGGCGCACACCTGCTGGTCACCCGCGGTCTGCCACCGCTGGCCCGGGCGGTCCGGCGCCGTCGCCGCAGGCCACCGGTGCTGCGCATCCGCTACGACGACGGTCTCGGCGTGCTACGCGGGGTTCTCGCGCGCTGCACCGAGGCCGGGTTCTCGGTCGCGGGGGTGGCCGTGCACCGCGGGTCGGTCGCCGCCGACGGCACCCGGGTCGCCGCGCTCACGCTGCGCCTGGACGGACGGGGCGACCTGAGCTCGCTGGCCGCCGCACTGGCCGAGACGACCGGGGTCCGGTCGGCCCGGACCCGCGTCGACCCGACCGAGGACCCCGACGACCCCGACGACACGGACCCGGACCCGCCCGAGGAGGACCTGCCGCGCTGAGCCGGCCCCACCCCCTGGCCGGCCGGCGCGGACGGTGCGTGCCCTCAGCCGGCCCGGCGGGGCCGGTGGGCGACGGTGCGGCGCATCCCGGCCAGGGTGAGCCCGTGCCGCTCGAGGATCCGCGAGGCCGTGTGGTCGGGGTGGAGCAGGCCGAGCACGAGATGCTCGGTGCCGATGTGCCGGTCCCCGAGCCGGAGCGCCTCCCGCAGTGCGAGCTCGAGCGCCTTCTTCGACGTCTTCTCGAAGGGCAGGTGCCCGGCGAACCAGCGCCCGCGCCGCGGGGCCGTGCGGTCCAGCGCACCCGGTCCGAACGACTCCTCGGCCGCGCGGCGGACCTCGTCGAGGTCGATGCCGAGCGTGGCGAGTGCCTCGGCGTCGTGCGGCGGGGCCGCGGCGAGGACGCGGTCGACCTCCCCGGCGTCGACCCCCGCCGCCCGCAGCAGCTCCTCCCCCGGTGTCCCCGGGCGGCGCAGCAGTGCGAGCAGCAGGTGCTCCGGACCGATCCGGTCGGACCGCCGCTCCCGCGCCTCCTCCTGGGCCCGGACCACCGCGGTGCGGGCCGGGTCGGTGAACTTCTCGAACACGTCTGTCTCCCCTCTAGCGGCCGAGCCGGCGGTACTTCTTGTGCACCGCCTGCCGGCTGATCTGGAGCGCGTCGGCGATCTGCTGCCAGGACCAGCCGTGGTCGCGGGCGGAGGCGACCTGGAGCTCCTCCAGCGACTCCTGCAGCTCACGCAGGGCCGCCACCGCCCGGAGGCCCACGGCCGGGTCCTTGCTGGACGCCGCCGCGGCCACTGCCGTCGCATCGCTCATGCTGTCAACATAAGTTGACATCGCCGCCGTGTCAACCGTAGTTGACACCGTCGGCACGAGAACGGCCCGGCGTCGTCGGACGCCGGGCCGGGGAGGTTCGGTGCGGATCGGGCCGGGCCCGGATCACTCGGGGGCGGGGTCGAGCAGCCCCTCGGGCGGGTCGAGGACGACGCGTCCACCCGCCGGGTCCACGGTGGGGACGATCGCGGAGACGAACGGCACCAGCGCCTCGTGCCCGGCAGGCCGGCGCACGACCAGCAGTGATCCGCCCGGCCCGTGGACGACGTCGGTGACCGTCCCGGCCGGGGTCCCGTCGGCCAGCTCGGCGCGCAGCCCGGTGAGCTGGTGGACGTGGAACTCCTCCGGATCCGCCGGTTCGGCGAGCCCCGCGGTGGGGACCACGAGCTGCACGCCGCGCAGCTGCTCGGCGCCGTCCCGATCGGTGACGCCCTCGAACAGGACCAGCCAGCGCCCGGAGTGCGGGCGGGCGGCGGTCACCGTCAGCTGGCCCGGGTCGCTGCCCTGCCTGCGGCGGGCCTGCAGCACCGCACCGGGCGCGAACCGCTCCTGCGGCGAGTCGGTCCGCGGTTCGACGACCACCTCGCCACGCAGCCCGTGCACACGCACGACGACGCCGACCAGGACCGTGTTCGCTGCGCGCTCGGAGTCCGAGGCGCGCTCGAGATCCCGGCCGGCGTCGTCGGATGCGTCCGTCACGCGGTCGGTACGGCTGGTCACCGGTCGGTGTCGACCACGTCGACCCGCACCCCACGACCGCCCACACCGCCGATGACGTTGCGCAGGGCGGTGGCGGTGCGGCCGCCGCGGCCGATCACCTTGCCCAGGTCGTCCGGGTGCACGCGGACCTCGAGGATCCGGCCGCGCCGGCCGGTGACCAGGTCCACCCGCACGTCGTCGGGGTGGTCGACGATGCCGCGCACGAGGTGCTCGAGCGCGTCCGCCAGCATTGTCACGATGCGGCCTCCGCGGGACGAAGCACGTCGGCCGTCACGACTCGGTCGACTCGGTGGCCGGCTCGTCGGCGTCCTTGGTGGCGTCGACGACGTCGTCGCTCTTCGTCGCGGCCTCGGCCGGGGCGGCGTCGGCGGTCTTGCCGGTGCGCTCCGGCGAGCCACCCTTCTTCTTCGGCGTGGTGGCCGCGGTGGTCGGCTCGTCGTTGGCCTCGGCCAGCGCCTGCTGGAAGCGGGCGAGCTTGTCGGCCTTCTCGGGCTGCGGCTTCAGCGTGCCCTCGGTGCCCGGGAGGCCCTTGAACTTCTGCCAGTCCCCGGTGACCTCGAGCAGGCTCTGCACCGTCTCGGTCGGCTGCGCGCCGACACCGAGCCAGTACTGGACACGCTCCGAGTCGATCTCGATGAGGCTCGGCTCGTTCTTCGGGTGGTACTTGCCGATGGTCTCGATGTCCCGGCCGTTGCGGCGGGTACGGGAGTCCGCGACGACGACCCGGTAGTACGGCTGACGGATCTTGCCCAGACGCATCAGCTTGATCTTGACGGCCACGCTGTGGTGCTCCTCGCGAAATGTCGTGTCGTGCTGCGATGAGTCAGCTGGCGCTCGCGTGGGGTACGGGCTCGCTCACTCGAAGGTCATCGGCCGTGGCTGGTTAGAGGGCCGGCCACGGACCCGATCGGCCATTCTGCCAGACGGCACTCACACCGAGGGCAGGGCCCCGACCAGCATGAGGGCGAGTGCCAGGCCCGGCAGGAAGTTGTTCACCGCGTGCGCCACGATGCTCGCCGTGAGCCGGCCGGTCAGGATCCGCGCCACCCCCAGCGGCAGGGCCACCACGAACAGCAGCGGTGCACGCAGGAACTCCAGGTGCGCGATCGCGAAGACCGCCGTCGTGACCACGAACACGAGCCACGGCCGGGAGATCCACTTCGCCACGGCGTTCCACAGCAGGCCGCGGTAGACGATCTCCTCGCAGACCGGGGCGATGACCACCACCCCGACCATGACGGCCAGCGCGATCGGCCAGCTCGCCCGGATGCCCTCGAACGCCACCCCGACCGAGGTGCTCAGCTCCGGACCGACCAGGTAGAGGTAGCCGAGCGCGGCGGGCACCGTGACGAACAGCCCGCAGACCCCGACCAGCAGGCCGACCCCGACGTCCTCCCAGCGGAACCGCAGGCCGAGGTCGATGACCGGGCCGTCACCGCGCCAGTGTGTCCACAGCACGCAGGTCAGGGCCGCGAGCACGGTCGGGATCGCGATCGCCAGCAGCACCTCGACGGCGGTGTCGACCCCCACCGCGTACGCCACCCCGGCCGACGACGCCAGGAACACGATCTCCACGACGAGGAACGCCCACAGCCCCCAGCGCACCCGCGGCGTCGGCGACGGGGTCAGCCCGAAGCGCCCGGACGGCCCGGGCGGGGGGCCGCCGCCGTACGGACCGGACGGTGGGCCGCCGCCGTACGGACCGGGCCGTAGGCCTCCGCCGTACGGACCGGGCGATGCGGAGTACGGGTCCGGCCCGCCCGGGCCCGGGCCGCCGGGGTACGGGCCGGTCGGCGGCCCGGGCGGTCCCGGCTGCGGGCCGGGCGGAGAGCTCATGCCCCCACAGATACCGGACGCCCGCGGACCAGGACCACCGACGGGGCCTGCAGCACCCCGAGGTCGTCGCGCGGATCACGGTCGTAGACGACCAGATCGGCCGGCGCGCCCGCCTCCGGTCCGGCCGGGCGGCCCAGCCAGGAGCGCGCCGCCCAGCTCGCCGCACCGATCGCGTCGCGGTGCCCGGCCCTGGCCAGCTCGGCGATCTCGTCGGCGATCCGGCCGTGCCGGATCCCGCCGCCGGCGTCGGTGCCCGCGTACACGGCCACCCCCGCCTCGATCGCCGCGCCGACCCGCTCCCAGGCGTGGTCGTGCAGGGCCTGCATGTGGTCGGCGTAGCGCGGGTACTTCGTGGCCCGCGCCGCGATCGACGGGAACGTCTCGACGTTGACCAGGGTCGGGACCAGCGCGGTGCCCCGCTCGGCCATCTCCGTGATCAGGTCGTCGGTGAGACCGGACCCGTGCTCGATGCAGTCGATACCGGCCCGGATGAGCCCGGGCAGCGCGTCGGTGCCGAACACGTGCGCGGTGACCCGCGCCCCGGCCTCGTGCGCGGCGGCGATCGCCTCGACCAGCACCTCGTCCGGCCAGAGCGGGGCCAGGTCGGCGCCCTCGGCCAGGCCACGGTCGATCCAGTCGCCGACCAGCTTCACCCAGCCGTCACCGTGGGCGGCCTGGGCGCGGACCTCGTCGACGAGCAGCCGCGGGTCGTCGAGCTCGGCCGCGAGGCCGGGGATGTAGCGCTTGGGCCGGGCCACGTGCCGGCCCGCCCGGATGATCTCCGGCAGGTCGTCGCGGGCCTGCAGCGCGGAGGTGTCCACCGGCGAGCCGCAGTCCCGCAGCAGCAGGGCGCCCGCGTCGCGGTCCGCGCGGGCCTGGGCCGCGCACTCCTCGATGTCGGTGACCGGGCCGTCCGGGCCCAGCCCGACGTGGCAGTGCGCGTCGACCAGCCCCGGCAGGATCCACCCGTCGGTGACCAGGTCCTCCGCGCCGGGCAGCGGCTCCGGGCTGATCCGGCCGGTTCCGTCGACGTAGAGGTCGGCACCCTGCGCCCCGTCCGGGCCCAGCAGGGTGCCACGGAGTCGCCATCCTGCGGCAGGAAGATCAGCCATGGGGGCAGGCTACGGGCGCGGTCTCACTTCTTCTTGCCGAAGTCGAGCTTCGACGGGTCGAACCCCGGCGGCAGCTGGTCCATCCCGGACAGCCCGGGCGGCAGCTGCTGCAGGCTCGGCGGCAGGTTCGACAGGTCCGGCGACCCCTGCGCGGCCCGGTTCGCGGGGTTGCCGCTGCGCCGGTTCTTCTTCGCCTGCTTGGCCTTGCGTGCGTTCTTCGGGACCTTCTTGGTCGCCTTGCGCCCGCCGCCGCCGAAGCCGAACTGCCCGGCCATCTGCTTCATCATCTTCCGGGCCTCGAAGAACCGGTTGATGAGGTCGTTCACGTCGGAGACGGTGACACCGGACCCGTTCGCGATCCGCTGCCTCCGGGACGCGTTGACGATCTTGGGGTCGGCCCGCTCGGCGGGGGTCATGCCGCGGATGATCGCCTGCAGCCGGTCGATCTGCCGGTCGTCGACCTGGTCGAGCGCGGCCTTCATCTGCCCCTGGTTCGCGCCCGGGAGCATGTTGAGGATGTTGCCGATCGGGCCCATCTTGCGCAGCTGCAGCATCTGCTGGAGGAAGTCCTCCAGGGTCAGCTCCCCCGACCCGATCTTCTGCGCGGCGGCGGCGGACTGCTCGGCGTCGAAGACCTGCTCGGCCTGCTCGATCAGCGTGAGCAGGTCACCCATCCCGAGGATGCGCGAGGACATCCGGTCCGGGTGGAAGACGTCGAAGTCCTCGAGCTTCTCGCCGTTGGAGGCGAACAGGATCGGCTCGCCGGTGACCTCGCGGACCGACAGGGCCGCACCACCGCGGGCGTCACCGTCGAGCTTGGTGAGCACGACACCGGTGAACCCGACGCCGTCGCGGAACGCCTCGGCGGTGGCCACGGCGTCCTGACCGATCATGGCGTCGACGACGAACAGGACCTCGTCCGGCTCGACGGCGGTCCGGATGTCCGACGCCTGGCGCATCAACTCCTCGTCGACGCCGAGGCGGCCCGCGGTGTCGACGACGACGACGTCGTGCTGCTTGGCACGTGCGTACGCGACGCCCTCGCGGGCGACGCCGACCGGGTCACCGGGACCGTCCGGCAGCTCCCCGGAGCCCGTGGCCCCCGGGTGCGGGGCGAAGGTCGGCACCCCGGCCCGCTCACCGACGATCTGGAGCTGGTTGACGGCGTTGGGCCGCTGCAGGTCGCACGCCACGAGCAGCGGGGTGTGCCCCTGCCCGGACAGCCAGCGGGCCAGCTTGCCGGCGAGGGTCGTCTTACCGGAGCCCTGCAGGCCGGCGAGCATGATGACCGTCGGCGGTTCCTTGGCGAAGTGCAGCCGCCGCGTCTCGCCGCCGAGGATCGCCACGAGCTCCTCGTTGACGATCTTGACGACCTGCTGGGCCGGGTTCAGGGCCTGGGAGACCTCCGTACCCTTGGCCCGTTCCTTGATCCGCGCGATGAACCCGCGGACCACCGGAAGAGCGACGTCCGCCTCCAGCAGCGCGATCCGGATCTCGCGCGCGGTGGCGTCGATGTCGGCGTCGGAGAGCCGGCCCTTGCCGCGGAGATCGCGCAGCGTGGATCCGAGCCGCTCGGAGAGGGAGTCGAACACCCTTACCAGCCTACTGGGCGAGCGCCAGGCCCCGGCGGGCGCCGGAGCGATCCGTCGTGCGGACCGAGGTCCAGCCCGGTTCCCCACCGGCACGCAGGGCCGCGGCGGTGCGCGCGGCGCGCCGGGCGTGCGCCGCGAACGGCCGGGACCGGACGACGCGGCCGCGGGCCAGCTGCCCGGACATCGCCTGCTCCGCGGGCACGTCCAGCCACAACAGGTGCGGCTCCCGCCCGGAGACCCGGGCGAGCGCGCGGACCACGGCCCGGTCACGGGGCGCCGTGGCGGGGAGGTGGACGACCACGGTCCCGGTCGGGCCCAGGCACGCGCCGACGACCCCGGCCCGGTGCACCAGGTGGGTGAGCCAGCGGTAGGCCGGGTACGGCGTCCCCGCGGGCAGCCGGCGGGCGAGCACCGCGCGGGCGGTGCCGGAGTCGAGCACCCGGACACCGGGCACCGCGTCCACGCCGGCCAGCAGGGTCGACTTGCCCGCTCCCGGCAGGCCGGCCACCAGCAGCACGGTCCGGCCCGGCAGGTGCACGACGAGCGGACCGTCCGCGGTGTCCGCACCGGCCACGGCGAGAACGTCGGTCGGTGCGGCGCCGGGAGCGGCCCTGACGGCACTGGCGGTACTCATGTGCGGGGAAACGGTCGGGATCGGCGGATCGTTCCGCTCACGCCGCGTGTCCGGTTCGTGGCAGCGCTGCCGGGCGCGCTCCGCGGCGGCGCTACCGGGCTCGCTCCGCGGCAGGGCTGCCGGGCCGCGCTCCGCGGCAGGGCTAACGGGCGCGCTCCGCGGCGGCGGCGAGCACCGACCGTTCGATCCGGGTGCGGGTTGGCCCGTCCGGGGACCCGGCGATCCCGAAGGCGTCGACCACCGACGAGCCGAGCGTCTCCACCCGGGCCCACACCAGGTCGGTCCCGCACCGTTCGAGGGCGGCGGTGACGTGGTGCAGCAACCCGATCCGGTCGGTGCCGCGCAGCTCGAGCACCACCGCGCCGGTGGCCTCGTCGTCGAACCACAGCACCCGGGGCGGGGCGGTCCGCTCCACTTCCGGGGCGGCCGGGGCGTAGTCGCGTTCCTTGCGGGCCAGCGCCTCGCCGAGCGGCAGCGACCCGGCCAGCACCCGGACCAGGTCCGAGCGGACCAGCGCCGGGTCGGGCAGGCCCCCGAACCGCGGGGTCACCGCGAAGCTCAGCAGGACGACGCCGCGCCCGGTCACGAGGTCGGCGGTGTGCACCTGCAGCGAGTGCAGCGCCAGCACCCCGGCCGTGGCGGAGAGCGAGCCGCGGCGGTCCGGGAGCGCGACGGCGACGGTCGCGACGTCGTCACTGCCCCGCTCGCGCGGCCGTTCGCCCCCGGCGAAGCGCACCTGCGGCACGCCGTCCGCGGCCACCGCGTCGACCATGTCCGTGCACGCCGGGTCCGGCGGTCCGGGCTCACCGACCGGCCGGCCGTCGAGCCCGGCCAGGCAGCGCTCGGACAGCCCGTGGACCAGGGTGCGCCGCCACGGGCTCCACACTCCGGGCCCGGTGCCCAGCGCGTCCGCCTCGGCGAGCGCGGTGAGCAGCTCCAGCAGGGTCACCACGGCGCGGTCGTCCCCGACGGCCCCGCGCAGCGTGGCCAGGACCCGGGCGACGGTCGCGGGGTCGTCGGGGTCGCGCCGGGTCGCCGTGTGCGGCAGCAGCAGGTGGTGGCGGACGAGCGCGGCGAGCAGGGTGACGTCGGCGGGCCGCAGCCCCAGCCGCGGGCCGATCCGGCGGACCACCGACTCCCCCACGACCGAGTGGTCCTCCCCGCGGCCCTTGCCGATGTCGTGGGTGAGCGCGCCGAGCAGGAGCAGGTCGGGGCGGGCCACCCGGGTGGTGGAGCGGGCCGCCTGCGCGGCGACCTCGACCAGGTGCCGGTCGACGGTCCACACGTGCGTGCGGTCCCGGGGTGGCAGGTCGCGCACCGCCCCCCATTCCGGGAACAGCCGCCCCCACAGCCCGGCGCGGTCCAACGACTCGATCACGCCGACCGCCGCGTGCCCGGTGCCGAGCAGCGCGAGCAGCTCGGCCAGCGCCGCCCGGGGCCACGGTTCCCGCAGCTCGGGGGCGGTGTCGGCGAGCCGGGTCAGGGTGGCTGACGAGATCGGCAGGCCGGTGCGGGCCGCCGCCGCGGCCACCCGCAGCACCAGTGCCGGGTCGCGGGCGGCCGAGGCGTCCCGGGCGAGGACGACCTCACCGGCGTGCTCGACGACGCCGGAGTCCAGCGGACGCCGCACGGGTGCGCGGCGCAGCGCGGCCGGACCACGGCGCGGCAGGGCCGCGCGGGCCTGCCGCAGCCCGACCTCGGCGGCGTACGCGACCGCGCGGGCGGCACCGGACAGGGCGCGTGCCAGGTCGAAGCGGTCACCGAGGTCCAGGGCCGTGGCGATGTCGTCGGCATCCTGCGCGCGCAGCACGTCCCGGGCCCGGCCCGAACGCCGGTGCAGCTCGGTGCGGACGTCGAGCAGCAGCGTGCGCGCGGCGGTGATCCCGGCCGGCGGCCGGTCGACGAGCTGGGCGGCGGCCAGCGCGTCGAGCAGGGCGACGTCGCGCAGGCCGCCGTGGCCGTTCTTGAGGTCCGGTTCGATCCGGTGCGCGACGTCGCCGCTGCGCTGCCACCGCTCGGCGGCCGTGCCGGCGATCTCGTCGAACCGGGTGCGCATCCCGGCCCGCCAGGCCTTGCGGACGGCGTCGCGCACCCGCGCGGACAGCGCCGTGTCCCCGCCGAGGTGGCGGATCTCGAGCAGCCCGAACGCCGCGCGCAGGTCGGTCGCGGCGACCTGGACGGCCTGTCCGGGGGTGCGGACCGCGTGGTCCAGGCCGATGCCGGCGTCCCACAGCGGGTACCAGAGCTGCTCGGCGAGGGTGTCGACACCGCCGCCGCGGCCGGTGTGCAGGAGCACGAGGTCGAGATCGGAGTGCGGGCAGAGCTCGCGGCGGCCGAGCGCGCCGACCGCGACCAGGGCCACCCCACCACCGGCACCACCTGCGCGGCCGAGCCCGAGGGCCGCGCACCGGGCGGCGAGCCAGAAGTCGTGCAGGTCGACCAGGGCGTCCCGCAGCGCCTGCGGTCCGTGGTGGTTGCGACCGTTGGACTCCAGCAGCACCGACCTGGCCTCGACCAGGTCCGCCGCCTCGCCCGATCCCAGTACCGTCATCGTCCCGCCCCACCCGCTCCCCGTTCCCGGACGGTGACGGGCCCGCCGCGGCAGCGACGGGCCCGCCTCGTGCTGTGTGCTGCAGGTCAGACGGCGTCGGCGCCACGCTCGCCGGTGCGGACGCGCACGACGGTCTCCACGGAGGTCACCCAGACCTTGCCGTCGCCGATCCGGCCGGTCCGCGCGGCCTCGACCACCGCGTCGACGACCTTGTCCCCCAACGCGTCGTCGACGACGACCTCGACCCGCACCTTGGGCACGAAGTCGACCGAGTACTCGGCACCCCGGTAGACCTCGGTGTGGCCCTTCTGGCGGCCGTAGCCCTGGACCTCGCTGATGGTCAGACCGAGTACCCCGATCTGTTCCAGCGCGGCCTTGACGTCCTCCAGGACGAACGGCTTGACGATGGCGGTCACGAGCTTCATGGGTCAGGCCTCCTGCTTCGCCGGGGTGGTCGGGGCGGCGGCGACCGACGGCTTCGGGCCGGACCCGAGGCCGCCACCACCGCGCAGACCGGAGAACTCGTAACCGGTCTCGGCGTGCTCGGCCTCGTCGATACCCGCCTGCTCGGCCTCGTCGTCGATCCGCAGCCCGAGCACGGCCTTGACGACCAGCGCGATGATCGCGGTGACCACCGCGCAGTAGGCGATCGTGGCCAGGACGGCGACGGTCTGGATGCCGAGCTGGGCGGCGCCGCCGCCGTAGAACAGGCCGTTGGTCTCGTCGGGGGCGATGTCGGTGGCGAACAGGCCGATCGCGATCGTGCCCCAGAGACCCGCGACCAGGTGGACGCCGACGACGTCGAACGAGTCGTCGAAGCCCAGCTTGTACTTCCAGCCGACCGCGTAGGCCGACAGCGCACCGGCGATGACACCGATGGCCAGCGCGCCCAGCGGCGACACCGCGGCGCAGGCCGGGGTGATGGCGACCAGACCGGCCACGATGCCCGACGCCGCGCCCAGCGAGGTGGCCTTGCCGTAGCGGATCTTCTCGACGATCAGCCAGCCGAGGATGGCGGCGGCGGTCGCGGCGATCGTGTTGGTGAACGCGAAGGCGGCGGCCCAGTCGGCGGCACCGGAGGAACCCGCGTTGAACCCGAACCAGCCGAACCACAGCAGGCCGGCACCGAGCATGACCATCGTCAGGTTGTGCGGGCGCATGGCCTCCCGCGGCCAGCCGCGGCGCTTGCCGAGGACGATGCAGAGCACCAGCGCGGCGACACCGGCGTTGATGTGGACCGCGGTACCACCGGCGAAGTCCAGCGCGCCCAGGCCGGTGGCGATCCAGCCCTGCTCCAGGTCGAAGACCCAGTGCGCGATCGGGAAGTAGACCAGCGTCGCCCACAACCCGGAGAACAGGATCCAGGCACCGAAGCGCATCCGGTCGGCCGCCGCACCGGCGATCAGGGCCACGGTGAGGATGGCGAACATCGCCTGGAAGCTGACGAAGGCCAGCTGGGGCAGGGTCTCGGTCGCCTGGTCGTTCGCCAGGATCGAGGTGAGGCCGAAGTAAGCGAACGGGTTGCCGAGCAGGCCCCCGCCGAGGTCGGGACCGAAGGCCATCGAGTAGCCGAACAGGATCCAGAGGACCCCGACGACCCCCAGCGAGCTGAAGCACATCATCATCATGTTCAGCACGCTCTTGGACCGGGCCTGGCCGCCGTAGAACAGCGCCACCCCGGGTGTCATGAGCAGTACGAGCGCGGCGCTCGCGAGGATCCAGGCGGTATCGCCGCCGTTCAGGGCTTCCTGTGGCACGGTTTCGTTCCTCCCACGTCCGTCGGGGACCCGACTGGGGAGGAAGAATGCTGATCGCGTGTTTCGCATCCGGCGCCGTACCGTTTCGCGACCGTTAACAGCTGCCCGGATCGCATGACGGTCGCGTTACCGGACCGGATCACCCGGGAACGACGACGGCGCGGGCACCCCGTGCCGGGGCACCCGCGCCGTGCAGCAGGAGTTCAGTGCCGCAGGAGTTCAGTGCGGCAGGAGTTCAGTGCCGCAGGAGTTCAGTTCAGCAGGGCGTCCACGAACGCCTTCGGCTCGAACGGGGCCAGGTCGTCCGGGCCCTCGCCGAGCCCGACCAGCTTCACCGGGACGCCGAGCTCGCGCTGCACACGGAACACGATCCCGCCCTTCGCGGTGCCGTCGAGCTTGGTCAGCGCGATCCCGGTGACGTCGACGACCTCGCCGAACACCCGGGCCTGGGTGAGCCCGTTCTGGCCGGTGGTGGCGTCGAGCACGAGGATCACCTCGTCCACCCGGGCCTGCTTCTCCACGACCCGCTTGACCTTGCCCAGCTCGTCCATCAGGCCGGTCTTGGTGTGCAGCCGGCCCGCGGTGTCGAGCAGGACGGCGTCGACGCCGTCGTCGGTGCCGCGCTTGACGGCGTCGAACGCGACCGAGGCCGGGTCGGACCCCTCCGGGCCGCGGACGACCCCGGCGCCGGAGCGCTCCCCCCAGGTGACCAGCTGCTCGGCCGCGGCAGCGCGGAAGGTGTCCGCGGCGCCGAGCGTGACCCGGTGCCCGCCGGCGACGAGCACCCGGGCGAGCTTGCCCGTGGTGGTGGTCTTGCCGGTGCCGTTGACGCCGACGACGAGCAGCACCGCAGGCCTGCCGTCGTGCGGCAGCGCGTGCACCGACCGGTCCTGGCCGGTGTCCAGGGCCTCGAGCAGGACGTCGTGCAGGGTCTGGCGGACCTGGTCGGCGGTGCGGACACCGCGGGTGGCGAGCTGCTCGCGCAGCTTCTCGACGACCTCCTCGGTCATCTCCGGGCCGAGGTCGGCCTGCAGCAGGGTGGCCTCGACGTCCTCCCAGGACTCGTCGTCGAGGTCGCCGGCACCGAGCAGGCCGAGCAGGCTCTGCCCGAAGCCGGAGCGGGTCCGGGACAGCCGGCCCCGCAGCCGTCCGATGCGGCCCTCGGCGGGAGCGATCTCCTCCTCCGGGGCGGACGGGGCGACCGGCGCGGTAGCGGTGTCGGTGGGCGCTGCGGTGTCGGCGGGCGCTGCGGTGTCGGTGGGCACTGCGGTGTCCGTGGACGCCGCGGTGTCCGGGACCGGGCCGGCGTCCGTCGTCGGCACCGTGTCCGTGTCCGTCGCCGGCGGGGCGTCCGGGACCGGGCCGGTGACCGTGTCCGGGACCGTGTCGACGTCCGGCACCGTCGTCGTGTCCGGCGCCGTGTCCCTGGTCGGCGCTGTGTCCCTGGTCGGCGCCGTGTCCCTGGTCGGGGCGCGCTCCTCGGCAGGCGCGGTGTCCGCGGCGGGGGTCGTGTCCGTGCTCGGGGCGGTGTCCGTGGGCGCGGTGCCGGCTGTCGGGGCGGTGTCGGCCGGCGGCTCCGTCGTGGCCCCGGTGCCGGACGGGTCCCGCGGCAGCTCCCGGGTCGCACCACCGTCGGTGGCCAGGTTCTGCGTGGCCTCGGTGTCCGGACGCGCGAGCTGCCGGGTCGCCGGGTCCTTGCTCGCCTCGGCCGTGTCGATGACCCGCCCGTCCGGCTCCCGGCCCTCGGTCGGGACCGTCGGGCTGCTCGGCGTCCCACCCGGGGTGACCGGCGGCGCGGTGCTGACCGGGATGCCGCCGGGCGGGGTGCGGGCCTCGGTGGCACCGCCCACGACCGGGGTGCCGCCCGGGGGCGTGCGCACCTCGTCGGCGGTCGGGGTCTCGTCGACCGGGGTGGTGCCGGGCCGCGCGACCGGCTCGGTCACCCCGGCCCCGGTGTCCTCGGGGGCCGCGGGCGCGCGCGGGCGCTCGGGCGCCGCCGCCGTACCGGAGGAGAAGTTGAAGCCACCGCCGGCCTGGTAGCTGCCGCCCTTCCTCGGTGGCTCCTTCTCGGTCTCGAGCTCGCGCTGCTGCTCGTCCTCGCGCAGGCTGATCCGCCGCTTGCGGGCGATCATCACCCCGGCGACCAGGGCGATCAGCAGCACGGCCACGACGACCGCGACGACGATCCAGATGGTCTGCGTGGTCACCCGCACAACCCTGCCACGACCGGGTGCACGGGCGCGCAGGGCATCACGGCGCGCGTGTCCGGCCCGGCCGCGCGCCCGCCCCTACGACGCGGGCCGCAGCCGCTGCGAGATCACCTGCGTGATCCCGTCACCGCGCATGGAGACCCCGTAGAGCGCGTCGGCGACCTCCATCGTCGGCTTCTGGTGGGTGATGACGATCAGCTGGCTGGTCGCCCGCAGCTCCTCCATCAGCGAGATGAGCCGGCGCAGGTTGACGTCGTCGAGGGCGGCCTCGATCTCGTCGAGCACGTAGAACGGCGACGGCCGCGCCCGGAAGATCGCCACGAGCAGCGCCATCGCCGTCAGCGACCGCTCGCCACCGGAGAGCAGCGACAGCCGCTTCACCTTCTTGCCCGGCGGGCGGGCCTCCACCTCGATGCCGGTGGTGAGCATGTCGTCCGGGTCGGTGAGGACCAGCCGGCCGTCACCGCCGGGGAACAGCGTCGCGAACACGGTCTCGAACTCGGCCGCGACGTCGTTGTAGGCGGTGGTGAAGACCTCGAGGATCTTGTCGTCGACCTCCCGGACCACGGTGAGCAGGTCGCGGCGGGTGTTCTTGAGGTCCTCGAGCTGGGTGGAGAGGAACCGGTAGCGCTCCTCGAGCGCCGCGAACTCCTCCAACGCCAGCGGGTTGACCTTGCCGAGCTGCGACAGGTCCTTCTCGGCCCGCGCCCGGCGCCGTTCCTGGGTGGCCCGGTCGTACGGGACCGCGGGCGGCGCGGACACCTGCTCCCCGCGCTCCCTGGCCGCCTCGTACTCGGCGACGTCGGCCTCGGACGGCGGTACCGGCACGTCGGGGCCGTACTCGGCGACGAGGTCGTCGGCACCGATGCCGTGCTCGGCGAGGATCTTCTCGGTCAGCTGCTCCAGCCGCATCCGGGTCTGCTGGCGCACCATCTCGTCGCGGTGGACGGCGTCGGTGAGCTTCTCCAGCAGCGCGGTGAGCCGGGTGGTGGCCTCGCGGGCCTCGTTGTGGGCGCGTTCGCGCCCGGCGCGGGCGGCCTGGATCTCGTCCCGCTCGGCGGCCGCGGTGGCGAGCGAGACCTCGATCCGTTCCGAGGCCGTCGCACCGGCCTCGACGACGAGCCGCGCGATCTCCGAGGCCCGCTCCCGCTCCTCGGCCGCGGCGGCCGCCCGGGCCCGGGCCTGCCGCTCGGACTGGGCCTGGCGGCGCAGCGAGTCGGCCTTGCCGGCGATGGCGCGGGCCCGCTCCTCCGTGGTCCGCAGCGCGAGCCGGCACTCGACCTCCTCGGAGCGGACCTCCTCGACCCGCTCGGCGGCCTCGTCGCGCAACTCGGTGTCCGGCTCGTCCTCGGTGGGTACGTCCTCGGCGACCGAGAGCTGTTGCTCGGCGGCCTCCAGCTCGATCAGCGACTCCGAGCGGCGGGCCTCCACCGCGTCCCGCCGCTCCCGCAGCCGCTG
This sequence comes from Pseudonocardia ammonioxydans, assembly GCF_900115005.1. Lineage (GTDB taxonomy): Bacteria > Actinomycetota > Actinomycetes > Mycobacteriales > Pseudonocardiaceae > Pseudonocardia > Pseudonocardia ammonioxydans. The sequence continues at coordinate 179,518 of NZ_FOUY01000002.1, read as the reverse complement.
TGCCTCGGCCCGCGCCGAGGTCACCACCTGCTCGAGCCGGCCCAGCTGCGCGGCCGCGGCGGCGCGGCGCTTGTCGGCCTCGGCGGCGGCCTCGCGGGCCTGCTGCACGTCGGCGGCCCGGGCCTCCTCCTCGGCGCGGGCGCCCTCGAGGGTGGGCCGCAGCGATGCCAGCTCGGCGTCGACGGCGTCCCGCTCGGTGACGGCGTCGTCCACGGCCGCCTGCAGCTGCAGGGCCCCCTCGCCCGCATCCGCACCTCCGCGGGCGGTGTGCGCGGTGAGCAGGTCCCCGTCGGAGGTGACGGCGGTGAGCTCCGGACGGGCCGTCAGCACCGCGGCCGCACCGTCCAGGTCGTCCACGACGACCACCTCGCCCAGCAACGCGGCGAGCGCGGGGGCGAGCCTGGGCGGAGCGGTGACCAGCGACGCGGCCCACCGCCCCGCGGGTGGCGCACCGTCCGGGACGGCGACCGGCACCGCAGCGGCCCCGTCCGAACCCGCGCCGCCGGAACCCACGCCGTTCGAACCTGCGCCGTCCGAACCTGCGCCGCCGGAACCCGGGCCGGGATCGGCACCGACGAGCAGCGCGGCCCGACCGGCGTCCCCGTCGCGCAGCGCCCGCAGGGCCGCGGCCGCCGACGGCACCGAGGCCACCGCGACGCCCTCGCCGACCTCGCCCAGCGCCGCCGCGACCGCGGTCCGGCCCGCGGGCTCGACGGCGACGAGCTCGGCCACCGCGCCCAGCACCCCGTCGACAGCACCGCCGGCACCGCCGGCGCCGCCGTCCCCGTCGGAGCCGGTGCCGAGCAGGGTGCCGGTGCCGTCCCGCCGGACCAGCCCGACCTCGAGCGCCTCCACCCGGGCCCGCCAGTGCGCGCGCCGCTGCTCGGCCTCCCGCTCGGCGCCGGCGAGCTCGGCGACCCGCTCCCGGGCGGCCCGGTGCCCGGCCTCGGCCTGCTCGATCCGCTCGGCGAGCCCCTCCTCGGCACCGGATCCACCGGACCCGTCCGGACCGTCGGATTCGATGCCGAGGCTCTCCCGGGTGGACTCCAGCTCGGCCTCGGCCTCCTCGGTCCGGGTCGAGGCCTCGGCGAGCGCCTCGGAGAGCCGCTCGATCTCCTCGGCGGTCGCGGCCACGCCGGAGCGCAGCGCGTCGGCCTTGCCGGCGAGCGTCGCGATACCGGCCTTCCGGTCGGCGATCGCCCGTACCGCGGCGAGGTGCTCGCGCTCGGCCGCGGCGAGGGTCCGCTCCCGCTCGGCCTTCTCCTGCACGACCTCGTCGAGCCGGCGACGCGCCTCGGCGACGGCGGCGACGAGCTCCTCCTCCTGCTCGGCGATCGCCTCGGCCTCGGCCTCGGTCTCGTCCGGGTCGCGGCCGGGGGTGCGTTCGGCGGCCTCGGAGGAGGTCAGGTGCCGGACCCGTTCCTCGGCGAGGCGCACGGTGCCGCGCAGCCGCTCGGCCAGCGCGGACAGCTGGTACCAGGTGTCCTGCGCGACCTGCAGGCGCGGCGCGTCCGCGGCCAGGGCGGTCTCCAGCTCCTGCTGGCGTTCCCGGGCGGTCGCGAGCTGCTCCTCGGCCTCGGCACGCCGGCGGCGGGCCTGCTCCTGGTCCGCCTGCTCCCGGGTGATCTCCTCCTGCAGCGTCACCAGGTCGTCGGCCGCGATCCGCAGCCGGGCGTCGCGCAGCTCGGTCTGCACCGACTGAGCCCGGCGGGCGATCTCGGCCTGCCGGCCGAGCGGTTTGAGCTGGCGGCGCAGCTCGGCGGTCAGGTCGGTGAGCCGGGTCAGGTTCGCCTGCATCGCGTCGAGCTTCCGCAGCGCCTTCTCCTTGCGCTTGCGGTGCTTGAGGACCCCGGCGGCCTCCTCGATGTAGGAACGCCGGTCCTCCGGCTTCGACTGCAGCACCCCGTCGAGCTGCCCCTGCCCGACGATCACGTGCATCTCCCGGCCGATACCCGAGTCGGACAGCAGCTCCTGGACGTCGAGCAGCCGGGCCCGGGAGCCGTTGATCTCGTACTCGCCCGCCCCGTCCCGGAACATCCGCCGGGTGACCGATACCTCGGAGTAGTCGATCGGCAACGCGCCGTCGGAGTTGTCGATTGTCAGCGTCACCTCGGCGCGACCGAGCGGGGCGCGGCCGGAGGTGCCGGCGAAGATGACGTCCTCCATCTTGCCGCCGCGCAACGCCTTGGCACCCTGCTCGCCGAGCACCCAGCTGATCGCGTCCACGACGTTGGACTTGCCCGAGCCGTTCGGGCCGACGACACAGGTGATCCCCGGTTCCAGACGCAGCGTGGTGGCCGAGGCGAAGGACTTGAAGCCCTTCATCGTCAGCGACTTGAGGTGCACGGGGGACGGCTCTCCAGAAAACGGGGAGCACCAGCGTATCGGGCGGTCGGCGGCGCCCCGGACCGCCGCGCCGGACCCCGCGCGCAGCGGGGCCCGGCCACGCGGATCCCGGCGAGCGGGTCAGCCCTGCCCGGTGGCGGCGTTCACCAGCCAGCGGACACCGAACCGGTCGGTGAGCTGGCCGAACACGTCACCCCACATCTGCTTCTCGAAGGGCACGTCCACGGTGCCGCCGTCACCGAGCGCGGTGAACCAGCGCTCCAGCGTGCCGAGGTCGTCGCCGGACAGGCTGATCGAGACCCCGGCCGCCGCGGAGCCGACGGGCCGCTCCGGGTCGCCGTCGGAGGCCATGAGCACCAGCCCGTCGGGGGTCTCCAGATAGGCGTGCATGACCCCGTCCGGCGGCGGGACGGGTCCCTCGCCGCCCATGTCGCCGAACGTCATGATCTGCAGCTCGCCGCCGAGCACGGAGCGGTAGAACTCCATCGCCGCACGCGCGGAGTTCTCGAAGTGCAGGTAGGGATTGAGCCGGACGCTCATACGGGCCTCCTCGACCGGGTGTGTGCACCGTTGTAGACCCGGGCACCGACAGGAACTCGTCGGTCGGCCCGCCCGCGTCACGCCTCGACGAATCCGGTGAACGCGCCGCTCGCCCCGCTCCAGCTCTCGGTGACCGAGGTCACACGTCCGGGCGTGGAGTCACCCTTCAGCAGGTCGAGCAGCCGCTCGCAGGCACCGCGATCACCCTCCGCGGTCACCGCGACCCGGCCGTCAGTCAGGTTCCGGGCCTGCCCGACCAGCCCGAGCTCGAGCGCCCGCGCCCGCGTCCACCAGCGGAAACCCACGCCCTGCACCTCTCCCCGGACCCACGCGGTGAGCCGAACGGCGGAGTCTGTGTTGCTACTCACAGTGGTGTTACGTTACACGCCGTGACCCGACGACGCACCCCGCGCACCACCCGCACGGTGCTCGGCGGGGTCGGTGCCGGTGCCGTGCTGGCCGTGACCGCCCCGCTCACCCCGGTGGACGCCTCGCCGCCCGGCCCGGCCGGGGTCGACGAGACCCTTCCGCTGCGCGTCGTCGGTGTGCCGCCGGTTGCGGGCGCCCTGCTACCGGCGGGCACGACACCGGCAGCAGGGCCGACCCCGCCGGCACGGGTGGCCCCCGCCGCGCCGGGGCCGACCACCGCGCCCCCTCCGGTCCCCGGGCCACCGCCGGTGCTGGACATCGCGGACGCGACCCGCGCCGTCCTCGCCGCCGTGCCCGCCGACCCGGGTTCGGCGGCCCGAGCTGCCCTCGACGCGGTCGCGGCCCGCGCAGCTCTCGAGGCGGCCGCCGTCCGCCGGGCGGCCGAGCAGACGGATCGGGCGGCGCCGGCACCCGAGCGGACCTCCGCACCCGGTCCGGATCCCGCTCCCGCCGGCGAGCGTGCGACCACCCCGGCCACCGGCCTGTCCGGGGCGGCCGCACGCGTCGTGGAGCTGACCAACGCCGAGCGCACGCAGGCCGGGTGCTCCGCACTCACCGTGGACCCGCGCATCACGGCGGCCGCCCAGGCGCACAGCGAGGACATGGCCGCCCGCGGCTACTTCGCCCACGACAGCCAGGACGGCCGCGACTTCGCGGACCGGATCACCGCGGCCGGCTACGACGCGCCCGGGGCGGAGAACATCGCGATGGGCCAGCAGGACGCGGCGGACGTCGTGCAGGACTGGATGGAGTCCCCGGGCCACCGCGCGAACATCCTGAACTGCTCGCTGACCACGATCGGGGTCGGTCTCGCCGACGGGTACTGGACACAGAACTTCGGACGCTGACCCCGTTACTTCGGGCGCTGACCCCGTTCCGGACCGGACCTCGCGCGCACCCGGCACCGCCGCGCGACGGTGGCTAGGCTGCCCGGCAGCCGGGACGACCGGCGGACGGGAGTGGTCGCAGACCATGTCGGTGATCGACAACGCGGTGTACGTCGACGGCCGCCGGGCCGCGGCCCCCGGCTCGATCGAGCGGGCCGTCGACGAACTGCGACGGTGCCGGGACGAGCGCGTCGCGGGCGACGGGTCCGCGGACACGCAGAGCTTCTGCTGGATCGGGATGCTCCGCCCGGACCTGGCGGAGATCCACGAGGTCGCGGACGAGTTCGCGCTGCACGGCCTCGCCGTCGAGGACACCGTCAATGCCCACCAGCGGCCCAAGATGGAGCGCTACGGCGAGACCGAGTTCGTCGTGCTGCGGCCGGCCCGCTACGTCGACCGCGACGAGGTCGTGCAGATCGGCGAGGTGCACCTGTTCCTCGGCCCGGGCTTCGTGATCACCGTCCGGCACGCCGTCGAACCGGACCTCGCCCAGGTGCGGCACCGGCTCGAACGCGACCCCGACCTGCTCGCCCACGGGCCGATGGCAGTGCTGTACGCCGTCCTGGACCGGGTGGTCGACGACTACATGCCGGTGCTCGACGGGCTGCAGGACGACATCGACCAGATCGAGGAGCAGGTCTTCCAGGGCGATCCGCACGTGTCCCGGCGGATCTACCAGCTGACCCGCGAGGTGATCGCGTTCCAGCGCGCGGTGGAACCGCTGCAGGAGATCTTCGCCGAGCTGCACGGGCGCTTCGCCAAGTCCGGGGACAGCCCCGACCTGGAGCTGCGCCGGGCGATGCGCGACGTCATCGACCACGCCACCCGGGTCCGCGAACGCGTCGAGGGCTTCCGGGACCTGCTCGGCAACATCCTCACCGTCAACGCGACGCTGGTCGCCCAGCGGCAGAACGAGGAGATGACCCGGCTCAGCGAGGCCGGCTACCAGCAGAACGAGCAGATGAAGAAGGTCTCGTCGTGGGCGGCGATCATCTTCGCCCCCAGCCTGATCGCAGCCGTCTACGGCATGAACTTCGACAACATGCCCGAACTGCACTGGACGTTCGGCTACCCGATGGCGTTCGGGCTGATGATCGTCGCCGCGCTCGCGCTGTACACGACGTTCAAGCTGAACGACTGGTTGTAGGGCCGGGCGCGCACCCCCCGGCACGCGCCCGGCCCCGGCCGCCGGCTCCCCCGGTCCGGCAGGTTCTCGCGGGCGGCTCAGCCGCCCGGCCGCGGTGCCGTCGTCGCCGGCGGGGGTGCACCCACGGATGTGGCCGGCGTCGGTGCGGCGCCCGGAACGGTGACGACCATCGGCTCCGGCGGCGTGGTCGTGCACCGGCCGGTCTCCGGGTCGACGGTGCGGGTGTCCCGCGGGAAGGGTCCCGCCTGGTCCTCACCGAGCACGTTCACGCCGTTCTCGTCGGTGCAGGCGAACTCGTACACCGTCAACGGCTGCCCGTCCTGGTCGAACAGGTGGACGCCGGACAGCGGGCGGCCCGCGGCGTCGAACGGCCGCACCTCGGTGACCGGCTCACCGTCCTGGGCCAACCCGATCGGCGACCCGGTGACGGGAGGATCGGGCTCGAGCATCGTCTCGGCCGCCGCGATCAGCAGACCTGCTGCGAAGGCGTTGAGCGGCACGACCAGCCAGAGCCGGCGCCGGTCGGCACGGGCCCGGTACCCGAGCGCCACCGAGAGCGGCACCGCGACCACGGCCAGCAGCACCCCCGCGAGGAGCCCGGCCGAGCCGTCGTCGAACCCCAGCAGGACGACGCCGACACCGGCCGCCGCGATCGCCCGCAGCACCCACCAGCCCGGCTGCAGCCCCGCCACGAACGCCACGATCCCGGGCGCCCGGGACGCTCCGTCCGGCGTGACCGCGCCGTCGGACGGCGCCCCCGGCCCGACCGTCGCCCGCCGGGACAGCCGGTCGCGCAGCCCGGCGACCGGCCCCAGCGCCCCGACCGGCGCGAGCCGCGGGCCCTGCCCGAGCACCGGCAGGGCCCCGACACCGGCCACGACCAGGGCGATCCCCAGCAGCGCGGCGGCGTCCGGGCCCGCGAGCCCCGACACCCCGGCCAGCAGGGTCGCCGGCACCAGCATCAGCACCGCGAACCAGGCGGCCCACGGGAACCGGCCCCGCGGCGGCGCGGCCGGGGGCGCCGGGAAGCCGGCGGCCGCACGCAGCTCGGCGGCGTACCCCTCGGGCGCACCGAGCCGCTCGTGCACCGCGGCACGGTCGTAGCCCTCCCCGAGCTCCCCGTCCAGGTCGGCGAGGTGCCCGCGGGTGTCCTCGACGATCTCCTCCAGCTCGGACGACGGCAGGTCGCCCAGTGCCGTGCGCAGCCCGGCCAGGTAGTCGGTGGTCACCGGATCCTCGATCCGGACCGTCTCGTCGGTGCTGGTCCCCATCGCCCCGATGTCCTCGCTTCCGTCGTCCCCGACGCCCGTCCCGCGGCCCCCGGTCACGTGCTCACCAGCCCGTCCATCGTCGCGGCGAACTCCCGCCACCGACGGGTCGTCTCCCCCAGCCGGACCCGGCCCGGCTCGTTGATCGCGTAGTACTTCCGGTGCGGCCCCTCCTCGCTCGGGACCACGTACGACGTCAGCAGGCCGGCCCCGTAGAGCCGGCGCAGCGTGCCGTACACCGAGGCGTCGCCGACCTCGGTCAGCCCGGCGGCGCGCAGGGCACGGACGACCTCGTAGCCGTACCCGTCCTCCCTGTCGAGGACGGCCAGGACCGCGAGATCGAGCACCCCCTTGAGCAACTGGCTGGTGTCCATCGCCCCCTCCTTCTACACGGGAGACTAGTACGCGATCCGCAGTAGTGTCGATGGCGTTGCAACGTCTGCGTGTCGTGCGGGGGTCGTGGGCGCATCGCGACGGGGTCGCGACCGGTGCTCAGCGCCGCGGCCTCGGCTGGCAGCGCGGGCAGGTGAACGAGGACCGGTTCATGAACGCGTCGCGGCGGATCGGGGTACCGCAGCGCGTGCACGCCCGGTCCGTCTGCCCGTAGACGTCGAGCGAGCGGTCGAAGTAGCCGGAGGCACCGTTGACGTTGACGTAGAGCGCGTCGAACGAGGTCCCGCCCTGGGCGAGCGCCTCGGTCATGACGGTGGTGGCCGCGTCGAGCACGGCATGGCCCTGCGCCCGGGTCAGCTTCTCCGTCGGCCGCAGCCCGTGCAGCTTCGCCCGCCACAGCGCCTCGTCGGCGTAGATGTTGCCGATGCCGGAGACGACCGTCTGGTCCAGCAGCGCCCGCTTGAGCTCGGTCCGCCTGCGGCGCAGCGCGGCCACGGCGTCCTCGGCGGAGAACGCGGGATCCATGGGGTCCCGCGCGATGTGCGCGACCGGTTCCGGGACCAGCCCGCCGCCGGTCGCGGGGGCCAGCGGGTGCACGGACAGGCCGCCGAACGTGCGCTGGTCGACGAACCGCAGCTCGGGGCCGTCGTCGTCGAACCGGATCCGCACCCGCAGGTGCTTCTCGTCGGGTTGCGCGGCGTCCTCGACGAGCATCTGCCCGCTCATGCCGAGGTGGGCGAGCAGGGCGTCCTCAGCGCTGTCACCGGGGTCGGCCGAGTCCAGCTCCAGCCACAGGTACTTGCCACGACGGGCCGCGGCCCGCACGGTGCGGCCGGTCAGCCGGGCGGTGAAGTCGTCCGCGCCGGTCGCGTGCCGGCGGACCGCACGCGGGTGCCGCACCTCGACGGTGGCCACCCGCCGGTCCAGGACGTGGTCGGCGAGGCCCCGGCGGACGACCTCGACCTCGGGGAGCTCGGGCATCTACAGGGTGGAGCCCGTGTTCTGCTCGGCCGACAGGGCGCGCCAAGCGAGCTCGGCCGCCTTCTGCTCGGCCTCCTTCTTGGTGCGCCCCGCGCCGCTGCCGAGGTCACGGCCCCCGACGACGGCGGTCGCGGTGAACACCTTGAGGTGGTCCGGGCCCTCCTCGTCGATCCGGTACTCGGGCACGCCGTGCCCGCCGGCGGCGGTGAGCTCCTGCAGGCTGGTCTTCCAGTCCAGGCCGGCGCCGAGCAGCGGTGCGGACCGCAGCAGCTCCGCGAACAGCCGGTGGATCAGCTCACGGGAGGGTTCCAGGCCGTACTGCAGGTAGACCGCGCCCAGCAGCGCCTCGGTGGCGTCGGCCAGGATGCTGGCCTTGCCGCGGCCACCGGTCATCTCCTCGCCGCGCCCCAGGTACAGGTAGGACCCGAGCCCGTGGGACGCGCCCTCCGGTGTCGGGAGCGCCGCGGCGACGCCGGCCAGGGCGTGCATGTTCACGACGCTGGCCCGCAGCTTCGCCAGCTGGCCCTCCGGCAGGTCCGGGTGGTCCCGGTACAGCCGCTCGGTGACGACGATCGACAGCACCGAGTCCCCGAGGAACTCCAGGCGCTCGTTGGTCGGCAGCCCCCCGTGCTCGTACGCGTACGACCGGTGGGTGAGCGCGAGGGTCAGCAGCTCGTCGCCCAGCTCCACACCGAGCGCGGACAGCAGAGGAGACCGGTCCGTCACCGGACCGGTCACACTCTTGTCTCCCACTACCCGATCAGGCCGGGCGGGTGACCTGCCGGCCGTCGTACTGACCGCAGGTCGGGCAGGCGATGTGCTGCAGCTTCGGCTCGCGGCAGGCGCGGTTCGAGCAGGCGACCAGGGTCGGCGCAGTGGCCTTCCACTGCGACCGGCGCGAACGCGTGTTGGACCGCGACATCCGGCGCTTGGGAACGGCCATGATGACTCTCCTCGGTATTTCGTCGATCAGGTCTGGCGCACCACCGGCGGGAACCGCGGGGATCACCGGCGCGGGCGGTGCTGTTCCGTGCTCAGCGGTGATCGCTCGGTGCTGCTCAGCGCTGCTCACTGGAGGGGAGGCGCTCCTCGAGTGCCTCCCAACGAGGATCCAGTGTCTCATGCCCGTGATCCGACGGGAGATCGGCCCACCTCTCGCCGCAGTCACTGCACAGACCGGGGCAGTCCGGTGTGCACAGCGGTGCCATCGGGAGGTCGGTGACGACCGCGTCGCGCACCGTCTGGGTGAGGTCGATCCGCTCGTCGACCAGGCGCGGGATCTCGTCGGCGTCGGTGGTCTCCTCGGTCACCGAGTCCGGGTAGGCGAACAGTTCGCCGATCCGGATCTCGACGTCGTCGGTGACCGGGTCGAGGCACCGCGAGCACTCGCCCTCGAGCGAGGCGGTCGCGGTCCCGGACACGTAGACGCCCTCGGTCACCGACTCCAGGGAGATGTCGAGGTCGACGCCGGACCCGCCGGGGACGGCGATCACACCGACCAGACCGATCGCCTCCGCACCCGAGGGGGCGGGCACCGTCCGGCTCACGGTGCGCTGGGTGCCGGGCCGCCGGGCGAGCTCGCGGGTACTGAAGACCCACGGGTTGTCGTCGGGACGATCAGGGGTGCGCTGCGTGCTCATGACCCGGCCCAGGGTACGCGTGTGGTCTCAGCGGCGTCGCCGCACGTCGAACGCGTCCGCCACCAGGGCGGCGAGTTCGAGGAACGCCGCCGCGGTGGCCGGCCGCAGCCGGTCCGGGTCGATCCGGCCACCGGTGGCCAGGTGCGGGTCGTGCGGGACCTCCACCACGCCGCGCACGCGCGCGCGGAAGTGCTCGAGGACGCGACCGGCGTCGACCTCGGGGCTCTGCCGGTCACCGGACAGGACGACGACGGCGTCGCGCGCCAGGTCGTCGTGCCCGTGCGCGACCAGCCAGTCCAGGGTCTTGCTCGCCCGCCCGGCACCGTCGACGGTCGGGGCGCCGACCACGACGACCGAGTCGGCCCGCGCCAGGGTCCCCTCCATGGCCGAGTGCACCAGGCCGGTCCCGGAGTCCGTGACGATGATGTTGAAGTACCGGCCGAGCAGGTCGCAGACGCGCTCGTACTCGTCACGGCGGAACGCGTCCCCCGAGGCCGGGTCCTGCTCCGAGGCGAGCACCTGCAGCCGGCCGGCGAGGCTGGTGTAACGGGAGACGTCGGTCCAGGTGGCGACCCGGTCGATGTCGTCGAGCAGCTCCCGCACGGTGACCCGCGAGTCGCCGGTGAGCCGGTCGGCGAGCGTTCCCGCGTCCGGATTCGCGTCGAGGACGACGGCGCGGTCGCCACGGTGCTCGGCCAGCGTCAGACCCAGGCAGGCCGCCACCGTCGTCTTCCCGACCCCGCCCTTGACCGACATGACCGCGACCCGGTGCGCCCCGGGCAGCCGGCCGCGGACCCGCTCCAGCAGCTCGGCGCGGCGCTCCTCGACATCGCTGCGCCCGGGGTTGACCCGGCCCCCGGTGACGTCGTGCAGCAGCCGCCGCCACCCGGACCCGGGGCGCTCGGCCCGCGGGCGCAGCACCTCGTCCTCGCGCAGGTCCGGCGCAGCGGGCGCCGGTGGCCGGTCGGGCTGGTCGGCCGGTCGGGTCGTCACGGGTGGTCCCTCCAGACGGTGCCCGTAGCGCTCCCACCAGGTCGCGGGATCGGGCTCGGGCCGGCGCGCCATGGGACGAACAGTAGTACGACGGTCCCGTTCACCGGAGCGTTCGCGGGCCCGCTCGACGTGCCGTCACAGGCCGGGCGGGGCCAGCGCGCCGCGGATCATGCCGACCAGTGCCCGGACCAGCCCGGGCAGCTCCCGCTCGGGGTCCTCCGGCTCGTGGGCCAGCAACCAGGTGTCCATCGCCTGCCCCATCCCGAACACCACCGCGACCAGCAGCCCGGGCGGCAGGTCGGTCCGCACCGCGCCGGCCGCCCGCCCGGCCGCGAGCGCCCGCCCGGTCCAGGGCTCGATCAGCTGCGCCAGTTCCTCCTGCGCCTGCTGCAGGGCCGGGTTCCCGGAGGCCGCGATCCAGCCCCGCAGCAGCGCGGCGAGCTTCGGGGTTCCGGCGAGGACCGTCACGATCCGCAGGTAGTGGTCCTCGACAGCGGCCCAGAAGGCGTCCGGGCCCCCGGTCTCCGGCAGCGGGAACGACCCGAGCCCGTCGAACAGGCGCTCCAGCTCCACCCGCGCGACGTGGACGTAGAGGTCCTCCTTGCCGTCGAAGTGGTAGTACAGCGACCCCTTGGACATGCCCGACGCCTCGAGCACCCGGTTCAGCGAGGCGTCGTGGAAGCCGTGGGCGGCGAACTCGTCCAGCGCGGCGCGCTCGATCGTCCGCTGCTGGTCCTGCGGGAGCCGCGCGTAGCGGGACCGGACCATCCTCACGCCTCCCGCGCGGCCGGGAAGCCGGGCAGCTCGACGGCGTCGGACAGGCTCCGGCCCGCGATCAGGACCCCGACCCGCGGCAGCCCGGTCAGCGCGAGCGCCGCGTTCCGCACGAGCAGACCGAACCGGTTCGCCGGCGCGAAGACCGTGCCGAGTCCCGTGGCGGCGTCCTGCTTGGCCCGCAGGAACCCGGCGAGCCGCTGTTCGTAGCGGGCGAACGCCGCCGGGTGACCGTCCGAGCGGGCCAGCTCCGAGCCCAGCACGTACGCCTCGACCATCGCCAGCGCCGAACCCTGCCCGGCCAGCAGCGACACGCAGGCCGCGGCGTCACCGACCAGGGCCACCCGCCCCCGGGTCCAGGACGGCATCCGGATCTGGCTGACCCGGTCGCAGTAGAACGTGGCGGCGCCCGGCATCGCGTCCAGGATCCGGGGCACCTCCCACCCGGCGCCGGCCAGGCGCTCGCGCAGCAGGGCCTGCTGCGCGCCGGCGTCGTCCGGGAGTGCGCCCTCGTGCCGGACCGTCAGCAGGAACAGGGTGCGTCCGCCCGGCAGCCCGACCCGCACCACCTGATAGCCGACGCCGGCGTGCATCACGGCCATCCCCTCGTCGTACGGGGTGTGGTCGTCGACCTCGAACGCCGCGACCACGATCCCGAGGGAGCGCTCGAAGCGGTCCTCGGGCCCGAAGACCAGCCGGCGCACCCGCGAGTGCAGCCCGTCGGCACCCACCACCAGGTCGGCGTCGGTGCGCGCGCCGCTCTCGAACTCCACCCGGACCCGGTCGCCGGTGTCGTCCAGGGCCGCCACGGTGTCGCCGCGGATCAGCTCGACGCGGTCGGCGACCGCGTCGAGCAGCACGTTCGCCAGCTCGGAGCGGGCGATGCTGATGTAGCGTCCGCCGGTCGCGGCGACGAGCGCCGACGGGTCCAGGGCGGCGATGCGCCGGCCCGCCGCCGTGACCGAGCGTCCCTCGCTCATCCGGAAGCCGCGCCGCTCCAGGTCGTCGACGACGCCCATCCGCTCGGCGACGTCGTACCCCGCGCCCCAGAAGTCGACCACGTACCCGCCCGCGCGCGGTTCGGGAGCCCGTTCGACCAGGACGACCTCGTGCCCCGCCCGCACCAGCCAGTACGCCAGCGTCGGTCCCGCCACGCCTGCGCCGACGATCACCGTCTTCATGTCATCCCCCCGAACCGATGGTTGGACCACCAGTCTAGACCGGTGGTCCACAGATCGGTACCGAGTTGCCGCCCCGGCAGGGTGCGGTCAGTCGGTGGACGCGCGGGCGGCCCGCCGGGTCGCCCCCGGCGTCTCCCCCACGACCGCCCGGTAGCGACGGGTGAAGTGCGCCTGGTCGGCGTACCCGAGGTCGGCGGCGAGCACCGCGAGATCGGTGTCCGGTTCGAGCCGCAGCGTGGTGGCGGCGTGCTGCAGGCGTCGGCACTCGATCAGCCACAGCGGCGTGAGCCCGACGTGCGCGCGGACCAGCCGCTCCAGCGTCCGGGGCGCGACCCCGACCTCCGCCGCGAGCTGGTCGGCCCGGACGACGTCGGCGCGGTCCTCGGCCAGCGCGCACGCCCGGTTGACCAGGCGCCCGGCCGCACCCACCCGCGCGGCACAGGGAGCGAGCCACTCCCGCAGCACGCCCGCCACCGCCCGGTCCGGGTCGGCGGAGTCGCGCATCGCCGCCGTCACCGCCCCCACCGGGGCGTCCGGGACGGGCTCCGAGGCGCCCTGCAGCGCGGCGGGTGGTGTCGCACTGAGCAGCGGCAGCGCGGCGGGCCGCAACAGCACGGCCGCCACCCAGGATCGTCCGGCCAGCTCACGGGTGTCGACGACGGTCTTCGGCCCGTACAGGCGCGCGCCGATCGGGTCGACGACCAGGTTGAACGCCGGGTACTGCAGCACGCGCTGCACACTCGTCCGCCCGGGGGCGACGTCCCAGCGGACCACCCAGGCCCACCGCACGAGGTCGTCGAGCCCGATCGGGAACCGCGACAGCGCCACCTCCGGGGCACCCGGGGTGAGATGCCCGCGCGAGTCGACCATCTGTTCCCCTCCTGTCGGGAATCTTCTAGAGACCGCCCGGAGCCCGCGCGACGCTCGTACCCATGACGAACACCACCAGCACTGCCGCACTCACCGGCGAGCACACCACCGACGGCCGCCCGACGGTCAGCACCTCGCTGACGCCGCACGTGGTCGCCTCCCCTGCCCGCGAGGCGATCGAACTCTACTCCGCGGCGCTCGGCGCCCGGGCCGTGTCGATCACCGAGATGGGCGGGCTGATCGGGCACGCAGAGCTGGAGCTGGCGGCGGGCCGGTTCACCGTCAGCGACGCGATGCCGGACTACGGGCTGGTCTCCGCCGAGCCCGGTGACCACCCGGTCAGCATGTCGCTGGCCGTCTACGTCACCGACGTCGACGCCGCCGTCGCCACGCTGGCCGCCGCCGGGTCGACGATCCGGGAGCAGCCGGCGACGTTCGTCTCCGGGGACCGCTTCGCCTCGGTCGTCGACCCGTACGGCGTCCGCTGGGCGATCATGACGCGGGTCGAGGACCTGTCCCCGGAGGAGAGCGAGCGCCGGGTCACCGAGTGGGCGGCGCAGCAGGGCTAGTCGGAGCTAATCGATCAGGTCCATCCCGGTGCCGGTGCGCCCGTCCTGCGGATACTCACGCCCACCGGTGTCGTAGCCGGGGCCGTACTGCCCGCGCCAGAGCTGGCTGCGGCCCCGGCCGACGACGCCGAGGGCGTTGTTCAGGGTGGCCTCCAGCTCCCCGAGGGTGGTGTCGACGTAGTCGTCGCACTCCCGGCGGAGCCGGTCGGCCTCGGCGTGCGCGGCGTCGACGACCTGCCCGGCCTCGGCGTGCGAGGCCCGGACGACCTCGGTCTGGGAGACCAGCCGGGTCTGCTCGTTCTGGCCGTCGGCGACGAGGCGGTCGTGCGCCGCCCGGCCGGCGTGCGTCATCCGCTCCGCCTCGTCCCGGGCCCGGTCGGTCAGCTCGGCGTACTGCCGGCGGCCGTCGGCGACGGCGCGCTCGGCCTCGTGCCGGGCCTCGGCCAGCGTCCGGGAGGCCTCCTCCTGCGCCTCGGCGACGAGCCGTTCGGCCTCGGTGCGGGCGTTCTGCAGCGTCTCCTCGGCCTCGGAGTTCGCGGCCGTGCGGGTCTCCTCGGCCTCCCGCTCCGCCTCCGACACGACCTCGTCGCGGCGGTCCAGCACGTCCTGGGCGTCGTCCATCTCGCCCGGGATCGCCTCGCGGACGTCGTCGAGGAGTTCCAGCACGTCGCCGCGCGGGACGACGCAGTTGGACGTCATCGGGACGCTGCGCGCCTCCTCGACGATCGTCACCAGCGCGTCCAGTGACTCGAAGACCCGGTACACGCCGCGAATCATCGCACCGGCGCCCGGCCCGGGCCGTTATTCCGCGCCGCTCCCGCGTGTCAAGTTCCGGTCGGGTGACCCTCACAGGAGGGACGGGCACCCGCCCGGGCTCACTCCCCCAGCCGCTCGAGCAGCCGGCGGTGCACGCTCGGCGGCAGGAACGGGGCCACGTCGCCGCCGCCGCGGGCGACCTCCTTGACCAGGGAGCTCGACACGTACACCTGGCCCGGTGCACCGGGCAGGAACAGCGTCTCGACGCCGGTCAGGTGGCGGTTCATGTGCGCCATCGGGAGCTCGTAGTCGTAGTCGGTGGCCCCGCGCAGGCCCTTGACCAGCGCCTCCACCCCGCGGTCGCGGCAGTAGTCCACGACCAGCCCGGAGAACGACTCGACCCGGACGCCGGGCAGGCCGTCGGTGATCTCGCGCAGCATCTCGACCCGCTCGTCGACCTCGAACAGCCCTTGCTTGCGCGGGTTCACCAGGATCGCGACGTAGACCTCGTCGAACAGCGCGGCGGTGCGCTCGATGACGTCGAGGTGGCCGATCGTCGGCGGATCGTAGGACCCGGGGCACACCGCCCGGCGCACTTCGGACATGCGGCGCAACCTATCAGCCGCTGATCTTCGTGCCCCGCTCGTCACCCCGGACGGTCAGTCGCCCGCCGGGTACCGGGCCAGGTGCAGGACGGTGTCGCCGTAGCGCCGGGGCCGCCCCGGTTCGAAGCCGGCCGGCCAGGGGAACTCCCCGGCCGAGCGGCCGCGCTCCACCACGATCTCCGCGCCGGCGGCCAGCCAGCCGTTGCCGGCCGCAGCACTCAGCCACACCGCGATCTCGCTGTCCGGGACGGCGTAGGGCGGGTCGACCAGCACCACGTCGAACGCCCGCGGCGCCGGGCCGGCGAGCACGGTCCCGGCCTTCCCGGCCACCACCCGCCCGCCGAGCCCGACGGTCCCGACGTTGCGCCGCAACACGCCTGCCGCACGGCGGTCGGCCTCGACGAACACCGCGTCGGCCGCGCCCCGCGACAACGCCTCCAGGCCGAGCGCGCCGGACCCGGCGCACAGGTCCAGCACGGCGGCCCCGGCCAGCCCGGGATCGTGGTCGAGCGCGGAGAACAGCGCCTCCCGCACCCGGTCCGGGGTCGGCCGGGTGCCGGACGGCGGCACGTCCAGCCGCCGTCCGCCCGCATCACCCGCGATCAGCCTCATGGCACCTCCGGCGCCCGTGCGTGGTTACCGCGGCTCTGACCGCGATAACCACTCACGGGCTCAGTTCCACCAGGAGGTCGCCGCCCTCGACCTGCTGGACCTCACCGATCGCCAGCCGTGCGACCGTCCCGCCGCGGTGGGCGGTGATCGAGGCCTCCATCTTCATGGCCTCGATGGTGGCGACGGTCTGCCCGGACTCGACCTTCTCGCCCTCGGCCACCGCCACGGTGACGACCCCGGCGAACGGCGCGGCGACGTGGGCGTCGTTGTTCTTCTCGGCCTTCTCCGCGGCCTTGACCTCGGTCGCGATCGACTCGTCGCGCACCGCGACCGGGCGCAGCTGACCGTTGAGCGTGGTCAGCAGGGTGCGGTAGCCGCGCTCGTCGGGCTCGGAGACCGCCTCGAGCTCGATCAGCAGCGTCACGCCGGGCTCGAGCTCGACGGTGTGCTCGAGGTCCTCCTCCAGGCCGTAGAAGAAGTCCTTCGACGACAGCACCGCGGTGTTGCCGTACTGCTCGCGGTGGGCGTCGAAGTCCGTGGTCGGGCCGGGGAACAGCAGCCGGTTCAGCGTGCGCCGGGTGTCGTCCCGCAGCCCGCGACGGTCCTGGATGGACAGCTCGGCCTTCTCCGCCTCCGGGTTGCGGCCCTCGAGTGCCCGGGTGCGGAACGGCTCCGGCCAGCCGGCCGGCGGCGAGCCGAGCTCTCCGCGCAGGAACCCGACCACGGAGTCGGGGATGTCGAACGAGGCCGGGTCGGACTCGAAGTCGGCCGCGTCCACCCCGGCACCGACCAGGTGCAGCGCCAGGTCCCCGACGACCTTCGACGACGGGGTCACCTTCACCAGCCTGCCCAGCATCCGGTCCGCGGCGGCGTAGCAGTCCTCGATCAGCTCGAACCGGTCACCGAGCCCGAGCGCGATCGCCTGCTGGCGCAGGTTCGACAGCTGCCCGCCCGGGATCTCGTGGTGGTACACCCGCCCGGTCGGCGACGCCAGCCCGGACTCGAACGGCGCGTAGACCTTGCGCACCGCCTCCCAGTACGGCTCCATGTCCCCCACCGCCTGCAGCGACAGCCCGGTGGAGCGCTCGGTGTGGTCGGTGGCCGCGACCAGCGCCGACAACGACGGCTGGCTGGTGGTCCCCGCCATCGACGCGACCGCGCCGTCGACGGCGTCGACCCCGGCCTCGATCGCCGCGGTCAACGTCGCCAGCTGCCCGCCCGCGGTGTCATGGGTGTGCAGGTGCACCGGCAGATCGAACCGCTCCCGCAGCGCCGTGACCAGCGCCCGCGCCGCCGGCGGCCGCAGCAGACCGGCCATGTCCTTGATCGCCAGCACGTGCGCACCCGCGTCGACCATCTGCTCGGCCAGGCGCAGGTAGTAGTCCAGGGTGTAGACCTGCTCGCCGGGATCCGACAGGTCCGCGGTGTAGCACAGCGCCACCTCGGCCACGGCCGTGCCGGTGGCCCGGACCGCGTCGATCGCCGGACGCATCTGCGACACGTCGTTGAGCGCGTCGAAGATCCGGAAGATGTCCATCCCCGTCGCCGCGGCCTCGGCGACGAACGCGTCGGTCACCTCGGTCGGGTACGGCGTGTAGCCGACGGTGTTACGCCCGCGCAGCAGCATCTGGGTGCACAGGTTCGGCGCCGCGGCCTTGATCGCGGCCAGCCGCTCCCACGGGTCCTCGGCCAGGAACCGCAGCGCCACGTCGTAGGTCGCCCCGCCCCAGCACTCCAGCGACAGCAGCTCCGGCATCGTGCGCGCCACGTACGGCGCCACCGCGACCAGGTCCCGGGTCCGGATCCGGGTCGCCAGCAGCGACTGGTGCGCGTCCCGGAACGTGGTGTCGGTGACCGCCACCCGGGTCTGCTCCCGCAGCCGCCGGGCGAACCCCTCGGGCCCCAGCTCCCGCAGCAGCTGCGCCGACCCGTCCGGCACCGGCTGCTCCAGGTCGACCACCGGCAGCTTGTCCACCGGCTCGACCACGACCGGGCGCTCACCGTTGGGCCGGTTCACCGTGACCTCGCCCAGGTACTGCAGCACCCGCGAACCCCGGTCGGCCGACGGCCGCGCCCGCAACAGGTGCGGACGCTGTTCGATGAAGCTGGTCGTGACCCGCCCGGCCTGGAAGTCGGCGTCGTCGAGCACCGCGGCCAGGAACGGCAGGTTCGTCGCCACCCCGCGGATCCGGAACTCCGCGATCGCCCGCCGCGCCCGCCGTGCCGCGTTGGCGAAGTCGTGACCGTGACAGGTCAGCTTCACCAGCATCGAGTCGAAGTGCGCCGACACCTCGGCGCCGACGTGCACCGTCCCGCCGTCCAGGCGCACCCCCGGCCCGCCCGGCGAGCGGTACACCGAGATCGTGCCCACGTCCGGGCGGAACTCGTTCGCCGGGTCCTCGGTCGTGATCCGGGTCTGCATCGCCGCCCCGGACAGCGTGATGTGGTCCTGGGTCAGACGCAGCTCCGGCAGCGACTTCCCGGACGCGATCCGCAGCTGGGCGATCACCAGGTCCCGGTCGGTGACCTGCTCGGTCACCGTGTGCTCGACCTGGATCCGCGGGTTCATCTCGATGAAGTGGTGCTTGCCGCGCTCGTCGAGCAGGAACTCCACCGTGCCCGCGTTGACGTAGCCGATCTGGCGGGCGAAGTTCACCGCGTCGGCGCAGATCCGGTCCCGCACCTCCGGGTCCAGGTTCGGCGCCGGCGCGATCTCGACGACCTTCTGGTGCCGGCGCTGCACCGAGCAGTCCCGCTCGTAGAGGTGCACCACGTTGCCGGACCCGTCGGCCAGGATCTGCACCTCGATGTGACGCGGGTTGACCACGGCCTGCTCCAGGAACACCGTCGGGTCCCCGAACGCCGACTCGGCCTCACGCATCGCGGCCTCGATCGCCTCGCGCAACGCGTCCGGCTCGGCCACCCGGCGCATCCCGCGCCCACCACCACCGGCCACCGCCTTGACGAACACCGGGAAGTCGATGTTCTGCGCCGCCGCCAGCAGCTCCTCGACGTCCGACGACGGGTCCGACGACTCCAGCACCGGCACCCCCGCCTCGCGGGCGGCCGCCACGGCACGGAACTTGTTGCCCGTCAGGTGCAGCACCTCGGTCGGCGGCCCGACGAAGGTGATGCCCTCCTCGGCACACGCCCGCGCCAGGTCCGGGTTCTCCGACATGAACCCGTAGCCCGGGTAGATCGCGTCCGCGCCGGCCTTCTTCGCGGCCTTGATCACCTCGTCGACCGACAGGTAGGCCCGCACCGGGTGCCCCGGCTCACCGATCTGGTAGGACTCGTCCGCCTTCGCACGGTGCAGCGAGTTGCGATCCTCGTACGGGAACACGGCGACCGTCGAGATCCCCAGCTCGAAGGCCGCCCGGAACGCGCGTATCGCGATCTCACCCCGGTTGGCCACCAGCACCTTGCGGAACATCGCCTCTCCTCCAGTTCGGTGACGGCGTCGCCGGTCCACGGGGTTTCCGCAGACCGGACGCGTGATCCTGACACGTGGGAGGCCCGGGTTCCACCGATCGACCATCTGACGAGATCACGGGCCCGGCGGCGCGCGGGCGCCACCCGGTCGGACCGCACCGCCGACGCGCCGATTCCGGTAGCAAGGAGTCATGACACGGAGCGCCTACGGCCGCCACGGGCGCGGCCATCCCGGCCCGTGGCACGGGCACGGGCGGCTCGAACACCGCGCCGACCGGCTCCGGCGCCGGGCGGAGTGGCAGGTCGCGCGGCACGACCACCGGCGGGAACGACGGCTGCGGCGCCGGGGCGGACCCTCGCACCCGGTCGCGAAGGTCGCCGTGGTGTCCGGAGCGGTGCTCCTCGCGGGAACGGCGGTGGCGGTGGTGGTCACGGTGGTCGCGCAGATCCTGGCCGTGCTGCTGTTCGCCATGCTGGCGGTGGGCGCGTACTCGCTGGTGACGGGGTCGCTCGGGACGGGCTCGCGCGGGAAGGACACCGCGCACCGCCCCGAGGTCGACGCACCGACGTCCGCCCGTGCCGCCGCGGAGTCTACCGAGGAGGCCTGGCGGCGCGCCCGCGCCGACTTCCAGCGGGTCCGGGCGGAGTTCGTCGCCCACGAGACGGACCCGATGGCCGTGCTGCACCGGCCCGCGTTGTCCGACGTGTCCGTCGGGAGCACGGCCCGGTTCGTCGACGCCTTCTCCGCCGCCCAGGCCCTCGACACCGACGGCTACCCGGACGAGCCGTACGGGGCGTCCTACGTCCGTGCGGTCGACCAGGCCCGCCGGGCGTGGCGGGCCGCGGTCGAGGCCGCCGACCGGATCCGGCTCTCCGGGCTCGCCCCGGAGGAACGACGCACCGTCGAGCGGGTGGTCAAGCTGCTGACCACCGCGCGGGACTCCGACTCCGAACCGGAGCGGCTGGCCGCTTACGCCCGCGCCCGCAGCGAGCTGGACCGGCTGGACCGGGCCGGTGTCGTGCACCTGCCGAAGGCGGCCCGGGCGCGGTTGGACGCGCGGGCCCGCGGGGAGCTGCCGGGTTCCTGAGGGCCTCAGCCGGCGCCTCGGCCTCGCACCGACCGACACGTCGGACGGCTGGGCGTCCTGCTCCTGCCGCCCCTCCGCCAGGGACACCACTGTGAGCCCGTCGACGCGTCGTCGGCGCGGTCGGACCCCATCGAACCCGCGTCCGCCTTGCGATCCCGCAGTGGGCTGACGATGCGCCGAGGTCTCGACGTTCTGTACCGAGCACGGATCTCGCGTCAGTCGCTCCATGGGCTGCCGCCACCGTGCTCGAGCCGAAAGCCTGCGGCGCTGCGTGAGGCCAGGTCCGGACGGCCGAGGCCGAGTCCGTCGAACCCGACTGGCGAGGTCACGGTCCAGACCGTTCCGACAGTCCTTCATCGGCAGCGACGTGCGCCGCCGCCGGGCCGCCACGGTCGGCGCCCGAGCCGGCGACACGACCGCCATCACTGATCTCGACCGTCTTCACCGATCTCGACGGCGCGATCCTCGCCGAGCGCCACCGGACCCCGCACCCGGCGTCCGCTATGTCGGCACCGGTCGACCCCGCGGACGACAGCCGAAGCACCCGCGGGAGCGTCACCGCAGTCCTGACACACCAACTGTCACCGATGCCCTGATGCGCAACTGTCGCCGATGTCCTGAGACATCACGCGCGACTTCGACCGTTCGACCGTTCGACGCGCCTCGCCAACCGCTCGAACACATCTTCGACGAAACATCCTTGTACTGCGGAAACCGTCGGCCCCCGCCGCTAGAATCGAGGACATGCAGCAGCCGGTGGCACTCCCCGCAGGCCTGGCGGAACACCCGCCGGGCCCGCAACTGTGCGCCCTGCTGGCCGACCTCGACACCACCCAGGTCAGCAACCACGCCACCGTGGTCCTGCTGCGCGCGTGGCGGCGGCTGCGATCCCACGTCGAAGCCGAGGAACTGCGGGTGCTGGCCGAACTGGGGCGCCGCGACACCGCCGCCGACCCCCACACCCTCGCCCGGGCCGACCAGCCCGACCCGGGGTGTGTGCTCGAGATCGCGACCGCGTTGACGGTGACCGAGAACGCCGCCGCCCGCGACCACAACCTGGCCGAGACACTGGTGTGGCGGCTTCCGGCGGTGCACGCCGCGCTCGCGGCCGGACAGATCGACCGCGCGAAGGCGTGGGTGTTCGCCGACTACCTCGGCGACGAGGAACTCACCGACGCCTGTGTCGCCCGGGTGCTGGGGGCGTTGCTGCCGCGGGCGCCGGGGTTGACCACCGGGCAGCTACGGGCGCGGATCCAGCGGATGCTGATCGCGGCCGACCCGGACGCGGCGCGGCGCCGGTATCGGGCGGCGGTGCGCGAGCGGCGGGTGGTGTGTTACCTCGATCGGGACGGGGCGGCGACGATCTCGGTGATCGGGTTGGACCCGGCCGCGGCGCAGGCCTCGTGTGAACGGGTCGATGCGCTGGCCCGGGCGGTGCGTGAGGCCGGGCATCCGGACTCGTTGACCCGGATCCGGGTGGAACTGTTCACGGCGTTGACCGACGGCACCGTGCACACGATGAGCAACGACCAGATCATCGCCACCCTGCTGGCCCGCGCCGCCACCCGCGACACCGACACCGACACCGACTCCGATGAGGGGCCGGTCGGGCCGGTGCACAACGAGAAGGTGGCCCGGGCGCGGCGGTGGGCCGAGGCCGACCGCGCCCGCCGCTCCGCAGGCCCGGGCGGCGCCCACGGCCGGACCGGCACCGACGACGGGGGCGGCGCCGACGACGTGGGCGGCGCCCACGGCGGGACCGGTACAGACGGCCTGACCGGGACCGGTAGTGCCGGCACCGATGACCAGACCGGCCCCGAGGGCTCTGGATCCGCCGACGCCACGAACGCCACGAACAGCACGGGCGACGGGGCGGAAAGTATGGCTCGCTCGGCCGGCACCGAGAACCAGAACGGCGCCGACGACCAGAGCGGCAACGGGGGCGACGGTCGCGCCGACTGCCCAGCTCACGACAACGGCGACGATCAGGACGACACCGTCGACAGCGACGTCCGCGCGAGCGCGGACGTCGGGGACACCGGTCACGGACAGGCCGGCGTGGTCGTCCACGGCTCCGCCGACGACAGTGACCACCCCACCGGCGACCCCGGCCCCGACGATCACGGGCCGACACCACCCCCGGGGCCCGGGACAGGCCCCGACCAGCCCGACACTCCCAGTGGCGACAGTGGTGGCGGCGGGGTCGTGCCGGGTCCGCCGGTCGAGGCCCCACCCGAGCGGGCCCGGACCGGGATCGAGATCCGCATCCGGCTCTCCACCCTGCTCGGCCACGACCAACACCCCGCCGAGATCCCCGGCCTGGGTCCGCTGCTGGCCGGGCCCGCCCGCGACACCGTCGCCCGCCACCACTACGCCGAATGGCGCTTCGCCATCACCGACCCCGACGGCCACCTGCTCCTGGCCGGCCACACCCGCCACCGGCCCACCACCGAGACCGGGTCGGGGCCGGGGCCGAAGCGCAGGCCCAGGCGCAGGCCCAGGCCCAGGCCGAGGTCGAGGCCCGGGGCGGGGCAGAGCCACGGCGGCGTCGTCGAACTCCAGATCCCGGCCACCCTGCTGACCGCACTCGTCCTCGACCCACCACCCGGCTGGGAACGCCTGATCGCCGACCTCGCCGCCCAGTACGCCCGCCGCCACCGCCTGCGCGCCGCACTGAACCGGCACCCGCACGCCCGCTTCCCACACCGGGCCCTACGCCGCCACGTCGAGGTCCGCGACCGCACCTGCAGCTTCCCCGGCTGCCGACGCCCCGCCCGCAAAGCCCAGCAGGACCACACCCACGAACACCGCCACGGTGGTGTCACCGTCGAGGCCAACCTCGGGCCGCTGTGCGTGTTCCACCACGCGATCAAGACGGCCGGCCACTGGCACCTGGTCCAGCCCCGCCCCGGCACGTTCCGGTGGACCAGCCCGCTGCGCCACCACTACCTCACCCGCGGCGAACCCGTCTGTCCACCACTGCCCGACCCGGTCCCGCCCGACGACACCGCCCCGGCACCCGATACCGGGCGCGGGCCCCGCTCGGCGGCCCAGGACGCCCTCGACGAGAAACCGCTCTTCCCCGAACCCGAGGCCGAACGTGAGTCCGCGTCGGACGCGACCGGCGACGACACGGCGGAGACCGCGAACGACATGACCGAGACCGACGACGCACCCGACCGGAACCCGGCGGATGAGCCGGACGATGACGAACCACCGTTCTAGGTTCGCCGCGGTCGGCACGGGCGCGAGGCTGTTGGGCTCGTCCCGGAGGACGCACTCGCTCCCGGGGGAATCGCCCCCGGTGGGCGCATGGAGGGTTGTGCAACTCGGCGAGATCCACCTCGAGCACAGCTGTTGCCCTCAAGGAGCTGTCGTCCCGATGCACTCGGGTCGAGCGCACTGTCGTCGACCTGGGCGGCAGCCGTGGCGACACCGGCGACGCCGCGGGTAATCGAATCTTCACTCGGCGCACTCAGTCGGTCCTCCCGGGCGCCGGGTGTCCCTGAGCATCGGGTTTCCGAACCGCCTGTATCTCGGAAGGCGGATCGGCACCGCACGTGACGGCTCCTCTGGTCCTCGAAGACGTGAGCGAGCCCGCCACCCGCCTCCGCGCTCGAGGAGGAACCCGGACCGGCGGCAGCGGAACTCCTGTGGTCGAGCCGACGTCCGGGCGCGGGAGCGCAGTGGCGCGCGGGCAACAGACACGGCACCGCATGGTCATGCGGACAGGCGGTGCGACCTCGCCACACGACGGCCCGGGGGAGCGGCGGCCGTGTGGCCGAGCGGGCAGGAAAGCAGGTCACCGACCACCCACCGGAAGTGACCGGCGTCGCACGCTCAGCTGGCAGTCAACGCTGACTGTTTTCTGTTACCGTCCCTCCCATCGGCGGCGCGTCTCCCGAGCGCCGCGCAATCATCCGTCGCGAAGGAGCGTGGGACGTGCGAGACGCAGTCATCGTCGAGGCCGTGCGTACACCGGTCGGCAAGCGCAAGGGCGGCCTGGCCGGGGTCCACCCGACCGACCTGTCGGCTCACGTGCTCAAGCAGATCGTCGAGCGGACCGGGGTCGACCCCGCGCAGATCGAAGATGTCATCTGGGGCTGCGTGTCCCAGGCCGGTGAGCAGACCTTCGACATCGGTCGCAACGCGGCCCTGGCCGCCGGGTACCCGGAGACCGTCACCGGCGTGACCGTCGACCGCCAGTGCGGGTCGAGCCAGCAGTCGGTGCACTTCGCCGCGGCCGGGCTGATCGCCGGCCAGTACGACGTCGCCGTCGCCGGTGGGGTCGAGTCGATGACCCGGGTGCCGATGGGCTCCGCGCTAATGGAGCAGAACCCCTTCGGTGAGGCGTTCATGGAGCGCTACGGCGCGTTCCCGAACCAGGGCGTCGGCGCCGAGATGATCTCCGAGAAGTGGGGCTTCTCGCGGACCCAGCTCGACGAGTTCGCCCTGCTCTCCCACGAGCGCGCCGCGGCCGCTCAGGACGACGGCCGGTTCGATGCCCAGATCGCCCCGATCGCGGACGTGACCGCCGACGAGGGCGTCCGCCGTGGCGGCACGCTGGAGGGCCTGGCCCAGCTCAAGACGGTGTTCAAGGACGCCGACCAGGGCGGCACGATCCACGCCGGCAACTCCTCGCAGATCTCCGACGGCTCCGCCGCGCTGCTCATGATGACCAGCGAGAAGGCCAAGGAGCTGGGGCTCACCCCGATCGCGCGGGTGCACACCGCGGTCCTCGCCGGTGCCGACCCGGTGATCATGCTGACGGCGCCGATCCCGGCCACCGAGAAGGCACTCGCGAAGTCCGGCCTGTCGCTGTCCGAGATCGGTGCGTTCGAGGTCAACGAGGCGTTCGCCCCGGTTCCGCTGGCCTGGCTGGCCGACATCGCGAACAACGACGCCTCGGTCGCCGAGCGGGTCAACCCGAACGGCGGCGCGATCGCGCTCGGCCACCCGCTCGGCGGGTCCGGTGCCCGGATCATGACCACGCTGGTGCACCACATGCGCGACAACGGCATCCGCTACGGCCTGCAGACCATGTGCGAGGGCGGTGGGCAGGCCAACGCCACCATCCTCGAGCTGCTCTGACCGGCACGCTCCGAACCGCTCCCCCCGACCCGAAAGGAACAGCATCATGGACATCAACGGCTCCGTCGCCGTCGTCACCGGTGGCGCGTCCGGCCTCGGCCTCGCCACCACCGAGCGTCTCGTCGAGAACGGCGCGAAGGTCGTCATCATCGACCTGCCCTCCTCGCAGGGCGAGGCCGTCGCCGACAAGCTGGGTGACGCCGTCCGGTTCGTCGCGGCCGACGTGACGAACGAGGAGCAGGTGAGCGCCGCGCTGGACGCCGCCGAGGAGCTCGGCACCGTCCGCGTCGCGGTCAACTGCGCCGGCATCGGCAACGCCGCGAAGACCTACGGCAAGAAGGGTGCCTTCCCGCTCGACGGGTTCACCAAGGTCATCAACGTCAACCTGATCGGCACGTTCAACGTGCTCCGCCTGGCGGCCGAGCGGATCGCCAAGTCCGAGCCGGTCGACGGCGAGCGCGGCGTGATGATCAACACCGCGTCGGTGGCGGCGTTCGAGGGCCAGGTCGGGCAGGCGGCCTACTCGGCGTCGAAGGGCGGCATCGTCGGCATGACCCTGCCGATCGCCCGCGACCTGGCCGACCTGGGCATCCGGGTCGTCACGATCGCGCCGGGCCTGTTCGAGACCCCGCTGCTCGGCAGCCTGCCGGAGGACGTCAAGGCCTCGCTCGGCCAGCAGGTCCCGCACCCGTCGCGGCTGGGGCAGCCGTCGGAGTACGGCCAGCTCGCCGCGCACATCGTCGCCAACCCGATGCTCAACGGCGAGACCATCCGGCTCGACGGCGCCATCCGGATGCAGCCGCGCTAGTCACGAGCAGCACCTGAGGGGAGGCGTCGCAGATGAAGCGGACGCTCTACGAGTCCGACCACGAGGACTTCCGGGCCGCGTTCCGGGCGTTCGTCGAGAAGGAGATCGTCCCGCACGAGCCGGGGTGGGAGAGCGACGGCATCGTGCCGCGCGAGCTGTACACCACGGCGGGGGCGAACGGGTTCCTGGGCATCGACGTGCCCGAGCAGTACGGCGGGGGCGGGGTCCCGGACTTCCGGTTCAACGCGGTGATCGCCGAGGAGCTCATGCGCTCCGGAGCGGCGGCGGCCGGGCTGGGTCTGACCCTGCACAACGACATCGTGCTGCCCTACCTGCTGGCCTACTGCACCGAGGAGCAGAAGCAGCGGTGGCTGCCGGGCGTCGTGAGCGGAGAGAAGATCCTCGCCATCGCGATGACCGAGCCGGGCATCGGTTCGGACCTGGCGTCGATGTCGACCACGGCGATCCGCGACGGCGACCACTACGTGGTCAACGGCGCGAAGACGTTCATCACGAACGGGGTGAACGCCGATCTCGTCGTCACCGCGGTGAAGACCGACCCGTCGCAGAAGCACAAGGGCATGAGCCTGCTGATGCTCGAGCGCGGGATGGACGGCTTCGAGCGCGGACGCAACCTCGACAAGCTGGGTCAGCACGCGCAGGACACCGCCGAGCTGTCGTTCACCGACGTGCCGGTGCCGGTCGCGAACCTGCTCGGGGAGGAGGGCCAGGGGTTCGCCCAGCTGGTCACCAACCTGCCGCAGGAGCGGCTGTCGATCGCGGTCGCGGCCGTCGCGGCGGCCCGGACGGCGCTGACCCAGACGCTGGAGTACGTGAAGGAGCGCAAGGCGTTCGGCTCGCCGATCGGCTCGTTCCAGAACTCCAAGTTCGTGCTGGCCGAGCTGGACACCGAGATCGACATCGCCGAGCACTACGTCGACGACTGCGTGCGTGCCCTGAACGCGGGTGAGCTCACCGCCGTCGACGCCTCCAAGGCGAAGTACTGGTGCACCGAGCTGCAGGGCAAGGTCGTCGACCGCTGCCTGCAGCTGCACGGCGGGTACGGCTACATGTCCGAGTATCCGATCTCGAAGGCCTACGCCGACGCGCGGATCACCCGGATCTACGGTGGCACCACCGAGATCATGAAGGAGGTGATCGGCCGCAACCTCGGGTTGTAGGCCGATCATGACCACCGAACGCACCCCCGTGTCCAGGACCCGGGCGCAGCGGTCCCAGGACAGCCGCGCCCGGATCCTGGACGCCGCCGTCGCCTGCCTGATCGACGGCGGCTACTCCGGCGCGACGACGCTCACGATCCAGTCCGAGGCCGCGGTCTCCCGCGGCCGGCTGCTGCACCACTTCCCGTCCCGGGACCGGTTGCTGGTCGCAGCCGCCCAGCACCTGGCCGTCAAGCGGGTCGCGGACACCGAGGAACGTGTCCGGCGGGTGGTGGAGCAGAACCCGCCGGCCGACGTCTTCGAGCGGGCCGACCGGGTCATCGAGCTGCTGTGGGAGAGCTTCTCCGAGCCGCACTTCTGGGCCTCGATCGAGCTGTGGACGGCGGCCCGGGTGAACGGCGAGATCGCCGATGCGCTGCGGCCGGAGGAGAAGCGCCTCGGTGCGGCGATCCGGGCCTCGATGGCCCGGATGTTCGGCGAGGAGCTGGCGTCGCGCCCGCGGTTCAAGCAGCTGCGTGACCTGCTGCTGACCTCGATGCGCGGGACCTCGCTGACCTACACGTTCGAACCCCGCGACCCGCGGGCCGACGCGATGCTCGCCCAGTGGAAGGACCTGGCGCGGCTGCTGCTCGGGCGGTAGCCGCCGCGCGCTCAGGTACCGAAGCGCAGCCCGCACGGCGGGGTGGCCGGCTCGGCGCAGCGCGTGTCCGGCCCGGTGGCCGGGGGCCGGACCCGGACGCGGTTGCGGCCCCCGCGCTTGGCCTCGTAGAGCGCCGTGTCCGCGGCCGCGAGCAGCTCGTCCACCCCGACCCCGGCACCGATACCGCCGCCGGCACCGGTCTCGGCGCCGGCGCCACCGTGGTCGGGCGAGGCGGCGACGCCCACCGAGACCGAGAGCGCGCCGACCCGGCCGGCGGTTCCGGTGTCGACCGCGAGTGACTCGACCCGGCGCCGGACCCGCTCGGCGACCTCGCGGGCGCGGCCGGACACGACGTCGTCGGGCCGCAGGCCGCCCAGGGCCACGACGAACTCCTCGCCGCCGAAGCGGCCCACCAGGTCCCGGTCGCGGACCTCCTCGGTGAGCACCCGGGAGACCGCCTGCAGCACGTCGTCCCCGGCGAGGTGGCCGTGCCGGTCGTTGATCGCCTTGAAGTGGTCCAGGTCGAGGATGAGCACGGCTGCCGCACGGCCGGAGCGGTGGGAGCGTTCGAGCAGCTGACCGGTACGCCGGCGCCAGGCCGCCGGGTTGAGCAGGCCGGTCTTGGCATCGGTGTCGACCTGCGCCTCGAGCTGGCGGACCAGGGTGGTCTGCTCCAGGACGAGCAGCGGCAGGACGGCCAGCAGCACCAGCCACGGCGTCGTGTTGCCGATGATCACGGCGACGAGCCCGCCGAGTGACAGCGTGGCCAGCTCGAGCAGGATCTCGCCGCCGAGCAGGATGCGCAGGAAGCGCGACCCCGGCCGGGTCAGCCGCAGCACCGAGACGACCAGCAGCGTGTTGACCAGGGTGAAGGCGACCAGGGCGCCGAGCACGACGCCGGCGACGTGCGGGCTGATCGCGGTCGAGGCCGGGTCGGCGGTGAACAGCCGGACCGCGGCGGCCGCGTGCACCGCCAGCACCATCGTGGCGGTGCTGAACACGTGCCGGTGCGGGGGGACCCCGGCGTCGCGCGAGACCCGCAGGTAGAGGTGGAGGTACACCCCGACGACGACGGCCGTGGCCGCGAGCGGAGGTAACAGCAGAGCGCCCGCGAAAGTCCAGACCGAGGTCATGTTGACGAAGCGGGTCTCGGCGATCCGGCGGCGGAGCCGCTCGGCGCTGAGCGAGAGCTCGGTGTGCACGGCCGCGACCAGGATCAGCAGCCCGGTGAGGACGAGCTCCTCGCGGACGGGGACGAGCGCGTGCCGAACGGTGTGCGACACGTCGGTGGCGATCTGGGCCAGCGCGACGGCCTCCACGGCCAGCACGAGGACCAGGGCCGGGGTGGGGAGCGCGCGGAGCGACCACGACCGGGGCAGCCACCGGCGGTGCCGGGCGTGCCGGGGCAGCGCCTGATGAGAGGTCACGTCGCCGCCCTCCCGTCTCTCACCCTGATCGAAGGGCCAGGTTACCGCTGGGTACAGCAGATCCGGCCAGTGATCGTTCTGGTGGGCGGGACAGGCGGTGAACGGTCCCTCCGGAACGTCGAGCGCCTCAGCGGGATCCCAGGTGATGACGATCCGTCGCCGCGACGCCGCGGGGCGTGCGCGCTTCCACTCGACAGGGTGACTCCACCTGGTCACCCTGATCGCCCGGTATCCGTCGGCCAGGCGCGGCGGCCACCGACTCGGTGAAGGGGGTGTGCCTCGTGCGCGGTTGGGAGTGGTGAACCTCAGGCGCTGCGCGACGCCCGGTCGGTGGGGATCGCGCAGCGTTGCAGCAACGTCTCCAGCGGGAGGTCGAGCGCGGCCGCGAGCGCGGTGACCGTGAAGAACGCCGGGGTCGGCACCCGGCCGCTCTCGATCTTCCGCAGCGTCTCGACCGGGACGCCCGAGGCCGCTGCGACCTCGGTCATGGTCCGGTCGCCGCGGGCGTCGCGCAGCGTCGTGCCGAGCAGTCGTCCGCGTTCGCGGTCCTCGGGGGTCAGCGGCAGGCGCACCATGACCGTGATACTAATACCGGGATAACAATCCCGGAACACGGTGGTGGGCAACCATGATCGAACTGAAGACGGCCGCGGGGATCGCGGCGATGCGCGCGTCCGGGCGGGTCACCGCGCAGGCACTGGCCGCCGTGCGCGAGGCGGCGGTGCCCGGGGCGCGGCCCGTCGACCTCGACGAGATCGCCGCGAAGGTCGTCGCCGACGCGGGCGGCCGCGCGCTCTTCCTCGGCTACCGGCCGACCCCCGGTACCGGTCCCTTCCCGGGGGTGACCTGCATCAGCGTCAACGACGCCGTCGTACACGGGATCCCGGGCACCCGGCCGCTCGCCGACGGGGACCTGGTCAGCGTCGACTGCGGGACGGACCTGGACGGCTGGTGCAGCGACGCCGCGATCAGCTTCGTCGTGGGCACCGCCGACCCGGCGGACCGGGCACTGATCGGGACCACCACCGCGGCGCTCGAGGCCGGGATCGCCGCCGCCCGGCCCGGGGCGCGGATCGGGGACGTCGCGGCCGCGATCGGCCGGGTCGGACGGACGGCCGGTCACGGGATCCTCGCCGACCACGGCGGGCACGGCATCGGCCGCGCGATGCACGAGCCACCGTCGGTGCCGAACGAGGGCCGGCCGGGCCGGGGGATGGTGCTGCGCCCGGGCCTGGTGCTGGCGATCGAGCCGATGTTCCTGGCCGGCGGGTGCGACGGGTACCGGCCCGACCCCGACGGCTGGACGTTGCGGACCGCCGACGGGTCCCGCGCGGCGCACGTGGAGCACACCGTCGCCGTCACCGAGGACGGGCCGGTGGTGCTGACCCTCCCGTGAGCTGCGGCGAACCGCGAATGCGATTCAGCACACGCCCGTACGGCGGTGTCGCAAGCCACCCGAGCTGTAGGCCGTAAGGGTGACACCAACTACATGCGGTGGCCCTGACCAGGAGTGACGAGGTGTGTGCGGAGGCGCATGGAGATCACCCCCTAGGCGGGACGTGCGCTCCCGTGTTGCAGTTAGCCTCGCCTTAGCTGAGGCGTGCCGATGCAACGAAAGGACTGTGATGGCCATTCCCGCGAACGTGCACCCCCGCTCCGGTGAGGAGATCCTCGACGTGGTGGGAGTCGGGTTCGGGCCGTCCAACCTCGGCGTCGCGATCGCGCTCCTCGAGCACAACGCGTCCGTGCCCGCGTCGCACAGGATGACGGCGCGGTTCGTCGAACGCCAGGAGCGGTTCGGCTGGCACCGCGGGATGCTGCTCGAGGACGCCACGATGCAGGTCTCCTACCTCAAGGACCTGGTCACGCTGCGCAACCCGACCAGCGGGTTCTCCTTCCTGTCCTACCTGCACGACCGGGACCGGCTCGCCGACTTCATCAACTACGGCTCCAGTTTCCCGACCCGTCGCGAGTTCCACGACTACCTCGAGTGGGCCGCCGGGCGGGTCGTGGAGACCGGGGCCGCGGCCGGCGGCAACATCGGTGTGGACTACGGCCGCGAGGTCGTCGAGATCACCGCGGTGCCCGGGGACGACGGCACGGTCGAGGCGGTCGACGTCGTCGTCCGCGCCGGGGACCGGATCGAGCGGCTGCGTGCCCGCAACGTCGTCCTGGCCTGCGGGCTCACGCCGGCCCTGCCCGACGGCGTCGCGCTCGGCGGCCGCATCTGGCACAACCGTGACCTGCTGTTCCGCACCCGCGAGCTGGAGGGCACCGCACCCGCCCGGTTCGCCGTCGTGGGCGCCGGGCAGAGCGCCGCGGAGACCGTCGCGCACCTGCACCGCACGTTCCCCACGGCCGAGGTGCACGCGGTGTTCGCCCGGTACGGCTACAGCCCGGCCGACGACACCTCGTTCGCCAACCGGATCTTCGACCCGGCCGCGGTGGACGACTTCTTCACCGCCCCGGACGAGGTCAAGGAGCGGATCCTCGGCTACCACGCCAACACCAACTACTCGGTCGTCGACCCGGAGCTGATCGAGGAGCTGTACCGGACGCACTACCACGAGCGGGTCGCCGGCACCGAGCGCCTGCGGTTCCGCAACGTGTCCCGGGTGGCCGACGTCGTCGACGCCGGCAACCGGGTGGAGCTGGCCGTCGAGTCGCTGATCGACGGCTCCCGCGAGGTCATCACCGCCGACGCCGTCGTCTACGCCACGGGCTACCGCACGACCGACCCGCTGCCGCTGCTCGGCGACGGGCTCGACGTCGCCTGCGGACGCGACGGCCAGGGCCGACTCGACGTCCGACGCGACTACCGGGTCGGCACCGGCCCGCTCGCCGACGGCAGCCGGGTACGCGCCGGCATCTACCTGCAGGGGCCGACCGAGCACACGCACGGCATCACCTCGACCCTGCTGTCGAACATCGCCGTGCGCTCCGGGGAGATCGTCGCGTCGCTGACCGGGGCGCCGTCCCCGGCCACCGTCCCGGCCACGGCCACCGTCTGACCCCGCCCGTCCCGAACGCACCGAGCACGCCCCGAGGGAGAGCCATGTCCACCAATCCGTTCGACGACCCCGACGGCACCTTCTACGCACTGGTGAACGACGAGGGCCAGTACTCGCTGTGGCCGGCGTTCGCCGAGGTCCCGGCCGGCTGGACGGTCGAGCACGGCCCGGCCGACAAGGCGGCGTGCCTGGAGCACGTGGAGACGCACTGGACCGACCTGCGCCCGCGCAGCCTGCGGGAACGCACCGGCTCCTGAGCCCACGCCCGCGACCCGGCGGCCCCGTCGCCCGTACCGACCTCGTCCCCACAGGAGACCCCCGTCGTGACCCGCACGCTGTCGTCCCCGTCCGGCCCCCGCCCCGAGGAGGCGCCGGCGACCTGGCCGGAACTGTTCGCCGGGTGGGTCGCCGCGACCCCGGACGCGGTCGCGGTCGAGTGCCGTGCCCAGCGGCTCACCTACGCCGAGCTGGACGACCGGTCTGCCCGGCTGGCCACGGTGCTCGTCGAGCGGGGCGCGGGCCCGGAGACGCTGGTCGCGCTGGCCGTCCCGCGCGGAGTCGACCTGGTCGTCGCCCAGGTCGCGATCCTGCGGGCCGGGGCGGCGTACCTGCCGCTCGACCCGGACCAGCCGCCGTCCCGCACGGAGCTGGTGGTCGACGACGCCCGCCCGGCCGTGCTGCTCGGCACCCGGGAGACCGCCGCGCAGCTGCCGCTCCCGGCCGGGACGCCTGCGGTGCTGCTCGACGACGACGCCGGCGCGATCGCCGCGGCCGCGCCCGCGTCCGCGGTGGAGCTCGACGTCCGCTCCGCCGCCTACGTCATCCACACCTCGGGTTCCACCGGGCGGCCCAAGGGCGTCGTGGTGACGCACTCGGGCGTCGCGCAGCTGGTGGCGACGCAGTCCCACCGGCTCGGGGTCGGGCCCGACGACCGTGTCCTCGGGTTCGCCTCGACCGGCTTCGACGTCGCGTTCTGGGAACTGTGCATGGCGCTGCTGTCCGGCGGGCGGCTGGTCGTCGTGCCCGCGGAGCTGCGGCTGCCCGGCCCGGAGCTGGCCGGCTACGCCCGCGAGCACGCGGTGACGGTGATGGCGCTGCCGCCCGCCCTGCTCGCCGCGCTGCCCCCGGACGTCGACCTGCCGCGCGCGACCCTGCTCGCCGGCACCGAGCGCGTGTCGCCGGAGCTGGTCGCGCGCTGGGGCCGGGACCGGCGGATGGTCAACGCCTACGGCCCGACCGAGGCGACGGTCAACTCCACGCTGGGCGAGTGCGACCCGGCGCGGACCGGGCCGACCGTGCCGATCGGCGTCCCGGACCCGCAGACGACCGTGCACGTGCTGGGCCCGGACCTGGCGCCCGCGGACGAGGGCGAGCTCTACCTCGGCGGCCCCGGGCTCGCCCGCGGCTACCTGAACCGGCCCGGCCTGACCGCCGAGCGGTTCGTCGCCGACCCGTTCGGCGGGCCGGGGGAGCGGCTCTACCGCACCGGTGACCTGGTCCGCCGGGACCCGGACGGCGAGCTCGAGTTCCTCGGCCGGGCCGACGACCAGCTGAAGGTGCGCGGCTACCGGATCGAGCCGGGCGAGATCGAGTCGGTGCTGCGGGCGCACCCGCACGTCGCCGACGCCGTCGCCGGGCTGCACGAGCCGGCGCCGGGTGACCGGCGGCTGGCCGCCTGGGTCGTGCCGGCCACCGGTGGCACCGACGCCGCGGAGCGGGTGTCGAACTGGAAGGACGTCCACGAGCTGCTCTACGCGGCCACCTCCGCCGAGGACGGCGACCCGACCGGCTACGAGGGCGGCTTCGCGGGCTGGAACTCGACCTACGACGGCACCGCCATCCCGCGGGCGGACATGCGGGCCTGGCGCGACGCGACCGTCGAGCGGATCCGCGAGCTCGGCCCCGGCCGGGTGCTGGAGCTGGGCGTCGGCAACGGGCTGTTGCTGGCCGAGCTCGCCGCGGGCTGCCCGCGCTACGTCGGTACCGACGTCTCCGCCGAGGCCGTCGCCGCACTCGGCCGCTGGGTCGACGGGCGCCCCGAGCTGCAGGAGCGGGTCGAGCTGCACGCCCGCGCCGCCCACGAGCTCGACGACCTGGCCGGGCCGTTCGACACGATCGTGATCAACTCGGTGGCGCAGTACTTCCCCGGGCCGGAGTACCTGCTCGATGTGCTGCAGCGGTCCGCCGGGCTGCTCGCACCCGGCGGGGCGATCTTCGTCGGGGACGTCCGGCACGCCGGGCTGCTGCGGACCTTCCGGGCCGGGGTCGTCGCCACCCGCTCGCCGGCGGCGGACCCGGCCGAGCTGCGCCGGGCGCTCGACGGTGCGGTGGCCTGGGAGGGCGAGCTGCTCTGCCACCCGGACTTCTTCACCGGGCTCGACGGGTACGCGGGGCTCGACGGGTTCGACGGCGCCCTGATCCGGATCAAGCGCGCCACCGCCCACGACGAGCTGTCGCGCTACCGCTACGACGTCGTGCTGCGCCGTTCCGGTGCATCCGGGGCCGGCGGGGCTCCCGGGCCCGAACCGGTACGGCTCAGCTGGGCGGGGGCGGGCTCGAGCGCACACGGTCTGGCCGGCGCGATCCGTGGTGCGCTGGCCGACGGGCGTCCGGACGCACTGCGCGTGACCGGGGTGCCCGACCTGCGGTCCGCGGGCGACCGCGCGGCGCGCGCCCGGATCGACGGCGAACCCGAACCGGAGGCCGGCGCCGACCCCGAGGAGCTGCTGCGGCTCGGCGAGTCGCTCGGCTACACCGCGGCGGGGACCTGGGGCTCGGAGCCCACGGTCGAGCTGCTGTTCACCCGCCCCGGGGCGGGGTCCGAGCCGGCGGCGGCGCAGGAGGCCGTGTACCGGCCCACCGGGGCCGCGGAGCTAGTGCACCGCCCGGCCCCGTTCCGCGACGTCGACGTGCTCGTCGGCACGCTGCGCGAGCACCTGCGCGACCGGCTGCCCGACTGGATGGTGCCGGCCGCGGTCGTGCCGGTGCCGTCGATCCCGGTGCTGGCCAGCGGCAAGACCGACCGGGCGGCGCTGCCGGCGCCGGACCTGTCGGCGCAGGTCCGGGGTACGCGTCCGGGGACGCCGCGCGAGGAGTTGCTCTGCACGCTGGTCTCGGAGGTGCTCGGGGTGCCCGGCATCGGCACCGACGACGACTTCTTCGCCCTCGGCGGGGACTCGGTGCTGTCGATCCGGCTGGTCGTGCGGGCCCGGGAGGCCGGGCTGACGATCACGCCGCGGCAGGTCTTCACGCACCGGACCGTGCAGGAGCTGGCCGAGGTCGTCGGCACCCGGACCGTCCACACCGGAACGGACTGCTCGTCGTCCGTGACCGAACCGGACGATGAGGCCCACGCCGCGCTCGAGGTGCCCGGCGGTATCGCGTTCACCGGGCCGGTCTCGCCGCTGCAGGAGGGGTTCTTCTTCCACGCGGCGCTGGACCCCTCCGACACGTCCTACGTGGTGCAGGAGGTGCTCGATCTCCCATCCGATGTGGACTCCGATGCGCTGCGGGCGGCGGTCCAGGACCTGCTCGACCGGCACCCGCAGCTGCGTGCCGGGTTCGCCCAGCGTGCGGACGGCCGGGTGGTCCAGGCCGTCGCGGCGCGGGTGGAGCTGCCGTGGAGCGAGCACCACGTGGACGCCGCCGGAACCGCCGGGGGCAGCGCTGACGGCAGCATCGACGGGGGCAGCACCGATAGTGGCAGCGCCGACGGGAGCAGCGCCGACGGGAGCAGCACCGCCGGGGGGAGCGCCGCCGGAGGCAGTGCTGCCGCCGGCACCGACGGGGGCGCCGCCGTTCTCGACGCGGAGCGGGCACGGCCGTTCGACCTCGCCCGCCCGCCACTGCTGCGCGCGGCGCTGCTGCACGACCACGGCCGGGCCCGGCTCGCCCTGACCTTCCAGCACGCCGTGCTCGACGGCTGGTCGGTCGCGGTGCTGGTCGGTGAGCTGCAGCAGGCCTACGCCGAGCGCAGCCGGGGCCGGACCCCCGCCGACGACGGGCGCACGCAGCAGGCCGAGGCACGCCTGCGTGCCTGGTTCGACCACCTCGCCGCGCTCGACACCGGCCCGGCGCGGGCGGAGGCGCGCGAAGTGTGGGACGCGGAGCTGGCCGGTGCCGAGCCGGTGCGCCTGCTCGATTCACTGCCCGGCCCTGCCTTGCCCGGCACTGCCCAGTCCGACGCTGCCCTGTCCGACACCGCCCTGTCCGGCACCGAGCTGCCTGCTCCGGTTCCCCGCCCGCACGCGCGGCGCACGCTGACCCTCGACGCGGAGGCGACCGGCGCCCTCGACCGCGCGGCCCGGGCCCAGGGGGTCACCCCGTCCACGCTGCTGCACGCGGCGTGGGCGCTCACCGTCGGTGCGCTCACGGGCAACTGCGACGTGCTGGTCGGCAGCACGGTCTCCGGCCGCGACGCCGCCGTCGACGGGATCGCCGAGGCCGTCGGGCTGTTCGTCAACACCGTCCCGGTGCGGCTGCGCTGGGCTCCCGGGGAACCGCTGTCCGTGCCGCTGCGGCGCATGCAGGAGGGCCGCACGGCCGTCCTCGACCACCCGCAGGTGCGGCTCGCGGACCTGCAGCGCGACCGCGGGGAGCTGTTCGACTCGATCGTGGTCGTGGAGAACTTCCCGGCCGCCGCCGAGGGCGTGGTCGGGGACGTGGAGGTCCGCGACGCCGTCCACTACCCGCTGGCGCTGGTCGTCGGGACCGGCGCGGAGACGACCGTCGTCCTCAAGCACGACCTCGACCGGGTCGATGTGGAGACCGCTGCCCTGGTACTGGAGCTGTTCGGTGCCACCGTGCACGCGCTGGTCCACGAGCCGGCGCGCGCCACCGGGTCGCTCCCGTTGCGCGCCGGCGCCGAACCGGCGGCCGGACCGGTGCGCCCGCTCGACACCCGGACCCTGCCCGAGCGGATCACCGCGGGCCTCGCGCGCGATCCCGGGCGGACCGTCGTCGTCGCACCGGACGGTGAGCTCGCGGCCGCGGAGCTCGACCGGCGCTCGGCCGCCCTGGCCGGGGCGCTGCGCGAGCGGGGCGCCGGGCCGGGGACCGTGGTCGGGGTCGCGGTCCCGCGTTCGTGCGCGCTGATGGTCGCGCTGACCGGCGTGCTGCGCTCCGGGGCGGCCTACCTGCCGCTCGACCCCGAGCACCCGCCGGAGCGGCTGTCGTTCGTGGCGGCGGACGCGGGGGTGGACCTGGTGGTCGTTGCGGCACAGGGCGGTCCGGCAGAGGGCGCGTCGCCGCAGGATGTCCCGCTGCCCGGGCTCCCCGGTGTCACCCGGATCCCGGTGGAGGAGGCGGCGGCCGGGCCGGTGCCTGCGGAGCTGCCGCACCCGGACCCCGACGACGCCGCCTACCTGATCTACACCTCCGGCTCCACCGGGCGGCCCAAGGGCGTCGTCGTGAGCCACCGGGCCGTCGGCAACCGGCTCGACTGGATGCAGGACGCGTACCCGCTCGGCGCCGACGACCGGGTCCTGCAGAAGACCCCGGCCGGGTTCGACGTGTCGGTGTGGGAGTTCTTCTGGGCCCTCGCCGAGGGTGCCACCGTGGTGCTCGCGCGACCCGGCGGGCACCGCGACCCCGAGTACCTGGCCGCGACCGTGCGGGACGAGCGGATCACCACGCTCCACTTCGTCCCCTCCATGTTGGAGGGTTTCCTGGCCGCGGAGCAGGTCACCGCGGACGCGGGCTGGGCGCGGTCGTTGCGCCGTGTGTTCTGCTCCGGCGAGGCGCTGCCCGCCGCGGCCGCCCGGGACTGGCACGCGCTGACCGGGGTGCCGCTGCACAACCTGTACGGCCCGACCGAGGCCGCGGTCGACGTCACCGCGCACGCTGTCGCAGCGTCGCCTGTTGCCGACGGCGCGGACGGTCCCGGGAGCGGTGCGGGCGGCACCGTCCCGATCGGGACGCCGGTCTGGAACACCCGCACCCACGTGCTCGACGCGTGCCTGCGGCCGGTGCCCGACGGTGTCCCGGGCGAGCTCTACCTGGCCGGCGTGCAGCTGGCCCGCGGCTACCACGCCCGTCCGGACCTGACCGCCGACCGGTTCGTCGCCGACCCGTTCGGCGGGCCGGGGGAGCGGCTCTACCGCACCGGCGACGTGGTGCGCCGGACCGGCGCCGCGATCGAGTACCTGGGTCGCGACGACGGCCAGGTGAAGATCCGCGGGCAGCGGATCGAGCTCGGTGAGATCGAGGCCGCGCTGGGCGCCCTGGACGGGGTGGCCCGTGCCGCGGTCGTGATCCGCCGCGACGGCCCGGCCCCGACGCTGGTCGGGTACGTCGTGCCCCGGGCCGGCGGTGTCGAGGGCTGCGGTGTCGAGGGCTGCGGTGTTGAGGGCTGCGGTGTCGAGGGATCGGCACTGCGCGAGGCGCTGGCGGCGCGGCTGCCGGAGGCGATGGTGCCGGCGGCCGTCGTCGTCCTCGACGATCTCCCGCTGACCCCGAACGGCAAGCTCGACCGGGCGGCGCTGCCCGCGCCCGGGGCGACCGGCTCCGGCGCGTCCCGCGCACCGGCCACGCATGCCGAGCGGGTGCTGTGTGCGGCGTTCGCCGAGGTCCTGCAGCGCGACACGGTGTCCGCCGACGACGACTTCCTCGCCCTCGGCGGCGACTCGATCACCTCGATCGCGGTGTCGTCGCGGGCCCGCCGCGCCGGGCTCGACGTCGGCCCGGCCGACGTGCTCGCCGGGCGGACCCCGGCCGCGGTCGCCGGCCGGGCCGGGGAGGCCGCCGCGCCGATCCCGCCGTTGCCGGAACCGGACGCCGCGACGTGGGACCGGGTCCGGGCGGTCGCCGGCTCCGGCGTCGCCGAGATCTGGCCGCTCTCCCCGCTGCAGGAGGGCCTGTACTTCCACGCCACCCTCGACGGCGCCGAGCACGACGTCTACACCGTGCAGGAGACCGTCGACCTCGACCACGAGCTGGACCTCGACCGGTTCCGCGACGCCGTCGCGACCCTCATGGCCCACCATCCCGCGCTGTGCGCCGGGTTCACCGCCGACGGACTCGACGGCCCCGTCCAGTTCGTCCTGTCCGATCCCGCGCCGCCGGTCGAGGTGGTCGAGCTGGGCGTGGCCGGGGCGGACGTCGACACCGAGCGTGAGCGCGCCACCGCGGCCGACCGGGCCACCCCGCTCGACCCGGCGGCGCCGCCGCTGTTCCGGGTCACGGTGCTGCGCGGCGGCGGCCGGGACCGGGTGCTGATCCACCGCCACCTGCTGATCTGGGACGGCTGGTCGGCCTGGCTGGTCCTGCGCGGCCTGTTCGACACCTACGCCGGCGACACCCCGCCCGAGCCCGGCGGCAGCTACCGCGACCTGCTCGCCTGGCTCGCTGCCCGGGACCCTGAACCCGGCCGGGAGGCCTGGCGGACGGCGCTGGCCGGGCTCCAGGAGCCGACTCTCGCCGGGCCACCACCCGGCACCGCGCGGCACGAGGTGACCGAGACCCACAGCGAGCTCGACGCCGCCACTTCGGCCCGGCTGCGCGAGCTGGCCCGCGAGCGCGGGGTCACGCCGAGCACGGTCCTGACCACGGCGTGGGCGCTCGCGCTCGCCGCCGGGACCGGGCGGACCGACGTCGTGTTCGGCACCTCGGTCGCCGGGCGCCCGAGCGCCGTGCCCGACGTGGAGAACGTGGTCGGGCTGTTCCTCAACACCGTGCCCGCCCGGGTGGTGCTGCAGCCCGCCGAGAGCGGGGCCGACCTGCTGACCCGGGTCCAGGACGAGCGCCTGGCACTGCTGCCGCACGAGACCGTCGGGCTGGGGGAGATCCAGCGGCTGTCCGGGCACCGGACGCTGTTCGACACCCTGTTCGTCTACCGTCCGGAGGGCGGGGCGGAGCGGATCGCCGACCTCGGGGCCCGGCACGGCGTCACCGCCCTGCACAACGTCGACGCCACCCACTACCCGCTCACGTTCATCGTCACCCCGGGCGAGCGGTTCCGGATCACGTTGTCGCACACCGTCGGTGACGACGAGGCAGCGGCCTGGATCGGGCGTGTCGAACGTGCTGTGACCGCGCTGCTCGACGGGCCCGGTGACCCGGTCGCGGGCCAGGACCTGCGCTCGGAGGCCGAGCGGGCGGCGGTCGAGCGGTACCGCGACGGTGACCCGGTGGACCTCGCCGGCGACACGATCGCCGACCTGCTCGCCGAGCGAGCCGCCGTCGCCGCGGACGACCTCGCGCTGGTCTCGCACTCCACCCGGCTCAGCTACGCCGAGCTCGACGCGGCGGTCAACCGGACCGCGCGGCTGCTGCTCGCCCGCGGGGCCGGCCCGGAGACCGTCGTCGCCCTGGGGCTGCCGCGCTCGGCCGAGACCGTGATCGCGCTGTTCGCGGTGCTGCGCACCGGCGCGGCCTACCTCCCGCTCGAGCTGGACCACCCGGCGGCGCGTCTGGTCGAGACGATGCGCGACGCCGGCCCGGTCGCGCTGCTCACCACGTCCGACGTCGCGCCCACACTGGACGGTGCCGGGGTGGCGACGGTGGTGCTCGACGCCCCGGCCGTCACCGCGGAACGGTCCGCACTGGACCCCGGCCCGCTCACCGACGACGAGCTGGGCGGGTTCGCCCGCAGCAACCCGCGCCGGCTCGACCTGCCCGCCTACGTCATCTACACCTCCGGCTCGACCGGCAGGCCCAAGGGCGTCGTCACCCCCTACCGGGGCCTGACGAACATGCAGATCAACCACCGCCGGGAGATCTTCGATCCGGTCGTCGCCGACGTCCGTGCCCGGCGTGGCCCGCACGCGCGGCTGCGGGTGGCGCACACCGTGTCGTTCGCGTTCGACATGAGCTGGGAGGAGCTGCTCTGGCTCGTCGAGGGGCACGAGGTGCACGTCGCCGACGAGGAGCTGCGCCGCGACGCCGAACGCCTGGTCGCCTACTGCGACGAGCACGCCGTCGACGTCGTCAACGTGACCCCGACCTATGCCGCCGCGCTGCTCGACGCCGGGCTGCTCGCGCAGCGACCGATGCCGCTGGTGCTACTCGGCGGCGAGGCGGTGTCCGACGCGGTCTGGACGGCGCTGCGCGAGGCCGACGGCGTGCTGGGCTACAACCTGTACGGCCCGACCGAGTACACGATCAACACGCTCGGGGCGGGGACCGAGGACTCGGCCACCCCGACGGTGGGACGGCCGATCACCAACACCACGGCGCACGTGCTCGACGCCTGGCTGCGGCCGGTGCCCGACGGTGTCCCCGGTGAGCTCTACATCGCCGGTGACGGGCTCGCCCGCGGCTACCTCGGCCGGTACGGGCTGACCGCGGAGCGGTTCGTCGCCGATCCGCACCGGCCGGGTGGCCGCATGTACCGCACGGGGGACCTCGTGCGCCGCCGCATCGGGGAGGGCGGCCGGGGCGTGCTCGACTTCCTCGGCCGTACCGACGACCAGGTGAAGATCCGCGGGCACCGGGTCGAGCCCGGCGAGGTCGCCGCGGTGCTCGATGCGCACCCCGCGGTGGCGCGGGCCGCCGTGGTCGCCGACCGGTCCGGCCCGGGCGGGATCGCCCGGCTGGTCGGCTACGTCGTCGCGGCTGCGGCGGCATCGGCGGCCGTGCACCCGGAGCCGGGTGCCGACCTGCCGCGGGTGCTGCGGGACGACCTGCGCGAGCGGCTGCCCGACCATCTCGTCCCGGCGGCGATCGTGGTGGTCGAGGACCTGCCGCTCACCGTCAACGGCAAGCTCGACACCGGCGGCCTGCCGGCCCCGGACCTGGCTCCGGCCGGGCAGGGCCGCCCACCGGCGACCCCGGCGGAGGAGACCCTCTGCGGGCTCTTCGCCCAGGTCCTCGAGCTGCCGCGGGTCGGCCCGGAGGACGACTTCTTCGACCTCGGCGGGCACTCGCTGCTCGCCACCCGGCTGCTGACGCGGGCACGCACTGCGCTGGGCACCGACCTCGTGCTGCGCGACCTGTTCGCCGCCCCCACCCCGGAGCTCCTCGCGGCCCGGGCCGGTGTGGCCGCGCCGAGCACCGACCGGCCTGAGCTGGTCGCCCGCCCGGACCGCGGCGACCTGCTGCCGCTGTCCGGGGCGCAGGCCCGGCTGTGGCTGGTCTCCCGCGAGGGCGCGTCGGCGGCGTACAACTACCCGCTGATCCTGCGGCTGAGCGGGGAGCTCGACACCGGGGCGCTCGGTGCGGCGCTCGACGACGTCGTCACCCGGCACGAGGCGCTGCGCACGGTGATCGTCGAACCGGGCCCGCGGCAGCGGATCCTGCCCGCCGCGCGGGTGCCGTTCACGGTCGCCGAGCCCGCCACCCCGGAGGAGCTCGCCGCGCTGGTCGCGGCCGAGCTGGAGCGGCCGTTCGACCTCGCCCGCGAGATCCCGATCCGGGCGACCGTGGTGCCCGTGAGTGGTTTTCGTGGCCAGGACCGCGACAACCACTCACTCCTCCTCATGCTGCACCACATCGCCACCGACGAGTGGTCCGACCGGCCGCTGCTCGACGACCTCGCCACCGCCTACACCGCCCGCCTCGAGGGCCGGGCCCCCGGCTGGGCCCCGCTGCCGGTGCAGTACGGCGACCACACCCTCTGGCAGGCCGAGCTGCTCGGCGACCCGGCCGATCCGGGATCGCTCGCGGCACGCCGGCTCGACTGGTGGGAGGCGACCCTGGCCGGCGCGCCGGACGAGCTCGAGCTGCCCGCCGACCGGCCGCGTCCGCCGCGACCGACCCACGCCGGCGGGCTCGTCGAGCACCCGCTGCCCGACGACGTCCGTACCGGGCT
The DNA here is from genome assembly GCF_900115005.1 of Pseudonocardia ammonioxydans. Classification (GTDB taxonomy): domain Bacteria; phylum Actinomycetota; class Actinomycetes; order Mycobacteriales; family Pseudonocardiaceae; genus Pseudonocardia; species Pseudonocardia ammonioxydans. Next base: position 136,102 of record NZ_FOUY01000002.1, on the reverse strand, counting down.
GCACGCGCTGGGCCGCACGCACGGGGCCAGCCCGTTCCTGGTGCTGCACGCCGCGGTCGTGGCACTGCTGACCCGGCTCGGCGCGGGGACCGACCTGCCGCTCGGGGCGCCGGTCACCGGCCGCGCCGACGAGCGGCTGGAGGACCTGGTCGGGTTCTTCGTCGACACCGTCGTGCTGCGCACCGACACCTCCGGCGACCCGACCCCGGCCGAGCTCGTGGCCCGGGTGCGCGACGCCGACCTGGCCGCGTTCGCGCACGCCGACGTGCCGCACCAGGCCGTCGTCGAGCGGGTCAACCCGCCCCGCGAACCCGGGCGCAACCCGCTGTTCCAGGTGATGGTCGCCCACCACGCCCGGACCGCGGACACGCTGCCCGCGCTGCCCGGCGTGACGGTGACCGAGGAGCCGGTCGAGGCCCGCACCGCCAAGTTCGACCTGGTGTTCTCCTTCGCCGAGACCACCGGCGACGACGCCGGCCTCGCCCTGCACCTGGAGTACTCCGCGGAGCGGTTCGACCGGGCCACGGCGGCGTCGATCGCCGAGCGCTTCGCGGCGGTCGCGGCGGCGTTCGCGACGGAACCGGAGGTTCCCCTCGGCCGGATCGACGTGCTCGGGCCGGCCGGGCGCGCGGCACTGGCGGAGTCGGCGGGCGACCGGGACGGGGGCGGCGCCTTCGCCGGTCCACTGTCCGATGTGGTGTCCCGGCACGCGACGGCCGACCCGGACGCGATCGCCGTGACCGATGCGGACGGTGATCTGTCCTATGCAGAGCTCGACGGCCGGGCCGCGGCGGTCGCCGCGCACCTGGCCGCGTCCGGGATCGGGCGCCGGGACGTCGTCGCCGTCGCCGTCGGGCGCGACGCCGGCCTGGCCGCGACCGTGCTGGGTCTGTGGCGGCTCGGCGCGGTCTGGCTGCCGGTCGACCCCGCGCACCCGGCGGAGCGGCTGACCCACCTGCTCACCGACTCCGGCGCGGTGGCGCTGGTGGCCACCGATGCGGTGGCGGGCCGGATCCCGGCGGTCCCGGGCCTGCCCCGGCTGGCGCCGGACGGAGCGCCCGGGGAAAGCGTGCCGGAGCCGGTCGCTCTCGGACCGGACGACCCGGCGTACCTGATCTACACCTCCGGCTCGACCGGGCGGCCCAAGGGCGTGCTGGTGCCGCACGACGGCATCGGCGTGCTGACCGCGACGGCCGCCGGCCGGTTCGGCCTCGACGCCGGGTCGCGGGTGCTGCAGTTCGCCTCACCCGGCTTCGACGTCGTCGTGTTCGAGCTGGCCATGGCGCTGGGCTCGGGCGGGCGGCTGGTCGTGGCGCCGGAGGAGGTCCGCACCGCCGGACCGGAGCTGCCGGCGTTCCTGGCCCGGCACGGCGTCACGCATGCCGCGATCCCGCCCGCCCTGCTCGGGGCGTTGCCCGCCGGCACCGAGCTGCCGTCCGGGATGCACGTGCTGGTCGGCACCGAGGCGGTGCCGGCGGACCTGGTGCAGCGCTGGGCCGGCCGGGTGGCGCTGGTGGTCTGCTACGGGCTCACCGAGGCGAGCGTGAACTCCACGCTGTGGCGTGCCGAGCCCCTGCCCGACGGCCGGGTGCCGATCGGCAGCCCGGATCCCGGCACCGTCGTGCAGATCCTCGACGAGCGGCTGGCCCCGGTGCCCGACGGCGTCGCCGGCGAGATGTACGTCGGGGGCCGCGGCCTCGCACTCGGCTATCCGGGACGGGCCGCGACGACCGCGGAGCGCTTCGTCGCCGACCCCGCGGGCCCGCCCGGGGCACGGCTCTACCGCACCGGTGACCGGGTGCGCCGCCGGGACGGGCTCCTCGAGTTCCTCGGCCGCACCGACGACCAGCTGAAGATCCGCGGGCACCGGGTGGAACCGGGTGAGGTCGCCGCCGTCGTGTCCGCGCACCCCGCGGTGCGCCAGGCCGTCGTGGCCGCCCGGGGCGACCTGCTCGTCGCCTACGTCGTCCCCGAACCGGGCGGCGCGCCCGAGCCGGCCGGGCTGCGCGCGCACGCCGCGGAGCGGCTGCCCGCCGCCCTGGTGCCGGGTGCGGTCGTCGTGCTGGACGGCCCGTTGCCGCTCACCCCGAACGGCAAGATCGACCACCGGGCGCTGGACCGGCTCCCGCTGCCGGGCACCGGCTCGGGAGGGCCGGTCACCGCGGCCCAGCGCGAGCTCGCCGGGCTCGTCGGCGAGGTGCTCGGCGCTGCCGACGTGGGACCGGACGACGACTTCTTCGCCCTCGGCTGCCACTCGATGGCCGCGATGCGGCTGATCGGCCGGGTGCGGGCGCGGTTCGGCGCCGACCTGTCGGTCCGGGACGTCTTCGACGCCCCCACCGTCGCCGCGCTCGCCGACCTGCTCGCGCGCCGGCCCACCGACCGGCCGGAGCTGGTCGCCGGGCCACCGGCGGACCCGCGGGGCGAGCCGCTCGCGCCCGCACAGGTGTGGCGGTGGGCCCGGCACCGGGTCGATCCGCGCCCGGACCATGCGCTGGTGCTGCGGCCCGCCGAGCCCTACGACACCGCTGCGCTCGCCGCGGCCGTCGACGACGTCGTCGCCCGGCACGAGCCGCTGCGGTCGGTGTTCACCGGGCCCGGTCCGAGCGCGGACACCAGCTCCGCCGAGGGCCTGCGCCTCGTGCGCGACCACGGGCCCGGGCTGGTGGAGAGCACCCGCCCGGCCGCCGAGCTGGCCCGCGAGCCGTTCGACCTGACCGTCGAGCCGCCGTTCCGGGCGCTTCTCGCCGCGGGCGGCGAGCTGGTGCTGGTGCTGCACTACCTCGGGGTCGACGAGTGGTCGGTGGTGCCGCTGCTGCGCGACCTCGCCGCCGCCTACGCGGCCCGCCGGCAGGGCCGCACCCCGGAGTTCACCCCGCTGCCGGTGACCGCGACCGACCACGCCCGGTGGGCCCGGGCCCTCGCCGGCGTCGCGGACGACCCCGGCAGCGCGGGGCCCGACACCGCGGAGAGCCCCGGCACCGCGGGCAGCCCCGGCAGCGCGGGCGGGTCCGGTACTGCGGACGACCCCGCTACCGCGGACGGGTCGGGCAGCGCGGGCGGGTCCGCCACCGCAGGCGAGTCCGGTACTGCGGGCGGGTCCGGTACCGCGGACGGGTCCGGCAGCGCGGGCGGGTCCGGCACGGCCGGCGGGTCCGGCCCCGAACCGGACGGCCGCCACGCCCGCGCCGTGGCGTACTGGCAGGCCGCGCTCACCGGCGTCCCCGCACCCGTGGACCCGCCGGCACCGGGGACGGTGCCGGTGGCCGCGGAGACCGTCGTCACCGAGCTGGACCCCGCGCTGCGGGCCGAGGTGGAGGCACTGGCCCGCCGGGAGCGGGCGGGGCTGTTCACCGTCGTGCAGTCCGCGCTGGCGGTCGTGCTCGCCCGCCGCGGCGCGGCGGTGCCGGTGCCGACGGCGTCGTTCGTCGCGGGCCGGACCGAACCGGCGCTCACCGACCTGGTCGGCTCCGTCGCCGACGTCGCGATCCTGCCCGTCCGGCCGGGGCCCCGCGGCGTCGACGCGGAGCTGTTGCGCACCACCCGCGCCGACGACCTCGCCGGCTACGACCACGTGTCGATCGGTCTCGCCGCCGTCGCCCGCGCGGTGTGGGACGCCGACCCGGCCCGGGTCCGCCCGACGGTGCTGCTGGTCCCGCACGAGGACACCGGCCTGGCCGACGAGCAACGGGTGTTGGGCACACTGGACGCTCTGGACACCGGCGGTGCGACCGCCGACCTGACCGTGAGCGTCGCCGAACCGGAGGGGGACGGATCGATCGTGCTGGAGCTGACCCATCGGCTCGACGCCTGGACCGGAGACGAGGCCCGTGCACTGGCCGGCGAGCTGGTCGAGGAGCTGCGCGCGGCGGTGCGCCGGTGACCCGGGTGGTGCGCGCGAACGGTGCCGGACCGGCCGCGCTGGCCCCGCCCGGACCGGGTCCGGCCCTGCAGCAGGTCCTGCGCACGGCGCTCGACGACACCGGCTCCCGGCCCGTACCCGGTCCGCTGCTGGTGCCGCTGCCCGCGGCCGGGATGAGCGTGGTCGCCGACGTCGGACACGCCTCCGTGGTGGGTGAGCACCGCTTCGACCGGATCGCGCTGGGCACCACCGACGGGGCCCTCGACCGCGAGCCGGACGCGGAGGTCCTCGAGGCAGCGCTGCGCGGCGAGCTCGCCGCCCGGTCGGACGCGTCGTGGCCGGGTGGGGGAGCGCCCGCGCCCGCCGGCGCCTCCGGACCCGTGCTCGGCCCGGAGGCGCCGCGCGACCCGGTCGCTGCCGTCGACGCCGCGCTCGAGGTGCTGCGGACCGCCGACGACACGCATCACGCAGTGCCCGCCGACTCAGTGCTCAGCGACGCAGCAGTGCTCACCGACGCAGTGCTGGTCCGCGGTCTGCTCCCGCGGGTCGCGGCGGGCGAGCCGGGCGCCGCGACCGAGCAGGCCCGCCTCGCCGCGCTGACGGGGCGGCTCACGACCGCCCGCGACGCCGAACCACCGGGTCCGGTCCGCGACCTGCTGGACGGCTGGCTCACCGCGGGCCACCTGTGGTTCCGCCCCCGGCTGCACCCGGCGCCGTGGCTTCGGCGGCCGAACCCGCTGGTCCCCGAGCTGCCGCCGGTGCTCGCCGACCCGCCGCTGCCGCCGCGCGCCGGCCCGTTCGTCCTGCGGGCGGCCCGCCCGCACGGCCCCGACCTGCACACGGTCGCCGGCTGGATGCGCCGCCCCGAGGTGATCCGGTTCTTCGGCCAGCCCTGGCCGGACGAGCGCTGGGCCCGCGAGCTCGCCACCCACGGGCCCGGGTCGGGGACGGTCGCCGTCCTGGCCGAACGGGCCGACGACCCGGACGCCGGCCCGGTCGGCTACCTGGAGCTGTACCGGCCCGCGGCGCACGCCCTCGCCCGGTCGTTCCCGGTGACCCCGGACGACCTGGGCGTGCACGTGTGCGTCGGTGCCGAGCACCGCCGGGGGACCGGTGCGGCGCTGCTCGACGCGGTCGCCACCGCACTGGCCGGGGCGGATCCGGCCTGCCGGCGGGTGCTCGCCGAGCCCGACGCCCGCAACGCGGCCGCGCGGGGCGCGTTCCGCCGGGCCGGGTTCACCGAGGCCGGGCGGATCGCGCTCCCGCACAAGGACGCCGCGATCATGGTCCGCGACGTGCGCTGAGCAGCCGGGGCGGTGCGCCGGTCAGGGCGCCGCCTCGCGCTCGAGGCGCAGCAGCTCCAGGTGCTGCTCGTACTGGTCGAGCAGGTCGTCGACGAGCTGGCCGTAGCCGTAGCCCATGACGTTGTAGCCCTGCCCGCCGCCCTGCAGGTGCACCTCGACGCGGTGGTGGTCGGTCCAGGCGGCGGTGCAGTCGCCGTCGGTGCCGTCCGTGTCATCGGTGCTGCCGGTGCCGGGGTTGCCGTCCGTGCCCGGTGCACCGCCGGCGGCCGGACCGTCCGCGGCGGGCGGCTCCCCACCGGGCGAGCCGTCACCGTCGAGCGGGTAGCGCGGCAGGCCGGTGATCCGCGGGACGAGCCGGTACACGAACGGCAGCGTCGCGTGCACCTCGGCGACCAGCTCGAGCGGCTCCATGCCCTCCGGGCGCTCCTCGCCGGGCTCGATCTCCGGCGCGTCCTCGCCGGTGCAGCGCTGCACCCGGGTCGGGACGCCCTGGGTGCGCAGCTCCGCGGCCACGTCCTGCAGCACCGTGGTGGCGGTGCCGGTGAGGAACTGGTCGGCGCCCTGCTCATCGGCGTGGCGCATCGTGCGCCGCAACCGGTCCCGCCAGTCCTGCCCGGCGGCGGCCGGGTCCTGCCCGTTGCCGCCCGGCCGGCTGCGGCCGGACAGCAGCGCCGGCAGGCTGGACAGCTTGCTCTCCGAGCGGTACCGCTCCAGGCGCAGCGCCTTGTAGAGCCCGAACATCACCAGCACCATGACGAACGCGAACGGCAGACCCATGATCACGGTCGCGTTCTGCAGGGTGGTGATCCCGCCGACGAACAGCATGCCCAGGGTGAGCAGGCCGGTCGCGGCCGCCCAGAAGATCCGGTTGGCGGGCGTGGCGTCGTCGCGCGGGGTCTTGCGGTACGAGGTCAGGTTGGCCATGACCAGCGCGCCGGAGTCGGCCGAGGTCACGTAGAACAGCAGGCCGGTGAGCGTGGCCAGCCCGGCCAGGAACGGGAACCACGGGTACTGCGCGAGCAGCTGGTAGAAGCCGGTCTCGGGCGCGTTCACCGCGGTGTCGGCGAGCTCGGTGTTGCCGGAGCGGACGCTGTCCAGGGCGGCGTTGCCGAAGATCGAGATCCAGAACAGGATGTAGAAGAACGGGATGACCAGCGTCCCGACGACGAACTGGCGGATCGTGCGCCCGCGCGAGATGCGCGCGAGGAACAGCCCGACGAACGACGCCCACGCGATCCACCAGGCCCAGAAGAACAGGGTCCAGAGGTTCATCCACTCGCCGACGTCGGGGTTCGTCTGCTCGAACGCGAACGTCTCCATGGTCAGCGTCGGGAAGCTCGCCAGGTAGTCGCCGAGGTTGGTGACCAGCGCGTTGAGCAGGAACGAGGTGTTGCCGGTGACCAGGATGAACAGCGCGAGCAGCAGCGCCGCGATCACGTTGAGCTCGGAGAGGCGCTTGATGCCCTTGTCGACGCCGGAGACCGCGGAGATCGTCGCGATCACCACCGAGACCGCGATCAGCGCGATCTGCGCCGCGGTGCCCACCGGGATCCCGAACATCACGTCGAGGCCCACGTTGAGCAGCACGACGGCGATGCCCAGCGAGGTCGCGATACCGAAGATCGTGCCGAGGACGGCGGCGAGGTCGACCGCGTGGCCGACCCGGCCGAACACCCGCTTGCCGATGATCGGGTAGAGCGCCGAGCGGACCGAGAGCGGCAGGTCGCGGCGGTAGGCGAAGTAGGCCAGCGCGATGCCCATCAGCGCGTACATGCCCCAGCCGGTCAGGCCGTAGTGGAACAGCGTCCAGACCGTCGCGTCGCGGGCCGCCTCGACCGTGCCCGGCTCCCCGACCGGGGGAGCGGTGTACTGGGTGATCGGTTCGGCGACCGAGAAGAACATCAGGTCGGTGCCGATCCCGGCGGCGAACAGCATCGCCGCCCAGGACAAGTTCGAGTAGTCGGGCTTCGAGTGGTCCGGCCCGAGCTTGGTGGATCCGTACCGGGACAGCGCGAGGAACAGCACGAACGCGAGCACCGCGGCGGCGACGAGGACGTAGAACCAGCCGAACCCACCGGCGATGAACTCGACCAGCAGCCCGATCACCAGCTCGGCGTTCTCCGGCAGCAGGATCGCCCAGGCGGCGATCAGCAGGACCCCGATGGCGGAGCCGTAGAAGACCGGCTTGTTCAGCCGGACCGACGGCTCTCCGACACCGCTGCCGCCGCCGTCACCGGCTCGGGTCCCCGCGTCGGAGGACGGACTGTCGCTCATCGGGTCGGAACCTCCTCATCGCCCTGGCAAACGGGAAAACCCTAGGGCGGATCGGCCCCACCCGGGGCACCCGGGGGGTAACGAATCGGTGCGCACCGGATTGCGATGACGGGACGCTTCACGGACCGGAACCGGTCGGTGGCCCGACGTGGCCGGAACGGGCCCCGGGGCCGCCCCGGAGACCCTCCGGGGTGTCCCGGATCCCGGTCGGCGGGGCGTTGACCACGATCATAGAGACACCGCCCACCGGACGAGGAGCCCGATGACCACCCCGCACCGCCCTTCCCCGCCCCCGCCGACGGCGGCGCGGCACCGGGCCCGATCCGCCGCGGTCGCCGTCCTGATCGGGGCGGCCGTGCTCGCCACCGTCGTCGGGCTCGGGCACCCGGCAGGCGCCGCCGACGAGACCGACGTCCGGGGCACGGCCCCCGGGGCGGAGGCGGCGGTCCGCGGGTACGCGGCGGAGTCGGCCGTGCCGGGGATGATCGCGGTCGTCCTCGCCCCCGACGGGTCGGTGACGACCGTGCCGCACGGGCGGACCTCGGACGGGGCCCTGGTCACCGCCGACACCCCGTTCCGGATCGCGTCGATGAGCAAGGCGTTCACCGCGGTCGCGGTGCAGCAGCTCGCCGAGCAGGGCCGGCTGCGGCTGGACCAGCCGGTCGTCCGAGCTGCTGCCCGGTTTCGCCGTCGACGACCCGCGGGGTGCCTCGATCACGGTGCGGCACCTGCTGGCGCACACCTCGGGGCTGGCAGCGGCCGACGTCGACGAGTTCGCGCTGCCGCCCGCCCCGTCGTCGGCTGCGCTCGTGGCGGGGCTGCGCGACGTCCCGCTCGCGCGCGACCCCGGCACCGCCCACGAGTACCTGAACGCGAACTACGTCGTCGCCGCGCGGATCGTCGAGACGGTGACCGGGCGGCCGTTCGGGGAGCACCTGCGTGCGGGCGTACTGCTGCCGCTGGGGATGACGGCGACGGTGGCCACCGACCGGTGCGACGCCGCGGTGCCCGGGCTGGCGCTCGGGCACGTGGGCGCGCTCGGCGTGCAGGTACCGGTGCCCGAGATCCCGGCGTTCTGCGCGGGCGACGGCGGCGTGGTCACCACCGCGGCGGACCTGACGCGCTGGCTGCGCTTCCAGACCGGCGACGGCGCGCCGCTGCTCACCGCGGCGTCGCTGCGCGAGGCGCACACCGCGGCGCCGGGGACCGACGGTCGCTACGGGCTCGGCTGGTCGGTTCGGGACGGCGGGGACGGCGGTATCCGGGTGCTGCACGACGGCGCGCTGACCACCTGGACCAGCGCGATCGAGCTGTCCCCGACCGGGGCGGGCGCGTTCGTGCTGACCGATGCCGCCGGCGCACCGTCGCAGCTCGCCGCCCAGCTCGTCGGCGCGGCGGACGGGGCGGCCCCGCAGGCGGCGCCCGCCGACCCGCTGCGCGCGGTGAACCTCGTGTTGGCGGGGCTGACGGTCCTGGCCGGGGTGCTGCTCACGGTCGCGGTGCTGCGGGCCGGGCGGCGTGCGCGGGCGCTCGGTGGACGGCGGCGGGTGCTGTCGCTGCCCGCGGTCGCGGTCGCGGCCGGGGTGCTGCTCCTGCCGCTCGGGTGGGCGCTCGTCGCCGGGCCGAGCTGGACGTCCTGGCTCATGCTGCTCTGGATGCTGCCGCTGGGCGGGATCCTCGCGTTCGTCCTGGTCACGGGCGGGGTGGTGGCGCTGGTCGCCCGGGCACGGGCCGGTCGCAGCGCCCTCCCGGAGGTCGGGGACCGGTCCGCTGCCGGGTCGGCACCGGCGACACGGCCCGGTCCTCGCACACCGGCGTCCTGACGACGACCGGCCCCGCGACGCGTGCGCGTCGCGGGGCCGGGAGAGGGGAGCGGGGCCCGGGTCAGTTGCCCTGCGGCTGCCCCTTCAGCGCGGCGTCGAGCTGCGGGGCGACGGTGTCGATCGCGTACGGCAGCGACAGCGGGCTGGAGTAGCCCAGGGCGCCGGCGAACTCGGTGGAGAAGCCACCGAGGTAGACCACCCGGCCCTCGCGCACGGCCGGGATCGCCGAGAACACCGGGTCGGCCTCGGCCTCGGCGCGGGTGCGGCCCATGACGGCGATGACGTCGCCGTCGAGCTGGCCCTGCTGTTCCAGCGACAGCTCCTGCGAGTCGGGGCGGACCTGGAAGCCGAGGCCCTCGAACAGCTGGGCGCGCAGGTCATCGGTACCGAAGTCCCACGGCGTGCCCTCGATGTAGAACGCCATCTTCAGGTTCTTGCCGGCGAAGTCCGGGTGGGCCTGCTTGGCCTCGTCGAACTTCTTCTGCGTCTCGGTGATGACCTGATCGGCCTGCTCGGTGCGGCCCAGCGCCTGCCCGGTGATGCGGGTCTGCTCGTCCCAGGTCGCGGCGTTCGAGCCGTCCTCGGTCGGCTGGGCCACCGTCGGCGCGATCTTGGACAGTGCGTCGTAGGTGGAGCGGTCGAGGAAGGAGTAGACGCCCAGGATCAGGTCCGGCTGCAGGGCGGCGATCTGCTCGACCGACAGCTCGGCGCCGGAGAGCACCTCGGGGGTGGGACCGAGCGGCGGCTGCGGCAGCCAGGCCCGTTTCTGCCAGTCGAAGTCGCCCTGGAACTCGCGCTCGGCGATCGGCTGCACGCCCAGTGCCATCACGAAGTCGGCCTCGTTGTAGCCGATCGCGACGACCCGCTGGGGCTGCTGCTCGATCGTGGTCGAGCCGAACGCGTGGTTCAGGGTGACGGGGAACTGCCCGTCCGCGGCGGGCTCACCGGAGGCGGCAGGTGGCTCCTCGGCACCGGTCGAACAGCCGGCCAGCGCCAGGAGCAGGACCGCGAACGCGGCGAGCGTCCGCAGCAGGGAACGGGGCATCGGGGTGATCCTTTCCACCAGGACCCGCGGTGCGCGGATCACGATCGGGGGGACGGGGCGGGCTCGCCGCCACGGGCGCCGGTCCAGGCCTCCCACAGCCGCGCGTACCGGTCGCCCGCGGCGACCAGGTCGTCGTGCGGGCCCTCCTCGACGACCCGGCCGGCGTCGAGCACGACGACCCGGTCGGCCGCCGCGGCCTGGGTGAGCCGGTGCGCGACCACGAGCCCGCTGCGGCCGGCGAGCGCGGCCTCGGCGGACTCCTCGAGGGCGCGGGCACCGGCGCTGCCGGCCTCGGCGGTGGCCTCGTCGAGCACCAGCACGCGGGGGTCGGTCAGCACGACGCGGGCCAGCGCGAGCTGCTGGGCGGCGACCACCGGCAGCCGGTGCCCGCCGTCTCCGACCACGGTCTCCAGCCCGTCGGGCAGCGCGCGCGCCCACCCGCCGGCCCCGACCCGGTCGAGGGCGGCGAGCAGCTCGTCGTCGGAGGCGTCCGGGCGGGCCAGCCGCAGGTCGCCGGCGAGCGGGCCCGCGAACACGTGCGACTCCTGGGTGACGAGCGTGACGGCCCGCCTGCGACCGTCGGCGTCGAGGTCGTCGAGCCGGGCGTCGCCGATCTCGACCGTGCCCGATCCCGCCGCGTGCACGCCCGCGACGATCCCGGCGAGCGTCGACTTGCCCGCCCCGCTCGCCCCGACCAGTGCCACCCGCTCACCGGGCGCCACGTCGAGGTCCACGTCGGTCAGCACCGGGTGGCCCTCGACGTAGTGGTGGGTCAGGCCGCGCACCCGGACCCGGGCACCGCGCACCGTCGCGGGCTCGTCCGGTTCCGGCGGGCGCCGCAGGTCCGCGACGCCGACCAGGCGGCGCAGCCCGGCCAGCGCGGTCTGCGCGGCGTCGAGCTGGAACAGCACGACGTTGATCGGGGTGAACAGGTTGACGAAGTACAGCGCGGCCGCGCTCGCCGTCCCGATCGTCGTCGCCCCGGAGCCGACCAGCCAGAAGCCGGTGACCAGCACGGCGGCGAGCCCGATGAACTCGGCGAGGTTGAGCCGGGCGAACAGCTGGGTGTGCAGCCGGACGACGGCGACGGCCAGCCGGGCCACCTCCGCGGCCCGCTCGGCGATGCCGGTGGCGTGCCGGTCGTGCAGGCGCAGCGCCCGCACCGTGGACAGCCCGGCCGCGGTGTCGAGCAGGTGCTGCTGCTGGGCCCCGCCGGCGATCCGCTGTGCGGTGTAGAGCGGCTCGGAGCGCCCGAGGAACGCCCGCGCCGTCCAGACCTGGATCGGCGAGGCCAGCAGCGCGGCCAGCAGGAACCGCCAGTCCAGCACGGCCAGGGCGACCAGCGTCAGCGCCACCATCAGCGCCGCGCGGGCCAGCTCCGGCACGGCCTCGCGCACGGAGTCGCTCACCGCGGACACGTCGTCGGTGACCCGGGACGTGAGGTCCCCGGCCCCGGCCGACTCGATGCGTGCCTGCGGCAGGTGCAGCGCCCGGTCGACGAAGCGTTCGCGCAGCCCGGCGAGCAGGGTCTCGCAGAACCGCGCGGTGAGGGCCACGCCGAGCGCGGCCAGCAGGCCCTGGACGACGGCGATCCCGGCCAGCCCGAGTACCGGCAGCAGGACCGCGTCGGCCCCCTGACGCCGGGCGACCCGGTCGACGATCTCCCCGAGCAGCGGGGCCACCAGCAGGCTCACCGCCGCACCGGCGACCAGCACGACCACGGCGACGGCCGCGCTCCCGCGGTGCGGGCGGCTCAACTCGCCCAGCACCGCGCGGATCCGGGGTCCGGAGGCGACGGGCAGCAGGACTGTGTGGGTGCTCATGCCGTCACCACCGCGCGGTAGGTGTCGTCGGCCATCAGCTCGGCGTGCGTACCGCGGGCGTGCACGCGCCCGTCGACGACGAACGTGACGGTCCCGGCCTGCCCGAGCAGCGCCGGGCTGGTGGTGACCAGCAGCGTGCTGCGCCCCGCGCGGTGCGCGGCCAGGCCCTCGGCGATCCGGGTCTCGGTGACGGCGTCGACCGCGGTGGTCGGGTCGTGCAGCACCAGGACGGGGGCGTCGGCGGCCAGGGCGCGGGCGAGGGCGATCCGCTGCCGCTGTCCGCCGGACAGCGAGCGGCCGCGGGCGGAGACGTCGGTGTCGTGGCCGTCCGGCAGGGTCTGCGCGACCTGGTCGGCGGCCGCCGCGGCCATCGCGGGCTCCGGGTCGGCGGTCTCCGGTGCACCCGCCATGACGTTGTCGCGCAGGGACCCGGGGAACAGGTGCGCGTCGTGCGCCGCGACGAGCACCGCGCCGCGGGCGACCTCGGGTGGCCACGCGTCGAGCGGGACGCCGTCGAGCGTGACCCGGCCGTCACCCGGGCCGGACTCGCGGGCGAGCACGGCCAGGAGCGCGGCGGCGTCCTCCGGGTCGGCGGCCACGAGTGCCGTGGGCGCGCCGGGGCGGACGTCGAGGTCGACACCATCGCTGCCGAGCCGGCCAGTGCTGTGCCGGCCGTCGTTGCTGCTCCGGTCGTCGCCGTCGTGCCGGCCGTCGCCGGGGTCACCGGCCTCGAGGGTCGCCGGGTCGACGCGGCTGCGGCGCTCGCTGCGGTCACCGCTCCCGCCTGCCGGGCGCCGCAGTCGCAGTCCGCGCACGGACAGCTCGCCGGGGCCGGCGGCCGGGTCGCCGTCCGGCAGGGCCCCGTCACGACCGGCCCCGTCACGACCGGCCCCGCCGGGGGCGACACCGTCGGGACCCACACCGTCGGGACCCACACCGCCGGGGGCGACACCGTCCTCGGGCGCGCCGACGGCGGGCGGTGCGGACAGCACGGCCGCGATCCGGGCGGCGGACGCGCGGGCCTGGGCGAGGCGGGCACTGACGAAGCCGAACATCTGCAGCGGCCCGATCAGGAACTGCGCCAGCCCCACCGCCGACACCAGTTGTCCGACGGTGATGTCACCGTTGGCGGCCGCCCGGCCGCCGACCAGGGCGATCACCGCCAGGAACAGCCCGTTCGCCAGCTGCACCGTGCCGAGGAAGCCGCCCTCGGCACGGGTGGCGCGCAGGGTGGCGCCGAGTGCCTGGCGGCTCGAGTCGCGGTAGCGGCGCACCGCGGCGGGCCGGGCGCCGATGCCGTTGAGCACCCGCAGGCCCGAGACCAGGTCGGCGGCCGTGCCCGCGGCCTGGGCCGCCCGCTCCTGCTCGGCGCCGGAACGCTTCTCCAGCGGCTTCACGACCAGCTGCACCACCCACAGCAGCGGCGGGGTGCCGAGCAGGATCAGCAGGCCCAGCGACAGGTCGATGGCCAGCAGGGTGACCGCGGTGACGGCCACCGCGGCGACCCCGGCGATCAGGATCGGCAGCGCGACCTGGAGCTCGGCGACCCGCTTGGCGTCGGAGACCGCGATACCGGTCAGCTCCCCGGGCAGCCGGCCGGTCTCGCCGCCACCGCGCGGGTCGAGCAGCCGGCCCGCGACCTGGCGGCGCAACCGGGCGTCCGCCCAGGCCTCGGCGTACCAGGACTGCCGGGCACCGAACCGGTAGGCGTAGGACAGCACGAGGAAGTCCAGGGCCAGCACGGCGAGCCAGCCGGCGAGCGCGACCGGGTCCCCGGCGGCCACCGCCCGGTCGATCACCACGCCGACCAGCAGCGGGACGAGCGCCTCGCCCGCCTGGTGGGTCGAGAACAGCACGCCGCCCGCGGCGATCCGGCCGCGGTAGGCCAGCAACGACCCCCGCAGGACGTCTCGACCCGCGACGGCACCGAGGGGAGGCCGAACAGCCGAGCCTGTCACGCGGGCAGGGTAACCTTACCTGGACCCCGAGATCACGACCGGGCGATCAGGATCTCCCAGAGGGTCTCGAGATCGTCGCGGGTGGTCGCGACCGATCCGAACGCGACCCGGACCACCGGACTGCCGTCGATCTCCGTCCCGGACAGCAGCACCCGCCCGTCGGCGTTGACCCGTTCCAGCAGATTCCGGGTCGCGGCGTCACCGGCGGTGGCGCGCAGGCACACCAGCGACAGCACCGGCTCACCGGCCAGCTCCAGGCCGTCGTGGTCGCGGATCCGCCGGGCGAGCTCGGCGGCCAGAGCGATGTGGCCGCGCAGGTGCGCCCGCAGCCCGGACAGCCCCTGGCCGTGCAGGACGGCCCACAGCTTCAGTGCCCGGAACCGGCGGCCGAGCGGGATCTGCCAGTCCCGGAAGTCGACGACCGCACCGGAGTCCGAGGCCGCGTCCCGCAGGTACGGCGGGGTGATCGACAGTGCGGCCGGCAGCACCGCCGCGTCGCGGACCCACAGCAGCGAGGCGTCGAACGCGGTGAGCAGCCACTTGTGCGCGTCGGTGCAGAACGAGTCGGCCCCGGCCACGCCGTCGAGCACCCAGCGGTGCTCCGGGCACAGCGCCGCGACGCCGGCCCACGCCGCGTCGACGTGCACCCAGGCACCGTGCTCCGCGGCGACCTCGACGATCGCGCCGACCGGGTCGCTCGCCCCGGTGGAGGTCGTCCCGACGGTCGCGCAGACCAGCACCGGCACGCACCCGTCGGCGACGTCGGCGCGCATCGCCGCGCGCAGCGCCGCCGGGTCCATCGCGCGGGTGCCCGGGACGCAGGCGACCGTGCGCAGACCCGCCGCCCCGAGCCCGGCCACCCGCACCGCCTTCGCCAGCGACGAGTGGGTGTCGGGGGAGACGTACACGCGTTCGCGGCCGGTCACGCCCCGTGCCCGCCAGCCGGTGCCCGGGTCGGGGGCGGCCCGGTGCAGCGCCGCGGTCAGCGCGACCAGCGCCGCCGACGACGCCGAGTCCTGGATCGAGCCGCCGCCCCCACCGTCGTGGGTGAAGGCCTCGGGCAGCCCCAGCCCGCGGGCGAGCTGGTCGGTGACCGCCTGCTCGACCTCGGTACAGGCCGGAGAGGTGGACCAGAGCATCCCCTGCGCGCCCGCGGCGCCGGAGAGCAGATCCCCGAGCAGCGAGGTCAGCGAGGCGTTCGCCGGGAAGAACGCGTGGAAGCCGGGGTGCTGCCAGCGCGTGTCGGCGTCGCCGGTGACCGCCTCGACCAGGGCCGGGAACCCGGCCAGCGGTGACGGCTCCTCGGCCGCCTCCCGGTCGAAGCGGGCCCGCACGGTGCCGGGTTCCACGGTGTCGCGGACCGGGCGCCGCCCGATCCCGGCGCGGGCGTCGGCGACGGCGTCGACGAACAGGTGGCCGAGGGTGCGGAACTCGTCCGGCGTGAGGTCGGGCACGGAGTGTGACGCTACCCGCGCGCGTGGCCGGTGGCGGCGCTCAGGAGGCGCGGCGGAGGACCTTCTCCCGGATCTCGGGGAGCAGGTCGTCCCCGGCGGCCAGCAGCCCGGCCAGCCGGGCGGGCTCGGTGAGCAGCGCCCGGAACGCGTCGCCGACCGTGACGCCGTGGCCCGGCCGGCGCTCGACGGCCACCGGGTCCCCGGCGTGGACCGGGCCGGGTTCGAGAACCCGCAGGTAGGCCCCCGGTCGCCCTGCGGCGGTGAACGTCCGCACCCACCCGTCGCGTTCGAGCCAGGCCGCGAACGTCCGGCACGGGATCCGGGGCGCGGTGACCTGCAGCAGCACCCCACCGACCCGCCAGCGTTCGCCGAGCTCGGCGCCGGTGACCTCGAGTCCGCGGGTCGTGAGGTTCTCCCCGAACACGCCGGCGTGCAGCGGGCCGAGGTCGGGCTCGAACAGGTCGAGATCCTCGCGGGCGTAGGCGTAGACGGCCTTGTCGGTGCCGCCGTGGTGGCGGGCGTCGCAGACGGTGTCACCGGCCAGCCCGCTCGCCCCGTCGGCCGGGATGGCGATGTGGACCGGACCGGGCACCGGACGCTTGTCGATGCCGGACGTACCGGTCGCGGCGAGCATCGGGCGCGCGGCACCGACGTTGACGGAAGCGACGAGACCCACCCGTCGACCGTAGGGCGCGGCCCCACCGTGGGGCGACCGGGTTCCGCGGGCGGGGCCGGAGCAGACTGCACCGGTGAGCCCGCCCCCCGAGGAGCCCGTCCCGGACGGCACCCGGCGGCTGCGCCTGCTGCAGCTCGCCGCGCTGACCAGCACCTGCGACCGGTTCGCGATCGCGCCGCTGCTGGTGCCGATCGCGGCGTCGTTCGGTGCCCCGCTGGCCTCCGCCGCCGGCGCGGCGGGCGGCTACTTCCTGGCCTACGGCCTCATGCAGGTCGTGTGGGGCCTGCTCTCGGACCGGATCGGCCGGGTCCGGGTGATGCGGGTGGCGCTGGTCGGGGCGGTGCTCGGCGGGGTGGCGTCGGTGCTCGCGCCGACCCTGCCCGTGCTGATCGCGGCCCGGGTGGTGACCGGGGCGTGCACCGCGGCACTGATCCCGGCCGCGCTGGTCTATGTCGGTGACACCTGGCCCGCGGCCGTGCGCCAGCGGCCGATGTCGGACCTGCTCGCGGCCACCGCGCTCGGGACCGCGGTCGCGACGGCCGGGGCCGGCGTGCTGGCCGACCTCGTCGGCTGGCGGGCGGTGTTCGCGACGACGGCCGCCGCCGCGGCCCTGCTGTCGGTGGCGTTGCGGGCACTGCCCGAGCCGGAGCCGGCCGGGGCGCCGGACCCCGTCCGCCCGGACGGCGGCGGGTGGGCCTCGGTCCTCGGCCCGCTCGGCGCGGTGTTCGGCGACGGCTGGGCGCGGGTGGTGCTGTTGCTCGCCTTCGTCGAGGGCGCGGTCGTGCTCGGCGTCCTCACCTATCTCGCGCCCGCCCTGCAGGCCGGGGGCAGCTCGGCCGCGCTCGCCGGTCTCGCCGCGGGTGGCTACGGCGTCGGCGCCATGGGGTTCTCCCGGGTCGTGCGCCGCCTGGTCGGGCGCCGCAGCCCGGCCGCTCTGGCCGGCACCGGCGGGGTGTTCCTGACCCTCGCGTGGGTGTTCCCGCTGGTCACGGTTCATCCCGTGACCATCGCGCTGGCCGGGCTGTGCCTCGGCGGGTGCTGGGCGTTCCTGCACTCGACGCTGCAGACCTGGGCGACCGACGTCGTCCCGCGGGCCCGGGCGACGGCCGTGGCCCTGTTCGCCACGCTGCTGTTCCTGGGCAGCTCGGCCGGCACCGCCCTGGGCGCCCCGCTCGCCGACACGGGCGCGTTCGGCACGCTGTTCCTGGTGGCACTGGTCGTGTCGGTGCCCCTGGGCGCCGGTGCCACGTGGGCGCGGTCGCGCTACGCCCGCCGGGCGTAGCGCGACCGGATCACACGTACCGGTCGCGCAGCTCCCGCTTGACCAGCTTGCCGGTGGGGGTGCGCGGCAGGAAGTCGGTGAAGTCCACCGACGCCGGCGCCTTGTAGTGCGCGATCCGCTCCCGCACGAACTCGATCAGCTCCCGTTCCAGGTCCGGGCCGGCCTCGACGCCCTCCGGGGTCTGGACGACGGCCTTGACCTTCTCACCCATCTCCTCGTCCGGGACGCCGATCACGGCGACGTCGTCCACCTTCGGGTGCAGGGCCAGGGCGTCCTCGACCTCCTGCGGGTAGATGTTCACCCCGCCGGAGATGATCATGAAGGCCTTGCGGTCGGTGAGGTAGAGGAAGCCGTCGGCGTCGACGTAGCCGAGGTCGCCGGTGGTGGCCCAGTTCTCGTGCTCGGGGTGCCGCGCGGCCGTGGTCTTGCCCGGGTCGTTGTGGTACTCGAACGAGGGCTCCTCGCGCTCGAAGTACACCGTGCCGATCTCGCCGGGCTCGACGTCCGCGCCCTCGTCGTCGCAGATGTGGATGATGCCGAGGCCCGCCCGGCCGACCGAGCCCGGGCGCTCGAGCCACTGCGTCGAGTCGATGAAGGTGATGCCGATGGCCTCGGTCGCCGCGTAGTACTCGTGCAGCACCGGCCCCCACCAGTCGATCATGGCCTGCTTGACCTCGACCGGGCACGGCGCGGCGGCGTGGATCGCGACCTTCATCGAGGACACGTCGTACTGCGCGCGGACGTCGTCGGGCAGCTTGAGCATCCGCACGAACATCGTCGGCACCCACTGCGAGTGGGTCACCGAGTACCGGTCGATCAGGGCGAGGGCGCGCTCGGGGTCGAACCGCTCCATCACCACGACCGTGCCGCCCAGCGCCTGCACCGTGGCCGTGAACCGCAGCGGCGCGGCGTGGTAGAGCGGCGCGGGGGAGAGGTAGACGGTGTCGGTGTCGAAGCCGTACATCGGCCCGAAGATCGCCTGGTAGGTGTCGCCGGGCTCGTCGACCTGGCGGTCCGGCAGCGCCGGCTTGATCCCCTTCGGCCGCCCGGTCGTCCCGGAGGAGTAGAGCATGTCGGCGCCGCGCGGCTGGTCGGCAGGCGGCTCCGCGGACACGCCCGCGAGTTCGCCGTCGTAGTCCTTGTAGGACGACGCGCCGGGGATCTCGCCCCCGAAGGCGAGGCGGACCGGGACGTCCACGTGGTCCTCGACGGCCGCGGCGAGCCCGGCGACCCCGGCGGAGACGACGAGCGCCTTCGCGCCGCAGTCCCGGACGATGTAGGCGGTCTCGGGCGCGGACAGGTGGTGGTTCACCGCGGTGACGTAGAGCCCGGAGCGCTGCGCGGCCCAGTACACCTCGTAGACCCGGGCGGTGTTGTCCGAGACGAGCGCGACGACGTCACCCCGCTGCAGCCCGGCCGCACGCAGGTAGTTCGCGAGCCGCGCCGACCCCGCCTCGAGCTCGGCGAAGGTGAGGGTCTCGCCCGACCCACCCATGATCACGGCCGGCTTGTCGGGGGTGGTGGCGGCGTGCGTGCCTGGGAACATCGGGGACCTCTCGTCGTCGCTGGCGCAGCGCGATCCACCGGGGCGGTACCGCGCGGAATCTCCGGCCCCGATCCTGCCATCCGCCGGCGCCGCGGCGTCACGTGTCGATTCGTGACGTTCCGGACTCCCGTGGGCCGCCGACCGTTCCGGCCGGGCCGGGTGCGCCTACGCGTGCGCGTTCTGATAGGCCTGCAGAACCGAGGACGGGATACGGCCGCGCTCGGAGATCCGCATGCCCTGGCCGGCCGCCCATTCCCGCACGGCCCGGTTCGCCGCTCGCCCGGACGCGCTGGGCCCGTTCGACCGGGGGGCGTTCGTGACGGCCGTGTTCGAGGTGACCGGCTGCCCGCCGGTGCGCCGTCCACCCACTCGCCGGGCGGCGGAGACGAAGGGCGCCAACGATTCCCGCAGGCGCTCGGCATTCGCGGCGGAGAGGTCGATCTCGTAGCTGCGGCCGTCGACGGCGAACTCGATCTGCTCGTCGGCCTCGGAACCGTCCAGGTCGTCGACCAGGGTGATCGTCGTCTGCTGCGCCACGTCGTCATTCCTTCCGGGGGAATCCGGGTATTTCGAGCGGAGAATGGGCGCCGCCGGCGTGCGCCGGTTTCCAGCTGGAACGATCCGGGACCATACGGCGAGGCGCGCTTTCTGTGACAGAACGATAATCGACGCGGATGTGCCGTGTCGATCCGGTGTCCGGCCGGCCCCGCAGGAATGAGCATCGGAGGACGGCACGGCCGGATGTGCGCGACCGGGTCAGAACTGCGCCTCCGCCGTCCGGCCCATCGCCGAATGGGCGAAAAGGAGCCGACCCGGTGATTCGGTGCCCGTCCTGAGCCTGTTCGGTGCCTGTTCAGGGCCGGTTCGGGGCCGACTCAGGACCGGCAGGGTGGGGTGGGCCACCACGGCTCGGCCGGGACGGTGGCGCGGGCCGCCTCCGCGGTCCGGACGCCGGTCAGGTCGATGCGCTGCCCGGGGCGGGGCAGTGCCAGCACCACGTCGTGCGCCGTCGCGGCCTTGCGGGCCCGCTCCACGGGCTCGTCCCACGGGTGGAACCCGAGGTTGAACGTCGCCCAGTGCACCGGCAGCATCACGCGACCGCGGAGCTCGCGGTGCGCGGCCACCGCCTGCTCGGGATCGGTGTGGATGTCCGGCCACAGCTCGGCGTAGGCGCCCACGGGCAGCAGCGTCAGGTCGAACGGGCCGTGCGCGTCGCCCGTGCGCGTGTGCACCCGGCGGCTGGGGCCCGTGTCGCCGCCGACGTAGACCGCGTGCCGGGGGCCGGCGACCTTCCACGCCGCCCACTGGGTGGTGTTGCGCCGCAACGCACGGCCGGAGAAGTGCCGGGTCTCCAGGCAGGTCAGGGTGAGCCCGCCGAGCTCGACGACGCCGTCCCAGTCCCGCTCCACGACCCGGTGCCCCGGCACGCCCCACGCCCGCAGGTGCGCACCCACCCCGAGCGGGCAGACGAACACCGCCGAGGACTCACGGCCCAGCCGGCGCACCGTCGGGCGGTCGAGGTGGTCGTAGTGGTCGTGGGTGAGCAGGACGACGTCCGCGTCGGCGACGGCGGGCAGCGGCACCACCGGCGGGTGCAGGCGGCGGGGCCCGACGAACGGGACCGGAGAGGCGTAGTCGGACCAGACGGGATCGACGAGCACCCGCCGCCCGTCCACCTCCAGCAGGGTGCTCGCGTGCCCGAGCCAGGTGACGGCCAGGCCGGCCGGCACCGCGGGGATCTCGGGGCGGGCCAGCGGCACCGGACCGGGCGGTGCGCCCTCGGTGGAGCGGCTGCGCAGCATGTTGAGCAGCATCCGGAGCGAGGCCTTCGCCCGGGGCAGCCCGGGTTCGGTGTTGGCGAAGATCCCGTCGACGGTGTTCGGCGAGCTGCCGGCCAGCCGTCGCAGCTCGGAGCGGCGGGCCCCGATGTTGCGGTGGACGTGCAGGCCGAGCCCGGCCAGCGCCAGTACGGGGGAGACGGTGGCCGCGGCGACGGCGGCCCGGGTCGTGCGGGACAGGGTCGTGCGGGACACGGTCTCCACAGTACGAACACTCCACAGTACGAACACCGGTGCGGGCTCCCCACCTACGCTCTGTGGCGTGACCGACCCTGTTGTGACCGGAGCGGACGTGACCGGCGAAGGACAGCCACGGATCGAGACCGAACGGCACGGGCACGTGCTGCTGGTGCGGATGACCCGGCCGGACAAGCGCAACGCCGTGGACGCCGGGATGACCGCGGCGCTGGACGAGGCGTTGAACCTGCTCGACGACGACCCGGACCTGTGGTGCGGGGTGCTCGCCGGGGACGCGACCGCGTTCTGCGCGGGCACCGACCTGGCTGCCGGCTCGGGCGGCCCGACCCCGCGGGGCGGGAACTACGGCGTCGTGCGCCGGGATCGGCGGCGGCCGCTGATCGCCGCCGTGGAGGGTGTCGCCTACGGCGGCGGGTTCGAGATCGTGCTGGCCTGCGACCTGGTCGTGGCCTCGTCGACGGCCCGTTTCGGCCTGCCGGAGGTCGCGCGCGGGCTCGTCGCGAACTGCGGGGCACTGTTCCGGGCGCCGCGGCCGCTGCCGCTGAACGTCGCCAAGCAGCTGCTGGTGACGGGGCGTCCGCTCGACGCGTCCCGGGCGTACGCGCTGGGGCTGGTCAACGAGCTCGTCGAGCCGGGCCGGGCCGAACAGGCCGCGCTCGAGCTCGCCCGACAGGTGTGTGAGAACTCGCCGCTGGCGGTCTCGGTGTCGCTGCGCGCGCTCGAGCGAGTGGTGTCCGAGGCGGACGAGCGCGGCTGGGCCGCCACCGACATCGCGTCCGCGGCGATCGAGCAGTCCGCGGACCGGGCCGAGGGGGTCGCGGCGTTCCTGGAGAAGCGCGAACCGCGCTGGACGGGACGCTGATCGGGGGCGTCTAGGCTGACCGGTATGGCGGCCCGGACACGACGCGAGGAACTGGTCGCGCTCCTGCAGGACTACGCGGGTGAGGCGGAGCTGCTCGGTCAGGCCTTCGCCGGGCGGCACCGGCTGCACCCGACCGACCTGCACGCGCTGCTGGCCGTCATGCGGGCCGACACGGCCGGGACACCGCTGACCCCGGGCCGGCTCGGCACCCGGCTCGGGCTCTCGACCGGGGCGACGACCGCCCTGGTCGACCGGCTCGAACGCGCCGGGCACGTGCGGCGCAGCCGGGAGTCGACCGACCGGCGCCGGGTGACCCTGCGCCAGGCGGAGAACGCCGGCCGGGTCGGCGCCGCCTTCTTCGGCCCGCTCGGGGACCGGGTGGACGCCGTCCTGCAGGACTTCGACGACGCCGAGCTCGCCGCCACCGCGCGCTTCCTGTCCGCGATGAACGCCCTGGTCGCCGACTACCGCGCTGAGCTCGCCACCGACCGTCCCGCGACCCCGGCCTCCTGACCCGCGCCCCGCCCGGCACCTCGCCGCGGCGCGCCCCGCCCGGCACGTCGCAGGGCGCGTCGCGCGCGGAACCCCGCCGTGCCGCGCGCGGCACCCTGCCGGGGCGGAAGCGCGCCACTCACCGGTGCCGGGGACGTCGATCAGCGCGCTCATGCCCTGGTCCGGGCGGAAGCGTGCACCTCGCCGGTGCGGGGCATGTCGATCAGCACATTGCCGCCCGGGCCGGGGCGACAAGGTGCTGCTCGGCATGATCGGGCGCGTCGATCAGCGCGTTGGCGCCCTCCCGGAGGGGCTCGACGGCGCCGAGCATGTCGATCAGCACGGTCGTGCCCTCCGGAGGGCGAGAACGAGCTGCTCACCGGTGCGGGACGAGCCGCCGAGTCGTGAGCCCACCTCGAGATCAGCGTGTCGTGCAGGATCGGTGCCGGATCCGGCACCGATCCTGCACGACTGCCCGATCATCGCGCGGGCAGGCGCCCGGTCAGGCGTCGGCGGTCGCGGCGTCGAGGTACTCGGCGAACTTCGCGCGGGCGGCCTCGGTGCGGGTCGGGACGTGCTCGGTGGGCACGTCGACCGGGGTGTAGCCGCGCAGGATCCGGCGGGCGACGGACTCCTTGTGGACCTCGTCCGGACCGTCGTAGATACGGGCCGCGCGGGCTGCCCGGTACATCTGCTCCAGGGGCAGGTCCCCGGAGAAGCCCAGCGAGCCGTGCACCTGGATCGCGCGGTCGATGACGTCGTGCAGCACCCGCGCGCCCCAGTACTTGATCATCCCGATCTCGATCCGGGCGTTCGAGGCACCGACCTGGTCCATCGTCCATGCGGCCTGCAGGGTGAGCAGCCGGGCCGCCTGCATCTCCGCCGCCGACGTCGCGATCATGTCCTGGACCATCTGCTTGTCGGCCAGCCGCGAGCTGCTCGCGGTCCGGGACACGGCGCGCTCGCACATCATGTCGAACGCCCGCTTGGACTGCCCGAGCCAGCGCATCGCGTGGTGGATCCGGCCGGGACCGAGCCGCTGCTGGGCCAGCTTGAAGCCGTCGCCGGGGTTGCCGACGAGGTTCTCGACCGGAACCCGGACGTCGCGGTAGACGACCTCGGCGTGCCCGCCGTACAGCTCACCGCCGACCTCGGGGTGGTCCATCACCGGGATGTCGCGGACCACGTCGACACCCGGCGTGCCGGTCGGCACGACGATCATCGAGGCCCGCTGGTACGGCGGCGCGTCCGGGTCGGTCACGGCCATGACGATCAGGAAGTCCGAGCCGGTGGCGTTCGAGGAGAACCACTTGTGCCCGTTGATCACGTACTCGTCGCCGTCCCGGACGGCCCGGGTGGTGAGCATGGTCGGGTCGGCGCCGGCACCGGGTTCGGTCATCGAGAAGCAGGACCGCAGCTCGCCGCGCAGCAGCGGGTGCATCCAGCGGTCCTTCTGCTCCTCGGAGCCGCCGATGGACAGCAGCTCCGCGTTGCCGGAGTCGGGCGCCTGGTTGCCGAAGATCCCGGGCGCGTACCGGCACTGACCGAGGATCTCGTGCATCAACCCGAGCGAGACCTGCCCGAACCCGCCGCCACCCAGCTCCGGGGGCAGGTGCGCCGCCCACAGGCCCTGGTCCTTGACCTGCTGCTTGAGCGGTGCGGTGATCCGGGCGAACGTCTCGCGGTCGAGGTCGAGGGTCTCCAGCGGGATGATCTCGTCCCGGACGAAGCCCCGCATCCACTTGAGCTTCTCCTCGAACTCCGGGTCGGTGCTGAAGTCCCACGCCATCGTGAACCGCCTCCTGTAGGCCTGTCGTCCGAAAGTCTCCGCGAACGTAACCCGGCGGGCCGGGCGCGCGGTACAGGCGGCCCCGTCCGCCGGCCGACTGTCCGCCCGCGGAGGGAGATCCCGAAAACTGGGTATTGCGTTCGGCGCACGCTAATACCGGGGTCCGGCGTAGCGCTATGTCCGACGGAAGCACCACGGTGGTTGCGCCATCCGGAGGGGGAGGGCCGACCGCGGTGGTTCCGGTGTACGTGCTCAACCGCGACACCGCGCCGATCGACGTGCGCGTGACCACGGCCTTCGGTGAGCACAAGATCTCCAAGATCGCCCCCGGCACGGCGTACTACCACCGCTTCGAGACCGGTAAGGGGTCGGTGCCGGCGGGCAGCGCGACCGTCGCGGCCTACAAGTGGGAGAACGGCAAGGGCCACTACAGCCGCGCCGAGGTCGGCTACGGGGCCGCGTCCTGCGTGGTGAAGCCGCGGCTGCAGAGCACCGTGGTCGACGCCGACTCCGACGGCCGGATCGACTCCGCGACCGTGAAGAACGTCGGTGCGCACACCGTGGACGCCCGGATCTCGGGCCCGGCGGGCAGCACCGCGAAGCGGCTCGCTCCGGGACAGTCGTTCACGGTGCGCGACACGGCGGACCGGTCGCCGGTGGCCGTCTTCTCGGCGTACAAGGTCGTCGAGGGCAAGGCCTACTACACGATCGAGACGAAGCGTCCCTGACCCACGGCCGGAGCGGCCCGTGTCGCATTGCGCGGGCCGCCCCGGGCGGGAAGGCTGACGGCATGACCGACGGTGCCGTCGCAGCCTCCTCCCATCCCGCGGGCGTCCCCTCGGACCTGGTCGCGATGTCGTACGAGCCGCTCACCCCGACCGCGTTCCTGGACCGGGCGGCGACCGCCCACCGCGACCGGATCGCCGTGGTCGACGGCGACCTGCGGCTCACCTACGCCGAGCTGCACGACCGGTGCCGGCGCCTGGCCGGCGGGCTCGCCGCGATCCACTCCGGACGCCCGGTGGCGGTACTGGCCCCGAACACGCACGTCGCGCTGGAGGCGACCTTCGGGGTGCCGTGGTCGGGGGTGCCGCTCGTCGCGGTGAACACCCGGCTCTCGGCGGGCGAGATCGCCTACATCCTGGAGCACTCGAACGCGTCGGTGCTGGTCCACGACCCGGTCTTCGACGAGGTCGTCGCCGACGCGCTGGGCCGCACGCAGACCCCGCCGCAGGCGGTCCGGGTCGGGGACGACTACGAGCGCCTGATCAGCTGGGGCGAGCCCACCGCCGTCACCCCCGACGACGAGCGCGCCCTGCTTTCGATCAACTACACCTCGGGCACGACCGGGCGGCCCAAGGGCGTGATGTACGACCACCGGGGAGCCTACCTGCAGGCGCTGTCGATGGTCGGGCACACGGGGCTCTCCCCGTCGGCGGTGCACCTGTGGACGTTGCCGATGTTCCACTGCAACGGGTGGTGCTTCCCGTGGGCGGTCACCGCCGCCGCGGCCACGCACGTGTGCCTGCCGAAGATCGAGCCGGCCCGGATCTGGGAGCTCGTGCGCGAGCAGGGGGTCACCCACCTCAACGGCGCGCCCACGGTGCTGTCGATGATCGCCTACGCGCCGGAGGCGGGCCCGGTGCCGACGACGGTGCGCGTCGCGACCGGGGGAGCGCCGCCGAGCCCGGCGATCCTGCGCCGGATGGCCGAGCTGGGCTTCGAGGTCACCCATCTCTACGGTCTCACCGAGACGTTCGGGCCGGCGATGCTCTGCGACTGGCAGCCGGAGTGGAACGAGCTCGACGGTGACGCCCAGGCCCGGATGAAGGCCCGCCAGGGCGTCGGCAACATGATCGCCTGCGCGGTCCGGGTGATCACCGAGGACGGCTCGGACGCCCCGGCCGACGGCCTGACCACCGGACAGATCGCGTTGCGCGGCAACAACGTCATGCTCGGCTACCTGAACGACGATGAGGCCACCCGGGCGGCCGCACCGGACGGCTGGTTCCGGACCGGCGACATCGGCGTCATGCACCCGGACGGTTACGTGGAGCTCCGGGACCGCTCCAAGGACGTGATCATCTCCGGCGGCGAGAACATCGCCAGCGTCGAGGTCGAGCAGGCGATCGCCGACCACCCGGCCGTGCTGGAGGCGGCGGTGATCGCCCTGCCGGACGAGCGGTGGGGCGAGGTCCCGGGCGCTTACGTCACGCTGCGCGACGGGTACTCCGCCACCGAGCAGGAGATCGTCGAGCACGTGCGGGAGCGGCTCGCCCGGTTCAAGGCACCCAAGCGTGTCGTGTTCGGCGAGCTGCCGAAGACCTCCACCGGGAAGATCCAGAAGTTCGTGCTGCGCGACGAGGCCTGGGCCGGGCAGGAGCGGCGGATCAAGTGACCGGCGGCAGCGCCGACATCGTCGTCCACTCGTCCCACGGGATGGCCCAGTCGTAGTAGTCGCCGTCGCGCTGGGTCAGCGGCTCCGAGCTGCCGGTGACCTCGACCGGGTCGCCGAAGGTCGCCATGGCGAAGAACTCCTTGGCGTCACGGTTGGACAGGTTGATGCAGCCGTGGCTGACGTTGCTGTTGCCCTGCGCGTACGACGACGACGGGTTCGCGTGGATGTACTCGCCGTTGTTCGAGATCCGCACGGCCCAGAACTGCGGCTCGTCGACGTAGCCGTAGGCCTCGTTGGTCATCAGGACCTTCTGCGCCTTGTTCATCACCACGTGCACACCGGAGCGGGTCACCCGGTTCGGGTCGGAGTCGAGGCCGTAGGAGGCGTCGTAGCGGGCGATCTCCTGCCCGTTCTCGACGACGGCGATCTGGTGGCTCTGCGTGTCCGCCTTGACGATCCGGCTGGTCCCGATCGCGAAGGAGCGGTCGACGTCCTCGGTGACCCAGCCGGCCTCGCCCAGGTCGAGCCCGCGCAGCGCGCCGTGCACCCGGACCTCGGTACCCGAGGGCCAGTACGACTTCGGCCGGTAGTGCACGCGGGACCCGTCGGCGTCGTCGGGCAGCCACGCCCAGGCACCCTCGACCGGCGTGGAGGTCTCGACCGACAGCTCCCGCTCGACGGCGGCCTTGGCCTCGTCGGACAGGTTCGCCGCGAAGCTGACCGCCACCGGGGCCCCGACCCCGACCTCGGCGCCGTCGCGGATGTTCACGGTCGGCTCGAGCGTCTCCTCGGGGTCGACCGTGGTGAACGCGTCCTCGGCCAGCGGGCGGCGGGTCTCCTCGTCGACCACCCAGGTGCCGGACCAGCGGTAGGTGGTGTCGAACTCCAGCGGGGCGGTCGTGGTCCAGCTGCGGCCGTCGGGGGACGGGGCGCCGGGGACGGGACCGTCGTCGCCGGTCAGCGTGACGTTCTCCAGCCGGCCGGTGCTGACCTCGGCGGTGGCGGGCTCGCGCGGCCCGGCAGCAGGCCCGGGCCGGGGCGAGGTCGTCAGGATCTCCGGCACGGCCGGTGCGGCCGGGCCCGGGGTGAACCGGTCGACGGCCCCGGCGATGTTGCGGGCCAGCGAGTCCCCGACCCGCCCCTCGGCGACCGCCGCGGTCGCGCCCGCCACCAGGGCCGCGAGCGCCACCAGCACGACGGCCAGCCGCCCCAGCGTGCGACGGTGCAGCGAGCGGCGCCGCCGGCGTGGCGTGTGGCGGCCGCGGGAGCTGTCCCAGGACCTCGACATGGTCCGATCATCTCAAGCAGATCACCCACACGGGGTCACCGACACGTCACCGTTCGATCACCGAACGCTCGGCACGTGTCGTGCTCGGATGACAGGCTGCGGTCATGAGCTACGACGTCGCCGCCGTCCGCAGCCGGTTCCCCGCCCTGCGGGCCGGTGTCGCGCACTTCGACGGCCCCGGTGGGTCCCAGGTCCCCGACGCGGTGGCCGGCGCGGTGGCCGGAGCCCTCACCTCACCGCTGGCGAACCGGGGCACGATCACCAGCGGCGAGCGCTCCGCCGACGCGATCGTGCTCGCCGCGCGGGCCGCGATGGCCGACCTGCTGGGTGCCGACCCGCGGGGCATCGTGTTCGGGCGCAGCATGACCGCGCTGACCTTCGACCTCGCCCGCACCCTCGCGGCCACCTGGTCGCCCGGTGACGAGATCGTGGTGACCCGGCTCGACCACGACGCGAACATCCGGCCGTGGGTGATCGCCGCGGAGGCGGCGGGGGTGACGGTGCGGTGGCTGGACTTCGACCCGGACACCACCGAGCTCGACGACCTCGCCCCGCTGCTGGGCGAGCGGACCCGGCTGGTCGCGGTCACCGGCGCGTCGAACCTGGTCGGCACCCGCCCGGACATCCCGGCGATCGCGCGGCAGGTGCACGCCGCCGGTGCGCTGCTGATGGTGGACGGGGTGCACCTGACCGCGCACGCGGCGGTCGACGTCCGGGAGCTGGGTGCGGACTTCTTCGCCTGCTCGCCGTACAAGTTCCTCGGCCCGCACTGCGGGGTGCTCGCGGCCGATCCCGCGCTGCTGGAGACGCTGCACCCGGCGAAGCTGCTGCCCTCGACCGACGCGGTGCCCGAGCGGTTCGAGCTGGGGACCCTGCCCTATGAGCTGCTGGCCGGCACCACCGCGGCCGTGGAGTTCCTCGCCGGGCTGGACGGGCAGGCCACCGGGGACCGGCGGGACCGGCTGCGGGCGTCGCTCGCGGCGGTGCACGCGCACGAGGAACCGCTGCGCGAGCGGATCGAGGACCGCCTCGCCGGGCTGCCCGGGGTGCGGCTGCGGTCCCGGGCGGCGTCGCGGACCCCGACGCTGCTGGTGACGTTCGACGACCGCGACCCGGCCGAGGCCTACCGCTACCTGGCCGAGCGGCGGATCGCGGCGCCGGCGTCGTCGTTCTACGCGCTGGAGTGCTCCCGCCGGCTCGGCCTGGGCGACACCGGTGCGCTGCGGATCGGGCTCGCCTGCTACACCGACGACGACGACGTCGACCGGCTGCTGGAGGCGTTGTCCGGCTTCGTGAAGGCGGCGCATCACCGGTGACCTCGTATGTGAAACTGTTCAGGTGACTCGCCTTCGGTGGCTCGCCGCCGCGTTGCTCTCGCTGTTCCTCCTCGCCGGATGTTCGGCCCCCGCGACGGCACCACCGGAGGCTCCCGGTGGGTGCGTTCCCGGGGCGGCACCGGCGCCCGACACGACCGTCGAGTTCGCGCACGCGTCCAACGTCGAGATCACCGGGGCCGACGGGTACCGGGTGCTGACCGTGAAGCAGCCCTACCCGGGCGGCCCGGCCCAGTCGATCGTGCTGGCCGGCTGCGGGGAGCCCGACCCGGCGCTGCCGGCCGAGCTGGCCGACGCGCCGGTGGTGCACACCCCGGTCGACGGGATCTTCGCGCAGTCCACCACCCAGCTCCCGATGATCACCGAGCTGGGGCTGCTGGACCGGCTCACCGGTATCGGCGGGCTGGGCCTGGTCCGCGACCCGGCCGTGCGGGCGCACGTCGAGTCCGGCGCGGCGGTCGAGTTCGCCCCGAACGACACCATCGACGGTGAGCGGGTCGTCACCGAGGCCCCGCCCGTGCTGCTCACCAGCGGCGCGGACGACCCGGCGTTCCCCGCGCTGCGGGCCGCGGGCATCCCGGTCGTCGGGTGGGCCGACTACCTCGAGACCGGCCCGCTCGGCCAGGCCGAGTGGATCAAGGTGATGGGCGCGCTGACCGGGCGCGACGCCGAGGCCGCCGAGGCGTTCGCCGGGATCGAGCAGCGCTACACCGCGCTCGCCGACCGGGTGCGCGGCAGCGAGCCGACCCCGATCGTGGCCGGTCAGCCCTACCAGGGCAGCTGGTACGTCCCCAGCGGCGACTCGACGGCCGGGATCCTCTACCGCGACGCCGGCGCCACCTGGTCCGGGCGCGACACCCGCGAGTCCGGGACGAGCGCGCAGACCCTGGAGAGCGTGCTGGCCGAGGACGGCGACGCGCGCATCTGGCTGGCCGACGGGCCGTGGAACACCACCGCCGACATCGCCGCCACCGACCCGCGGCTGACCTCGATCGCCGCCGCGCAACCGGGCGGGCAGGTGTGGACCAAGGACGGGTTCATGGGCCCGACCGGCGGCAACCAGATCTTCGAACGCGGCGTCGTGCACCCGGACGAGGTGCTGGCCGACCTCGTCGCGATCCTGCACCCGCAGCTGCTGCCCGACCACGAGTTCGTCTACTGGCGCCAGGTGCCCACCGGATGACGGGTGCGGACACCGCCGTGCGGGCGGACCGCTCGACCCAGCGCTCCGGCGGCCGGGCCGCGGTCGCGCTCGGGGTGCTCGTGGTCGGCGTCGTGCTGCTGTTCGGGCTGGCCGTCGCGACCGGCTCGGTCGTGATCCCGCCCGGGCGGACGCTGTCGGCGCTGCTCGGCGTCGGCACCCCGGACGCGCGGCTGGACCTTCTGGTCACCGACCTGCGGATCCCCCGCGCGGTGACCGCCGGGCTGGCCGGGGCCGGGCTGGGCACGGCAGGCCTGCTGACCCAGACCCTGTTCCGCAACCCGCTGGCCGAGCCGTACGTGCTCGGGGTCAGCGCGGGCGCCGGGCTGGGTGTCGCGCTGGTGACCACGGTCGGCGCCGGTGCCGCCGCAGGGGCGTTCGCCGGCGGCGGGCTCGGTGGCGCCCCGGTCGCCGGGCGGCTGGGCACGGTGGCCGCCGCCGCCCTGGGCGCCGGGCTGGTGCTGGGGCTGGTGCTGCTGCTGTCCCGGTTCGCACAGTCGGTGGCCGCGCTGCTGGTCATCGGCGTGATGCTCGGCTCGGTGATCACCGCGGTGGTGAGCCTGCTGCTGGTGTGGACCGACCCGCAGACCGCGCAGCAGTACCTGCTGTGGGGGCTGGCCAGTGTGGACGGCGTCGCCCGCGCCGAGCTCCCGGTGCTCGCCACGATCGTCGGGGCCGGGCTGCTCGGGGTGGTGCTGCTGGCCAAGCCGCTCGACGGGCTGCTGCTCGGCGACGACTACGCGCGCACCGCCGGCGTCGACGTGGCCCGGGTGCGGCTGGCGGTGCTGGTCGTCGCCGCGGTGCTCGCCGGCACGGTGACCGCGTTCTGCGGGCCGATCGGCTTCCTCGGGATCGCGGTGCCGCACCTGGCCCGGGCCGCGGTCGGGACCTCCCGGCACCGGATCCTGATCCCGGCCACCGCGCTGACCGGCGCCGTCGCGGGCCTGGCCTGTGCCGTCGTGGCGCACCCGCCCGGCGCGGGCACGGTGGTCCCGCTGAACGTGGTGACCTCGCTGGTCGGGGCGCCGGTGGTGATCGCGGTGCTGCTGCGCTCGCGGCGGCTGGGCGGTCGCGCGTGGTGAGCCGGGACGCCCCCGCGGCGGCGACCGGGACCGCCACCCCCGCCGGGACCGGGCTGGTGCTGTCCGGGCTGGCGGTCGGGCACCGGACGGAGGGCACGCTGCGCCGCGGCCGGGCGAGCACCGTGCTGCCCGCGGTCGACGCGGTGGCCGGGCGGGGCGAGCTGACCGTGCTGCTCGGCACCAACGGCGCCGGCAAGTCGACGCTGCTGCGGACCCTCGCCGGCCTGCAACCCGCCCTCGGTGGATCGGCCCGGCTCGACGGCGACGACCTGCTCGGGCTGCGGGCCGGTGCGCGGGCGCGCCGGGTCGGGGTCGTGCTCACCGACCGGCCGGACCCCGGACTGCTGACCGGCCGCGACGTCGTCGAGCTGGGGCGGCTGCCGCACACCGGCGCCGCCGGCGTCCTCGGGCCGGACGACGACGCCGCCGTCGACACCGCGATCGACGCGGTCCGGGCCGGGCCGCTGGCCGGACGTCCGCTGGGCCGGCTGTCCGACGGCGAGCGGCAGCGGCTGATGGTGGCCCGCGCGCTGGCCCAGCAGCCGTCGTTGCTGCTGCTCGACGAGCCGAGCGCGTTCCTCGACGTCGCCGCCCGGGTCGCGCTGCTCGGGCTGCTGCGCCGCCTCGCCCGGGAGCAGGACCTGTGCGTGCTGCTGTCCACCCACGACCTGGAGCTGGCGCTGCGGCTGGCGGACCGGGCCTGGCTGCTCGACGGGGCGGGGTCGCTGCTGACCGGCACACCCGGCGAGCTGGCGACCTCCGGGGCGATCGGTGCCGCGTTCGACACCGACGAGCTGGTCTTCGAACCGGACCGGGGCGTGTTCGCGCTGCGCACCCGGGACTGAGCGGGGGCCGCGAGGCCGGTCACCCACCTCGGCGGTCCGCGGCGGCGTCGCGCCGATGTGCGGCGCCGGAGGTCGTCGCGATCTGTGCCTCGAGCCCGTCGAGCAGGAGAGCGAGCCCGGCGGTGAAGTCCTCGCGCGCCGTGACGTCGGTGGGCTCGTCCGAGGCGGCGAAGGCCTCCGACGCGAGCATCGCTGCCGTGTTCGGGAAGCGTTGTGCGGTGACGAGCCGGCCGAGCGCGCGTGCGTACTCGTGTTCACCCGCGGCCTGCGCCTGCTCGGCGGGGCGTCCTTCCTCCAGGTCCTGCGTGAGCTGGATGGAGTGACGCACGTAGCCGCTCAGCAGGGTGACCGCCCTGGCCTTCTCGTCCCAGCCGAGCCGCGTGTCCGCCAGCGCCTCGAGCCCCCGCTCGAGCCACGCGATCTGGTTCGGGCCCGAGGGTGTGCGGTGGAGCGGCACACGAGGGAGCCAGGGCCTGCGCCGGTACAGCTCCCAGAGGTCGAGCGCCCAGCGCCACAGGCCCTCACGCCACCCGGTGGTCTCCGCCGGACCGGCGGGAGGATCGCTCGCCGCGTCCAGCATGAGCTGGAGCAGATCGTCCTTGGAACCCACATGGCGGTACAGCGACATGGCTGTGACCCCCAGCTGTTCGGAGACCTTGGGCAGCGTGGCGGCCGCGAGGCCCTCGGCGTCGGCCAGCCGGACGGCGGCCGCGATCACCGTCTCGACATCCAAGGTCGACTTGCGTCCCATGCGCGTCGGCGTCGTGATCGGCAGCCGCCACAACCGGCGGACGAGGTCGGGTACGGCGTCGCTGTCCATGCTCTCGATCCGGTGGGGTCTCGACCCGATGGCATCGGGCCGCCACAGGTTATCGCAACAACAAACTATACTTGAGATAGTTTATCTCATAGAGTTAAACCATGACCGTTCATCCCGGTACCTCGACCAGCACGTCGCGACAGCGCGTGCACGACGTCGACGCCCTGCGCGGATTCGCCCTCATGGGGATCTTCATCGTCAACATCACGTTCATGGCCTCGGCCTACCCGGGCAACCTGGTCGACGACCCGTCGTTCTCCTCGCCGCTCGACGACGCCGCCCGGTTCGCCGTCGCCGCGCTGTTCTCGATGAAGTTCTACCTGCTGTTCTCCTTCCTGTTCGGCTACAGCTTCGTGCTCCAGATGGACGCCGCGCGGCGCGCCGGGCGCGCGTTCGCACCGCGCATGCTCCGAAGGATCGTGGGTCTGTTCGTGATCGGGGCCGTGCACATCGTCGTCCTCTACGGCGGGGACGTCCTGACGACGTACGCC
Source organism: Pseudonocardia ammonioxydans (assembly GCF_900115005.1). Taxonomy (GTDB): domain Bacteria; phylum Actinomycetota; class Actinomycetes; order Mycobacteriales; family Pseudonocardiaceae; genus Pseudonocardia; species Pseudonocardia ammonioxydans. The sequence continues at coordinate 102,417 of NZ_FOUY01000002.1, read as the reverse complement.
GTCGTCGGCCTGGTCCTGCTGGCGCTGCACCGCGTCCGGGACGTCGTGGCGCTCCGGACCGCGGTCGGGATCTACGCCGTTGTGGTGACGTCGCTCGTCGTGAGTGCCGTGTTCCTCGACCGCTCGGCGTTCATGCCCTCGCACGAGCAGGCACTCGCGAGCGCGGCCGGGCAGACGCAGGCCCTGCTCGGCACCCCGGTCGACATCGTGCAGCACCACCTCGGGGGACTCGAGCTGCTCGTCCTCCAGGCGGTCTCGCTCCAGGGGCCGACGGCACTGGCGATGTTCCTGCTGGGCATGGTCGCCGCGCGTCGGCGTCTTTTCGAGGTCCTGGGGGAGCGGAGGTCGCTCCTGCGGCGGGTCCAGCTCGTCGGCTTCCCGGTGGGGCTCGCCGGAGGAGTGGGGTACGCGATGCTCGGCGCCGACGCCGACACCCTGGCCACGACCCTGAGCGTGATCACGGCACCGTTCCTGGCCGCCGCCTACGTGGCCACCCTGGTCCGGCTCATGCACGATCGCCGGACCGGTCGGATCCGGGATGCGCTCGCGCCGGTCGGACGCCTCGCACTCACCAACTACCTGGCGCAGTCGGTCGTCGGGGTCGTGCTGTTCACCGGGGTCGGCCTCGGACTCGCGGGCCGTGTCTCCCCGCCGATGCTGGCGCTGACAGCCCTCGGCGTGTTCGTCCTCCTCGCCGTGGTGAGTTCCTGGTGGCTTCGCCGGCACCGCTACGGGCCGGCCGAGTACGTGCTCCGGTGGTTCACCAACTGGCGTCGCCCGGAGCGCCGCAGCGTCGACCCGCGCCCGAGGTGAACGAGCGGCACCTACAGTGACCGGGTCATGACCGCACCCCGTGGCAGCAGCCGTACCCGCCGGGCCGTGAGCTGGTTCGCCGTCGCGTTCCTCGCGGTCTGGATCGGCGGGACCGTGCTCATGATCTCCACGGGCGGGGAGCGCGGCGCCGGCGACCGGGCCGCGCTCACCGAGCGGGCCACGGCGGCGCTGCGCGACGGCGACGGCGAGCGCCTGCACGAGCTGCTGCTCGACGCGCCGGACCGGGACTTCGCCGAGGACTACACGACCCGGCTGCGGGCCGCCGGGACGCCCGCGGTCGCCGCCACCGGCCCGGACACGGCCGAGGTCCGGTCCGGGGCGCTGCGCGTGACGCTGTCGATCACCGAGGACGACGGCCGCTGGTACCTCAGCCTGCTGCCCCCGGCGACCGCCGGGGCGTCGGGGGAGTAGCGCGGCTCAGCGCGCACCCAGCAGCTCGGAGGCGTCGGTGCGGAACTGCATCGACCGGTACGGCCAGTTGGTCGCGGTGTTCCACTGGCTGACGACCAGGTGCAGTTCGTCCAGAGTGGATCCGGGGACGACGTAGCCGCCGTAGAGCTGGGCGACCCGGCCGGCGGCGTGGTCCTCGTCCTCCCAGCCGCAGCCGTGCAGCAGCGTGGTGCGCGGCGCGCGGTGCAGGTCGGCGTTCGGCGCGTCGAGCAGCATCGTGTCGATCCGGTAGTTGCCGGCGTCGAAGAAGGTCAGCAGGCGGTGCATGCGTCCGTCCGGGCCGGGCACCCGGCGCAGGTTGAGCTCGCCGAACGCGCCCGGGATCGTCAGCGTCGGCGGGTTGCCCCAGTCCCAGCGCTCGCCGGCGAAGCCCCACGGCTCCCACGCGGCCGGGTCGGTGATCCGGTCGGCGGGGACCCGGTGCAGCAGCAGACCGTCGCGGCGCTGGAAGCCGGTGGTGTAGGCGTAGACGTACCCGTCGTCCTCGAGGCTCCAGGTCAGCTGCTGGAACAGGCCGTCGTGGTGGTCCCCGCGCCAGGTCGCGCCGGTGCGTTCCCAGGTCACGCCGTTGTCGCGGGAGGCGAGGATCTCGGTCCAGAGCACGTTGCCCAGACCCTTGTTCCCCATCACGTACAGGTACATCGTGCCGCCGACGGTGAGCACGTCGGCGGGCAGGATCGTGGTGATCCGCTTGTGCAGCCGGAACCAGTTCGTCGCGGGCTTGGTGACGAGCCGGCACGCGTAGTCGGCGCTGTCGCCCCCGGACCCGGTCCAGCGCAGGCCGGAGCGGAAACCCGCCGGGTCGGCGAACAGCACGACCGGGGAGCGCCACCCCGGCCCGCCGACCCCGGCGCGGTCGAACGTGTCCCCGAAGACGGCGACCAGCCGTCCGTCCGGCGCGGTCGCGAGGATCCCCAGGTCGGTGCCGCCGATCCCGAACCGGTCGGTGTGGCCGGGACCGGTCAGGTCGGCGATCTTCGTGGTGACGGCCATGGGCGCGACCCTAGGGGTGTTGCCGGGGACCCGCCGGGGTGGTCACCGCCGGTACCGGTCGATGGCGTCGCGAGTGACCGGCAGCGCGAACACCTCGGCGAACACGTCGACGCTGGCCTCGACCCCCGCCGCCAGGCCGTCGTTGCGCCAGGTCTCGAACAGCCCCTTCTGTGCGGCGAGCACCTCGCGGGTCGGGGCGGCGAGCTTCGCCGCCAGCTCGGCGACCGCGCCGTCGAGTTCCTGCGGGCTCTCGACGAGCCGGTTGACCAGCCGGCCGGCGCCGAGCTCGGCCAGGGAGTAGAGGTCGCCGGTGAGGATGAGCTCGTGGGCCATGGCCGGGCCGAGGAAGTCCGGCAGCAGGGCGGCGTCGACGACCGAGGGGATGCCGAGCTTCACCTCGGGCAGCCCGACCCGCACGCCGGCGTGCGCGACGCGGACGTCGCAGGCCAGTGCCAGCTCGAACGCGGCCCCGAGGCAGACCCCGCCCAGCCGGGCGATCGTCGGGACGGGCGCGGTCCGCACCGTCCGCAGGCAGTCCGCCAGCCGGGAGATGATCGCTCGGCCGTCCTCCGGCGCGGCGTCGCGGAAGACGTCGAGGTGCATCCCGGCGCCGAACGCGCGGTCCCCGGCGCCGGTCACCACGATCACCCGGGTCTGCGTGCCTGCGTCGCGGACCGCCGCGGCGAGCGCATCGACGTCCTCCAGCCGCAGCGCGTTGGCGTGCTCCGGGCGGTTCAGCGTGATGGTGCGGACGCCGCCGTCGTCGTGCACGAGGGGCAGCCCGCTCATCGCGCCGCCTCCGCGACCGCGGCGGCGAACACCTGCGGGGCCTCGACGGGGACGAAGTGTCCGACGCCGTCGACCCTGGTCACCGTGACGTCGGCGAGGAACTCGCCCACCCGGTCCGACCACTCCCGCGGGAACAGCGGGTCGTGTTCCGGCCACAGCACCCGGGCCGGGACGGCCGTGCGGTCCCGCGGGTCGGGCGCGGTCTCGCTCAGCGATCGGGCGACCGCGCCGCCACCGGCGCGGTACCAGCCGATCGAGGCGAGGAACGCCCCCGGTGGCGAGTAGACGCCGACGAGGTGGTCGAGCCGCTCGTCGCCGACGGCGAAGTCCGGCCCGGACCAGTGCGACCAGAAGTGCCGCAGGTAGGCGCGGACGGCCCGCGGGTCGCCGTCGACCAGCTCCTCGGCGAGGTCGAGCTGGTGGAAGGCCTGGTACCAGAACTCCCGCATCGGGTCCTCGGCGAGGACCCGGCGGCCGACGCCCGGCACCGGCGGTGTGATCACCAGCCCGCGCAGCAGGTCCGGCCGGTCGGCGGCGAGCCGCTGGGCCACCCGGCTGCCGACGTCGTACCCCGCCACGACCGCCCCGGAGAGTCCCAGCCCGGACAGCAGTGCGGCGACGCTGCGGGCCTGCGCGGCGGCGTCGTAGTGGCGGGCCGGATCCCGGTCGTGCTTGTCCGAACCCCCGAAGCCGCGCAGGTCGGGGACGACGACGTCGTGGGTCCCGGCGAGCTCCCCGGCGACCGCGGCCATGTCGGTCCGGTCCCCGGGCCAGCCGTGCAGCAGCACGACCGGTGGCGCACCGGCCGGCCCGTACCGGTCGTAGGCCAGACGGAAGTCGTCGATCGGATCGGACAGCGGCATCGCGGGGACTCCTCACGGTCGGTGGCTCGGACCCGGACGTACCAGTTCCCGGGCGGCGGGGCGACCCGGCACCGGTGCAACGTTGCCTTCCGCGACCGAATGATCCCGGTTACTCTTCGCCGACCGTTCGCAACACGTCTGGGGGCATCGTGGCTCATCCGCCGACGACAGGAGCTACGGAGCGTCATCGTCTTCCGGTGCGGACGCTGGTCGCTGCGTCCATCGGGAACGCCGTCGAATGGTACGACTGGACGATCTACGCGACGTTCTCCATCTACTTCGCGACCCAGATCTTCCCGCCGGACAACGCCGCGCTGGCGCTGATCTCGACGCTGGCGACCTACGCGCTCGCGTTCTTCTTCCGCCCGCTGGGCGGGTTCCTGCTCGGCCGGTTCGCCGACCTGCGCGGCCGCCGCACGGCGATGCTGGTGACCATCCTGATGATGGCGGGCGGCTCGGTGGTGATCGGCCTGCTGCCGACCTTCGAGATGGTCGGCTGGCTGGCGCCGGTGCTGTTGTTGCTGGCCCGGGTCGCGCAGGGGATGTCACTGGGCGGCGAGGTGTCGAACGCGTCGGCCTACCTGGCCGAGATCGCCCCACCGGCACGGCGCGGGCGCTACTCGTCGTTCTTCTACATCTCGACCGGTACGGCGGTGCTGATCGCCTCGATCCTGGGCTTCGTGCTGGCGGCGACGCTGACCGAGGACCAGCTCGCGGCGTGGGGCTGGCGGATCCCGTTCCTCATCGGCGGTGTGCTGGGCCTGATCGGGCTGTGGATGCGCAGGCAGATGTCCGAGACCGAGCAGTTCGAGGAGAACAAGGAGGCCGCGGCCAAGATCAAGAACCCGCTCATGCTGACGCTGCGTGAGCACCCGAAGGCCGTGGCCCAGCTCGTCGGCTTCACCCTGCTGTCGACGCTCTGCTACTACACCTTCTTCTCCGCGCTCACCCCGTACGCGACGACGTCGCGGGGCGCCGACGCGACCGACGTCTTCCTGGCGCTCTCGGTCGCGACGCTGATCTTCGTGCTCCTGCAGTACCCGATGGGTGCCGCCGCGGACCGGTACGGGCGCAAGCCCCAGCTGCTGATCTGGTCCGCGGCGACCACGATCCTGATCGTGCCGCTGTCGTTCCTCATCGGACCGGGGTTCTGGAACATGCTCGTCGTGTTCACGGTCGGTCTCGGCCTCTACACGATGATGACCTCGATCGCGCCGGCGATCATGAGCGAGCTGCTCCCGACGTCGATCCGCGGGCTGGGCATCGGTGCCTGGTACAACTTGACCGTCGCCGTGTTCGGCGGCACCGCGCCGCTGGTCGTGACGTCGCTGCAGCAGGCGGGCCTGGCGATCCTGTTCTTCGTCTACGTCGCCGTCGGCGCCGCGATCGCGTTCGCCGCGATCCTCACGCTGCCCGAGACGAAGGGCTCGGTACTGCGGTAGCGGAGGGGCCGGCGGGTCCTGTCAGCCGAAGCTCATGCACAGGACGGCCGCGTTCGCGGTCTCCTTGCGCTGGTTGGCGACGACGCGCCCGTCGGCGTCCGTGATCGTGCACTCGACGTAGGTGTCGCCGCGCGAGGACATCGTGAACGCGGAGAGGGAGGGCTGGGCGTCGTCTCCCCAGGCGGAGGTGTCGAAGCTGGTCGACCACGGCGCCGGTGTCTCGCCCGCGGTGACCCGGTCGCCACGGGCGTCGGTGTAGATCAAGTGGACCGGGTAGTTGCTGTCGACGGTGTACGTGTAGCCGGAGGGCTCGGCGGAGTCCGCTGCCGGGAGTGCGGGCGCCGGGGTCGGCACCGCCGGGGTCGTCCGGCTGGTGGAGGGAGTCGCCGGCTCGGTGGGGGACGGTGTGCCTGCGGCGACCGGAGTCTCGGCCGGTGCCGGGGCGGTGCTCATCCGGCCGATCCCGACCCCGGCCCCCACGGCGAGCACGAGCGCGGCGATCGTGGTTCCGGCCAGTACCGGGGTCCGGCTGCGGCGCCGCCGCACCGGCGCGGCGTCGACGGTCGTCGGCGGGAGCCCGGACGCCGCCGGCCGGGCCCGGGTCGGAGCCGGGCCGGAGATCGCGGCGACGGCCGCCGCGGCGAGTTCGCGGGCCGACCCGAACCGCTGGGCCGGGTCCTTCGCCATGCCCCGGGCGATCACGTCGTCCAGCGCGGCCGGGACGTCCGGGCGCTCCCGCGAGGGGCGTGGCGGCTCGGCGACGAGGTGGGCCTTCATCAGCGATGCGGGACCGGTGCCGTCGAACGGGCGCCTGCCGAGCAGGCACTCCGCGAGCACGCACGCCAGCGAGTACACATCGGACCGCTCGTCGACCGGTCCGGCGTCGAACCGTTCCGGGGCGAGGTAGGCCCAGGTGCCGATCGTCATCCCGGTCGCGGTGAGGCCGGGGTCGCTGCCGTCGGTGCGGTGGGCGATGCCGAAGTCGACGAGGTAGACGAAGTCCGCCGGGGTCAGCAGGATATTGGACGGTTTGACGTCGCGGTGCAGGATCCCGTGCTCGTGGGCGTGTGCCAGCCCCTCGGCGACCTGGCCGACGATCGCGACGGCGCGGTGCACCGGGAGCGGGCCGTGTGCGAGCGCGGTGTCCAGGCCGGTGCCGTGGATGAGCCGCATGTCGATGAACAGCCGGCCGTCGATCTCGCCGAAGTCGTGGATCGGGACGATGTGCGGGCTCTGCAGCCCGGCCGTCGCCCCGGCCTCTCGGCGGAAGCGCTCCCGGAACCCGGGGTCCCGGGCGACGTCGTCGCGCAGCACCTTCAGGGCGACCGCCCGGGACCGGCGGGTGTCGACGGCTTGATGGACCTCGCCCATGCCGCCCCGGCCCAGCAGGCCGTCCAGTCGGTAGTCCCCGAGCCATCCGTCGGCCGTCATCGTGCCCTCACGTTCCGGGCGTCCGTCGCCCCTCCGGTCATCGCCGGATCCCGGCTGATCGTTACCGGTTTCGCACCACCCGTCGCAAAAGCCCGGATCGGTCGGCGGCGTCGCTTTCCGGGGCGCGCCACGAGCTTGATCGGTCCGTTGCGCCGCGGTGTTGACACGGGGTCACCGCGAGCGGGACCGTGTTGCGGTCAGTACCTGGACGTTGCGCATACAGCAACACACGCGGTCGGATCGATGGTGGCCGCCGGCTCAATCCGTGTGTAGGTCCCCCGCCCGGCGGGGAACCGGGTGGTGCGCAACACCGGATCCGGACATCGGCTCGCGGATACTCGGATTCACACGCAGGAGACCACCATGGCGACCTCCCCCCGCATCGTCATCATCGGAGCCGGCGGTGTCGGTTGCGCGCTCGCCGACGAACTGACCCGTCGTGGCCACACCCACGTCACGGTGCTGGCGGAGGGGGCGCTGTTCGCCGCCGCGCCGGCGCCGGAGCCCGTCCTGCAGGTCTCGCACGACCCCGCCACGACCCGCCTCGCGACAGCGACCGTGCGGGTCCACACACGTCTGGCCGCGGCCGGTGTCCGGTGCCTGCGCCGGGTCGGGAGCCTCGAGGTCGCCACGACCCCGGCCCGGCTCGATGACCTGCACCGGCGGCACGGCCGGGCGGCGGAGGCCGGGATCGGGAGCCGGGTGCTCGACCCGGGGGAGTGCGCCGCGGTGCACCCGCTGCTGGACCGGGAGCGGATCCTGGGCGGGCTGCACGTGCCGGGTGACGGCACCGCCGCGGCCGTGACCGTGGCCGGGCTGCAGGCCCGGGCGGCGATCGAGCGGGGCGCCACGTTCCTCGACCACCGGCCGGTGGTCGCAATCGAGCAGCGGAACGGGCGGGTGACCGGCGTGCGGTGCGCCGGGACGGGGGAGTGGTTCCCGGCCGACCTGGTGGTCGGCTGCGCGGGCCTGCGGGGCCCGGCGATCGGCGAGCTCGCCGGGGTGGATCTCGCGCTGTCCCCGACGACGCGCCGGTACCGGTGGAGCGCCCCGCTCCGCGCGCTGGCGATGATCCACGCCCTGGAGTCGGTGTCCGGGGCCGGCGACCCGTCGTTGCCGGTCCTGCGGCAGCGCGCCGCCGGCCTGTACGTCCACGCGGACGGCCACCGGCTCGGCGTCGGCTCCGGCGCGCACCCGGCCGGGACCGACCCGTCCTGGGCGGCCGCCGCGGAGCTCCTGCCGGTGCTCGACGGTGCGACGGTCGCGGACGACGCCGAGAGCGCCACCGTGACCACACCGGACGGTCTCCCGCTGCTCGGCGAGCATCCGGGCCTGGGCGGGTTCTGGGTGGCCGAGGCCGTCCGGGACGCGCACGCGGCTGGGACCGCCGAGGCGGTCGCGGAATGGATCGTGACCGGCCGGCCCGCGTCGGGCGGGACACCGGTCGACCTGTCCGGCCTGCAGGTGGACCGGTTCGACCCCGCCTCGCGGGTGCTGACCGGCCGGGCCTCGGTCACGGCCGGACGCCCCGATCGTCCGATCCGGACGGCGCCGCTTGTCTCGCGGCAGGCCGAGCTCCGGGCCGTGTTCGCCGCCGGCCGGGCGGACGGGCGTCCGCTGTGGTTCGGGGCGAACGCGTCGCTGCCCGAGGTCTGCGAGATCCTGCCGCGGCGGGGCCCCGCCGCGGCGGACCGGTCGCCGGTCGCCGGGGCCGAGGCCCTGGTGACCCGCCGTGCGGCCGGGATGTTCGATCTCTCCCCGCTGCGCCGGGTGGAGGTCGCCGGCCCGCGGGCCGTGGAGTTCCTGCAGCGCCTGGTCACGGCCGACGTCGACCGGCCGGTCGGACGGGTCGTCCACGCGCTGCTGCTCGACTCCGCCGGTGGCGTGCTGACCGACCTCACCGTCAGCCGGCTCGGCGCGCAGCGCTTCCTCGTCGTGCTGCCCGGCCCGGCGGGTGTCGCCCACCTGTGCCGGTACACACGCGACGGTGTCGCGGTCACCGACGTCAGCGACGACACCGCATGCCTGGGCGTCTGGGGCCCGCTGACCGCCGAGGTCCTCACCGGACTGATCCCGGACGGGATGCACGACCTGGGCCCGTTCCGGGCGGCCGGGTTCACCGTCGGCCCGGTGCCGGTCACCGGGCTGCGGGTGTCCGCCGTGGGGGAGTACGGCTGGGAGCTCGTCTGCGCCGCCGCGGACGCCGAACGGCTGTGGGACACCGTCCACGCCGCCGGCGCGCGGCACGGCCTGGTCGCCGCCGGTCGGGACGCGTTCGAGTCGCTGTGCCGGGAGAAGGGCCGTCGCATCGTGGGGACCGACCTCTCGCCGGAGCACGGGCCGGACGCCGCCGGCCTCTCGGCCCTCGTCGCCATGGACAAGGGCCCGTTCGTCGGCCGCGCCGCCGTGCACGCGGCACGCGAGGCGGAGCTGCCCGCAGCGGTGCTCGCGACGCTCGTGCTCGACCACACCGGTGCCGTCCTCGGCGGAGGAGAGCCCGTCCGCGACCTCCCGGCGGCCCGCCGGTTCACCCGGGAGCCGGTGCCGCTCGCCGAGCTCGAACCGGGCCCGCCGGAGCCGATCGGCCGGATCACCGACGCCGGTATCGGCTACACCTGTGGTGTCGAGATCGCCCGGGCCCGGCTGCCCGTCGAGCGGGCCGTGGCGGGGACCCGGGTCGCCGTCGAGGTCGGTGGTCGCCGCCTGACCGCGCGGGTCGTCGAGGGGGCGCTGCACGACCCGGCCGGTACCCGCATGCGCACACCGGCCCGGGTGCACGGACCGGCCGCGCCGCCCGCCGTCGCGGCCGGGGCACCGGTCGAGAGCGGTGACGCGGGGGCGGCGTGAGCGCCGGGCCGTCCGGGCCGCGGGTACCCTGCCGTCGCCACTGAACCGGCCCGACGACGGGAGTTCGCGCATGACCACGGCCCCGGCCGACACCCTCCGCTACCTCGAGCACGGCGCCACGATCGAGGAGGCGCTGGCGCTGTTCGACGGGCTGCCCCCGGTGACCGTGGAGGAGCTGCTCGGGCGGTGGACCGGTGGTGAGATCCCGACCGGCAACCCGATGGACGGGCTGCTCGGCCGGTTCGGCTGGCACGGCAAGCGATTCGACTCCGCCGACGACGTCCACCCGCTGGTCATGAACCGCACCGACGGCGGCACGTTCAGCCTGCACCCCGGCCTGGTCCCGCTGCCGACGCTGCTGCGTTTCCCCGCCGCGTTGCGCAATCCGGCCCTGGCCCGCGCCGCGCGGGCGCTCGGCCCGGCGCTCGCCACCCGCGCACCGCGGGCCCGGCTGCGGACCACCCGGTACCGCGGGGTCGACAGCGCCACGATGTGCTACGACGACCTGCCGATCCACGACGTGTTCCGCAAGGTCGACGACGACACCGTCGTGGGCGCCATGGACATGCGCGGTCTGGCGCAACCGTTCATGTTCTTCCTGCGCCGCGAGTGAGTGTCCTCACCGGCGGGAGCAGATGACCACCGGGTCCGAGGTCTCCTTGCGGTCGCCCGCGACGACCTGCCCGTTCCCGTCGGTGACGGTGCAGGAGACGAACGTGTCCCCGTGGTCGGCACCCATCACCATGAGCGACGGCCGGGTGTCGGCACCCCACTCGGTGGTGTCCACCTTGAGGGTCCACGGTGCCTCGAGCGAGTCCCGGTGCACCTTCTCGCCCGCGGAGTCGATGTAGGACACCCGCACCGGGTGGTTGCTGTCCACGACGTAGGTGTAGGTCTCCGGCGCCGGCGCGGCCGGTGTGGGTGCGGCCGGTGTCGGGGCGGCGCCGGTGGGCGGCGTGACCGTCACGGCGGGCGCCGCCACCGGCTGCGGCGCGCCGACCGCCGTGGTCGCCGGCGGGAGCGCTCCGTGCCCGCTGAGACCGGTCATCCAGCCGGCGAGGAACGAGACGACCGAGAACGCGGCCACGACCGCGACCAGCCCGGCCGCCCGCCGGGTGCGCCCCCGGCGGGGCGTGGGCGCCGGTGCGGCCGGCACCGAGCGGCGGTCGACCCCCGCCCGGATGGCCTGCCAGCGCCGTTCGACGTCGCCGTCCTCCCCGGGGCCCACCCCGCCCATCACGCCTCCACCCACCGGTCCGACACTGCTGTCGTCCGGCCTGTCGGAGGGCACCCGCGCGGCCGTTACTCCCGGCACCGTCGTCGTCATCAGAATTGCTGATCGACCGCTGCTCCGACCGGGACACCGGCCCGGGTCCGCGGACCACCCACCCGGCGGTCGCCACCCGGACCCGGTTCGCGACGATGGTGCGGTGACAGGCACGGCAACCCCCGATACCCAGCAGCACCGCTCGATCAACCAGCGGATCGCCGACGAGCTCGGCGCCCGACCGGACCAGGTCGGGGCCGCGGTGGCCCTGCTGGACGAGGGCTCGACGGTCCCCTTCGTGGCCCGCTACCGCAAGGAGGCCACCGGCGGACTCGACGACGCCCAGTTGCGCACCCTGGAGGAGCGGCTGCGCTACCTGCGCGAGCTCGAGGAGCGGCGCGCGGTGGTCCTGGAGTCCATCAGCTCCCAGGGCAAGCTCGACGAGGCCCTCGAGGCGCGGATCTGGGCCGCGGAGTCCAAGGCCCGGCTCGAGGACATCTACCTGCCCTACAAGCCCAAGCGCCGCACCAAGGCGATGATCGCCCGCGAGCAGGGGCTGGAGCCGCTGGCCGACGCGCTGCTCGGCGACCCGGAGCGGGACCCGCAGGCCGAGGCCGCCGGGTACGTGAGCGAGCAGGTGGCCGACGCCGCCGCCGCGCTGGAGGGCGCCCGCGCGATCCTGGTCGAGCGGATCGGGGAGAACGCCGACCTGGTCGGCGGCCTGCGCGAGCGCATGTGGGCCGACGGCCGGCTGGTCACCCGGGTGCGCGAGGGCAAGGAGAACGACCAGGCCGCGGCGAAGTTCGCCGACTACTTCGAGTTCTCCGAGGCGTTCACGACGCTGCCCTCGCACCGGATCCTCGCGGCGTTCCGCGGCGAGGCCGAGGAGGCGCTCGACGTCACCCTCGACGCCGGGGACGCCGACGGCACCGCCGGGGAACCGAACGCCTACGAGCGCGCCATCGCCGCCGAGTACGGCGTCGCCGACCGCGGCCGTCCGGGTGACGCGTGGCTGCTGGGCGTCGTGCGCTGGGCCTGGCGGACCCGGCTGCAGACCGCACTGGGCATCGACATCCGGGTCCGGCTGCGGACCGCGGCCGAGGAAGGCGCGATCGGCGTCTTCGCGGCGAACCTGCGCGACCTGCTGCTGGCCGCGCCGGCCGGGACCCGCGCCACGATCGGGCTCGACCCGGGCCTGCGGACCGGGGTCAAGGTCGCCGTCGTCGACGCCACCGGCAAGGTCGTCGACACCGCGGTGATCTACCCGCACGAGCCGCGCAACGATCACGCGGGCGCGCTGAAGACGCTCGCCGCGCTGTGCACGAAGCACTCCGTTGAGCTGGTCGCGATCGGTAACGGCACCGCCTCCCGCGAGACCGACGCGCTCGCCGGCGAGCTGATCAAGCAGAACCCGGGGCTGAAGCTGACCAAGGTGATGGTCTCCGAGGCCGGCGCGTCGGTGTACTCGGCGTCGGCGTACGCCTCGTCGGAACTGCCCGACATGGACGTCTCGTTGCGCGGTGCCGTCTCGATCGCCCGCCGGCTGCAGGACCCGCTCGCCGAGCTGGTGAAGATCGACCCGAAGTCGATCGGCGTCGGGCAGTACCAGCACGACCTGCCCGAGTCGGCGCTGTCGCGGTCGCTGGACTCGGTGGTCGAGGACTGTGTGAACGCGGTCGGCGTGGACCTGAACTCGGCCTCCGCGCCGTTGCTGCGCCGGGTCTCGGGGATCTCGGAGTCCCTCGCCGGCGCGATCGTGGCCCACCGCGACGAGAACGGCCCGTTCGGCTCCCGGTCCGCGCTGACCGGGGTGCCGCGGCTGGGCCCGAAGGCGTTCGAGCAGTGTGCGGGGTTCCTGCGGATCCGGGGCGGCGAGGAGCCGCTCGACGTCACCGGTGTGCACCCGGAGTCCTACCCGGTCGTGCGCCGGATGGTCGAGCGCACGAAGCTCGACGTCGCCGCGCTGATGGGCAACGCCGCGCGGCTGCACCAGATCAAGGCGAAGGACTACGTCGACGAGACCGTCGGGCTCCCGACGGTCAGCGACATCCTCACCGAGCTGGAGAAGCCGGGCCGCGACCCGCGCCCGGCGTTCCGCACCGCCACCTTCGCCGAGGGCGTGCACAAGATCGCCGACCTGCGGCCCGGGATGCTGCTCGAGGGCGTGGTGACCAACGTGGCGGCGTTCGGTGCGTTCGTCGACGTCGGTGTGCACCAGGACGGCCTGGTCCACGTCTCCGCGATGAGCAAGGACTTCGTGTCCGACCCGCGTGAGGTCGCCAAGTCCGGTGACGTCGTGAAGGTGAAGGTGCTCGACGTCGACGAGGCCCGCAAACGGATCTCGCTGACGCTGCGACTCGACGACGAGCCGGGCGCGGACTCGCGGCGCGGCGGCGGCCGCGGCCAGGGCGGCCAGGGCGACGGCGCCGAGCGCGGTGGGCGCGGCGGTGGGCGTCCCCAGGGCGGTGGCGGTCGCCCCCAGGGCGGCGACCGTGGCCGTGGCGGCGGTGGTCGTGGCGGGCCCAAGGGCGGCGGCGCCAAGGGCGGCGGGCGCCGGGAGGAGCGCGGCAGGCCCGCGCCGGCCAACGACGCCATGGCCGAGGCGCTGCGCCGCGCCGGCTTCGGCAAGGGCTGAGACCCCTCGCACGACGGCGGCGGCTCCGGAAACGGGGCCGCCGCCGTCGTCGTACCCGGGTGGTGATCACCGGCTCGGCACCCCGGACCGCATGACCAGCGGCATCGGTGGCCGCGATCACCCCGGCCCCGGCGGACGGGTCCGGTTCGGACGTGGAAGAATGGACATCCGACGGCCGCCGGCGAGGATGCGCGGCCGCGAGCCCCGGAGGTCTGGGTTCACCGGCGCCACAGACGAGTCGCCGCACGCGGGCCTGGCGGGCTGGGAGCGGGCGAGAGCCGCCCGACGACGAGGCGCACCCCACTGCGCGACCTGAGGACCGAGTGAACACCCTGCTTGACGAGCACCCTGAGCTGACCACCGACGAGACCACGGTGGAGCAGACCCCGCCCCCCGAGGCTCCTGAAACGGCCGAGGCCCCCGAGACACCCGCCGGCCCGACCTTCGCGGACCTGGGCCTGGCCCCGCAGCTGCTGACCGCGCTGGCCGAGCTCGGCTACGAGACCCCGAGCCCGATCCAGGCCGCCGCGATCGGCCCGCTGATCAACGGCCGCGACCTGCTCGGGCAGGCCGCCACCGGTACCGGCAAGACCGCCGCCTTCGCGTTGCCGATGCTGCAGCGCCTCGCCGACGGTTCCGCCGCCCGCGAGCGCGGGCCGAAGCCGTTCGGCCTGGTGCTCGCCCCGACCCGTGAGCTCGCGATGCAGGTCGGCGAGGCCATCACCAAGTACGGCTCCGCGCTCGGTGCGTCGGTCGCCACCGTCTACGGCGGTGCCCCGATCGGCCCGCAGCTGGGCCGGCTGCGCCGCGGCGTCGACGTCGTGGTCGCCACCCCGGGCCGTGCGATCGACCTGATCAACCGCGGTGCGCTGTCGCTGGACGCGATCGAGGTCGCAGTCCTGGACGAGGCCGACGAGATGCTCGACATGGGCTTCGTCGAGGACATCGAGACGATCCTCGGGTCCACCCCGCCGAGCCGGCAGACCGTGCTGTTCTCGGCGACCATGCCGGGGCGCATCCAGAGCCTGGCGCGCACCCACCTGACCGACCCGGCCGACATCCGGATCAAGCGGGAGGCGACGCCGGAGGGCGAGGCCCCCAAGGTCCGCCAGACCGCGTACCACGTGCCGCGCAGCCACGTCACCGTCGCGCTGGGCCGGGTGCTCGAGATGGAGCAGCCGACCGCGGCGATCGTGTTCTGCCGGACCCGTGCCGACGTCGACGCGGTCACCGAGACCCTGACCGCGCGCGGCCTGCGCGCCGAGGCGCTGCACGGCGGGATGGACCAGGAGCACCGCACGCGCGTCGTCGAGCGGCTGCGTGCCGGGCGCACCGACCTGCTGGTCGCCACCGACGTGGCCGCCCGCGGCCTGGACATCGACACGCTGACCCACGTCGTCAACCACGACGTGCCGTCGTCGCCGGAGTCCTACGTGCACCGGATCGGCCGGGTCGGCCGTGCCGGGCGCGAGGGCGTGGCGATCACCCTGGTCACCCCGGGGTCGGTGCGCCACCTGCGCAACATCGAGCGTCTGATCGGTGCCCCGGTGCCGAGCGCGCCGGTGCCGACCCCGAACGACCTGCGCAGCGTGCGGCTCGCCCGCACCGCGCTGGCACTGCGTGAGCAGGCCGGCTCCGACGCCGACGCGCAGCCCTCGGACGGCGTCGACGAGCTGGTGCTCGAGCTCGCCCGCGACCACGACCTCGCCTCGGTCGCCGCCGCGGCGATCCGGATGGCCCGGGCCGGCACGTCCGTCCCGGACGACGAGGTCGAGATCCCCGAGGTCCGCTCGCGCGGCGGGCGGGACCGCGGGCCGGGCGAGCGGGGCCCGCGCCGTGACCGCGACGGTGGGCCGCGCGGCAGCCGTGGCCAGGGCGCCCGGCCGCCGAAGGCCGGCACCACCCGGCTGTTCGTCTCCGCGGGCCGCTCCTCGGGTATCCGCCCGCAGGACATCGTGGGTGCGCTGGCCAACGAGTCGCGGCTGTCCGGGCGCGACATCGGCGCCATCCAGATCCACGAGCGGCACGCCCTGGTCGAGGTGCCCGAGCACGCGGCCGAGGACGTGCTGCGTTCGCTGCGCGGTGCGACCACGCTGAAGGGCCGCAAGGCGAACGTCCGCCGGGACCGGGACGGCGCCGCCGCGGGCTGACCCTCCACATCCCCGACGACGGCCCCGGCGTGCAGCAGCACGCCGGGGCCGTCGTCGTCGCTCCGGCGGACGGTTTGCCGGTGGAGCGCGCCGGGTACCGGGCTGCACACGGACGTGGGTGGGCAGCCATGGGTGGGCAGCATGGACAGCAACGAGCCGGTACAGATCACCGTCGAGGTACCCGACGAGGGGATCCGGCTGGTCCGGGTCGCCGGGCGGCTCGACCGGGCCGGCGCGGACGGTGTGCTGCGGCTGGTGAGCGCGCAGCTCGAACTCGCCGCCGCGCGGCGGCGGGCGGTGCGTGAGCTGGTGGTCGACATCGGGTCGGTGTCCTGCTTCGAGCCCGGGGGACTGGAGCGTCTCGGCCGGGCCGTCGAGCTCGCGGCCGGACACGCTGTGGGCCTGTCGGTGAGCGGCTGCGGCGGGCGGGTGCACCTGTTGCCGCTGGGGTGCCGCCGGACGCTGTCCCGGTTCCGGACCTACCCGACCGCCGACGTCGCGCTGGCCGCGCTCGCCGGGGACCGTCCAGCCGGCGGGGAGGGCCCGCCGGCGGTGCCCGCCCCACGCCCGCCCGTCGAGGACACCGGGCATCCCGGGCACACCGAGCAGCCCGAGCACGCCGGTGCCTCCGGGAACGCCGGGGCCCCCGAGCACGCCGTCTACCCGGAGGACGGGCCGGGACCGCACGGTCACCGGGCGACCACGCCCGTCCACGGGCACGGTGCCGGGACCGGCGCGCCGGCCCCTGACCCGTACCGCCACCGGTGACCTCCTCGCCGGCCTCGGCCGCGACCCGGCTGCGGGTCGTCACGGTGAACGTCCTGTCGTCGCGGTTCGCCGACGGTCCGCGCCGGCTGGCGGCGATCCGCGACGAGCTGCGGCGGCTGGAGCCCGACATCGTCGCGCTGCAGGAGGTCCACATCGAGGGGGAGGTCGACGAGGCCGGGGACCTCGACGAGGCCGGGTACCTGCTGGGCCCGGACTTCCACTGCGCCCCGCACCCGGCCGTGGCCGCCGACGGGACCGCTGCAGTGCTCGGGAGCCGCCGGCCGCCGTCGCGGGTGCACGCGCGCGAGTTCGACACGACCCGCCGCGCCCGGGCGTTCACCTGGGGCGGCGTGGTCGTCGCCGAACTGGAGGTCCCCGGCCTCGGTCCGCTGCTCGTCGCCCACCACAAGCCGTGCTGGCAGCTCGGCCTGGAGCGGGAGCGCGAGCTGGCGGCGGTCACGACCGCGCAGCTGGTGGAACGGCTGGTGCGCGACCGGCCCGCGCACGCCGTGCTGCTCGGCGACCTCGACGCGACACCGGACGCGGCGAGCATCCGGTTCCTCACCGGCCGCCAGTCGCTCGAGGGCGTGAGCGTGAGCTACCACGACGCCTGGGAGAGCGCGCACCCCGGCGAGCCGGGTCCCACCTTCGATCCGGCGAACCCGCTGGTCGCGGCCGGTGACATGCCGCTGGTCCGGCCGCGCCGGATCGACTACGTCCTGGTGCGCGGCACCGCCCACGGCCCGACGTTGCGCGTGGCGGCATGCGAGCGCGGCGTCACCGGCGGACCGGCGCCGGACGGGCCGCCGGTGAGCGATCACCTCGGGGTCGTGGCCGACCTCGCCGTGCCCGACCGGCCCCCGGGCGAGTTCGGTGACGGGTTCGTGCCGCTCGGGTGAGCACGGCCCGGGTGAGCGACGCGCTCAGGCCGGGTCGTCGAGCTCGTGCCTGCGACGGGCGGCCGGCGGTCGGGGCGGGTCAGCCGGGCGAACCAGCCCACGCGGGTAGGGGTGCTGCGCCCGGCAGCAGGCCTACGCGCTGTGCAGCGTCGCCGTCCAGCTGCGGATCAGCTCCCTGCCGGACGTGCCGAACGCGTGCGTGACGGTCCGGCCCGCAGGAACGATGCGGTGGTGACGGCGGCGTTGCCGGCCACGATCATCGTGATGCCCATCCACTGCGCGGCGGTGAGGGCCTGCTGCAGGACCAGCCATCCGGCCAGTGCCGCCCATATCGGGTTCACGCTCGTCAAGGTGCCGAACAGGCCTGCCGGGACACGGCGCAGCGCACTCAGATCCGCGACGAAGGGCACCACTGAAGCCATCACCGCACAGACCGTCGCCAACAACACCGCCATCGGCGTCGGCGGATTGCTCACGAACCACCACACCGCGATCGGTAGCCACACCGTGGCGGCGGCGAGGCTCGCGGCCGCGGTGCCCTGCAGACCGGGCAGACGTCGACCGAGGTCGCGGTTGAGCAGGATGTAGGCGGCCCATGCCAGCGCCGCTGTGAGCGCTGCCGCGATTCCGGCGACGTCGCTGGACGGCCCGGGGTCGACGAGCACCACCACACCGATGGCGGCGAGCAGGGCACCCAGCGCATCGACCGCCCGTCGCGACGCCCCGATCGCCACCGCGAGCGGACCCAGGAACTCCAGCGTGACTGCCAGCCCGAGCCCGATCCGCTCGATCGCGGTGTAGAGGCACAGATTCATCACACCGAACGCCACGGCCAGGCCGAGAACCGGACGCAGCTGCGCCCCGCTCATCGATCGCAGGCGCGGGCGCACCACCGGCACGAGCACCGCAGCGGTGACCAGCTGTCGAACAGCGACGACACCCACCGGTCCGATGGCAGGGAAAGCGAGTGCGCCGATAGCCGCTCCCGTCTGGTTGCTGGCCGAGCTCCCCAGGATCGTGGCCACCCCGGCGGCACGCCGGCGTGCCGAAGCGGTGACGGCCGACAGCTGCGGCGTCGCTTGCGCCTCCTGCGATGTCACGGTCCGGACGCTAGGAGCCGCTGTCCCATGCATCAAATGCAACTCAGGTGCGGTGTATAACCTGTGCGTATGGACTGGACGCTGCGCGAGATCCGCTACCTCCTGGCGGTTCTCGACGCCGGATCGTTCACCGAGGGAGCCGCCGAGGCCGGTGTGTCCCAAGCGGCCATGTCCCGGGCCATCGCCGGCGTCGAACGGCGGGTGGGCGCGCCCCTTCTGCGCCGCACGGCACACGGATGCCATCCCACTCCGCTCGGGGCCGAGGTCGCCCAGCAGGCACGCCGGGTCCTTGCCGAGGTCGAGCACTTGGACGCCCTGTCGCGAGGACGGCATCGGCGGCTGCGGGTCGGTTACGCCTGGGCCGCTGCCGGTCGCCATACCGCGACCCTGATGCGCCAATGGTCGACGCGTCACCCGGACCTGGAGCTTCAGCTGGTCCGGCACAACTCGGCGACCGCCGGACTGGTCGAGGGGCGCTGTGACGCGGCGATCCTGCGCTCATCGCCCGACCGTCCCGGTCTGGACTCGATCGTCGTCGGACTCGAGACACGGATGGTCGCCTATGCCTCCGACGACCCCCGGTGGTCACGACGCCGCCAGATCGGGTTGGCCGAGATCGCCGAGCGGACCGTGATCATCGATCCACGAACCGGGACGACCACCGGCGAGCTGTGGAGCGACAACGCCGCCCCCGTGAACTTCAAGGAGATCGGTGACATCGAGGAGTGGTTCGACGCGATCGCGGCCGGTCACGGAGTCGGGATCACCTCCGAAGCGACCCCGGAACACCACACCCGCCCGGGCGTGGTGTTCCGGCCGCTGCGTGACAGTCCGTCGATCGTCGTGCACCTCGCGTGGTGGCGGGACCGGCCACCCAGCGGCCTCGCCGAACTCGTCGACGACATGACCGCCCTGTATCGCAGCCGCCCGATCAGAGGCCGGCGGCGGACTGCTCCATGACAGTCGAGCAGTTGACTGCACCTTCATGTGGGGCCACGGGGCCAGGTAGCTGAATGTTCACCGAGTTCCCGATCACACCCGAACCGATACCGGACGGTAACCTCTACGCTCCGCCGAATGGGTTCGACCTTGCTCAAGATCGCTACCGAGCGTGCTCGGGTTGTCGGGGTCACTGGCGCCACGGGCGCGCTGGCCGTCGCCCTGGCATACCGGCGACGGTCGGTCGACCGCCAGCGGGCTCGAGTGGGATGCGTCGCCCTCCAGGTTGCTCCGGTCGAGGCCGGTCGTGACGAGGCGCTGCTGTACGTGACCAATCACGGCGACGAACCGGTCCGCGTCACGGCGCTCGCCGGGGCCATCGATGTTCAGGCGACGCGTTCGTGGCGACGGGCCTGGGGGTGCCCACGGGTGTCGCTGCGGCTGGCGAATCCGGTCCGTGTCGGGCGGATCCTGTGGCCTGGCGGGAGCGACGTCATGACCGTTCCGCCGTTCGGTGAGACCCCCGCCCTGCACATCACCGACTCTGCTGGGCGGCAGTGGCTGCGTTCACCATCGGGCGATCTTCGCCGGGTCGACCGCATGCACGTGCACCGCGACGGGCAGCACGAGGACCGGGCCGACCGTCTCGTGCTCACTCGCCCCTGCGCTGCTGCGTGACAGGCTGGTCCGTCCGCGCCGGGTCGGCCGTGAGAGGTGCCTGGTCGTGAGGGCGCTGTCCGACGGCGCCGCTCTCCGCGCTGGAGGGCGGCGCCGTGTCGGTGCAGGGGCCGGGCCGCCTGCGCGCGGAAGCAGCGGTCGCCGCGAACCAGGGCGGTCTCGGAGGCCTCGATGGCGATCGAGACGCGGCCTGCACGGCCTGCGGGTGGTGCTCCGGTGGTCGCACCGTCCTTTCGGCCTTGACTCGCCCTCAATGTAAGCGGACTCTTACCGTTCGTGGATGCTTACCAAGCGGGTGACGGTTGGGCTGCGCTCGGGGACCCGACTCGACGGGCCATCGTCGCCTGCTTGGCCGAGCGGCCGCGCGCGGTCGGTGAGCTCGCCGCCGAACTGCCGGTGAGCCGCCCCGCGGTGTCCCAGGCACTGAAGGTGCTCAAGGACGCCGGCCTGGTCGACGAGCGCGCTCACGGAACCCGGCGGATCTACCGCCTCGATCCCACCGCCGTGGCCGCGCTGCGCGACCAGCTCGACACCTTCTGGACCCGCGCCCTGAGCAACTACGGCGACGTCATCGAACCAGGCACCGAGCAACCGGAGGAACCGTCATGACACAGGCAGCTGCAGCAGTGGTCCGCCGCCAGATCGTGGTGCAGGCCCCGATCGAGAAGGCGTTCGCCGTGTTCACCGAACGATTCGGCGACGTCAAACCGGCCGAGCACAACCTGTTGGCGGCCCCGATCGCCGAGACCGTGTTCGAACCGCGGGTCGGTGGCCACATCTACGACCGCGGCGTCGATGGCAGCCTGTGCCGGTGGGCGCGTGTGCTGGCCTACGAGCCGCCGCAGCGGCTGCTGTTCAGCTGGGACATCGGCCCGACCTGGCAGCTCGAACCCGACCCGGCCAACACCAGCGAGGTCGAGGTCCGGTTCGTCGCCGAGGCCCCGGAGCGCACCCGGGTGGAGCTGGAGCACCGCAACCTCGACCGGCACGGACCCGGCTGGCAGACCGTCAGCGACGGTGTCGGCCACGACGCGGGCTGGCCGCTGTACCTCGACCGCTACGCCGCCCTGGTCGTCCAAGCCGGCTGAGCGGGAATCCGGAGCCGCGCATCCCCGCGAGCGGCCGCGGACACCCGGTCACTGGTTACGTCCCTTCAGCTGGAACCCGCGCAAGTGGTTGCCGAAGACCCTGCCGGGTTGGGCGGGGAAGCTGACCCGCACGTGCTGGGCCACTACCGAGCGTCGGTGGGGCTGGAAGCGGCTCCCGAGCCTGGCGAACAAGGAGTACACCGGCCGGGACTCCCGGACTGACCGGCCCGTCATATCCACCGAGATGCGGCTCAGCGCGAGTTGTCGAATCCTTGCGAACCCTGGTCTGCATCTCGGCGGGATCCGGGGCCCGATTCGGTCAGAACCGGTCGAGGCACCGAAGTGCCCGCCCGTACCGGACGCCGTGGTCCCACCGAACGGAGCGACCGCCTCGTCGACGGGTCCCCGGCCTGCCACTGCCCGGCAGCGGTGAGACGCTCGACGAGCGCGCGCAGCTGGGCGGCGGCGGATCTCGCGGTCTCGGCCGCACCCAGCACGTCGCGGGAGCCAATGGACACGGGACCGCCCAGGGCGCCCAGCGAGCTCCTCGACAGCCTCTCCGGGGCCGCTGCTGGTGACGGAACGGCGGTCGTACAACTCCCGCGCGTGTCACGGGGACCCGGGCCCGCGGCTCGCCCCGGTGACCAGCGCGACCGGGCGGCCGGGCGCCGGAGCGCCCGGTGTGGTGGCCTGGTGATCGGTCATGGGTTCCGGGCGCCCCGCCCGTGCGTGGGTGATGCGTCCGGAGCGGCGGGAACCGGCGGACGGGAGGTGTCACGGTGCGACTGCCCGCACGGCTGCGGCCGCCCGACCTCGTCCGCACGGGTGGCGGCGGGCCCCTCGGCTGCGTCGCCGTGCCGGGGCTGGGCCTGTCGGTGCGCGGCTGGGAACCGACGCTCGCCCGGCTGGAGCTGCCGCAGGCCGCGGCGGCCGTGGCGCTGCCGGCGTACGGGGTCCCCGCGGCGTGGGGGAGTGCGCTGGGGCCGCGGGACACGGCGCAGCGGTTGCTCGACCGGCTCGACGAGCTGCGGGCCGGCCGCACGGTCCTGCTCGGGCACTCCGCCGGCTGCCAGGTCGTCGCCGAGGCCGCCCGCGCCGCACCCGACCGGGTGGCGGCCCTGGTGCTCGTGGGGCCGACCGGCGACCCGGCGGCGCGGCCGTGGGCGGCGCTGGTCCGACGCTGGCTGCGCAACCTGCCGGGCGAGACGCCCCGGCAGGTCCCGGTCCTGCTGCGTGACTACACCTACAGCGGGATGATCAGCTTCGCCCGGGCGATGGACGCGGCCCGGCGCCACCGCCTCGACGCGACCCTCGCGGGGTTGCGGTGCCCGGTCCTGCTGGTCCGCGGCGCGCACGACCACATCTGCCCACCGGCCTTCCTGGAACGGCTGGCCGGACGGGCCGCGTGCCCCGGCCTCGTCACCGTCCCCGGCGCCGCCCACATGGCCCCGCTGACGCACCCGCAGGAGCTGGCGGCGGCCGTGCGGCCGTTCCTCACCGGCACCGGCACCGGCGGCCGGGCGACCGGTTGACAGGCGGGCCTACCGGACCTCGACCCGGTCGTTCATCGCCAGGTTGCCGAAGAAGACCGACGCGTCCGCGCTCTTCAGCCGCACGCAGCCGGCCGAGGCCGCGTCCCGGTCGCCCTCGTGGAAGGCGATCCCGCCCGGTGCGAAGAACACCGACCAGGGCATCGGCGCGCCGTCGAACTCCGCCGAGAAGTGGTCCTTCTCCTTGGCGTAGACGGCGAAGTCACCGGTCGGGGTCTCGGTGCCCTTCCCGCCGTGGCTGATCGGCACCGGCCCGAGGGTGACCCGGCCGTCCTCCATCAGCCAGGCCTGGTCGCTCTCCAGGTCCACGCACGCCCGCGCGGCGGCCGAGCAGGGCGTCTCGTCGGACTTCTCGGACTCCTCGGACGACGCCGCGAGCGCGGTCCCCGCCGAGCCCAGCCCGATCAGCAGCACGGCCGCGGTGCCGGCCAGGGTGCGTCGCCGGCGGGACCGGCGGGTGCCACGCGTCGTGCGGGGCGTCGGGTCGTTCGTGTGCGCCATGGTGGTGACGTCGTCCTCTCCCGGGTGAACAACAGGCCTGCTGAAAGATCAACGGTTACGGACCGCGACGGTTACGGCTGAACGGGGGATTCGTGTCGCCGGGCAACCGGCCCCGATCGCTGATCTGCGAGAGGATCGGGCGGCCCGGCCGCCCGGACACGAGGAGCGCGTCATGACCACCACCCCACCGACCACCCGCAAGCCGCGCAGCCACCAGGTCACCGACGGGCTCGGCGCGACCGCAGCCCGGTCGATGCTGCGCGCCGTCGGGATGCGCGACGACGACTTCGCCAAGCCGCAGATCGGGATCGCGTCCTCCTGGAACGAGATCACCCCCTGCAACCTGTCGCTGCAACGGCTCGCGATGGCGGCCAAGGAGGGCGTGCACGCCGCCGGCGGCTACCCGCTGGAGTTCGGCACGATCTCGGTCTCCGACGCGATCTCCATGGGGCACCGCGGGATGCACTACTCACTGGTCAGCCGCGAGATCATCGCCGACTCGGTGGAGACGGTCGTCGAGGCCGAGCGGCTGGACGGCACCGTGCTGCTCGCGGGGTGCGACAAGTCGCTGCCCGGCATGCTGATGGGCGCGGCCCGGCTCGACCTCGCCGGGGTCTTCGTCTACGCGGGATCGATCATGCCGGGGCGGGTCGACGACCGCGAGGTCAACATCGGTGACGCGTTCGAGGCGATCGGCGCGTGCGCCCGCGGCCTGATCAGCACCGAGGAGGTCGACGCGCTGGAACGGGCGATGTGCCCCGGTGAGGGCGCGTGCGGCGGGTTCTACACCGCGAACACGATGGCGGCCGCGGCCGAGGCGCTCGGGATGGCGCTGCCAGGCTCGGCCAGCCCGCCCGCCGTCGACCGCCGCCGGGACGGTGTCGCCCGGGCCTCGGGGGAGGCGTCGGTCGGCATGATCGAGCAGGGGCTGACCGCGCGGTCGATCCTGACCCGGGAGGCCTTCGAGAACGCCATCGCCGTGGTCATGGCGTTCGGCGGCTCCACCAACGCGGTGCTGCACCTGCTCGCGATCGCCCGCGAGGCCGGCGTCGAGCTGAACCTCGACGACTTCAACCGGGTCGGCGACCGGGTCCCGCACCTGGCCGACGTCAAGCCGTTCGGGCGCCACCTCATGTACGCCGTCGACCAGGTCGGCGGGATCCCGGTGGTGATGAAGGCGCTGCTCGACGCCGGGCTGATCCACGGCGACGCGCTCACCGTCACCGGGAAGACCGTCGCCGAGAACCTCGCCGAGCTCGACCCGCCGGGGCTCGACGGCAGCGTCGTCCACGACCTGGCCGACCCGATCCACCCGACCGGCGGCATCACGATCCTGCGGGGCTCGCTGGCGCCGGAGGGGGCGGTGGTCAAGTCCGCCGGCTTCGACGCGGCGACGTTCACCGGCACCGCCCGGGTGTTCGACGGCGAGCAGGGCGCGCTCGACGCCGTCGACAACGGTGAGATCGAGCCCGGCACCATCGTGCTGATCCGGTACGAGGGCCCGCGAGGCGGTCCCGGGATGCGCGAGATGCTGGCGGTCACCGGGCGGATCAAGGGTGCCGGGCTCGGCAAGGACGTGCTGCTGGTGACCGACGGCCGGTTCTCCGGGGCGACGACCGGGCTGTGCGTCGGGCACGTCGCGCCCGAGGCCGCCGACGGTGGTCCGATCGCGCTGGTCCGCGACGGCGACCCGATCACCCTGGACATGCGGGCACGCACGCTCGACCTCGGCGTCACCGACGACGAGTTGGCTCGCCGGCGCGCGGAATGGGTGCGCCCGGAGCCGACCAACCGGCGCGGTGTGCTGGGGAAATACGCCAGGCTCGTGTCGTCCGCGGCCGACGGGGCGGTCTGCGTCTGATCGGCTGTTGCGCGCCGCGACGGTGGGATGGCACCCTGCCGTCGGGACGATCGAGAATGGGCAAGAACGCCTCTTCTCCGGCCAGGCGTGTGTTGTCGCGCGGATACTGGCGGGAAGACGGTACCCACGGCCTCCGGCGGGCGTCCCGACCCCTGTGAGACCCGCCGTGACCTCCTGTGGAACCGGCGGGTGATGATCCCTGTGCGGTGTGGAGGCCGGCATGAACGGTGAGCAGTTCCTGGATCCCCCCGGTGTGCCGGGCATCGGCGTCGTGGTGCCCTACGACTTCGCCCAGGACCGGGAGATGTGGCGATGGGTCCCCGAGCCCGTCTCGCTGCACGTGACCCGCACCCCGTACGTCGTGGCCCCGGCCGACGCCGGTCAGGCGCGCCTGGTCTCGGCCCCGGAGATCGTGCGCACGGCCGTGCAGAACGTGCTGGAGCCCGCCCCGGGCGTGGTGGCGTACTCGTGCACGTCCGGCAGTTTCGTCGGTGGCGCCGAGGGCGAGCGGGCGCTGCGCGAGGTGATCCGCGAGGCCGGTGCGCCGCAGGCGGTCACGACCGCCGGATCGCTGGTCGCGGCGTGCACCGCGCTCGGTGTCGACCGGCTCGCCCTGGCGACGCCGTACGTCGCCGACCTGACCGCCAAGCTCGAGGGCTTCCTGGCCGCGCACGGCGTCGACACCGTGAGTCGGCACGGGCTCGGCCTGCTCGGCCACATCTGGCACGTCTCGCCGGACGAGGTGGTGCGCGCGGTGCGGGCGGCCGACCACCCCGACGCGGAGGCGGTGTTCGTCTCCTGCACCAACCTGCCCACCTACGACGTGATCGCCGAGCTGGAGCGCGAGCTCGGCAAGCCGGTCCTGACCGCGAACCAGGTCACGATGTGGGCCGCGCTCGGCGCGGTCGGGCTGACCGCCGTCGGCCCGGGTCAGGCGCTGATCGAGTGCCGGGCGCCCGGCGACCGGCCGGTGCTGCGGGTGGTCACCGAGACCACGACCGACCTGGCGGCGGCCCCCGGCGACGGGGACGAGCCCGTCCTGCCGTCGCTGTACAAGGTGCGGGTCCAGCTGCCCGACGAGTCCGGCGCGCTCGCCCGGCTGACCACCGCCGTCGCCGACGCGGGCGCCAACATCCTGTCGCTGTCGGTGCACGGGCAGGACTCCCGCTCGGTGGTCGACGAGATGCTGGTCGGCGGGACGCTCACCCCGGACCGGCTCGTCGCCGTCGTGCGGAGCGCGCTGAACAGCGCCGGGCCGGACGCCGTGCGCGTGGTCGCGGCCGACCCGCACGAGCTGGTCGACGCGCCCACCCGGGCGCTGGACCTGCTCGCCGGGTGCCGCGGGCAGGGCCCGGCGGAGCTGGTCGAGGGGCTGGCCGCGCTGCTGCACGCCGACGAGGTCGACGTCGCCCCGACCGGCCCGGAGCTCGACGACGAGCACGTGTTCGTCCTGCCGTCGCCGCAGGAGCCGCCGATGGTGGCCCGGCGCGCGTGGGCCCCGTTCACCGTCACCGAGCGGGCCCGGGCGGAGGCCTTCGTGCGGGCCGCAGCCGTGCCGCCGGGCCGGGTCGGCCACGAGGTCCTGCTGCCCGGCGGCGACGAGCTGGTCGCGACCCCGGGCACCGGCGAGGAGACGGCCGAGCTGGACGTGCTGCTGCGGGCCTGCGTGGCGGCGCTCCCGGATCGCACACCGTCCGATGTGGAGTGGGCGGCGGCGGACCTGCGGGCGCTGCTGGTCCCGCCCGGCGGCGGCAGCCTGGTGGTGCGCACTGCCGACGGCGTCGTGGTCGCCGCGGGCTCACTGGCCGCGGCCGGGGAGCCGGGCCCGGACGCCGGGCCGGAGCCGATCGTGCTGGTGCACCCGGCGTACCGGGGGCAGCGGCTGGCCGGCTGGCTGCGGCGCAAGCTCGTCCACGCCGTCACCGCCCCGGGGGCCGCCGGGGCCGCGTGAGGCCCGACGGCGCCCCGGGCGCCGGGTGCACCGGCGGAGTCACTGCTGCGCGGCGGCGAACATGCCCGGCCGGTAGGACCCCGCCGGGGTCCGCGCGATCACGTTGAGCCGGTTCGCCGCGTTGATCAGCGCGACGAGGCACAGCAGCGCGGCGACCTGGTCGTCGTCGTAGTGCTCGCGCACCCGCGCCCAGGTCGCGTCGGACACCCCGGTGTGGGCGTCGGCGAGCCGGGTGCCCTCCTCGGCCAGGGCGAGGGCCGCGCGCTCGGCCTCGGTGAACACGGTCGCGTCGCGCCAGGCCGCGACCAGGTGCAGCCGCACGGCACTCTCCCCGGCCGCCGTCGCCTCCGTGGTGTGCATGTCGGTGCAGAACCCGCAGCCGTTGATCTGGCTGGCGCGCAACGACACCAGCTCGGCGGTCGCGGGCGGCAGCGGGGACTGGGCGACGACTCGCGCCGCGCCGGCGAAGCGGGTGGCGAACCGGGCGGCGACGTCGTTGCCGAACAGGTCGAACCGGGTGTCCGTCATCTGGTCCTCCGTGATCTCGTTCCGGGTGGTCGTGCGGACGGTCAGGGGACTCCGCCGGCCCGTTCCGCGTGACACCCTCGTGCTGTGACGCAGGACACCCGGCCCCGGTGTCACGGACCGGGCGCGGCCGGCGTCGGATGGTCGAGCCGTCCGGACGAGAGGAGCCGGCATGCCGATGCAGGGGCACACTGCGGCGTTCGTCGAGCACCGCAACCTGCTGTTCACCGTCGCCTACGAGATGCTCGGTTCGGCCGCCGACGCCGAGGACGTGGTGCAGGAGACATGGCTGCGCTGGTCCGGTGTGGACCTCGCGGCGGTGCGCGAGCGGCGGGCCTACCTGGTCCGGATCACCACCCGCCAGGCGCTCACCCGGTTGCGCACGCTCGGCCGCCGCCGGGAGACCTACGTCGGCTCCTGGCTGCCCGAGCCGCTGCTGACCACCGCCGACGTGGCCGACGACGTCGAGCTCGCGGAGAGCGTCTCGACGGCGATGCTGCTGGTGCTGGAGTCCCTCGCGCCGATCGAGCGGGCGGTGTTCGTGCTGCGCGAGGTGTTCGACCTCGGCCACGACGAGATCGCCGCCGCGGTCGGTCGCACCGCCACCGCCGTCCGTCAGATCGCGCACCGGGCGCGGGCGCACGTCGTGGCCTGCCGCCCGCACGGCACGGCCTCGACCGAGGAGGCCCGGTCCGCGACCGCGGCGTTCCGGCGCGCGGTGGAGACCGGCGACCTGCAGGGGCTGCTCGACGTACTGGCACCGGAGGTGGTCTTGGTCGGTGACGGTGGCGGCGTGAAGCAGGCCCTCCCGCGGCCGGTCACCGGAGCCGACCGGGTGGCGCGCGTGCTGGTCGGCGGGGTGTCCCGGCTCGCCGGCGCGGGCACGCTGTCCACGGCCGAGGTGAACGGGCGTCCGGCGGTGGTCCTGCGGATCGACGGGGAGCTCGACACCGTGCTGACGCTGCGGGTCGACGGGGGCCGGGTCAGCGGGCTCTACGCCGTGCGCAACCCCGCCAAGCTCACCGGGATGGAGCAGACGGTCGCCCTGCGGCGGTAGACCGGCACTACGCTGCACGACCGTGCCGGACGAGCTGCCGACGAACCCGCCGAATCCACCGAACCCACAGAACCCACAGAACCTGCCCGCCGACTGGGAGTCCTGGAAGTCGCGGGTCGACCTCGACGCCTACGACGCGCGGTGGGCGGCGATGGCCGAGGCGGGCCACGACCCGCACGGCGAGGCCGGCCTCGCGCAGGCCCTGCTGACCGAAGACCCCGAGGGCCCCGTGCTCGACGGCGGCTGCGGCACCGGCCGGGTCGCGATCGAGCTCGACCGGCGCGGGATCGCCGTGACCGGGGTGGACCCGGACCCGGACATGATCTCCGCGGCGCGGGCCAAGGCACCCGGGCTGCGCTGGGAGGTCTGCGGCCTCGAACACCTCGACCTGCCCGAGCGGTTCGGGCTGGTCGTGCTGGCGGGCAACGTGATCCCGTACGCGACCGACCGGTCCGGTGTGGTCGCCGGATGCGCCCGGCACCTGCGCCCGGGCGGGCTGCTGCTGGCCGGGTTCACGCTGCAGCCGGGCTGGCCCACCCCCGACGAGTACGACGGCTGGTGCGCCGACGCGGGCCTGGTCCCGGAGCAGCGGTGGGCCACCTGGCAGCGCGACCCCTACACCGGCGGCGACTACCTCGTCGCCCTGCACCGGCGCCGCTGACCGGGTCTCAGCAGCCCGGTCCGCCGGGCACGCTGGGCGCGGCGCCCAGCGGCTGCAGGTAGGAGTCGCCACCGGCCGCGGCGAGGGCGGCACAGGCCCGCCCACGGTCGGTGAACGGCCCCAGGTACACGACGTAGATCAGCTCACCGGTCGGGGTCCGCGGCCGGAACGAGCCGCAGCCGCCCAGCGAGCGCAGGTAGCGCGCGCCGGGGTGCTTCGCCAGGTGCTCCACGACGTCCTGCGGATAGCGCGCCGGGTCCACCCCGGCGCCGACGACCACGACGTCGTCGCCGGTGCAGGCGAGCCGGGTGATCGGGGCGGCCAGCCCCAGGTCGCCGTCGCCCACCAGCGGGTCGAACGTGGGGCCGGTCGCGCCCGGTGCGCCGCCCGCGGGCTGGAGCGTGCCACCACCACCCGCCGTGGCTGTGCCGTCGGTGGAGGGGCTGCCGCCGGTCGGGCTGCCGGTCGGTGGGGCGGCGACGGTGCTCGCCGGCGGCAGCGTCGGCACCGCGATCCCCGGCCCCGCCCCGCGGCCGGGCAGGACCGCCCAGACGACCCCGACCAGCACGGCCGCGGTGACGGCCACGGCACCGATCGCGAGGAGCAGCCCGCGCGAACGCGGGCCCGGGTCCGGCCGGTCACCGCCGGGGAGCTCGAGCGCCGGTGCCGGGCGCGTCTGCTCCCGGGTCGGCCGCGGCTCCCGGTCGGCGACCCGCGCCACCGCGGCGGCGAGCTCCCCGGCACCGGAGAACCGGTCGTCCGGGCGCTTCGCCAGCCCGCGCGCGACGACGTCGTCCCAGGCGGGGTCCAGCCCGGGCACCCGGGCGCTCACCCGCGGCGGCGGGGACAGCAGGTGTGCCGAGAGCACGGCGGCCGGCTCCGCCGCGGTGAACGGGGGCCGCCCGGTGAGCATCTCGACCAGCACGCAGGTCAGCGAGTAGACGTCGGCGCGGCCGTCGACCGGGCCGAGGGAGTCCTGCAGCCGCTCCGGGGCGAGGTAGGCGAGCGTGCCGACGGTGGCACCGGTCTCGGTGAGCGCGGTGTCCGGGTCGGGGCCGAGTGCCCGGGCGATGCCGAAGTCGACGAGGTAGGTGAAGTCGTCGCGCGCCTCGACGACCAGCAGGTTCGCCGGTTTGACGTCCCGGTGCACCATGCCGGCGGCGTGCGCGGCGTCCAGCGCGTGCGCCGCCTGCCGGAGGATCCCCGCGGCCCGCCGCGGTGGCAGCGGGGCCCGGCGGGCCAGCAGCCGCGCGAGGTCCTCGCCGTCGATCAGTCGCATCGCCAGGTGCAGCCGGCCGTCGGTCTCGCCGAAGCCGTGCACCGGGACGACGTGCGGGTCCCGCAGCTCGAACGCGGCCCGCGCCTCCCGGCGGAACCGTTCGACGGTGACCCGGTCGTCGGCGAGGTGCGCGGGCAGCACCTTGAGCGCCACCTCGCCGCCGTGCCGGCGGTCGTAGGCACGGAACACCACGCCCATCCCGCCCGCGCCGAGCCGCCCCCGTATCTCGTAGTCGCCGAACTCCGCCCCGACCGGCAGATCCCCGCCCGCGCCCGCACCCGGCATGCCGCCCCCTCCCGCCACCCCGATCGTGTTGATACCACCCGGGAGCGGGCATCGGGGACGACTCGTGGAACCCGGGCGCGAGTAATTAAGTTCATCCTTGTTGACTTTATGGCGCCGGGGCGGCCAGAGTCACCGCATGCGTTCCGAGGTCCCGCCCCCGTCGATCGGAGCCGTGCTCCGGCGACGGCGCCCCGCCCTGGCGGTCGCCGCCGTGCTCTCCGTCGTCTCCGCGGGTGCGGGGCTCGCGCCCTACGTCGCCGTCTACCTGGTCGCGGTCGAGCCGTTCGGGGGTACGAGCCCCGACACCGGGGCCGTGGCCGCGATCGCCGGGTGGACGGCCGCGGCACTGCTGGTCAAGGCGGTGGCCGGGGCCGCGTCGGGGCACGTCGCGCACATCGCCGCCTATGCGGCACTGGCCGACCTGCGCCGGGCCCTGGTGGGCCGGTTCGACCGGATCCCGCTGAGCCGGGTGACCGGCCGGTCGGCGGGGGAGCTCAAGAAGACCCTGCACGACGACGTCGAGCAGCTGGAGGAGGCGCTCGCGCACGGCGTCCCGGACGTCGCCGCCGCGGCTGCCGTACCGGTCGCGACGACCGCGCTGCTGCTCGCCGTCGACTGGCGGCTGGGGCTGCTCGCGCTGCTGGCGCTGCTCGTCGTGCTCGTGATCGGCGGGGTGGCCTCGGCGATGGCGCGGGCGTCGAGCCACGAGCAGGCGGCCTCGCTGGCCGAGATGAACGTCGCGGTGCTCTCGTACCTGCGCGGGATGAAGGTGGTCCGCACGTTCCGCCGGGCCGGCGGCGCCGACGAGCAGCTGATCGGCATCCTGGACCGGGCGGTGCGGGCCGGTGACGCGCCGCTGCGCAGCCCGGCCCGCTGGCTGGTCGCGATGATGACGGCCGCGTTCGGGCTCCCGGTCGCGCTGCTGATCCCGGCCGCGGGCCTCGGCGTCGCCGGCGGCGGGGTCGACGTCGCGACGCTCACCCTGTTCCTGCTGCTCGGGCTGGGGTACGCGACGCCCCTGCTGGCGTTCGTCGGCACGCTGGCCACCCTCGGCCAGCGGGTGCAGACGGCCTCGGCGGGCGTCGCGGCCCTGCTCGCCGAGCCGGACCTGCCCGCCCCGGCCCGCCCGCGCGTCCCGCGGCCCGGCCCGGACGGGCTCGACGTCACCTTCTCCGGCGTCGGGTTCGGCTACGACCCGCAGCGCCCGGTGCTGTCCGGCGTCGACCTGCACGTGCCGGCCGGGCGGGTGCTCGCCCTGGTCGGTCCGACCGGAGCGGGCAAGTCCACCCTGGCCCGGCTGGTGGCCCGGTTCGCCGACGTCGACACCGGTGCGGTCCGGATCGGCGGCGTGGACGTGCGCGACATCGCCCCGGACGAGCTCGGCCGCATCGTGTCGGTGGTGGCCCAGGACGACCACGTCTTCGACGCCTCGGTGCGCGAGAACATCCGGATCGGCCGCCCGGACGCCTCGGACGCCGAGGTCGACGAGGCCGGGCGCCGGGCCCGGGTGGACGAGTTCGCCGACACCCTGCCCGACGGCTGGGACACCGTGCTCGGTGCGGCCGGGGGCCGGCTCTCCGGCGGGCAGCGCCAGCGGATCTCGGTGGCCCGTGCGCTGCTCAAGGCGTCCCCGGTGGTGCTGCTCGACGAGGCGACCGCGTTCCTCGACGCCGAGAACCAGGCCGCGACCACCGCCGCGGTGCGCGAGCTCGCCCGTGGCCGCACCGTGCTGGTGATCGCGCACCGGCTGGACACCGTCGTCGACGCCGACCGGGTCGTCGTGGTCGACGACGGTGCGGTCGCGGCCTCCGGCACGCACACCGA
Organism: Pseudonocardia ammonioxydans; assembly: GCF_900115005.1. GTDB lineage: Bacteria > Actinomycetota > Actinomycetes > Mycobacteriales > Pseudonocardiaceae > Pseudonocardia > Pseudonocardia ammonioxydans. Next base: position 69,750 of record NZ_FOUY01000002.1, on the reverse strand, counting down.
GCTGCTGGCCGGCTCGCCGCGCTACCGGGCACTGTGGACCGCCTTCACCGAGGGCGCGGGCTGGGCCCTGCAGGGCGGTGGGGAGGTGGCCCCGGTCCCGCGCACCGCGCCCGCCCCGGCGGGCCGCGCCGCGGCGCCCGCGCCCGCCCCGCTCGAGTCGGGGGATCCGGACGGGCCGGCGTGGGCGGCCGCGGCCGCGTCGATCGTCCGGCCGGGCCTGGGCGGGCTGGATTTCGGGCGGCAGTGGACGGCCCTGCTCGGCCGCTGGTGGCCACGGCTGCGCCGGCGCGGGCTCGGCAGGCTCGTGCTGGAGGGGCTGTTCCGCGGCGCGCCGGTCGCCGCCGTCTACCTCGTGCTCGTGGCCGCGGTCGAGGGGTCCGTGACCACGCAGTTCGTCGGGGCGGTGACCGGCGTGCTCGCGGTGCTGCTCGTCGGGCGGGTGTTCGCGAGCAACGCGGCCAACCAGGTGGTCTGGCGGATCGCGACCCGGGCGAAGGTCGACCTGCAGCTGTCGATGCTCGAACGGTTGCGGGCGGTGCCGCTGGGTGCGCTGGACCGTCTCGACACCGGCCGGATCGCCACCACCGTCACCGACGACACCGTCATGATCGACTTCCAGAACACGCCGCAGCAGATCGCCGGGGCACTGCTCACTCCGCTCTACGCCGCCGTCGTGCTGCTGGTGATCGACTGGCGGCTCGCGCTGGCGACCCTGGCCGGGGTCCCCCTGTTCGTGCTGTGCACCGTGCTGAGCGACCGCGCCTTCCGCCGGGTGATGGCGCCGATGGGCGAGGCCCGGGCCCGCGCCACCAGCCGGCTGCTCGACCACGTGCAGGGCTCGCCCGTGCTGCGCGCCTACCCCGGTTCGGCGATCGCGGGACGCTACGGCGCGGCCGTGGAGGAGCTGCGCTCGGCGAGCGTGGCGATGTCGGTGCGTGCCCTGCCCGCGGTCGCGCTCGGGTCGGTGGCCCTCGAGCTCGGCCTGGTCGCGCTGATCGTCGTCGGGGCCGGGCTGTACGGGGCGGGCGCGATCCCGGCGGCCACACTGCTGCTGTTCCTGGTGCTCTACCAGCCGCTCGGTGAGCTGGCCGCGCTGACCGGCTACCGCCGGACCCAGCAGCAGATCGCCCGGCGGATCGCCACGATCTGGGAGGAGCCGGTGCTGCGCGAGCCCGGGATCCCCGCGGTGCCCCACGGCGCGGACGTCGAGCTGCGCGCGGCCGGGTTCCGCTACGGCGCCGGTACCGGCGGTCTCGACGGCGTCTCGCTGCGGGCCGAGGCGGGTGCGGTGACCGCGCTGGTCGGCCCGTCCGGGGCGGGCAAGAGCACCGTCGCGAACCTGGTCGCCCGGTTCTGGGACGTCGACTCCGGTGCAGTGCTGCTCGGCGGCGCCGACGTCCGCGACCTCGGGTCGGCCGGCGTCGCGGCGCTGGTGACCACCGTGTTCCAGGACGTCTACCTGTTCCCCGGGACGATCCGGGACAACGTCGCGCTCGGCCGGCCGGACGCCACCGACGCCGAGGTCGCCGAGGCGCTCGACGCGGCGCAGTGCACCGAGTTCGTCGACCGGCTCCCGCACGGCGCCGGCACGGTGATCGGCGAGGGTGGCGCGGACCTGTCCGGCGGCCAGCGCCAGCGGCTCTCCATCGCCCGCGCCCTGCTCGCGGACGCCCCTGTCCTGGTCCTCGACGAGGCGGTCGCCTCGGTCGACGCCGAGACCGAGGTGCGGATCCAGCGGGCGTTGTCCCGGCTCGCGCGCGGCCGGACCGTGATCGTCGTCGCGCACCGGCTGTCCACGATCCGCGACGCCGACCGGATCGTCGTGCTCGACGACGGCCGGGTCGACGCCGCGGGCACCCACGACGAGCTCGTCGCGTCCAGCCCGGTCTACCGGCGCCTGCTCGCGGCGTCCGCCGTCCCCGCCGCGGCGTCCTGAACCCCCACGTCCTGATCCATGTCCCCGAGGAGACAACGATGATCCGCCCGCTCCTGGCCTCCACCCTGGCCGCGGCGCTGTTGCTGGTCACGGCCTGCGGCGCGCAGACCGTCGACGACCCCGCGCCGGCCCCGGCCGGGGCCGGGTACCCCGTCACCGTCGCGCACGCACTCGGTGCCGCGGAGATCCCGGCCGCCCCCGCCCGGGTCGTCACACTCAGCTCGGGCGACACCGACGCCGCGCTGGCGCTCGGCGTCACCCCGGTCGCAGTGGTCACCTCGTTCTACGCACCCGGGCCGGAGCTGCCGTGGCAGGCGGGCCGGCTCGGGCCGGAGGTCACCGCGATCCCCGGCAACCCGGACTTCTCGGTCGACGTGGAGGCCGTCGCGGCCGCCCGCCCGGACCTGGTGCTGGGCACCGGGGCGATGCTGACCCCGCAGACCTACCAGGCGCTGACCCGGATCGCCCCGGTCGTGGCGCACCTGGGCTCGCCCACCACCGACCGCTGGCAGGACCTGACCGCCGCCGTCGGGACGGCCCTCGGGCGTGGCGACGCGGCCGGCACCGCGATCGGGGAGACCACCGCCGCGATCGCCGCGTTCGGGGACCGCCACCCCGGCCTGCGCGGCCGGACGTTCACCTTCTCGGTGCTGCAGTCGCCGACCACGCTCGGCACCGTGGTCTCCGGGGCCGACCACCTGAGCGTGCTGTTCGGCGAGCTGGGCCTGGGCCTGCCCGACGCCGTCGCCGGGCGGCCCGAGTCGGCGCCCGGCGCGGGCATCGCGGCGGTGAGCACCGAGCAGCTCGGCGACCTCGCCGCGGACCTGGTGCTGGTCGTCGCGCCCTCGCCGGAGCTCGCCGAGTCGTTCGGGGCCGACCCGCGGGTGGCCGGGCTCGGGTCGGTGCGGACCCTCGACATGATCACCGCGACCGCGTTGCGGACGCCGTCGGCGCTGAGCCTGCGCTGGGGGCTCGAGCAGCTGGAGCCGCTGCCGGCCGCCGCCGGATGAACCGGCTCCGCCGTTACGGTGGCCCGGTGAGCGTCGCACCGTCCTCCGGACCGCCGCCGGGCACCGCCCGGCGGCGGGGCCGCCCGCCGAAGGGGGAGCCGGTGCTGACCCGGGAGCGGATCGGGCGGGCCGTGCTCGACGAGGTGTCGGCACACGGCGCGGACCGGGTCACGATGCGGTCGCTGGCGGCCCGGCTCGACGTCACGCCGCGGGCGGTCTACAAGGTGGTGCGCGACCGGGACGACGCGCTCGCCGCGGCGGTCGTCGTGGCGCAACGGGACTGGCCGGCGCCCCGGCTGGACCCCGCGCACGCCGAGGCCGACCTCACGACGTTCTGCCAGCAGCTGCGCACCTGGTACCGGCGCCACCCGGTGCTGCTGCGGATCGTGGCGAGCACCCCGATGGACGACGAGGTGCGGGCCGCGGCGATGCGGAACATGGACGTGCTCGCCGGGTTCCTGCTCGGCACCGGGCTGACCCCCGCCGACGCCGCCCGGGCGTGCGACCTGATCATCGGCACGGTCTCCGGGTTCGCCGAGCTCGAGGAGTGGGAGGCACGGGCCGGTGCCGCGGACCCGCAGCACGCCCCGGCCGAGGACACCGCGGCCATGGCGGCGTTCACCGCGGGCTCGGCCGACGACCTGCCGCACCTGCGCCGGATCGCCCCGGCCGCCGCGTCCGACGTGGACGACCGGTTCGCCGACCGGGTCGAGATGCTGCTGCTCTGGGTGCGCTCCCGGCTGCGGTGAGCTCAGGGGCGGCAGAGCAGCTCGCCGTGCGGGATGACGAACCAGCCGTCCGGGTGCGCCGCCCACTCCCGCCACGCCTGGGAGATCGCGTCCAGTTCGGACACCTCGGCGAGCCCGCGCTCCACCGCCATCCGCCCGACGCCGGTGTGGATCCGGTCCGCCCACATCCCGCCCCAGGCGGCGCGCTCCGCGGGCGTGGCGTAGCACCACGTCGACGCCGACGGCGTCACCTCGGTGAAACCGGCGGCGTGCGCCCAGCCGAGCAGCCGGCGCCCGGCGTCGGGTTCGGCGTCGTTGCCCCGGGCCACCGCCCGGTAGAGCTCCAGCCAGCGGTCCAGCCGCGGGTCGTGCGGCCACCAGTGGAAGCCGGCGTAGTCGGCGTCGCGGACGGCGACGAGCCCGCCGGGGCGAGTGACCCGGCGCAGCTCGCGCAGCACGGCGACCGGGTCGGAGACGTGCTGCAGCACCTGGTGGGCGTGCACGACGTCCCAGCTCCCGTCCGGTTCGGACAGTGCGTAGCCGTCGTCCACGGCGAACTCCACCGTGACCCCGCGCGCGGCGGCCTCGGCGCGGGCCCGCTCCAGCGGCCCGGCCACGACCTCGACGCCGCGCACCCGGCCGGGCGCCACCCGCGCGGCCAGGTCGACGGTGATGCTGCCGGGTCCGCAGCCGACGTCGAGCAGGCTGGTGCCGGGGTGCAGGTGGGCGAGCAGGTAACCGCAGGAGTTCTCCGCGGTGCGGGCGGCGTGCGAGCGGACGACGACGTCCGGGTGGCCGTGGGTGTAGGTGTCGCGGGGCGGTCCGGCCGGCATGTCAGTGCGCCCCGGCCCGGGCGAGCACCGCCGCGTCGAGGGCCTCGCGCATCGCGGCCTCCGGCCCCGGGCGCCCGGTCATCAGCTCCACCTGTGCGACCGCCTGGCGCAGCAGCATCTCCAGCCCGGACACGATCGTCGCCCCGGCCGCGGCTGCCCCGCCGGCGACGACCGTCGGCCACGGCGCGTAGACCGCGTCGAGCAGCACCGTGCCGGGCCGCCAGCGGGCGCCGGCGAACGCGTCGGCGGCCCCGGCCGGCAGCGTGGAGACCACGGCGGCGGCCCCGTCGAGCAGGTCCGCGGTCGCAGCCGGGTCGGTGAGCACGGCGTGCACCCGGGCCTCGGTGCCCAGCCGCGCCGCGGTCTCGCGCAGGTCGTCGGCCCGGCCGGCGTCGCGCACCAGCACGTCGATGCCGTCGGCCTCCAGGTCGTGCAGGGCGGCGAGTGCGGCCTGCGCGGTCCCGCCCGCGCCCAGGACCACCGCGCGCCCGCTGCCGGCCCCGGCCGCGCGCAGCGACTCGGCGATCCCAGTGACGTCGGTGTTGTGCGCGCTGCTGCCGTCCGGGGAGAACACCAGCGTGTTGCCCGCGCCGATCGCCGCGGCGCCGGGGGCGACGTGGTCGGCGACGTCGAGCAGCACCCGCTTGAGCGGCATGGTCAGCGACAGCCCCGCCCACTCCGGGCCGAGCCCGGCCACGAACCCGGCCAGGCCCGCCTCGTCGACCTCGAACCGGTCGTAGTGCCAGCCGTCGAGCCCCAGGGCGGCGTAAGCCGCGTTGTGCAGGGCGGGGGACAGCGAGTGGGCGATCGGCGAGCCGAGGACGGCGGCGCGGCGGGCGGGAAGGGTCACCCGGGCAGTATGCGCGGCGACGATCCGGCGACCGGGGACGGCTCCTGCGCCGCCGCCCCGGCCCGGCGGCGGGCCCGGACCCAGCTCCACCAGCCGTGCACGACCAGACCGGCGAAGACCACGTACACCGCCGCCGAGAACCACAGCCCCGACGCCAGCTGCAACGGCACCCCGACCGCGTCGACCAGCAGCCAGATCGCCCAGAACTCGATCAGGCGCAGCCCCTGTGCGAGGAACGCCACCGCGGTGCCGACGAAGATCGCCGCATCCGGCCAGGGCGCCCAGGAGGCGTCCAGCGCGTCCAGGACCAGCGCGGTCGCCACCGTGCCGCCGGTCAGCAGCCCGGCCAGCCCCAGCCGCTGCCACCACGAGGCCTGCCGCACGACGAGGCCGTAGACCGGGTCCCGCTGCCGCAGCCAGGCGAGCAGCCCGAACACCGAGATCGCGAGCACGATCACCTGCCGGAACGCCAGCCCGCCCAGGTGCGCGGACGCGTAGACGCCGAACAGCAGCGCGCACGCGGCCATCTGCACCGGCCAGGTGACGATGCTGCGGCGCTGGGCCAGGAACACCACCGCCAGGGCGCCGAGCTGGCCGACCAGCTCGGCCCACGAGACGAACTGGCCGAACACGGTCGGTCCGTGGTGCAGCAGCAGATCCACGACGTCCCCTCCCCGGGACGTCCCGGTGCACGCCCCGTGTCAGGGGACAACGGTGCGGGGTCGCACGCCCATACCGACCCGCCGTGCTGTGAGTGGACCCACACGCTCACCCGTCCAGCGCGGCCCGCTCGATCTGGGTGACACCGCGCCCGTCGACCAGCACCAGGACCGGGTCCTGCGGGTCGACGCCGGCGTCGTCGAGCCGGGCGGCGGCCGTCGCGGCGGCCTCGCCGTGCCCGACCGTGGGCGGCGGCGGACCCGCGTGCACCCCGACCCGGTCGGCCGCCGGCAGCCCGGCCAGCTCCCCGAGCCGGACGCAGCCGATCACGTCCGGTACGGACCAGGTGGCGGTACCGTCGGCGTCGGTCGCGCGGGGGAGCACGACCGGGACCGCGCCGCCCGGCCCGCCGGGGCCGACCTCCGCGTGCAGCTCGCCGATGGTCACCGTGGCCGGGGCGACCCGCAGGCCGGGCTCGTGCGGGCCGATCACGTCCCGGACCAGGGGTTCCTCGGCGGCGTCGAGGAAGCCGAGGGTGGTGAGCCAGGCGTCGTCGAAGTACTTCGACAGGTAGATCCGGCCGGAGTCGGGCAGCACCGCGACGACGAGGCCGTCCGGCCCGGCCGCGGCGGAGACCCGCAGGGCGGCGGCCACCGCGAGGCCGGCCGAGCCGCCGACCAGCAGCCCCTCCTCGCGGGCCAGGCGGCGCACCGTGCGCAGCGACTCGCCGTCGCCGACCCGCTCGGTGCGGTCCGGGACGGCGGTGTCGTAGACGGCGGGCCAGCTGTCGGCCCCGGTCAGCGGGTGCAGGTAGTGGCCGACGGCCTCGACGTAGTACGGGCTGCCGTCCCCGCCGCCGTAGCGCGAGGTCCACGGGTCGGCGGCGACGATCTCCACGCCGTGCCGGCGCAGGTGGCGGCCCGCGCCGGTGACCGTCCCGCCGGTGCCGGCCCCGGCGACCAGGTGGGTGATCCGCCCGCCGGTCTGGGCCCAGATCTCCGGGCCGGTGGTGCGCTCGTGGACGTCCGGGTTGGCCGGGTTGGCGTACTGGTCGGCGAGCCAGCCGTCGGGGGTCTCGGCCGCGATCCGGGCGGCGAGCTGCTGGACGTGGCGTGGGTCCTCGCGCGGCACCAGTCCGGGCGTCGGCACCACCTCGGCGCCGTAGGCCCCAAGCAGGGCGAGCTTCTCCGGTGTCGTCCGGTCCGGGACGACGAACACCGCCCGGTAGCCGCGGGCGGCCGCCACCATCGCCAGCCCGATCCCGGTGTTGCCCGAGGTGCCCTCGACGATCGTCCCGCCCGGGGCCAGCGCGCCGGACGCCTCGGCGTCGAGCACCATGGCCAGCGCCGCCCGGTCCTTCACCGAGCCGCCCGGGTTGGCCCACTCGGTCTTCACCCACACCGGCGCGCCGCCCTCGGGCACGATCCGGTTCAGCCGCACCAGCGGCGTCGCACCGATCCCGTCGAGCACCGACCCGTGGACCGGGCCACCGTCTCCGTCCGCCCCCATGGCCGAGATCCTGCCCCACGGTCCTGCGTCACGGGGTGGGAGGCTGCGCGGGTGAGCGAGCGGCGCAACGGGACCGTGCTGGTCCTGGGTGGACGGAGCGAGATCGGGGTGGCGGTCGCGGAGCGGCTCGCCGCGGGCGGGGCCGGGACCGTGGTGCTGGCCGCGCGGCGGGCCGGCGAGCTCGCGGCCGAGACGGCCCGGGTGCGGGCCGCCGGTGCCGTGGCCGACACCGTCGAGTTCGACGCCGACGACCTCGCCGGGCACCGCCCGCTGCTCGAGGAGGTGCTGGCCCGGCACGGGCGGATCGACGTCGCGGTCGTGGCGTTCGGGATCCTCGGCGACCAGGCCCGCGCGGAGACCGACGCCGCGCACGCGGCCGCGATCGTGCACACCGACTACCTCGCCCAGGTGCACGTGCTCACCGAGCTGAGCGGGGTGCTGCGGGAGCAGGGCAGCGGGACGCTGGTCGTGTACTCCTCGGTGGCCGGGGTGCGGGTGCGCCGCGCGAACTACGTCTACGGCAGCGCGAAGGCCGGCCTCGACGGGTTCGCCTCGGGCCTCGCGGACGCGCTGCACGGGTCCGGGGTGCGGCTGGTGCTGATCCGGCCCGGGTTCGTGATCGGCCGGATGACGACGGGGATGAGCCCGGCTTCGCTGTCCTCGACCCCGGAGCAGGTCGCCGACGCCACCGTGCGGGCGGTGCGCACCCGGCGGGGCAACGCCGACGTGTGGGTGCCGGGCACGCTGCGGCTGCTGTTCGCGGTGCTGCGCCTGCTGCCCCGCGCGGTGTGGCGCCGGATGCCCCGCTGACCCGGATGCTGCTGAGCCGGATGCCCCGACAAAGTGGGTAACCGGACCGTCGACTGGGGGTCTGCGTGCCGCAATCGGCGTGTGGCACTTCCGCTCCCGTGATCGTGGTCATATGGTCGCGTGCGCATCCCCAGTGGTGACGACGACGTCCAGGAGGACAGCAGTGGGACACACTCGCGGAGCCGTGGTCCGGAGCGCGCCGGGCAAGTTCGAGGTCGTGGACCTCGAGGTGGACGACCCGCGCCCGGGTGAGGTCGAGGTCAAGATGGTGGCGTCGGGCCTGTGCCACTCCGACGACCACATCGCGACCGGTGACATCCCGGTCGGTACCTATCCGTTCGCCGGGGGCCACGAGGGCTCCGGCATCGTCACGAAGGCCGGGGCGAACAAGAAGGGGCTCAAGGAGGGCGACCACGTCGTCTTCTCCTTCCTGCCCTCCTGTGGGCACTGCCGCTGGTGTGCCAGCGGCATGCAGAACCTGTGCGACCTGGGTGCCGGGCTGCTCGCCGGCACCCGCTGGGAGGAGAACTCCACCCGGCTGAAGATGGCCGACGACGGCACCCCCGTCGGCCAGATGTGCGGGCTCTCGACGTTCTGCGAGACCACGCTGGTCTCCGAGGACTCGTGCGTGAAGGTCCCCGACGACATCCCGCTCGAGGTCGCCTGCCTGGTCGGCTGCGGCGTCGGCACCGGCTGGGGCTCCGCGGTCAACGCCGGCGGGGTCCAGCCCGGCCACACCACGATCGTCATGGGCATCGGTGGCATCGGCATCAACGCGGTCCAGGGTGCCGCGCACGCCGGTGCCTCGCAGGTCATCGCGGTCGACCCGGTGGCGCTGAAGCGGGAGAAGGCCCAGCAGATGGGCGCCACCCACGCGGTGGAGTCGATGGAGGAGGCCACCGAGCTCGCCAAGCAGTTCACCAACGGGCAGGGCGCCGACCAGACCGTCGTCACCGTCGGTGTGGTCAAGCCCGACCACATCGGCCAGGCGATGGCCTCGATCCGCAAGGCCGGCACCGTGGTCGTCACGGCGCTGGGTGACATCAACAGCACCGAGGCGCTGCCGGTGTCGCTGGCCGACGTGACCCTGTTCCAGAAGCGGCTCCAGGGCGCGATGTTCGGCATGAGCAACCCGAACTGGGACATCCTGCGCCAGCTCGAGCTCTACCGCACCGGCGCGCTGAAGCTCGACGAGCTGGTCACCAGCACCTACACCCTCGACCAGGTCGCCGAGGCCTACGACGACATGCACGCCGGCAAGAACATCCGCGGCGTCATCCGTTACTGATCGCGCACGGCCGTCCCCCGCCCGGCTCAGCGCGAGCCGGGGGTCTCCTCGCGGGGGACGGCCAGCGCGGCCGCGGTCGAGGCCGCCATCCGCAGCGAACCGAGCGCCGTCGGGTGGAACGGGTCCGGCCGGTCGAGGCCCTGCAGGTCCGGGCCCATCCGGTCGCCGGAGACCGCGCAGAGCGGGGTCAGGTTCGGTGCCGCGGTGGTGAACCCGAACCGGGCCGCGCCGTCGGCGAGCACGTCGTTGAGCCGGCGGTTGCGCTCGGTCAGCAGGTCGATCTTCGCCTGGTCCAGCCCGGGGGTGCCGGCGGGGCCGCGCATGTCCGGGCAGGCCGGGTCGAAGGTCGCCGGGAACGGGTCGTAGGACAGCGTCACGACGACCCGTGGCCGTCCGGGCAGGTCGTCCAGGTCGGCGAACAGCGCGCCGGTGTCGCGGGCGAACTCGGCCAGCCGGGCATCGAACTCGCCGTCGGAGAGCCGGTCGTCGCAGGTCTCGAGCCCGTAGCAGTACAGCAGGAAGTCCGACCAGGCCAGGTCGTTCGGGCCGACCGCGACGGCCACCCACTCCAGCCCCTGGACCTGCTTGAGCCGCCCGACCTGCGGCGGCACCGTGACACCGTCGCGCTGCTGGGGACCGCGCAGCCCGGCCGGGACGCTCGCCCCGGCGCAGGCGAGGTTGAGCACCTGCTCGCCGCGCAGCGACGACAGCTGCGCGGCGGTGGAGTCGACGCTGCGGGAACACGCGGCGTCGTCCGGGGCGACGGTCCCGTCGGGGCCCTCGACCAGCGGTCCCCCGATCCGGGCGGCCCGCGAGTCACCGATGACGGCGCCGGTCACCCCGGTGACCGGCGGCCCGACGGGGGAGGGGCTGACCGTCGTGGCCCCCACCAGGTCGCTCAGCGAGGTGACCTTGCCGAGCCCGGTGGTGGTGCCGTGCAGGGCGGCGACGCCGGCCCCGCCCCACAGCAGCAGCGAGGCCGCCAGCGCGATCGTCGTCATCCGGCCGATCGGGCCGGCGTGGTCGTCCCAGTGCACCGGACGGTTGCGGGTGCGGCCCCGGCGCAGCGCGACCAGCAGCCGGGCGCAGGCCATCGCCGCACTGCCGAGCAGCGCGGTCAGCACCATCCCGGCCGCGCCCCACAGGTACCAGGTGGCGAAGCCCTCGGTGAGCTCGCGGACGGCCGCGTCCACCCCGCCGGGGTCGTCCGCCGACTGCGCGTCGAGCAGCGGCCCGTTGTCGGGCGGGCGGGTGAGCGGCCCGATCGACAGGCGGGGGCGGATCGGGCCGTAGACCTCGATCTCGGTCAGGTCGAACTCGGCGTTGCCCAGCTGCACGATCTGCGCCGGTCCGGACAGCGACAGCGGCGGGACGCGGGCGCCGACGCCGATGTCCTGCCCGAACACCTCGACGTGCTTCTCGGGCGTCAGCATGATCACCAGCGGGACGCCGGCGACCGCGATCAGCGCCAGCAGCGCCACGGTGGGGAGCGACCGGGCCTCGCGCAGCAGTGCGCGGAGCCGGGGGAATCGGATGCGGCGGGCCGCCACCGTCACGACGGGGTGCCGCGCAGCCGCGGACGGAGCCGGTCGGCGCTCGTCGTGCTGTCGCTCCCGCCCTCGATGTCGTCGGCCAGCCCGTCCGCGTGCGCGGTCACCCCGTCGAGGTCCAGCCCGGCCGGGGCGTCCACGCCCAGCACCCGCCACGACCGGATGCCCTCGGCACCCCGCCGCAGCAGCGCCACGGCGCCGCGGGCGTTGCTCCGCTGGGCGTGGGTGAGCCCGACGGCGACCTGGGCCAGCGCACGCCACAGCTCGCGGGTGTCGTCGCCGCTGTCCTTCCAGGTGCCCTCCAGGACCTCGTGGGCCTGGAACGGCAGGCCCTCGTCGAGCAGGCGCTGGGCCTCGGTGACGGCCTCGTCCGGGGCCAGGGCCAGGTCCTCGGGCACGCGGTCGACGCCGGCGGCACCGTGCGGCAGCGGGCGCCCGGCGGCGTCGCGGGGCCGGGCGTTGCGGGCCCGGCCCTGGGTGTCGCGGTCGCGGGATCGGGTCATGACCCGACCCTGCCAGGAGATCGGTTAGCGTGCGGACCATGACCCACGGGCTGTTCGACGTCGACGGCAAGGTCGCCCTGGTGACGGGCGGGACCAGCGGGATCGGTGAGATGATCGCCCGCGGGCTGGTGGAGGCGGGGGCACGGGTCTACGTGTCCAGCCGCAAGGCCGACGCGTGTGCCGCCGCGGAGGCGGGGACCGGCGCCGTCGGGATCCCGGCGGACCTGTCCTCGGAGGACGAGTGCGTGCGGCTGGCCGCCGAGATCGGGAAGCGCGAGGAGCGGCTCGACCTGCTGGTCAACAACGCCGGCGCCACCTGGGGCGCGCCGTTCGAGGAGTTTCCCGCGCACGCCTGGGACAAGGTCCTCGACCTGAACGTGAAGTCCCCGTTCTTCCTGACCCGGGCGTTCCTGCCGCTGCTGGAGGCCGCCGCGTCGGTCGAGAACCCGGCCCGCGTGGTCAACATCGGCAGCATCGACGGGCTGCGGGTGCCGGAGGCTGCCAACTACAGCTACTCGGCCAGCAAGGCCGCGGTGCACCAGCTGACCCGGGTGCTGGCCAAGGAGCTGGGGCCGAAGCGGATCACCGTCAACGCGATCGCGCCGGGCCCGTTCCCGTCGCGGATGATGCGGGCGACCCTCGAGGAGGCCGGGGACGAGATCGCCGAGTCCTCCCCGCTGGGCCGTATCGGGCGCCCGTCGGACGTGGTCGGGGCGACCCTGTTCCTGGCCGCGCCGGCGGGCTCGTACGTCACCGGCGCGATCATCCCGGTCGACGGGGGCATCTGGACGACACGCTGACCGGCCGGCGCTCACTCGGGTGCCAGGTAGGTGTGCCCGGTCGGGGTGGTGGTCTGCACGCCGTCGGGTGTGCGTGCCACGTTCCATCCGGGTTGTTCGCGGATGTAGTTGTGGAACTCGCAGACGGCGCGCCCGTTCTCGAGCGCGGTCGGCCCGTGCTCGGCGGAACGGTCGATGTGGTCGACGTGCCGGGCCGGGGCGTCGCAGTACGGCTCGGTGCAACGCTGCCGGGCCCGGGCCTTCACCAACTCGGCGAGCAGCCCGGTGAAGAACCGTTGCCGGGACCCACCGCCGATGATGAACCCGTCGCGGGTCAACAGCCGACGGAGCGCTTTCCGGCCGGTGGTGGTGGCCAGCAGGTCGACCGGGACGGGGCCGTGGCCGGGAACCTCGGCCGGCAGCGGGCTGTCGGGGTCGATCAACGCCTCGACCGGCACCAGCACCTGGACCTCGATGTCGACGTCGGTCGCGACGGACTTCCCGGTGGCGCGTTCGACCAGGGTGTCGGCCATGACCTGCCCGCGGGAGCGGGTCAGGGGTGCCGGGTCGACCGAGACCTCGGTGAACGCCTTATGAAGCGCGGCCAGGCAGGCGACGCCCTGTTCCACGGGGAGGTAGGCGGTCAGGTAGCTCATCCCGTCCGGGGCCGGGCGCAGGGTGACGCGGCGTTGGGCGCGGGCGGCCTCGACCCGGGACCGGAACTTCTCCGGGGCGATCTCGGCGACCAGCCGGCGCACCAGGTCGCGTAGCCGTCCGATGCCGAGCCGGGTCAGCTCGTGCGCGGCGAGGCGGGCGTCGACCGCGGCGCGTTGGCCGGTGTCGAGGTCGGCGGTAGCGGTGACGATGGCGGCGATCTTGTCCCGGTTCAGCTCCCCGGCCACGAACAGGCCACGGATGTGGTCGAGGCCCTCGCGCAGGTCCCGGGCGGCGCGCAGCCGGGAGCGGGCCTCGGTCGGGGAGACCCGGCAGGCGAGCCCGAGCTGGGCTATCACCCCGCGTTCGAGCTTGTCCGGGTCGACCACCCCGCTCCTGATCCGTCGGTCGACGTGGGTGCGGGCGAAGGAGCGGATCCGGTTCGCCTGCAACGCCGCGAGAGAGTTCTGCAGGGATTCGATCTGCTGGATCTGATCGATCAACTCGGATTCCCCACACGATTCCGCGTCAACCGTGGCGGCCTGTTCGACCGCGACCTGTATCAACACGAGATCGACCTGCGGGAATCCGGGCTCGCCGGCACCCGGGTGGGTGTCGGGAATCGGGGGATCATGAACTGCGGTCACGCACCCCATTTTACTCGAACTGGTGTTCGATGTCACGGTGCCGTTCGCTTCTGCGAATTCCGCTGGTGGAGCGCTTAATTGGTCGGCGAATTGTTTCCGGAGTGGAGGAATCGGGCGCCGAATGCCACCTCGCGTAGGCGGGCCGCGGGCGGTGCGGAATGATGCCCGCGTGGTCCAGGCACCCGACAGACCGGTCCGGCCCGTCACCCCCGCGCCGAGCCGCGGGCCGCGTGCCCCGCTGACCTGGCTGCTCGCCGTCGGTGTCCCGACCGCGGCGCTGGCGTTGCACATGGCGCTCTACGGCCGCTGGCTGGTCGACGACGCGGGCATCACGTTCGCCTACGCCCGTTCGATCGCCGCCGGGGCGGGCCCGGTCCTGCAGCCGGGCGCGGCCCCGGTGGAGGGCTGGTCGAACCCGTCCTGGCTGGCGCTGCTCGTGCTGGCGAGCGCGGTCGGGCTGTTCGACCACGGCACCTGGTTCGGGGTGTCGGACCTGGTGCTGTTCCCGAAGGCGGCCGCGCTGGCCTGCGGTGCCGGCGTGGTGGCCGCCTTCCACGTGGTGGCGCGGGAGGTCGTGCCCGGCCGGTGGCGGGCGGCCGCGGTCACCGCGGTGGCGGGGACGCTGGTCGCGGCGGTGCCGTCGTACGCGGCCTGGCTGGCGTCCGGCCTGGAGAACCCGTTGCTCGCGCTCGGCGCGGCGGCGATCGCCGCGACGCTGGTCCGGGCGGTGGCCCGGGGCCGGCTCACCGCGCCCGGACCGGCGGTGACCTGCGGGTTGCTCGCCGCGCTCGCCGCACTGACCCGCCCGGACGGGCTCGTGTATGCCGTCGCCTACCCGGTCGCGCTGCTGGTGCTGTTGCGCCGGGACACGATCGGCCGTGCCGTCGCCGCGGCGGGCCTGTCGCTGCTGGTGTTCGCCGTGCCCTACGGCGGCTACCTCGCCTGGCGGGTCGCGACCTTCGGGTTGTGGGTGCCCAACACCGCGGTCGCGAAGGCCCAGGGGCTACCGGAGGTGACCGCGCTGAACCGGCCGGCCGAGCTGGTGCCGGTGGCCGGCTGGCTGCTGGTGTCGCTGGCCGCCGGCGCGCTCGGGGCGGCGCTGCTGCGGCCGGGACGGCACCGGCCCCTGCTCGCGGTGCTGCTCGTGCCGTTCGGGCTCGCGCTCGCCGCCTACGCCGTCCTCGAACCGGACTGGATGGGCCTGCAGCGTTTCGCGACACCGATCTGGGCGCTCGGAGCACTGGTCGCGGTGCTCGCCGCGGACCGGGCGATCGGCGCGGCCACCGTGCGCGGTCGCGCCGTGGCCGGGGGGCTGGGTGTGGTGGCATTGGTGGTGTCGGCGGCGTCGTGGCTGGAGACCGCGCGGACGTTCCGCAACGGGCCGACCGTGCCGTTGTGCGCGATCGCGGTCGGGATGGGGGCGGCGCCGAACGCGTTCGGCGACATCCTCGGGGTCCCGGACGGCCGGATCGCCACCCCGGACGTCGGCGGCACCGCGCTGACCAGCCGTTACGAGGTCGTCGACCTGGTCGGTCTGGTGTCGGCACCGATCGCGCGCTTCCACGCCGACGGCGACATGGCGGGCCTGCGCGACCACGTCCTCGACGAGGTGGCGCCGGAGTTCGTCGAGGTGCACGGGAACTGGACCCGGATGACCGGGCTGCTCGACGACCCGCGGACGGCCGAGCGGTACGTCCCGGTGCACATGGTGAGCCCCGACTCCGGCTATCTGGTCCGGCGCGACCTGGTCACCGACCCGGCGCGGCTGGCCGAGGCGAGCACCTACGCCCGCGAGGTCACCCAGCCGCGCCGCGAGGCGGCGAGTGCGGCACCCCGCTCCGGCTGCGGGACGCTGCGGCCGGGGTCGACGGACGCGCTCACCATCACCCGCTGAGCGCCCGGGGCGGCTCAGCGGTCGGCGAAGTACGCGGTCAGGTCGTCGAGCACCAGGTTCGCGCCGGTCGGGCCGAGGCCCAGGAACCAGACGCTGTCGTCGACCTCCGCGACGTTCCCGGCGGCGACGGCGGGCAACCGCTCCCAGAGCTCACCGCCGACGACGGCGTCGCGGCCGTTGCGGGCGGGGTCGCCGAAGCTGGAGTAGAAGATCTGACCGGCGTCCGCCTGGTCGATCCGCTCCTCCGAGATCTCCACGGCCAGCTCCTGGATGTCCTGCTCCGGAGGCCGGGGCAGGCCGATGTCGGCGAGGATGACGCCGATGAACGACAGGTTCCCGTAGAGCCGCAGCCGCCCCGGCATGAATCGCACCAGCGAGATCGTCGGCGCATCGGGCCCGATGGAGTCCCTGATCCCGTTGGCCCGGGTCTGGTAGGCGTTCAGCAGTTCGGTGGCTGCCGTCTCCGCACCCAGCGCGTCGCCGACCAGGCGCAGATTCTCCTTCCAGGGGAAGCCCGGCCGGATGCTCAGGACGGTCGGTGCGATCGCGGCGAGCTGGTCGTAGTAGCGGTCGACCCGCAGCCTGCTGCCGACGATCAGGTCCGGACGCAGGGCCGCGATGCCCTCCAGGTTGAGCGGGTCGAGCAGGCCGAGCCGGGTGGCGTCGCCCAGCTTCGGCTCCAGGTAGGCGGGGATCTGCCCGTCGGTCGTGGCGACACCGACCGGTGTGAGTCCCAGCGACAGCACGTCGTCGAGCTCGCCGGTGTCGAGGACGACGACCCGCTGCGGTGCCGCGTCGAGCACGGTCTCGCCGCGCGCGTGCCGCACCGTGCGGGGGAACACGCCCGGTTCGGCATCCGAGCCCAGGGCGGCGGTCTCGGTGTCCGCGACGGAGAAGCGTTCACCGCCGGTCGTGATCGCCTTCGTGTCCGGTGGCGCGGGTGCGGGGCCGGCACAGGCGGTGACCGCCACGACCAGCGTGACGACGAGCAGGACGAGCGACCGTACGGAACGGCGGGACATCGGTACCCCTTCGGAGCTGACCGGTGTGGTGGGTGCCGGTGCCGGGCCTGGAGCGTGCAGTTCGGGGAGGCGCTCCCGGACGCTCCGGGCGCTGCTGTGTCGTAGACGCTACAGTGACGATCAATTCTGTAGCAAGCACGACTGGTGGGATCGATGCACACCGACCTGGAGGACCGCGCCCGCGCCGCACGGCTCACCGCCGCCGAGCGGAAGGTCGTGGACTACCTGCGGACCCGTGCTGCGGAGGCGATCTTCGCGACGGCGGAGCAGATCGCCGGGGCCGCCGGGACCAGCGACGCGACCGTCGTGCGGACCGCCCGCGCGCTGGGCTACTCGGGCCTGGCCGAGCTGCGGCGGAGCCTCGCCGAGCCGGTGGTCGGCCGGACCGGGCCGGGCGCGCACGCGACGGAGCTCGCCGGTGACGACACCGCGACCCTGCTCGACCGGGCCTTCGGCGAGGTCGGGGACCGGCTCGCCCGCACCCGGGCGGCGATCGACGTGGCGGAGTTCGAGCGGGCGGTCACGCTGCTCGGGGAGGCGGACGACGTGCTCGCCTACGGTGTCGGCCCGTCCGAGCAGGTCGCCCGGATGCTGGCGCAGCGGCTGTCCCGGATCGGCAGGCGTGCCCGTGCGTCCGGGGCGACCGGGTTCCGGCTGGCGGACGCGCTGGTGACGCTGGAGCCCGCGTCACTGGTCGTGCTCCTCCTCCCGAGCCGCCCGACCGTCGAGGCCCGGGTGATCGTCGAGCACGCCCGCGAGACCGGTGCCCGGACGGTGCTGGTGACCGACTCGCTGGGCGTCGAGCTGGGTGACCGGGTGGACGTCGTCCTGCCCGCGGTGGCCGCGAGCGGAGAACTGACCGCGGAGGCGGCGACGTCGGCGATGGTCACCGACGCGCTGGTGCTCGCGCACGCGGCGCGGCACCGCGATCAGGCGGTCGAGGCGTCGGTCCGGCTGAACCGGCTGCGCAGCGCGCTGACCGGGCACGGACCCGGCGACGGGACCCTCACCCGGACTCCAGGGGACCCAGCTCGGCACTGAACTGGTCGAGGTAGGCCGACCAGTCGGTGATCGGTGCCGACGGGCGCACCACGAACTTGGTGAGCCCGCCGTCGACGTAGCGGCGGATCAGCTCGGCGACCCCGTCCCAGCCGATCCCGACGAGCTCGCGGGGGTCCACGTCCGGGCGCTGGGCGGCGGCCCGCTCCAGCGCGGCGTCGACGTCGGTGCCGGGCAGCGCGAACCAGACGTTGGTGCCGTAGTGGTCGTCGTCGATGGTGCGGCCGGCGTCACGGGCGGCGTCCTCGATGACCGACCGCCCGCGGGCGGTCTCCTCGGGGGTCAGGAAGCTGGCCAGCCAGCCGTCGGCCAGCCGTCCGGCCCGGCGCAGGCCGGCCGGTGCGCGGCCGCCCAGCCACAGGTCCAGCGGCCGCTCCGGGCGCGGGACGATCGAGGCGTCGTCGAGGGTGAAGAACTCGCCGTGGTGGGTGACGTGGTCCTCCGAGAGCAGCCTGCGCAGCACCAGCAGCGACTCCTCGAACAACGCGGCGAGCCGGCCCGGTGCCGGGTAGAACTGGCGGTCCGCCGGCGACGCCGCGCGGATCCCGAACACCGGCAGGACCCGCTTCGGTGCGAGCACCGCGAGCGAGGCGAGCTCGGCGGCGAGCAACATCGGGTTGCGGCCGGGCAGCACGGTGACCCCGGTGCCGACCTTGATCCGTTCGGTGCGGGCGGCCACCCAGGTGTTCCCGATCGTCGGCTCGATGACCGGGGTGGAGATCAGGTCGGCCAGCCAGAGCGAGTCGACCGACGACTTCTCGAGTGCCTCGACGAACTCGTGGAACTCGGGTCCCAGCTCGGGGACGCTGCGCGCCCCGACCAGCCCGATGCCGATCCGTACCTTGCCGTGCGGGGAGTCGACCACTCACGGCACGTTACGCGGTGGTCACGCTGCGGTCACGGGGGTCCAGCGTGGATCACGCCCGCTGAACCCGAGCGCCCGCTCGAACGCCGGCGCCCGGTCGGGTACCGCGACGGCCGGTCCGAACAGCCCCTCCGTCGGTCCGCCGGCGGCCGTCGCCTCGGTGAACGCCAGGACGACGGCGACCGCGTCGTCGTCGGGCTCGAAACGCTGCCCGGTGGCGACAGCCAGGTCCCAGCCGTGCAGCACCAGCTCGTCGAGCGTGACGGTGCCGGCGACCTCCGCGGGCATCTCCAGCCCGCCGGCGTGGGCGGTGCCCGCCCAGGCGGCCGGGTCCCGCCAGGCGGCGGCGAGCGCGTCGAGCCGGGCCGGGATCGCGGTGCGCCAGTCCGGGGCGAGGTGCTCGGCGACCAGGCTCGCCGTCGAGTCCACGGCCTCGGGGTCCTTCTCGGCGGCGAGCCGGAACGCCCGCGCCAGGCCGTGCAGGTGGTCGAGCAACGCGGCCACCGTGGTGGCGGCGCACGGGGTCGGGTGGCCGAGCTGGTCGTCGGTGATGCCGGAGACGACGGCGGCGACGGCGTGGGCGGTCGGGGTCAGGTCGATGCTCATGCCCGGACGACCGCCCGTGGCCCCCGGACTCATCGCCGGGCGCTGCATTCGACACCCAGTAGAAGTTCGTGCGGCGGATGCGGCAGAGTAGGGGAGACGCCGTCCCCGAAGCGTGCCGGAGGAACCGACCGCCATGAACGACCCCATCCTCGTCGCCCGGATCTTCCGGGTCGTCGCGATCGCCGAGGCCGGTTCCTGGACCGGGCTGCTGATCGGGATGTTCGTCAAATGGGTGCTCGGCACCAGCGAGCTCGGCGTGCAGGTGTTCGGGCCGATCCACGGGGCGCTGTTCGTCGCCTACGCGCTCGTGACCCTGTGGACGGCCCGGCTGTTCCGCTGGGACCTGCGGACGGCGGCCGTCGGCCTGCTCGCCAGCATCCCGCCGCTGACCACGATCTGGTTCGAGCGGCACGTGACCCGCTCGGGGCGGCTCGACGCGGCGCGCGCCCAGCCGGTCGCCGGCTGACACATGCTCCGAACTGCGCCGATGCGATCCACCCTTGACGCCGAGGTAAGCCTAAGCTAACTTCAACGGTGTCGCTTCGTGGTGGGAGCGGCGCGTCAGTTCGGGAATCACGGCCCGGCCGCCTCGACCACAGCGGCCGGGCCGTCCCGCGTTCGGGGGTCATTCCGAGGCGGGCCCGGCAGTCGTGTCGTCCTGCTCACGGGCCAGGTGGGCGTGCCGCCACCGGCGCAGCAGCAGGGTGGCCGCCAGCATCGGGCCCAGCATCCCGATGTAGAGGACTGTGAAGTCGAGATCGCCACTCACGTACCAGTGGATCAGGGCCGTGACGACCGGGGTGGCCGGGAGCAGGACCAGGCTGCGGGTGGCGTCGGCCCGCTTCGCCTCGGCCGAGTGCGACGCCCCGTGCCGGTGGGTCGCGACGGCGACGGAGAGCCCGCCGGTCAGCAGCGTGGCGACGAGGGTGGTCAGCACCGGCCCCGTGGGCAGCGTCTCCGTCGTGCCCAGTCCGAGCGTCACCACCAGGCCCGCGAACCCGGTCCAGAGCATCGTGCGCAGCACGATCCGCTCCTTGCGCAGTGCGATCAGCTCGGCGCGTTCGTCGCGTTCCCGGTGCAGCTCGGCATTCGCGTCCCGCAGGACGGTCCACGGCGCTCGCATACCTCTCCCGTCAGCCGTCGTCCCGGCGTGCGCGCAGGTCGGTGGCCTCCTCCGCGGAGAGTGCGAACAGCGCCGTCACCGGCGTCTCCAGCACCACCGCCAGCCGCAGCGCGACCGCGGTGGACGGGTTGTACCCGCCCGCCTCGATCTCCACCACGGTCTGGCGGCTCACCCCGATCAGCTCGCCCAGCCGCTTCTGGGTCAGCCCCGACCGGCGTCGTGCGGTCGCGACATCCGAACACACGTCGGCGGGAAGATCTACCCGACACGAGCGGGGTCGGCGAGTGCCCGGTACACCGGCCGGAGCAGGTCGGTGAGCGTGTCCCGGCCCGACCGCAGCCCCGGCTCGGGTACCTGGTCGAGCACCGCGTCCGGCGCGGTCTCCGGCGGGCGCGGTGCGGCGGCCCCGCCCGGCGGGGCGGTCCAGAAGTCGTCGAGCAGGTCGGCGAGGGCGGCCGGACCGGATGCCGAGTCCGCCCCGGCCGCGCGGTCGCGCTCGGTCCGCAGCCGCTCCAGCAGCGTCGTGCGGTCCCGTCCGCGCAGGGCGAGCAGCGTGAACGGGTCGGTGTCGCAGCGCTCGGCCAGCACGTAGAACACCGCGGCGAGGTGCTTGCAGGGCACGGTTGCGTCCGGGCACGAGCAGTCCTGGGCCAGGTCATCACCGGCGGCGGGGAACAGCGAGAGCCCGAGCCCGTCGAGCAGCTCCTCGATCTCCGGCGGGACCGTGCCGGCGAGCAGCGCGGCCGCGTACCAGGCGTCGGCGGCGAGTGCCTGTTCCACCCGCCGCCACTGCGGCTTGTCCCAGACCCCCAGGCCGATCCGGACCCGGTACGGCTGCGGCCGGGTGCCCTGCACGAGGGCGACCGCGGCGCCGGCGTCGATGTCGAGGGAGACGATCTGTCCGGACCGGGCGTAGGTCCGCCCGCGGGAGAGTCGTCCGCCGACCCCGAGCTGCTCGAGCACGGTGAGGAACCGTGCCGACCACCAGGTGCGCGCGACCGCGCCCTTCGTCGCGTGGATCCGGATGCCGCCGTCGACCCGGATCGGGCGCCCGCCGGCGTAGTCGTCGGCGGCCCAGAACGGACGGTCACTCATCGGTGTCCTCCCCGTCGGCGACGGCGTCGGAGCCCAGTGCGAACACCTCGCGCAGCTCGGTGACCGACAGCGACGTCAGCCAGTCCTCGCCGTCGCTCACCACCATGTCCGACAGCGTCCGCTTCGAGGCGACCAGGGTGTCGATCCGTTCCTCGACGGTGCCCGGGCAGACGAACTTGCGCACCTGCACCGAGCGCTTCTGCCCGATCCGGAACGCCCGGTCGGTCGCCTGGTCCTCCACCGCCGGGTTCCACCACCGGTCCAGGTGGATCACGTGGTTGGCCGCGGTCAGCGTCAGCCCGGTGCCGCCGGCCTTGAGCGAGAGCAGGAACACCGACGGGCCGTCGTCGCCCTGGAACCGGGCGACCATCTCGTCGCGCCGCTTCTTCGGCGTGCCGCCGTGCAGGTAGAGCACCTCGGTGTCGAACCGGGCGGACAGGTGCGGGCGCAGCATCGCGGCGAACTCGGTGTACTGGGTGAACAGCAGCGCCTTGTCGCCCGCGGCGAGCACCGACTCGAGGATCTCCTCCAGGCGGGCGACCTTCCCGGAGCGGTGCCGGCCGCCGGCGCGGTGGATCGCGGAGCCGTCGTGCAGCAGCTGGGCCGGGTGGTTGCAGATCTGCTTGAGCTTGCTCATCGCGGCGAGCACGTTCCCGCGCCGCTCGATGCCGTCGCTGTCGGCGATCTTCTCCATCATGTCGTCGACGACCGTGCGGTACAGCGACGCCTGCTCCCGGGTCAGCCGGTGGTCCTGCACGATCTCGATCTTCTCGGGGAGGTCGTCGATCACCTGCGGGTCGGTCTTGACCCGGCGCAGCAGGTACGGCCGGGTGATCCGGCGCAGCGTGCGGGCGGCGCCGTCGTCACCGTGCCGCTCGATCGGCACGGCGAAGCGCTGCCGGAACACCTCGGGCGAGCCGAGCAGGCCGGGGTTGAGGAAGTCCATCACCGACCACAGCTCGGCGAGCCGGTTCTCCATCGGGGTCCCGGTCAGCGCGATGCGGTGCGCGGCGTCGAGCGAGCGCGCCGTCCGGGAGGCCGCAGCGTGCGAGTTCTTGATCATCTGGGCCTCGTCGAGGACGAGCCGGTGGAACCGCCACGCACGCAGGTCCTCGGCGTCGCGGGTGGCGGTCGCGTAGGTCGTGACGATCACGTCGACCTCGCCCAGCCGCTCGTGCAGCGCCGCGCCGCGCGGGCGGGCCGGGCCGTGGTGGGCGTGCACCCGCAGCTCCGGCGCGAACCGCGCCGCCTCCTTCTGCCAGGTCCCGACCATCGACATCGGGCAGACGATGAGGGTGGGCGCGGTGCCGGTGGCGGGGTCTCCGGCCCGGTCGTGCGCCTCCAGGGCGAGCAGCTGCACCGTCTTGCCGAGCCCCATGTCGTCGGCCAGGCAGGCACCGAGCCCGAGCGAGGACAGGAACGCCAGCCAGGACACACCCCGCTCCTGGTAGGGCCGCAGGGTCGCGGTGAACCCGGGCGGCGCCGGCAGCGGTTCCAGGTCGCGGTCGGCGGTGCCGTCGAGGAGCGCACCGAGCCGGCCACGGGCCTCGACGTCGGTGACCGGCAGCGGGGCGTCGACATCGCCGCGGGCGGCGGCCAGCACGTCGTGCACCGTCGGGGTGCGGTCCCGCGACCGGCGCAGGAAGTCCAGGCCGCGGGCGAGTGCGTCGGCGTCGACGCTGACCCAGCGTCCGCGCAGCCGCACCAGCGGGGCCTTCGCCGCGACCAGGGCGGCGATCTCGTCCTCGCCCAGCTCGTCGTCGCCGACCGCCAGTGACCAGCGGAAGTGGGCGAGCTCGTCGCGGCCCAGGCCACCGCGGGTGACCACGCCGGGCGCGCCGGCCGACGACGCCGACAGCTTCAGCCCGAGCGCCCGCGAGCCGTCCCACCCGCGCGGGAGTGCGACGCCGAACCCGGCGGTGAGCAGCGCGGGCGCGTCCCGGGTGAGGAACCGGTGCGCCCCGGCGATGTTGAGGTCCAGAGCCACCGGCCGGGCCTCGCGCAGCGCGCGGACCAGCTCGGGCAGCACCTGCGCGGCCCGGCCCAGCTCGGCGAGCAGCACGTCCTGCGCGCCGGCGATCAGGCGCTCGGCGCCGCCGCCCCAGACGTCGGCCGCCTCCAGCTGCAGGCTCGGGTCCTCGGTGGACTGCAGCGCGAACTGCACCTGCCACCGGGTGCCGTCGCCGGTCTGGTCGAGTACGTCCGGTCCGGGATCGGCCGGGTCGTGCAGGGTGTCGACCTCGGTCAGCCGGAACAGCGCGGTTCCCGCGCCGGGCTGCTCGCGGCCCACGTCGTCCCACGCGGTCAGGGCCTCGCGCAGCGCGGCCAGCCCCTCCCTGGAGGCGGTGACCTCCGGCGCCGGCCCGGTCAGCGCGTGCAGCAGCGCCGCCGGCGCGTCCGGGCGGTCCGGCAGAGCCAGTGGCATCGCGGCACTGCGGCCGAGCCGGTCGCGCACCGCGGCATCGGTGAAGCGCTCGAGCGCGGCGTCGACCAGCTCGTCCGGATCCTGCCCGGCGGTGTCGCCGGGGCGCCGCTGCTCACAGCGGGCCACCGGCGGCAGCCGGCGCACCAGGTCCGCCCGGGCGACGGCGTCGAGCCCCTGCACGACGGGCCGCCAGCGGGCGACCGGCCGGCCGGAGTCCGTCGCCAGTACCGGCAGCACCCGCCCGCGGGCGGCCAGCTCGTCGGCCAGGCGGACCAGCTCGGCGAGGTGCCGGAACCCGTCGCCGTAGCGCACGCCGGGTGCGGGATCGGTCAGCTCGGAGGGATCCACCAGCACCGCGGGCACCGTCCACGGGGCCAGCGCCGGCGTGCTGCGGCTGCGGGCGCGGGCCGTGCTGCGCACGAGCCCGGGGGAGTCCTGCGGCCCGCCCGGATGGGACGGCAGCAGGACGGTGACCGACGCGGGCTTGCCCGGGTGCACCGCGGCCAGCTCGTCGGACGGCACCGCGAACGGGTGCGGCCGCGCGGTCCGCAGTGAGCGCCGCCCGGTCCGGGCGGGCCGCTCACCGTCCTCGGCCCAGAGCAGGACACCCCGGCCGGGGGAGTGGAGGGCGTGGACGACGAGCACACCCCCACGCTAGAAGGCACCCCCGACAGTCACCGCGCCCGCCCGCCGCGCCGGCTCCGGGTCAGGACGCGGCGAGCAGTTCGTCGAGCTGCTCGTAGCCCTCGTTCACGCCGACCTCCATGCCGGAGGCGAGCATCGCGTCCCGGGCCTCGACCGAGTCGACGACCGAGGTCGCGACCAGCCGGGTGCGTCCCCCGGGCAGCTCGGTCAGCGTCATCGTCTCCAGGCTGACGCCCTCCGGGTAGCCCTCGTAGGTGAAGGTCTGCACGATCCGCTCGGGCGCGCGGACCTCGTGGAACGAGCCGAAGAAGCGGTGCTCGCCGTCGACCGTGTCAGGTTCGGTGTGGGTGTAGCGGTAGCCGCCGCCGGTCTCGGCGTCCCAGCGCTGCACGGTCATGGTCAGCCGGCGCGGGCCGAGCCAGCGCTTGACCTTCTCGACGTCGACGTGGGCGTCGAAGACCCGCTCCGGCGGCGCGTCGAACTCCCGGGTGATCCGGATGATCGGCAGGTCCGGGACGGCCTCGATGGTGGTCTCGCGGGTCGTGGTGCTCATGATGCTGCTCCCTCGGTGTCTGTGTCGGTGTCGCTGCGTGCTTCTCCGGCCAGCAGGTCGTCGAGGCGCCGGTAGCGTTCCTCCACCTGGCGCCGGTACCGCTCGATCCAGGCCGTCATGAGGTCGAACACCTCCGCCTCGAGGTGCACGGGGCGCCGCTGGGCCTGCCGGCTGCGCCGGACCAGCCCCGCGTCCTCGAGCACCTTGATGTGCTTGGACACCGCCTGGACGGACACGTCGTAGGGCTCGGCGAGCTCGTTGACCGTCGCGTCGTCGGCGGCCAGCCGGGCCACCATGTCGCGCCGGAGCGGGTCCGCCAGCGCGGCGAACACCTTCGAGAGCCGGTCCTCCACGACGCCTCCTCCTCGTTCAACCTTTCGGTTGAGTACGACGGTAGCGCGGCTCACTGCAGTATTCAACCCCGAGGTTGAACAACGGTGGTGGCGCGGTCGCCCACGGGCGGCCAGGATCGTCGGTGATGCCCGCCCTCGACGAGAACGCCGCCCGCTCGCTGCTCGCCTCGGCCCCGGTCGCCCGGCTGGCCACGATCCGCACCACCGACGGGACGCCGCGACTGGTGCCGATCACGTTCGCGCTGCTCGACGGGCGGGTGGTCTCCGCGGTGGACGAGGTGAAGCCCAAACGGCACCGCAGACTGGCCCGGCTGCGCGACATCGAGGCCGACCCGCGCGTCGGGCTGCTCGCCGACCACTACGACGACGACTGGTCGCAGCTGTGGTGGGTGCGCCTCGACGCCACCGCGGAGATCCACGACGACGGCGAGCCGGCCGAGCGGGCGCTCACCGCGCTGGCCGGCAAGTACCCGCCGTACGCCGAGCAGCGGCCGGCGGGCCCGGTGCTGATCCTGACCCCGGCCCGCTGGACGGGCTGGTCGGCCCGCTGAGGGCGCAGCCGCGGCGGTGTTCGCAGGGAGGTCCCCGGGGAGCTTCTCAGCCGAGCCCGGCGAGGAACCCGGTGATCGCCGCGGCCGTCTCGTCCGGGAGCTCCAGGTGCGGCGAGTGCCCGCAGGCCGGCTCGGTGATCGTCACCGGCCCGGCCGACCGCTCGGCCACGCTGCGGACGTGCACGATGCTGCCGTACGGGTCGTCGTCGCCCTGGATCGCCAGCACCGGCGCGGTGATCGCGCCGAGCCGGTCGCGCACGTCCCAGTCCCGGAACCCGGGATCGAGCCACATGTCGTTCCAGCCGCGGAAGGCGGCGTCCGGGTCGTCGTGGTGGCGGGCCATCCGGGTGCGCAGCTCGCCGGTCTCGAACGCGTCCCGGGCGGAGCGGATCGCGTCCAGCGCGAACTCCTCGACCAGCACGTGCGGGGCGAGGACCACCGCCGCCGTCACCGGGTGCTGCGCCGCGGCGAGCAGCGCGATCGTCCCGCCGTCGGAGTGGCCGACGAGCACCGGCCGGTCCAGCCCGAGTGCCCCGCACAGCGCGGGTACCACGCCGGCCGCCTCGTCGGCCATGAACGACGCGGTGCGCGGGGTGCGCGGCGGGTCCGAGCGGCCGTGCCCGAGCCGGGAGTAGGCGACCGTCCGCCGCCCGGTCTCCGCCGCGATCCGGCGGTGGAACCCCCGCCACAGCCCGACCGAGCCCAGCCCCTCGTGCAGGAACAGCAGCGGAGCGCGGTCCGCCGCGCCCGCGACGTCGTCGTACTCGTAGTGCAGGCCGTCCAGTTCGATCACCGTTCCAGTAAAGCCGCCAGCCGGGCCGGTGCCACGCAGCGGTAGGCGTCGGTGACGATCTCGGTGATCTCGTCGCGGTCCGGCCGCGCCGCGCCGCCGGGGGAGCCCGTGCCGTCCAGGACGACACCGAGCCAGCCCCGGTGCCCGACGTAGGCCGGCCGGAAGAACCGGGCCGGGTCCTCGGCGATCAGCTCCTCCTGCACCCCGGGCGGGGCGGCGCACCAGAAGGCGACGTGCGGGTGCCCGTGGTGGTGCTCGGCGTAGGACACGAACATCCTCCGCACGAACCACGACGGCGAGCCGTGGCTGAGCTTCTCGGTCACCTCGGGCAGCGTCAGGCAGATCTCCCGCAGCCAGGGCAGCGGGTCGGCCGGGTCGGGATGCGCTGCGATCACCCGGCTCCCATCCGGTACGTGCCGAGCGACCACACGTTGCCCTCCCGGTCGGCGACGGCGAACTCGCGGGAACCGTAGTCCTGATCGGTGAGGCCCATGACGACGGTCGCGCCGGCAGCCACCGCCCGCTCGTGCAGCGCGTCCGGGTCGTCGCAGGTCAGGTAGGTCACCGCACGGCCGGTGTCGAACGGGTCGCCTCCGGTGCGGGCGCCGAGGGCGAGGACGCCGCGCTCGCCCCGGTCCTCCCAGGCCAGCTCGGCGTGCACGATCGTGCCGTTCCCGTCGGAGTGCGCGGCCAGCTCACGGAAGCCGAGCGCGGTGACCAGGAAGTCGATGGCGGCACGCGGGTCGTCGTAACGCAGGGTCGGGTGAATGCTCATGGCGCCCGATCGTCGTCGCCACCGGGCTCCGTGTCTTGAACGGACGGGAACCGGCCCCACTCCGCCCGGAACGCCGACGGCGTCGTCCCGGCGAGCGTCCGGAACTCCCGTGACAGGTGGGCCTGGTCGGCGTACCCGCAGGTCGCGGCCACCTCGGCGAGCGGGGTGCGGCTCCCGCCGACCAGGCGGGAGGCGCCGGCGAAGCGCAGCACCCGGCCCGCGGTGCGCGGGTTCAGCCCCATCTGGCCGGCGAACCGGGCCTGCAGGTGACGCCGGCTCCACCCGGTCTCCGCGGCCAGGGTGGTCACCGGCACCGCACCGGCCGAGGCCGCGAGCCGGTCCCACGCGTGCGCGACCTCGGGTGCCGGCCGGCGGGCACGCACATCCAGCAGCCGGTCCGCGAGCAGGTCGGTGACCAGCGCGAACCGCCGCCCCCAGTCCGGGGCCGCGGCGAGCCGCTCCGGCAGGGCCGCGAGCTCGGGATCCTCGAGCCGGTCGAGCGCCGGCACCGCGCCGTCGCCCACCGTCCGGCCGCCGAGCAGGGTGAACAGCGCGGCCGGAGTGAGGTCGACCTGGATCCCGGCCTGCGGGCCGGTGAACTCGGTGAGTACCCAGCTGTCGCTGAGCCCGCCGACGAACGCGGCCGCCGCCCCGGTGCCGATCAGCGGCCCGGACAGCGACAGCGGATGGAACCCCAGGATCAGCGCGATGCCGGCGGCCGGGGCCTGCCTGCGACGGACCGGCGCCGTCGAGCGCTCCCGGTAACCGAGGTAGCGCAGCACGTGCCGGCGCAGCGCGGTGGGCGGCTGCGCCGGCACGTACTCGGTGTCGAGCCACCGGTCCGTCACCCCGTCCATACCCGGGGTTCTACTCCAGATGCGCCTGCGCGTACACCGCGATCGCGTCGCGCAGGTAGCCGCTCAGGCCGTCGGCGTGGGCGTCGATCTGGTCGGCGAACCGCGGGTCGTCGGCGTAGAGCGAGCCCAGCCCGATGTAGGCCTCGCGGCCCGGCACCCAGAACCGGCTCACCCACGCGTGGTGGGTGGCCACCACCTCCTGCACGGCGGGCGCGTCGACCGGCTCACCGGCCGAGCGCGCCGCGGCGAGCCGCCGCAGGATCGCCTCCCAGCCCGCCATGGTCTCGGCGGCCCGGTCGCGGTCCCAGCCCGCGACCTCCTCCTGGACGGCGACGGCCTCGGCGCCCCAGCGCTCGCGCGCCTCCGGGCCGTACGGGTCGTCGCGGAACGCGGCGAACATCTCGTCGGCGGACACCGTGTCTCCCCCTTCTCTCTCCTCGATGGACAGCGCGACGGTGTCGGCGAGCCGGCGCAGGCGCCCGACCTCGCGCAGCAGGCGCTCGTGGTGGGCGCGCAGCGCGTCCACCTCGGACCCCCCGTCGAGTACCGCGGCGATGTCCGGCAGCCCGAGACCCAGCTCACGCAGCACGAGCACGTGCTGCAGCCGCCGCAGCTCCGCCCGCCGGTAGAACCGCCGACCGCCCGGGCCGGTCCCGGCCGGTCGGAGCAGTCCCACCTGGTCGTAGTGGCGCAGCGTGCGCGAGCTGACCCCGGCCAGCCGGACCACCTGATCGGTGCTCCAGCTCTGCGTCTCCGTCACGGGAGAAACGGTAGGAGTTGACGCAGCGTCAACCGCAACCCCGGATTTCCGGGCCGTGGCTCAGATCCCGGACCGCCAGGGCCGCCCGAGGTGGATGTCGCAGGTGATCTCCCCGCGGTCGACCCCGGTCAGGTCGGCGATCAGGTCCCGGACGGCGTCCTCGGCCGCCCGCGGGTCGTCGACGGTGGTCGAGGCCTCGATGCCGGGCACATAGAGGGTCAGCCTGCGGTCCGCCCGCCAGGCCACCACCTCGAAGTGATGGTGTCCGGTCACGGGCCCACCGTATCCCGGCACCGGCGGTCCGGGCAGGCTCGTCAGCCGAACGTCGGTTCCCCGTCGCGGCCCGCGTCCTCACCCGGCTGGTCGGGCTCGTCCTGCTGCTGCAGCGGTTCGTTGCGGGGGTCGACGGTCGGCTCCGGTGTGGTGGTCGGCTCCACCGGGACCTCCGGCTCGGGCGGCGGGGCCTCCTCGACCGGCTCCGGGGACGGCGGTGGCGGCGGGGCGCTGCTCGACGGGGTCGGCGTCGGTGTCTCGGTCGGCTCGTTCGCCGCCAGCTCCGAGGGTGACTCGCCGAGCGGCCGGAAGGTCGGGAACTCGACCACCTCGGTGCTGCGCACCGCGTCGGCCATGAACTCCTGCCACACGTCGGCGGGCAGGTCCTTGCCGTTGATCGGCTCCCCGGCCGCGTTCCGGATCGGGTCGTTGCGGTCGGTGCCGATCCACACCGCGGCCGCGAACTCCGGGGTGAAGCCGGCGAACCAGGCGTCGTTGTTCTCGCCCTCGAACCGGGACTGCACGGTGCCCGTCTTGCCTGCGGCCTGCTGCCCGCCGGGCAGCTCCAGCCCGTCGTGCTCGACGACGTCCATCATCGACTCGGCGACGTTGCGGGCGACCTGTTCGGGGAAGCGCTGTTCCCCCTCGCCGGGGGAGTACTCGTAGAGCACCCGGCCCTCGGAGTCGACGACCCGCGACACCATGTGCGGTGCGTGCCAGACCCCGCCCGCCGCGATCGTGGCGTACGACGACGCGAGCTGGACCGGGGTGACCTCCTTGTTGCCCAGGGGGAGCCGCGGGTCCGGGTTCTCCATCGAGGCGGTGATCCCGGCGAGCCGGGCCGCGTCGGCGACCTTCTGCGGCCCGATCTGCGCGGCCAGCTTGGTGAAGACGACGTTGTTGGAGATCGTCATCGCCTGTTTGAGGTCGCAGCGGGGGCAGTTCGCGCCCTCGGCGTTGCGCAGGCCCGGCCGCTCGGAGCCGTCGAAGACGGTGCCCAGCCCGACCGGCGGGTCCTCCATCAGCCCGGCGAGCACGGCGAACGGCTTGAACGTCGATCCGGGCTGCTTCATCACCGTGGCGTAGTCGAGCCCCGCGCCGTTCTCGCCGCCGTAGTAGCCGATGATGCCGCCGGTCTGCGGGTCGATCGCGACGGCGCCGGAGCGCAGCACCTCGGGCTGGTCCTGCAGCTCCGCGCTGACGGCGTCGGTCAGCTGCTGCTGGCGCTGCGGGTCGATCGTCGTCGTGACCTGCAGTCCGCCCTGGGCGAAGGCCTGTTCGGAGATCCCCAGCGAGCCGAGCTCGGAGCGGACGGCGTTGAGGATGTGGCCGCGCTCGTCGGTCAGCGAGGACGAGCGCGACGTGTTCTCCGGGGGCAGCGTCTGCGGGAAGACGGCGGCGTCGCGCTCGGGGCCGGAGATCCAGCCCTGCTGCTCCATGCCGTCGAGCACGAAGCTCCACCGCTGCCGCGCGCTGTCCGGGGAGTTGGCCGGGTCCCAGTTCGACGGCGACTGGATGATCCCGGCGAGCAGAGCGCCCTCGCTCGGGGTCATCTGCGCGGCGGGCTTGCCGTAGTAGGCCAGGCTGGCCGACTCGATGCCGTAGGCGCCGCGGCCGAAGTAGATCGCGTTCAGGTAGCCGTTGAGGATCTCGTCCTTGGACTTCTGCCCGGAGACCTTCAGCGAGACGATCAGTTCCTTGTACTTGCGCCAGTACGTCGCGTCGTTGCCGACCAGGGTGTTCTTGACGTACTGCTGGGTGATCGTCGAGCCGCCGCCGGCCCCGCCGAGCACCTGGTTGAACGCGGCCCGCAGGATCCCGGTGATGTCGAACCCGGGGTTGGAGTAGAACGAGCGGTCCTCGGCGGCCAGCACCGCCTCGCGCACGTGCGGCGGGATCGCCTCCATCCCGACCTTGATCCGGTTGCCCTGCTCGGGCACCAGCCGTGCCAGCTGACCGCCGTCGGCGAACGAGACGGTCGCGATCTGCTTCTGCACCGCCTCGTCCTCGTTCGGGACCGGGAAGATCAGCCAGCCGATCCCGAACAGCAGCAGCGGCAGCAGTACGAACGAGGCCGCGGTGCCGATCAGCGAGTAGCGGATCTGCTTGCGGCGGCGGGTGCGGCGCTCCTGCGGGGTGAGCGCCGCCTTCTGCTCGGCGTCGAGGATGCCGAGCCGGCTGCGCACGGCGCCGACACCCGGGCCGACCAGCGCGACGACCCGGTCGAGCGGGCGCTCCGGTTCGGCGCGGCGACGGCGGCGCGGCCGGTCGGCCACGTCCGTGACGGCCGGCGCGACCGTGGTCGCGGCTCCGGCTCCGGTCCCGGCTCCGGTGTAAGCGGTGAGGTCGTCGTCGTCCTCCGGTGCGGCGGGCA
Source organism: Pseudonocardia ammonioxydans (assembly GCF_900115005.1). Taxonomy (GTDB): domain Bacteria; phylum Actinomycetota; class Actinomycetes; order Mycobacteriales; family Pseudonocardiaceae; genus Pseudonocardia; species Pseudonocardia ammonioxydans. The sequence goes on along the minus strand of NZ_FOUY01000002.1, from coordinate 37,970 downwards.
CGACGCGGGTGGCGTCGTCCCGGGCCGGCTCCGGGGCCTCGGGGGCGCGACGGCGTCCCGGCTGCGGCGCGTCCGGGCGCCGGCCCGGCGCGGGGGCTCCGGCACCGGTGGGGATCACGCCGGTCGGGTCGGCGCCCGCCGGGTGGGGCGGTGCCGGTGTGCCCGCCGGGTGGGCCGGTGCCGGGGCGTCCGGGCTCGCCGGGCCGGGGGCACCGGCGGTCCGGGGCGGCGTCGTGGCGCCCGCGGGCCGGGGTGCGGCGGGGCGCTGCTCACCGGAGCCGGGGGTGGGCCCGCCGGGGGCGGTGGCCCCGGTCGCTCCGGGCGTCGCTCCGGCCGCGGGGGTGCGCCGGGTCTCGCCGGTCACCGGTCGCGGGCCGGGGCCGGGTGCGGCCGGCCGGGCGCCGGTGGGCGCGCCCGGACGCGCTCCGCTGGGGGTACCGCCGCCGGGCGGGGGCGGGGTGCCGGGCGTGCCGGGGTTGCGGGGCACGGTGCCACCCCGCACCCGGAGGCCGACCTTGGTGGTACCGGTCGTGCCGGTGGTTCCGTCCGCCCCGGTGGGGGCGGGGGTGCCGTCGTCGGCGGGGCTCGCACCGCGGGGAGGGCGGGCGTCCGGGCCCGCGCCGCGACGCCGGCCGCCGTTCGAGCCGGCGTCCGGGGCGGGAGCGTCCGGGCCCGGGCCGTGGGGGCGCCGAGCGTTCGGGCCGGAGCCGTTCGGACCCGCGCCGTCGGGACCCGCACCGTTCGGACCGGCACCGTTCGAACCGGCACCGTTCGGGCCGGCACTGTTCGGACCGGGGCTGTTCGGTCCGGTACCGATGGGTGCCGCACCGTTCGGGGCAGGAGCGTTCCGGCCCGCACCGTGGGGCGGGCGACCGTTCGGGCTGGGGCGGTCCGGAGCCGGACCCCGGGGGACACCCTCGCTCGGACCGGGGCGGCGGACGTCTCCGGAGGGGTGGCCGTCCGGGGCAGGGCGCCGGCCGTTCGGCACCGGTGCGGGCCTGCCGGGCGCAGCGCCACGCGGTGCGGGTGCACCGCCGACCGGCCCGTGCCCGCCGGGCGCACCGCCGGCCGCGGCCCCGTTTCCGGCCGGGTCACGGCGGGCACTGCGCCGCCCGGAGGGGCCCGCATCCGGTTCGTCGGCGGCCGGGCCCCGCGCGGCGTCGCGGCCCGACGCGCGCACGACGTCGGCGAACGACGTGGCCGCCGTGCCCTCGGACCCGTGCCGGGCGGGGTCCCCGGCGTCGTGCCGTCCGGTGCGGGCCGGGGCACCGTGCCGCGGGGCGCGGCCCGGGTCGTCGCGGGGGACCTCGTCGCTGCTGTGTCGTCCGGTGGGGCGTTCCTCGGTCCGCAGCGCGCGGCCGGATCCGTACGGCTCGTTCCCGTCCTCGCCGGAGGAACGACGCCGGGACCGCGGGGGCGGGGGCGGGCCTGCGGTCAACCGCCTCTCCTCTCACGGTCCGGCCGGCGGGGCACCGGCGTCTGCTTCGGGCGAGCACGCGTGTGCTCGCCGGGCCAACGAGTTACCGACGGGTTGCGATGTGGCCACCTGATCGACGTCACTCGAATGTCGGCACGTCAGCGCATCGTGCGCGGCGTCGCGTGACCGTTCGGCCGGGGAGCGTCCGCCGTACGCACCATCGTGCCTGCGCCACACGGCCCTCAGTGGCGGGCGCGTGGTTCCGTCGAGCAACGGACCGCTGTGTGCGACGACGCGAGGGGCGGGCGTGCCGCGACGGCACGCGACACCGGTGGCAGCGGCCGACCGGCGGGTGTCCGGCGCCGAACGACCGGTGGCGCGGGCCGGGCCGGGACGGGTACGCGGCGTGACCGCTCGGCGACGGTGGTGGCCGTTCCGCGGCGGTGCCGGCGGCCTCGGGAACCGCCCGGCGCCGGCCCGTCCACCGGGTCGCGCTGGCCGCCGGGGCCGGTGTCAGCCGCCCAGCAGCGGACCCATCCGGTCCCGCAGCGCCTCGGCGGCCGAGAGCGGCCGGACCATGACCGTCAGCTCGCGGACCCGGCCGTCGTCGGCGAACCGGAGCAGGTCGATGCCCTGCACCTCGCGGTCGCCGACCTGCGCGGTGAACTCGAGCACGTGGCCGGCCTCCCCGGAGAACTCGGCGACGTACCGGAAGTCGCTGAACACCGTGAACACCGCGCCGAGGATCGCCCGCAGCGCGTCGCGTCCCTCATAGGGGCGGTGGACGACCGGCGAGCGGAACCGGACGTCGTCGGTGCACAGCAGCACCGCGGCGTCCAGGTCGCCGGCCTCGATGGCGGCCCGGAATCGGGCGGACGTCGTATCGCGCACGCCGCGATCATGCCCTGTCGTCGGCCCGGGACGATCGGACGGTCACGCGGCAGCAGCGGCCCGTGGCAGCCCGACGGCCTCGGCCAGCAGCTCGTAGGACCGCAGCCGGTCCTCGCCGCGGTAGGTCGCCGTCGTCACCATCAGCTCGTCGACGCCGGTACGTGCACCAGCTCCTCGACGCCGGCCCGCACGGTCGCGGGCGATCCGATGATCTGGTCGGCCTGGCGTTCCTCGACGAACGCGCGGGCCGTGTCGGTCCAGTCGAACGCCGCGACCTCCTCCGGCCCGGGCAGCTCGCGCGGGTTGCCGAGGCGCAGGTGCAGGAACTGCAGCGCGGCCGGCAGGGCGAGGTCGCGGGCGGCCTCGTCGGTGTCCGCGCAGAACACGCTCGCCGCGATCATCGCGTACGGCTCGGAGAGCATCGACGACGGCCGGAAGTGCTCCCGGTACAGCTCGAGCGCCGCCGTCGTGTTCCGGCTCGAGAAGTGGTGCGCGAACGAGAACGGCAGACCCAACATCCCGGCCACCTTCGCCGAGTAGCCCGAGGACCCGAGCAGCCACAGCGACGGCGCGTTCCCCCTCGCGGGCACGGCGAGCACGTCGGCGTCCCCCCGGAAGTACGACGCGAGCTCGACGAGCTGGTCGGGGAAGTCGTCCGGCGCCTGCAGCCGGTCCGCGGAGATCCCGCGCAGCGCCGCAGCGGTCTTCGGGTCGGTGCCCGGTGCGCGGCCGATGCCCAGGTCGATGCGGTCCGGGTGCAGTGCCTCGAGCGTCCCGAACTGCTCGGCGACGACGAGCGGGCGATGGTTGGGCAACATGACCCCGCCCGACCCGACCCGGATGCGCTCGGTCGCGCCGGCCAGGTGCGCGATCAGCACCGGCGGCGAGGAGCTCGCGATCCCCGGCATCGCGTGGTGCTCGGCCACCCAGTAGCGGGTGAAGCCGAGCTCCTCGGCCCGCCGGACGAGCCGCGTGCTGTGCTCCAGCGCGGTGGTGGCCGACGAACCGTCGGCGACGGGGACGAGGTCGAGCACGGAGAGGGGGACCACGACCGGCTGCAACACCCGCGGCGTCGCGGATCTTCCCCATGGCGGCCCGGACCGCCCGCGGGAAACCTGTCGGGGCGCCCTACTAGCATCGACCCCTGGCTCCGCCGGCGGAGCCCACACCGTTCGTGAACAGCCCTGGAGGCCCCACCGTGTCCGCACCGCCCGCCCCGCCCGCGTCCGCCCCGATCCGGGTGCCGGCCGGGACGACCGCCGGCGCGCGCGTCCGGGAGGGCGGCCTGCCGACCAGCGGCCCCGGGGCGATCGTCGTCGTCCGCGACACCGAGGGCGGCCTGCACGACCTGGCCTGGGCCCCCGAGTCCGACACCGAGGTTGTCCCCGTCCCGGCCGACACCGAAGAGGGTCGCAGCGTCATCCGGCACTCCTGCGCGCACGTCCTCGCGCAGGCCGTCCAACAGCTGTTCCCCAAGGCGAAGCTCGGCATCGGCCCACCGGTCACCGACGGCTTCTACTACGACTTCGACGTCGACACCCCCTTCACCCCCGAGGATCTGAAGAAGATCGAGTCGGCGATGAAGAAGATCGTCAAGTCGGGGCAGCGGTTCTCCCGGCGCCGTTTCGAGTCCCAGGACGAGGCGCGGACCGAGCTGGCCGGCGAGCCGTACAAGCTCGAGCTGATCGACCTCAAGGGCGGCGACGGCGGCGCGGACGGCGAGATCATGGAGGTCGACGCCTCCGGCGAGCTGACCATCTACGACAACGTGCACGCGCACTCGGGGCAGACCGTCTGGTCGGACCTGTGTCGCGGCCCGCACCTGCCGACCACCAAGTTCATCCCGGCGTTCACCCTGACCCGCTCGGCGGCCGCGTACTGGCGGGGCAACCAGGCCAACGCCCAGCTGCAGCGCATCTACGGCACCGCCTGGGAGTCGCAGGAGGCGCAGGACGCCTACCTGGAGCGGATCGCCGAGGCCGAGCGCCGCGACCACCGCCGGCTGGGCTCCGAGCTGGACCTGTTCAGCTTCCCGGACGAGATCGGTTCCGGCCTGCCGGTGTTCCACCCGAAGGGCGGTGTCGTCCGCAAGGAGCTGGAGGATCTCTCCCGCGAGCGGCACGCCGAGGCGGGCTACGAGTTCGTCTACTCGCCGCACGCGACCAAGGGCCAGCTGTTCGAGCTGTCCGGGCACCTCGACTGGTACGCCGAGGGCATGTACCCGCCCATGCAGCTCGACGCCGAGTACGGGTCCGACGGTGAGCTGAAGAAGCAGGCCGTCGACTACTACCTCAAGCCGATGAACTGCCCGATGCACAACCTGATCTTCCGGTCGCGCGGGCGGTCCTATCGGGAGCTGCCGCTGCGGCTGTTCGAGTTCGGCACCGTCTACCGCTACGAGAAGTCCGGTGTGGTGCACGGACTGACCCGGGCCCGCGGGTTCACCCAGGACGACGCGCACATCTACTGCACCCGCGAGCAGATGCAGGACGAGATCCGCTCGCTGCTGCAGTTCGTGCTCGACCTGCTGCGCGACTACGGTCTCGACGACTTCTACCTGGAGCTGTCCACCCGCAACCCGGAGAAGTCGATCGGCTCCGACGAGGCGTGGGCGGAGGCCACCCAGGCGCTGCGCGACGCCGCGGAGAGCTTCGGTCTCGAGCTCCGGGACGACCCGGGTGGTGCCGCGTTCTACGCGCCGAAGATCTCCGTCCAGGCCCGCGACGCGATCGGCCGGTACTGGCAGATGTCGACCATCCAGGTCGACATGATGCTGCCGGACCGCTTCGAGCTGGAGTACGCCGCGACCGACGGGTCCCGGCAGCGTCCGGTGATGATCCACCGCGCGCTGTTCGGGTCGATCGAGCGCTTCTTCGGCGTGCTCACCGAGCACTACGCCGGCGCCTTCCCGGCCTGGCTCGCCCCCGTGCAGGTGGTGGGGATCCCGGTGACCGACGACCAGGACTCCTACGTCCGCGACATCGCCGCGAGGCTGCGGGCCCGCGGGATCCGGGTCGAGGTCGACGCCGGCGACGACCGGATGCAGAAGAAGATCCGGACCCACACCCTGCAGAAGGTCCCGTTCCTGCTGCTCGCGGGCGGTCGCGACGTCGAGGCGGGGGCCGTGAGCTTCAGGTTCCGCGACGGTTCGCAGCGCAACGGCGTGCCCGTGGACGAGGCGGTGGCGGCGATCGCGGACTGGGTCGGATCGCGGACGAACACCTCACCGGACGCGGAGTCGTTCCCTGCAGCCTGAGGCTTAGGATCGCCTCATGGAGCAGCAGTGGGTCCCGCAGGAGGGGGTCGGGACACCCGACGGGTTCGCCCGGCTCTGGACCCCGCACCGGCTGGCCTACATCAAGGGCGCCTCCGACACCGGCTGTCCGTTCTGCCGGATCGGCCGCGGTGAGATCGTCGGGGAGCCCGGGGACTGCGGGGAGCCCGGGGAGTACGACGGCGGGGACCAGGTGGGCCCGGACGCGGAGAACCTGGTCATCGCCCGCGGTGACGAGGTCTACGCCCTGCTGAACCTGCACCCGTACAACCCGGGGCACCTGATGGTGCTGCCCTACCGGCACGTCGCGGACCTCGAGGAGCTCACCGACTCCGAGGCGGCCGAGCTGATGGCCTTCACCCGCCAGGCGGTGGTGACCATGAAGCGGGTGGCGGCCCCGCACGCGTTCAACGTGGGGCTCAACCTGGGCAGCGTCGCGGGCGGGTCGCTGGCCGAGCACCTGCACCAGCACGTCGTCCCGCGGTGGGGCGGCGACGCGAACTTCATCACCGTCGTCGGGCAGACGAAAGTCATCCCGCAGCTGCTCGCCGAGACCCGTGCGCAGCTGGCGGAGGCGTGGGAGCCGCCCCGGCGCGGAGCCCGCCACCCCGACTAGGCTGGTCACCACCGCCTGCCCGTGAGGGAGTTCGTCGCCCACGATGCTCAACCTGTTCGCCCGCGGGCACGTCAACCGGCTCACCGATCCGGTGGGCCGGCGCCTGGTCGCGCTCGGCATCGGCCCGGACACCATGACGGTGCTCGGCACCGTGGGTGCCCTCGCCTGCTCGGTCGTGTTCCTGCCGACCGGCCGGCTGGTGCTCGGCTCGGTCCTGGTGACGGTGTTCGTGCTGACCGACCTGCTCGACGGGGCGATGGCCCGCGCCCGCGGCCACGGCACCCCGTTCGGGGCGGTGCTCGACTCCACCTGTGACCGGATGGTCGACGGCGCCCTGTTCGGTGCGCTGGCCTGGTGGGCCCTGACCGGTGGGGACGAGCCGGTCGCCGCGGCGGCCGCGCTGGTCGCACTGGTCGGCGGGCAGATCGTGTCGTATGTGAAGGCGCGCGCCGAGTCGGTGGGGCTGGCCGCGGAGGGCGGCCTCGTCGAGCGGGCCGAACGGCTGGTCCTGGGGCTGCTCGGCGCGTTCCTGGCCGGGCTCGGCGTGCCGTACGCGCTGACCGTCGCGCTGGTCGTGCTGGCGATCGGGACGGTGGTGACCCTCGGCCAGCGGATCCTGGCGGTACGCCGGAGCTCGCGCGAGGTGCCCCGTGCCTGACGGTCCCACGCGGGCCCGGGAGGCGCTGGCCGGTGCCGGCTACGCGGCGGGCTGGGCGGTCGTCGGGAAGCTGCCGCCGGCGGTCGTCGCCCGCGTGTTCGACGCCGGTGCCGACCTCGCCACCCGCCGCGGCGGGCCGGGGGTGCAGCGGCTGCGCGCGAATCTCGCCCGGGTCCGCCCGGACGCGGCGCCCGCCGAGCTCGACGACCTGGTACGACGGGGTATGCGCAGCTACGCGCGCTACTGGCGGGAGGCGTTCGCCCTGCCCTCGCTGGAGCCGGGCGCGCTGCACCGGGCGATGCACCCGCACGTGCACGGCATCGACGCGTCGCTGGAGGCGCTGCGCGCCGGCCGGGGGGTGCTCTACGCCCTGCCGCACGCGGGGAACTGGGACGTCGCCGGGGTCTACATGGTCGGCGAGCTCGCCCGGCTCGGGCTGGAGCCGGCCATCACGACCGTCGTGCAGCGGCTGCGCCCGGAGTCGCTGTTCCGCCGGTTCCTCGACTACCGGCGCTCGCTGGGGTTCGAGGTGGTGCCGGCCGACGACCCGCGGTCGGCGCACCGGGCCCTGACCGCGCGGCTGCGTGCCGGCGGGGTGGTCTGCCTGATCGCCGACCGGGACCTGTCCGGGACCGGGGTCGACGTGAGGTTCCTCGGCGCCCCGGCCCGCCTCCCCGCCGGCCCGGCCCGGCTGGCCCGGCTGACCGGCGCGGCGCTGCACCCGGCGTATCCGGTGTTCGCCGGTGCGGCGTGGGGGGTGCACGTCGGCCCGGAGATCCCGGTCGATGGCGCCGCGGCGGTGTCGGGGCCGGGGTCGGCGGTGGTCAAGGCCACCCAGGCCCTGGCCGACGCGTTCGGCGAGCTCATCGCGCACCGGCCCGAGGACTGGCACATGCTGCAGCCGATCCCGGGCGGGCCGGGATGACGGCGCTGCGGGTCGGGGTGGTGTGCCCGTACTCGCTCGACGTGCCGGGCGGGGTGCAGAACCACGTCCTCGACCTCGCCGCGGCGCTGCGGGCGCGGGGACACCGGGTCGACGTCCTCGCCCCGGCGGTGGGGGAGGCGCCCGAGTTCGTGACGCCGGTGGGGCGCTCGCTCGGCGTGCCCTACAACGGCTCGGTCGCCCGGGTGACGTTCGGACCGGTGTCCTACCACCGTGCCCGCCGCTGGCTGGCCGAGCACGAGTTCGACGTGCTGCACCTGCACGAGCCCACGACGTTCTCGGTGTCGGTGCTCGCCCTGCTCGCCGCCCGCGGCCCGATCGTCGCGACGTTCCACACCTCGACCGAGCGGTCGCGGGCGTTGGCCGCGTTCGGCGGGGTACTGCGCCCGCTGATGGAGAAGGTGACGGCGCGGATCGCGGTCTCGGCCACCGCGCGGCGGGTGCAGGTCGAGCACCTGGGCGGGGACGCGACCGAGATCCCCAACGGCGTCGACGTGGCCCGGTTCGCCCAGGGCCCGCCGCTGCACGAGCTCGTCGACGGCCTGGCGCCGGACCCGCCGGACGGGGCGGGCGCACCCGGCCGGCGGGTCGGTTTCGTCGGCCGGTTCGACGAGTCCCGCAAGGGCATGGGGGTGCTGCTCGACGCGCTGCGGCCGCTGGTCGCGGTGCGCCCGGGCCTGCGCCTGCTCGTCGTCGGGCGCGGGGACGCCGACGCCCTGCACCGGGCGGCCGGGCCGGAGCTGGCCGGGCGGATCGAGCTGCTCGGCGCGGTCGACGAGCCGACGAAGGCCGCGGCACTGCGCGCGATGGACGTCTACTGCGCCCCGCACCGCGGCGGGGAGAGCTTCGGCATGGTGCTCACCGAGGCGATGGCCGCGGGCGCACCGGTGCTGGCCAGCGACATCGAGTCGTTCCGCGCGGTGCTCGACGGCGCGGGCGTGCTGACCCCGCCCGGTGACAGCGCCGCGCTCGGGACCGCCCTGGCCGACCTGCTCGACGACGACGGCCGCCGTGCCGCGCTGCGCACCGCCGGGCGGGAGCGGGCGGCCCGCTACGACTGGCCGGTCGTCGCCGAGGAGGTGCTGCGCGTCTACCGGGCCGCCCTCGCGGCTTCGCCGCCCGTGAGTGGAAACCGTGGCTCCAGCCGCGATTTCCACTCACGGGTGCGGAGCGCGGAATGAGCACGCTCGCCGTGGTGCTGCTCGTGGCGGCGGCCCTGGTCGTCGTGGTCGCGCTCACCGTGTGGTCTCTGACACGGGTGCGACGTCTGCACCGGTTGCACGTGCGGGTGGGGGCCGCCCGGGGTGGGTTGGCCACCGCGCTGGAACGCCGGGCGGAGGTGGCACTGCGGATCGCCGATGTGCCCGGTGCGGCCGGGTCCGGGCGCCTGCGCGCCGCCGCGACCACCGCCCGGTCCGGGGCCGCGCCGACCCCCGGCGGGCACGACCCGGCCGGCGCCCGGGAGGCCCGCGAGACCGCCGAGAACGTCCTGACCAGGGAGCTCGCGGCCGTCGACCGGGCCGGGCTGCCGGCGCCGCTGGCGGCGGAGCTGCGTGACGCCCAGCAGCTGGTCGTGCTGGCGCGACGGGTGCACAACGACGCCGTGCGGGACACCCGGGTGCTCCGGTCCCGACGACTGGTCCGCTGGTTCCACCTGTACGGCACCGCCCCGGAGCCGGTGTACTTCGAGATCGCCGATCCGGAACCGGCGGCCGGGCCGGGCGGCGCTGACGTAGAATCGGGCCGTCACCCGACCGCCATGTGAGGAGCTCCGATCACCCGTGTCCGCAGCCGACAACACCCCTGACAACGCCGGTCCGCAGCACGGCACCGCGCGGGTCAAGCGCGGCATGGCCGAGATGCTCAAGGGCGGCGTGATCATGGACGTGGTCACCCCGGAGCAGGCGAAGATCGCCGAGGACGCCGGCGCCGTGGCCGTCATGGCCCTCGAGCGGGTCCCCGCCGACATCCGCTCCAACGGCGGCGTCGCCCGCATGTCGGACCCCGACATGATCTCCGGGATCGTCGAGGCCGTCTCCATCCCGGTCATGGCCAAGGCCCGGATCGGGCACTTCGTCGAGGCCCAGGTCCTGCAGGCGCTCGGCGTCGACTACATCGACGAGTCCGAGGTGCTGACCCCGGCCGACGAGGCCCACCACATCGACAAGTGGTCCTACACCGTGCCGTTCGTGTGCGGTGCGACCAACCTGGGCGAGGCCCTGCGCCGGCTCTCCGAGGGCGCGGCGATGATCCGCTCCAAGGGTGAGGCCGGTACCGGCAACGTCGTCGAGGCGACCCGGCACATGCGGTCGATCCGTGCCGAGATCGGCCGGCTCGCGTCGCTGGACCCCGCCGAGCTCTACGTCGCGGCCAAGGAGCTGCGGGCGCCGGTCGAGCTCGTCGCCGAGGTCGCGCGCACCGGGAAGCTGCCGGTCGTGCTGTTCACCGCGGGTGGCATCGCCACCCCGGCCGACGCCGCGATGATGATGCAGCTCGGCGCCGAGGGCGTGTTCGTCGGCTCGGGCATCTTCAAGTCCGGCGACCCGGCGCAGCGCGCGTCGGCGATCGTGAAGGCCACGACGTTCCACGACGACCCCGACATGATCGCGAAGGTCTCGCGGGGCCTGGGTGAGGCCATGGTCGGGATCAACATCCCGGACATCCCGGAGGACCAGCGCTACGCCGGCCGCGGCTGGTAGTTCCCGCCCTTCCGTCGTTCACGAGAGCCCCGTCCGGCCGTCGCCGGGCGGGGCTCTCGTCGTGTCCGGGTGGTCCCCACCACCGGATCGCGGCACCACGATGCGGTGACCACACGGATCCCTCGGTAGCGGGGCGCGCCCGATTTCTCCGGGTTTCGTGATCACCCGAGGGCGGGGTTGCCAACTCGATACGGTGACAGCGGGGCGCATGGTGACTGTGTGGCGTTTACGTTCCTTTGCGAATCACGAGACCAGTGGGGCGGAGGAGCCTGATGGGACGCTCTGTGCGAGCCGCGGCCATCGCGGCCGCGATGCTGATCACTGTTCCGGCTGCGGCGTACGCCGACACCGGGGCGGCGGATCGGCCGAGCGCGACGACGGCGGTGGACTGTCCGGCACCGGGCCCCGGCCCGGGCGGGTCCGGTTCGGGTGGGTCGGGTTCGAGGGACGACGGTGGCGCCGGGTCGGGGAAGCCCGGCGGCACCGGTGAGCCGAGCACGGCCGGTTCGGGCTCCGGAACGTCGAGCTCCGGAACGTCGGGCCCGGCCTCGAGCGCCCCCGGCTCCGGTGGTGCGTCGGATCCGGGCAGCTCGGATCCAGGAGATGCGGCCTCGGGCGGCTCCGCGGCCGGCGGCGGTGGCCAGGATTCCGGAGCTGCGGGTCCGGCGGCGGAAGGGGCCGGTCGAGCCGCGCTGCCGGATGCCGGTGCCGCCGCCCGGGAGGCCGTCGCCGAGCCGGAGTCGGGAGACGATGGCTCGGGGGATGCGGCCGGGCCGTCCGGTGATGGGCAGGACCCGGGTGGCGACCAAGGCTTGTCCGGCTCGTCCGGTGACTCGGGATCCGGGGACGACCAGGGCTCCGGTGGCGACCAGAAGTCCGGCGACAGGTCGGGTGGCGGCCAGGATTCGGGCGATGACGACTCCGGCGGGCCCGGCGGCGACGACTCGAGGTCGGGCGGCGACTCGGGGTCCGGGGGCGATCAGGGCTCGGGTGGCGATCAGAGCTCGTCCGGCTCGGGCGGTGGCTCGGGGTCCGGGGACGACCAGGGCTCGGGTGGCGACCAGGGCTCGTCCGGCTCGTCCGGTGATTCGGGATCCGGGGGCGACCAGGGCTCCGGCGGCGATCAGAAGTCCGGCGACAGGTCGGGCGGTGGCCAGGATTCGGGCGATGACGACTCCGGCGGGCCCGGCGGCGACGCCTCGGGGTCGAGCGGCGACTCCGGGTCCGGCGGCGATCAGGCTTCGGGCGGTGGCCAGGTGCCCGGCGACGGCGGTTCGGGCGACGACCGGGGCTCCGCGGGTCAGGACCAGGGTTCCGGGGACAGCCAGGCGGCCGGTGGCAGTGGCACCGGCAGTGGCGCCGGCCCGGGTGAGCGGACCGCGGGCGGACCGGGCGGTGGGCCCGGCCCGGCCGACTGCGGGACCGGCGGCACGCCGGCCGGCCAGGCGGCCGAGCCGACGCCCCCGCCCGCACCCGCCGACCCGGCGGCCGGCCCCGCCGCGTACCCGGGCGCGGAGAGCAGCGCCGCCACCGCGCACGGCTGGGGCGAGCCGAGCAAGGTCGACGAGTTCGACGGCGGTGACCTCGCCGGATGGAACATGTACGACGGTCCCGGCCACGCGGGTGAGGGCACACGCTCGCCGGACGCGGCGTCGGTGCAGGACGGCATCCTCACCATCAACGGTGACTCCGAGGGAAAGACCGCCGGAATGGCCTGGACCGACGCCAGCCAGAAGTACGGCCGCTGGGAGGGCCGGGTGCGCGCGCCGGCGTCCGACCCGAGCTACAACGCGCTGCTGCTGCTCTGGCCGACCGCGGAGAACTTCCCGGTCGGCGGCGAGATCGACTTCATGGAGATGACCGACCACACCCGGCAGTCGACCGAGCTGTTCCTGCACTACGGCGAGGACAACAGCCAGGTCCAGGGCGAGGTCCAGATCGACGCGACACAGTGGCACAACTGGGCGGTCGAGTGGAGCCCGGACGGTGTCGTGGCCTATGTGGACGGCAAGGAGTGGTGGCGCACCGACGACACCTCGATCCTGCCCCCCGGTCCGATGCACCTGTGCATCCAGCTCGACTGGTTCCCGGAGGGCGGGGGTGAGGTGAAACCGTCCACGATGGAGGTCGACTGGGTCCGCCAGTACCCGATGCCCGAGTCCGAACAGGGCGGTGGCAGCGAGGAGGGTCTCCTCGACGGGCCGCTGAAGCGGATCACCGAGGGCGGTCCGGACGCCGGCTCCGCCACCCGGGGGCCCAGCGGTGGCTGATCAGCGGTACTCCATGACCAGTACCGCGGACGCGTCCGCGGTCAGCGCCCGGTAGGTGTGCGGCCGGTCGGCGGGGAAGGTGACGTAGTCGCCGGGGTCGAGGTCGACCTCCTCGCCGGCCGGGCCGGCGTTCCACCGTCCACTGCTGACGACCATGTGCTCGACCGTCCCGGGGGAGTGCGGGTCCGAGGCGCGGGCGTCGCCCGGCTCTGAGGTGATCACGTGCACGTCCCGCCGGGCACCCGGCGGGCACGCCGCCAGCAGCGCCGACGTGAACGGCGAGGCCTCGGAGCGGATGGCCGGGCGTTGGCTCGCGCGGACCACCCGGACCGGCGGTGCCGGAGGCTCCACCAGCGTGCTGAACGGGACCCCGGCCACCACCGCGATCGCCCAGAGCGTCTCGACGCTGGGATTGCCGGTCCCGGCCTCGAGCTGGGAGAGCGTCGACTTCGCGATCCCGGCCCGGCGGGCGAGCTCCGCCGAGGAGATGCCCAGGCGGTCGCGCTCCCGGCGGATGGCGGCCGCGATCGTCGCGAGCGGTGGCGTTCGATTCATCGGTCCTCGAGTTCGGCTTGACGAACGACAGGTCGTGGGTTCACTGTAACGGTCATGCGTTCGGTGCAGCGAACAGGATCTGGGCAGAGCCGGGCCGACGTCCGGGACGCGGTGACCGTCTCGGTCGCGGTCGGCCTGGTCGGTGTGTCCTTCGGCGCGCTGGCCCCCGCGGCCGGCCTCTCGCCGGTGACGACGATGGCGATGTCGATGCTGGTCTTCGCCGGCGGTGCGCAGCTGCTGGTGACCGGTGTGCTGGCGGCCGGCGGCGGGATCTGGGCCGCCGTCGTCGCCGGGCTGGTGCTCAACCTGCGGCACCTGCCCTTCGGACTGGCCCTGGCCCGCCACATCGGCGGCGGCTGGTCGCGGATCCCCGGCGCGCACGTCATCACCGACGAGTCGACGGCCTTCGTGCTGGCCCGGACCGACGGTGAGCCCGGCCGCGCCCGGCGTGCCTTCTGGCTCCTCGGTCTGATCAAGTACGGCTGCTGGCAGCTCGGCACCGCCGGGGGACTGCTGCTCGGCGCGAGCGTGCCGGACCCGTCGGCCCTCGGGCTCGACGCCGCGTTCCCGGCCGCGCTGCTGGCGATGCTCGTCCCGATGCTGCGCCGCGCCGACGCGCGCCGGGTCGGTGGCGCAGCGGCGGCGGTCTCGCTCACCTGCGCCCCGTTCCTGCCGGCCGGGCTCCCCGTGCTCGCCGGACTGCTCGGCGTCGGTGCGGCCGCCCGGCGGGCCCGGCCCGGCGGGGTGCAGGCCCGGGCCGGCACGAGCGACGCCCGCTGCCCGGGAGGCCGGGCATGACGATCACCGCACTGGCCGTCCTCGCCGGCGGCACGTACCTGATGCGCCTGGTGCCGCTGCTCCTGGCCGGCCGGGTCGAGTTCTCCGACCGCACGGTCCGCCTCGTCGAGCTCGGCGCGGTCGCGCTGCTGGTCGCGCTCGTGGTCACCGGGACCTGGTTCGAGGGGCAGGAGTTCGCCGGCTGGGCCCGGCCGGCGGGGGTCGCGGTGGCCGCCGCCGGGATCTGGCGGCGGCTGCCGTTCGTGCTGGTCGTCGTGCTGGCCGCGGCGACCACGGCCGTGCTGCGGCTGGCCGGTCTGCCCTGAGCGCGCCCCGTCGCGCGCCGGGGGCGCACGAGGGCGAGGATCGGGGGATGCACGTCCTCGTCGTCGGCGCCACCGGCTACATCGGATCGCGCCTGGTGCCCCGCCTGCTCGACGCCGGCCACACCGTCCGGGTGCTGGCCCGGACCCCGCAGAAGGTCGCGGCGCACCCCTGGGCAGGCGACGTCGAGGTCGTCACCGGCGACGCGCAGGACCACGCGGAGGTCGCCGGTGCCTGCACCGGGGCCGACGCCGTCGTCCACCTGGTCCACGCGATGGACGCCCCCGGCTACGCCGACCGCGACCGCGCCGCCGCACACGCCGTGGCCGACGGCGCCGCCGCGGCGGGTGCCGCCCGGGTCGTCTACCTGGGCGGCCTGCAGCCGGATGCGGACACCCGCCGGGTCTCGGGGCACCTGCGCTCGCGCCGCGAGGTCGGCGACATCCTGCTCGCGGGACCGGCCCCGGCCGTCGTGCTGCGGGCCGGGATCGTCGTCGGCACCGGCTCGGCCAGTTTCGAGATGATCCGCCACCTCACCGACGTCGCGATGGGCGGCCCGCTGGTGCTGCCGCTGCCGGACCGGGCGTGGAACCGGATCCAGCCGATCGCCGTCGACGACGTCCTGCACGCGCTCGTCGGGTGCCTGGACCTGCCCGCGGAGGTGAACCGGGCGTTCGACGTCGGCGGCCCCGACGTCCACACCTACCGGTCCCTGATGGGCGAGTACGCCGCCGAGGCCGGCCTGGCCCGGCCCGCGTCGCTGCCGGTGCCGGTGTCCGCGCCGCGGCTCACCGCCCGCGCGGTCGCCGCGCTGACCCCGGTGCAGCGCGGGCTAGCGGAACCGCTGGTCGAGTCGATGCGCCACGAGCTGGTCGCCGACCCCGCCGACATCGCCACGCTGGACGCGCTGATCGGCCCGCCGGCCGGCGGGCACACGCCGTACCGCACGGCCGTCCGCCGGGCGCTGGACGGCACCGGGGCCGCCGGGCCCGGCCGGTCGGACGCGCCGGGCAGCGGGCCGGTCGCGTGGGAGACGACCGACGCCTGCGACGTCGACGCGCCGGCCGGCGCCGTGTGGTCGGTGATCGAGGACCTCGGCGGCGAGCACGGCTGGTACACCGTCCCGGGCACGGCCACGCTGAGCGGCATCCTCGACGCCCTCGGTGGTGGGGCCGCGCAGCCGCGGCACCGGGGCCCCGCCGGCGCACCCGGCCTGGTCCCGGGGGAGTGGCTGGACCACTGGGTGGTCGAGGCCGTCGAGCCCGGGGCCCGGCTGCTGCTGCGCGCTGCGACCCGGCTGCCCGGGGTCGCGCACCTGGAGCTGCGGGTCCGCCGCACCAGTGCCCTGACCAGCCACTACTCCCAGACCCTGCGGTTCGCCCCGCACGGGCTGGCCGGGCGGCTGGCCTGGCTGGCCGCCTACCCCACCCAGCGGTTCGTCCTCGCGGTGATGGCGCGGACTCTCAGCGGCTACGCCGCTCGTGAGTGGTTATCGCGGTCGGAACCGCGATAACCACTCACAACCCACTCTCCCGGTCCTCGGCGGCCATGCGGGTCAGCTCGGCACCGGCCTCCTCGTCCCGGGTGAGGTTCTGGCCGGACTCCGGGTCGAACACGTGGATCTTCCGCGCGTCCAGCCAGAACTCGGCCTCGCGGCCCTCCCGGATCCGGCTCGTCGAGTCGATCGACACGATGGCCTGGGTCCGCAGCTGGTCGGAGTCGAGCTCCCGGGAGAGCTCCTTGAGCTGGGCGTCGACCTCCGGCGGGGCCTCGTAGGGGATGTAGGCGTACTGCGAGTCGCCGAGCCACTCGGTGACGTCGACCTTCGCGGTGAAGGTCGTACCCAGGTCCCGCTTCGCCCCGTCGACCAGGGAGGCGTCCTCGAAGTACTCAGGCCGGATCCCGACGAGCACGAGCTCGCGGCCGGCCACCTGTTCGGCGCGGGTGGCGTCGAGCTCGATCGGGCCGAACGGCGTCTGCAGCGTGGCGCCCGAGACGGTCGCGGGCAGGAAGTTCATCGGGGGCGAGCCGATGAACCCGGCGACGAACAGGTTGACCGGCTGCTCGTAGAGCTCGCGCGGCGAGGCGACCTGCTGGATGACGCCCTTGCGCAGCACACAGACCCGGTCGCCGAGGGTCATCGCCTCGGTCTGGTCGTGGGTGACGTAGACCGTGGTGATGCCGAGCCTGCGCTGCAGCCGGGAGATCTCGGTGCGCATCTGGCCGCGCAGCTTGGCGTCGAGGTTGGACAGCGGCTCGTCGAAGAGGAACGCGTCGGCGTCGCGGACGATGGCGCGGCCCATCGCGACCCGCTGGCGCTGGCCACCGGAGAGGTTGGCCGGCTTGCGGTCGAGGTGCTCGCCGAGCTCGAGCACGTCCGAGGCCTCGGTGACCTTGCGCTTCACCTCGTCCTCGGGCGCCTTGGCCAGGCGCAGCGGGAACGCGATGTTCTCGAAGACCGACAGGTGCGGGTAGAGCGCGTAGTTCTGGAACACCATCGACAGGTTCCGCTCGCGCGGCGCCTTGTCGTTGACCCGGTTGCCGCCGATCACCATGTCGCCGGAGGTGATGTCCTCCAGGCCGACGATCATCCGGAGCAGGGTCGACTTCCCGCAGCCGGACGGGCCGACGAGGATCATGAACTCGCCGTCGGCGATGTCCATGCTCACGTCGTTCACGGCCGGGAAGCCGTCCCCGTACTTCTTGACGATGTTGCGCATCTCGATCGACGCCATGGCCGGTCGGGTCCTTTCTCTCTGGCGAAGTACGAGGTCAGCCCTTGACGGCGCCGTTGGTCAGGCCGGCGACGATCCGCCGCTGGAAGATCAGGACGAGGACGACGACCGGGATCGTCACGATCACCGCGGCGGCCGCGATCGGGCCGTTCGGCGACTCGAACTGCGAGGCACCGGAGAACAGCCCGAGGGCGGCGGGCACCGGCCGCGACGCGCTGGTCGAGGTGAGCGAGATGCCGTAGGCGAAGTCGTTCCAGGCGATGAAGAAGGCGATGATCGCCGTCGTGAACACCCCCGGCGTGGCCAGCGGGACGATCACCTTCCGGAACGCCTGCCAGGTCGTCGCGCCGTCGACCTGGGCGGCCTGCTCCATCTCCCACGGGATCTCGCGGAAGAACGCCGACATGGTCCAGATGGACAGCGGCAGGGTCAGCGACAGGTAGGGGATGATCAGGCCGGGCCAGGTGTCGTAGAGCCCGATCTGGCGCCACAGGTTGAACAGCGGCGTCACGATCGAGATCACCGGGAAGATCGCCACGGCGAGCGCGGTGGACAGGATGAGCTTCTTGCCGGTGAAGTCCAGCCGGGCGATGGCGTAGGCGGCGAACATCGACAGGACGCACGCGATGAACGTCGCGATGAGCACGATGCCGAACGAGTTGCGCAGCGCGGGCAGGAACAGCTCGGCAGCGTCGCCCACGAGGATCTGCTCGTAGTTCTCCCAGGACAGGGCGGTGGGCAGGAACTGACCGTTCGCGATGTCGTCGGACGACTTCAGCGACAGCGACACGATCCAGCCCACCGGGAACAGGGCGTAGACCACGATCGCGATGCCGGCCACGACCCACAGGACCTTCTCGCGGGTGGACATCAGTTCTCCCCTCGGGCCTGGGACAGGTCGACCTTGAAGCCCTTGATGAATCCGACGCAGATGATCACGACCGACAGGAACAGCAGCACCGAGACCGCCGAGCCGAGCCCGATCTCGACCCGGGCGATCGTCTGCCGGTAGGCCAGGAACGACACCGTCTCGGTGTTGTTCGCGCCGTTGGTCATCACGAAGACCGTGTCGAAGACCCGGAAGGCGTCCAGGGTCCGGAACAGCAGGGCCACCATGATCGCGGCCTTCATGTTCGGGATCGTGACCTTGCGCATCCGCTGCCACCAGGTGGCGCCGTCGACCTTCGCCGCCTCCTGCAGCACGTCCGGGACCTGGGCGAGCCCGGCGAGCAGCAGCAGCGAGATGAAGGGGGTGGTCTTCCAGATCTCGGCCAGGCAGATCACCAGCAGCGACGTGTACGTCCCACCGAACCAGTCGGTGTCCGCCGCGATGCCGGGGAGCCACGAGAACCACGAGTTGACGAACCCGGAGTCCAGCGAGAAGGCGTACTGCCAGGCGAACGCGGACACGACCGTGATCACCGCGTACGGGATGAGGATGGCCGCGCGCAGCACGGGCCGGATGGCCTGCAGCGCGTTCATCATCACCAGGGCGAGCGCGAAGCCGAGCACCAGCTCGACCGCCACCGTGACCACGGTGATGAACACGGTGACGGCGAACGAGATCCACCAGATCTGGTCGGTCAGGACCACCGCGTAGTTGTTCAGCCCGATGAAGGAGATGTTCTCCTGGTCGGTCAGCCGGTAGTCGAACAGCGAGTAGTAGACCGCCTGCGCGATCGGGTACGCCGTGACCAGCAGCATGACCACGAAGGCCGGGCCGGCGAGCAGCCAGCCCAGTCGCTGCTCGGCCCGGGCCCGGTCGCTGGCGCCGTTGCCGGGCGGGGTCGGCGTCGTACCGCTCCCGGTGCCGGACTCCACCGCCGTCGTACTCACAGCAGCTCCTCCTTCGCCAGGACCGCCTTGATCAGGTCGGCGGTCGCGGGGCCGACGGTGACCGGGTCGATGCCGGCCGAGGGGTGGTAGTTGCGCTGGATCGACTCGGAGACCTCGCTGTAGTACGCGGTCTGCGGGCGCGGCTTCGCCTGCTGCAGCGACTGCGCGATCACCGGGGCCATCGGGAACTTCTCCACCACCTCGGGGTCGGTGAAGACCGACAGCTTGGCCGCCGCGTTGCCGTTGGTGAGGAAGTACTGCTTCTGGTTCTCCTCGGACACGATGCACTCGGTGGCCCGGTAGGCCAGGTCGACGTTCGGGCTGAAGGCGCCGACGCCGAGGTTGATGCCGCCGTACGGCGGCGCCGACGGGGTGCCCGGGGTGACCTGCGGGTACAGCGCCCAGCCGAAGTCGTCGGCCGTGGCCTGTTCCGCGGTGCCGTCCTCGACCGCGCTGTTGACCTTGCCCCAGATGAACGGCCAGTTCACCTGGAACATCGCGCTGCCGTCCTGGAAGGCGTTGGAGTTCTCGTCCTCGGACGCGGTCGAGAAGCCGGGCCCGCCGATCGCGGAGACCGCCTTCATGACCTCGGCGGCGCGCGTCGCGGCCGGTGAGTCCAGCCCCAGCTCGACACCCTCGGGGTCGCCGGGCGAGGGGTTGGTGACGATCTCGCCGCCCGCCGACTCCACCAGCGCGTTCAGCCACACGGTCAGCGACTCGGCCCGGATGCCCTGCGCGGCGATGGTCGAGTCCGCGCCCTGCGCGGCGGCGATCACCTGGTCCCAGGTCACCGGCTTCGACATGTCCAGCCCGGTGCCCTCGACCTGCGACTTGCGGTACCAGAGCAGCTGGGTGTTGGCCCAGAACGGGACGGTCACCAGCTCGCCGTTCCAGCTGGCGCCCTCCTTCGCCGAGTTCACGATGCCCTCGGTGGTCCGCTGCGCCACGTCCGCGGGGACCGGGGCGAGGAACCCGGCCTCGGCGAACTCCGGGATGTAGGGCGGGTCGATGCTCATGATGTCGATCGAGGTGTCGCTCGCCGCGAGCCTCCGGATCAGCTGCTGGCGCTGCTCGCCGGCCTGGCGCGGCAGGATCGAGACCTCGATCCGGTACTGCCCGCCCGACGCCGCCGTGCAGCGCTCGGCGATCTCGGCCTGCCCGCCGTCGTCGGGGTTGATGTACCAGTTCAGGACCGGCGGACCGGCGGGTGCGCCCCCGCAACCGGCCAGGCCGACCAGGGCGGCGGCGGCCACACCGGCGGCCAGCGCCCTTCTCCACCGTGCGCGACGCATGGTCAACTCCGAACTCCCGTGTCCGATACCGCCGGTACCACCGCAGGGCCTCCGGCCCGTCCGAGCGGGCGCTGGAAGCGTTTGCAGGCGTGACTGTGCGTCCCCGACACGATCGTGTCAAGGGTCACAACGATCGCCGCAGCACCGATCGAGCATTGCCGATCGTCCGGTCGCGGTCCAGCTCGACGGGGTAACGCTGCTCTTGCAATCGCTTGCAGTGTTCGGCATACATGGACCCGTGTCCGAGCCGGTGAACCTCGCCGACGTCGCCCGGCGTGCCGGCGTGTCGCCGGCCACCGCCTCGCGCGCGCTCAGCGGGCACCCGCACGTCGCCGAGGTCACCCGGGCGCGGGTGTGGGAGGCCGCCCGGGCCCTGGAGTACGTGGCCTCCCCGGAGGCCACCGGGCTGGCCCGCGGGACGACGGGGCGGGTCGCCGTCGTCGTGCCGCACCTGGCCCGCTGGTGGTTCGGGGCCGCACTGGAGGGGCTCGGCACGGTGCTCCGGGAGGGTGGCCGGGACCTGCTGCTCTACCGGCTCGGCGACGCGGGCTCCCGGCAGGCGTTCTTCGACGAGCTGCCGACCCGCCGCCGCGCGGACGCGGTCGTGCTGCTGGGGTTCGGGGTCGACGAGCGGGAGCGCGAACGGCTCGACCGGATCGGTGTCGGCATCGTGGCGGCCGGTACCCGGGTCGGCTCGCACCCGTCGGTCTCGATCGACGACCACGCGGCGGGCCGCCAGGCGATGGACCACCTGCTCCATCTCGGTCACCGGCGGATCGGCACGATCGTCGCGGCGGACCCGGAGCTCGACCTCGCGCAGCCGGCCGGGCGGTCGTCGGCCTACCGGGCGGCGCTGGCCGACGCCGGGATCACCCCGGACCCGGCACTGTCGGTCACCGTGACCTGGAGCCCGGAGAGCGGGGCCCGGGCGATGGGTGAGCTGCTCGGGCTCGCCGACCCGCCGACCGCGGTCTACGCCCACTCCGACGAGATCGCCCTGGGCGCGGTCCGGACGTTGCGCCGGGCCGGCCTGCGGGTGCCTGAGGACGTCTCGGTGGTCGGCATCGATGACCACCCGCTGGCCGCGATGACCGATCTGTCCACAGTGGCGCAGCCGGCCGCGGAGCAGGGGGAGCTGGCGGGCCGGATGGCGCTGGCCGGGCTGGCCGGCGAGCCGGTGGACCCGGTCGTGACGGTCCCGACGCGGCTGGTGATCCGGGGGAGCAGCGGACCGCCGCAGGCGGCGGGCCGCCGGTGGAGGAGGTCGTGATGGCCGTGCCCGAGCTGACCCTGCGCGCGCCCTGCCCGGGGCTGCTGGCGTTGCCGTGGGACCTGCCGCTGGCGCAGTGGCAGGCGACCGAGGTGCCGCTGCGCGACATCGCCGTCGGCCCGAGCCGGCACCTGGTGCGGTTCGTGGAGGCCGACGGCGAGCTGTGGGCGCTCAAGGACATGCCCGAGCGGATCGCCCGCCGCGAGTACCGCGTGCTGCGCCGGCTCGAGGACGAGTGCCTGCCCGCGGTGCGCCCGGCGGGCCTGGTGCACCAGCCCGAGCACGACACCGCGGTGCTGGTCACCCGCTACCTGCAGGGTTCCTGGCAGTACCGGCGGCTGATCATGCGGCTGCCGCCGAACCGTCCGCTCCAGCGGGCCCGGCTGTTCGACGGGATGATCTCGCTGCTGGTCGACCTGCACCGCAACGGCGTGTTCTGGGGTGACTGCTCGCTGGCAAACACGCTGTTCGTGCGGGACGGTCAGTGCCTGCAGGCCCACCTCGTCGACGCCGAGACCAGCGAGGTCCACCCCGAGCTCTCGGACGGCCAGCGCGAGCACGACCTGGACATCCTGGTGGAGAACGTCGCCGCCGGGATGATCGACCTCGCGGCCCGGCTCGAACGCCCGCCGGAGATCGTCCCGGAGCTGATCGACGAGGCGAACGCGCTCCCGGACCGCTACCGCGCGCTGTGGGACGTGCTGCACGCCGCGCCGGTCTTCGCCTTCGGCGACCGCTACCGGGTGGAGGGCACGATCCGCGAGCTCAACGAGCTCGGCTTCGTCGTCGACGAGGTCTCGCTGCAGCCGGTGGGCGAGGACCGGAGCAGGCTGCAGGTCACCGTCGGTGACCGGAACTTCCACGGCGACCAGCTGCGCCGGCTGACCGGGCTGGAGGCGGGGGAGGGGCAGGCGCAGATCCTGCTCGGCGACCTGCGCGCGCACCAGGCGTGGATGTGCCGGCGGGCGGGCGCCGAGGTGGGCGAACAGGTCGCGGCCCGCAGCTGGGTCGACACATGCCTCACCCCCGGGATGCGGGCCGCGCACCGGGAGCTGGGCGGGGTCGGCTCCGCCGTGCAGGCCTACTGCGACCTGCTCGAGGTCCGCTGGCTGCTGTCCGAGCGGGTCGGGCGCGACGTCGGCACCGCGGCCGCGCTCGCCGGGCTCGGCGGGCGCGCGCCGACCGACTCCGCGGCGAAGACGGCGGTCGCGGACCCGCCGACCGGCCCGATCCCCCGGATCGACGACGAGACCTAGCTGCGCTGGGCCCACCGGGCGAACGACCGGGTCGCCTCCGCCGTGCCCGCGGTCAGCGAGCGCAGGTCGACGGCGTGGCGGAGCAGCTCGATGCGGGGCACCTCGGCCCGCACGTCGGTGTGCCCGGCGCCGTCCGGCTCGGTGGACAGCACCTTCCCGCGCCGGGCGGACAGGTCGCCCAGCACCGCGCCGAGGTGTTCGTCGCGCAGCCGGATCCGCACCTCGTCGACCGGTTCCAGCAGGCGCAGCCCGCAGGTCTCGGCGGCGGCACGCACGGCGAGCGCACCGGCGGTCTGGAACGCGGCGTCCGAGGAGTCGACGCTGTGCGCCTTCCCGTCGACCAGCCGCGCGACGACGTCGACCACCGGGTGCGCCGGTTCGCCCTCGGCCGCGGGCAGCCCGCGTTCGAGCTGCGCGCGGATCCCCTTCTCGACGCTCGGCACGTACTGGGTGGGGACCGCGCCACCGACCACCTCGGAGCTGAACACCAGCCCGGAGCCGGGTTCGCCGGGGGCGAACTCGACCTGGCAGACGGCGTACTGTCCGTGCCCGCCGGACTGCTTGACGTGCCGGCCGGTGACCCGGCCGGACCCGGCCGGGGTGACCCGCAGCGGGACCCGCACCTCCTCCAGGTCGACCTCGACGCCGCCGTCCCGCAGCCGGCCCAGCGCCACGTCGGCGTGCGCCTCACCGGCGCACCAGAGCACGGTCTGGCGGGTCTCCGGATCGCGCTCGAGGCGCAGCCCGGGGTCGGTGGCGACCAGGCGGGCCAGCCCGCGGGCGACGGCGTCCTCGTCGGCGCGGTCGCGGGCGGTGACCGCGATCGGCAGCAGCGGTTCGGGGCGCGCTCCGGGTGTGAGGTGCACCGGGTGGGCGGGGTCGGACAGCACGTCGCCGACGACGGCCTCCAGCCGGGGGACCGCGCACAGGTCCCCGGCCACACAGGCGGTGGTCTCGCGCAGCACGGCGCCGAGCGGGGAGTGGATCCGGCCGATGCGCTCGTCGCTGTCGTGCTGCTCGTCGGGTCCGGCCTCGGGGCTGCGCCGCGGCGCCGGGACCGCGCCGCCGACGTGCACCGCGCTGTCCGGGCGCAGGGTCCCGGAGTATACCCGGACCAGGCAGATCCGCCCGACGTAGGGGTCGGCACCGGTGTGCACGACCTCGGCGACGAGCGGGCCGTCGGGGTCGGCGGCCATCGGTGGTGCCGGGTCGGGACCCGACGGGCGCGGATCCGACGCAGCGGGCGGGGTCCGGTCGACCGGGGTGGGGAAGGCGGAGGTGAGCAGCTCCAGCAGCTCGTCCGGCCCGGCGGCGCCGGCGGCGGTGACCGGCACGATCGGGTGGAACGAGCCGCGCAGCAGGGCGGTCCGCAGGCCGGCGGCCAGCTCGGCGGTCCGCAGGTCGTCGCCGCCGAGGTAGCGCTCCAGCAGGTCCTCGTCCTCGGCCTGCTCGATGATCTGCTCGATCAGTGCCGCCCGGGCCTCGTCGGCCCCGGCCGGCCCGGAGCCGTCCGCGGCGTCGAGCAGGCCGTGCAGGCCGGTCATGGTCCCGTCGGCGTCGCGGACCGGCAGGTGCAGCGGGACGGCGTCCGGGCCGAACGCGTCCCGGCAGGCGGCGACGGTGGCCTCGACGTCGGCGCGGGCGGTGTCGCAGCGGGTGAGCACGATCGCGCGCGGGATCCCGGCGCACTCCTCCCACAACGTCACCGTGCCCGGCTCCAGGGCCCCGTCGCGGCCCTCGGACGCGGGCAGCACGAACAGGGCCGCGTCCGCGGCGCGCAGCCCGGCGAGCAGCTCGCCGCGGAAGTCGCCGTAGCCGGGGGTGTCGAGCAGGTTCACGGTGATGTCGCGCCACTGCAGCGGGGCGAGGGTGAGCCCGACCGACCGGTGCTGGCGCACCGCGGCCGGGTCGTGGTCGCAGACCGTGGTTCCCTCGGTGACCGAGCCGGCCCGCGGGATGGCCCCGGTGCGGGCCAGCAACGCCTCCGCCAGGGTCGTCTTCCCCGCCCCGGTGGGACCCACCAGAGCCACGTTGCGCACCAGGACCGGGTCGCCCACCGCCGTGTGGACGGGGGTCCCGGCCGGTGCGCGACCCGCCTTGACCGCCACGCCGACCACCTCCAGGAGTATGACCGCGATCACACACCCGGCGGCGGGAAGATCACAACCCCGGGGTGACGGTCGTCGTCACACCGGAGACCGCACCGGTGACCCACCGGTAACCACACGTACGGCGGTACTGTCCCGCCCCGTGTCAATTCCCGGTCCCGGATACGCCATCACCGCTCGCGTCGACGCCCCCTCCCGCCCCAGCACCGCCGGCGACCTGACCGCCGCCGTCGGCCGGGTCGGGGGCGTCGTGACCGCCTTCGACATCGTCGAGGCGCGCACCGAGCACCTCGTCGTCGACATCTCGGTCGACGCCCGTGACACCGAGCACGTCGAAGAGATCAAGGCCGCGGTGGAGAGCCTCGAGGGCTTCTCGGTCCGCAAGGTCTCGGACCGGACGTTCCTGCTCCACCTCGGCGGCAAGATCGAGATCAAGTCCAAGGTTAACCTGCGCACCCGGGACGACCTGTCCCGCGCCTACACCCCGGGTGTCGCGCGGGTGTCGATGGCGATCGCGGAGAACCCCTCCGACGCCCGCCGGCTCACGATCAAGCGCAACACCGTCGCCGTCGTCACCGACGGTTCCGCGGTGCTCGGGCTGGGCAACATCGGCGCCGCCGCGGCGATGCCGGTGATGGAGGGCAAGGCGGCGCTGTTCAAGCAGTTCGCCGGGGTGGACGCCTGGCCGGTGTGTCTGGACACACAGGACACCGAGGAGATCATCCGGACCGTCCAGCTGATCGCCCCCGGGTACGGCGGGGTCAACCTGGAGGACATCGCGGCACCGCGCTGCTTCGAGATCGAGCGCCGGCTGCGCGAGCTCCTCGACATCCCGGTCTTCCACGACGACCAGCACGGCACCGCCGTCGTCGTGCTCGGCGCGCTGCGCAACGCGCTGCGGGTGGTCGGCAAGAAGTTCTCCGACGTCCGCGTGGTCGTCTGCGGCGTCGGTGCGGCCGGCTCGGCGATCATCCGGCTGCTCGGCTCGGAGGAGACCGCGGACGTGATCGCGGTCGACGTCGACGGGATCGTCCACCCGGCCCGCGAGGGCATGGACGAGAACCTGCGCTCGATCGCCGAGCAGACCAATCCCGAGGGCCGGACCGGTTCGCTGGCCGACGCCGTCGCCGGTGCGGACGTGTTCATCGGGGTCAGCGCGCCGAACCTGCTCGGCGCCGAGGAACTGTCCACGATGAACGACGACGCGGTCGTCTTCGCGCTCGCCAACCCGGACCCGGAGGTGGACCCGATGGTCGCGATGCAGCACGCGGCGGTCGTCGCGACCGGGCGCTCGGACTACCCGAACCAGATCAACAACGTGCTGGCGTTCCCCGGGGTGTTCCGCGGGCTGCTCGACGCGCAGGCGCACGACATCACCGACGGGATGATGCTCGCCGCGGCCGAGGCGATCGCGAACGTCGTCGCGGAGCCGAACCCGTCGTTCATCGTGCCGAGCGTGTTCGACCAGAGCGTGGCCCCGGCCGTGGCGGAGGCGCTGCGCGCGGCGGCGGCGAAGCAGGCGCGCGAGGGCGAGGTCTCGGCGGGCTGACCCGCCGCCCGCGTGCGCCGGCTCACCTCGTGCGGGCGCGTTCGTGCTGGTCGAGCGGGGTTACCCTGGGGCCATGTCGTCCCCGACCATCGGTGTGCTGGCCCTGCAGGGCAACGTCCGTGAGCACGTCGCCGCGCTGACCGCGGCGGGTGCGACGGCGCTGCCGGTCCGCCGGCCGTCCGAACTGGACGCCGTGGACGGGATCGTGCTGCCCGGCGGCGAGTCGACGACGATGTCGAAGCTCCTCGACGTGTTCGAGCTGCTCGACCCGCTGCGTGTGCGGCTGCGCGCCGGCCTGCCCGCCTACGGCTCGTGCGCCGGCATGATCCTGCTGGCCGACGAGATCCTCGACGGCCGGCCCGACCAGCACCAGCTCGGCGGACTCGACGTCGTCGTGCGGCGCAACGCCTTCGGCCGCCAGGTCGACTCCTTCGAGACCGACCTGGAGTTCGACGGCCTGCCGGGGGGCCCGGTGCACGCGGTGTTCATCCGGGCCCCGTGGGTGGAGAAGACCGGCGGCGACGTCGAGGTGCTCGCCGCCGTCCCGCACGTCACCAGCGACGGCCGGGCGGCGGGCGAGGCGGCCGGACAGGCGGTCGCGGTCCGGCAGGGACCGGTGCTGGCGACCTCGTTCCACCCGGAGCTGACCGGGGACCGGCGGGTGCACGCGCTGTTCGTGGACATGGTGCGCGCGGCCTGATCGCCGGTGGGGCGGGCCCCACCGGCGGCCGGGGGCGGACCGTCTGGGGCGGCGGGGAGATCCGGGTGAGGCTGGTCGGACCGATCCCGAGGAGGTCCGCATGAGCACGCCCGCCACGATCCGCCGCACCGCCCGCACCGACCGCCCCGCTCCGCCGCCCGCCGTGACGCTGAGCGTCGGGCTGTGGCTGGCCGCCATCCTCGCCGGGTTCGCCGAGACCCTGGTCCGCCTCGCCGGGGAGGCGCCACCGTCCGGGACGGAGATCGCCGGGCGGGCCGGCATCTACCTGGCCCTCGCCGTGCTGGTCGTGCAGCTGCGCAGCGGGCGGAACGTGATCCGGTGGACCGTCGTCGGGTTGCTGGGTGTCATCGGGACGCTGTCACTGGTCGTCGACCCGGTGACGGCGATGCTGGCGGGCGCCTCGCCGGCCGGCTTCCTGGCGTCCGCGTCCACAGTGGAGCTCGCCGCGGCCGGGCTGCGGGTGCTGCACCTGCTCGCGGTGTTCGCGGCGCTCGCACTGCTGTTCCACCCCGCCGCCCGTACGTTCTTCCGCCGAACCGGAACCGCGCGGACGGCGGCCTGACCCCGCCGGTGCCGGTGTTGCGTATCGCTGCCCGTAGCTTCGCTGTACGCAACTCCGGCACTCGTGGCGGGGCGGCGAATCACCCCGCCGGCGGTGTGAAAATCGGCCCTTGACGTGGGGGAGTGGGACTGCGCACACTGCTGTTGCGCGAGCACCTCTCGCTTTGCGCGATACGCAACTCTCCGATTCCACCGCTGCGATCCGGATGACGAGGCGATCCGCATGACGGACGTACTTGAACCCCCCCAGACCACCTCGCGGGAGCCCCGGGGCACCGATGCGCCGGGCATCCTGCTCTACAGCCGGTTGCGGACCTCGCCGTACTTCTGGAAGTCACGCGCCCACGGCGTGGCGATGTACAGCGTCTACAACCACACCTACCACCCGCGGCACTACGGCGACCCGATCGCCGAGTACCACGCGCTGCTCGAGGCCGTGACCCTGTGGGACGTCGGGGTGGAGCGGCAGCTGGAGATCTCCGGCCCGGAGGCCTTCGACTTCACCAACCACCTCGTGCCCCGCGACCTCACCAAGTGCGCGGTGGGCCAGTGCAAGTACGTCTTCCTCACCGCACCGGACGGCGGCATCGTCAACGACCCCGTCCTGTTGCGACTCGAGGAGAACCGGTTCTGGCTCTCGCTCGCCGACAGTGACGCCCGGTTGTGGGCGATGGGGCTCGCGCACGCGGGCGGCTGGGACGTCACGATCCGCGAGGTCGACGTCGCCCCGGTGCAGATCCAGGGCCCGCAGGCCAAGCCGGTGATGACCGATCTGTTCGGTGACGGCGTGCTCGACATCCCGTACTACGGGATGCGCGCGTACACACTGGACGGGATGGACGTCGTGGTCAGCCGGACCGGCTACACCGGCGAGATCGGCTACGAGATCTACCTGCACGACGCCACCCGCAACGCGTCCGCGCTGTGGGACCGGGTGTGGGAGTCCGGCCGGCCGCACGGGATGCGGACGATCGGGCCGTGCCACATCCGCCGGATCGAGGGCGGGATGCTCGCCTACGGCTGCGACATCACCCTCGACACCAACCCGCTCGAGGTCGGCTACGACTACCGCTGGATGGTCGACCTCGACCAGGCGGCGGACTTCGTCGGCAAGAGCGCCCTGACCCGCATCCGGGCCGAGGGGGTCTCCCGCCAGCTGGCCGGCATCGAGATCGACGGCGCGCGGCTCGGCTCGTTCAACGACGGGTCCATGATCGAGCCGTATCCGGTCGAGGAGGGCGGCACCGTGGTCGGGCGGGTGACCAGCGCCTGCTGGTCGCCGCGGCTGGACCGCAACATCGGGCTGGCGATGGTGCCGGTCGGCCTGGCCGGGCTCGGCACCGAGCTGGACGTGCGCCTGCCGGACGGGCCGCGCCGGGCCGTCGTCGTGCCGAAGCCGTTCGTGGACCCGTCCAAGGAGACCCCGAAGGGCTGAGCACGATGGGCGCACCGATCCCGGGTCGCCGTGCCGCCTCGGCACACCGCCGGGGCGCCACGGCGCACCTGCTCACCGGGGCCCGCTACGAGCTGCTGCCGCTGCCCGGGACGCTCGACCGGGCGGCGGCACTGCCGCCGGGCTCCACGGTCACGGTCACGGCGTCCCCGAACCGGGGGGTCGAGGCCACCGTCTCGCTGACCGAGGCGCTGTCCCGCACCGGGTTCCGCGCGGTCCCGCATCTCGCCGCCCGGCAGCTCACCGACCGCGCCGAGCTGGCCGGGGTGCTCGACCGGCTGGACGCCGCGGGCGTGCGGGACGTGTTCGTGGTCGGCGGCGACGCGCGGGAGCCGGCGGGGGAGTTCCCGGACGGGCTCGCGCTGCTCACCGCGATGGCGGAGCTGCGGCACCCGATGACCGACGTCGGGCTGCCGTCCTATCCGGAGGGACATCCGTTGATCGACGACGACCGCCTGTGGGCGGCGTTGCGCGACAAGCAGTCCCACGCCACCTACACGGTCACCCAGCTGTGCTTCGACGCCGACACGGTCTGCGCGTTCGCCGCCGCGGCCCGGGCGCGGGGGATCGGGCTGCCGATCGTCGTCGGGGTGCCGGGGGCGGTCGACATCGGACGGCTGCTGCGGATGAGCCTGCGGGTCGGCGCGGGCGATTCGGTCCGGTTCCTGCGGTCGCACCGCTCGATCGCCGGGAAGTTGTTGCGTCCGAACGGCTACCGGCCGGACGGGCTGGTGCGCCGGCTC
The DNA here is from genome assembly GCF_900115005.1 of Pseudonocardia ammonioxydans. Lineage (GTDB taxonomy): Bacteria > Actinomycetota > Actinomycetes > Mycobacteriales > Pseudonocardiaceae > Pseudonocardia > Pseudonocardia ammonioxydans. The sequence goes on along the minus strand of NZ_FOUY01000002.1, from coordinate 8,022 downwards.
GGCGCACACGTCGCGGCGGGCCGGTGCCGTCCGGCCGGGCTGCACCTCTACACGTTCAACCAGGTCGAGTCCACGCTGCGCTGGGTGCAGCAGGCGCGACGACGCGCGGCGTCCTGACGCGCGCCGGCGACACCACGAGGGGGTGGGTCATGCCGTCCGATCTCGAGCTCTCCCGCAACGCCGCGCTGCGGCCGCTGCCGGAGATCGCGGCCGAGGTGGGGCTCGGCGCGCACCGGCTGGAACCGTACGGGCACGCGGTCGCCAAGGTCTCGCTCGACGCCGCCGCCGACCTCGCGGACCGGCCACCGGGCCGCTACGTCGTGGTCTCGGCGATCACGCCCACCCCGCTGGGCGAGGGCAAGACCACCACCACGATCGGGCTCGGGCAGGCGTTCCGGCACATCGGACGGCGCGGGGTGATCGCCGTCCGGCAGCCCTCGATGGGCCCCACGCTCGGGATCAAGGGCGGCGCGGCCGGCGGCGGCTACTCGCAGATCGTGCCGATGGAGACGGTGAACCTGCACCTCACCGGGGACCTGCACGCGGTCACCGCGGCGCACAACCTGCTCGCGGCGATGCTGGACAACCACCTGGGCAAGGGCAACGCGTCCGGGCTCGACCCGTTCTCGATCAGCTGGCGGCGGGTGCTGGACCTGTGCGACCGGGACCTGCGCCGGGTCGTGACCGGCCTCGGCGGGCATGCCGACGGCGTCCCGCGCGAGACCGGGTTCGACATCACCGCCGCGAGCGAGGTCATGGCGGTGCTCGCGTTGTGCACGTCGTTGCCGGACCTGCGTGCCCGGCTCGGCCGCATCGTCGTCGGGACCGACCGGGACGGGGCGCCGGTGACGGCCGAGCAGCTGAAGGCGGCCGGGGCGATGGCGGTGCTGCTGCGCGAGGCGATCAAGCCGAACCTCATGCAGACCATGGAGCACACGCCCGCGTTCGTCCACTGCGGACCATTCGGCAACATCGCGCACGGCAACTCGTCGGTGGTCGCCGACCTGATCGGCATCCGGTGCGGCGACTACCTCGTCACCGAGGCCGGCTTCGGTGCCGACATGGGCGCCGAGCGGTTCTTCAACATCAAGTGCCGGGCGTCCGGGCTGGTGCCCGACGCCGCCGTCGTCGTGGCCACGGTGCGGGCACTCAAGGCGCACTCCGGCCGGTACCGGGTGGTGGCCGGGCGTCCGCTGCCCGAGGAGATGGCCCGGGAGAACCCGGACGACGTGCTGGCCGGGGCGGTGAACCTGCGCCGGCAGCTGGCGAACGTCCGGGCGCACGGCATCCCGCCGGTCGTCGCGGTGAACGCCTTCCCCGGCGACCACGACAGCGAGCTGCGGGCGGTGCTGGAGGTGGCCGCCGAGGAGGGGGCGCGGGCCGCGGTGACCCACCACGTCGCGAAGGGCGGGATCGGTGCCGCCGACCTGGCCACGGCGGTGGAGGAGGCCTGCACCGACGGGACGGCCGGGTTCCGCCCGCTCTACGCCGACGACCTGCCGCTGCTGGACAAGATCGACACGGTGGCGCGGGGGATGTACGGCGCCGACGGCGTCGACCTCGCACCGCTCGCGCGCCGCCAGCTCGAGGCCTGCGAGCGCCAGGGCTTCGGCCGGCTCCCCGTGTGCATCGCCAAGACCCACCTGTCGCTGACCGCCGACCCGGCGCGGCCCGGGGCACCCACGGGGTGGCGGCTGCCGGTGCGCGAGGTGCGGGTCTCGGCGGGCGCCGGGTTCGTCTACCTGATCTGCGGTGACATGCGCACCATGCCGGGCCTGTCGTCGAGCCCGGCCGCCGAGCGGCTCGACATCGGGCCGGACGGAGAGATCGTCGGCCTGTCCTGACCGGCGGAGTCGAAGGAGGACGCCATGACCACACCACCGGACCGGGCCGACGTCGTGGTGATCGGCGCCGGCATCGTCGGCAACTCGCTGGCCTACCACCTCGCCGAGCGCGGGCAGCGCGGGATCGTGCTGCTGGACAAGGGGCCGCTGCCCGACCCGGGTGGCTCGACCGGGCACGCGTCCAACTTCATCTTCCCGGTCGACCACTCCCAGGAGATCACCGCGCTCACGCTGGACTCGATGCGCCAGTACGAGAAGTTCGGCACGCTCACCACCTGCGGCGGCATCGAGATCGCCCGCACGCGGGAACGGGTCGAGGAGCTGCACCGGCGGATGTCCTCGGCGTGCGCGTGGGGTGTGGCGGCCGAGCTGATCCCGCCCGGCGAGGTCGCCCGGCGGGTGCCGTTCCTCGACCCCTCGCCGGTGCTCGCCGGGTTCTGGACGCCGTCGGTCGGGGTGGTGGACCCGCTGCGGACCGGCGCGTTGATGCGCGAGCGCGCCCAGGAGCTCGACGCGCTGACCGTGTGCGCGAGCACCGAGGTGCTGGGGATCGACACCGCGGACGGGCGCGTGGCCCGGGTGCGGACCGACGCCGGTGACATCGAGACCGGCACCGTCGTCGTCGCCTGCGGGGTGTGGAGCCCGCGGATCGCGCGGATGGCCGGGGTGGCCCTGCCGCTGACCCCCGCGGTGCACCAGATGATCGACGTCGGCCCGATCCCGGAGTTGGAACGGACCCGCTGCGAGATCGCCTATCCGATCGTCCGCGACATGGACGCGCTGATGTACGAGCGCCAGTCCGGGCCCGACCTGGAGATCGGGTCGTACGCCCACCGGCCGATCCTGCACGAGCCCGACGAGATCCCCTCGATCGCGGCCGCGGCGCTGTCCCCGACCCAGCTGCCCTTCACCGAGGAGGACTTCGACCCGCAGCTCGAGCAGGCCCTCGAGCTGTTCCCGGAGATCCTCTCCCGGCCCGGTGCCGGGATCCGGCACGCGATCAACGGGCTGCTCTCGCTCACCCCGGACGGTGCGCCGCTGCTCGGGCCGGTCCCCGGGGCGGACGGCCTGTGGTCGGCCGCCGCGGTGTGGATCAAGGAGGGTCCGGGTGTCGGCCGGATGCTCGCCGAGTGGATGACCGAGGGGGTCGCCGAGATCGACCTGCACGGCGCCGACGTCGCCCGCTTCGGCCCGCACCAGCGCACGCCCGCGCACGTGCGGGCGCGCGCGTCCGAGGGGTTCAACAAGACCTACGGGATCGTGCACCCGCGCGAGCAGTGGGCGGGTGACCGGGACCGGCGGCTGTCCCCGTTCCACGCGGCCGAGACCGGCCTGGGCGCGGTGTTCTTCGAGACCGGCGGCTGGGAACGTCCACAGTGGTATGAGTCCAACGTGGGCCTGCTCGACGAGTTCGCCGGCCGGATCTCCCACCGGCCGCACGAGTGGGACGCACGCTGGTGGTCCCCGATCATCGACGCCGAGCACCTGGCGATGCGCGAGCGGGTCGCGATGATCGACCTGTCGGCGTTCACCCAGTTCGAGGTGGCCGGGCCCGGCGCGTGCGGGTACCTGCAGCAGCTGGTGGTGGCCGATGTCGACAAGCCGGTGGGGCGGATGGTCTACACCCCGGTGTTGGCGCCGAACGGCGGCTTCCGCTCCGATCTCACGGTGGTGCGGCTGGCGCCGGACCGGTTCCGGATGATCACCGGCGCCGCGGACGGGCCCCGGGACCTGGCCTGGTTCGACGCGCACCTGCCGGCCGGGGGCGGGGTGGTGCTGACCGAGGTGACCTCGGCGGTGTGCACGGTCGGGGTGTGGGGCCCGCGCGCGCGGGACCTGCTCGCGTCGGTGACCCCCGACGACGTCTCGGCGGAGGGCTTCCCGTTCGGCCGCGCGAAGTGGATCACCATTGCCGGGTCGCCGGTGCTGGCGCTACGAGTGTCCTACGTCGGTGACCTGGGCTGGGAGCTGCACGCGCCGTTCGAGCAGGGCCGTCGCCTGTGGGACGAGCTGTGGGCGGCGGGCGGCCCGCTCGGCGTCGTCCCGGCCGGGATCGGCGTCTACGGCACGACCGGGCGGCTGGAGAAGGGCTACCGGCTGATGGGCGCCGAGCTGGACTCCGAGCACGACCCGGTCGAGGCCGGGCTCGCACTGCCGCGGGTGAAGGCGGCCGACTTCGTCGGCAAGGACGCCTACCTGCGTGCCCGCGAGCAGGCACCGGCCGCGACGATGTGCACGCTCGCCGTCGACGACCACACCGGCGCGGACGGGACGCACCGGGTGCCGCAGAGTGGCGAGCCGATCGTGACCGCGGACGGCGCGCGGATCGTCGACCGCAGGGGGCGTCCCTCGGTGGTGACGACGGCCGGCGCGGCCCCGTCGCTCGGCCGCCACCTGCTGATGGCGTACCTGCCGCCGGAGCGGGCGGTCGAGGGGGCCCGGCTGGCCGTGCGCTACCTGGGCCACGACCACCCGGTCACCGTGCTGCGGGTGGGACGCCGGCCGGTGTTCGACCCCGACGACACCCGGATGCGGGGGTGACCGGCTCATGAGCACGACGGCGGAACCGGAACGCCGCGACGTGCTGGTGTGCATCAAGCGCACCCCGGCGGTCGGGGCACGGATCGCCCTCACCGACGACGGGCTGGCCATCGACACCCGCCACCTCGGGTTCACGATGGGGCCGCACGAGGAGTGCGCGGTCGAGGAGGCCGTCCGGATCGCCGAGTCGCACCGGGCGGCCGGTGGCACCGCACGGGTCACCGTCCTGACCGTCGGCCCGCCGGACGCGGCCGAACAGCTCCGGTACGCGATCTCCATGGGGGCCGACGAGGGGGTCCTGGTGGAGGTCCCGACCGAGGAGCTGGACCCGGAACCCACCGCCGCCTCGATCCTCGCGGGTCTGCGGTCCGCCCCCGACACCCGCTACGACCTGCTGCTGTTCGGCACCGACTCGGCCGTCGCCGGGAACGCGCAGGCCGGGATCCGGGTCGCCTGCGCGCTCGGGCTGCCGATGGTCGCCGGGGTCAAGGGCATCCGGTTCGACGACTCGGGGCTGGAGCTCCGCCGCGGGACGCCCGCGGGGATCGAGATCTACCGGGTGCCGCTGCCGGCCGCGGTGGGGGTGAAGGAGGGCATCAACGTGCCCCGGTACCCGGCGGTCACCGGACGGATGCGGGCCCGCAAGGCCCCGCTGCGCACCGTGCCGGGCGAGCCGGCGGCCGGTGGGCTGCGCACGGTCGCGCTGCGGCGCCCGCGCGAGGACCGGCCCGAGACCGTGGTGCTCGGCAGCGGGGCGGCGGCCGCGCCGGCCGTGGTCGACGTACTGGCCGAGCTGGGGGTGGTGTGACGATGCTGCTGGTACTGATCGACACCGAGGCGGACGGCACGCCCGGGCCGGGCACCGGGGACGTGCTCGCCGTCGCTCACGCGACCGGGCTGGCGGTGGAGGTAGTGACGACCGGGGCCGTGCCCGACGGCCTCGCGGTGCGACGAGTGCACCGGCTCCGGCACGACCTGCTCACCGACCACGCGCCGGAGGCGCTGGGCGAGGCGCTGGTCCAGCTCCTGGCCGCCGTGCACCCGGCCGGGCTGCTGGCCGCGGCGACCGAGCGGGGTGACGAGGTGCTCGCCCAGACCGCGGCCCGCGCCGGCCTGCCGTTGGCCACCCGGTGTCTCGCGCTGTGCCCGGGGGAGCCGTGGTCGCTGACCCGGGTCCGCAGTGGTGGGGTGCTGCTCGAGGACGCCGAACTGACCGCTCCGGTCGTGCTCGCGACCGTGGCGCCGGGGGCGGCGGCCTCTGGCTCCGCCTCTGCACCTGCCGCCTCCGCCTCCGCCTCCGAGGCGCCGGCACCGGCTCCGGACGTCGTCGAGTTCGTGCCCGAGCTGGACCCGGTGTTGGCCCGTACCCGGGTGGTCGAGCGGGTGCCGCGTGCCGAGGGCGTCTCGCTGGCCACCGCGCCGGTCGTCGTCTCCGGTGGGCGCGGGGTCGGCAGCGCCGACGGCTACGCCGTGCTGGAGGAACTGGCCGCGCTGCTGGGAGGTGCGGTCGGCTGCTCGCGGGTGGCGACCAACAACGGGTGGCGCTCGCACAGCGACCAGGTGGGTCTGACCGGGACGCAGATCGCCCCGGATCTCTACATCGCCTGCGGGATCAGTGGTGCGACCCAGCACTGGGTGGGGTGCATGAACGCGCGCACCATCCTCGCGATCAACATCGATGCGGAGGCTCCGATGGTGACGCGGGCGACCTACGCGGTGCTCGGTGATCTGCACGAGGTGCTGCCTGCAGTGATCGAGGAGATCCGGGCGCGGTCGGGGACGGTCGACCGTCCGGATCCGGTGCCGGTGGGGGTGGCCGACAGGTAGCCGGTGCCGGGGCCGACGGTCCGGGCGCGCGGGCGGGCACGGGTCGGAGCTCGTCGAGCCGGTGCTCGTGGCGTTCGTGGCCGACTGGCAGGTCGGCGCGGTGGTGGCGGGCCGGGCACCTCGACTCATCGTGGTCGGATTCGGGCCATCCCGGCGCAGGGAACCACGGTGTGGTGCGGCTCCCGTGCGTCGGTAGCGTCAGAACGGCGGCTCGTCCGGTGATGCGCGGTCGGTTGTCTCGGTCGGTTCGGGTTCCTCGGCCGGTTCCTCCGGTTCGGGTTCCTCGGGTGGGGTCGGGAACGGGGGCCGTTCGTCGAACTCGGCCTGCAACGGACTCCCCAGTCCCGGCACGGCCTCGACCTGCCCGACCTCGGCTTCGGGGTTGGGTAGCGGGTCGGGCAACGGTGGACACACCGGCTCACCCCGGGTGGTGTAGAACCAGCCCAACGGGCTGCGCCACCGGAACACCCCCGGCACCGGTTGTCGCACCCGCCAGCGTCCGGCGGTCTTGATCGCATGGTGGAACACGCAGAGTGGGCCGAGATTATCGCTGGTCGTCGGCCCGCCGTACTGGTGATCGTCCGTGTGGTCCTGCTGGGCCTTGCGCGCCGGACGCCGGCATCCGGGGAACACGCACGTGCGATCCCGGACCTCGACGTGACGCCGCAGCGCCGGGTGCGGGAACCGCTCCCCGGAGCGCCGATCCAACTCCGCCAGCAGGGTGGCGCGGTCGGCGTACTGGGCGGCCAGGTCGGCGATCAACGGTTCCCACCCGGGTGGCGGGTCGACCGCGAGCTGTTCGAGCAGGGTGGCGGGGACCTGCAGTTCGACGGTGCCGCCGTGGGCCTGGCGGATCAGTGGACGCCCACCCGGTCCGGGTTGTCGGGGTGGGCGGCGGCGGGTGGTGCCGGCCAGGATCAGGTAGCCGTCGGCGTCGGTGATGGCGAAGCGCCACTCGGCGTACTGCTGGCGGGCCAGGCAGTCGCGGGCGGTGTGGGCCGGAATCGGGCCGAGGCCGGGGATCTCACCGGGGTGGTCGTCGTGGCCGAGCAGGGTGGACAGGCGTAGCCGGATCTCGATACCCGGCCGGGCGCGTTCCGGGACGGGGCGTCCGCCGCCACCACCGGAACGGTCGCCACGAGGGCCGCCACCATCATCGTTGGGGCCGCCCCCACGGGGACCACCACCGCCGCCGCTGGGACCGCCTCCATCGGGACCGTCATCGTGCGGGCCGCCGGAGTCCCCTTCGCCGAGATCAGGATCAGGATCGGGTTCGGGCTCGGGGAGGTCGCTCCCGTCGTCGCTGTCCCCGTCGTCGGCACCCTCGTCGGCAGCCTCAGAATCCGAGTCCGAACCGGCGTCCGCATCGGGGCCATCGGCACCGTTGGTGTCGCCTCCGGCATCGGAGCCAGAGGCCCCGGGACTGGTCCCGTCGTCGTCTTCGTCGTCTTCGTCGGGGTTGTCGGTATCGCCGTCGGCCTCGGTGCCGGCCCGGCTCGGCCGGCCACTGTCGTCGTGGCCGGCTTCGTCGCTGTCGCTGTCGCTGTCGCTGTCGCTGTCGTCGGCACCCTGCTCGCGACTGCCGCCATGCTGCGCAGCGATCCCGGTGCCGGCGTTGGAGCCGGTGTCGGACCCGGATGGTGAGCTGGGGCCGCAGTCAGTGCCGGTGCCCGAGGCCGAGTCGGAGGTGTCGGTGCTGATGGCCGAGTCGGTACCGGTGCCGCTCGGGTCGCCGGTGTCCGGGTCGGGTGCGGTGGCCCGGGCCAGCATCACCGCGACGATCTCCTCGTGGCTCAGCGTATGCAGGCTG
>NZ_FOUY01000082.1 GCF_900115005.1 Pseudonocardia ammonioxydans | reverse complement strand
GCAGTCGCTCATCCTGACTTTGCCGGGGCCCTGCGGGGTCGTCGCGGTCGTAGCCGAGGTGATGGGTCATCTCGGTCTGCAGCGACCGTTCGAGCACGGCCTTGGTCATCTGGTTGAGCAGTCCGTCGACGCCGTCGATCGGAGTGCCGGCGGCCTTCGCATCGGCCAACAGCGCGTCGATCGCCGACGGGTCGAGGGCCTCGGCGAGCCGGCGAGCCGCTGCAGTCTCGCCGTCAGGGTCGGGCTGGTTCTCGCTCACGTGGGTGTCCTTCCCGACCGCTGTGTTGATCACTGCGGTCGATCTTGGCCCACCCATGGCTTACACACCTGCCATGACACGCCCATCACCGGTGGCCTGTAGGAACGCATGCTGCAGTTCCCCGGCGACCCGCCCGACGTCGAACAGCCGGTCACCGCGCCGGCACCGTTCCAGATCGATCGCTGCGACGTCGAGGCCTGGGCCGAACAGGAAGTTCGCCGGTGTCGCGTCGCCGTGCAGCCACACCTGCTCGTCCTGCCACATCCGAGGCCGCGCTCGCCAGAGATCACGAAGCCAGCCCAGCTCGTCGATGTCCCACCGGCCGACCCGGCCGAGACCGTGCAGCATCCCCAACAGCACGTCCAGATAGACGCAGTCGACGTCGAAATCCACCGGCTGCCCGGTCGCCGTCCGGCTGTGCTGGGTGGCCAGGAAGAACGCCAGCGCCTCCAGCCGCCGCAACAGGTGCTCATCGTCCCCGTGCCAGAGCGCCCGGTTGATGGCCTCGCTGAGGCGTTCGCCGTCGTAGTACTCCACGGCCAGCACGCAGTTGATGTCCGGGGCGACCCCGTACGGGCACACGACGTGGTGCGGCGAGCCGCACAACCCCACCTCGCGCAGGGCCCGCAGCGCTTCCTGCTCCCGGCGGGCGGCCCGAGTGGCGAGGGCGAGGTCACCGCCGTATCGGGTACCGAAGAATTTGCACACGATCCGCGTGCCAGACTCGCGGCCCTGGTAGACGTAGATCTCGTTCGTACCCGGCAGCTGGAACACCAGAAACCCGGCGGTCTCACGAGCCGCCAGCCGCTCGGTAGCGATGCCGGCCAGCAGCCCGTGCAGCGGGTCCTGGTGCGCCAGCTCCCCGACATACCGACCGATGGTCATCAGTGCGCCCCGCTCCATGTCAACCACGGGCCGGCCGGCGGCCGTGACGTCAGCTGCTGAGGCGGTCGGAGAGTCGGTCGCGCATCCGGTCGATCATCCCCACGCCCGGGCCGGCCACTTTGTGGAACACCTCCGAATTGGGCGCATTCGGGTGCGGGCGGGTCGGGGCGATCTGCTTGGCCTGGTCCACCTGCTCGCGCATCTTCTGCAGCGTGTCCGGGTCGACGTGCGCGCGCAGCCGAGGGAACTGGTGGGTCTCCTCCTCCTCGGCGTGGTGGCGCAGCGCGTGCGTCATCTGCTCGAGCAGATTCTCGAACTTCTCCTCGCCGGGGTCGGTCTTCTCGAGCTCCTTCATGACCCGCTCGAGCTGGGCGTGCTCCTCGGCGTCGTGAGAGACGATGTCGGCGCCGTCGTCGAACCGCTCGCGCATGACCGGGTAGACATACATCTCCTCGGCCACGGCGTGCCGCACCACCTCGCCGATCACCGTGTCGATCAGGTTTCGGCGTTCCTGCAGGTGGGTGCGGTCGGAAGCGACCTGCGCGAGCGTGTCCAATGCCTTGTGGTGGTCCTGGGTCAGTTCGTCGACGACGTCGCCGGCAGCGCCGGCCTGTGCTTGTGCCACGGTCTGACTCCTTCAACTTCAACGCGTCAGTTCGAGATCTGTTGCCCTACCCGCCGTGGACCACTGCAAACGCGCAGCGACGGCCGCGCACAGAGGGGTCACCGATCGCAGACAGGACGGCCGGAGGTCGCCGCCGAGCCCCCGGGTGTCGGGGCCCCCGACAGCAGATCCCGACCTGGGATGCGCAGCGCCGGACCGGCTGCTCGTTGCCGGCTCGGCCGCCGCTCACTGGCGGGTCTGGCGCCGCGTGGAGTCACGGGTGAGCCAGCGCGCGACCTCGACGACCTTGATGTTCGTGTCCTGCGACGAGCGCACCAACATCTGGAACGCACGGTCGGCGCCGACGTCGAAGCGTTCCATCAGGATGCCCTTGGCCTGCCCGATCACGTCGCGAGTGCTCAGCGCCTCGGACAGGTGCGCGGCGTGCTCGGCGCCGTAGAGCAGCAGCGCGGCCTGCACCCCGAACAGACCCGCGGTCATCCGTGCGGCTTCGTCGAACGTCCCGGGCGTCGGCGAGTACATGTCCAGCGACGTGTGGACGCTACTGGTCCTGGTGGACAGCTGCGTCGACATCATCGAACGGTAGCCACACTCGACCGCTTGCGGGGCGAACTGCGGCCACCGCTCGCTGTCCGGCGGCTCGGCCAGATCCTCGGCGACGATGACGCCGTCATCGGCCGGATCCACAGCGGCAGTGATGCAGGGCCCTTCACCGAGGCGGGACTGCAGCTCGTCGAGCTCCTTGATCGTGGTGTTCGTGGGGATGCGCGGGCTGATCCGGCCGTGTTCGAGAACCGAGATCCCGCCGGCGACGACGCCGGGGATCGTCTCCACCGCCTCGTTCACGATCGCGCTGAGCGTCTCGTCGACATCGTCGATGTCGTGCCGTGCGATCATGTCGTGGGCAGCGGTGCGCAGCGCAGCGACAAGTGGGTGGCTGTCTTCGGGCTGCAAGGCTCAACCCCACCTCATATTGGGCCCGGGCACGGGCGGCACACTCCGGACAGCGGGGGAGGGCGTTGTGCCTGCCGTGCTCCGAGCGGCGATCATGGTTGTCGCGTCCGGTCACGGACCCTACGGGATCGTGTCTTGCCGGCGATGTGTGTCGTCCCGGGCCGACGAGTACGCCTGGGGCTTCCCACCACGTGCCCCGCCGAATCTGCACAACGGAAGTGACCATGCTGTCAGTGGCGCCCGGCTGTGGTTCCGCACGTGCACGAGTTGGGCGCACGCGTAGTGCCTCAAGGGTCGGGTAGCCGGGGTGGGCACACACTTCGAGAGGAGCCGTGATGGCCACGCCCACTGCCCGGTCGATGCTCGAGAGCCACCCCTGGCCCGGCCACGTCGATCGAGACACGCTTACCGCGTGCATCGAGGCCTGCTTGGAATGTGCGAACGCCTGCTCCGCCTGCGCCGACGCGTGCCTGTCCGAGGACGGCGTGGCGGAGCTGCGCAAGTGCATCCGGTTGAACCTCGACTGCGCCGACGTGTGTGGGACGACCGGGCGTGTCCTGACCCGCCAGACCGAGTACGACGCGCCGAGCGCGAAGGCGCAGCTGGAGAGCTGCCGGCAGTTCTGCGCGACGTGCGCCGAGGAGTGCGAGCGCCACGCCGGGACACACGAGCACTGCCGCATCTGCGCGGAGGCCTGCCGACACTGCGAGCGAGCGTGCCAGGCACTCGCCGATGCGATGGCCTGAGCCGGGAAACCGGCGGGTCTCACGTCGAGCCACCGCATGGCCGGGTCCGCAGCCTGGTGTTGGCCAGCCCCACGGTGGGCGTCGGCGCAGAGTTCATGGCCCGCGCGACGGCGGGGTGGTGCCAGGACCGATCGAACAGCACGATCTCGCCGCCTGGGGCGGGCAGGAGTCCACACCTGCGGTAGCAACGCGGTCAGCGAGGTGTTCCTGGACGGATTGAGCCCGGAGCGCCGGGGAACGCTGCGGCGCATGGACCACGAACTGACGTTGCGGGTCGTCGGGGCCGAGCATCGGCTGTCGGTCGACTCCCGCACCTCGCTGCTCGACGCTCTGCGCCAACGCCTGGGCAACACCAGCCCGAAGAAGGGGTGTGACCACGGTCAGTGCGGGTCGTGCACCGTGCTGGTCGACGGCGTGCGGGTGCTGGCGTGCCTGACGCTGGCCGTGACCCGCGACGGTTCCGAGGTCGTCACCGCCGACGGCCTGTCCGCCGGTCCACCCGGGTCCGGCGGGGACCATCCCCTGCACCGGGCCTTCGTCGACGAGGACGCGTTCCAGTGCGGCTACTGCACCCCCGGGCAGGTGTGTTCGGCGGTCGGGATGCTCGACGAGTTCGCCCGGGGCCGGCCCAGCGTCGTCACCGGCGATCTCGGCGCCGCCCCGGAGCTCGACGACGCCGAGATCGCGGAGCGGATGAGCGGCAATCTCTGCCGCTGCGGCGCCTACCCGGGCATCCGCGCCGCCGTGGCCCGGGTCGGGCGGGAGCGGGAGGGGACCCGGTGAGGCCGTTCGACTACCAGGCCCCGGCCGACGCCGGGACGGCGGTGGCCGCCGTCGCCGCCCGGCCGGACGCGGCGTTCCTCGGGGGTGGCACCAACCTCGTCGACCACCTGCGGCTCGGCGTCGCCGAACCGGGGCTGCTCGTCGACGTGACCGGCCTGCTCCCGACCGGCATCAGCGACGACGGCGGCGGCCTGCGGATCGGCGCGGGCGTGGCCAACGCCGACCTGGCCGCGGACTCCCGGGTGCGCCGGCACTACCCGGTGCTGGCCCGGGCGCTGCTGTCCGGGGCGTCGGGTCAGCTGCGCAACATGGCGACCACCGGCGGCAACCCGTTGCAGCGCACCCGGTGCCTGTACTTCCAGGACGTCACCACCCCGTGCAACAAGCGCAGCCCCGGCTCCGGGTGCGCAGCGATCGGCGGCGCCACCCGCCAGCACGCGATCCTCGGTGCGTCCGAGCACTGCATCGCCACGCACCCGTCGGACATGGCGGTCGCGCTGAGCGCGCTGGATGCGCAGGTGGAGGTCCTCGGCCCGGACGGCGAGCGGACCCTCGCCTTCGGCGAGCTGCACCGGCTGCCCGGCGACGCACCCGAGCGCGACACCGTGCTCGAGCACGGTGAGCTGATCACCGCGATCGTGCTGCCGCCGCTGCCGGTCGCGGCCCGCTCGGACTACCGCAAGGTCCGCGACCGTGCGTCGTACGCGTTCGCACTGGTCTCCGTGGCGGCCGCACTGGAGGTCACCGAGTGCCGGATCACCGACTCCCGGGTCGCGTTCGGGGGTGTGGCGCACACGCCGTGGCGCGCGCGCCGCGCCGAGCGGGTGTTGCGTGGTGCGACCCCGTCCGACGAGGCGTTCCACGCGGCCGCGGCGGCCGAGCTCGCCGACGCCCGCCCGCAGGACGGCGTCGACGGCGGCAACGCGTTCAAGATCCCGCTGCTGACCCGGACCCTGGCCGGCACGCTGCGCGACCTCGCGCGACAGGAGGCATGAGAGATGAGCGAGACGCTCGAACACCGCGCGATCGGCGCCGACCTGCCCCGTCGCGACGGGGACCGCAAGGTGCGCGGCACCGCGGTCTACGCCGACGAGTCACCGGCGCAGGACCCGGTGTACTGCCGGATCGTGCAGGCCCCGCTCGCGCGCGGACGGATCACCAGCGTCGATCCCGCGCCGGCGGAGGCCGAGGACGGCGTACTGGCCGTGCTGACCCCGGCCACCGCCGAACGCCTGGCCGATACCAGCGACGCCGAGTACGCGATCCTGCAGGACGACGAGGTGCACTTCCGCGGCCAGATCGTCGCGGCCGTGATCGCCGAGACCTTCGAGCAGGCCCGCTACGCCGCCGACCTCGTCGACGTGCGCTACGACGAGCAGCCGGGCGACACGCTCCTCTCCGCAGATCGGCCAGACCTCTATCGCCCCGAGCAGGTCGAGACCGGCGCCGCGCCGGACACCTCCGAGGGCGACGTGGACGCGGCCGTGGCGGCCGGGCCGGCACGGATCCAGCAGACCTACACGACCCCGATGCTGCACAACAACCCGATGGAACCGCACGCCACGACCGCGCTGTGGGAGCCGGCCAGCCACGGCGGCGCCGGGTCCCTCACTTTGTGGGACTCGACCCAGGGCGTGCACACCGTGCGCGAGACGGTGTACACCGTGCTCGGCCTGGACCGCGAGCAGGTCCGGGTGGTGTGCCCCTACGTCGGTGGCGGGTTCGGCTCCAAGGGTATCCCGCACCAGAACGTGGTCACCGCGGCGATGGCGGCCCGTGCGGTGCCGGGCCGCCCGGTCCGGCTGGCGCTGACCCGGCAGCAGACGTTCTCCCTCGCTGGCTACCGTCCCCCGACCATCCAGCAGGTGGCGCTGGCCGCCGGCGACGACGGCCGGCTCACCGCGATCGCGAACGACGTGGTCGAGCAGACCTCGCGGGTCAAGGAGTTCGCCGAGCAGACGGTGCTGCCGGCCCGCACGATGTACGCCGCGCCGAACCGGCGGACCAGTACGCGGCTGGCCGCGCTGGACGTGCCGATCCCGTCCTGGATGCGCGCCCCGGGGGAGTGCCCGGGGATGTTCGCGCCGGAGGTGGCGATGGACGAGCTCGCCCACGAGCTCGGCATCGACCCGATCGAGCTGCGGGAACGCAACGAGCCGGACACCCATCCCGAGTCCGGGCTCCCGTTCTCGTCGCGGAACCTGCTCGCCTGCCTGCGCCGGGGCGCCGAGCAGTTCGGCTGGCCTGACCGCGACCCACTGCCGGGAGTGCGGTCGCACGGCGGCTGGTGGTGGGGGACCGGGGTGGCCGCCTCGGTCTACCCCACGATGCGGATGCCCGTGTCCGAGGCCGAGATCAGCCGGGTGGACGGGCGTTACGTGGCCCGGATCGGCGCCACGGACCTGGGCACCGGCACCTGGACGGCGCTGGTGCAGATCGCCGCCGACGCCCTCGGGGTCGCGGTCGACGAGGTCGACGTCCTCATCGGCGACACCGACCACCCGATGGCGTCGGTGGCCGGCGGCTCCTCGGGGATCAACACCTGGGGCTCGACGCTCGTGGCGGCCGCGCAGGAGTTCCGCAAGCGTTTCGGCGACACGCCCGCCGACGGCGACTCCGCCCGGGCCGGGGTGCCGGCGAACGAGGCGGCCGAGCGGTACGCGATGTCGGCCTTCGGCGCGCAGTTTGCCGAGGTCGCGGTACATGCCGACACCGGCGAGATCCGGGTGCCGCGCCTGTACGGGACCTTCGCCGTCGGCCGGGTGGTCAACCCGCGGATGGCCCGCTCGCAGCTGGTCGGCGGCATGACCATGGGCCTGGGCATGGCCCTGTACGAGAACAGCCTGTTCGACCCCCGGACCGGGCACGTGGTCAACCACGACCTCGCCGAGTACCACGTGCCGACCCAGGCCGACGTGGCCGACCTGCGCGCGGACTGGATCGACGAGCACGATCCGCACGTCAACGCGATGGGGACCAAGGGGATCGGGGAGATCGGCATCGTCGGTACCGCCGCCGCGGTGGCGAACGCGGCCTGGCACGCCACCGGGACGCGGGTGCGGGACCTGCCGGTCACCCTGGACACGGTGCTGTAGAGCGGCCCCTCACCGGGCGCAGCGGAGGGCGGTCGGATGCGGTGGGTGACGTGGCCGAACCGCTGCGGCCCCCACATTGCCCGAGGTGGAATCGGCCCGAGCGCGCGCAATGAGTACCGGCCCAGGACCAGGCCGAGCAGCCGCTCGACCGGCCCCGGCGCGAACCGGTGACCTAGGACCGGCAGCCGCACGAGCCGCCCGCCGGCGGCAGCCCCCACCCGGGCCTGCGCAGCAGGGCGACGAACCACGCGAGCGAGCGCCCCCGGCCGGGCCCACCGATGGCCCCGACGGTCCGCTCGTGACCCCGGCTGGTCCTGTACTGGCGGTGGGACTCGCGTTACCCGCTGCCGGCCTGCAGCGGGTGCCCCGGAGTGAGCGTGAGTGGGCCGCCGCAGCTGCCCACACGTCGTGTCGGTGCATCTGCGTGACCATCCCGACGATGTCCTCGGTGCGGTGCCCAGTGCTGGTGCTGCGCGGCGAGCACGACGGGATCATCACATGAGGCATGGGCGCGGCAGCTGGCTGAACTGCCCCGTGACGGGGTTTCGAGCCGATGCCCGCGCCGCACACGCGCGTGCGGAATCACCCGACCACGGAGCGCGAACCGGAGCGTCGCCAGGTTTGGTCTGCCCGCCCCAAGCCGTCTGGGCTGGCGACGCCCCAGATGCTTCGGTGGGGGCCGCCACGAGGTGTTGCAGCCTCGTGTCGTGTCGTGTCGTGTCGTGTGCTGGTGCGTGCGCCCCGGGGGACGGCATGGCGAGCCGCGGGGCGGGTACGCCTACGGCCAGGAAGCCGATCGTCGACGAGGCTTGGAGTCGTTGATGCAGGAGCACGAGATCGTCTCGGCGGTACAGCAGAGCGCGGCGATCGCGGACCACGGGCAGGCACAGCAGGCGGTACGCGCGACGCTGGATGTGCTGGGCCACCGGCTGCGGGGCGGTGAGACCGCTGACCTGGCGTCGCAGTTGCCGGATGCACTCGCCGACGTGCTGCCCTCGAGCGGGCCGGGTGAGCGGTTCGGTGTCGAGGAGTTCTACGCCCGGGTGGGAGAACGCGAAGGCGGGGACACGACCCCGCAGCAGGCCCGTCAGCACGCCCGGGCGGTCGCGGCGGCGTTGAAGGTGGCGCTGTCGGAGGGGGAGTTCATGCAGCTGGTCGCCCAGTTGCCTGACGAGTACCGCGACCTGTTCGGCACGGAGCCGGTGCAGCACCACTGAACACTATGCGGGCACCCACGAGTGCGCAGAGCCGTCTTCAACCGGACGAGTACCTCGTCCGGTTCCACGAGACGCCGCAGGGCCGGATACGCAGTCGCCTGTTCGGCCGTGGGGATGGCGGGCCGCTACCGTTCGTCGCGGTGCAGGGCATGGCAGTCTCGGAGTACCTCGTCCCGGCACTCACCGCCCTGTCCGGCCACGGCCCCACTCACCTGGTGGACCTGCCCGGCCTGGCGGGCAGCGGAGCCGCCTGCGAGCTCCTCGACGTGCCGGGGTATGCCGCTGCGGTGATCGCCTGGCTTGACGCCACCGACGTGGCGCCGGTCGTGCTGGTCGGGCATTCGAGCAGTACCCAGGTCGTGGCGCATGTCGCGGCGGCGCGGCCGCACCGGGTCCGCGCCCTGGTCCTGGCCAGCCCCACGGTGGACCCGGCGGTCCGCTCGTGGCCCCGGCTGGTCCTGCACTGGCGGTGGGATTCGCGTTACCCACTGCCGGGGCTGCAGCGGCTGCACACGCCGGAGTGGGTGCGGGCGGGCCCACGCCAGCTGCGCAACCTGGTGTCGGTGCATCTGCGGGACCATCTCGAAGATGTCCTCGACGCCGTGCGGTGCCCGCTGCTGGTGCTGCGCGGTGAGCACGACAAGGTCTGCACCGAGGCGTGGGCGCGGCAGCTGGCCGAGCTCTCCCCCGACGGGCGTTTCGAGCCGATGCCCGGCCCGCACACCTTCGTCTGGAGCCACCCGACCGCGTGGCGCGAACCGATCAGGGCCCTCGCCTCATGAGGTGGCCACTGGTCACCGTCCTCGAACGCACGGGGCGTCCGCTGCGTGGGCACGGAGTCTCGAGCACCTGGACGACGGTGGACGGCCTGCGTATGCACGCGCGCCTGCTCGATCACGCCCCGCCGGGCGCCCGCGAGGTCGTGCTGCTGCACGGGCTCGGGGTGTCGAGCCGCTACCTGCTTCCACTCGCGACCGAACTCGCCCCGCACCTGCGGGTGCACGCCCCCGACCTGCCCGGGTTCGGCCACAGCGAGCACCCGCCGACCGCGCTGGACCTGCCGGGGCTGGCGGATGCGCTGCTGGCCTGGGTCCAGGCGACGGGACTACGCACCCCGATGCTGGTCGCGAACTCGCTCGGGTGCCAGATCGCGGTCGCGACGATGCGGCGCGCTCCCGGCGTATTCGACCGGGCGGTGCTGGTCGGGCCCACCTTCGACCGGCGGGGCCGTCACGGCCTAGCGCAGCTGGGGCGGTTGCTGCGGACCGGCCGGCACGAACGATGGGGCCTGACCGCGATCCTCGTTCGCGACTACCTCGCCTGCGGCCCGGCCCGCGCCCTCGCGACCGCGCGGCACGCACTGGCCCATCGGCTGGAGGACGACCTGGCCGGCGTCGACGTCCCGGTACTCGTCGTGCGCGGTGGGCGCGACTCCGTGGTGCCGCAGCGGTGGGCACGCGAGGTCACCGACGCCCTGCCCGATGGGCGACTCGCCGAGCTGCCCGGCGGCGGCCACGCCCTGAACTACTCCTACCCCGGGCCGCTCGCGGCGGCGATCCGCCCGTTCCTCGGCGGCCCACCGCCGGGCCCGGACGCGCCGACCACCCGGCCGGCGGCGAAGAGCATCGCCGACTTCGACTCCGCCAGCGCCGTTCTGCGCGGCACCGCCCGGCACCTCCGCGGACAGGATCTGCCGGCGATCGGCGCGGTGCCCCGCGCCCTGGCACCACTGGCCGAGCGGCTACTGCCCGCGGTCAACCAGCTTCCCGCCGGGCTGCGCGAGCAGGTGTACCGGTTCGGCAGTGGAGGCGAAGCCGTGCCACCGGGCCAGTTGCACGCGGTCAGTGCCGAAGCGGTCGCCCGATGGATGGTCGAGCAGTACCCGCGCCGGCCGTACCCGGCGGCGATCGTGGGCTCGTCCAGCGGGGCACTGGCGCATCTGGCCGCGGCACTCGGCGCGCCGCTGCTGCCGCAGACGTTTCTGCTGCCGGTCGCCCAGCCCGAGGTGGGCCCGGACCAGCCGCGGGCCGGGCTGGCCGCCGGACTCGGCCCCGGGCGGCTGCTGCTCGACGCCAATCCCGACGTCGCACTGCACCACATGCACGACCCGAACCAAGACCGGCTCTCGCTGGCCCGCATGACCTACTTCCGGCTCAAACACCGCCGCCTCGGTCCCGCGTTCACCGACTTCCTCACCGACACGCTGGCGCCCGGCGCGACGCTGCTGGTCGCCGACTGCCAGGCGCGGTGGCCGGTCACCCGCCAGGGCGACCGGCACGTGTTCCAGTTCGGCGCGCTGGGCGGCATCCCGCCCGAGGAGTTCCATCACGGCAGCGACCGGGTCGCCGACTACCTGCACCGATACGGGTCGCCGCGACGACGCTGGGACCCACCGCCGGCCGAGGACGAGGCACCGGAAGCCGAGTGGGGTTTCGACCCGGCCCTGCTCGCCGACCTCACCGCCCTCGCCCACCGCCAGGGATGGCGGCTGCGGCGGGTGTCCTTCGCCGACCCCGAGGATCTCAGCCCACTGATCGCCGAGCTGTACCGCTGGTGGTACGCCCGCCGCGGGCTGCCCGTCGCCCGGCTGCTCGTCGAATCCTTCGTCCTGCTCGACCCTCGGCTCACGGTGAGCACCGCGTCGGTGCCGTACTGGTCGAAGTTCCCGGTCGAGCCATCAGCCGACGCCCTCGCCCGCTACCTCGACACCGCGCAGCCCTACGACGAGATCCGCCTCGCCCTGTTCTCCCACGGCACCGACAGCGTCGGCGTCGCACCGATCCAGCGCTGGCGCGCCCTGCTGGGCCACGCCCGCCGTACCGGAGCGTTCCTCGGTGTCGACCAGCAGCGCTTCCCGCGCGACTTCGCCAGCTTCGGCCGGTTCCACCAGCAGCTCAGCGCCCTGCCCCAGCACCCGCCCCCCGCCGCGCTCACCATGGCCGAGCTGGAAACCTTCCTAGCCGACACCGCAGGCCGCTGGCCGGGCGAGCGGGTCACGTGGTCGTAGCACCGCCCGCACCGCCGGCGGACAGGATCGGCAACTGCCCACCCAGTGGCTGCAGCACTGGACCCGACACTGTCTCTCGCAGGCGCTTATGCGAACGCGAGCTCGCTCATGCTGCGGCCGGGTGCAGCATGTCGACGATCATGAAATTCCCCCAGTGTGAGGGTGTCGCGATCACGTAATTCCCCCACGGCGATCACGGTTTTCCCCCAGGGGAGGACGTGCGTGTCGCTGCCAGGTCCGGGCCTCGGACGACCGAAGGCTGCGTCTCGTTGCCGAGCAGCGAGGTGGAGCCGAACCGTGCCGAGGAGGACCTTCGACGTGATCGACATTGTGGAGATCTTGACCCACTGGTATGCGGGCCGCTCGCAGCATGAGCTGGCGGCCAGCTTGGGGGTGGATCGCAAGACGCTGCGCAAGTACACCGCGCCGGCGATCGCCGCGGGCTGGGAGCCGGGTGGTCCGCCGATGACCGAGGCGGA
>NZ_FOUY01000094.1 GCF_900115005.1 Pseudonocardia ammonioxydans | reverse complement strand
TTCCTCGACTACCCACCGGAACTGCGGCGCATCGTTTACACCACCAACGCCATCGAATCCATCAATTACCAGCTCCGGAAAATCACCAAGACCCGCGGGCACTTTCCCTCCGACGAGGCAGCGATGAAGCTACTCTACCTCGGACTCCGGAACATCTCGAGCAGAAGGGGAGGTGAATCCGGAACTGGAACACACGGCTGGAAAACGGCTCTGAACACGCTGGTCGTCCTCTTCCCCGGACGACTTCCTCTGTGATACATTAACGGCATTAGTCACCCGTGGCTTACACGGGAATCGTGACAGGCTCCCGGTGATCCCGACCGAGCCGAGCCCTTCGTCGGGCACTTCCTGAGCGCGTACTGCGGCCATTTCCCCGAATCGGAGGCGGTGCTCGCGGCGCTCACCGCCCGCTTGCCCTACTACATGGCGTGCACGCTGCTGCGAGTCGCCCGCAACACCTACATCGACACCGACCACGCAGCCACCTTGGTCGAGCACGCCAAACGGCTGCTGCGCACGCCGTGACCGAGGAGAAGCGGTTGTGCGCCCGGGCCGTCCTGTTCGATGTCAACGGCACCTTGGTCGACATCGTCACCGACGAACAGCGAGACCGGATCTACCGCGTCATCAGCCGTGTGCTCGCCTACTCGGGCATCGACCTGCCCCGGCGCCGCTTGCGCGCGACCTACTTCGCCACCCTGCACGAGCTGCGCGACCAGATACCGGAGACCTACCCCGAGTTCGACGCCGTCGCGGTCTGGCGCGCCATCGTCGAACGACACGCCACCGCCTGCACCCGCGCCCTTTCCGCCGACCGGCTCGAACAGCTACCACTGTTCCTCACCGAACTGCATCGCGGCCTCGCCCGCCGGCGACTGCGCCGGTATCCGCATGTGCGCACGGTCCTCGACGAACTTCGCACCCGCTACCGGCTCGGCATCGTCACCGACGGCCAGAGCGCCTACGCACGCCCGGAGCTCGCTGAACTCGGCTTGATCGACTACTTCGACTCGATCGTGGTCTCCGGTGACCTCGGCTTCCGCAAACCGGACGAGCGACTGTTCACCGCCGCACTCGATGCCCTCGGGGTGGGCCCCGAACGCGCCGTGTACGTCGGCAACGACCCCTTCCGCGACATCCACGGCGCGCACCGCGCCGGGCTCCACACAGTGCTCTACGCCCCGAACGACGATGCCGGCACCCTCGGATGTGGGTGTCCCTGCACCCCCGACCACGTCATCACCGACCACCGCCGGCTCCCCGAGCATCTCGAGTGATCGCTGTGTCGTGGTGGCTCACCGTGGTCCTGCGCGACGCCACGGGCGGCCGGAGCGCTCCGCTACTACGCGTGGGCCCGTCCACGACTACATCCCGCCTGCGCTACACGGGCCCCCGCTCCACCACGGGTTGCCGCCCCGCGACTGAACTCGGGCACATCCCTGCCGGCGAGCATCTCTTGCGCTGACCGTCGGACGGCTGATTTCCGCGGGTTTCGCCGGCGGCACTGTGGGCAGGCGTCCGCCATGTCCGAGGCCCCGACCGGAGACGACGACCCGGACCGCAGCCGGTTCGTCGTGGGACTGCTCACCGACCCGGACCTGCCCCACGACGTCGCCCGCGACATCGCCCCCATACTCGAACGCACTCTGCCCGACGAGCTCGACGGCCGTCCGGTCAGCTGGAGCGTCGTCACCACCCAGGACCCGTTCGAGTCGCTCGGCAGCTCCGACTACGGGTTGTACGACAAGGCCCGCGAGCGGGTCCGCGACACCGACTGGGACATCGCCATCGGCATCACCGACGTCCCGATCCGGCGCGGTCGGCGCACCGTGCTGACCGAGCACGGCAACGCCGCGGTCGCCGTGGTGTCCCTACCCGCACTCGGCGCGCTCAACGTGCGACGCCGGGCACGGTCCGTGATCACCGACCTGCTGACCACCATGGCCGAGCGGCTGTTGACCGGCGATGACCGCGACCCGCCGGCGCCCCAGTTGCGTCCCGCCGGCCTGGCCCGGCTGGTCGCCGGGATGGTCCGGGCCAACCGGCCCTGGGCGTTCACCACCGGCCTGGCCCGGTCGCTGGCCGGCGGCCTGGCCGGCAGCGCGTTCGGCGTGCTCTACCCCAGCATCTGGACGCTCGCGGACTCGATGCCCCCGTGGCGGATCGCGGTCACCGTGGTCGGCGCGACCGCCGTACACGCCGGGTGGCTGGTGGCCGCGCACCGGTTGTGGGAGCGCCGCGGTGACCCGCAGCGCCGCGACCGGCCCAGCACCGGGCTGCGCAACGCCTCCACCCTGATCACCGTCGGCGTCGGCGTCCTCGCCTACACGGCGGTGCTGTTCGTGCTGTCCCTGGTGTCCCTGGTGGTCATCGTGACCCCGGAGTACCTGGGCAGCCAGCTCGGTCACCCCGTCGGGCTGCCGGACTACCTGGGCTGCGCGTTGATGGCGACCGTGATCGGCACCGTGGCCGGGGCCATCGGCTCCGGGCTGGAGAACGGCGCCGCGGTGCGGCACGCCGCCTACGGGCACCGCACCGCGGAACGAATCCGCGCCGGGTGATCGCCACGGCCGGACCATGTGGAGCTGGATCCGGTCGGATCAGAGTGCCGCGGCCGCCACCTTCGCGACCGCTGCGTCCTGCTCACCGGTACCGCCGCTGACCCCGACCGCTCCGATCACGCCACCATCCGGTGTGGACAGCGGGATCCCGCCGGCGAAGACCATCACGCGTCCGTGGTTGGACTCCTGGATCCCGTAGAACTGCTGCCCGGGCTGGGCGTTGTCGGCCAGGTCGGCGGTCGGCAGGTCGAACGCCCGGGCGGTGAACGCCTTGTTGATCGCGATGTCGACGCTGCCCATCCAGCCGCCGTCCTGGCGGATGTGGGCGACGAGGCTGCCACCGGCGTCGACGACGGCGATGTTCATCGGCTGGCCCTGGCGGTCGGCCTCGGCCTCGCCGGCGGCGATGACGCGGCGGGCGTCGGCGAGACCGACGCTCTCGATCGTGCGCATGGTGCTCCTCTCCGTGTGCGCCCGCGGCAGGCGCGATCAGTGTCGGCCGGTGTCAGTGCTCGGGTAGCGCGAAGACGACGAGGGCGTCGCCATGCGAGCCCCCGATCAGTCCCGGCAGGAACCCGTCGGCCCAGCTGCCCCAGCCGGACGGGACCGCGAGGTACTGGCGCCCGTCGATGCTGTAGGTCGTGGGACTGGAGTGGATGCCGCTGCCGGTCTGGAACTGCCAGAGCAGCTCCCCGGTCCGAGCGTGATAGCCGTTGACCTCACCGGTGGGCTCGCCGGTGAACACCACGTCGCCGCCGGTGGCCAGCACCGACGCGCACATCGGCACGTCGTTGGTCCAGCGCCAGGCCTCCCGGCCGTGTGCGTCGACAGCGGTGAGGTAACCGGCCATGTCCTCGGTGTCCACGGCGACGCTGGCGCCCCAGTACGGGTTGCCCTCCTTGAACTCCTGGCGCCGCCGGGTGATGGTGGCGCCGACGTCCTGTGCCGGGACGTAGAACAGCCCGGTGCGCGGACTGTAGGCGGCGTGCGTCCACTCCTTGCCGCCGCCCGGGCCGGGCCAGAAGTGGACCGGTTCGCCCTCGGCGTCCGGGTAGATCTGCGGGGTGACCGTGCCGTCGGCACTGATCTCGCCCCAGTCGATCCGGTCCACGAACGGGGTGACCCGCACCAGCGTGCCGTCGGTGCGGTCGAGGACGAAGAAGTAGCCGTTCTTGTTGAAGTGGCCGAGCAGCTTGCGCCCGTCCTCCTCGAACAGGATGTTCTCCATGTTCGAGTCGTAGTCCCACACGTCGTGCGGGTTGTACTGGTAGTGCCAGCGGATCTCGCCGGTGTCCGGATCGACGGCGAGGACGCAGTCGGTGTAGAGGTTGTCGCCCGGGCGGACCTCTCCGTCGAAATCGGGTGACGGGTTGCCGGTGCCCCAGTAGAGCAGGTTCAGCTCCGGGTCGAACGTGCCGGTGATCCAGCAGTTGCCGCCGCCGCGCACGGTGGCGTTCTCCGGCCAGGTGTCGGCACCCGGCTCGCCGGGCCCGGGCACGGTATAGGTCCGCCACGCGTGCCGCCCGGTCTCCAGGTCGAACGCATCCAGGTGGCCACGCACGCCGAACTCGCCGCCGGAGCTGCCGACGATCACCTTGTCCTTGACCACCAGTGGCGCCACCGTGGCACTCTCCCCGGCCCGGACGTCGCCGAACGGGACGTCCCAGACACAGCGCCCGGTCTCGGCGTCCAGCGCGAGGACGTGCGCGTTGAGCGAGACGGCGAAGACCTTCCCCTGCGCCACCGCGACCCCGCGGTTCACGTTCCCGCAGCACAGCGGGGTGTCGAACGGGACAGCGTGCTTGTAGCGCCAGAGCAGCGACCCGGTGCGGGCGTCGAGTGCCCAGATCCAGCCGTCCCACCCGGCCAGGAACATGATCCCGTCGACGACGATCGGG
Organism: Pseudonocardia ammonioxydans; assembly: GCF_900115005.1. Taxonomy (GTDB): domain Bacteria; phylum Actinomycetota; class Actinomycetes; order Mycobacteriales; family Pseudonocardiaceae; genus Pseudonocardia; species Pseudonocardia ammonioxydans. Next base: position 4,448 of record NZ_FOUY01000094.1, on the reverse strand, counting down.
GCCGCCTCGAACGCATACGTCGACGCTCCGGCGTGGATCCCGGCCGCACCGGACTGGAAGATCCAGGCGGGGGCGAGCCGGTGCACGTTCCCGGTGGTGATCTGGTCGAGCGGGCTGTAGCGCTGCCCGTCGTAGGCGCCGTAGTAGGTCAGCCAGTTCTGCGGCTCCGAGCGCGCGTGCAGGAGTCGCTCGTGATCGAGCCCGCGGACCACCGGCGGTGCAAACCCCGTCACCCCCGCGAACTCTCCCTGGTTGACTGCGGTCCCGGCGTCGACGTAGTCGGTCATCTTCGACCTCCGTTCCTGGTGCTGTTTCAGGGCCGGGGTTGTTCCGGGCGGTCGAGGCGGGCCTGCTCGGCCACCTCACCGCCGACGACGATCGCCCCGGTCAGGCCGCTGCCCTCGTCATTGCCGATCACCGACGAGAACCAGTAGCACCCCGGCCCGTCGAGCTCGAGATGTGCCTTGCCCCGGGAACGGACCGGGAGTGCGAGGAACTGCTTGTCGCCGTTGCTGGGCAGCAGGACGGTGTGCGTGCTGGAGTCGTCGTTGACGATGTCCAGATCGAGCCGGCCGCCGTGGGGCAGGTACAGGACCGCGGGGTCCCAGACCATCTGGTCCGGGACGACCCGCAGCCGCCCGCGCATCCGCCCATCGGGGCCGTCCTCAGCCTCGGCCACCGGCCCACTGTTGAGCAGCCGGCCGAGCGTGCCGTGATTCTGCCGGTCCAGCCCGAGGTCACTCAGTGTCCGGGGAGATCCTGTGATCGTCATTGATCGCCTCCGTGTACGATCCGCCCGCTCAGGCGGGCAGGTCCGCGTTCGGGTGCAGCAGCACCTTCGAATAGCCGGGCTCGCGCTTGTCGAAGCGCGCATAGGCGTCCGGGGCCTCGGACAGCGGCACCTGTTGGGACACCACGAAACTCGGCTCCGCCCGCCCGGCGATGATCAGGTCCCGGAGCTGGTGGGCGTAGGCCTTCGCGTCGGCCTGGCCGGTGCCCATGCGCAGGCCGCGCTCGAAGAAGCGGCCGATGTCGAACAGCAGCAGCCCCTGCGCGGCGTTCTCGTTCGGCGCGCCGGGGTCCGAGGGCAGGTACAGCCCGACCGTGCCGATCCCGCCGGTCGGGCGGACCGTGTCGACGAGCTGGTTGAGCACGATCGCGGGCTGTTCCTCACCCTCGGCCGCGGTGGCCTGGTACCCGACCGCGTCGATGCCGCGGTCGGTCCCGCTGTCGCCCAGGGCGTCGGTGATCTGCTCGGCCGGGTCACCGCGGCTGAAGTCGATCGGGGTGGCGCCGATCCGCTCGGCCAACTGCAACCGGTCGGCGACCTTGTCCACCACGAACACCTGCCGGGCCCCCTTGAGCAGCGCCGAGTACGCCGCCATCAGCCCGACCGGGCCCGCGCCGTAGACCGCGACCGTCTCGCCCGGGCGGACCCCGGCCAGCTCGGTGGCGTGGTAGCCGGTCGGGAAGATGTCGGCCAGCAGCGCGAAATCGGACTCGTGCTCGGAGCCCTCGGGCAGCGGCACGCAGTTGAAGTCGGCGAACGGCACCCGCAGGTACTCCGCCTGGCCGCCGGTGTAGGGCCCCATCGACACGTAGCCGTAGGCACCGCCGGCGAAGCCGGGGTTCACCACCTCGCAGAACGCGGTCTTCCCGGCCCGGCAGTTGCGGCAGAACCCGCAGGCCACGTTGAACGGCATCACCACCCGCTGCCCCCGGCGCAGGCTCGTCACCCCGGACCCGACCTCCTCGATGACCCCCATGTTCTCGTGGCCGAACACGATGCCCGGCTCGGCGTCGGTGCGGCCCTCGTACATGTGCAGGTCCGAGCCGCAGATGCACGTCGTACTGATCTTCACCAGCACGTCCTGCGGGTCCTGGATCCGCGGGTCCTCGACGTCGGAGACGGCGACCTCGTAGGGCCCCTGATACACCACGGCCTTCATGGATCTCCTCCCCACGTATGCGGCGACTCCATAGCGCGCGTACCCGGACACACCGCTTCAATGCCGGGACACGCCCCGGATGCGGGTCTGTCTCGCCGGACCTACGGTCGGGGCGTCGTGGGGTGCGTGGCGCAGTACGTGCCGGTGGCCGTGTCCGACCGACCGGGGGCGTCCTGATCGGCGCGTCCAGCGGTATCGCCCGGGCCGCCGCGCTGGCCTTCGCCGGACGCGGTTGCTGGCCGGTCGGATCCTGGCCGACATTGCGGGCCGGCGCCCGGACGGGCGGTCAGCAGTAGCAGCGTCGTGGCGGACACCCATGCGGCAGCGCCGGCAGACGCCGCGCAATTGCTGAGCCACGACGCCGGACGTGCCCTGCTTCGACGGCAAGGACCGTGACGGCATCTGAGACCACCCTGTGACGACCCGGTCGTCGCCGGTCCTACTCGGTGCAGAGGTGACTGCGCCATGGAACTTCACGTGTATCTGGCCGGACCACGGGCATCGGTGAACGTCTGGCGGGTAGGCCTTGCGTCGACGCCGGATTCACCGACGTCGACGCAACGGAAGGGATCAGTGGTGGTCAGGTACGAGACGCTCGTGGAAGGAGTGCGCGACCGCGCACAACTCGACAGCGGCGCACACGCCCGCCCGGTCGTCGAAGCCGTACTCAACACCCTCGCCCACGAGCTACCCCACGACCTACGAGAACGACTGGCCGACGCACTGCCCGCCAAGGTCGAGCCGGCGGCCGACGTCGCCGGCACCAGCCCGCCACGTATCGGCCAGGCCTTCGTCGACCAGGTCGGCGAGACCCTCGGCGAGCCGCCGGAACGCGCCCGCTACCTGGCGATGGCCGTGTTGAGGGAGATCCGGGCCGCGGACGCCGACCTGGCCGAGGCGCTACACGAGAACATGCCACCGGAAACCCTCCAGGTTCTCGAACCCGCGGGCGATCCTCCCGACGTCGCCACCACCGTGCCGCCCGAACGGCCGACCCGGCTCACCGCCGACGAGGTCGGCGCGGCGTTGCGGGCGCTGCCCGACTGGACCGGCGACGAGACCGGGATTGCTCGGACCGTGAGTCTTCCCGAGGACCGGATCACCCCGCTCGTCGATCAGGTGCAGCGGGAGGCCCGGGACATGAACGACCACGCCCATGTCGAGCGCGGATCCGGCACGGTCACCTTTCGGCTGCGGACCGGGTCGGCGAGCGTCACCGAACCGGACCTCACACTCGCACGACGGGTCGACGCTGCCGTCACACAGGTCGCGTCCGGAGGTTGACCCGAAACCCAACGGCCCAACACCGGCCGCGAACGGGTATCGGCGGGGGGACTGTCTGGAAGATCGTGTGTGGGCGGTGATCGTCTGTGTCAGTTCAGGGCGATCCGGTCGCCGTAGAACAGTGTCAACGCGTTCAGTGCAGCCTTCCAGCCGGTGGTCCGGCCGGTCACGTTGGTCCGGTTCGCGATCGGGCTGCGGATGACCAGGTAGAGCACCTTCAGCGCGGCCTGGTCGTTCGGGAAGTGCCCCCGCCGACGAGTCGCTTGCCGGAACCGCGAGTTCAGCGACTCCACCGCGTTGGTGGTGTAGATGACCCGCCGAACCTCGGGCGGGAAGGCCAGGAACGGGGTGAACTCCTCCCAGGCGCCTCGCCAGAGCCGGATGATCGCCGGGTAGCGCTGTCCCCACTCGGTCTCGAACTCGGCGAAGCGCGCCTCAGCAGCATCGACGGTCGGTGCGGTGTAGACCGTGCGGAGTGCCTTGGTGATCGACGACCAGTGCGCTTTGGAGGCATAGCGCAGAGTGGCCCGCACCAGGTGCACCACGCAGTGCTGCACGGTGGCGCGCGGCCAGACCTCAGCGATCGCCTCGGGCAAACCCTTGAGCCCGTCGCAGGCCACGATGCACACATCAGCAACACCGCGGTTACGCAGCTCGGCCAGCACCCCCATCCAGTGCTTCGCGCCCTCCCCGCCGGTGCCGACCCAGAGCCCGAGCACGTCTCGTTCGCCCTCGCAGTTGATCCCGAGTACGACATAGATCGGGCGGTTGGCGACCTGCCCGTCACGGATCTTGACGTACAGAGCGTCCACGAACACCACGGGATACACGCGGTCCAGGGGCCGGCCCTGCCAGGCGACGAGTTCCTCGACGACCTTGTCGGTGACCTTCGAGACCAGCTCTCGAGACACCGTCGTTCCATAGACCTCGCCCAGGTGCACAGCGATCTCGCCGGTAGTGAGCCCTTTCGCGTACAGGCTGATGATCGCCTCGTCGAAACCTTCCACCCGACGGGCGTGTTTGGGCACGATCTGCGGTGAGAACGTCCCGGCCCGGTCCCGCGGGACTTTCAGCTCGACCGGCCCGACTTCGGTACGCACCGTCTTCGGCGAGCTCCCGTTGCGGTGGTTGTCCCCTCGTGGGGCAGAGCGGTCGCCGGGCTCGTAGCCCAGGTGCTCGGTCATCTCGGTGTCGAGCGCAGCCTGCAGAACGGTG
>NZ_FOUY01000110.1 GCF_900115005.1 Pseudonocardia ammonioxydans | reverse complement strand
GACCGGGCGGACGGTGGAAGACCGTGACTGTGTACGCGATCACCAGCCTGACCGGTTTCGACGCCGACCCGGGCCTGCTCGCGCGCTGGATCCGCGGCCACTGGGGCATCGAGAACCGGTTGCACTGGGTCCGCGACGTCACTTACGACGAGGACCGCTCCGCGGTCCGCACCGGGAGCGGTCCTCAGGTCATGGCCGCCTTCCGCAACCTTGCGATCACCGCCCTGCGGCTATCGGGTGCGACCAACATCGCCGCCGCGCTGCGTCACCACGCCCGCGACACGCTCCGACCGCTGGCCACCTACAAGATCACCTGACGACTTTGCCGGGACCCTGGGTACACGGTGGAGGTGAACTCCTGGCGGTACGCGGTCTGGGCCTCGGACAGCTCAGTGGTCGCGTGCGCGGTGGCGTAGTCGTAGTCGTTGCTGTGCTCGGCCCAGAGCCCGTCGGCGAGCGCACGCAACGGCGCCGGCAGCCCCGCGTAGGCGGCGACGGTGTCGGCGAACACGGTGTCCCCGCCCGCGGGCGGGAGCACCTGCGCGCGCAGCGTTGTGAACGACGGCGGACGGTCGACGAAGGTGACATCGGAGTGCCAGCTGTTGGCCCGGGTCCCCCGGCCGGAGTCCACCGGCAGCACCGCGGCCTCGGACCGTCCGCCGGAGATCGTGGGATGTGCGGTCCTCAACGGCCCCAGCAGCCGCGCGAACCCGGCGTGGGCGGCGTCGTCGAGGTGGTCCTGACCACGCAGGAACACGACCTTGTGCTCGAGCAGGGCGGCCCGGATCCCGGCGACCACGTCCTCGCCGAGGTCAGGGCCCAGCCGTACGCCGGTGATCTCGGCACCGAGCGTGCCGGCGACCGGTCGCACCTCGATCCCGGCGAGCGGGTGATCGGTCGTGGGCGTGGTGGCGGTGGTGGTGGACAAGGTGGTCGTCTCCATTTCCTCGGCAGTTTCCGGGCAGCCCGGAGAACCGTTTCGCGACACCGCGGAAAGCACTGGCGAAACGGGGGCGGGCCGGGGTGCCCGACCGGGCGGCAGCGCCGCGTCTCCGATCAGGACAGCGGATCAGCGCAGGTCAGGGCGAGAACTCGCGCCCAGCGGGGCGCGGTGGGTGAATCAGCGACAGCCGGTGGAGTTCACACGGAAGAGGTCGACATGACGTCGACGTGTGAGTCCGCAATTCGGCACGCAACCAATTTGCGACACGGCCGGACGAGTGTCAACCGAGGGGTCACAGAATGGGAGCGGGGCGAGGTGTCCGGTCAGGTTGCGCGCGACGGGCCCGCCGGCGAGGTGACCGCGTAGGCCGAGCACGCCGGGCAGCGCGTGAGCAGGTCGTGCTCGCACGCGACCACGTGCGCGAGGAACGTCTCGGTGGCGTCGAGGTGGGCCCGCTGCCGCCGGATCCGGGCCAGATGGTGCTCGATCACACTCGCCCGGCTCGCCTCGTCCCGGTGCAGCACCAGCCGGACCTCGGCCAGGCTCAGGCCGACCTCCTGGCACGCACGGAGCACGCGCATCCGGTGCAGGTGCTCCTCGGTGTACTCACGGTGCCCGGCCGGGGTGCGATCCGGGACCACGACGCCCTCGGCGTCCCAGTGCCGCAGGACGTGCACCGCGACACCGAGCCGCCGCGCGGCCTCACCGATCCTCATCCGTCCAGGATGCACGCTTGCCCTCAGGTCGACCTGAGGTTCTAGCGTCCGCGCCGTGTCCGAACCCCGCTCCCGCCCCGATCCGAGCGATCCGCGCCACGATCTCCCCGACCCGGGGCACCGCCTCCCCGACCCGGGGCACCGCCTCCCCGACCCGGGATTCAGCCTCCCCGACCTAGGACACGTCGATCTCGACGGCACGACCGTCGCGACCCGGATCCTGGAACCGGTGGGTCGCCCGGCCCGGGCCGATGTCGTCCTCTGCCACGGGACGCCGTGGTCGTCGCTGGTGTGGGGGCCCGTGGCCCACCGGCTCGTCGACGACGGCTACCGCGTCCTGCTGTGGGACATGCCGGGGTACGGCCGGTCGGCCGCGCCCGCCGACGTGCCGGTCGGGCTCGACCACCAGATGGCGCGGTTCGCCGCACTCCTGCGCCACTGGCGGCTCGACGGGCTACCGCACGTCGTCGCACACGACATCGGCGGCGCCGTGGCCCTCGGGGCCCACCTGCTCCACGACGCCGGGTTCGCGAGCCTGTTCCTGTGGGACGTCGTGGCCCTCGAGCCGTGGGGATCGCCGTTCTTCCGGCTGGTCGCCGAGCACGAGGAGGTCTTCGCGGCGCTGCCCGGGCCGCTGCACCGCGCGCTCGTGCGGGAGTACGTCGCCGGTGCGGCCCGCCACCGGCTCTCCCCGGAGTGGGTGGAGGCGCTGACCGAGCCGTGGACGGACGCCGGCCTGCCCGCCTTCTACCGGCAGACCGCCCAGCTCAGCCCGGCGCACACCCGCCCGGTCGTGTCCCGGCTGGCGGAGCTCCGTTGCCGGGCCGGCATCGGTTGGGGCGCCCAGGACCCGTGGCTGCCGGTCGACCAGGCGGCACGGCTGCAGCGCGCGCTCCCGGGCGACCCGCCCGTGACCGTGCTGGACGACGTCGGCCATCTCGCACCCGTCGAGGCGCCCGCGGCGGTGCACCACGCGCTGGCGGACTGGCTCGCAGCCGGGTGATCGCGGGGCACGACGGCGGCCGGGTCACCGTCCGTGCACCGGCGGTCCCCAGTCCGTCCCCTCCCGCAGCGGGCGTTTGAGGATCTTCCCGCCCGGGTTGCGCGGCAGGGGCTCGTCGCGCACGGCGACGAACTGCGGCACCTTGAAGTCGGCCAGCGTCGCCCGCAGGTGCTCCAGCACCGCGCCGATCTCGAACACGGTGCCCGGCAGCGGCACGATCACGGCCCCGACCTTCTCCCCCAGCATCTCGTCCGGGACCCCGACGACGGCCGCGTCGGCCACGCCGGGCGCACCGGCCAGCGCGTTCTCCACCTCGACCGAGTACACGTTCTCGCCGCCCCGGTTGATCATGTCCTTCGCCCGGTCGACGATGTGGGTGAGCCCCTCGTCGTCGATCCGGGCCAGGTCGCCGCTGTGCAACCAGCCGTCGACGAACGTGTCCCGGGTGGCCTCGGGCTTGTTCCAGTACCCGGCCACCACGTTCGGGCCCCGCACCAGCAGCTCCCCGACCCCGGCACCGTCCGGCGCCGCCAGCGCCAGGTCCACCACGGGCGCGGCGAACCCGACCGAGTCCGGGTGGGCAGCGGCCCAGGCGTCCGGCAGGAACGTGGCGATCGACGACGTCTCGGTGAGACCGAACCCGTTGCCCAGTGCCGCCTCCGGGAACCGCTCGCGCAGCCGCGCGATCAGCGCAGGGGCGATCGGCGCACCGCCGTAGGACACCCGGGTGACCGAGGAGAGGTCGAACGCGCCGATGTCGGACCGGGCCAGCGCCAGCGCGTAGATCGCCGGCGCGCTGGTGAGGACGGTGATCCGTTCCTGCTCGACGGTCCGCAGGAACGCCTGCACCTCGAACGCGGGCAGCACGACCGTCGTCCCGCCGATGGCCAGCTGCACGAGGAGCTGGCTGTTGCAGCCGGTCACGTGGAACAGCGGCACCGACACCAGGTTGCGCTGCGCCGGGCCGCTCGCGCGGTCGAGGTCGATCACCCGCAGCGCCGTCTCGATGTTCGACAGGAAGTTCTCGTGGGTGGTCATCGCCCCCTTGGGGAACCCGGTCGTCCCGCTGGTGTAGAAGATCGCGGCCGTGTCCGCGGGCCCCGCCTCCTCCGCGGCGCACGGGCGCCCGTCCGGCAGCGGTGCGCCGGGGCGCAGCGCGAACGTCGCGCCGGAGTCCCGCAGCACGTACTCGATCTCCGGTTCGGCGAACCGGGTGTTCACCGGGACCGCGACCGCACCGGCCAGCTGCGTCCCGAGGAAGCCGAGCACCCAGTCCACACCGGCCGGCAGCAGGTTCGCCACCCGGTCCCCCGGGCGGATCCCGGCCTCGCGCAGCCCGCCGGCGACCCGCGCCGACCGGTCCCACAGCTGCCGGTAGCTCAGCCGCTCACCGCCCACCTCGACCAGTGCCTCGACCTCCGGATGCCGGTCCACCGTGGACCGCAGCATGGTCACCAACGACGACGGCAGGCCGGTGTAGCGGGCGACACCCCGCCCGTCGCGGGTGATACCGGAGAGGTCGAACGGCGCAGCCCCACGCGGACGGGGTTCCACAGCGGACTCCACGGGCTCCACGGACTCCACGGGACTGTAAGAACATCGGTGTAACTCCGATCAAGGAGTGTGGACCCGATGACAGACCAAGCAGCTGAGCCGGTCGACCTCGACAGCGTGACCGACGAGGAGCAGCTCGTCGATGATGACGGCGCGCAGGCAGGGCTCGACGCGGTCGACGAGCAGTTGATCGCCCAACTCGCCGGCCGCGCCCGCGCGAACGGGCTCGACCTGACCGGCGAGAACGGCCTGCTCGCGCAGCTCACGAAGCGGGTCCTGGAGTCCGCGCTCGAGGGCGAGATCACCGACCATCTCGGCTACCAGGCCCACGATCCGGCCGGACGCAACGGCGGAAACTCCCGCAACGG
>NZ_FOUY01000162.1 GCF_900115005.1 Pseudonocardia ammonioxydans | reverse complement strand
CTCTCGGTGGACAACCTGTTCGTCTTCCTGATCATCATCTCGAGCTTCAAGGTCCCGCGGGCCGACCAGCAGAAGGTGCTGCTGTTCGGGATCGTGTTCTCGCTCATCGCCCGGACCGGGTTCATCTTCCTGGGCGCCGCGCTGATCAACTCCTTCGCCTGGGTCTTCTACCTGTTCGGGCTCATCCTGATCATCACCGCGGGGAACCTGCTCAAGCCCGGCGACTCGGAGAGCAGGCCCGCGGACAACCTGATCATCCGGATCGCGAAGCGGCTGTTCCACACGTCCGACACCTACGACGGGGACAAGCTGTTCACCGTCCAGGACGGGCGCCGCGTGCTGACGCCGATGCTGCTGGTCATGGTGGCCATCGGCGGGACCGACATCCTGTTCGCGCTGGACTCCATCCCGGCGATCTTCGGCCTGACCCAGAACGTGTACCTGGTGTTCACCGCGACCGCGTTCTCGCTGCTCGGGCTGCGCCAGCTCTACTTCCTCATCGACGGGCTGCTGGACCGGCTGGTGTACCTGAGCTTCGGGCTGGCCGCGATCCTCGCGTTCATCGGCGTGAAGCTCGTGCTGCACGCCCTGCACGAGAACAACGTGCCGTTCATCAACGACGGCGAGCCCGTCCCCGTGGTCGAGATCAGCACCGGCCTGTCGCTGACCGTGATCCTGGGCGTGCTGGTCGTCACCGTCATCGCGTCCCTGGTCAGCCCGAAGGGGCGTGGTCAGAACGCGGTCTCCGGCGCCCGCCGGCACGCCGCCGAGTACCTCGACGTCGAGAAGGATCCCGAGCGCCGGGCGGAGCTCTACCGCAAGCTCCAGGCCGAGGAGGCCGTCATCCGGGGCCTGCCGGAGAAGTACCGCGCCCGGATCCGGGAGGAGGACCGGCTCATGGACCTGCTCCGGCGCGCGCACGCCGCGCACGACGCCGGCACCCGCAGCGGCTCGTCCCCGGACTGACGGCCCGGCCCGGCACGCACAGGTTTGGCCCGTCTCCTCCCGGTCACACGGCGACCCGAGGTCTCCGGATCAGGGAGTGAGCATGGCGAGTGACGCCCGGCTGGGCACGATCCGTACGCAGATTCCGGCCCGCCTGGACCGCCTGCCCTGGGCGCGGTTCCACACGATGGTCGTGCTCGGCCTGGGCACGGCGTGGATCCTCGACGG
>NZ_FOUY01000001.1 GCF_900115005.1 Pseudonocardia ammonioxydans | reverse complement strand
GTCGGAGTGAAGACCAACTCGACGTCGTGGGTCGCGCACCAGGCGGCGACCTCGGTCTTGAGGTGCGGGGAGAAGTTGTCACAGACGACGTATAGCCGCCCGGTGGGGAACCGACGCCGGAGCTGGCGCAGGAAGTCGAGGAACTCCTGCCAGCGTTTGCGGTCGCGGAGTCGATAGAACATCTGCCCAGAAGCCAGATCGAGCCCGGAGAGCATGTGCCGGACTCCGCCATAGCGGTTGTAGGTCGCCCGTAACCTGTTCGGACGACCTGAGGGGAACCAGCCCCGGCCCGGGCGGGGTTGGAGGTTCAGCGGCCCGAACTCGTCGACGCAGATCACGCGGCCACCGTCGGGGATCCGGCCGGCCGCGGAGCGGTCGTAGAGGTCGAGGATCCGATCCATCTTCTCGCGAAAGTGCGGGTCGCGGCTGGCCTTCCAGGTCTTGGTGGCCTGCCAGCGCACCCCCGCCGCGCGCAGGACCCGGCGGACAGTGTCGATGCTGATCGCGACCCGATGCACCGCAGCAAGATGCTCGACCAGCTTGGACAGGCTCCACGTGGTGAACGGAAGCCCAGCCTGCTGGGGCGGGGTCCGGGCGACCCGGCAGATCAACTCGCGGACGTGGGGACCGAACTTATGAGGTCGGCCCCCGCTCCATTTTGGGTCCAGAGCAGCGAACCCTTGCTGGTTGAACGCGTGGATCACCTCCCGCGCGTACTGCGCGGTCGCGGCGAACATCGCCGCGGCCTCGGCCGCGCTGCGGCCCTGGACCGAGGCCAGCACGATCCCCGCCCGGCGCAGCCGGACCCGGTCCCGCGCAGTGCGGGTGATCTTCACCAGACGCTGCGCCTCGGCCGGGTCCAGCTCCCGGACGAACACCTCGGGTTGCCGTGCCATCGCCCACCTCCAGCAACAGCTTCCCAGCCGATCACCACAGCCGGGTTACAACGTCAACGTTCTCGGACGCGGCACTAGCTGGTCTCTGGGGCGCCTGCGGGCGTGTTCGCCGCAGGGTGAACGAGAGTTTGAAGGATTGTTGAACGATCCGGCAATCGGAAACGCAGGATTTCTCCCGTAGGATCTCGACCGTGACCGATGCGAACGCCGCCGTGCAGGACGCCCTGGCGTCCCTCGCCGCGTCCCGCACGGTCGTCGTGCCCGCCGCCGAGCGGGTGGCCGACCGGATCCGGGCGGAGGTCGCGGAGGCCCGGCTGCGGGTCGGGGCCCGGCTGCCCGAGCAGGCGCTCGGCGCGGCGCTGCAGGTCTCCCGGAACACCGTGCGGGAGGCGCTGTCCCAGCTGGTCGCGGAGCGGGTCCTGATCCGGGTCCCGAACCGGGGCGTGTTCGTCGCGCAGCCGGAGGCCGACGACATCCGCGACGTCTACTCGGCCCGCCTGGTGATCGAGCCCGGCGCGATCCGCTACGGCGCGCGGGCCGCGGACCCCGCGGCGCTGAGCGCGGTGCGCGCGGCCTACCGGGAGGGGCGCGGTGCCGCGGAGGTCGGCGACTGGACCGGGGTCGCCGCGGCCAACCAGCACTTCCACCGCGACGTCGTGGCGCTGGCCGGCAGCCCGCGGCTGGAGCGCGAGATGGGCCGGCTGCTGGCCGAGATGCGCCTGGTCTTCCAGCGGATGCCGCAGGTGCGCGAGTTCCACGAGCCCTACCTGGACCGCAACGGCGAGATCGCCGCGATGCTCACCGACGGGCACGTCGAGAAGGCCGCCGACGAGCTCGCCCGCTACCTCGTCGCGGCCCGCGACCAGCTGCTCGACGCCTACGCCCGGCTCCCGGGCGGGACCGGCCCGGCGACGCCCGGCCGGTAGCCGCTCCGGCGGTGCCGCGCGTGATCCGGCGCCGGGTCAGCGCCCGGTCAGCGCGCCGGCCCGGACGAGCACGGCCGCCCGGTGCCCGACCCGCAGCTTCTCCAGCGCCCGCACCCCGGGCGGGAGCGGCACCGACCGGCCCCGGCCGACCGCGACCACGACCGCCTGCGGGGCGAGGACCCCGGCCACGGCGCGCAGGAACGCGATCTCGGGCGGGGGACCGGGCGCCGGGCCGTCGGTGCCGGAACCCCGCCCGCGGGCCGGGCTGCCGTGCGGTCCCGACCCGACGTCACCGCCGGCGTCACCGGGCGCCGCGGGTGTCGCGGGAGCCGCGGTGGCCCCGGCCCAGGACGTCTGTCGGCCGTGCGGCAGGTCGGCGAGCACCACGTCCGGTGCGATGCCGGCCAGCGCGGCCCGCGTCGCGGCGCGGTCGTGCGCGTCGGCCGGCGCGACCATCCACTGCGGACGGCTGCGCGGCACCAGCTCGCGGGCCGCGGCCGCGGCGTCGGCGTAGGACTCCTTGCCGTGCCGGGTGGCCAGATCATCCAGTTCGGACGCGCGGGCGGCGGGACCGCCGGGCGCGAGCAGCGCGAGGTTGCGCCGCGCCAGGTCGAGCGGGGCGGGGTCGGCATCGGTCCCGGCCAGCGTCGCGATCCCGGGGCAGAGCAGGCCGAGCACGGTCAGTGAGACGCCGGCCCCGCAGCACGGGTCCCACACGGTGACCGGCCCCGGGTTCCCGGCTCCCCGGGACGCGAGGTGCTCGCGGGCCCGGCCCAGCAGCTCGACGGTCAGCCGGACCGGCAGCGTCGGGCGTCCGGGCGCGGAGGCCAGGACCGCGTCGAGGGCGGAGCGGTCCGCGGCCGGCGCGTGGCGGTACTGCACCCGTCCAGTCTCCCGTGCGGCCCCCGCGCGCCCCAGCCGGTGATCACGGGCCGGTGCGCCGGTGCAACCAGAACGCCACGCCTCCGACGAGTGCCGCCACGACGACCAGGGCGACGACGATCTGCGAGCCGCCCGAGGTCTGCGCGCTCCCGATCAGGTAGCTGAGCGGGAAGGCCGAGACCAGCGCCAGGATCAGTACCCAGGCGACGATCCGCCGGGTCTCGGGGCGCTGCGGGCCGGGGGTGTTCCGGTCGGGCTCCATGTCCGGTTCGTACCCTTCGCGCTCCGCGGTCAACCGTCGGCCGACGGGCCCGGGGTCGCTCGGCTCCCGGCGGGTTCGCGGTGCAGCGCGCGTTCCAGCAGGGCTCCCACCTGCGGGTCCTCGACCGTGTAGTAGACGAACGTCCCCTCCCGCCGGTTTCCCACGACGCCGGCGAGGCGGAGCTTGGCCAGGTGCTGGCTGACCGCGGTGGGGGCGGCTCCGACCAGCTCGGCCAGGCAGGCCACGGAGGACTCGCCCTGCAGCAGCGCCCAGAGGATCTTGATCCGGGTCGGGTCGGACAGCATGCGCAGCGCGTCCGCCGCGTGGCGGACCTCCTCGTCGGTCGGCATCGCGAAGCCGGGGATCGACTCGTGCACGGCGACGAGGATACCTGCGGGGCTGCGCGGATGGGCGACCATCTCAGTACGTGGATGCGTCGTTGCGTACCTGCGTGACTGCGCAGGTAATGTGTCGCCGCATGCGCACCGCACTCGCCCTCTCCGAGGTCCGCCACGCCGGCGCCGCACTCCTGGCGTTCCTCGCCGCGACGGCGCTCGACCTCGCCGGTGCGCCCGCGCTGCCGGTGGTGGCGGCCTACCTCGCCTGCTACGTCCTCGGCGGGTGGGAGCCGGCGGTGGCCGGGCTGCGGGCGCTGGCGGAGCGACGCCTCGACGTCGATCTGCTGATGGTCGTCGCGGCGGGCGCGGCGGCGTCGATCGGGCACTGGTTCGACGGCGGGTTGCTGATCGTCATCTTCGCGACGTCCGGCGCGCTCGAGTCGGTGATGACGGCCCGGACCCGGGCGAGCATCGACGCGCTGCTCGACCTCGCGCCCGAGACGGCGACCGTCGTCCCGGACGGAGCGGAGGAGTCCCGGGAGCACGACGAGCGCCGGGTCCCGGCCGCCGAGCTGGTCGCCGGGCAGACCGTGCTCGTCCGGCCCGGGGAGCGGATCCCGGGCGACGGCCGCGTCCTCACCGGAGTGTCCGAGGTGGACACCGCAGGCCTGACCGGAGAACCGGTGCCGGTCCGGCGCGGACCCGGGGACGACGTCCTGGCCGGCACCGTGAACGGCACCGGCGTGCTGCGGGTGCGGGTGCTGCGGGACGCGGCGGACAGCGTCGTGGCCGGGGTCGCGGCGCAGGTCGAGCGGGCGGCCGGCACGAAGGCCCGCCGCCAGCTGTTCGTCGAACGGGTGGAGGCCCGCTACTCGGTGCTCGTCGTCGCGGCGACGGTCGGGTTGCTGACGGTGCCGCTGCTGTTCGGTGCGCCGTTCGAGGACACCCTGCTCCGCGCGATCGTGTTCATGATCGTCGCCTCGCCGTGCGCGATCGTGCTGGCGACGATGCCGCCGTTGCTCGCCGCGCTCGCGGTCGCCGGCCGCCGCGGGACGCTGGTCAAGGACGTCACCGTGCTGGAGGCGCTCGCCGAGGTCGACACCGTGGTGCTGGACAAGACCGGCACCCTCACCACCGGGCGACCCCGGGTGGTCGAGGTGCACCCGCTCGGCCGGTGGACCGCCGACGAGGTCCTGGTGACGGCCGCGGCGGCGGAGCAGGGCAGCGAGCACGTCCTCGGCCGCGCGGTGCGCGGGCACGCGCTCGAACGCGGGCTCGGGCTGCCCGCGGCGTCCGGGTTCGCGGCGGTCCCGGGCGAGGGCGTGCGGGCCGACGTCGCCGGCCGCGCCGTGCAGGTCGGGCGCCCCGATCCGGACGCCGCGCCCGGGGAACCGGCCACCGCCCTGGTCCGCGGGGTACAGGAGGGTGGACGGACGGCCGTGGTGGTCGTCGTCGACGGGGAGCCGGCCGGCGTCGTCGGGCTGTCCGACGAACCGCGCCCCGGCGCGGCCGAGGCCCTCGGCGGGCTCCGGCGGCTGCTCGGCGAGCCGGAGATCCTCACCGGGGACGCGCCGCGGCCGGCCCGCGTGCTGGGCGAGCGGCTCGGGCTGTCGACGGTGCGCGCCGGGTTGCTGCCCGCGGACAAGGTCGACGCCGTCCGGGCGCGGCAGGCGTCCGGGCACCGGGTGCTCGCCGCGGGCGACGGCATCAACGACGCCCCGCTGCTGGCCTCGGCGGACGTCGGGCTGGTCGTCGGCGAGGGGGCCGGCGCGCTCGCGCTGGAGGCCGCGGACGGCGTCCTCACCCGGGACCCCCTCGGGTCCATCGCCCCGCTGGTCGAGCTGGCCCGCCGCGCGCGCCGGATCGCCCGGGCGAACCTGGCCCTCGCCGCCGCGGTGATCGTCGTGCTGGTGACCTGGGACCTGGTCGGGACGCTGCCGCTGGTGGTCGGCGTGGCCGGCCACGAGCTGTCGACGGTGCTGGTCTGCCTGAACGGGCTGCGACTGCTGGTCGGCTCGGACCGGCGGGTCGCGGCCGGGCCCGGACGGGGCGCGTCGGCCGGCACCCGGGACGCCGGCCGCCCGGCGCGGGCCGGGGTGTGACGCGCTCGCGGAGACTCAGGCCGGGGCGGCGTCCAGTGCGGCCAGCGCCATCCGGCGCAGCACGGCGGCACGGGCGTCGGCCCCGCGGACCGGCGGCTGCTCGGCCCGCGAGGAGTACGGCGGTGTGTACGGGGTCGAGTTGAGCAGCCCGAACACGCCGTGGGCGACGGTCCGGGCGTCGGCCGGCGGGACGCCGGGGTGCACCCGCCGCAGGGTGTCGACCCACAGCTCGACGTAGGTGCGCTGCAGCCGCCGCACGGTCCGGCGCGGCTCCTCGGGCAGGTTGGCCAGGTCCCGGTCCTGGACGACGATCAGCTCGGGTTCGCGGGTGGTGAACTCGATGTGGAAGTCGACCAGGTCCGCGAGCGACTCGCGGGGGTCGGCGTGGTGCACCCGGGCCCGCCCGCCGCCGAGCAGCCGCTCGCTGATGTCGATCAGCATCTCGGCGAGCAGGGCCTCCTTGCCCGGGAAGTGCCGGTAGAGGGCGGGCCCGCTGACCCCGACGGCCGCGCCCAGGTCGGCGATGCTCACGCCGTGGAACCCGTGCCGGGCGAACAGCCGGGCGGCCTCGGCGAGGATCTGCTCACGCCGGGTGGGTCCGGCGGTGTCCGGGGCGACGGCCATCCGCCGATGGTACCGCCGGAGTTAACAACTGTTAACTCCGGCGGTGCTCGTCTCAGGGTGTGCACAGTTCGTCGGCGATACCCTCGTGGGTGTGATGAGCCTCCTGCGACGGCTGCGCGAGCGGACGGGTGTCCGCGCGGCGTCCGCGCTCGCCGCCGCGGCCGCGGTCGCGGTCGTGCTCGTCGTCGCCGGGATCTCGCTGGTGCTCGTGCTCGAGCAGACGCTGAAGAACAACTCCCGGGCGGCGCTCGAGGAGGCCGCCGGTCAGCTGGGCAACCGGATCGAGGCGAACTTCTCCGGCAGCGGTGACCCCAAGCGCAACGCGATCGACGCGACCGGCAAGCGGACCGACATCGTGCAGGTCGTCACGGCCTACAGCGACGAGACCAACGCCCCGGACTGGATGGTCGGGTCCAACGGCGAGCAGGAGGACGTCCAGGTCATCGGCTCCTCCGACCCGCTCAACGAGCAGGGGCCGGTCGCCGACTGGCTGCTGGCGCCGGGCGAGACCCGCTCCGAGGTCGACGTCCCGATCACCTTCCGCAACGGCGCCGGCGAGGACGGCGCCGACGAGATGGTCACCGAGAACATGATGGTCGTCGGGGTCGGCGACCGGGCCCAGGGCCGGCCGATCACGATCTACGCCGCGCAGGAGCTCAACCCGGTGCACGAGGCCGTCCGGACGGTCGCGTGGCTGGTCACCGGCGGCGTCCCGATCCTGGTGCTGGTCGCCGGGTTCTTCACCTACCTCTTCGCCGGGCGCGCGCTGCGCCCGGTCGAGGAGATGCGGTCCCAGGTCGCGGGCATGGACGAGAAGGACCTGACCCGGCGCGTGCCCGAACCGGTCGCCCGGGACGAGGTCGGCCGGCTGGCCCGCACGATGAACCAGATGCTGGGCCGGATCGAGTCCTCGCAGGCCACCCAGCGACGCTTCGTCGCGGACGCCAGCCACGAGCTGCGCAGCCCGCTCGCGACCGTGTCCACCGGGCTGGAGCTGCTCGGCAACGGGATGAGCGAGGGGTCCGCGGACCGCGCCACCGTCGAGACCCTGCGCGGCGAGACCAGCCGGCTGACCGGCCTGGTCGAGGGCCTGCTGTTCCTGGCCCGCGCCGACGAGCGCGGTCTCGTCCCGCGCCGCGAGGAGGTCGACCTCGACGAGATCGTCGACGCCGAGCGGGCCCGCCCCGCCGGTGGTTCGGACGTGACCGTGCGGGTCGGGACCGAACCGGTGCGGGTGGTCGGCGACCGCGGGCAGCTCGTCCGGGTGGTGCGCAACCTCGTGGACAACGCGAAGCGGCACGCCGCCTCGACGGTCGCGGTGTCGCTGCGGGTCGCGGATGGTTCCGCCGTGCTCGATGTGGACGACGACGGCAACGGCGTCCCCGACGCCGACCGGCAGCGGGTGTTCGAGCGGTTCGTGCGGCTCGACGAGGCCCGTGCGCGCGGGGACGGCGGCTCCGGGCTCGGGCTGTCGATCGTCGCCGAGCTGGTCGCCGCGCACGGCGGCACGGTGGAAGCGCTGGAGTCCCCGGAGCTGGGTGGCGCCCGGTTCCGGGTGACGCTCCCGGCCGACGCCGCGCCGGAGCCGGACGAGGACGACCGGCCCGATGACCCGGCGGCCGATGCGGATCCGGACGCGGGGGCGCCGGGCGGCACTCGCCCCGACGCTGCACCTGCGAACGAACTCGTGCCGAGCGCTGCGGGGCCGGGCGCTGCGGGACCGAGCGCTGCGGGACCGAGCGTTGTGGGACCGAGCGCTGCGGCGTCGGGCGTTGCGGGGCCGGGCGTTGCAGGACCGGGCGCTGCGGGACCGAACGCTGCGGGGTCCGAGGCCGTGCGAACGGACGGCGTGGGCCGGACCGCGGCAGCGCCCGACGGTCCGGCGTCGACTGCTGCGAGGCCGACTGCTGCGAGGCCGGCTGCTGCGGTGCCGGGCGGTGCGACGACGGACGGTGCGGTGCCGAACGGTGCGGCGACGGACGGTGCGGTGCCGAACGGTGCGGCGACGGACGGTGCGGCGACGGACGGTGCGGTGCAGAACGGTGCGGCTCAGCACGCTGCACCGCCGAACGGAGCAGGGTCGGATGGTGCCCGGCCCAGCGACGCAGCGCCGAACGGGGCGAAGCCGGGTTCCGGTGGCGCGTCGCCGGATCCGCGCGCGGACCGGGATGACACGATGCGCGGGCCCGGTGCCCCGGGCGTCACGGGTACGGACGGGTCTGCCCCGGACGGCGCGCCGCTGACGCCGCCCGCCGAGCCCGACCCGGAGGACGACGTGCCCGCACCCCAGCCGTACCGCCGTTTCGACCCGCCCACCGGGCCGGTGCCGATCCGCCCGGGCACGGTCGGCAGCCCGTACGACGAGAACGCCACCCGGCCGATCCCGGTGCACCGGGGGACCCCGGCGCGGCCCGGCGCCGCCGTGACGGCCCCGCAGCGCACCGGGCGGCCGGACGAGCCGCCCGCACGCCCGGCGCCCGGCCGGCAGGCGCCGAACGGGCACCCGCCCCGCCCGCGCCGCTCGGACGGGCGCCGGCGCTGAGCCGGACGGCCGGCATCGCGCCGGCCCCGGCGCTCCGGTGAGCCGCCCGGTGAGCGTTCCGCCCGGTGGCCCGGCGAGCACCCGGCCCGACGGAGCGGCACCGCGCCCGGCCCGGCAGCCGGCCGAGAGCGCCCGGCCCGGCAGTCGACCGAGAGCGCCCGGCCCGGCAGTCGACCGAGAGCGCCCGGCCCGGCAGCCGACCGAGAGCGCCCGGCCCGGCAGCCGGGCGAGTGCCCGGACCGGCAGCCGGTCGAGTAGCCCGGCCCGGCAGCGAGGTGCGCGAGCGCGCTGCGCGTCCGGCGCGGCCCGCTCAGCAGGCAACCGGCCCGCCGGCGTGGCGAGCCCTCGGCCCGGTAGCCCGGCGGGCGTTCAGCGCGGCGGTGCCGAGGCCGGCTCCGACATGCGATAGCCGACCCCGCGCAGGGTCTCGATGCTGTGCGTCCCGAACGGGGTGTCGATCTTGCGGCGCAGGTAGCCGACGTAGACCTCGACGACGTTGACCTCGCCGTCGTAGTGCGCGTCCCACACCGACCGCAGGATGTCGGTCTTGGTCACCACCTGGCCGGTGTGCTGCATGAGGTGTTCCAGCACCCCGAACTCCCGCGGGGTCAGCGAGATCTCGACCTCGCCGCGGTGCACCCGGTGCGTACCGGGGTCGAGCGTCAGGTCCCCGACCCGCATCACGGTCGGCGCGGTCTCCCCGGCCCGGCGCAGCAGCGCACGCAGCCGGGCCTGCAGCACGACGAACGAGAACGGCTTGGTCAGGTAGTCGTCGGCGCCGAGGTCGAACGCGTCGGCCTCGTCGTACTCCCCGTCCTTGGCCGTGAGCATCAGCACCGGCGTCCACACCCCGCGCTCGCGCAGGTGCTGCAGGATCCGGTAGCCGGACAGGCCGGGGAGCATGATGTCCAGCACGATCACGTCGTGCCGGCCGGACAGGGCGTGGCGCAGGCCGGTGTCCCCGTCGTGCGCGACCTCCACCTCGTGTCCCTCGGCGGCCAGGCCACGGCGGACGAGCTCGGCCAGTGGTTTCTCGTCCTCGACCAGTAGGAGACGCACGCTCCCACCGTAGAGAAGAACGCGGCAGGCGGGGCACGGTGGACCGGCACTGGACGGCAGACGTTAATGAGCGCTAACGTGTTAACGGTCGTTAACAGGAGGGGTGGGATGGTGATCTCCGAGGAGGCGCCGCGGCTGGCTACCGCGGTCGATCCGTCCGGTGAGCAGTTCGGCGCGAACGCCGCGGCGCACCGCGATCTGGTGGCGGATCTGAACGCGCAGCTCGCGACGGCGCGGCTGGGCGGCCCGGAGCGGTCGCGGGCCCGGCACGTGGAGCGGGGCAAGCTGCTGCCGCGCGACCGGGTGGACGCGCTGGTCGACCCGTCGTCGCCGTTCCTCGAGCTGTCGCCGATGGCCGCCCACGGCATGTACGACGACCAGGCGCCCGGTGCCGGGATGATCACCGGGGTCGGTCGGGTGGCCGGCCGGGAGTGCGTGATCGTCGCGAACGACGCGACCGTCAAGGGCGGCACCTACTTCCCCGTCACGGTCAAGAAGCACCTCCGTGCGCAGGAGGTGGCGCTGCAGAACCGCCTGCCCTGCGTCTACCTGGTCGACTCCGGCGGTGCCTACCTGCCCGAGCAGGACCAGGTGTTCCCGGACCGCGAGCACTTCGGCCGGATCTTCTACAACCAGGCGCAGATGTCCGGTCAGGGCATCCCGCAGATCGCCGCGGTGCTGGGTTCGTGCACCGCGGGCGGCGCCTACGTGCCGGCGATGAGCGACGAGGCGGTGATCGTCCGCAACCAGGGCACGATCTTCCTCGGCGGCCCGCCGCTGGTGAAGGCGGCGACCGGTGAGGTCGTGACCGCCGAGGAGCTGGGTGGCGGGGACCTGCACTCGAAGACCTCCGGGGTCACCGACCACCTCGCCGCCGACGACGCCGACGCGCTGGCCCGGGTCCGCGCGATCGTCGCCACCCTGGGCCCGCGCGCCGACCGGCCGTGGGACGTCGTGCCCACCGAGGCCCCGGCCGTCGACCCGGGCGAGCTCTACGGGGCGGTGCCCACGGACTCGCGGATCCCCTACGACGTCCGCGAGGTGATCTCCCGGGTCGTCGACGGTTCCCGTTTCCACGAGTTCAAGGCCGAGTACGGCACGACCCTGGTCACCGGCTTCGCCCGGATCCACGGCCACCCGGTCGGCATCGTCGCGAACAACGGGATCCTGTTCTCCGAGTCCGCGGTCAAGGGTGCGCACTTCGTCGAGCTCTGTGACCAGCGCGGGATCCCGCTGGTGTTCCTGCAGAACATCTCCGGGTTCATGGTCGGGCGCGAGTACGAGGCGGGGGGCATCGCCAAGAACGGCGCCAAGATGGTCACCGCCGTCGCCTCCACCCGGGTGCCGAAGCTGACCGTCGTCATCGGCGGCTCGTTCGGCGCGGGCAACTACTCG
Source organism: Pseudonocardia ammonioxydans (assembly GCF_900115005.1). GTDB lineage: Bacteria > Actinomycetota > Actinomycetes > Mycobacteriales > Pseudonocardiaceae > Pseudonocardia > Pseudonocardia ammonioxydans. The sequence goes on along the minus strand of NZ_FOUY01000001.1, from coordinate 547,976 downwards.
ATGTGCGGGCGGGCGTACTCGCCGCGGTTCCTGTTCATGTGGCCGAACGCCCGGATCTCGGTGATGGGCGGGGAGCAGGCCGCGACCGTGCTGGGCACCGTGGGGTCCGGGGCGGATCCGGACACGATCCGCGCCCAGTACGAGACCCAGGGCCACCCGTACTACTCGACCGCGCGGCTGTGGGACGACGGCGTCATCGACCCCGCCGACACCCGCACCGTGCTGGGCCTGTCCCTGTCCGTCGCCGCCAACGCGCCCCTGGCCGACCCGGCCTTCGGCGTCTTCCGGATGTGAGCGCCCCCATGACCGCATCACGCACCGCAGCACGCATGTTCGACACCGTGCTCGTCGCGAACCGCGGCGAGATCGCCGTCCGGGTGATCCGGACCCTGCGCGCGCTCGGGGTGCGCAGTGTCGCCGTCTACTCCGACGCCGACGCGCACGCCCCGCACGTCCGCGCGGCCGACGAGGCCGTGCGGATCGGCCCGGCCGCGGCCGCCGAGTCCTACCTGTCGATCCCGAACGTGATCGCCGCCGCGCAGCGGACCGGTGCACAGGCGATCCACCCCGGCTACGGCTTCCTGTCCGAGAACACCGCGTTCGCCGCCGCCTGCGAGCAGGCGGGGATCGCGTTCGTCGGGCCGCCCTCGTCGGCGATCGACGCGATGGGCGACAAGATCCGGGCCAAGCAGACCGTCGCCAAGGCCGGAGTGCCGGTCGTGCCCGGCTCCGACGGCGCGGGTCTGTCCGACGACGACCTGGTCGAGGTCGTGTCCGAGGTCGGCTACCCGGTGCTGCTCAAGCCCTCCGCGGGCGGCGGCGGCAAGGGGATGCGGGAGGTGCACCGCCCCGAGGACCTCGCCGACGCCATCGCCGGGGCCCGCCGCGAGGCCCGCGGCTCGTTCGGCGACGACACGCTGCTGGTCGAGCGCCTGGTCACCACCCCGCGGCACATCGAGATCCAGGTGATGGCCGACGCCCACGGCGGCGTCGTGCACCTCGGCGAGCGCGAGTGCTCGCTGCAGCGACGGCACCAGAAGATCATCGAGGAGGCGCCCTCTGCTCTGCTCACGCCGGCACAGCGCGCCGAGATGGGGCGTGCGGCCTGCGAGGCCGCCCGCGCGGTCGGCTACACCGGCGCGGGAACCGTCGAGTTCATCGTGTCCTCCGACCGTCCGGACGAGTTCTTCTTCCTGGAGATGAACACCCGGCTGCAGGTCGAGCACCCGGTGACCGAGGAGGTCACCGGCCTGGACCTGGTCGAGCTGCAGCTGCGGGCCGCGGCCGGGGAGCCGCTGCCGATCACCCAGGACGACGTCGTGCTGCGCGGGCACGCGGTCGAGGCCCGGGTGTACGCCGAGGCCACGTCCGTCACCGGGGACACGCTCACCTTCCTGCCGTCCGGCGGGACGGTGCTCGACTGGACCCCGCCCGCCGGGGTGCGGGTGGACTCCGGCATCGAGACCGGCACGGTCGTCGGCTCCGACTACGACCCGATGCTGGCCAAGGTCATCGCCTCGGGCGCCACCCGGGACGAGGCGCTGCGCCGGCTCGACGCGGCGCTGGGCGGCACCACGCTGCTCGGGCTGGACACCAACATCGGGTTCCTACGTGCCCTGCTGGCCGACGACGACGTCCGCGCCGGCCGGCTCGACACCGGCCTGATCGCGCGACGCGGGACCGCGCTGGTGGAGACCGGGACGCCGGAGGACGTGCTGGGTGCCGTGGCCGGGCAGGCGCTGCTGCGCCTGGAACCGTCCGGGGACGTCGTCGACCCGTTCGACGTCCCCGGCGGCTGGCGGGTCGGCGAACCCGCCTGGACCGTGCGCCGGCTGGTCGCCGGTGGCGGCGAGGCCACCGAGGTCCGGATCCGCGGCCGGGCCGCCGGGTTCGACCTGGCCCTCCCGGACCGTGCGCAGGCGGGGGGCCGGGACGCCGGGGACCAGGGCGCCGGGGAACAGGACGCAGCGCAGCCTGCCGACACGGCCGGTGGGGCCGCAGCCGCGGGGGCCCGGCCCGCCTCGGCCACCGCTGCCGCACCGGCCGTCGGCTGCCGCACCGTCGCCGTCGCACCGGGGCGCATCGAGCACACCCACGACGGCCGCACCCGCCGCTACCGCGTCGCCCACGCCCCCGACGGCGTGGTCTGGATCGGCCGCGACGGCCGCACCTGGGGCGTGCGCGAGCAGGAGCCGCTGGAGGCCTCCCGCACCGCGTCCGACAGCGACGGCGGCCCCGTCCTGTCCCCGATGCCCGGCACCGTGACCGTCGTCGACGTCGCCGAGGGCGACACCGTCACCGCAGGCCAGAAGCTGGTCGTCGTCGAAGCCATGAAGATGGAACACGTGCTCACCGCCCCGGTCGACGGGACGGTGCGCGAGCTGAGGGCCCGTCCCGGAGCCACCGTCGCCAAGGACGCGGTGCTGCTGGTGGTCGCGGCCCCGACCCACCAGGAGGAGCCGGCATGACCGCCGCCACCGAGCAGACGTCCGCCGAGGAGTACGAGGCCCTGCGGGCCTCGGTCGAGGAGTTCGCCCGCAAGGAGGTCGCCCCGGTGATCGGGGACCTCTACATCCGCGAGGAGTTCCCCTACGACATCGTCGCGAAGATGGGGGCGATGGGCCTGTTCGGCCTGCCCGTCTCCGAGAACTACGGCGGGATGGGTGGCGACTACTACGCCCTCTGCCTGGCCCTGGAGGAGCTCGCCCGGGTCGACTCGTCGGTCGCGATCACCGTTGAGGCCGGTGTCGGCCTGGGCACGATGCCGATCTACCGGTTCGGCACCGAGGAGCAGAAGGTCCGCTGGCTGCCCGACCTGGCCGCCGGCCGCGCGCTCGGCGCGTTCGGGCTGACCGAACCGGGCGGGGGCTCCGACGCCGGCGCCACCCGGACCACCGCCCGCCTGGAGAACGGCGAGTGGGTGATCAACGGGTCGAAGTGCTTCATCACCAACTCCGGCACCGACATCACCTCGGTCGTCACCGTCACCGCCGTGACCGGGGAGAAGCCCGGCGGCGGCAAGGAGATCTCGGCGATCCTGGTCCCGGCCGGGACACCCGGGTTCACCGTGTCGGAGAAGTACTCCAAGGTCGGCTGGAACTGCTCGGACACCCGGGAGCTGTTCTTCGACGACGTCCGCGTGCCCGAGTCGAACCTGCTCGGCGAGCGCGGCCGCGGCTACGCCCAGTTCCTGTCCATCCTGGACGAGGGCCGGGTCGCGATCGCCGCGCTGTCGGTCGGGCTGGCCCAGGGCTGCGTCGACGAGTCGCTGCGTTACGCGCACGAGCGCGAGGCCTTCGGCAACACGATCGGCTCCTACCAGGCCATCCAGTTCAAGATCGCGGACATGGAGGTGCGGGCGCACACCGCGCGCCTGGCCTGGCAGCACGCGGCCCGGCTGCTGGTGGCGGGCGAGCCGTTCAAGCACGAGGCGGCGATCGCGAAGCTCGTCGCGTCGAACGCGGCGATGGACAACGCCCGCGACGCCACCCAGATCTTCGGCGGCTACGGCTTCATGAACGAGTACCCGGTCGGGCGCTTCTACCGGGACGCGAAGATCCTGGAGATCGGCGAGGGCACCTCGGAGGTCCAGAAGATGCTGATCGCCCGCCGCCTGGGCCTGTAGGAGGACGCTCACGGGTTCCGGCCGATGCTCACGCGATCCGGTGAGCATCGGCGGAACCCGTGAGCGGATCGCGGTGCTCATTCCCGATCGGGGCGGTGACGATCGTGATGCGGTGACGATCGTGATGCGGTAGCGAAGGGGCCGTGCGGGTAGACCGGTACCCATGGGTGACAACGTGAACCGTCAGGTCCGGCTCGCCGCGCGTCCGACCGGGACACCCGGGCCGGAGGTCTGGGACCACACCTCCGAGCCGGTGCCCGAGCCCGGCGAGGGCCGGCTCGTCGTCCGGATCAGCCACATCTCGCTGGACCCGGCGATGCGCGGCTGGATGAACGCGGGCCGCAGCTACATCCCGCCGGTGGAGATCGGCGCCGTCATGCGCGCGCTCGGCCTGGGCGAGGTCGTGGCCTCCCAGCACCCGGACTTCGCCGTCGGGGACCTGGTCACCGGCACGTTCGGGGTGCAGGAGTACGCCGAGTCCGACGGTGAGGGCCTGCAGAAGGTGCAACCGTCGGACGCCGTGCCGCCGGAGCGCTACCTCGCGCTGCTCGGCATGACCGGGATGACCGCCTACTTCGGGCTGTTCGACGTCGGTGCGTTGCGCGAGGGCGACACGGTGGTCGTCTCGGGTGCGGCCGGTGCCGTCGGCAGCGTCGTCGGGCAGCTCGCGAAGATCGCCGGTGCCCGGGTGGTCGGCATCGCGGGCGGCGCCGAGAAGTGTGCCTGGATCGTCGACGAGCTCGGCTTCGACGCCGCGATCGACTACCGCAGCCAGGACGTCGGGCGCGAGCTGCGCACCGCCGCGCCGGACGGTGTCGACGTCTACTTCGACAACGTCGGCGGGGAGATCCTCGACGCCGTCCTGACCCGGCTCTCGCTCGGCGCCCGGGTCGTCATCTGCGGCGCGATCAGCCAGTACAACGCCGAGTCCGCCCCCGCGGGCCCGGCCAACTACCTGAGCCTGCTGGTCAACCGGGCACGGATGCAGGGCTTCGTGGTCTTCGACTACGCCGATCGCTACGGCGACGCTGCGAAGGAGCTCGCCGGGTGGCTGGCCGAGGGCCGGATCCACAGCCGTGAGGACGTCGTGGAGGGCACGGTGGACGACTTCCCGGACGTGCTGCTGCGGCTGTTCCGCGGCGAGAACACCGGCAAGCTGGTGCTGCGCCTGCAGCAGGCCTGACAGCGGGGCGGCCGGTCGCCCGGTCGGCCGGTCGCCCGGTCGGACGGGCGACAATACGCCCGTGCGCCTCGCCCTCGCCCGGACCGCCGTCGTCGTCTCCGGGGCGGCGATCCTCGTCGTGGAGACCCTCGCGACCCGCCTGGTCGCCCCCTACGTGGGTCTCACCCTGGAGTCCACCACCGCCGTGATCGGGGTGGCGCTGGCCGGGATCGCGGCCGGGGCCGCGCTCGGCGGGAAGTGGGCCGACGAGCGCGACCCGGTGGCCGTCGCCGCGCTGATGCTGGTCGTCGGCGGGCTCGGGACCCTGGCGGTGCGCCCGGTCGTGCGGCTCGTCGGCCCGCTGCTCGGCGCCGGGCCGGTCGCCGCGGTCCTGCTCGTCGCGGCGTCCACACTGGTCTCGGTGACGGCGCTGGCCGCGGTCACGCCGGCCGTCACCCGGGCCCGGCTGACCGGCCTCGAGCACTCCGGCGAGGTCGTCGGCGGGCTCTCCGCGGCCGGGACGCTCGGCTCGCTGGCCGGCACCTTCCTCACCGGGTTCGTGCTGGTCGCGCTGCTCCCGGTGAGCGCGATCCTGCTGGTCACGGCGGCCGCGTGCCTGCTGCTCGGGGTGCTCGTCGCCCCGCGGCGCCGTCGCCGCGACGTGCTGCGGGGCGGGACGGCGGCCGTGCTGCTGGCCGTCGCGCTGGTCGCGGTCCCGGGGCGCTGCGACGCCGACACCACCTACTACTGCGCCTCGGTGCAGCCCGACCCGGAGGACCCGGCCGGGCGCTACCTGGTGCTCGACGACCTGCGCCACTCCTACGTCCGCTCCGGCGACCCCGCCCACCTGGAGTTCGCCTACACGAAGCGGTTCGCCGCCGCGATCGACACGGCGTATCCGCAGGGGGAGCCGCTCGACACCGTGCACGTCGGCGGTGGTGCGCTCACCATGCCGCGATGGCTGGCCGCGACCCGGCCCGGGAGCACGTCCACGGTGCTCGAGCTCGACCGGGGCGTGATCGAGCTGGGTGTGCGCGAGCTGGGGGCGGGCGGGATCCCCGGCACGACGGTGCGGACCGGCGACGCCCGGGTCAACCTGGCCGCACTGCCGGACGACTCGGCCGACGTCGTGCTCGGCGATGCCTTCGGGGCCCGCTCGGTGCCCTGGCACCTGTCGACGGCCGAGTTCCTCGACCAGGTGCAGCGGGTGCTGCGCCCCGGTGGCCTCTACGTGCTGAACGTGATCGACCGGGACCCGCTCGAGCTGGTCCGGGCGGCCACGGCCACCGTGGACTCACGGTTCGGCACCACGATGCTCGTGGCCCGGCCGGAGGAGTTCGCCCCGGGCGGCGGCGGGAACGTCGTGGTCGTCGGCTCCGACCGGCCGCTCGACCCGAGGGCACTGGAGGCGGCCGTGGCGCGCAGCGGCGAGCCCGGTGCGGTGCTCGACCCGGCGCGGACGGCCGCGTTCACCGGCGACGCCGCCGTGCTGACCGACGACCACGCCCCGGTCGACCAGCTGATCACCACCGGGCTGGAGGGCTGAGGTGCCGGACCACGGACCCGATAGGGTCGCCCCGTACGAGCTCGACACCAGATGCGATCCCTGAGGGGCGGAGGCGGCGTGGCGACCTGGGAGGACCTGAAGTCCTACGTGGTGGTGCGGTACGAGATCGTCCGGCAGAACGCGGACGAGCTCCGCTTCCGGCTGCCGACGACCGGGGACCGCACCCAGCTGGTCGTCGTGAAGCGGGTGAGCGAGGACGCCGCGCAGCCGGGGGCCACGGTCACCGACGCGGCCGCCGCCGTCGCGGACCCGGACCAGGACTGGGTGCAGATCGAGTCCCCGGTCGCCCGGCTCGGCGACGTCGACCTGGTGAAGGCGCTCGAGCTGGCCGGGCCGTCGGTGGTCGGCGGGCTCGCCGCCGAGGAGGGGGTGCTCGTCTACCGGCACTCGATCCCGCTGCGCCCGGCCGCGCTCGACGGCTTCGAGTTCCCGTTCCGGCAGGTCGTGCACCTCGCCGACGAGCTGGAGCACGAGTTGACCGGCCGCGACGAGCACTGAGACGCGGCTCGCTCAGCCGCCGTAGCCGGTCGCCCCGGGCCGGGAGCCGAGGGTCGTCAGCTCGGTCACGGTCGGGTACCCCGCGGCGAGCAGCGCGACGTCGGTCCCCGGCACGGCCTCGGAGTGGTCCTCGGAGACGAGCGTGCGCAGTCCGCCCGGGCGCACCCCGTCCGGGCCGCGCTCGGGTGCGCGGTGCACCACCCGGACCCGCACCGCTCCGGTCGCGCACAGCGCGGCCTCCCGGATCGGGGGCAGGTCCGCCGCCGCGACGTCGGGGACGTTCACCGTCCACGGCGTCCCGGCGGGCCGGGAGCGGAGCCGCTCCAGCAACTCCGGGAGCAGCCCGGTCGCCGTCGCCCAGTGCGGGGCGGCCGGTGCCGCCAGCCCGCAGGACAGCGAGAGCGCGATCCCCGACCAGCCGTGCAGGGCACCGGCCAGGACGGCGCCGACCGTGCCCGAGTGCAGCACCTGGCCGCCGGTGTTGGCACCGATGTTGATCCCGGACAGCACGACGTCCGGCTCGCGGGTGAACCAGCCCTGCCCGGCCGCGTGCACGATGTAGGCGGGGTCGGCGGCGACCGCGAAGGCCTCGATCCCGTCCAGCTCGCCGATGTCGTCGCGGGCGTGCACGGCCGTGTGCCCGTCGTCCACGACGGACCGGACCGAGGCCCCCGCGCCGCTGGAGTCGCCGGCCGGGGCGGCGACGACGACGTCGTAGCCGGCGTCGCGGGCTCCCCGCGCCAGGGCGTACAGCCCGGGTGAGTCGATGCCGTCGTCGTTCGTGATCAGGGCGAGGGGCACGGGGTCGAGCCTAGGGGGCCCGATCGACTCCCCGTCCGCGGTAGGCCACCATGAGCCGAGCTACGGGATCGATACACACGAGGAGTGCCGTGACGACGGGGGAGTACAGCAACATCACGCCGGACGACCTCGCGATCGACACCCTCGGGCCGGCCCGGATCACGTCCCCGCTGGCCCCGCTGCTGGACGCGCGCAGCACCACCGAGCACTACGTCGACGCCGGGGACCGGGTGCTGCTCGACGACACCTCCACCCGGATCAAGTCCCGCGGGGTCGACGTCGAGGAGCTGCCCGGTTTCGAGCCCTGCGGGCCGCGCCGGCAGATCTACTTCGACCCGTCGAAGACCCGCGCCGGCATCGTCACCTGCGGCGGGCTGTGCCCGGGCCTCAACGACGTCGTCGCCGGCCTGGTCCGGACGCTGACCTACCACTACGGCGTCCGCCGGGTCGTCGGGTTCCGCAACGGCTACCGCGGTTTCGTCTCCGCCTACGGCCACGACGTCGTCGAGCTCACCCCGGAGTCGGTCCGCGACACCGCCGTCGACGGCGGCACCTTCCTCGGCACCTCGCGCGGCCCGCAGGACCCCGAGGAGATCGTCGACTGCCTCGAGCAGATGCACCTGAACGTGCTGTTCGTGATCGGTGGCGACGGGACGCTGCGCGGCGCGATGGAGATCGCCCGCGTGGTGTCCGAGCGCGGCCTGCGGATCGCCGTGGTCGGCATCCCGAAGACGATCGACAACGACATCCCGCTGATCGACCAGAGCTTCGGGTTCCAGACGGCGTTCTCCGAGGCCAGCGAGGCCATCCGGTCGGTGACGGTGGAGGCGAAGTCCACCCCGGGCGGGGTCGGGCTGGTCAAGCTCATGGGCCGGCACTCCGGCTTCATCGCGTGCTACGCCTCGCTGGTCCGGTCCGACGCCGACGCCGTCCTCATCCCCGAGGTGCCGTTCGAGCTCGACGGCGAGACCGGCCTGCTGAACCACCTGCGCCGCCGGGTGGCGCAGCGGGGGCACGCGGTCGTCGTCGTCGCGGAGGGGGCGGGCCAGGAGATGCTGCCCCCGGTCGGGCGCACCGACGCCTCCGGCAACGCCAAGCTCGCCGACATCGGGCCGTGGCTGCGGGAGCGGATCGGCGAGTCGTTCGCCGGCGCCGGGATGGAGACGACGGTGCGCTACGTCGACCCCAGCTACCTCATCCGCAGCGTCCCGGCCAACCCCTACGACAGCGTCTACACCGTCCGGCTGTCCCAGGCCGCCGTGCACGCCGCGATGTCCGGGCGCACCGCGATGGTGGTCGGCCGGGTGCGGCGCCGGTTCGTGCACATCCCGATGAACCTGGCGGTCAGCCGGCGCAACCAGGTCGACCCGCACGGCGACCTGTGGATGGCGGTGCTGGAGTCGACCGGGCAGCCCTGGCGCTTCGGTGAGGACTCGGGCGCGCCGACCCGGGCCCCGCACACCTGAGCCCGCGCCTCAGTTGAGGTGCGCGCGGTGCCGGCGGGCCTCGATCCGGACCTGGTCGAGCACCTCGGTGCCGGAACGCGACCCGCGCCCCGGGCCCTCCACCCAGGACTCCATGAGCCGGGCGGCCTCGTCCCACCGGGCCTGCGCGGCCAGCACGTCGCCGAGCTCGCGGATCAGCTCCGGGCCCTGGTGGCGCAGCCCGAGCCGCATCCGCAGGACCCACTCCAGGCCGGCGTGGTCCTTCGACCGTCCGTAGCTCGCCCGCAGGTTCTCCAGCATCCGCGCGAGGATCTGGCGGGTCGAGGTCCGCGGCAGCATCCCGGCACCGAACTCGACGTCCGGGCCCGCGCCGGTGGTGGCGCGGAACAGCGCCTCGCAGCCCGCCAGGTCGAGCCGGCGCCCGCGGTCGAAGACGTCGAGGTGGCGCTGCGTGCCGGGGACGCGCACCAGGAAGTGCCCGGGCATCCCGACCCCCTCCAGGTCGACCCCGGCCCGGCGGCCGACCTCGATCGCCACCACCGACAGCGTGATCGGGATACCGGTCCGGCGTTCCAGCACGTCGGGGAGCAACGAGTTCCGGGGGTCGCCGTAGGTGCGGGCGTTGCCGGTGAACCCGGCCTCGGTGAACAGCCGGTGCAGCAGCGACTCCAGGCCGGTCACCCCCTCGGCCAGCTCGTCGAGCGTGGCCCGGGCCCGCCGCGCGGACTCGGCGGCGACCTCCGGGTCCGGCTCGGCGCCCGCTGCGATGGCGAGCGCGCCCTCGTCGAGTGCCGGCTCGGGGCCGGTGACCAGGCGCAGGAAGCGGGTCACCGGGTCGGCGGCACGGTCGGGCCGGCTCACGGCGCCGGTGCGGTCACGGGGACCCCATCGTGACCCGCACGACGGTGCCCTGCACCCGCCCCGGGTCGTCCTCGGCGGTCCAGACCTGCAGCACGTCGGTCAGCTCGGAGGCCAGCCACATGCCGCGTCCGCGGACCCCGGACAGCGGTGGTGCCGCGAGACCGGGGAACGCCAGGTGGCAGGCGGCCGAGTCGGTCATCTCGGCGACCAGCCCGGCGGGGGTGCGCCACAACCGCAGCACCGGGGCGCCGGAGCCGTGCTCGATACCGTTGCTGACCAGCTCGTTCACCGCGAGGACCAGGTCCTCGACCCGCTCCGGCCCCAAACCGCTGAGCACGGCGTGGCGCTGCACGACGCGGCGCATCGCGGCGAGCCCGGACAGCTGGACCGGCAGCGTCACCAGCGGGAACCCCAGCTCCGACGGCGGGGGCTGCGGGTACTCCCGCAGCAGCTCGTGGTCACCGCGGCGGTGCCCGCTCGGGATCGTGCCGCCGTCGACCAGGAACTCGTCGTGCAGCGCACCGACCGCCTCCCGGGCGTCGTCGCCGTCGGGGAAGCAGCACAGCATCTCGACGGGCAGGTCGCCCAGTGCGTGGTCGAGCGCCAGATCCAGCCGCGTCCAGTAGGCCGGGTCGGTGCCCGGCAGATCCACCGGCTGGCTCACCGTGCACACCCCGGTGGCGCCGTCGGCGAGCGCGCCACGGACCGCGCGGCTCCACCGGCCGGCGACGGTGAACGGCGGAGCGGAGTGCATCCGCTCGGGCCGGCAGAACTCGACCCCCGCGTCCGTACCCAGCGAACGCTCCAGTTCGGACCGGCACTCGGGTTCGACGACGACCAGTGCCCGCCGGTTGTCCTCGAGGGCTCCCGCGACCGGGCCGGCCAGGACCTCTGCCTGGTGCTCGGGATCCCGGTAGGGCACCGCGCGGTGGACCAGTTCGCGTCCCGGTTCCGTGCCGGGCGTACTCGGACCGGTCATCGGCGGTCGCGGGCGTTCGGGGTCATCGGTCGTCGGCCTTCCAACGTCGAAGCTTGGTCCGGCCTGCTGCAGACGGCTCCTCGCGATCCGACCATAACCAAGACGAGCGGATCATGGGGGATGGGGCGTGCGCGTGCGCGTGTGTGGGTTTCCCGACGTTGCACCGGCGCGCTCCGGACGGGTGCGGTAAGCAAGGGTCCGGCGTCGGCGCTCCGGCCGCCGGCTGCCGTCGAGCGACGAACCGAGGAACGGGAGTGGATTGCGGATGCGCGTCTTCAACGGGGTCGACGAGCTGCGGGCGGCGAAGGGGACCGAGATCGGGACCTCGGAGTGGTTCGTGGTGGGGCAGGAGCGGATCGACGGGTTCGCCGATGCGACCGAGGACCACCAGTGGATCCACGTGGACGCCGAGAAGGCGAAGTCGGGGCCGTTCGGCACGACGATCGCGCACGGCTTCCTCACCCTGTCGCTGCTGCCGAAGCTGGTGCAGGGCGTCTACCGGGTCGACGGCGTGAAGATGGGCGTGAACTACGGCATGAACAAGGTCCGGTTCACCAACCCGGTGCCGGTCGGCGGCCGGGTCCGCGCGAAGGTCGAGCTCACCGACGTGACCGACGTCAGCGGGGGCGTGCAGCTGGCCCTCGGCGTGACGGTCGAGCTCGAGGGCTCCGACCGGCCCGCGCTGGTCGCCGAGTGGCTGACCCGCCAGTACGTGTAGTGGCTCGTGAGTGGTTATCGCGGCCCCGACCGCGATAACCACTCACGGCCACCTCAGTGCCCCTCGGTCTTCGCCCGCTCGTAGGACGCCTTGATCTCGCGCTCGGCGTCGGCGCGGCCGACCCAGGCGGCGCCCTCGACGCTCTTGCCCGGCTCGAGCGTCTTGTAGATCTCGAAGAAGTGCTGGATCTCCGCCCGGTCGAACTCGGCCAGGTGGTGGATGTCGCGCAGGTGCTCCTGGCGCGGGTCGTCGCTGGGGACGCAGAGGACCTTGTCGTCGCCGCCCTTCTCGTCCTTCATGCGGAACATGCCGATCGCGCGGGAGCGGATGATGCAGCCCGGGAACGTGGGCTCCTGCACCAGGACCAGGGCGTCCAGCGGGTCCCCGTCCTCGCCGAGGGTGTCCTCGATGAACCCGTAGTCGGCGGGGTACTGCGTGGCGGTGAACAGGGTCCGGTCGAGCCGGATCCGGCCGGTCTCGTGATCCACCTCGTACTTGTTCCGGCCGCCCTTGGGGATCTCGATGGTGACGTCGAAGTCCACTGTTCGTTGCTCCTTGAAGAGGGTCCTTGGCGGGTGTTGCCACCCACCGGAGCGCCGGGCCGGCCGGGACGGCCGCCCACTCCGGTGGCGTCGGTGCTGCCCCCTAGTGTGAGGGACCGGGAGTGTGCCGGTGCACGCCGGTGACCCTCTCCGGCCGGGATGTGGCAGGTGTCGCATCACCGTCCGGGCAGGTCGGCCGGTACCGGAGCGCCCGGATGCGGGCAGCGAGCAGGAGGCGGAGTGGGACGCAGGCATCGCCGCACGGACCGCGCCACGCGGCGGTTCGCGGTCGTCGCCGTGGCGGTCGTGGCACTGGCCTCGCTGTTCGGTGCCGTGGCTCTGGCCGGGCCGGACACCCGGGACCGGCTCGGGATGGGGGCCGCGAGCGCGCAGTACCCGCCGGTGCCGATGCCCGCGCTGAAGCCGCTCACCCCGACCGCGCCGGTCCCGACCGCCGCCGGGATCACCGAGGCCCTCGCCGGGCAGCTGGACTCGCCCGCGCTCGGCGAGGTCACCGGCGTCGTGATGGACTCCGCCGCGCCGCGCGGGGTGGCCCCGCTGTGGGAGCGCTCCGGGGAGAGGGCGATGGTCCCGGGCTCGACCATGAAACTGCTCACGGCGGCCTCGGCGCTGCTGTCGATGAACCCCACCGACCGGCTCGCGACCCGGGTGGTGCCCGGCCCGACCGAGGACTCGGTGGTCCTGGTCGGCGGCGGCGACCCCTCGCTCACCGACCTGCCCGCCGGGCAGGACGGTCTCTACCCCGAGCCCGCCCGCATCGACGACCTCGCCGCCGAGGTGAAGCAGGCGCACGGGCGGCCGGTGAACACCGTCTACGTCGACACCAGCCTGTGGAGCGGCCCGGAGCAGGCGCCGGGCTGGGGGCCGACCGACGTCGCCGACGGGTACGTCGCCCCGGTGTCCCCGCTGATGCTCGACGGCGGCCGCACCGACCCGTCCCAGCAGGACGGGCCGCGCTCGGACGATCCCGCGCAGGCCGCAGGCCGGGCGCTGGCGGATGCGCTGGGGGCCTCCGAGGTGCGCGACGGTGCCGCCGCCGCGAACGCCCCGGTGCTCGGCAGCGTCTCCTCCCCGCCGATCGCCAGCCTGGTCGAGTACATGCTCACCGCATCGGACAACGTGGCGGCCGAGGCACTCGCCCGGCAGGTCGCCGTCAGCCGCGACACCGAGGCGTCGTTCGACGGTGCCGCCCGTGCCGTCACCGAGTCCCTGGTGCAGGCCGGGTACGACGTGCGCGGCCTGCAGATCGCCGACGGCAGCGGCCTGTCCCGGGACAACCGGGTCCCGGCCCGGCTGCTCGGGTCGGTGCTGGCCTCGGCCGCGGCCCAGTCCGACAGCCCCAGCGACGTCCAGTTCCTGCGGCCGATCCTGACCGGGCTGCCGGTCGCCGGTGGCGCCGGGACCCTGACCGACCGGTTCGGTGACGGTTCCTCGGTCGCCGGACGGGGCGTGGTCCGCGCGAAGACCGGGACGCTGAGCGGGGCGTCGAGCCTCGCCGGGGTCGTCACCGACGTCGACGGCCGCCTGCTCGTGTTCGCCCTGCTGTCCAACGGCACCTCGCCCGCCGACGCCCGCCCCGCCCTCGACCGGGTCGCCGCCACGCTCAGCCGCTGCGGCTGCCGGGGCTGACCGGCGCGGATCGCGGCGGCCACGAGCGGCCCGGCACCGCGGGTAGCGTGGGCCGCATGCAGCCCGACGCGACCGGTCCGGCCACCGTGACCGACCCCGCCCCCGCGGCCCCGCGGCGGGACGGGGGCGGTCTGCCCGTCAACTGGTCGCTCGCCGCGACCACGGCGACCCGGCTGATGCCCGCGGGGCCGCGCACCTCCCCCGCCGCGGCCCGCGAGCTGGTGGAGCGCCTGCGGGGCGACTCCGCCCGCGCCGAGGGGCACGTCCGCGAGGTCACCGGCCTCGGTGCCGGGCTGCCGCTGCTGCCCGCCGACGTGCTGGACCGGGCCGCGTGGGCCCGGGCCGCGGTCGAGGGGATGGACGCGCTGACCTCCGGAGCCGAGCTGCCCGCGTCGCCGTGGCCGGTGCGCACCGTCACCGCCGCCGGCTCCGGTGCCCAGCTCGGCGCCCTGCTCGCCTACATGGGTGCCCGGGTGCTGGGCCAGTACGACCCGTTCGGTGGGCCGGGCGGCGGCGGGCGGTTGATGGTCGTCGCACCGAACGTGCACGCCGCGACGACCGCGCTCGACGTCGACGGTGAGCAGTTCGGCCTCTGGGTGTGCCTGCACGAGGCGACGCACCGCCTGCAGTTCACGGCGGTGCCGTGGCTGCGCGACCACTTCGCCGGCCTGGTCTCGGACCTGCTGACACTGCAGGAGCCGGATACCGACAAGCTCGCCCGGCTGCCCGACGCGATCCGGGCCCTGCGCGGCGAGGACGGGCGCAAGGGCCGCAAGGGTGATGTCCTCGCGCTGGTCGAGCTGCTGCAGGGCCCCGAGCAACGCGCGGTGCTCGACAAGCTGCTCGCCCTGTCAACGCTGCTGGAGGGGCACGCCGACCACGTGATGGACGCCGTCGGCCCGGAGGTCGTGCCCGACGTCGCCGTGATCCGCCGGCGGTTCACCGAGCGCCGCCGGGGCGGCGGCATCGTCGACCGGCTGCTGCGCGCACTGCTCGGGGTCGAGGCGAAGATGCGCCAGTACGCCGTCGGCGCCGCGTTCTGCCGGGCGGTCGAGCGCGAGGCCGGGATGGACGGGCTCAACCGCGTCTGGGAGTCCCCCGAGACCCTCCCGACCCGCGACGAGCTGACCGACCCGCCGGCGTGGCTGCGCCGCGTCGGCTGAACCGCCCCGGGACCGCCGTGCCGGCCGGGGCGGCGGCGCAGCGCGTCCGGGCCGCGGTGCGCGACGCGCTCGCCGCACTGCCTGCGCCGGTGCGCACGGCCCCGCCGCTCGTGGGATGTTCCGGCGGGGCCGACTCGACCGCGCTCGTGCTCGCCGTGCGCGCCGTCGTCGACGGCCCGGTGCACGCCGCCGTGGTCGACCACGGCCTGCAGGACGGTTCCGCGCAGCGCTCCGCCGCGCTCGCCGACCGGCTCCGCGAGTCCGGTGTGGACGCCGCGGTGCACGCCGTCGAGGTGGGGGTGGCCGGCGGGATGGAGGCCGCCGCCCGCCGGGCCCGCCGGGCCGCGCTGCTGGCGGCCCGGCCGGACCCCCGCTCCCCGGTGCTGCTCGGCCACACCCTCGACGACCAGGCCGAGACCGTGCTGCTCGGCCTCGCCCGCGGCTCCGGGGCACGCTCGCTCGCCGGGATGCGGGAGTGGTCCGACCCGTGGCTGCGCCCGCTGCTGGGCCTGCGCCGGGCCGACACCGCCCGGTTCTGCGCCCGGGCCGGCGTCGAGGTCTGGGACGACCCGCACAACGCCGACCCCCGCTTCACCCGCTCCCGGCTGCGGCACGAGGTGCTGCCGCTGCTGGAGGACGTCCTGGGCGGCGGGGTCGCCGGCGCGCTCGCCCGCAGCGCCGGCCAGCTCCGCGACGACGACGACGCCCTCGCCGAGCGCGCTGGCCTGCTCCGCGCGGCCGCCGAACGGGCCCCGGGTGCGGAACCGGACACGGAACGTGACCGGGCCGGACCGTGGACCACCGGTGCTCCGGGTGATTCCGCTGACAGCTCCCCGGCCGCGCCGCACCCGGGCACCGGCGACGGGTGGTCCCCGGACACCGGTACCGGCGCCGTCGCCGTACCGCTCGACGCCGCGGCGCTCGCCACGGCACCGGCCGCCGTCCGGCGCCGGGTCCTGCGGGAATGGCTCACCGGCGCGGGGGTGCGTGCGCTCACCGAGCCGCAGCTGCGCGCTGCCGACGATCTCGTGGGCCGGTGGCGCGGGCAGGGCGGGCCCACCCTCGGAGGCGGCTTGGAGCTGACCCGCGCGCGTGGCAGGCTCGTCCTGCGCCACCAGCGGTGGGGGCGTGACCGGGCGTGACGACACCGTCCGGTCCCGGAGTCGACCGGGCCGCGGTGCGGCCCGCGCGAGGGGGTCGGGTGTACGGCGAGGACATCTCGTCGGTGCTGGTCACCGAGGAGCAGGTGCGGGAGAAGACCGCGGAGCTGGCCCAGCGGGTCGCCGAGGACTACTCCGATGTCGTACAGGGCGGCCGGGAGACCGATCTGCTGCTGATCGGCGTGCTCAAGGGCGCGGTCATGTTCATGACCGACTTCGCCCGCGCGTTGTCGGTCCCGACCCAGCTCGAGTTCATGGCGGTGAGCTCCTACGGCTCGTCCACGTCGTCGTCCGGGGTGGTGCGCATCCTCAAGGACCTCGACCGCGACATCGCCGGCCGGCACGTCCTGATCGTCGAGGACATCATCGACTCGGGCCTGACCCTGAACTGGCTGCGGGGCAACCTGCAGAGCCGGAACCCGGCGTCGCTGGAGGTCGCCACCCTGCTCCGCAAGCCGGACGCGGTGAAGGTCGACGTCCCGGTCCGCTACGTCGGCTTCGACATCCCGAACGAGTTCGTCGTCGGCTACGGACTGGACTACGGCGAGCGCTACCGGGACCTGCCCTACATCGGCACCCTCGACCCGAAGGTCTACGCCTGATCCGCGAGCTCCGCTCGGGCCTGATGCGGGCTCCGCTCGGTGCTGGATGCTCGCTCCGCAAGCTCCGCTCGGTGCCCGGGGCTCAGCCCGCCACGCCGGGGCCCGCGGGGGTCGTGAGCTCCCGCGGGTCCACCCCGGCCGGGGTCGCGGTGAAGGCCGGGCCCGGGACCGGTGCCAGGCCGGCCGGCCCGTCGGTGCGGGCGGCGTAGTCCAGCGCGCGGCCCAGGTTCGTGTACTCGATGCTCGGGCGGTCCGCCGTCGTCGACAGGCTGGACAGGACGCCGACGGCGCGGCCCTGCTCGTCGAGCAGCGGGCTGCCGGACTCACCGGCGACGCCCGGCTCGAGGGTGTACACCGCGTGCCCCCAGCCGCCGCCGACGTCGCCCGCGACCGCTCCCGCGCGGGCCGCGACGGTCCGTTCCCCGTCGGAGCCGGGCGGGTTGGCCAGCCCGTACACCGGGGACCCGGCCGGCAGCGGGGTGGTGCGGACCTCGGTCGGGCCGCCGAAGAAGGGCACCGCGGCGCCGACCGACGGCTCGGCGCCGGCGGGCAGCTCGACCAGCGCCAGGTCGTTGTACGCGCAGGTGTCCGGGGCGGTCTCGCCGCGGGCCTGCATGGTGTTCCAGGAGCTCCACGCGAGGGTGCCGGTGACCGCACCCCGGTCGCCGCGCACGGTCACCGGGGTGCCGAGCGGGACGGTGGCCGAGGTGCAGCCGTCGGTCTCGGTCTCGTCGCCGGTCCCGCCGCAGTGCGCGGCCTGGGCCAGGAACGTACGGTCCCCGGCGGTGAGGACGAATCCGGCGGTGCACAGGCCCGCGCCCGCGGTCTCGGTCACGGTCCCCGGCCCGATCGACGACGGTCCGGGTGCGACCGCGGGGGCGGTGGGGGAGCCGGTGCCGGGAGCCGCGCTCGCGGTCGTCGTCACGCCCGGGCCGTCCTCCGGCGCCGTGGGTGACGGACCGGCGGGTGCCGCGTACAGGGTCAGGACGGCCGAGGCGGCCAGCCCGACGGCGCACGCCGACACGGTCCGACGAGGCCCGGTTCCCGTGCGCAACGCCATCCGACCCGCCCCTCCCGACATGCAGACCACCGCGACTCGGCCGGACGGAGGAGTAGCGTGTGCGTATCGGTTCCGGCCCGCCACCGAGCGTGCAGCACAGTTGTCCCACACCCGCCCCCGGCGGTGTGCGGCGGGACACCCCTGTGAGGGAACCGGGCAGGTCGGTCGCACGTTGAACCGGAGGACGGTCGCGCACGACCGTCCGGCCACGGTCCGCCCGGCGCGCCCGCTCAGGCGGGAAGCTATCCTGGCGGGTCAGGGCCGTCGGGCGGGGCGGTGTTCCGTCCGCCGCTGCTGCCGCGAACCACTCTCGGGAAGGTGAAGGCCACCCAGGCCGACGTTGCATGGACCGCAAGCGCCTGCTCCGCAACCCGCTGATCTGGATCCTCGTCGCGCTCCTGATCTATCTCGGGTTCAGCTCGCTGTTCGACGACACCCGCGGGTACACCGAGGTGCCGACGTCCGTCGCGCTCTCCCAGATCCAGTCGGGCAACGTCCAGGGCGCCCTGATCGAGGACCGGGAACAGCAGCTCCGGCTGACCCTGAACACCCCGGTCGACGGCGAGACCCAGATCATCACGCAGTACCCGGCCCAGCTCTCGGGGCAGATCTTCGACTCGCTGAGCGAGGTCCGGGGGATCGGCGAGTACGACACGGTCGTCCGGCAGGACTCGTTCCTGTCGTCGCTGCTGATCATGATGATCCCGCTCGCCCTGGTCCTGCTCATCCTGTTCTGGTTCCTGAACAACTCCCAGGGCGGCGGGAACCGGGTGATGAGCTTCGGCAAGTCCAAGGCCAAGCAGCTGAACAAGGACATGCCGCAGAACACGTTCACCGACGTGGCGGGCGCCGACGAGGCGGTCGAGGAACTCCACGAGATCAAGGACTTCCTGCAGAACCCGGGCCGCTACAAGGCGCTGGGCGCGAAGATCCCGAAGGGCGTGCTGCTCTACGGCCCGCCCGGCACCGGTAAGACGCTGCTGGCCCGTGCCGTGGCCGGCGAGGCCGGGGTGCCCTTCTACACGATCTCCGGTTCCGACTTCGTGGAGATGTTCGTCGGTGTCGGCGCCTCCCGGGTGCGGGACCTGTTCGAGCAGGCGAAGCAGAACGCGCCCTGCATCATCTTCGTCGACGAGATCGACGCCGTCGGGCGCCAGCGCGGCGCCGGGCTGGGCGGCGGCCACGACGAGCGCGAGCAGACGCTGAACCAGCTCCTGGTCGAGATGGACGGCTTCGACGCCCGCGGCGGGATCATCCTGATCGCGGCCACCAACCGGCCCGACATCCTGGACCCGGCGCTGCTGCGCCCCGGCCGGTTCGACCGCCAGATCCCGGTGGCGGCCCCCGACCTGGCCGGGCGGCGCGCGATCCTCACCGTGCACTCCAAGGGCAAGCCGTTCGCCGACGACGTCGACTTCGAGTCGCTGGCCAAGCGCACCGTCGGGATGTCCGGCGCGGACCTCGCCAACGTCATCAACGAGGCGGCGCTGCTGACCGCCCGCGAGAACGAGGCCCTGATCAACGGCGCGGCGCTGGAGGAGTCGGTCGACCGCGTCGTCGGCGGACCGAGGCGCAAGTCGAAGATCGTCTCCGAGCAGGAGAAGAAGCTCACCGCCTACCACGAGGGCGGGCACGCCCTGGCCGCGTGGGCGATGCCGGACCTCGAGCCGGTCTACAAGCTGACGATCCTGCCGCGCGGTCGGACCGGCGGTCACGCGCTCGTCGTCCCCGAGGACGACAAGGGCCTGATGACCCGTGCCGAGATGATCGCCCGGCTGGTCTTCGCAATGGGTGGGCGCTCGGCCGAGGAGCTGGTGTTCCACGAGCCGACCACCGGCGCGTCCTCCGACATCGACCAGGCCACCAAGATCGCCCGCGCGATGGTCACCGAGTACGGGATGAGCGCCAAGCTCGGCGCCGTGCGCTACGGCCGCGAGCAGGGTGACCCCTTCCTCGGACGCTCGATGGGCAACCAGGCGGACTACTCGCTCGAGGTCGCCCACGAGATCGACGAGGAGGTGCGCAAGCTCATCGAGGCCGCGCACACCGAGGCGTGGGAGATCCTCAACACCTACCGCGACGTCCTCGACGACCTGGTGCTGGAGCTCCTGGAGAAGGAGACGCTCAACCGCAAGGACCTGGAGCGGATCTTCGGGTCGGTGGAGAAGCGGCCGCGGATCACCGCGTTCAACGACTTCGGCGAGCGCACGCCGTCGGAGAAGCCGCCGATCAAGACCCCGCGCGAGGCGGCCCACGAGCGTGGCGAGCCGTGGCCCGCCGACGAGCAGCGGACCCCGGAGCCGGTCGGCTCCGGCGCCGCCAACGGCCACGGGGACAACCCCGGGCTGCCGGGCGCCTCGCCGTTCCCGACCGGCGGCGGCACCCCGGCCCGCCCGGACGCCCCGAACGAGGGCGGGTACGGCTCCGTGCCGGGTCCGGCTCCGGCCGGTAACGGGCACGGCCCGAACGGTGAGGCCGGCAACGGAACCCCGGGCAACGGAACCCCGGGCAACGGAACCCCGGGCAACGGGCAGCCGGGCGGCAACGGCCGCCCCGGCGCCCCCGCGGGCCGGCCCCAGGGCGGCTATCCGCCACCGTCCGCGGTCGCGCCGAACTACGGAGCCCCGCCGGACTGGCGGCCCGCGACCACCCCGCACGGCCAGACCTGGCCGCCTCCCGGCTGGGCCGGGCAGCAGGGCCAGGGCCGGCAGGCTTCGGGGCAGGCACCCGCGCAGGAGCAGGCCCGCCAGCCGGACCCGCAACAGGGACCCAGCCGCAACGGACCCTGGACCGGTGGGTCCGGGGAGACCGGGCCCGGCGCGACCGGCAGTGGGCCCGAGGAGCGGCAGGACGACCGCCGTGGCGGCGACCCGGAGGCAGGACACTGAGCACGTCGACGACGGACGAAGAACTGCGCACGCTGCGATCGGCCGCGGTGTCGGCCGGGGTCACCCAGGCCGTACCCGAGGGGGTCGACCTGGAGCGCGCCGAGCGGGCGGTCCGCGAGCTGCTGATCGCGGTCGGGGAGAACCCGGACCGCGAAGGACTCAAGGAGACGCCCGCCCGGGTCGCACGGGCCTACGGCGAGATCTTCTCCGGGTTGTTCGTGGACCCGGACCAGGTGCTGGAGAAGACCTTCGACGAGGGGCACGGTGAGCTCGTGCTGGTCAAGGACATCCCGATGTTCTCGACCTGCGAGCACCACCTGGTGCCGTTCCACGGGGTCGCGCACGTGGGCTACATCCCCGCGGTCGACGGCCAGGTCACCGGCCTGTCCAAGATCGCCCGCGTGGTCGACCTCTACGCCAAGCGTCCGCAGGTGCAGGAGCGGCTCACCGCACAGGTCGCCGACGCGCTGGTGCGCAAGCTGGACCCGCGCGCGGTGATCGTGGTGATGGAGGCCGAGCACCTGTGCATGGCCATGCGCGGTATCCGCAAGCCGGGTTCGCGCACCACCACGTCGGCGGTGCGCGGGCTGTTCAAGAGCTCCGCCTCCTCGCGTGCGGAGGCGCTGTCGCTGATCAGGGGGGCCTGACGTGGTCGCCCCGGATGGCGCCCTGCCCGAGCTGGGCCGCTGCGCAGTCATGGGCATCCTGAACGTCACCCCCGACTCGTTCTCCGACGGCGGCCGCTACCTGGACCGCTCGCACGCGATCGCGCACGGCGTCGCCATGCGCGATGCGGGTGCCGACCTGGTCGACGTCGGCGGCGAGTCGACCCGGCCCGGCGCGCAGCGGATCGACGCCGAGACCGAGCGCGACCGGGTCCTGCCGGTCGTGCAGGAGCTCGTCGAGGCCGGTATCCGGGTCAGCGTCGACACCACCCGCTCGACGGTGGCGCTGGCGTGCGTCGAGGCGGGGGCCGTCATGATCAACGACGTCTCCGGCGGGCTCGCCGACCCGCGGATGGCCGCGGTGGCCGCCGAGACCCGGGTGCCGTGGGTGCTCATGCACTGGCGCGGGCACAGCGACACGATGCAGCAGCTGGCCGCCTACTCCGACGTCGTCGGCGAGGTCCGCGCGGAGCTCGTCGCCCGGGCCGACCAGGCGGTCATGGCCGGGGTCGACCCGGGCCGGATCGTGCTGGACCCCGGGCTGGGCTTCGCGAAGACGGCCGCGCACAACTGGGCCCTGCTGCGCCGGCTCGACGTGCTGATCGCGCTGGGCTTCCCGGTTCTGGTCGGGGCGTCGCGCAAGCGGTTCCTCGGTGACCTGCTGGCGTCCGCGGACGGCACGCTGCGCCGGCCGGCCGGTCGCGACGCCGCCACCGCCGCGGTCAGCGCGATCTCCGCGAACGCCGGCGCGTGGGGCGTGCGGGTGCACGACGTCGAGTCGACGGTCGACGCCGTCGCGGTGAGCGCGGCGTGCCGGCTCGGGGCGTCCCCGGCCCGGTCCTCCCCGGAGGGCGACCGGTGAGCACGGACCGGATCGAGCTGCGCGGGCTGCGGGTCCGTGGCCGGCACGGCGTGTTCGAGCACGAGAAGCGCGACGGCCAGGAGTTCGTGCTCGACCTGGTGGTGCACACCGACCTGTCGGCCGCGGCGGCGTCGGACGACCTGGCCGACACCCTCGACTACGGCGGGCTGGCACAGCGGGCCGCGGCGATCCTCGGCGGCCCGCCGCACGATCTGATCGAGTCGGTCGCCGGTGCGGTCGCCGACGACGTCCTCGCCTCCGACACCCGGATCCGGCACGTCGAGGTGACGCTGCACAAGCCGTCCGCACCGATCCCGCTGAGCTTCGACGACGTCGCCGTAGTCCTGCACCGGAGCCGGTCGTGACCCGCGCGGTGCTGTCCCTGGGTTCGAACCTGGGCGACCGGATCGGGCACCTGCGCACGGTCGTCGCGGACCTCGGGGCCGGGCTCGTCGCCGCCTCGCCGGTGTTCGAGACCGCGCCGTGGGGCGTCACCGACCAGCCCGACTTCCTCAACGCGGTCGTGATCGCCGACGACCCGGCACTCGACGCCTGGGGCTGGCTGCGCCGCGGCCAGGCCCTGGAGAGCGCCTCCGGCCGGGTGCGTGAGCAGCGCTGGGGCCCGCGCACGCTCGACGTCGATGTCGTCCAGGTCGACGGGGAGAACGGGCCGGTCCTGTCCGACGATCCCGACCTGCTGCTGCCGCACCCCGGCACACCCGAGCGGGCGACCGTGCTGCTGCCCTGGCTGATCGCGGACCCGGACGCGGTCCTGCACGGGCACGGGCCGGTCGCCGGGCTTCTGGAACAGCTGGGACCGGATGGGCGCGAGGGGGTCCGGCGGCGCGACGACCTGTCGCTGGTGATCCCGTGAGCACCCCGGACCCCGGTGGCCACCGACCCGGATCGGGCGAGGACCCGCGGCCGACCGTCACCCCGACCCGCTACCGGGACCTGGCCGGGATCGCCGTGGTCACGGCCCTGCTCGGCAACATTCTCGTCCAGCTGACGTATTCGACGATGCCGCCGTTGCCGGTCGTTGCCGGCGTGACGACCGGGGTGCTCGGCGCCGCGGAGCTCGCCGGCGGGGTCGTGCTGCGGCGCCGGATCGAGCGCCGCGGCGGAGCGCTGCCGGTACCGGCGCTGGTCGCCGCGCGGGCGGTCCTGCTCGCGAAGGCCTCCTCGGTCGGTGGGGCGGTGATCGCCGGTCTGTGGATCGCGGTGCTGCTGCACACGCTGCCCCGGGCGTCGGTGGTGGTCGCGGCGTTCTCCGACAGCATCGCCGCCGGCGTCGGCCTGGCCTGCGCCCTGCTGCTGGTCGGTGGTGCGCTGTGGCTGGAGTACTGCTGCCGCGCGCCGGACGACCCGGACGACACCGACGGCGGCGTCCGGTCCACCTGACAGAACCCGGAACCCTGAACCCGGGCCCCCGGGTCGTGGGCCGCGACGGATAACCGTTCTACGGACCAGCCGGAACATCCGACCGGCGGCCCCACAGATCGACGGTGCACCTGGTCCGCTGTTCCGCGGAACGCGCTCGACCCGCCGGTCGCCTGTTCCGCGGAACGTTGTCGATCGCGCCCACCGGTAACGCGGCGCGGTGCCTCGCCGGTCGTCGGTTCCGCGGAACGCAACGGTCCAGCACTTCTCGGCGACGAGCGACGACGGTCCCCGAACCCGTTGATGTCCAGGTGTCGCCGGTGCAGGCGGCCGAGGTCGTGATCGTGCGGAACGCCGGATACACCGGTCAGCCGCTCCGCGGAACGGTCGGCCGAGCGTTCCGCGGAACGTGAGAAGCCCGGCCCCCCGGGGAAATCGGCCTCGTGGCCGACGCTGCACGTCGGGAGGTGTCGATCGAGCGTCCGACGGACGGATCGGGGCCGGTGACTGTTCCGCGGGACGCTGCGAGTGCGGGCCCGTGCCGGAGCGTCACTCCTCGCCCCGACGGTCCGTGCAGAGGCGCGTTCCGGTGAGCGGCGAAGGGGATCGGGACCGCCGGCTCGTCGGGTTCCGCGGAGCACAGCGCGTTTCGTGTTCAGCGTTCCGCGGAACGCACCGGAACAGTCGAGCGAGCGTCCGCGGAACGCGAGAAGCCCGGATCCCCGGCAGTCGGCCACGTGGCCGAAGCAGCAGACCGAGAGGTGCCCGACGAGCGTCCGCCGGAACGGATCGGGCGCCGGGCGAGCGTTCCGCGGAACGCGCACCGGTCGTCGGACCGTCGGCCTGCCGAACGCGCGGGCCGCCCTCCGCGGAAGGTGCTCCGTGGGACCACCGGTCTGCGGAACGCGCGGGCTGCCTTCCGCGGGAAGGCGCTCCGTGGGCGGCCCGCCGAAGGCGGGGGCTGCGTTCCGCGGAACGCGCTCCGTCGGACCGTCGGCCCGGGAAACGCGTGGGGTGCGTTCCGCGGAACGCGCCCCTTCGGACTATCGGCCTGCCGAAACCGCGGCCACCTTCCGGCGGGACGCAGTTGCGCGTCCGACCGTCTGCGGCAGTCGTTCGGAGCGCCACGATCGGCCGCCCGCACGGGTGTGGTTCCCGCCTCCCGTGGCGCGGGCGCTCTGTGCACGAACCGATAGTTCTCTACGCTGCCGGGCCATGTCCTTCACCGCCGCCATGACCGGCCGCTACCCGTCCGGCCCGGTCCCGGCCCCGTCGGCGAAGCGGCGCGGCGTCCTGCTGCCGGTCGTGGGACTCGTCGTCCTCGGCCTGCTTGCCGTGATCACGGTCGGGATCCTGCAGCAGGCGGTCGGGACCGGTGGCGTCGTGGTCGGGACGCTCGCGGCCCTGCTGCCGGTCGTGCCGGTGGTGAGCGCGTTCCTGTGGGTCGACCGCTGGGAACCCGAGCCGCCGGGAATGCTCATGGGCGCGTTCCTCTGGGGGGCCGGCTTCGCCGCACTGGTGTCCTTGCTGATCAACAGCAGCGCGTCCGCGGTGCTCGACGCGGCGGCCGGGCGCGGCGCGGGGGACCTGTTCGGCCCCGTCGTCGTCGCACCGGTCGTCGAGGAGTTCGCCAAGGGACTGTTCCTGGTCGGGCTGCTGGTCCTGCGGCGGCGCGAGTTCGACGGGATCGTCGACGGCATCGTCTACGCGGGCATCGTCGCCGCGGGCTTCGCGTTCAGCGAGAACATCCTCTACATCGGGCGGGCCGTCTCCGATCCCGAGACGGCCGGGGTGGTCGCGACGCTGTTCGTGCGCGGCATCGCCTCGCCGTTCGCGCACCCGCTGTTCACCTGCATGATCGGCATCGCCGCGGGGGTGGCGGTGGCCAGCCGCAGCATCGGTGTGCGCGTGCTGGCGCTGATCGGTGGGTACGTCGCGGCGGTGGTGCTGCACGCGTTGTGGAACGGCGCGTCGGTGCTGGCCGCCTCGCCGGGCGCCTTCTACCAGATCTACCTGTTCGTCATGGTCCCGATCTTCGGCGGCATGATCTTCCTGGTGGTGTTCGCCCGCCGCCGCGAGGCGCGGATCGTCGCCGCGGAGCTGCCCGCGTTCGCTTCCGCCGGCTGGATCGCGCCGAGCGAGGTGCCGCTGCTGGCCCGGCTCTCCCGGCGCCGTGGCTGGCGGACGCTGGTCCGCCGTCGCTCGGGCAAGGCCGCGGCGAAGGCGGTGGCCGACTACCAGGCGGCTGTCACCGAGCTGGCGTTCATGCGGAACCGGATCGCCCGTGGCGCGGTGCAGGACAGCGCGCACGTGCTGCACGACGAGAAGCTGGCCGCCGTGCTGCGGACCCGGGCGATCGCGGTGGGCGTGCCGGAAGCGCTGGTGGCGGCCTGGGCACAGCAGCGCCCGTCGGGCTGGGAGCCTCCGCCCCCGCCGGCACCGGACGGCAGCTTCTCCGGCGCGTTCAAGATCCCGACCTTCCCGGAGGGCCAGGTGCCGGGTACGGAACAGCCCGCTCCGGCCCCGGGCGCCGGCGCGGGGGCGACCGCGGGTCCCGGAGCGGCCGGTACGCGGCCCGGCGCGCCCGCCACGCCGGGACCTGCCGGGCCGGGGCCGGTCCCGCAGGGCCCGCCCCCGCAGACACCCGGCGGCCCGCACCGATGGCCGAGGGAGGCCGCACCGGCCCCGGACCCCCGGCGACCCGGTGGCCCGCCGCGCGGACCGGGCGCGGCGCCTCCCGGTCCCGGGGGCGCGGTGCCGCGGCCGGACCCCGGGGGCGCGCCCCGGCGACCGGGATCCGAGGCGCCGCGGTCCGGCCCGCCGGCCGCGGTCACGGGGAACGCGGACGGCGCCGCGAGCGGGCAGCCCGCAGGCCCGGACCCCGCGGCGGGCCCGACCCGCCCGGTGATGCGCGGCGCCCCGGCGCCCCGGCAGGGCGGATGCGGGGCCGGCGCGGACCCCTCTGCCCGCGGCCGGCACCACGACGATCCGGGCAACCCCGGCCCGACCCGGCCGATGCGCCGTCCGGACGACCCCGCCGGCCCGGACCCGCAGGACCCCGCACACGGTCGGCACGAGCAGGACGACCGGCCACCCCGGTGATCGCCGAACGAGGGCGGAGGGCCCGCCGGACATCCGCCGCACTGCACACCCCGTGAGCGCGCGACGCGGTGCGCGGGTGTCCCCGCACCGGCGCCGGTGCGACCGGGGCGTGCGTCGCGACACCGGGTGAAGCCGGTCATACGACGGTCACGGCGGCCCGGCGCCCGTCTACCCTCGCGTCCGGCGCACGGCCGACGCAGGCCGCGCGCGACCGCGGATTGCCCGACCGGTACCGAGCAGGACCGGAGCGGGAGGAAACGGAACTGACTGTGATCGATGCCGGCCGCCCAGCGCGGCTCGCCGTCGGCGTGGTCTCGGCCGGACGTGTCGGTTCGGTCCTGGGGGCCGCGCTCGCACGCGCGGGCCACCACGTCGTCGCCGCCTCCGGGGTCTCGAAGGCCTCGGTGAAGCGGGCCGCCGAGCTGCTCCCCGAGACGCCGCTGCTGTCCCCGGACGAGGTCTGCACCCGGGCCGACCTGGTGCTGCTCGCGGTGCCCGACGACGTCCTGCCGGGCCTGGTCCGCGGCCTCGCCGCCGCGGGTTGCTTCCGGACCGGCCAGATCGTCGTCCACACCGCGGGGTCGCTCGGGACCTCCGTGCTCGA
Source organism: Pseudonocardia ammonioxydans (assembly GCF_900115005.1). GTDB lineage: Bacteria > Actinomycetota > Actinomycetes > Mycobacteriales > Pseudonocardiaceae > Pseudonocardia > Pseudonocardia ammonioxydans. The sequence continues at coordinate 520,642 of NZ_FOUY01000001.1, read as the reverse complement.
GCCCGCCGCCGCGCACGGGGTCCTGCCGCTCGGGCTGCACCCGGCGATGACCTTCACCGGCCGCGCCGAGGACGTCGAGCGGCTCGCCTCCTGCTGTATCGGTGTGACCGCCCCCGGCCGGCCGGAGGAGGACGACGCCGACGCCGACCCGCGCGACGCCGTCGGCTGGAGCGTGGCCGAGGCGCTGGTCCTGGAGATGTCCGCCGAGCCGGTGCGCGTGCCCGAGGCGGTGCGCCCGCTCTACCACGCGGCGCTCGCGCACGGGGCCAACCACCTGATGACGCTGGTCGGCGACTGCGTCGAGCTGCTGGAGACGGCCGGTATCCGCCCCGCCGACCGGCTGATCGCGCCGCTGCTGTCCGCCGCGCTGGACAACGCGCTGCGGCACGGTGACCGGGCCCTGACCGGGCCGGTGGCCCGCGGCGACTCGGGCACCGTGCGCACCCACCTGGACCGCATCACCGCCGCCGATCCGGACCTGGCCGGCGCCTACCGCGCGCTGGCCGGGCGCACCGCCCGCCGCGCCGCGGCCGCGGGCCTGCTCGACCGGGCCGCGCTGGACGACGTCGAGAAGACCCTGGAGGAGAAGTGAGCGGTCGTACGAATCCCCCCGGCTCCGCCGCCCCGGTGGGCTCCACCCGGAACGGCTACGCGGCCGGCCGGCTCACCGTCCACTCCGACCCTGCGACGCTCACCCCGGTGACCCGCGCGCTGCGCGGGGCCGGCCGCCGGGTCGTCCTGATCCCGACGATGGGCGCGCTGCACGAGGGCCACCGGGAGCTGATCCGGCACGCCCGGCGGATCCCGGGGTCGGTCGTCCCCGTCGTGTCGATCTTCGTGAACCCGCTGCAGTTCGGGGCGGGCGAGGACCTCGACCGCTACCCGCGCCCGCTCGAAGCCGACCTGGAGGCCTGCCGGGAGGAGGGCGTCGACCTCGTGTTCACCCCGCAGGCCGAGCACATGTACCCGCCGGGGTCCGAGACCCGGATCGGCGCCGGCACGCTGGGCGACGAGCTGGAGGGGGCGACCCGCAAGGGGCACTTCGACGGCGTGCTGACCGTCGTCGCCAAGCTGTTCCACATCGTCGGCCCGGACGTCGCGATGTTCGGCGAGAAGGACTACCAGCAGCTCACGCTGGTCCGCCGGATGGTCCGCGACCTGAACTTCCCGCTCGACGTCGTGGGTGTCCCGACGGTCCGGGAGGACGACGGCGTGGCCCTGTCCTCCCGCAACGCCTACCTCGACCCGGAGCAGCGCCGGGCCGCCGGGGTGCTGGCGAGGGCGCTGGCCGCGGGGGCGTCGGTGTCCGTCCGCGGTCACGACGCGGTCGTCGCCGCGGCCCGCGCCGAGCTGGCGACCGAGCCGGACGTCGACGTCGACTACCTCGAGCTGCGCGACGCCGACCTGGGTCCGGCCCCGGACTCCGGTACCGGACGGCTGCTCGTCGCCGCCCGGGTCGGTACCACCCGCCTCATCGACAACGTGCCCGTCGCGTTCTGACAGGGAGTCCCCGTGAACCGCACGATGATGAAGTCCAAGATCCACCGCGCGACCGTCACCCAGGCCGACCTGCACTACGTCGGGTCCGTGACGATCGACGCCGACCTGATGGCGGCCGCCGATCTGCTCGAGGGCGAGCAGGTCACGATCGTCGACATCACCAACGGCGCCCGCCTGGAGACCTACGCGATCACCGGCGAGGCCGGCTCCGGAGTCATCGGGATCAACGGTGCCGCCGCCCACCTCGTGCACCCGGGCGACCTGGTCATCCTGATCTCCTACGGGTCCTACGACGAGGCCGAGCTGCGCGACTACACCCCGCGCGTGGTGTTCGTCGACGCCGACAACCGGGTCGCCGATCTCGGCGCCGATCCGGGCCACGCGCCGGAGGGGTCGGGGCTGCTGACGAGCGCGGCCCGGTAGTGCTGCTCTGCATCGACGTCGGCAACACCCACGTCTCGCTCGGCCTCTACCCCGAGCCGGAGCCGGGCGTCGACCCGTCCAGGCTGACACCCGAGCCGGAGCGCCGCTGGCGGCTGCGCACCGACACCCGCGCCACCGCCGACGAGCTCGATCTCGCGATCACCGGCCTGCTCGGCAAGCACGTCACCGAGCTGGGGTCGGTCGCCGCGCTGTCGACCGTCCCCGGCCCGTCCCGGGAGCTGCGCACGCTGCTGTCGCGGTGGTCGGACCGGATGCGCACGCTCGTCGTCGGGCCGGGTGTCCGCACCGGCGTGCCGCTGCTGGTCGACCACCCGCGCGAGGTCGGCGCCGACCGGGTGGTGAACTGCCTGGCCGCGTACCACCTGTTCGGCACCGCCTGCGTCTGCGTCGACCTGGGGACCTGCACGAACATCGACGTCGTCTCGGCGCGGGGCGAGTTCCTCGGTGGCGCGCTCGCGCCGGGGATCGACATCGCGATGCAGGCGCTGGCCGAGCAGGCGGCGTCGCTGCGCCCGGTGGACCTGGTGGAGCCGCGTTCGGTGATCGGCCGGACGACCGTGGAGGCGCTGCAGGCAGGGGTGCTCTACGGCGCCGCGGGTCAGGTCGACGGCCTCGTGCGGCGGATCCTCGCCGAGCTGGGGCCGGACGCGACGCCGGCCACGGTCGTCGTCACCGGTGGTCTCGCCGAGCTGGTCCACGGCCGGGCCGACACGATCACCCACCACGTCCCCGACCTCACGCTGCACGGGTTGCGGCTGACCCACCTGCGTCATCACCGGCCGCGCTGACCCACCCCGACCCACCGGCGTCCCGGCCGGGGCGGCGCCGATAGCCTGACCTGCCGTGAACACTCCCGGCACCCCGACCGACCCCGGACCCGAGGCAGACCTGCCCGAGCAGATGCGGGTGCGCCGGGCCAAGCGCGCGGAGCTGCTGGCCGCCGGCACCGAGGCCTACCCGGTCGAGGTCCCCCGCACGCACACGCTGCGCCAGGTCCGTGACGCCCACCCGGACCTCCCGCCGGACACCGCCACCGGCGAGAAGGTCGCCGTCGCCGGCCGCGTCCTGTTCGTGCGCAACACCGGCAAGCTCTGCTTCGCGACGCTGCGCGAGGGCGACGGCACCGAGCTGCAGGCGATGCTGTCCCTGGACCGGGTCGGCGCCGACGAGCTGGCCCGCTGGAAGGCGGTCGTCGACCTCGGCGACTTCGTGCTGGTCCGCGGCGAGGTGATCACCTCCCGGCGCGGTGAGCTCTCCGTGCAGGCCGACGAGTGGTCGATCGCCGCCAAGGCGGTCCGCCCGCTGCCCACCGCGCACAAGGAGCTCTCCGAGGAGGTCCGGGTCCGGCAGCGCTACGTCGACCTGATCATGCGACCGCAGGCGCGGGAGACGGTGCGGTCCCGCTCGACCGTGCTGCGCACGGTGCGCGACGTGCTCTCCGACCGCGGCTACATCGAGGTCGAGACGCCGATGCTGCAGCTGCTGCACGGGGGTGCGACGGCGCGTCCGTTCGTCACGAACGCGAACGCACTCGACTCGGATCTGTACCTGCGTATCGCTCCGGAGCTGTTCCTCAAGCGGTGTGTCGTCGGCGGTATCGAGAAGGTCTTCGAGCTGAACCGGGTGTTCCGGAACGAGGGGATCGACTCCACGCATTCGCCGGAGTTCGCCATGCTGGAGGCGTACCAGGCGTACGCCACCTACGACGACATGGCGGTGCTGACGCGTGAGCTGATCCAGGCCTCGGCGCGGGCTCTGTTCGGCTCCACGGTGGTGCGTCACCACGACGGCTCCGAACACGATCTGGGCGGCGAGTGGCGTTCGGTGACGCTCTACGGTTCGGTCTCCGAGGCCGTCGGCCGCGATGTGACCCCGGACACGGAACTGTCGGTTCTGCAGGAGATCGCGGCCCGGCACGACGTCGACGTCACCGATTACCCGACTCCGGCGCAGATCGTGCTCGAGCTGTTCGAGAAGCTCGTCGAGCACACGCTGATCGAGCCGACGTTCGTGCGGGACTTCCCGGTCGAGGTCCGCCCGTTGACCCGCGCGCACCGGGACGACCCGCGGCTGTCCGAGTCCTGGGACCTGATCGTGTTCGGGGTGGAGCTGGGTACCGCGTACTCCGAGCTCGTCGACCCGGTGGAGCAGCGCGAACGCCTGCACGCCCAGTCGCTCAAGGCGGCCGCGGGTGATCCGGAGGCCATGCAGCTCGACGAGGACTTCCTGCGGGCCATGGAGTACGGGATGCCGCCGACGGGCGGGATGGGCATGGGGATCGACCGGTTGCTGATGACCCTGACCGGTCTCGGCATCCGCGAGACGATCCTGTTCCCGCTCGTGCGTGGGGAATCCTAGGCGTCCGGTATCCGGGCCCGAACGAGTGGCATTCAGCTCGTTTTCTCCATTGTCACCGGCCCTCGGTCGACGCGGAGAACATTTCTCGGTTACGCTCGAAACGAGTCGGCACCGGTCATCCGCGTGGCCTCACCATTGCGTCCAGGTATTGCGCTAATCCGCACCACCTGCCGGGCCGGTTCGACTATCTGACGAACGCGCACGGTCATTCAGGGAGGCTGCGACGATGGCGCAGATCAAGGAGGTCCGGCTCGTCGACGATCTGTCCGGCGACGCCGCGGACGAAACGATCGAGTTCGGTCTCGACGGCCGCAACTACGAGATCGACCTGTCGGACGACAACGCGAAGAAGCTGCGCGACGTGCTGGCGGACTACGTCGCCGCGGCCCGCCGGGCGGCTGCCCCGGCCCGGCGCCGGGCGACGTCGAACGCGGCCGCCCGCCGTCCGTCGGTGGACCGCGAGCAGAACCAGGCGATCCGCGAGTGGGCCCGCAAGCGCGGCATGAAGGTCTCCGACCGGGGCCGCATCCCGGCCGAGGTCCTCGAGGCCTACCACCAGGAGAACTAAGGGTGACCTCACCCCGGGTGGCGGGTGAGGGGTAGCGTGGCGGAGGCCCCTTCCCCACCCGCTCCCGGGAGGTCGCCCTCATGGCACGCCGTGTCACCGAACTCCAGGTGCTGCGCACCGAACGTCTGAGCCCGCACATGGTGCGGGTGGTCGCTGGCGGTGACGGCCTGGCCGCCTTCCCGCGGACCGAGCACACCGACCGCTACGTCAAGATCCTCTTCCCGCTGCCGGGCGTCGAGTACCCCGAGCCGCTGGACATGGACGTCGTGCACGCCGAGTACCCGCGCGAGCAGTGGCCCGCCCAGCGGACCTACACCGTGCGTTCGCTCGACGACGAGGCCGGCGAACTGGTCATCGACTTCGTCCACCACGGCGACACCGGCCTGGCCGGGCCGTGGGCGGCGGCCGCGCGCCCCGGCGACCGGCTGCGCCTGCTCGGCCCCGGCGGCGCCTACGCGCCCGACCCCTCGGCGGACTGGCACCTGCTCGTCGGTGACGAGGCCGCCCTGCCCGCGATCGGCGCGGCGCTCGAGCGCATCCCGGCCGACCACCGCGCGCACGTGCTGGTGCAGGTCGACGGCCCGCAGGACGAGCTGGCGCTCCCCGGTCCCGCGGCAGCGGCCGTGCAGTGGCTGCACCGCTCCGCGGCCGGCGGGGACCCGGAGAGCACACAGCTCCTCGACGCGGTGCGTGCCCTGACCTTTCCGACGGGTCGGGTGCACGCGTTCGTGCACGGCGAGGCGATCGCGGTCCGCGAGCTGCGCCGCCACCTGACCCGCGAGCGCGGGGTCGCCAAGGACGACCTGTCGATCTCGGGGTACTGGCGCCGTGGCCGGGACGAGGAGGGGTTCCGCGAGTTCAAGGCCGCCGAGCGCGCCCGCGAGGAGGAGGCCCGGCCGGTCGGGTGAACCCGGTTCTCCGGCACCGGCGGGAACACGGTCGGTGGAGTGCGTGTTACGCCCGGCACGCGGTCCGGTGCACGTCAGGTGGAGGCGCCGGACCCCCTCGGACCGATACAGTGGTATGAGGTCTGCCCGTGAGGGCGGGCCTGGCGCGGTGTCACGCGAGGGCGCAGTGGTTCGAAGGCACAGTGTCCGACGAGGGCACGGTGCCGGACCCGGCACTGTCGGGGACGGACGGAGATGCTGGTCGCGCCGTACGTGAGGCGCAGCAGGCAAGGAGTGCGAATTGTTCGAGAGGTTCACCGACCGAGCACGACGTGTTGTCGTCCTGGCCCAGGAAGAGGCCCGGATGCTCAACCACAACTACATCGGGACCGAGCACATCCTCCTTGGCCTGATCCACGAGGGCGAGGGGGTGGCCGCGAAGGCTCTCGAGTCGCTGGGCATCGCCCTGGAGGGTGTGCGGCAGCAGGTCGAGGAGATCATCGGTCAGGGGCAGCAGGCCCCCTCCGGTCACATCCCCTTCACGCCCCGGGCGAAGAAGGTGCTGGAGCTGTCGCTGCGTGAGGCGCTGCAGCTCGGGCACAACTACATCGGGACCGAGCACATCCTGCTCGGCCTGATCCGCGAGGGTGAGGGCGTCGCGGCCCAGGTGCTGGTCAAGCTGGGCGCCGACCTCAACCGCGTCCGCCAGCAGGTGCTGCAGCTGCTGTCCGGCTACCAGGGCAAGGAGCCGGCGGAGAGCGGCACCGGCGCCCGTGGCGAGGGCACGCCGTCGTCGTCGCTGGTGCTGGACCAGTTCGGTCGCAACCTCACCCAGCAGGCCCGTGAGGGCAAGCTGGACCCGGTCGTCGGCCGGGAGAAGGAGATCGAGCGGATCATGCAGGTCCTCTCCCGGAGGACCAAGAACAACCCGGTCCTGATCGGCGAGGCCGGCGTCGGCAAGACCGCCGCCGTCGAGGGCCTGGGCCAGGCGATCGTCAAGGGCGAGGTCCCGGAGACGCTCAAGGACAAGCAGCTCTACACGCTCGACCTGGGCTCGCTGGTCGCCGGTTCCCGCTACCGCGGTGACTTCGAGGAGCGCCTCAAGAAGGTGCTCAAGGAGATCCGCACCCGCGGCGACATCATCCTGTTCATCGACGAGATCCACACCCTGGTCGGTGCGGGTGCCGCCGAGGGCGCGATCGACGCCGCGTCGATCCTCAAGCCGATGCTGGCCCGTGGCGAGCTGCAGACCATCGGCGCGACCACGCTCGACGAGTACCGCAAGTACGTCGAGAAGGACCCGGCCCTGGAGCGCCGCTTCCAGCCGATCCAGGTGTCCGAGCCGTCGGTCACGCACACCATCGAGATCCTCAAGGGTCTGCGCGACCGGTACGAGGCGCACCACCGCGTCACGATCACCGACGACGCGCTGTCCTCGGCCGCGACGCTGGCCGACCGCTACATCAACGACCGCTACCTGCCGGACAAGGCGATCGACCTGGTCGACGAGGCCGGCGCCCGGATGCGGATCCGCCGGATGACCGCTCCGCCGGACCTGCGGGAGTTCGACGAGAAGATCGCGAACGTCCGCCGGGACAAGGAGTCGGCGATCGACGCGCAGGACTTCGAGCGGGCCGCGCACCTGCGCGACCAGGAGAAGACCCTGCTCGGCGAGAAGGCCGAGCGCGAGAAGCAGTGGAAGTCCGGTGACCTCGACGTGGTCGCCGAGGTCGACGCCGAGCAGATCGCCGAGGTGCTCGGCAACTGGACCGGCATCCCGGTGTTCAAGCTGACCGAGGAGGAGACCACCCGGCTGCTGCGCATGGAGGACGAGGTCCACAAGCGCATCATCGGCCAGGAGGACGCGGTCAAGTCGGTCTCGCAGGCCATCCGGCGTACCCGGGCCGGCCTGAAGGACCCGAAGCGCCCGTCCGGCTCGTTCATCTTCGCCGGCCCGTCCGGTGTCGGTAAGACCGAGCTGTCCAAGGCGCTGGCCAACTTCCTGTTCGGCGAGGACGACGCGCTCATCCAGATCGACATGGGTGAGTTCCACGACCGGTACACGGCCTCGCGGCTGTTCGGTGCCCCTCCCGGCTACGTCGGCTACGAGGAGGGCGGCCAGCTCACCGAGAAGGTGCGGCGCAAGCCGTTCTCGGTCGTGCTGTTCGACGAGATCGAGAAGGCGCACCAGGAGATCTACAACACGCTCCTGCAGGTGCTCGAGGACGGCCGTCTCACCGACGGCCAGGGTCGCGTGGTCGACTTCAAGAACACCGTGCTGATCTTCACCTCGAACCTGGGCACCCAGGACATCTCGAAGGCCGTGGGGCTGGGCTTCTCGTCGGGCAACGACGAGGCGTCGAACTACGAGCGGATGAAGACCAAGGTCAACGACGAGCTGAAGAAGCACTTCCGCCCGGAGTTCCTCAACCGTATCGACGACATCATCGTCTTCCACCAGCTCAACCAGGACCAGATCATCGAGATGGTCGACCTGATGATCGGGCGGGTGGAGCAGCAGCTGGCCAACAAGGACATGGCCATCGAGCTCACCGAGCGCGCCAAGAAGCTGCTGGCGCGCCGCGGGTTCGACCCGGTCCTCGGTGCCCGCCCGCTGCGCCGGACGATCCAGCGCGAGATCGAGGACCAGCTGTCGGAGAAGATCCTCTTCGGCGAGCTGGAGGCCGGTCAGATCGTGCTGGTCGACGTCGAGGGGATCGACGAGGACGCTCCGGAGGACTCGAAGGCCCACGACGACAAGGCGCACTTCACGTTCCGTGGTGAGCGCAAGCCGTCGGAGCCGGTGCCCGACACCCCGCCGACCGCGCTCGCGGGTGGCGAGGAGTGAGCTGACCGTTCGCACCTGACGCAGGGCCCGTCCCGGGACTCCCGGGACGGGCCCTGCGTCGTGTTCGGGGCCGTCGTGTGCAGGGCCGTCGTGTGCGGGCCTCAGGCCGGGAGATCGGCGCAGGCGGCGACGAGGTCCGCGTGCGGCCGGGTGCCCGCGACGAGACGGGCGTTCGGCTCGTCGGTGTGCTGTACCCAGGCCCGGGCCGCGTCCGGGGTCTTGCCGAAGCGGATGTGCCGGGCCACCAGCCGTTCCACGCGGAGCGCCTCGTCGGTCTCGTGGAACCAGACCTCGTCGAACGCGGCCCGCACGGCCCGCCACCCCGGGGTGTCGACGAGCAGGTAGTTCCCCTCGCTGACGACCAGCCGGCAACCCGGGTGCACCGGGATGGAGCCGGCGACGGGCTGCTCGATCTCCCGGTCGAAGGCGGGCGCGTAGACCGGTCCGGCCTCGCGGCCCGGCGCGGCGCGCAGCCGTCGCAGCAGCGCCGCGTAGCCGGCGGGATCGAACGTGTCCGGGGCGCCCTTGCGGTCGCGGCGGCCGAGCCGGTCCAGCTCGACGTCGGCGAGGTGGAACCCGTCCATCGGGACGTGCACCGCGGTGCCGGGCCGCTCCGCCTCCAGTGCCGCGACGACGGCGCGGGCCAGGGTCGTCTTCCCCGCGCCGGGGGCGCCGGCGATGCCGAGCACGGCGCGTCCGTCCCGGTGCGCCAGCCGCCGGGCGCGGTCGACCAGCGCGTCGAGGTGCGTGATCCGCTCCGGTCCGTCCCGCTCCGTCATCGCCCCCCGCTCCGCCATCGCCGCCCGCTCCGCTCGCGGTCGTCCACATCGTGGCAGCCCGTGATCGGCAGTAGGTTCGGCCGGTATGAGCTCGGTGCGGCCGGTCCCGGAGACCAGCCTGATGTCCGGCGACCGGCTGTCCGTCGACGATGCCGCCCACACGCTGCGTCGGTACGGCCTCGTGCACCTGCTGCGCGCCGGAGCCCTGCGGTTCCGCTACGGCGACGGCTTCTCGCACGCCCGCGCGTTCGCCCTGCAGCTGGCGCTGGCCGCGGTGCCGTTGCTCATCGCGGGCGTCGGGCTGGCGGCGTCGGCCGGGGCGGAGGGTGTCTCGGAGGTCGTCGCACGGACCGTGCTGGCGCTCTCGCCGGGGACCAGCGACGAACTGGTCGAACAGGCCGTTCGTGGTGACGCCCCGTCCCGGGCCGGGGACGACGACTCCCCGGTCGCCGAGCGCGGCGAGCTCGTCCTCGGGCTCGGGTTGCTCACCGCGTTCGGGGCGGCCACCTCGGCCTTCGCCCAGCTGGAGCGGGGCGCGAACCGGATCTACGGCACCGAGCGGGACCGCCGGTTCGTGGCGAAGTACGCCCGGGCCGCCCTGCTCACCGGCACGGCCGGTGCCGCGATGGCGGCCGGACTGCTGCTGATCGTCGCGGGCGAGCCCTTCGGGGACGCCGTCCGCGAGGTGTACCGCTGGGGGCCGGTGGCGGAGACGGTGTGGGACGTCGTGCGCTGGCCGGTCGGCCTGGTACTGCTCGTCGTCGCGGTGACGGCGCTGCTGCGGTTCGCACCGCGCCGCCGTCAGCCCGGACCCTCCTGGCTCGCCGCGGGTGCGGCGGTGACCGTGCTGGCCTGGCTCGCGGGCTCCGGGCTTCTGGCAGTCTACGTCGTCGTCGCCGAGGGTTTCGGCGAGACCTACGGCCCGCTGACGGCGGTGATGGCCCTGCTGATCTGGGCGAACGTCACCGGCGTCGCGCTGCTCGCCGGGATCGCGCTGGCCGCGCAGCTGGAGGCGGTGCGTGCGGGGGAGGACGATCCCCGACTGCCCGACTCGGACGACGACGGCATTCCCGACCACACCGATCCGGGGCGTCGGTGAGCGATCGCTGAGCACAGACTTACTAAGCAGAGCCTTGCCTGAACCGAAACCGTGGAATCGGTACTGTCCCCAGGGTGAGGTTCCGCAGCTGCGTGCAACTTCCGTGCAACCTTGGTCTTCGTAGTGTCCGGCGTCACCCCGCAGCCGCGCGTCACGCGTGCGCTCGGTCCGACGAAGCACCCCTACGGGAAGGACCAACGATGGCCGTCTACGCCAACCCGGGTCAGCCGGGCAGTGTCGTCTCGTTCAAGCCGCGCTACGACCACTTCATCGGGGGCGAGTACGTCGCGCCGGCGAAGGGTCAGTACTTCGAGAACCCGACCCCGATCACCGGGCAGAACTTCACCGAGGTCGCCCGCGGCACCGCCGACGACGTCGAGAAGGCCCTCGACGCCGCGCACGCCGCCGCACCCGCCTGGGGGAAGAGGCCGCCGGCCGAGCGGGCCGACATCCTCAACAAGATGGCCGACCGGATCGAGGCCAACCTCGAGCTCGTCGCCGTCGCCGAGTCCTGGGAGAACGGCAAGGCCTGCCGCGAGACCCTCGCCGCCGACATCCCGCTGGCCATCGATCACCTGCGCTACTTCGCCGGCGCGATCCGGGCCCAGGAGGGCAGCCTCTCCCAGGTCGACGAGGACACCGTCGCGTACCACTTCCACGAGCCGCTGGGCGTCGTCGGTCAGATCATCCCGTGGAACTTCCCGATCCTGATGGCGATCTGGAAGCTGGCCCCCGCGCTGGCCGCCGGCAACGCGGTCGTGCTCAAGCCGGCCGAGCAGACCCCGGTCTCGATCCACGTCCTGATGGACCTGGTCGCCGACCTGCTCCCGCCCGGTGTGGTCAACATCGTCAACGGCTTCGGGGTCGAGGCCGGCAAGCCGCTGGCGTCGAACAAGCGCATCTCGAAGATCGCCTTCACCGGGGAGACCACGACCGGCCGGCTGATCATGCAGTACGCGTCGGAGAACCTGATCCCGGTCACCCTGGAGCTGGGTGGCAAGAGCCCGAACATCTTCTTCGACGACGTCGCGGCCCAGCAGGACGCCTTCTACGACAAGGCGCTGGAGGGCTTCGCGATGTTCGCCCTGAACCAGGGCGAGGTCTGCACCTGCCCGTCGCGTGCCCTGATCCAGGGCGGCATGTACCGGGAGTTCCTGGAGCAGGCGGTCAAGCGCACCGAGCAGATCAAGCAGGGCAACCCGCTCGACACCGACACCCAGATCGGCGCGCAGGCCTCGAACGACCAGTTCGAGAAGATCCTCTCCTACATCGACATCGGCCGGCAGGAGGGCGCGAAGGTGCTCACCGGCGGGGAGCGGGCGGACCTCGGTGGTGAGCTCGCCGGCGGCTACTACATCCGGCCGACGGTCTTCGAGGGCAACAACTCGATGCGGATCTTCCAGGAGGAGATCTTCGGGCCGGTCCTCTCGGTGGCCCGGTTCGACGACTACGCCGACGCCATGAAGATCGCCAACGACACGCTGTACGGCCTCGGCGCCGGGGTGTGGAGCCGGGACGCCACCACCGCCTACCGCGCGGGCCGCGAGATCCAGGCCGGCCGGGTGTGGGTGAACAACTACCACGCCTACCCGGCGCACGCGGCCTTCGGCGGCTACAAGCAGTCCGGCATCGGCCGCGAGAACCACAAGATGATGCTGGACCACTACCAGCAGACCAAGAACATCCTGCAGAGCTACTCGCCGAACGCGCTGGGCTTCTTCTGATGCCCTCGGCGGGCGGCGCCACCGCTCCGGACACCGTTCCGGAGCGGGTGGCGCTGACGCCGGCCGCCGCCGACCTGCTGGTCGGGCTGACCGACCTGCACGGCCCGCTGATGTTCCACCAGTCCGGCGGGTGCTGCGACGGCAGCGCGCCGATGTGCTTCCCCGACGGGGAGTTCACCACCGGCGACTCGGACGTCCACCTGGAAGACCTCCGGGTGGACGGGCTGGAGCGGCCGATCGGCTTCTGGATGTCGGCGTCGCAGTACGAATACTGGAAGCACACCCATCTGACCGTCGATGTGGTGCGGGGCCGCGGCAGCGGGTTCTCGGTCGAGGCGCCCGAGGGCGTCCGGTTCCTGATCCGCTCCCGGCTCCTCACCGACGACGAGCTGCGGGCACTGCAGAAGCACCACTGACCCGCCGCGGGCCCGGGACCGTGTTCCCGGGCCCGCGGTACTTCCCACCTGCACCAGGAGGACGACGGTGTCCGAACCACACACCCTGCGCGGGCTGATGGGGCTGCCGGCCGAGCCCGCTCCGCTGTCCCGCTCCGCACTGATCATGATCGACCTGCAGAACACCTACACCAGGGGTGTGATGCGCCTGGAGAACGTCGAGCCGGCGCTGGAGGAGGCCGCCAGCCTGCTCGACCGGGCCCGCTCGGCGGGGGCGCGGGTCGTCCACGTCCGGCACGACGCCGGTGCGGGCACGCCGTACGACGTCAACGCCCCGATCGGCGCGATCCACCGCTCCGTCGCGCCGCGCGACGGGGAGCCGGTGGTCACGAAGAACTTCCCGAGCTCGTTCGTGCAGACCGGACTGGCCGACCTGCTCGACGGCTACCAGGACCTGGTGCTCGCCGGGTTCATGACGCACATGTGCGTGAACTCCACCGCGCGCAGTGCGTTCTCGGGCGGCTACGCGCCCACCGTCGTCGCGGCGGCGACCGCGACCCGTGACCTGCCGAACGTCGACGGGACCACGGTCCCGGCCGCCCAGGTGCACGCCGCCGCCCTCGCCGGGCTGTCGGACCTGCCGGGCATCGTGGTGCCCGACCACACCTCCGTGCCGGACTGAGGGGCGGACCGGCCCCGGGCTCCGATCCAGCCCTCGCCCCAGCCTGGCCCTCGGCTCCGGGCTGCGCCTCTTGGCGCTCCGTCCCGGCCCGTGCGCCGCGTGCTTGTGTAGCCGCGTGCTCGTGCGCCGTTGCCCCGTGCCCCGTGCGCAGAGCCCGGCGCCCGTGCCCGGCGCCCGTGTGGCCCCGAGGGGCACCCTCGTAGCGCCATGTGCCGCCAGGGTGCCCCTCGGGGCGTTCCGGGGCGGCAGGGGACGGCACTCGGTGCCCGGAACCCGGTGCGCGGTGCCTGGTGCTCGGTGCCCGGTGCGCCGTGCTCCGAGGGGCACCCTCGTGGCGTCACGTGCCGCCAGGGTGCCCCTCGGGGCGTCCCCGGGTTCCCGCGGAGTGGCCGGACTGCCCGGCGCCGCCGGAGCTGGGTGGGCGGTTCCGGGCCGGGGTGGGTCGGTCGGCACGCTGCGGCTCAGGAGCGCTGCAGGGCCTCGTCGATCGCGGCGAGTGTGGCAGCGGCCGGTGCGGGGATGCCGGTTCCGCGGCCGTGCCGCACCTGCGGCTCCCGGACGTTGATCCGCACCAGCGCCCCGGTCGCGGCGGAGGCGAGCTCGGAGCGCCGCCGCACCGTGGGCAGGGCCGTCCCCGCCCCGAGCTCGACGACGGCGACCCCGGACCGGTGCTCGGCCAGCCAGTCCACGTGCCGCTGCAGCGCCGGTGCCGCCTGCGCGTCGTCCCACCCGCCGTCACCGAACATCAGGATCGACGGCCGCGCCAGCCCGCCGCACCCGGGACAGCGCGGCAGCGGACCCACTGCACGCATGGTGTCCTCGTCGATTGTCACCTCGACGTCGTCGGCCGGCCACACCCCGTACCCGCACAGCCGCAGGCACTGCAGGTGGTGGATCGAACCGTGCACCTCGGCGACGTCCTCCGGGGCGAAGCCGGCCCGCTGGAACTGGCCGTCCACGTTGGAGGTGAACACGTTCGCGGGGAGCCGTCGGGCCCAGCGCTGCAGGACCGCGAAACCCGGGTGCGGGTCGGTCCGCCGGTACAGGTGCAGGCGATGGCCGTAGAAACCCCAGGCGAGCCCGGGGTCGTCGGCGAAGTGCTCCGGGTCGGCGAGCTCGGAGAAGTTCAGGCCCAGCCGCGCGTACGGCGGGTAGGCCCGCCAGAACCCCTCGCCGCCGCGGAAGTCGGGCAGCCCGGAGTCGACGCCCATCCCGGCGCCCGCGGTGATCAGCAGCGCTCCGGCGGACCGGATCAGCCCGGCCGCCGCGGCGATCTCGTCGGGAAACGCCGCAGCGACCTCGCGGGCCTCGATCAGGACTCCGCCGCGATCTTCTCGAGGTCGACGACCTCGAACTCCAGGAGCGACGCGCCCGACGCCACCGGCTTCGGCGAGCGCCGGCCGGCGTGCGCCTCTCCCGCCGACCCGTCCCGCCAGGCCTGGTACGCCTCCTCGGTCTCCCAGTGGGTCATCACGAAGTACCGGTCGTCCCCGGCGACCGGACGCAGCAGCTGGAACGAGATGAACCCCGGCTGCCCGTCGACGGCGCCGAGGCGGTGCGCGAACCGCTTCTCCAGCTCCGGCCCGGCGTTCTCGGGCACCTCGATCGCATTGATCTTCACAACGGCCATGACGTCCACGTTAGCCGTCGCCGGCCGCCTCGACCCGCATGCGCCAGGCGTCCCCGACCAGCTCCGCCAACCGATCGGCGCCGACCTGCTCCAGTCGGACCAGGACCAGCGGCCACCGCTCGTAGCCGGGCGCGGTGAAGAACAGCTCGGGCTCGCCGAGCAGCAGCGCCTGCCGCTCCGCCTCGTCGCCGACGAAGAGCACGGCCACGTCGGTGCGGATCACCCGCCGGCTGCCGGGCACCCGCTCCGGGTACGACCAGACGAACCCCTTGCCCCGCACCCGGAAGTCGAACCCGTCACTGGGGATCTCCACGACGTCGTCCAGCGCGAGTGCGATCCGGCGGAGGTCGTCGGCGTCGGCCATGGGGGCAGCCTAGGGTCGGCGCATGCTCGCGTCGGACGGAGTGGAGCTCGCCGTCACCTCGTTCGGCGGGACCGGGCGGCCGATCGTGCTGCTGCACGGGTTGATGAGCTGTGCCGAGAGCTGGCGTCCGCGGGCGGCGGCGCTGTCCGGCCATGGCCGCGTGCTGGCCCCGGACGCCCGCGGTCACGGCCGCTCCGGGCGCCCCGACGGTGCGGCCCCGGCCCCGCATGGCTGGTCGCCGCACCGCCTGGCGGCCGACGTCGTCGAGCTGCTGGAACGCACCGGCCCGGCGACCCTGGTCGGCCACTCGATGGGCGGGATCTCGGCGCTGCTGGCCGCGGTCCGGTGCCCGGAGCTGGTGCGGGCCCTGGTCGTCGAGGACTCGCCGCTGGATCTGACCGGCGTCCCGCCGGGCCTGCTCGACGACATGCGTGCGTGGTTCACCGCGGTCGCCGGGCCGCACCCGTCCCGCGCGGAGCTGGAGCGGGTGTTCGGCCGTCCACGGCCCGAGGTGGGTGTCCACATGGGATCCTGTGCGGTCCGCCGGGCGGACGGCTGGTGGCTGGCCTGCGACGTCGGTGACGCCCTGGAGATCGCCGCGCACTGGACGCGGGAGTCGCTGCTCGACGAGGCCTCCCGGGTCCGGGCACCGCTGCTGGTGATCGAGGCGGAGGAGTCGGTCGTCCCGCCGGGGCAGCTGGAGCTGCTGGCCGCGCGGGTACCCGGTGCGCGGCACGTCCGGCTGCCCGGGACCGGGCACCTGGTGCACGACGCCGACCCGCAGGCCTGGACGGCCGAGGTCACCGCGCTGCTCGAGCCGCGTCGTACCTAACCGGCGGTGGCCAGCACCTCGGTCTCCCCGGTGCGCGAGTCGTGCAGCTCGACCGCGGTGATCCGCGCCCGCACCGGCTCGGGCGGGTGCAGCAGGGTGAACGCCTCGGCCGGGCGCCCGGTCGCGAGCACCACGTGCGGCAGCCACGAGCCGGGCAGGTGTGCCGCGTGCGCGCCCCGCACCCGCCCGGCCAGCGCGTCGTGCACCGCGGTGTGCACGGCGAGCACCTCCGGGTCGGTCACGGCGGCGAGGACGAGCGCGTCGTCGTCCCAGGTGACGGAGCCGAGCGTGGCCAGCCACAGCGCGGGCAGCGCCACCAGCCGCAGCTCGGCGGCCAGCGCGTCCCGGGCCGGGCGGCCGACGGTGCCCGCGGCGGCCACCGTGACGTGCGGGGTGCCGGCGGCCGCCGGGAGCCCGGCCGCGCCGAGCCGGTGGCGCAGCGCGGTCAGCGCGGCGACGGCGGCGCCGTCGAGCCGGAACCGTACGGTGCTGGGCATCAGACCGGCAGGGCGAATCGGCCGTCGTCGGTCTGCTCGGCCAGCCCGTCCACCAGCAGCGAGTGCAGGCAGCGGTCGCGCTGGCCCGCGTCGGACCACACGGCGTCGAGCGCGGCGCGCTCCACCGGGCCGGGTGCGGTGCGCAGCACGTCCATGAGCTTGCCGCGGACCTGCCGGTCGGTGCCCGCGAAGCCCTGCACCGGCTTGCGCGGGCCGTCGTAGGCCGGTTTCCCGGCGGCGAGCCAGGCGCACGCACCCGCGGCCGGGCACAAGCCGCAGCGCGGTGCCCGGGCGGTGCACACGACCGCGCCCAGCTCCATCAGCCCCGCCGAGACGACGGCGGCGCCGGCGTCGTCGTCGGGCAGCAGTGCGTCGACGTCGGCGAGATCGGCCCTGGTCCGGGCCGGTCCGGCGTCC
The DNA here is from genome assembly GCF_900115005.1 of Pseudonocardia ammonioxydans. GTDB lineage: Bacteria > Actinomycetota > Actinomycetes > Mycobacteriales > Pseudonocardiaceae > Pseudonocardia > Pseudonocardia ammonioxydans. Next base: position 503,618 of record NZ_FOUY01000001.1, on the reverse strand, counting down.
CCCTGCCCGTGCACGGCCCGGGCCACCACCCGGCGCACGTTGGTGTCGACGACGGGCGCGCGCAGCCCGTACCCGAACGCGGCCACCGCCCGTGCGGTGTAGGAGCCGACGCCGGGCAGCGCCTCGAGCGTCTCGACGTCGGAGGGGACGGCGTCGCCGTGCTGTCCGGCGATCGCGGCCGCGGCGTCGTGCAGCCGGATCGCGCGGCGCGGGTACCCGAGCTTCCCCCAGGCCCGCAGTACGTCCGAGCGCGGTGCCGCGGCGAGTGCCGACGGCGCCGGCCAGCGTGCCATCCAGTCGTTCCAGACCGGCTCGACCCGGGCCACCGGGGTCTGCTGGAGCATGAACTCGCTCACGAGCACGCCCCACGGCGTGGTCCCGGGGCGCCGCCAGGGCAGGTCCCGGGCCTCGGCCCGGAACCACGGGGAGATCAGCTCGGCCAGCACCCGCCCAGTGTCGCCCGGGCCGCCGATGATCACGGAACCGGTACCGGACGGGGGGTGGCCGTCGCCGGGACGGTGGCCCGCAGCACCGTGACGCGCCGGTCCGGGCGGGGCTGTCCGGTCACCCACGGTCGCGTGACCACCTCTCCGGGTGGCGGCGGGCGCCGTGCCGTCCGACGTGGACCGGACCGCGGGCCCCGACCGGCCACGCGTCCGTGGTCACCGTCCCCCGGACGGGGCCGCCGTGCTCCCTCACAGGGGTCGACCTGTGCCGGACGGGTCGGTCCCGGCGCGGCGATGACGACATCGGGTAACGACGGATCTACCGTCGGTGACGTGTTGGACCCGGTGGGACCCCTGCCGGCGTCGGTCTACTGGCGTCGGCGTGCAGTCGCGGTCGGCGGCGCGCTGCTGGCGCTGCTGGCGGTGCTCGGGCTGACCACCTGGCTGCTCGTCCCCGGCGGATCCGACCTGCCCGCCGACCGCGCGGCACACTCCACACCGGACGACCGGGCGGCGGCTCCCCCGAAGCCGAAGCCGAAGCCGGAGCAGGACCCGGCCAGGCTCGCCGCACAGACCCCGCTCCCCACACCCACCGGACCCGGGGCTCCCCCCGGGACGGCGGGATCGTCCCCCGGGCCCGCGACCCCGAACGCGGGCCCGGGGGACGAGACGGTCCGTCCGGACGACACGCCCCGGCCCTCGGTGCCGGTGCCCGACGCCGTGGCCTCGCCGCCCACCGGGCCCGTCCCGTGCGGTGACGGGATGATCGAGGTGCGTGCGGAGACCGGCCGCCCGACGTACGCGGCGGGGGCGCGCCCGGAGCTGCGCCTGGTCGTCACCAACACCTCCGGCCAGCCCTGCGTGCGCGACCTGGACGGCGCGGAGCAGGAGATCGCGGTCTGGAGCGGCGACGGGGAACGGAAGCTCTGGTCGTCCAACGACTGCGTCAACCCGGCCACCGAGGACCTGCGGACCCTGGTGCCGGGGCAGCCGGTGGCGTTCGCGGTGACCTGGAGCGGACTCGGCTCCGAGCCCGGCTGCGCCGCCGGGCGCGAGCGGGTCGGGCCTGGCGGGTACCGGGTGCTCGCCCGGCTGGGCGCGGTCGTCGGCGAGCCGGTGCCGCTGCTGCTGACCTGACGGGGTGACGGTCAGCGCAACCGGGACATGATCTCGGTCAGCGTCGACGCCTCGGTGATCTTCATGCCGGCCGAGCCGACCTCGGCGCCCGCCGGGACGATCGCCCGGGTGAAGCCCAGCCGGGCCGCCTCGGCCAGCCGTCGTCCGACGCCGTGCACCCGGCGCAGCTCCCCGGCGAGACCCAGCTCGCCGAGGACGATCAGGTCGGCGGGCAGCCGGACGTCACGCTTCGCCGAGACGACCGCGAGCGCGATCGCCAGGTCGGCGGCCGGTTCGGCGATCCGCATGCCGCCGACGGTCGCGGTGTAGACCTCGGCGTCGTGCAGCTTGAGCCCGCCGCGGCGCTCGATCACGGCGAGCAGCATCGGCACCCGGGACGCGTCCAGCCCGGTGACCGCCCGCCGCGGGCTGGGGATGTTCGCCCCGGCCACCAGCGCCTGCACCTCGGCCAGCAGCGGACGGCGGCCGTCCATCACGACGGTGACCGCGGTCCCCGGCTGCACGCCGTCGGCGCCCTGCCCGAAGCGGCCGACGAACAGCCCGGACGGGTCGGGCAGCCCGACGATGCCGGAGTCGCGCAGCTCGAAGCAGCCGACCTCGTCGGCCGGGCCGAACCGGTTCTTCACCCCGCGCACCATCCGCAGCGCGGAGTGCTTGTCGCCCTCGAAGTGCAGCACCACGTCGACCAGGTGCTCGAGCACCCGTGGACCGGCGATGCCGCCGTCCTTGGTGACGTGGCCGACCAGCAGCACGGCCAGGCCGCGCTCCTTGGCCAACGCGGTCAGCCCGACGGTGACCGCGCGGGTCTGGGTGACCCCGCCCGGGCTCCCGTCCACCGTGGCGGTGGACATGGTCTGGATCGAGTCGACGACCAGCAGCGACGGCCGGAGCGCCTCGACGTGCCCGAGCACCGACTCCAGGTCGGACTCGGCGGCGAGGTAGAGCTCGTCGTGCACGCCGCCGGTGCGTTCGGCACGCAACCGGACCTGCCCCGCGGACTCCTCGCCGGAGACGTAGAGGACCCGCGAGCGGGCCGCGGCACGCGCGGCGACCTCCAGCAGCAGCGTGGACTTGCCGACGCCGGGCTCGCCGGCGAGCAGCACGACCGCACCCGGGACGAGCCCCCCGCCGAGCACCCGGTCGAGCTCGTCGACCCCGGTCGCGCGGGCCCGCGCCGAGTCCAGCTCGACCTCGGCGATCCGCCGGGCCGGGGTGCTCGGGGCGCCGGCGACGACCGTCCGGCCGCCCGCCGCCCGCGGCGCCTCGGCCAGCTGCTCGAGCGAACCCCACGCCTGGCAGCCGGGGCAGCGCCCGACCCACTGGGCGCTGCGGTGGTCGCACTCGGTGCAGCGGTAGCCGCCCGAGCGGGTGGTGCGGCTGCGCGGCGTCAGTTGCCGGCGGCGCCGCCCGAGCCGCTGCCCTCGTTGCCCGGGGCCGACTCGACACCGGACGGCTCCTGGCCGGGCTGCTCGACCGGCGGCGTCTCGGCCTCGCCACCGCCGTCGCCACCCACGCCGGTCTCCGCGCTGTTGGCACCGGCGTGCTCACCCGGCGCGCCGGGGATGCGCTCGGGCTCGGCCCCGGGGGCGCCCTCGGCCGGGATCGCGGTCGGCACGTCGGTGGTGACCGAGCCGGCCCGCTCGAACACGAAGGTCATCGGGACGCTGGTCCCGGCTGCGATGGGCTGGGTCAGTCCCTCGGCGACGAGCTGGAACGAGCGGGCGTTCGTCGGGGTGAGCGAGGAGTTGCCGGCCGAGACCAGCGCGACGTCCTGCGGCAGGGTCGCGTCGCCCTGGATCCGGACGTTCGAGGCGGCCGGGCTGCTCACCGAGACCAGCCGGTCCGCGGTCGCGCCCGAGTTGACCAGGGTGGCGCGGATCGGTGCGCTGGTGCCGCGGGCGTACAGCGCGGCCGGTCCGGCGGGGGAAGCGGGGTAGGCGATCTGCACGTCGCGCAGGTCGACCTGGCCGACCGACGCGTTCAGGCCGTTGGTCGCGGCGACCTGCTGGGCGGTCTGGGAGAGCTGGCCGGCCCCGCAGCCGCTCAGCAGCAGACCGGAAAGGGCGACGGCTCCGGCGACCCCGGCCAGGGTCCGGAGTGGACGGCGGTTGCGGCTCACGGTCGGCGTGTCCTTCCTGCCGGCCGGGAACTGCTCCCGGCTCGTCCGACGGAACTGTGCGGAAGGCGCGGGGAGCGCGCATTCCGCCCCGGAGCCTAGTCTCGTGCGGTCGGCGAGTGCGCGGTCGGTCGCCCACCTCACGACCGCCCGTCGTGTGACGACCCGGCGGCGCGCGGGTGTCCGTCCGCGCGCCGCACCTGCGGGGAACACGTTTTTTCGGCATTGTCAACCCCCTGACCTGCGACGACGGTGAAAGCCGGTCTCCGGCCCACGCGGACGGCGTGATAATCTGGAGCCAGCGAAAGGGGCCAGAGGACACATGGTTTTCAAGGTCGGAGAGACCGTCGTCTACCCGCACCACGGTGCCGCACTCATCGAGGCGATCGAGACTCGGACGATCAAGGGTGAGGAAGTTCAGTACCTCGTCCTGAAGGTCCAGCAGGGAGATCTGACGGTCCGCATTCCCGCTGACAACGTCGAGGTCGTCGGCGTCCGGGACGTCGTGGGCCAGGAGGGCCTGGATCGGGTCTTCGAGGTGTTGCGCGCGCCGCACACCGAGGAGCCGACCAACTGGTCCCGCCGGTACAAGGCCAACTGGGAGAAGTTGACCTCCGGTGACGTGAACAAGGTGGCCGAGGTCGTGCGTGACCTCTGGCGCCGTGAGAAGGACCGGGGGCTGTCCGCGGGCGAGAAGCGGATGCTCGCCAAGGCGCGGCAGATCCTGGTCAGCGAGCTGGCGCTGGCCGAGGGCACCGACGAGGAGCGGGCCGAGGTCCTGCTCGACGAGGTGCTCGCCACCGCGACCGCCTGAGCCCGCCGGTGGAACGACCGGCCGTGGGGCCGGCCGTCGTCGCGGTACTGCCCGCGGCCGGGTCGGGCCTGCGCCTGGGTGCCGGTGTGCCCAAGGCGTTCGTGGAGCTGGCCGGGGTGCCGATGCTGGTACGGGCCGTCGACGGACTGCTGGCCTCCGGCGTGGTCGACCACGCCGTCGTCGTCGTGCCCGGTGACCAGGTCGCCGCCGCGGACGCGCTGTTGCCCGGACGGCCGGTGACGGTCGTCGCGGGCGGTGCCGACCGGACCGCGTCGGTCGCCGCCGGGCTGTCGGCCATCGGGCCGGACGCCGAGGTGGTGCTGGTGCACGACGCCGCACGCCCGCTGACCCCGGGCCCCGTGGTGGCCCGGGTGGTGGAGGCGGTGCGGGCCGGAGCACCGGCCGTCGTGCCGGTGCTCCCCGTCCCGGACACGATCAAACAGGTGGACGACGCCGGTGTGGTGATGTCCACAGTGGACCGTTCGGCACTGCGGGCGGTGCAGACCCCGCAGGGTTTCCGCCCGGCGGACCTGCGCCGCGCCTACGCCGGCACCCCCGACCCGCGTACCGACGACGCCGGGCTGGTCGAGGCGATCGGGGACCCGGTCACGACCGTGCCGGGCGACCCGCTGGCGTTCAAGGTGACCACGGCGTGGGACCTGCGGATCGCGCAGCTGCTGCTCGCCGGGGCCGCGGCCGGACCGGTGGAGAGGATCTGATGAGGGTCGGGATCGGCACCGACGTGCACCCGGTCGAGACGGGCCGGGACTGCTGGGTCGCCGGGCTGCTGTGGGACGGTGCCGACGGCTGCGCCGGGCACTCCGACGGCGACGTCGCGGCCCACGCCCTGTGCGACGCATTGCTCTCCGCCGCCGGGCTCGGCGATCTCGGCGCGGTGTTCGGCACCGGACGCCCCGAGTGGTCGGGGGCGTCCGGCGCCGCGTTGCTGGCCGAGGTCCGCCGGCTGCTCGAGCGGGACGGCTGGACCGTCGGGAACGCCGCCGTCCAGGTGATCGGGAACGACCCGAAGATCGGCACCCGCCGGGCCGAGGCGGAGCAGGTGCTCGCCGGGGCCGTCGGCGGCCCGGTCTCGGTCTCCGGGACGACCACCGACGGCCTGGGCCTGACCGGGCGGGGCGAGGGTCGGGCCGCCGTCGCCACCGCCCTGCTGCTCCCCGCTCAGGGATAGGCCTCGGCGGTCCGCTGCTGGATCTCCGCCGGCGACAGGCCGCCGGTGCGGGCGCTGATCATCCAGGCGTGCCCGAACGGGTCCGCGAGCCGGCCGCCCCGCTCGCCGTAGGGGTGGTCGGACACCTCGAAGATCACGCTGCCGCCACCGGCGAGCACGGCCGCGGCGACCGCGTCCGGGTCGTCCACGTAGAGCGCGAGGATCACCGCCCCCGGGCCCTGCGGCGGCGGGTCCACGGCATCCCCGTCCTTCACCGCCCAGACCGCGCTCCCGGCGCGGAGCAGGGCGTGCACGACGTTGCCGGAGCCGTCGGTGTAGCGCTCGACGAGCTCGGCGCCGAAGGCCGTGGCGTAGAAGTCGATCGCGGCGTCGGCGTCTGCGACGACCAGCCTCGGGTACAGCTGCTGAACGGTCATGGCGTCGAGCTTGCCGCGGGGGCCCCGCCCGTGTAGTGGAAGAATCGGAGCGCCGTACCCTGGTGATGTGAGCCTCAGACTTCTCGACTCAGCGACCAGGGAGCAGCGCGACTTCACGCCGCTGCGGGCCGGAGCCGTGTCGATGTACGTCTGTGGTGCGACGGTGCAGGGCCTGCCGCACATCGGGCACGTCCGCTCCGGCCTGAACTACGACGTGCTCCGCCGCTGGCTCGCGTACAGCGGGTACGACGTCCTGCTGGTCCGCAACGTCACCGACATCGACGACAAGATCCTGCGCAAGTCGGAGGCCGCCGGGCGGCCCTGGTGGGAGTGGGCGGCCACGCACGAGCGGGCGTTCTCCGCCGCGTACGACGCGCTGGGCTGCCTGCCGCCGTCGATCGAGCCGCGCGCCACCGGCCACATCACCCAGATGGTCGATCTCATCGAGCGGCTGATCGAGCGCGGGCACGCCTACGCCGCCGGCGGGGACGTCTACTTCGCGGTCCGCACCCTGCCCGAGTACGGGACGCTGTCCGGGCAGAAGGTCGACGACGTCCACCAGGGCGAGGGCGAGGCCGGGGGCAAGCGCGACCCGCTGGACTTCACGCTGTGGAAGGCGGCCAAGGCCGGCGAGCCGAGCTGGCCCACCCCGTGGGGTCACGGGCGCCCGGGCTGGCACCTGGAGTGCTCGGCGATGGCGACCGCGTACCTCGGTCCGGAGTTCGACATCCACGGTGGCGGCCTGGACCTGGTGTTCCCGCACCACGAGAACGAGCGGGCCCAGTCGCACGCGGCCGGTGACCCGTTCGCCCGGTTCTGGCTGCACAACGCCTGGGTGACCATGGGCGGCGAGAAGATGTCCAAGTCGCTGGGCAACACGCTGCAGATCGAGGCGCTGCTGCAGCGGGTCCGCCCCGCCGAGCTGCGGTACTACCTGGTCGGGCCGCACTACCGGTCGGCGATCGAGTACTCCGACGCCGCGCTGGACGAGGCGGTGGCCGCCTACCGCCGGGTCGAGTCGTTCGTGAACCGGGTGCGGGAGCGGCACGGGCTGCCCGACCCCTCGCCCCGGGTCCCGGCGGAGTTCGCCGCCGCGCTGGACGACGACCTCGGCACCCCGGTCGCGCTCGGTGTCGTGCACAAGCTGGTGCGGGAGGGCAACACCGCCCTCGACGCCGGCGACGCACGTGCCGCGTCGGAGGCCGCCTCGTGCGTGCGTGCGACGACGGGCGTGCTCGGCCTGGACCCGCTGGCCGCCGGCGGTGCCGCGGACCAGTCGGCCGACGTCGCCCGGCAGGCGCTGGGCACGCTGGTCGAGTCGATGCTCGAGCGCCGCCAGGCAGCGCGTGCCGAGCGCGACTTCGCCACCGCGGACCGGCTCCGGGACGAGCTGCTGGCCGCAGGGGTCGCCGTCGAGGACGGCGCCGGCGGTTCCACCTGGACTCTCAAAGACGCATAGGACGCTCGATAACGATGGCTGGTAATTCCAAGCGGCGCGGCGCGATCCGCAAGGAGGGCACGAAGAAGGGCATGGTCGTCGGCTCCGGCGGCCAGTCCCGTCGTGCGCTGCGCGGCAAGGGCCCGACCCCGCCCGGGGAGATGCGCCCGGGGCACCCGAAGCAGAAGGCCGCCAACCGGCGCGCGGCCCAGCAGGACCAGCAGCGCCGCCGCCCGGTCGCGGGCCGGCGTGGGGACGGCGAGGGCCCGGAGACGGTGCTCGGCCGCAACCCGGTCGTGGAGTGCCTGCGGGCGGGCGTGCCGGCGACGGCTCTGCACGTCGCCACCGGGATGTCCGCCGACGAGCGGGTCGCGGAGGCGGTGGCGCTGGCCGCGGAGTCCGGGATCTCCATCCTGGAGGTACCGCGCAACGACCTGGACCGGATCACCGGCGGGGCGCTGCACCAGGGGCTCGCCCTGCAGGTGCCGCCGTACGAGTACGCCCACCCGGACGACCTGCTCGAGGCCGCCGCCGACTCCGGGCGGCCGGCGCTGGCCGTCGCACTGGACGGCGTGACCGACCCGCGGAACCTGGGCGCGATCGTCCGGTCGGTCGGGGCGTTCGGCGGGCACGGCGTCGTCGTCCCGCAGCGGCGCGCGGCCGGGATGACGGCGGTGGCGTGGCGGACCTCCGCCGGCACCGCGGCGCGCGTCCCGGTGGCCCGGGCGACGAACCTGACCCGGACGCTGCGGGAGTACGCCTCGGCCGGGCTGATGGTCGCCGGGCTCGCCGCGGACGGCGACGTCTCGCTCGACGAGCTCGACCTGGCGACCGGGCCGCTGGTGGTCGTCACCGGGTCCGAGGGCAAGGGCCTGTCCCGTCTGGTGCGCGAGACCTGCGACGTGACCGTGTCGATCCCGCTGGCCGGCGACGTCGAGTCGCTCAACGCCTCGGTCGCGACCGGTGTCGTGCTGGCCGAGGTCGCGCGGCGGCGCCGGCTGGGCTGACGCCTCGGCGGGTCCCTCAGGCGCGCACCGGCGCCCGGCCGCGGAGCCGGGCGACCAGCCGGCACAGCAGGTAGGCGATGAACCCGATCGTCGCCACGAACGCCGACACCGGCAGCCCCGGTGCCAGCGACAGGATCGTCCCGCCGACCAGCGAGACCTCGGCGATGGCGATCGCGAGGAGGGTCGCGAGCACGGGGCTGGCCGTGACCCGGTTGGCCGCGGCACCCGGCACGATCATCACCGAGAGCACCAGGATCGCCCCGACGATCGGCACCGCCAGCGCCGTGACCAGCCCGACCAGCACCGCGAACACCAGCGACAGCGCCCGCACCGGCACCCCGCGGGCGAGCGCGACGTCCGGGTCGGTGCTGGCGAACAGCAGCGGCCGGTGCACCACGAGCAGCGTGGCCAGCACCAGCACCGTGACGGCGCCGAGCACCCACAGGTTCGTGCCGTCGACGGAGACGATCGAGCCGGTGAGCAGGCCGAACCGGTTGGCGGAACGGCCGTCGTACAGCGACAGGAACAGCACGCCCAGGCCGAGCCCGAACGCCATCACGACACCGATCACCGAGTCCCGCTCGCGGCGCCGCAGCCCGAGCACCCCGAAGATCGTCGCCGCGACCACCGCGCCGATCACCGAGCCCAGCCCGATCTCCAGGCCGACCAGCAGCGCGGCGGCGCCACCGGTGAAGGCGAGCTCCGCGGTGCCGTGCACGGCGAACGACATGCCGCGGCTGACGACCAGCGGCGCGAGCAGGCCCGCGACCACGCCGAGCACCGCACACGCGATCAACGCGTTCTGCACGAACGGCTCGCCGAGCAGCTCCAGGGTGTCGTCGAAGGAGAGCAGCTCGTCCATCAGGCGCCACCTCCGACCGCGAGCACGTCCCGCGGCCCGGGGGCCTCGTGGTGGTCGTGCTCCTCGGCGCCGACGACGACCAGCCGGTCGCGCACCCGCAGCACGTCCACCTCGGTGCGGTACAGCTCGGAGAGCACCTCGGAGGTCATGACCTCCGAGGTGGGGCCGATCCGGAACCGGCCGTCGACCAGGTAGAGGACCCGGTCGACCAGCGGGAGCACCGGGTTGATCTCGTGGGTCACGAACAGCACGGCGGAGTCCGCCGCCCGGCGACGCTCGTCGATCAACCGCGTGACGGTGCGCTGATGGGACAGGTCGAGCGAGAGCAACGGTTCGTCGCACAGCAGCACGGCCGGGTCCCCGACGAGCGCCTGGGCGATCCGCAGCCGCTGCTGCTCGCCACCGGAGAGGCGCCCGACGGGTGCGCCGGCGTAGCGGGTGCCGCCCACCTGTTCCAGGGCGCGGTCGACCCGCTCGCGGCGGGTGCGGCGCTCGCGCAGCCATCCGGGACCGAACCGGTGCCCGTCCAGGCCGAGCCCGACGAGGTCGCGCCCGCGCAGCGGCAGATCGGGGTCGAGCGGCTGCTGCTGGGGCACGTAACCGATCTCCGGGCTCCCGCGCCGCGGTACGTGGCCGGCCACCCTGACCTCGCCCTCGGAGAGCGGCAGCAGGCCGAGCAGCACCCGGATCAGCGTCGTCTTGCCGGAGCCGTTGGGGCCGAGCACGGCGACGAACTCGCCGGGTGACACGTCGAGGTCGAGGCCGGACCACAGGGTCCGGTCACCGAAGCGCAGTCCCGCCCCGCGCAGCGAGAGCGCGGGGGGTGCGGCGGTCTGGCTCATCCGGTCCGTCTCCTCCCTCCGTGGTTCCCTACCGGTCGAGCGCGGCACGGAGCTGGTCGAGATTGGCGTTCATCCACAGCACGTAGTCGTCGACCCCTTCGGGCAGGGTCTCGGACATCTCGACCACCGGGACCCCGGCCTCCTCGGCCGCCGTCCGGACCTGGTCGGTGCTCGTGGAACCCGTCTGGCTGTTGACCACCAGTGCGTCGACCGGCGGCTGGGCGCGGAACAGGTCGAGCGTCCGGGCGACGACGGCGGCCGGCGGGTCGTTCCCCTCCTCGACCGCCGACGTGAACTCCGGCGGCGTCACGTTCTCCACGCCCGCGGTGTGGAGCAGGTGCTCCGGTACGGGCTCGGTGACCGCGACCCGGGCGCCCGGGTGCGTGCGCCCGATGTCGGTGGCCTTGGACGTCAGCTGCTGCAGGCCGCCGCGCAGTGCCTCGGCGTTGGTGTCGTAGTAGTCGGTGTGCGCCGGGTCGATCGTCGTCAGCTGCTGGGCGAGCGCGTCGGCGACCTGCTGCACGGCCGTCAGGTTGTACCAGACGTGCTCGTTGCCGGCGCCGTGCTCGTGCTCGTGCCCGGCGGCGGCCTCGCCCTCGTGCTCGTGCCCGGCCTCGCCCTCGTGCCCGGCGGCGGCCTCGCCCCCGTGCTCGCCCTCGTGCTCGTGCTCGTGGCCGCCTTCGCCGCCCGAGACCTCCACGGCGTCGATCACCGGGGCGTTGCCGGTCGAGGCGCCGACGAGGTCGGTCATGAACGCGTCGTACCCCCCGCCGTTGCGCACGATCAGCTGTGCGTCGCCGACCGTGGTCGCGTCGGCCGGGGTGGCCTCGTAGCCGTGCGGGTCGACGCCGGGTGAATCGATGATCGACTCCACCTGGACGAGGTTGCCGCCGACGGCACGTGCCACGGCCCCCCAGGCATCGGTCGAGGCGACCACGGAGACCTGCGGGGTGTCGGGGGTGCTCGGGGTGTCGGTCTGGCTCGACCCGCACGCGGTCAGGGCCAGGGTCAGTGCGACCGGCCCGGCCACGAGCGCGGCCGTACGGAGCGGGTGTCGGGACACGAACGGACCTCTCATCAACATATCGACATGTCACTATCGAAAATCGTTCTCAATTCACTCTACAGGCGGAGGTGCCCGCTGCCGATGTGATCCGCGTGGCGGGCCCGGGGTGGCCTTCCACGTGCGTGACCGCGCGGCTACCGTTCGGAGGATGACCGGTCCCCCGCATCCGCGGCGTCCGGCGACGCTGGCGTCGCTGGCCGCCGAGCTCGGCGTGTCCCGGACGACCGTGTCGAACGCCTACAACCGGCCCGACCAGCTGTCGGCGCCGCTGCGCGAGCGTGTCCTGGAGGCGGCCCGCCGCCTCGGCTACCCCGGCCCGGACCCGGTCGCCCGGTCGCTGCGCACCCGTCGGGCCGGCGCGGTGGGGCTGCTGCTCACCGAGGCGCTCAGCTACGCGTTCCGCGACCCCGGCGCGACCGGGTTCCTGGAGGGCCTGGCGCTGGCCTGCGAGAAGGCCGGGACCGGCCTGCTGCTGGTGCCGGTCAGCCCCGAGCACTCCGACGTCGACGCCGTGTACAAGGCGGGCGTCGACGGGTTCGTCGTCTACTCGGTCAGCGAGGACGACCCGCACTTCCGCGCCGTGCTGCAGCGGCCGGTCCCGACCGTGGTGTGCGACCAGCCGGCCGCCGTCGAGGGCGTCGACCGGGTCGGGGTGGACGACCGTGCGGGCACGCTCGCGCTCGGCAGGCACCTGGTGGAGCTGGGGCACCGGCGGATCGGCGTGCTGTGCATGCGGCTCGGCTCCCGCCGCCACGACGGGCCCGCCGACCTCGCCCGGCAGGAGGGCGGTTCCTACAGCGTGCAGCGGGAGCGGCTCGCCGGGCTGCGCGAGGCGTTCACCGAGGCCGGCGTCGACTGGTCGTCGGTCCCGGTGATCGAGCGGTTCGAACACACCGCGGAGGCCGGTGCGGACGGCGCGGCCGCGCTGCTGGAGGCACACCCGCGGATCACCGCGCTCGTCTGCACCTCCGACATCCTCGCCCTCGGCGCGCTCGGGGAGGCCCGTGAGCGTGGCCTCCGGGTGCCCGAGGACCTGTCGGTCGCCGGGTTCGACGGCGTGCCCGAGGCCGACCGGGTCGGGTTGACCACGGTCCGGCAGCCGTTCCGGGAGAAGGGCCGCGAGGCCGGCCGGCTGCTGCTCGAGCGCGGCGACCGGAACATCTCCGAGCAGGTCACCCTCCCGACCGAGCTGGTCACGGGGACGACGACGCGGGCGCTGCGCCAGTCCGGGGAGTTCTTCTCCGGCTGGTGAGGACGCCGGCGGGGCCGGTCAGCCCCGCCGGGCCACGAGGTCGTCGAGCACGCCGGTCAGCTCGTGCGGATCCGCCACCCGGTGCCCGGCCGCCGTGTCGCCGTCGCCGACCTTGATCCCGACGTCGCCGGCGCGCAGCATCCGGAAGACGGACTCGTCGGTGACGTCGTCCCCGGCGAACAGCACCGCGTCGGCTCCGAGCACGTCGCGCAGCGCGGCGACCGCCGACCCCTTGGTGGTCCGCAGCACCGCCAGGTCCAGGACGTCCTTGCCCTCGGTCGCGTCGACGCCGTCGCGCACCCACTCGGCCGCGACCCGCTCCAGCAGTGCCGTCCCGGCAGCCGGGGCCATCCCGCGCACGTGCACCGCCGCACCGGCAGGCTTGGTCTCGAGCCGGGCGCCGGGCGTCCCGTCGACCACCTCCCGCAGGCCCGCCAGCAGCTCGGTGCGGCGCCGGGCCTGGGCCTCGGTCAGCACCCCGTCCTTGCCGAGCCGGGCGGCGAGCTCCGGATCGAACTCGGCGCCGTGGCTGCCGACCAGCCCGACCGGCGGGCCGAACCCGGACACGGTCGCGAGGTCGTCGAGGCCGCGCCCGGAGACCATGACCACGGTCGTCGTGTCGTGCCCGGCGAGCCGGCGGACCGCCCGCGCGGACCCCGGCAGCGGGCGGGAGTCCGACGGGTCGTCCACCAGCGGGGCGAGCACCCCGTCGAAGTCGAGCGCGACCAGCAGCCGGCCCACCCGGGCGACCCGGTCGAGCGCCTCGTCCAGCGTCACGGGGCCTGCCCTCACGCGTCCACCTGCACACCCAGCGCGGTCAGGAAGGAGCGGGCCCAGCGGTCGACGTCGTGGTCGAGGACCTGACGGCGCAGCGTCCGCATCCGCTTGGCGGCCTCCTCCGGCGGCATCGTCAGCGCCGTGTACAGGGCCTCCTTGACGCCGTCGGTGTCGTGCGGGTTCACCAGCAGCGCGCTGGTGAGCTCGATCGCGGCGCCGGTGAACTCGGAGAGCAGCAGGACGCCGCCGTCGTCGTGCCGGCAGGCGACGTACTCCTTGGCGACGAGGTTCATGCCGTCCCGCAGCGGTGTCACGAGCATGACGTCCGCGGCGAGGAAGAACGCGGCCAGCTCCTCGCGGGGCAGCGACCGGTGCAGGTAGTGCACCGCCGGGTGACCGACCCGGGCGTACTCGCCGTTGATCCGCCCGACCGAGAGCTCGATCTCGTCGCGCATCTGCCGGTAGTGCTCGACCCGTTCCCGGGACGGCGTCGCGAGCTGGATCATCACGGCATCGTCGACCGTGACGCGCTCCTCCTCGAGGAGCTCGTGGAAGGCGCGCAGCCGGACGTCGATGCCCTTGGTGTAGTCCAGCCGGTCCACCCCGAGGATGATCTTGGTCGGGTTCCCGAGCTCCCGGCGGACCTGGGCGGCGCGCTCGACGACCTCGCTCGCCCGGGACACCTCGTCGAGGTGCTTCGAGTCGATCGAGATCGGGAAGGCGCCGAGCCGGATCCGCCGGTCGCCGTAGTGGACGGACTCCGGGTCGTCGTCCGGGGAGGCCCCGGCGAGCTCCTGGGCGAGCCAGTGGAAGTTGCGGACGCCGCCGTCGGTGTGGAAGCCGATGACGTCCGCGCCGAGCAGCCCCTCCATGATCCGGGTCCGCCAGGGGAGCTGGCGGAACAGCTCGACCGGCGGGAACGGGATGTGCAGGAAGAAGCCGATGCGCAGGTCCGGGCGCAGCTCGCGCAGCCGGCCGGGCACCAGCTGGAGCTGGTAGTCCTGCACCCAGACCGTCGCACCGTGCGCGGCGACCCGGGCGACCTCCTCGGCGAATCGCTGGTTGACCGCGGTGTAGGCGCGCCACCAGTGCCGGTGGAACTGCGGCTGGGCGACGACGTCGTGGTAGAGCGGCCACAGCGTGGCGTTGGAGAAGCCCTCGTAGTACTCCTGCACCTCCTGTGCGGACAGCCGCACGGGGAACAGCGACAGGCCGTCCTGGGCGAACGGCTCGACGTCGACGTCCGGGACGCCGGGCCAGCCGACCCAGGCGCCCTCCCGTGCCCGCAACGTCGGTTCCAGCGCCGTGACCAGGCCACCCGGGCTGCGCTTCCAGCCGACGCTCCCGTCCGGGCGCTCCTCGTAGTCCACGGGCAGCCGGTTGGCCACCACCACCAGATCCGCCGCGGTCACCGGTTCGCCGCTGGTCACATACCCTCCTCGACGCGCGGGCCCGGGCTCGTCCCCGGCCCGCCGCCGAGCCTACTTCGGTTCCGCGGGTACCGGCGCGGTGTCGGCGGCCTCCGGCCGCTCCGGGGTGGGGGTCGGGGCCTGCATGAAGCCCGAACCGGTCGACGAGACCGACGACGGCGAGTCGTTGGACGGGGTCTCCTCCGGCGTGCGCTGCGGGCGGGTGATGAAGATGCCCAGCGCCACGCCCGCGGCCAGCGCGAGCCCGCGCGCCAGCGCGACGGTCACCGTGACCAGTCCTTCGGAGACGCCCTCGACGGCCAGCTGGTAGAAGCCCTGGTAGGCGGCGAGACCGGGCAGCAGCGGGGTGACGCCGGCCAGCGTGATGACCATCGACGGGGTGTCGGTGCCCCGGCGCAGCAGCCCGGCGACCAGGCCGACGACCAGCGCCGCGGCGCCGGTGGAGGGCACCGGTCCGACGCCGATCACCTGGGTCATCAACCCGTAGACCGCCCAGCTGGCCCCGCCGACGGCGCCCGCGATCGGCAGCGACTTCAGCGGCGAGTACCCGGCGAGCGCGTAGAACGCCGCCGCCGTCGCACCGGACATCATCGACAGTCCGAACTGCCCGACGCTGGAGGGCAGATCCCCGGACACCTCGATCGTCACGTCGAACTGGAAGCCCAGTTGCAGGCCGAGGACGACCCCGGTCAGCAGCCCGGCCGAGAGCAGTGAGATCTCCACGATCCGCGCGGCCGAGGTCAGGTAGTAGCCGGTCAGGGCGTCCTGCACGGTGCTGACCACGCTCAGCCCGGACAGCAGCACCGTGATGCCCGCCGCGACGATGAACGATGGTCGGGTCCCGGCGGGGAACAGGCCGACCGCGATCAGCAGGATCGTCGAGGCGGTGACGAGGAACCCGCCGAGCGCCTGCTGGAAGAACGCCGCGACGCCCAGCCGGGACAGGAAGCGCCCGATCCGGTCGATGATCGCGGTCGTGACGAAGGCGGCGGTCGCGGTGACCGGCCCGCCACCGAGCAGCAGGGCGATCGAGGCGGCCAGGCCGGCCCAGCCGACCGTCGCGATCCAGCGCGGGTAGGGGTGCGGGCTGCGCATGACCTCGGAGACCCGGGAGGAGGCCGCGCGCACGTCGAGCCGGCCCGCCTCGATGTCCCGGACGACCTGCTCGGTCTCGGCGAGCCGGGAGAGGTCGAGGGTGCGGTAGCGGACCAGGCGCATGGTGGTGACCGGCTGGGCCGCGTTCCCGCGGTGGCAGCACATCGTGATCGAGGTGAACGTGATGTCGACGTCGACGGCGGGCAGGCCGGCCGCGTTGGCCAGGCGCAGCATCGTGGCCGTCACCTCGTCGACCGACTCCCCGGACGACAGCTCGATCTCGCCGATCCGCATGCACAGGTCGAGGACCTGCTGGACCTGGGCGTCGTCGGGCACCTGGGGGCCGAGCATGAGCATCGGCACCGTCGACGGGCCGGGGGTCAGCAGCCGCTTGGCGTCGCGGCGCAGCGCGCCTCGCAGCCGCCGCGCGAACCGGTCGGCTGTCGGCCTGTCCTCGGCCACGATCCCCGTCACCTCCGTCTGGATGTCTGCTCGGCTCCCCACCAGGCTAGAGCCGGGGCCCGCGCCGCCTGCGGCGGCACGGCCGGGCCCACACCGTGCGACGGATGGGCAGGCCAGGAGGTTGCGACGACGGCAGAGCCGTTACGCTGGGATCACCCGCCGGTGTAGCTCAGTGGTAGAGCAACTGTCTTGTAAACAGTAGGTCGTCGGTTCGATCCCGACCTCCGGCTCCACGCGTGACCATCCCGGCCGAGGGTCTCGCAGGGCGCGCTGGACGGTCGACCGGCTCTACTCCAGTCCGCGCAGATCCCCGGACAGCGCCTTGGCACGGCTGATGAACTGTTCGTAGTCGGGCCGGCCGTCGCGGTCGGCGGCCGTGATGTCGTCGAGCAGGGTGGAGTAGGCGACGGCGAGGCGGGTGTGGCGGGCGGCGCGCTTGTGTCCGGGCCGCCCGTCGAGGTCGATGATCTGTCGCGCGACGAGTGCCATCTCGGCGCTCAGCACGGCGCGGGTGTCGTCGGACTCCTCGCGGCGGACGCTGCTCGCCGCCGCCTGGGCGCCTGCCCGGTGCGCCGCGAGGTACAACACGAGCGCGCCGCCGACGACCGCGGTGATCGCGGCGGCGGCGATGAGGTAGCGCGGCAGGGACGGGCTGAACGTGCGGGCGTCGTCGGGCAGGACCTCGAGGTCGACCAGCTGGTCGTAGTTGAGGACGACGACCTTCAGCGCGTCCAGCGGCCGGTCGACGAACCCGTCGATCCCGGCGCCGATCCTGGATTCCGCGACCGCCCGTTCGCCGAAGCCGCCGTCGTCGACCTCCCCGCCCGCGAGGAAGCCGCAACCGTAGGTGTCGAACTCGTCGCCGTCGCGGGCCATCGCCAGCACCAGGGTGCCCGCGGCCGCGTTGCCCAGCGCGTCGCACTCCGCGCTCAGGTCGGCACCGGGCTCGGGCATCACGACGACGAGCCGCCGGTTGCCGATGATCCGCTCGGCGGCCGCGGTGTCGAGCTCGATCCCGGGCGCGGAGTAGACCGACGTCGTGCGCACCGTCCGGGCAGCGGGACCCTCGAACAGACCTGCGGTCCACAGTGCCCAGATCGCCAGCAGCAGGCAGGCCACGGTGCCGAGGCCGAACCACGTCCACAGCTGCCGCATGATCGGTTTCATGCCCGCTGCCTCCGGAGGTAGTCGGCGGGCCGATAGCCGTCGAAGGGGACGGCCCGGCCGATCCGGTCGAGTTCGGCGGCGGCGTCGTCGAGCAGCGTGTTGATGTGCTTGTCGGGCAGAGACTTCGCGACGGCGTCGCGGGCGGCCTGCAGGTGCACGACCGCGCGGGCGAGCGCAGGGTCCTCGGCCCGATCGGTGAGCCCGGAGACCTCGACGGCCAGCGCACTCAGCCCGCCCAGCCGGGCGGCCGTGCCCAGCGGTCTGCTCGCGTTGCGGCGCAGCAGGGGCCGCGCAGACAGTGCGAGCAGGAGCGCCGCGGAGCCCGCGAAGATCCAGGGGAGGGCGGGCAGCGTGACGGTGAGCGGGTCGAACGGCGTGTACGGCAGCGGCCGGTCGAACAGCCCCGCGTAGCGGACGTCGGCGATCCGGCCCAGGAACAGGCGCAGTGAGTTGCTCTGGGGGTACTGGCCTCGGCCGAGCACGCTCCCGAACTGCGAGTAGTACCCGGCCGAGACGACGTCGGCGAAGTCGGCCGCGTGCGGGCCGTGGTACTCGATCCACGAGCCGTACAGGACGACGATCGGCGTCTCCGGGAACTGCCGGGTGAGCGCGGGGCCGTAGTCGGGTGCCGGTTCCTCGAGCGGCTGGACGGGGAACGCGGCGTACAGCGCCGGCACGTCCCCGAACGCCTCGGCCGATGCCTCGGCCGGCACGTCGGTCAGCGACGCGCCGGGCGCGACGAACCGGCCGGTGGCGCGCAGCTGCGTCGTGACGACCTCGAGTTCGTCGGCGGTCGGTTCCCGCCGCTCGTCCGCGGGACCTTCGACCGGCGCGTCGCCCGCCCCGGTCAGCTGATTGATCAGCGTGACCAGGGACACGGTCACGTCGTGGCGGCCGAACTGTGCCCGCCACTCGTCGAGGGTGCTCGGGGCGACCTCGTAGATACCGCCGGACACCCGCGTTCCGTCGATCGTGAGGACGGTCGTGTTCTCGTCGTCCTCGAGTTCGCGGCGGACTTCGGAGTCGACGTCCCCGAGCGCCGACCGCTGCTCCTTGGTGAGCCCGGGCGGTGTGGCGATGATCCGGACGTCGCGGCCACCGCCGGCCTGCCGCACCCGCTCCGCGTCCCACGAGGCGATGGAGCCGGGCAGCCGGACGACCGGCTCCGCGGACAGCATCGCCGCCATCTCCCCGGCCGAGGGCAGGCTGACCGTCGGCAGTTCGGCCGGCTCGGCCTCGGGCTGCTCGCGCCCGCCGGGGGATCCGTAGGTGACCTCCGCACCCCGGCCCTGGTCCTGCACGAAGAAGACGACGCAGCCGATCGCGACGGCGGCGAGCACGACGCGTACGAACTGGGTGATCAGCGATCTGCGGAACGTGCGGTCATTCACCGGCGGCCGCCCGCCACAGCCGGTCGGCCCGCCGGGCCTGTTCGGTCGCAGTGCGCGCCGCACGGGCGCCGCCACCGTGGGCGAGGATCGCCTCCGCCCTGGCCAGCGCCTGCGCGGCCGCATCCGGCCGATCGACGCATGCGTCGCGGCTCACCGTCGCACTCTCGATCGCCGCCCGCGCGGTCGACCACGCGACCTCCCGGCCGGACGCGCGGGCCCGCAGCCTCGGCACCAGCGCGACGCCGAAGCCGGCGACGAGGATCAGGCCGCCCGCGAACACCCAGATCAGCCAGGACGACGACACGGCGGCTCCATGATCACGCGGCCGAATCGTAGACAGGCTGTGATCACCTGCCGGCGGCGGGCAGCGTGTCTCTGCTCTCCCCACGTCTGGCGAGAGCTCCCGGGGAGCGGGAGTTGCAGCCGGGCTCCGACATGGACCGACGGTCAGCGCCGGGGTCTCCCGTGCCCGTGTCCGGTGGCATCTGATCGCGTGCGACCAGCAGGAGGCCGAACACGAACACCGGGACGGCCTCGCGCAGCAGCGCCAGCGTCAGGATCGCGCTGCGCAGCCGCTCGGAGCGGGTCAGCTCCACGACCAGGCCGAGGCCCAGCGCCAGGACGGGCGAGACGAACAGGGAGATCCCGGCCAGCGAGAGCGTCGCGGGGATCCGGTCCATGACCACGTCGAACGCGGACCCGCCGCCGCGTAGCGACTCCCCGAAGTCCAGCCGGAACATGTCCCCGAGGTAGCTCAGGAACTGCACGATGATCGGCTGGTCCAGGCCCAGCGCCCGGCGGAACTCGGCGGCGTCGGCCTCGGTTGCGGTGGCGGGGAGCAGCAGTGCGGTGGGGTCGCCCGCGATCCGGGCGAGGACGAACGTCAGGGCGACGACCAGGAAGATCGTCAAGGCGGCCTGTGTGGACCGGCCTGCGAGGTAGCGCGCCATGGGGGACCTCCTCAGCGGGGCCGGGCCCGGGTGCTCCCCGGGCCCGGCCGTCGGGCCTATCCCGCCTCGCCCGGCACCGATCCCGCCTCGCCCGGCACCGATCCCGCCGAGATGCAGCTCAGCGTCGTGTCGAGATCGACAATTCGCGCTGAGCTGCAACTCGGTGCGGGTGTTCCGGGCACGGACGATCCTCTGGCCGGGTCCGCGTGTGTCTGCGTGTGTCTGTGCGTGTCCGTGCGTGGCCGCGTGTGTCTGCGCGTGTCCGCCGTCGAGGCCGCCGCGCAGGCGCACGACCGTGCCGAACGCGGCACATCCGGGGCACGGTGGTGCTCACGGTCGGCTGATCGCCCGCTCGGCAGCGTCCGGCGGCCCGGTCGACGGCATCCTGTATCAATGTTACGTTCATGCTGACAATCGATACAGGAGGTGCCGATGACCGCGCACACGCTGCAGGGCAAGAACGTGCTCGTCGCCGGGGGCGGCAAGAACCTGGGCGGGCTGATCAGCCGCCAGGCCGCCGAGGCCGGGGCGAACGTGGCGATCCACTACAACTCCGAGTCCTCCCGGCCGGAGGCCGAGGAGACGCTGAAGGCGGTCGAGGCGGCGGGTCGTGAGGGTGTGCTCCTGCGCGGGGACCTGACCGTCCCGGCGGCGGTGGAGCAGGTCTTCGCCGACGCGGCCGGATCGCTCGGGCCGATCGACGTCGCCGTCAACACCGTCGGCAAGGTCCTCCGCAAGCCGATCGTGGAGACCACCGAGGACGAGTACGACGCGATGTTCGACATCAACTCCAAGGCCGCCTACTTCTTCATCAAGGAGGCGGGCCGCACCGTCGCCGACAACGGCAAGGTGATCACCATCGTCACCTCGCTGCTCGCGGCGTTCACCGACGGCTACTCGACCTACGCCGGTGGCAAGTCGCCGGTGGAGCACTTCACCCGGGCGGCGGCCAAGGAGTTCGGCGAGCGCGGCATCTCGGTGAACAGCGTGGGCCCGGGCCCGATGGACACCCCGTTCTTCTACCCGCAGGAGACCCCGGAGCGGGTCGAGTTCCACAAGTCGATGGCGATGGGCAACCAGCTCACGAAGATCGAGGACATCGCGCCGATCGTGCGGTTCCTGGCGACCGAGGGCTGGTGGATCACCGGTCAGACGATCTTCGCCAACGGCGGCTACACGACCCGCTGACGCCTGCGGCGACGGCACTGCCCTGCGTCGGCCCTGCCCTGCGGCGGCGCCGCCCGCAGTCGTCGTCATACAGTCGTGCCATGGGTGAGCAGCAGTCCGGCGGCACCCGCGACCGGCTCCTCCGGGCCGCCGCGGACCTCATCGCCGCCGCACCGGGTGAGGCGGTGCCGCTGCGCGCGATCTGCGACGCGGCCGGTGTCCGGCTGCCCACCCTCTACCACTTCTTCGGCAGCAAGGAGGGGCTGCTCGACGCCGTCGTCGAGCACGGCTTCGAGCAGTACCTCGCCCAGAAGGAGGCGCAGGAGCCCAGCGGGGACCCGATCCGCGACATCCGGGACGGCTGGGACGCGCACGTGGCGTTCGGCCTGGCCAACCCCGGGTTCTACGCGCTCATGTACGGGCAGGTGACGCCCGGGCGCCGGCCGGTCGCCCAGGACCGTCCCGCGAAGGCGCTGCTGGGGCTGGTCCGGGAGGCCGACCGGCGGGGCCGGCTCGTCGTCCCCCCGGAGCAGGCCGCCGACCACGTCCTGACCGCGAACGTCGGCGTGACCCTGCGCCTGATCGTCGCGGGACGGCCCGACCCGGAGCTGTCGGCCGCCGTGCGGGAGGCGACCCTCGCCGCGATCACCGGTGGTGACGGCCGGGGGCCGGGGGCGGCCGTCGGCATCGGGGAGGCCGCCGCCACGATCCTGCGCGAGCTGCCCGACGACAACGCGGTCGTCGGGCACCCGGAGACCGTGCTGCTCAAGAAGTGGCTGGCCGCCGTCGCCCGGGACGGCGATCCCGCCGGGCGCTCGTGACCGTCCCGGGGCTCAGGCCGCGGCCGCCGCGCGGTCGGTCCGCAGCTGGCTGACCACGGCCAGTGTCGCCGTCACCGCCAGCACGGCCAGCCCGACCAGCAGCGGCGGCAGCGTGTGCCCGAGCGCGAGCGCCACCACCCCGATCACGAGCAGCGCGCCCACGGCGACGAAGCGGTCCCGGGCGACCGCCCCGGTGCGCGAGCGCAGGAACAGGATGTTGCCCGCGAGGTAGATCAGCGGGCCGCCGACGGTGGTGAGCACCAGCGCCGGGCCGGTCTCGGCGTGGGTGATCCGCAGCTCGATCGACACGGCGACGACGATGGCCCCGGCCACCATGAGCGCGTGCGCGTAGGCGAACGCCGACCGCAGCGCCGCGGTGCTGCCGTCGCCCCGCTCGCTGGCGACCGTGTCGTGGCCGGCGAGGGCGAAGTAGGCCCACCACAGCACGAACAGCCCGGCGAAGCCGAGTACGGTCGTGAGCAGCGCCGGGCCCGTCACCTCCGCCAGGTCGGACAGCGTGAATCCCATGATCAGGATGGACTCGCCGAGCGCGATGATGAACACCAGCCGGTTCCGCTCGGCCAGGTGCGCCGGATCGGTCGGCCAGGTGTGCATCGGCGCCGAGCCGAGCCCGGGCACCCGGAAGTCGGCCATCGGAGCGGCGACGTCGACCGCCAGCGCGACGATCCACACGACCAGCCGCAGCTCGGCCGGCAGGAACGCGCCCACCAGGAACAGGACCGCGGCCACGATGCTCCACACGCAGAGGTTGCGGTAGTTGCGTGCCAGTACGTGGCCGCGCATGGCGACCCACATGAACGCCGCCCGGCCGACCTGGGCCGCGGCGTAGCAGGCGGCGAACAGCAGGCCGTCCTCGGCGAAGGCGTGCGGCAGGCCCAGCGCCATGCCGAGCGCGGCCAGCATGAGCAGCGCGTTCAGTACCCGGACCACGCCGCTGCGCGGGTCGAGCCAGTTCATCGCCCACGCCGAGTAGTTCCACACCCACCACACCGCACCGAACAGCAGCGCGGTCTCGAGCACGCCGAGCGGGCTCAGGTGCGCCAGCAGCGTGTGGGAGACCTGGATGATCGCGAAGACGTAGACGAGGTCGAAGAACAGCTCGATCGGGGCGACCTCGGAGCGGTCCGCGTCGTCCGGCCGCATCAGTCGCGGCCGCGTCCCCGGTGTGGTCATCGGTCCCTCCTCGTCCGTGTCGCGGCAGCGTCCGGACCGCCGCAGCCCGTGTCGCCGCACAACGTAGAGGGTGTATCGCCGATATAGGAACCGGGGTCAGCGGGCGCGGAACGCCGCGACCCGCTCGGCGTGCTCCGGGGTGGTGAACAGCAGCACCGTGGCCTCCAGGGCCTCCGCGAAGCCCTCGCCGGTGCCGCGGTTGGCGAAGACCTTCCCGACCTCGACGGCCAGCGGCGGCAGCTCGGCCATCTCGGTGGCGAGGGCGACGGCGGCGTCGAGGAGCTCGCCGTCCCGGTGCACCTCCTGGACCAGCCCGGCCCGCTCGGCGGTGGCCGCGTCGATCGTGCGTCCGGTGAGGGCGAGCATCCGGGTCCAGTGCCTGCCCATCACGTCCGGTCCGCGGACGATGCCCCAGCCGGGGGTCAGGCCGACCGTGGGCTCCTTGAAGGCGAAGGCCGCGGACTCGCCGGCCAGCACGACGTCGCAGGCGAGGGTCAGCTCGGTGCCCCCGCCGTAGGCGATGCCGTTGATCGCGCCGATCACCGGGACCGGGCAGCGTTCGACGGCGCTGAAGGCGTCGAAGACGAGGCGGGTGTGGGTGCGCAGCCGCGCGGTGTCGCCGGCCATGTCGTGGAAGCCGTCGATGTCCCCGCCCGCGGAGAACGCCCGGCCGGCCCCGGTGAGCACCGCGGCCCGCACGTCGGGGTCGCGGCCCAGCTCCTCGGTGACGGCGATGAGCTCCTCGAAGAACAGCGGGTCCATCGCGTTCAGCTTGTCCGCCCGGTCGATGGTCACCAGGGCCACGCCCGGACCGGGCCGGGTCAGGGCGAACCGCTCGTAGCTCATCGGGCCTCCCGGTCCCAGGTGTCGGCCGTGACACCGGCGTCGCGCAGCACGTACTTCTCGGTCCGCTGGCTCGGGGTGAGCGGCAGGGCGTCGACGAACCGCACGTACCGGGGTACCGCGAACTCGGTGACCCGCCCCGCGCAGTGTGCCGCGATGCCGGCGGCGTCGACCCGCTGCCCGGGCGCGAGCACGACGGCGACCATCACGTCCTCCTCGGACAGTGCCGATGCGACGCCGTAGGCCGCCACGGCCTCGACGGCGGGGTGGGTCAGGACGGCCCGCTCGATCTCCCACGACGAGATGTTCTCCCCGCGCCTGCGGATCGAGTCCGAGAGCCGGTCGACGAAGTACAGGTAGCCGTCGGCGTCGATCCGGCCGCGGTCGCCGGTGTGGAACCACAGGCCCCGCCAGGCGTGCACGGTCTCCTCGGCCATGTCGTGGTAGCCGCTGAACAGCGCCCCCGGCACCCGCGGCCGGCACACGATCTCGCCGACCTCGCCGGCCGGCACCTCCTCGCCCGCGGGGTCGACCACCCGGACCTCGTGCCCGGCGGCGGGCCTGCCCGCCGCGCCGAGCCGGCGGGTCCCGGGCGGTCCCTCCACGATCAGCGGGGCCTCGGTGCTGCCGTAGATCTCGGTGAGCCGGATCCCGAACCGGCGCTCGACGTCGTCGACGATCTCGGGCGGGCAGGGCGCCCCGAACCCGGCGCGGACGGGGTTGTCCGCGTCGTCGGGGAGTTCCGGCCTGCCGTGCAGCAGCGACAGCATCGCGCCCTGGAAGTTGAACACGGTGATGCCGTGCTCGCGGCAGGTGCCCCAGAACCGGCTCGCCGAGAAGTGGCGGTCCAGCACCAGGCCGCCGCCGACCAGCAGCGCCGGGAGCACCGAGGTGAACCGGGCGTTCGAGTGGAACAGCGGGAACACCGAGTAGAGCCGGTCGGCGGCGGTGTAGTCCATCAGCGACACGACGCGCCGGGCCAGCCACACGCCGGTGCGGTGGCTGAGCCGCACGCCCTTCGGCGGGCCGGTCGTGCCGGAGGTGTAGAGGATCACCGCGGTGGCGTCCGGGTCCACCGTGGGCAGCCGCGCCGGGTCGCCGTCGAGGCCGGGCAGGTCGTCCTCGGTGACCAGCACGTGCCGCACCCGCGGCGGGCGGGCGGCCTCGATCAGCGGCAGGAACTCCCGGTCGGTGACGACGACCGTGGCGCGCGAGTGCGCGAGCAGGTGCTCCAGCAGGTGCCCACGGGTGGCGGTGTTGAGCGGGACCTCGACCAGCCCGGCCCGGGCGATCCCGAACCAGGCCGCGAGCGAGCCGATGCTCGCCCGCATCATCAGGCAGACGTGCGCCCCCGGCTCGAGCCCGAGCCCGAGCAGCCCCGCCGCCACGCGCCCGGCCCGCCGGTCGAGCTCGGCGGGGGTGGTCGGCTCACCCGCCACGACCCACGGGGTGTCGCCCGCGTGCGTGGCGAGCAGGTCCCCCGTCGCCACGGCATCCGTCACTGCGACGGCGTCCGGCGCCGGCCCGGCGGCCGCCTGCGTCATCCGGCGACCCCCGCGGCGAGCTCGCCCGCCACCAGGTAGGCCAGCGTGATCCCGCGCCCGAGCGCGAACCCGCTGTTGTAGCCGGTGCCGGTCGTGGTCAGCGCCGCGCACGAGCCGACCGCGTACAGGCCGGGCACGGTGCCGCCGCGCTCGTCGAGCACCCGGCCGTCGCCGTCGATGCGGACACCGCTGGACCCGATCCCGGTCCCGACGAACTTCAGCCGCAGCCCGTGGAACGGCGGTTGCTCGAGCGGTCCCAGCACGGGGCACGGCGTCTGCTCCGGGTCCCCCGCGAACCGGTTGACGTAGGTGACGGTGCCCCGGCCGAAGTCGGGGTCCTCGCCGCGGGCGGCGTTGCGGTTGAACGTGGCCGCGGTGTGTTCCAGCTGCGCTCCGTCGACCCCGAGCCGGTCACCGAGCTCGCGCAGCGACGGCGCGGAGGTCACCCGGCCCGCGGGGTACTCGCCCCCGGGCGGGGTGGTGGCCAGGCCGTACTTGATCCGGTGCCGGTCGTCCCAGACCAGGAAGAACGGCAGGTGCGGGTCGTCGGGGTCGAGCGTCCTGGCGACGATGTCGACCCAGTACGAGTCGTTGCAGTACCGCCGCCCGGCCCGGTCGACGATCATCGAGTGCGGCAGCGCGTACTCCGGCCCGTAGCCGTACCCGGTCCCGGCGTCGGACTCCCAGCCCGGCAGGATCGGCACGCTGGTGGCGGGGATCCGGGCGGTCGCCCCGCCCACCGAGCGGGCGAGCGTGATGCCGTCGCCCCGCAGGCTCTCCGGGGCGACGCTGCCGAAGTCCTCCGGTTCCAGGCCGAGCATCTCCCGCACGAGGTCGGGGTTCCAGTCGTAGGTGCTCGTGGCCAGCACGACCGGCCCGTGCAGCTCGACCGGCCCGCCGGGCCCGTCGGCGCGCACGCCGGTCACGCCGCCCGCGTCGCGCAGCAGCGCGGTGACCGGGTGCGCGGTACGGATCTCGATGCGGTCCTCGGCGAGTGCCCGGGCCAGGAAGGCGGCGACCACACCGGTGCCGAACGTCAGCGGGTCGGCACCGTCGTCGCGCCCGGGTGCGGCCCGCCCGTCGGCGATACCGAAGGCGGGGACCCCCGCGTGGTCGGGCACCGACCGTTCCCCGGCGCCGGCGTCCCCGGAACCGTTCTCGCCCGAACTCGTGTCCTCGGAGCCGGCGACGTGCGCGGCGCGCCGTCCGGTGCGGAACATCTCGGCGTAGGTGGTGCCGACCGGGAAGTACGGGCTCACCCGCAGGCGCTCCCGCCACGGGCCGAGCACGCTGCCGTCGACGACCTCGTTGGTGAGGTAGCGGCCGGCGTCGAGCGCGCCGTCGGCCTCGTCGTGGTAGTCGGCGAGGCCGGGGATCACCGTCCACCGGATCGCGCCCACGTCCTCCCAGTACCGCACGGCCTCCGGCGCGGTCCGGATCCAGCGCAGCATCGCCTGCTCGTCGAGCACCTCCGGGTGCGCGCGGGCGATGTCGCGGACGTAGCGCTCGGTCGCCGCCAGGTCGTCGGTGATGCCCTCGCGGGCGGCGACGTGGTTGGCGCCGCACCAGATCTGCCCGCCGGAGTAGGCGGCCGCGCCGCCCACCAGCTCGGCGGCCTCCAGCACGACGGCGCGGCGGCCGCGCAGCGCCACGCCGAGCGCCGTCGCGATCCCGGAGAGGCCCGCACCGACGACGATGACGGGGCGGTCGGACGTGTCAGTGGTCGGGTCGGTCACGAGGCCTCCTGGCTACCTACCATCCGTTTGGCAGTCAGTCAGCCTAGCGGTCCGACCGGCCCGGGCCAAGGTCGTCGTCGGAGGACGGGTCACCGGTGCGCGGGGCTCACCGGTTCGCGGCGAGCGCCCCGAGCACCCCCAGCCCGGTCCGGATCGGGTCCAGCACCAGCGGCATCCCCGGTTCGGGCGGGCCGGTGTCGACCGCCGAACACCCGTTGACGACGGCGGTCAGCCCGGCCTCGCGGGCGGCCAGCAGCGCGGGGCGCATCGCGGCGGCCCACCGGTCGGCGTCGTCGATGTCGGTCACGTCCAGGTCCAGCACCGCCACCTCGTGGAACGACCCGGACCAGCCGTAGGCGGCGATCCGGCGCTGCAGCTCGTCGGCGATCGTGCGGTTGCGGGTGACGGCGCCGATCCGGTGCCCGGCGGCGACCGCGGCCCCGACGGTCAGCCGCAGCAGGCCGAGCACCGGCGGCCCGGCCGGGTCGGCCGCGCCGGCCGGGACGGCGGGGTCGAGCACGCAGTCCGGGAGGACGGCGTCGCACGCCGGCGCGGCGGCCAGGGCCTCGGCGACGAGCGTCTCCGAGCGCCGCAGGTCGGCCTCGCCCTCCAGCGCGCGCGGCCCGTCGGGGCCGAGGTCGGTGAGCACCACGCGCACACCGGCCGGGGCGAGCGCGTCGTAGCGGGCCTGCCGGCGGGCGACCTCGGCCTGCCCGACCGTGATCGGGGTGACGGAGTGGACGAGCACGGGTGTTCCTCTCATCGCGGGTGGGCGAGCGCGCCGAGCGAGCGCAGCGCCTCGCCGGCGTCGGGCGCCGCGGGCAGCGCGGCGCAGCGGTCCCGGAGTCCGGCGAGCAGGCCGGGGTCGGCGAGCAGATCGGAGCCGGTCAGCAGGTCGCCGAGGACGCGCACCCGGTCCTCGGGGGTGAACGGGTGGTGGGCGACGTCGCCGACCGGGTTGGGTCGTTCCGCGACCAGCCGGTCGCCGCCGGTGGTGGTGACCGTGACCCGCGCGGGACGCTCGGCGGGCAGCCGTGCGTCGAGGTCCGCGGCGACCCGCACCGTGACCCGGCGGGCCAGGTCCGCGGTGACCGGGTCGGCCAGCGCCTCGGCGGACACGTCGGCGGGGACCATCCGGCCCCGGCGCAGCGCCGTGGCCACGGTGAACGGCAGCGAGAACATCGCGGCCAGCGGGGTCGGCCAGGACGTCCGGTCGAGCGCGGCGCCGAGCGAGTGGACCTCGACCAGCACCTGCTCGATCCCGCCGCACCCGTCCCCGGCCTGCTCGCGCAGGTCCAGGGCGGCGTCGACGGCGGCGTGGGTGAACGAGCACGACGAGTGCTGCTTGAAGTAGCCGCCGAGGATCTCCCACGACGCGGGGTCCGGCCCGGAACCGAGCCCCGAGGCCAGAACCGCGGGGTCGAGGCTCCCGAGCAGCTCGCCGAGCGAGTCGGCGGCCACCCCGGTCGGGTGCCCGGTCCCGGACGCGGCCAGCCGGGCCGCGGCGAGCCCGGACTGGTTCGCCGCGCCCATCCAGTGGTCGCGGACCGGGTTGCCGTCCAGCGCGGCGGCGAACGGCCCCGCGACCGGCAGGCCGCTGCCGGCGTCGATCGCGGTCGCGGTGTCCGCGGCGGACAGTCCCAGCACCCGGGCGCAGCCGGCCGCCGCCCCGGCGATGCCCCAGTTGCCGTGCGGGTGGGTGCCCGGCCGCAGCCGGGTGGCGCGCCCGAACCGGGCGGCCACCTCGTAGGCGGCGAGCAGTGCGCAGCACAGCTCCTCGCCCGGGACGCCGCGGCGTGCGGCCAGCGCGAGGACGGCCGGGAACCCGTGGGCCGCCGGGTGGCCTGCGGCGAGCCGGTGCCCGTCGTCGAGCTCGAGCCGCACCGAGGCGGTGGCGTTGAGCCACGCGGCGGCGTCGACCGCGACCTCGCGCCCGGTCCCGAACAGCGGGGCCGGTCCGGCGGGCGGGTCCCAGGCATCGACCAGGGCCCGCTGGGCGGGTTCGCGGGCACCGAGGGTGGTGACCGCGACGGCGTCGACGAGCACGGTCACCACCCGCTCGCGGACCTCGTCCGGCACGTCGGCCCAGCGCAGGCCAGACACCCACGCGCCGAGGCGGGTGACGGCCGACCGGACCGCCGGGCGGAGGGTGTCGCGGTCCGGTCCGCCGCCCGTCACGCCGGGTTGCCCGCGGCCTCGGTGGCGGAGGCCGCCGTGCGGGCGGGCTCGCGCGGGACCAGCAGCATCAGCAGCGCGCCGGCCACGGCCAGCCCGGCCATGACGACGAAGCCGCTGGTGAAGCTCCCGGTGCCGGCCACGATGAAGCCCATGACCGAGGGGGCCACGATCCCGGACGAGGCGAACGCGGCGTCGGCGAACCCGGCCGCGCTGCCCGGCTGGTCCGGGGCGGCGTCGATCGCCGCGACCCACCAGATCCCGCCGGTGACGAAGCCGAAGCCGACACCCAGCGAGATCGAGATCAGCGCGACGGTCAGCGTCGGCGAGATCGCCAGCGGCACCAGCGAGCACCCGGCCAGCAGCAGCGCCGCACCCATCACGGCGAACCGGCTGCGGATCCGCGGGCTGCGGCGGTAGACCCGGTCGACGATGACGCCGCCGGCCAGCGCGCCGACGATGCCGCAGGCCCACGGCGCGATCGAGAACGCGCCGGCCTCCTTGAGGCTGAGCCCGTAGCCCTCGGACAGGAACGACGGCAGCCAGTACATGAAGGCCCAGAACATGAAGCCCCACGCGAAGTAGCCGCCGGAGACGACCCAGAGGTTCCGGTTGGTCAGCAGCGGGCGCCAGCGCACCCGGGAGCGGCCCGCCCCGGCGTCGGCCTCCTGCCCCTCGGCAATCAGCGCCCGCTCGGCCTCGCTCACCCGGGACGACTCCTCGGGCAGGTCGCGCAGCAGGGTGAGGGCGAACAGCGCCCAGACCACGCCGAGGATCGCCAGGGTCCAGAACATCCCGCGCCAGCCGACGAGGTCGGTGAGCCAGGTCAGCAGCGGGCCGGAGATCAGCAGGCTGCCGGAGACCGCGACGCCGCCGCAGAGCGCCAGCGCGACCCCGCGCTCGCGGACCGGCAGCCAGCGGCTCACCGTGCGGGTGGCGGCCGGGAACGCCGGCGCCTCACCGATCCCCAGCAGCAACCGGATGACCAGCAGCCCGGCGAACGAACCGGCGATCGGGATCAGCGCCGTGGTCACCGAGAACAGTGCGACGGCGACCAGCAGCACCCGGCGGGTCCCGAACCGGTCGACCAGCGGCCCGGACAGGAATGCCGCGATCATGTATCCGAGCGAGAAGACGGAACTGATGATCCCGTACTGCGCGGTGGTGATCCCGAATTCCTGCTCGAGCGGTTCGACCGCGTAGGAGACCGCGCTGCGGTCGATGTAGTTGATGATGATGAGGCCGACGACCAGCCCCAACGTCACGAAGCGGAACCGGGTACTCATGATCGCTTCCCTTGAATCGGATCCGTTCGTCGACGGATTCGTCGTTCCGCTCGGCGGAACAATATGGACATCATTGTCATGCAATTCTCGGTGTGCTCAGCTGATCACGTCAATGAACTACATGTTGTTTCCGGTTACGGCGAGGAAACAATCTCAGAATTGTTTCCCTGGGCGGAACGAATGGTCGCGTCCTGGATTCCGGCCATCACCTCGGCGACCGGCCGGTCGGCCCGCAGGTCCCACAGCGTCCCGACGATCCCGGCCGCCTGCTCCGGGCCCACGACCCGCTCGGCGTTGCCGGTGAACTTCGCGGCGAGCTCGTCGGCCGACAGCGGCCGTGCCGGTCCGCCCCGGTTCGCGCTCACCCGCTCGGTCACCGAGCTGCCGTCGGTGAGCTCGGCGGTGAGCACGGCCGGGAACTGGCGCGGGAAGCCGGCCGTCGCCTCGTCGTCGGCGACGACCCGCACCCGTCCGGCGAGGTCGAGGCGCGCCGGGTCGGCGGCCACGGCGTCGGTGAAGTCCTCGTGGAACACGCCCAGCCCGCCACCGCCGACCAGTGCCGCGGCCACGGTGTAGGGGCCGGAGAACGCCGCGTGGTAGCCGGAGCGGGGGCGGGCCTTCTCCTCGGCGGGCTCGGCGATCGTCCGCAGCACCGGCGCGGGCACGCCCAGGACCAGCTCCCGCACGTCGCCCGCGGTCACGCCCCGGGCCCGCAGGGCCAGCGCCGCGTCGACCCCGGCGTGGGTGAAGTGGTTGCAGGGGTAGGGCTTGAAGAACACCCCGGGCGTCTCCCAGTGCTCCCCGAGCCCGTCGGTGACCCGCTCCGGGTGCACCCGCTCGCCGCAGAACGCGCGCAGGAAGCCGAACCGGCCCTCGATCACCGTCGGCGGGCCGGTCAGGCCGTGCCGGGCGAGGTCGGCCGCGACGACGCCGGCGTGCGCGGCCCAGCCGCAGTGCACCCGCTTGATCGTCCCGCCGGTGCGGTTGGCCTCGATCACCCCGGCACCCATGCTGGCCGCGATGCCGATGACAGAGGTGAGCCGGTCCGCGTCGAGCCCCTGCAGCATTCCCGAGGCGACGGCCGCGCCGACCGCCCCGCAGATCGCCGTCGCGTGCTGGCCGTGCTCGAAGAAGACCGAGTTGCCCAGCTCCTCGTCGTACCCGGCCATGCCGAGCCGGCAGGTCACCTCGATGCCCATCGCGGCCGCGGCGAGCAGCGCCCGCCCGCCCGCGCCGACCCGCTCGGCCGTGGCCAGCGCCGCCGGGACGACCGCCGCCGACGGGTGCAGCACCGAGGGGAGGTGGGTGTCGTCGAAGTCGAGGCTGTGCGCCAGCGTGCCGTTGACCAGCGCCGCGGACGGCGCCGGCAGCCGCTGCGGCTGCCCGATCGCGGTCGCCGCCGGGGTGCCGCCCCACTCGGCGGTCACCGCCCCGGCGATCCGGGCGGGTTCCTCGCGGGTGGCGGCCAGCGAGTTGCCGACCACGTCGACGATCCGGCGGACCAGGTCGTCGGCGAGGGCGTCGTCGACGCCGTCGGCCGCCAGCCGGGCGCCGACCTCGCCGATCCGCTGCGCGGGGGTGCTGCCGCTCATGCCGGCACCACCGCCAGCGGGCGCACCGGGGCGCCGGTGCCGCCGACGATCCGCAGCGGCGCGAAGATCGCCAGGAACTCCCCCAGCCCGGCCGCCGCCGCGTCCTCCAGCGCGAGGTGCTCGACGATGTGGATGCCGTGCTCGACCAGCAGCACCCGGTGCACCGGCAGCACCCGGTGCCCGGCCCCGGCCGGGATCTGCTCGTAGGCGGTGGTGTCGGATCCGGTCGCCACGATCCCGCGCTCGACCAGCCACTGCGCGCCCTCGACCGTCATCCCGGGTACGCCGGACTCCTTGCCGACGTAGGCGGGTGCATCGGCGAAGAGCCTGCCCCAGCCGGTGCGCACCACGGCCACGTCCCCCGGGCCCGGCTCGGCACCGGCGCGCTCGGCGGCGCGCTGCAGGTCGTCGACGGTCACGCCGTAGCCACCGTCCAGAACATCCACGCTGTGCACGGCCGCGACGTCGAGGAACACCCCGCGAGTGACCATCGGCGGGATGGTCTCGGCCCCGTGCACGGTGTGCTTGCCACCGCGCTGGGACTCGACGGCGTCGGCCCCGCCGTGCAGCAGCCCGTCGTGGCTGACGTGCGCGAGCGCGTCGACGTGGGTGCCGGTGTGCCCGCCGGTCACGATCACCTCGTTGGAGGCGGAGCCGCCGTCCGGGCGGACCGCGTCGCCGTGCCGGCGCTCCAGGGTCATCCGGAAGCCGGGGTGGTTCGGCGAGCCCGCCATCCCGGTGTAGAGCGGGTGGCCGAGCTCGATCACCCGGGTCCCGGCGCGGACGGCGTCGAGCAGGCCGGGGCCCGCGGTGGTGGAGGTGGTCACGAGGTCTCCTTCCCGGCCGTGGCGCGGGCCGGTTCGTGGTGGTCGGGCGGGGTGCCGTGAAGGGAGTCGGCGAGGTCGACGACCCAGCGGGCCCCGGCGACGACGGCGGGGTCGACGAAGCGCCCACGGTCGTCGACCCAGGCGGCGGAGCCCGCGGTGCCGACGGAGTCGAGCAGGGCGCGGGCCTGCGCGACCTCGGCGTCGTCGGGGGTGAAGGCGCGGTGCACCGGCTCGATCTGGCCGGGGTGGATCACCGAGCGGCCGAAGAACCCGGCGTCGC
Source organism: Pseudonocardia ammonioxydans (assembly GCF_900115005.1). Lineage (GTDB taxonomy): Bacteria > Actinomycetota > Actinomycetes > Mycobacteriales > Pseudonocardiaceae > Pseudonocardia > Pseudonocardia ammonioxydans. The sequence continues at coordinate 470,296 of NZ_FOUY01000001.1, read as the reverse complement.
GCAGGGCCGCACTGTCGGCGGTGAGCCCGGCGCGGTCGGCGAGGTCGGTCCAGACGCTGGCGACCGGGCTGGGCAGCCCGGCGGCCCGGTTCGCGGTGACGATCCGGGAGCGGGCCCAGCCGAGCTCGCGGCGGTCCCGGATCCGCAGGTCGGCGGCCAGGTCGGTCTCACCGGGCGAGATGCCGGCCACCAGCGGGTGGCACTCGGCGAGCGCGAACACCCGGCGCAGCCCGCGGGCGCTCTCGATCAGCAGGTGCAGCGGGGCACCGGTGCGCTCGGCCAGCGCCGCGACGGCGGCGGGGTCCTCGGCCTTCGGCACGCGCAGCCCGGCGACGGTCCTACCGGCGAGCGCGGCGGCGTCGGCGTCGGCCCACGGGGTGCCGGCCCCGTTGACCCGCACCCAGACCCGGCCGGGCCGCCCGGCGCACGTCGTCACGGCCGTCGCGCGGGCCTCGTCCTTGTGCGCGGGCGGCACCGCGTCCTCGAGGTCCACGACGACCGCGTCCGCGGGCCCGGCGAGGGCCTTGCCGACCAGGTCGGCGCGGTGCCCGGGCACGTAGAGCCAGCTGCGGACCCGGCCGACGGCCGTCACACGACCCCCTGGGCCCGCAGCTGCTCGAGCTCGTCGGCGCCGACCCCGAGCCCACCCAGGATCTCGGCGGTGTGCGCGCCCAGGCGCGGGCCCGTGCTGCGGACCGAGCCGGGGGTGTCCGAGAGCCGGAACGGGGTGTTCTGGAAGCGCACCGGGCCCAGCTCGTCGTCGTCGATCGTCACGATGCTGCCGAGCGCGTTGAAGTGCGGGTCGGCGAGCACGTCGGCGGCGGTGTAGATCGGCGCGACGGCGGCCTCGGCCTTCTCGAAGGCCTCGACGACCTCGTCGCGGTTGCGGGCGGCGATCCAGGCACCGACGGCGGCGTCGAGCTCCTCGACGTGCTCGGCCCGGCTCGCGCCGCTGGCGAACCACGGCTCGTCGATCAGCTCGGGCGCCCCGACCAGGCGCATCACCCGCTCGGCGATGGACTGGGCGCTGGTGGACACCGCCACCCACTGCCCGTCGGCGCAGCGGTAGGTGTTGCGCGGGGCGTTGTTGGTGGACCGGTTGCCGGTGCGCGGCTGCAGCACGCCGAGCTGGTCGTAGGCGATCAGACCGGGGCCGAGCAGGTGCAGCAGCGGCTCGATGATCGCGGTGTCGAGCACCTGGCCGCGCCCGGTGCTCTCCCGGGCACGCAGCGCGGTCATGATGCCGAAGGCGGTGGTCAGCGCGGCGACCCCGTCGGCCAGGCCGAACGGGGGCAGCGTGGGCGGGCCGTCCGGCTCCCCGGTCATCGCGGCGAACCCGCTCATCGCCTCGGCGAGCGTGCCGAAACCGGGCCGGGTCGCGTACGGGCCGGTCTGGCCGAAGCCGGTCACCCGGGCCAGCACCAGCCGCGGGTTGCGCGCCCGGAGCTCGTCCGGGCCCAGGCCCCAGCGCTCCAGGGTCCCCGGCCGGAAGTTCTCGATCACCACGTCGGCGTCCGCGGCGAGGTCGAGGAACAGCTCCCGCCCGCGCGGGGTCGACAGCACCAGCGTGATCGCCCGCTTGTTGCGGGACAGCATCTTCCACCAGAGCCCGACCCCGTCCTTCTGGGCTCCGTGGGTCCGGGCCGGGTCGCCCCGCGGGTGCTCGATCTTGATCACGTCGGCGCCGTGGTCGCCCAGCAGGGTGGCCGCCAGCGGACCGGCGAACAGGGTGGAGGCGTCGAGGACCTTCAGGCCCTCCAGCGCCGCCGGGTGGTCGTGGCTCATGGGGTCCTTACTCGCGGGGTCCTTACTCACGGGGTCCTTCCGAGGGGGGTGGGGACGGCGCGGGCGGGTGCGACGCCGCCCAGCCGAGCGGTGATCCGGTCGGCGGTCTCGATCAGCTCGGGAGCGGTCGCGGCGACGAACTCGTCGGTGACCCGGAACCGCGGGCCGCACACCGAGACCGCGCCGACCAGGCCGCCGGGGCCGAACACCGGCACGGCGACCGAACCGGCGTCGCCCTGCCGCTCGCCGGCCGAGGCGGCGTAACCGGCTTCCCGGATCCGGGCCAGCTCGGTCCGCAGGGCGTCGGGGTCGGTCGGGGTGGAGGGGGTGAGCGCGGCCAGCTCGCCGCCCAGGACCCGCTCCACCTCGCCGGGGTCGGAGTGGGCGAGCATGCACTTGCCCGACGAGCCGGCGTGCAGCGGGAACCGGCGCCCGAGCTCGACCGACATGGTGATCTCGTGGGTGCCGACGACCTGGTCGAGGTAGACGCGGCCGCCGTGCACCTTCGCGCTGATCGTGACCGTCTCGTGCAGCTGGTCGCGCAGCTCGGCCAGGAACGGCAGGGCCGCCGTCCGCAGGTCGGACTCGCGCAGCGCGCGGCTGCCCAGTGCGGCGGCCGCGGGACCGAGCCGGTACTCCCGGCAGGCCGGGTCGTAGGCGATCAGGCCGCGGCCGGTCAGCGACTGGAGGATGCGGTGGACCACGGCCTTGGACAGGCCGAGCTCGCGCGACACCCGGGTGACGCCGAGGGTGGTCGGACCGTCGGTGAACAGCAGCAACACGTCCGCCACCCGCTCGGTGGCCCCGGTGCCACCGCTCGTCTCCGTCACATCGCCTCCTGCGCCCGGTATGTACCGCCTGACGGAACGAGAATGTGGGTCACACGAGCGCCCGTGTCAAGAAGATGACCGACATCTCTTGCATAAGTGCTGGCAACACTGCTCTTATCGGGAAGCCGAGGGCTTGGCAGTATGTTCCGCCCAAGGGAACAGACTGCGAGAGTCGGGCCGGAAATCCGAACGGGGAGGGACGATGACGACCGATGTCGACCTGGTGGTCGCCGGGGCGGGCGGCGGGCTGACCGCCGCGATCCGGGCCGCCGAGCTCGGACTCGACGTGCTGGTGGTCGACGCCGACCCGAACTTCCGCCGGGGCAACAACACCTCGATGTCGACCGCGATGCTGCCCGGGCCGGGATCGCGCTTCCAGGCCGCCGCCGGCGTCGACGACTCCCCGCAGCGCTTCCTCGACGACATCGCCGCCAAGACCGGCGGGACCGCCGACCCGCGGATCGCCCCGGCACTGGCGCACACCGGAGCCGAGCTCGTCGAGTGGCTCGCCGACCACGTCGGCGTCCCGATCGAGCTGCCGACCGACTTCGGCTACCCCGGGCACTCCGCGCCGCGGGTGCACAGCCTGCCCGGCCGGCACGGCTCGTCGCTGCTGCGTCACCTGCTCGACGCCGTCGAGCGCAGCGACCGCATCGACCTGCTCGTGCCGGCCCGGCTCGTCGCGGTGCGCCCGGAGGCCGGCGGCAGCGTGCGCGCGGTCGTCGAGAACCCGGACGGGGAGCGCGAGGAGATCGCCACCCGGTCGGTGCTGCTGGCCACCAACGGCTACGGCGCCGACACCGGCCTCGTCGGCACCCACCTGCCCGAGATCGCCGGAGCGCACTACCACGGCGGCGAGCACTCCCGCGGCGACGCGCTGCGGATCGGCGCCGAGCTCGGCGCCGCCAGCGGCTACCTCGACGCCTACCAGGGTCACGCCGGCCTCTCGGCCGCCGCGCAGACCCTGGTGACCTGGGCCGCGGTGATGCACGGCGCCGTCGTCGTCGACACCGGCGGCCACCGCTTCGGCGACGAGACCTCCGGCTACTCCGAGTACGCGGCCGTGCTCGCGGCCCGCCCCGGCGGGCGCGGCTGGATGGTGTTCGACGAGCGCATCGACCGGCTCTGCCGGGCCTTCGGCGACTACCAGGACGTCCTCGACGCGGGCGCCGTGCGCACCGCGGACTCCGCCGCCGGGCTGGCCGCGGTCATCGGCGTCCCGGCCGCCGCGCTCGAGGCCGAGCTCGACGCGCTCGCCCGGGTCGCGTCCGGTGAGCGGACCGATCCGTACGGCCGCACCACCGCGACCCCGCTGCAGCCACCGCTGCGCGCCGTCGAGATCGTCCCGGCGCTGTTCCACACCCAGGGCGGCCTGCTCGTCGACGAGCACGCCCGCGTGCTCGACCCGGCCGGGCAGCCGATCCCCGGCCTGTACGCCGCCGGTGGTGCCGCTGCCGGCATCTCCGGCCACGGCGCGGCCGGCTACCTGGCGGGCAACGGCCTGCTGGCCGCGCTCGGCCTCGCCTACCTCGCCGCCGGGCACCTCGCCCGGTCGGCCTCCGCTGTCGACCCCCTCGCCCCGGAAGGTGCCCGATGACCCGACCCGACCTGATCATCCGCGACGTCCGCGTCGTCCGTCCCGGCGGCGGCGAGCCGGTCGCCGCCGACATCGCCGTCACCGACGGCGTCGTGTCCGAGGTCGGGCCCGGTCTGGCCGTCCCCGAGGGTGCCGAGGTGCACGAGGGCCGCGGGCTGCTCGCGTTCCCCGGCGTCGTCGACGCCCACCAGCACTGGGGCATCTACAACCCGCTCTCCGACGACACCGCCACCGAGAGCCGGGCGTGCGCGCAGGGCGGCGTGACGACCTCGCTGACCTACATGCGGACCGGGCAGTACTACCTCAACCGCGGTGGCCCCTACTCCGAGGTGTACCCGGAGGTGCTCGCCGCCGCCGACGGACGGTCCTACGTGGACTACGCCTTCCACCTCGCGCCGATGCAGGCGTCGCACATCGACGAGATCCCGGCGCTGGTCCGCGAGCACGGCGTCACGTCGTTCAAGATCTTCATGTTCTACGGCAGCCACGGCCTGCACGGTCGCTCCAGCGACCAGAACGACTTCCTGATGATCCCCGAGGGCGAGCGCTACGACATCGCCCACTTCGAGTTCGTCATGCGCGGCATCCAGGCCGCCCGTGAGGAGAACCCGGACATCGCCGACCAGATCTCGCTGTCGCTGCACTGCGAGACCGCCGAGATCATGACCGCCTACACCCGGCTGGTCGAGGAGGAGGGCTCGCTGTCGGGCCTGGAGGCCTACAGCGCCTCGCGCCCGCCGCACTCCGAGGGGCTCGCGGTCACCATCGCCTCCTACCTGGCCCACGAGACCGGGCTGCCGACGATCAACCTGCTGCACCTGACGTCGGGCAAGGCGATGGAGGCGGCCATGCTGATGGCGAAGACCTTCCCGCACGTCGACTTCCGCCGCGAGGTCACGATCGGGCACCTGCTCGCCGACGTCACCACCGCCGACGGGGTCGGCGGCAAGGTCAACCCGCCGCTGCGGCCGCGGGCCGACGTCGAGAAGCTCTGGGAGCACCTGCTCGCCGGCGACGTCAGCTGGGTCGTCTCCGACCACGCGTGCTGCCGCGAGGAGAAGAAGTTCGGCGAGCCGGCCGACGACGTGTTCGCCGCGAAGTCCGGGTTCGGCGGCACCGAGTACCTGCTGCCGGGGCTGGTCGGCGAGGGCCGCAAGCGGGGCCTGTCGATGTCGACCGTCGCCGAGCTGGTGTCGACGACCCCGGCCCGCCGCTTCGGGCTGCCGACCAAGGGCGACATCGCCCCCGGCTTCGACGCCGACATCGCGCTCGTCGACCCGGACCGCTCCTTCACCGTCGACCCGGCGCTGTCGGAGTCCACCCAGGAGTACACGCCGTTCCGCGGGATGGAGATCGGCGCGACGGTCGAGACCACGTTCCTGCGCGGGAAGCCGGTCTTCGACAAGGGCAAGGTCGTCGGCGAGCCGACCGGCCGCTACCTGCACCGGCCCACCGGCCGCTGATCCCGGGAGCCGGTTGCACGGGCCCGCCGGCGCAGGCCGGCGGGCCCGATCCACGCCCGGCCCGATGCCGCCGGAGAGCTCAGCCGCGCAGGATCCGCGGGATCGCCGGGCGCAGGTCGGCGGGGGCGTCGAACACCTCGCGGGCGCCGGCGTCGAGCAGCTCGGCGTCGCCGTACCCGCCGGTGCGCACGGCGTAGGCCGGGTGCCCGGCCGCGGCGGCGGCGCGGATGTCCCACACCGAGTCACCGACCACGAACCCCGCCGACCCCGCGGCCCGCGCCAGCGCGACCCGGATCAGCTCCGGGTCGGGTTTGGTGCGCCGGACGTCCTCGCGGGTCAGGCAGTGCGCGGCCAGCTCGCGGCCGCCGAACAGGTCCAGGTAGGCGTCGACGTGCTCGGGTGCCCCCGAGCTGGCCAGCACGACCGTCAGCCCGTAGCCCTCCGTGAGGTCGGTGAGGAACTCGCGGACCCCGGGCAACGGGCGGATCTCGGGCAGCAGCGCGTCGAACTCCTCCTTCCACGCCGCGCGGGCCGCGTCGCCGTGCTCGGCCTCGAACTCGTCACCGGCGACGGCGGGGACCAGCTGGTCCCCGCCCATGCCGACCGCGCGGTGCAGCCGGTGGACCGGGACCGTCCGGCCGAGCCCGTGCAGCGCCCGGGACCAGGCGAGGGCGTGGTGGTAGTTGGTGTCGACGAGCGTCCCGTCGACGTCGATCACCGCGGTGTCCGGTGTGGTCACCCGATCCAGGTACCCGGGTCCGCCCGGTTCATGCCTGCTCCCGGCTGCTCCCGGTGCTGTGTGTCTCCGAGCTGGGCGTCTCCGTGCTGTGTGTCTCCGTGCTGCGCGCGTCCTCCCGGTCCAGCCGGGCGCGGCGCTCCTGCTCACGACGGCTGTAGGCGGCCTGGCGGACGGCCGCGTCGTCGGCGAAGCCGGACCCGAGCGCGCCCGCGACGGTGCCCATCGACGTCGACAGCAGCGCGATCATCACGTAGTCGTCGACCCCGGCCTCGCGCATCAGGGTGGACCCGAGGTAGTGCGGCGGGATCACCAGCACGGCCGCGAAGCCGGCGAGCACGAGCAGGAGCGCGAACATGATCACCACGCCGCAGGCCACGGTGAGCACCGTCGACACGTTCGACAGGATCGTCTCCTCGCGCAGCGACCGGTTGCGACGGGTCTCCCAGAGGCTGTTGTCGATGATCAGCCAGGCGGTCATGCCCGCCAGCGCGATCAGGGCGACGACCACCTGGCGCCAGGTCCCGATGGCCGTCGCGAGCTGCCAGATGTTCGAGTAGAAGATGCCGAACGCCGCACCCGCCGCGGCGGCGGCGATCGCGGGGGACAGGCTCGGCACCAGCCGCCACGGCCGGTTCGCCCGCACCATCCCGGCCAGCAGGCGCAGCCGGCCGCGCATCCCGGTCAGCGCGAGCCGGACGTCCACCTCGTCCTCGACGCCGGCGGTGCCGGACTCGTCGCTGCCCTCGGCGCTCGCGCTGCCGGAGTCGCTGCCGGAGTCGTTACCGGCGTCGTCGTTCCCGGCGTCCTCGCTGCCCGGGTCGAGGCGGGTGAGCGAGCCGGCGCTGCCGGCGTCGGTGTCCTCGTGCGGCCGGGTGCCGTCGGCCGGGGCGAACAGGTCCCGGCTCAGGAGCCGGACGACCGTGTCGCGGCAGCGCCGGTACTGGTTCCACCCGCCGAGGGCGGGCAGCGACACCAGGCCGACCCCGTGCCCGGTCCCGGCGTCGGCGACGACCGGGTCGGCGCCGGCCCGCCGGGGCAGGTCGGTGATCAGCACGACGGCGTCGACCTCCTCCTTCTCCCGGATCCGGTCGCCGATCTCGAGCATCGGCAGCGCGCCCTGTGCGTCGAGCGAGATCGGCTCGTCGCAGATCCGCACCTCCCAGGAACCGGCCCCGCGGCGGGCCAGTTCGGACGGGAGGTCGCGGACGAGCCGGTGGGCCAGCTCGGTGGGCAGGCCGGGGTCGGCGACGAGGGCGAGGACGGTTCCGGTGGGGGAGCCGGCGTCGGACGAGTCGGTCACGGCGCGGGACGTTAGGTGCAGCCGAGGTGCCGGCGCATCTCGAAGGGGTGTGCGCGGCCCGCCCGGTCAGGTCCGCGCGGCGACCCGGTCCCCGGCGGCGAAGAACCGCGGCGCCACCGCCCCGCTCCCGGCCGTCACCAGTGCGATCCCGGCGAGCAGCAGGGCCGGCAGCACCGAGCTCCCGCCGCCCGCGGCGAGCAGCGCGGTCGCGACCAGCGGGACGAACCCGGAGACCACCCCGGCCAGGTTCGCCGACAGCGCGACCCCGGAGTAGCGCAGGTGCGGCGGGAACAGCTCGGACAGCAGCGCCCCGGACACGGCGTAGGGGACCGACAGCAGCGCGGTCGCCACCGTCACCCCGATGATCACTGCGGCCGCGGACCGGCTGTCGATCAGCCAGAACGCCGGGAACGCCACCAGCGCCGACGCGACACCACCGGCGACCGTCACCCGCCAGGCCCCGAAGCGCTCGGCGAGCCGGCCGCCGAGGATCAGCACGCCGATCTCGACGACCGCCGCGACCAGCGTGGCGCCCAGCATCAGCGAGCGGGGCAGGTCGAGCCGGCTGGTCCCGTAGCTGATGACGAACGTGGTGATCAGGTAGAACCCGCCGACGCCGAGCAGGGTCGTCCCGGCGCCGACCGCGAGCTGCGGCCACGCCCGCACCAGCACCTCGCGGACCGGGGACGACGCCCGCGCGTCCTCGGCCAGCAGCTGCTCGAACAGCGGGGACTCCTCGACCCGCCGGCGCAGCCACACCGCGACCGCCAGCAGCGGGAACGCGGCGAGGAACGGGATCCGCCAGCCCCAGGTGTCGAAGCTCGCCGGCGGGAGCTGGGCGACCGCGAGGAACGCGCCCGAGGACAGCAGTGTGCCGATCGGCGACCCGATCTGCGGCATCGCCGCGTACCGGCCGCGACGCTCCGGCGGCGCGTGCTCCACGGCGAGGGTGATCGCACCGCCCCACTCCCCGCCGACGGCGACCCCCTGCAGCAGCCGCAGCAGCGTGAGCAGCACCGGGGCCGCGATCCCGATCGTCAGGAAGTCCGGCAGCGCACCGATCAGGCCGGTCACGAGCCCGATCATCGTCACGGTGACGATGAGGCAGCGCTTGCGGCCGATCCGGTCGCCAAGATGGCCGAAGACGACCGCGCCCAGCGGGCGGGCCAGGAAGCCGACGGCGAACGAGGCGAAGGCGGCGAGGGTGGAGACGACCGCGTCGTCGGTGGCGAAGTAGAGCCGGTTGAACACCAGCGCGGCCGCGGTGCCGTAGAGGAAGAAGTCGTACCACTCCAGTGCGGTGCCGACGAACGCGCCGAACGCGACCGTGCGGGCGTCGGCGTCGCTCACCGCCACCGCCGACCCGGCTCCCGGGTCACCGGGGCCGCCGTCGACCCGCTCGTCCTTCCGGTCCTCGGCCATGCCGCCTCCCCGGATCGTCGTGTGGGTCGTGCCAGCATCCGGGTCGCGGGCGCCGAGCGGAACGCCCGATCGTCGCGTCCTTCCACGACGAGACTGTGCAGATGCACAGCCACGCTCGTGCAGGCCGTGACGCGTCGCCGATGACCGGCCGGAGCGGACGTGCTGCCATGGGCACATGACCTCCGGCGACTCCTTCCTCAGGGACTTCGCGACGCTGTCGGCGTTCGGGGCGACCGAGCGGGGCGGTGTGCACCGCGAGGCCGCATCGGAGGCGGACGAGGCCCAGCGCCGCTGGTTCGAGCAGCTGCTGGCCGGGCGCGGGTTCACCGTGCGCTACGACCGGATCGGCAACCAGTTCGGGCTCCGGGAGACCGTCCCGGGCGCCCCGTACGTCCTGGTCGGGTCGCATCTGGACAGCCAGCCGCGCGGCGGCCGGTACGACGGCGCCTACGGCGTGCTCGCCGCGGCCCACGCCGTGCACCGGGTGGCCGGCACCGGCGGGACTGCGCTCAACCTCGCCGTCGTCAACTGGTTCAACGAGGAGGGTTCGCGCTTCACGCCGAGCATGTTCGGCAGCGCCGTGTTCACCGGCGCGCTGGACCTGGACACGGCCCGCGACACCACCGACCCGGCGGGCGTACGGGTCGGCGACCGGCTGGCCGCGATGGGGCAGACCGGCACCGAGGCGCCGGTGCTCGCCGACGTCGCCGCGTACGCCGAGATCCACATCGAGCAGGGCCGGGTCCTGGAGGAGACCGGCACGACGATCGGCCTGGTCGCCGATACCTGGGCGGCCCGCAAGTACGACCTGCGGGTGCTGGGCGACCAGTCGCACACCGGCTCCACCCCGATGGCCGACCGGCAGGACGCGCTGCTGGGCGCCGCGCACCTGGTCGTGGCGGCCCGGGCGCTCGCCGACGAGCTGTCCACACCGGACGCGCCGCTGCACACGTCGGTGTCCCGGATGGCGGTCGAGCCGAACAGCCCGGTGACCGTTGCCCGCGAGGCCGTGCTCAACCTGGACCTGCGCAGCCCGGACGAGGACCTGCTCGCCCGGGCCGACGCCACGCTGCACGAGCGGATCCCGGCGATCGAGCGGACCGCCCGGGTCGGGATCGAGGTCGCCGGTGCGCAGCGCTGGGGTGTCCGGCCGTTCCCCGAGGCGGGCGTGGAGCTGGCCCGCCGGGCCGCCGACGAGCTGGGGCTGAGCCACCGGCGGATCTCCACGGTGGCCGGGCACGACTCGGTCCACCTCAACGCGCACGTCCCGACCGTGATGCTGTTCGTCCCGAGCGTCGACGGGATCAGCCACAACGAGGCCGAGCTGACCCGCGACGACGACGCCCTGGCCGGGGTCGAGCTGCTGACCGCGGTCGTGCGCCGGCTCGCGGCCGGTGAACCGGCCGGCGGGTGATCGGGACTGGCAGGCTGACCGCCGTGGACTCCGAGGCGGACCCCGGCGCGGCCTGGACGCGGACGGTCGCGCGGGTGCGGCGCCGGGTGCCGGAGCTGGCCTCGGCGTTCCTCGCCCGCCTCGACACCGACGGGCACTACGCCGTCCAGCCGGTGACCCGCGAGGACCTGCGCGCCACCGCCGAGGCCTCGCTGGCGTTGCTGGTCGACCAGCTCGACCGCACCGACGGGCGGATCGAGCTCGGTGACCTCCCGGACCGGCTCGGCAGGCACCGCGCGCGGCAGGGGGTCGACCTCGACGACCTGGTCCGGGCGGTGCGGCTGGACTTCCCGGTGCTCTGGTCGGCGCTGCTGGAGCACTCCGACGAGCCCGCCGTGCTCGCGCCGCGGGCGGACCGGTTGTGGGCGGTCGTCGACGCCTACGCGCACGAGGTGCACGTCGCGTTCCTCAGCGAGCAGGCGGTGCTCGCCGAGCAGCAGCGCGACGACGAGCGCCGGCTCCTGGACCTGCTGTTCCGGCCCGGCCCGGCGGACGAGCACCGCGAGGCCCGGCTCGCGGCCGGGCTCGGCGTGCGCGCGGACGGGACGTTCACGGTGTGCGCGGCGCTCGCCGACCACGCCGCGACGCTGCGCGGGCGGGCCGCGCGGACCGGCGGTGTCCACCTGCGCGACGTCGAGTTCGGGGTGGCCGCGTTCTGGCCGGCCGGTGCCCCCGGCGCCGCCCGGCTGCGCGAGCGGCTGACCGCGGGCGTCGCCTGCGTCGTCGACGACGACGTGGACGGTCTCGGTGCGGTCCCCGGTGCCGTGTCCGCGGTCGTGCGGATGGCGCACCTGCTCCCGCCGGACGCGGCGGGGCCACGGGAGCCGCGCGCGATGTGGCCGCTGGTGGCCCGCCGGGCGCTCGACGACCACGCCGGGCTGGCCGGCACGCTGCTGGGCGGGCTGGACGCGGCCCGTCCCGGCGAGGTGGCGCAGCTGCGCGCGACCGCACTGGCCTATCTGGACACGGGCAGCGTGTCTGAGGTGGCGGGCGCGCTGTACTGCCACCGCAACACGGTGCTCAACCGGCTGCGCCGGTTCGGCCGGCTCACCGGGCTGGACCTGACCCGCCCGCGGGACGCGGCACTCGCCGTCGTCCTGCTCACCGGATAGCGCCGACGAGGCGCAACGCGAACTCGACCTGCTGCCACGCGACCTGGTTCTCGCTCGGCCCCGAGTCCTCGCGGAACCACACCGCCACGCCCATGCCCAGGTCGAGCAGGGCGAACGAGGCCAGCTGCGGGTCCGTCACCGTGAACGCACCGGCCTCGACGCCGTCGGCGACCAGGGTCCGGAACCGCTGCTCGTACTCGGCCCGCAGGCCCAGGATCTGCGAGCGCCGGGGCTCGGTCAGGCTGCGCAGCTCCCGGGTCCCGACGAAGGCCTCCCGCCGGTGCCGGGCGTGGAACCTCACGTGCGCGTCGACGGCCCGGCGCAGCCGCTCGGTCAGCTCGTCCACACCGGACACCGCGGCGTCGTGCTCGGCCAGCAGCGTGGTCATCGTCGCCTCGATCACCGACGCCAGCAGGTCCTGTTTGGAGCTGACGTGCTTGTAGAGGCTGGGCCCGCGCATGCCGACGGCGGCGCCGATGTCGGCCATCGTCGTCGCCTCGTAGCCGCGCCGGGCGAACTGCTCCAGCGCGGCCGCCCGGATCTCGGCCTCCCGCACGGGGAGCAGTCTATAGCTGTGGGTGTGATCCCGTCGGCATCGGCTTGCACGGACCTGGGGCAATGGAGGCTAATGAGTATTAGCCAACGAGCAAGGGAGAGACATGGCCGTCGACTTCACACCCGCCCCGGAGGTGGCCGAGCTCGCCGAGCGCACGGCCCGCTTCGTCCGCGACACGGTGATCGGGGTGGAGGAGACCCACGACGGTGTCGTCCCGTCCGAGGACGTCCGCCGCGAGCTGCAGGCCGGTGCCCGCGCGGCCGGGGTGTTCGCCCCGCACGCGTCGCCCGAGTTCGGGGGGCACGGCCTGGACATGTGCGGGCGCGCGCCGGTGTTCGAGGAGGCCGGGTACTCGTTGCTCGGCCCGCTCGCGCTCAACATCGCCGCGCCCGACGAGGGCAACGTCCACATGCTCGAGCAGATCGCGACCGAGGAGCAGAAGGCGCGCTACCTGGCGCCGCTCGCGGCCGGGGACATCCGGTCCTGCTTCGCGATGACCGAGCCCGCCCCCGGGGCGGGCTCCGACCCGGACGCGCTGGCCACCACCGCGACCCGGGTGGACGGCGGCTGGCGGATCGACGGCCGCAAGTGGTTCATCACCGGCGCCGACGGTGCGGCGTTCTCGATCGTCATGGCCCGTACCACCGGGGTGCCCGGCGACCGCGGGGGCGCGACCATGTTCCTGGTCGACGCCGGCAACCCGGGCATGACGGTCGGCCGGCACATCCCGACGCTGGACGAGTCGCTCTACGGCGGCCACCTCGAGGTCGAGTTCTCCGACTGCCGGGTCGGCGACGACGCCGTGCTCGGCGAGGTGGACCAGGGCTACCGCTACGCCCAGGTCCGGCTCGGCCCGGCCCGGCTGACGCACTGCATGCGCTGGCTGGGCATCGCCCGCCGCGCCCAGGACATCGCCGTCGCCCGTGCCTCCGAGCGCGAGGTGTTCGGGTCGCGGCTGGCCGACCTGGGCATGGCGCAGGCGATGGTCGCCGACAACGAGATCGACATCCACGCCGCGCGCGGGCTGATCCTGCGTGCCTGCTGGGAGCTCGACCAGGGCCGGAACGGCGGGCTGGAGGTGTCGGTCGCGAAGACCTTCACCGCCGAGGCCGTCTGGCGGGTGGTGGACCGGTCGCTGCAGCTGTGCGGCTCGCTCGGGGTCTCCGGGGACGTGCTGCTGGGCCGGTTCCTGCGCGAGGTGCGCCCGTTCCGGATCTACGACGGGCCCTCCGAGACACACCGCTGGTCGATCGCCCGCCGCGTCGTGGGCCGGGCGGGGAAGGCGGGCCGATGAACCCGGACGGTCTCGACCTCATCGCACTCGACGCCTTCCTGGCCGAGCACGTCGCCGGCTACCGCGGGGGCGTCACCGCCCGGCTGCTCTCCGGCGGCCGCTCCAACCTGACCTACCGGGTCACCGACGGCGAGTCGGTCTGGGTCCTGCGCCGCCCGCCGCTGGGCACGCTGACCCCGAGCGCGCACGACATGGGCCGCGAGTACCGGTTCGTCAGCGCCCTGGCCGGTTCGGGGGTGCCGGTCGCGCCCGCGGTCGCGCTGGCCGACTCCTCGGTGATCGGGGTGCCGTTCGCGCTCACCGGGTTCGTCGACGGCGTGGTGCTGCGCAGCGAGGACGACCTGGCCGCCTACTCCGACGAGAAGGTCCGGGAGACGGCGTTCGCGCTGGTCGACACGCTGGCCGCGCTGCACGCGGTCGACGTCACCACCGGTGCCCTCGCCGGGTCCGGGAAGCCCGCCGGCTACCTGCGCCGCCAGGTCGACCGCTGGTACTCGCAGTGGGAGCGGGTGAAGACCCGCGAGCTCGCCGACATCGAGGCGCTGCACACCCTGCTCGACGCCGGCTGCCCGGCCGAGAGCGACGCGTCGGTCGTGCACGGCGACTTCCGGATCGACAACGCGATCACCGACCCGCAGGACCCGGCGCGGGTGCGCGCGCTCGTCGACTGGGAGATGGCCACGCTCGGCGACCCGCTCGCCGACCTCGCGCTGCACACCGCCTACGGCGACCCGGCCTTCGCGCCGGTCCTGGCCGGGTCGGCGGCGTCGACGAGCCCGCGGATGCCCGGCGCCGACGAGCTCGTCGAGCGCTACGTCGCGGCCTCCGGGCGGGAGCCGCGGGACCGGGCCTTCCACCGGGGGCTGGCCTACTTCAAGATCGCGGTGATCGCCGAGGGGATCCACGAGCGGCACGTCCGCGGCGACACCCGCGGCGAGGGCTTCGCGACCGTGGGGGAGGCGACCGCGCCGCTGGCCGCGGCGGGCCTGCGCGCCGCCCGCTGACCCGGGGCCGTCCTCAGGCGGCGATCCGGTCGACCCGGTCCGGCACCGGGCCGATCCGGCCGGCCCCGCCCGGCACGTCCAGCGCGGCGATCGCGCGGCGCTCGCCCTCGTCCAGGGTGAAGCCGGTCAGGTCCCGGTTCGCCGCGATCCGGGCGGGGTCGTCGGACTTCGGCACCGCGACCGTGCCCTGCTGCAGGTGCCAGCGCAGGACCACGCGGGCCGGGGTGACCCCGTGCCGCTGTGCGATCGCGTGCAGCACCGGTTCGTCGAGCACGGCCCCGCGGCCGAGCGGGCTCCACGCGCCGGTGGCGATGCCGAGCGCGGCGTGCACGTCGCGCAGCTCGCGCTGCTGGTGGTGCGGGTGCAGCTCGACCTGGTTCAGTGCAGGCACGGTGCCGCCGAGCCCGCGCAGCCGCCGCAGGTGCGACGGGCGGAAGTTCGACACCCCGACCGCGCGGGTCAGCCCGTCGGCGAGCAGCTGCTCCATCGCCTCCCAGGTCCGCAGGCAGGGCTCCAGGTCGTCGTTCGGCCAGTGCACGAGCAGCAGGTCGACGTGGTCGAGCCCGAGCCGGTCCAGGCTCTCCTGCGCGGACCGGAGCGCGTCGCCGCGGTCCCGGCCGACGTTCCACACCTTGGTCGTGACGAACACCTCGGCGCGGGCCAGGCCGGACCCGGCGAGTGCCGCGCCGACCTCGGTCTCGTTGTCGTAGACGGCGGCGGTGTCGATGCTGCGGTAGCCCCGGGCGAGGGCCTCGGTGACCGCGGCGCGGGTGTCCCGCGAGCCGGAGACGCCGAAACCGAGGCGGGGCACGGTGACGTCCCCGTGCCGGGTGCCGTTGCGCAGGGCCAGCACGCCGTCGGGGTGCTGGGCGTCGTCGGGGTGCCGGGCGTCGTCGGGATGCAGGGTGTCGTCGGGACGCAGCGTGTCGGAGGAGTGGAGCGTGTCGCCGGGGTGCATCGGCGGGTCCTCCCGTCGTCGGGACCGGGCCGGCGACTCCGGCGTCGCGTGCGGCTGTGGATCGGAGGTGCTGCCCCGTTCAGCGTCCGCACCCGGTCCGGGGATTCCGCGGGTGGGTGGGCTCACGACACAGCGGGTGGGCCCACGGCACAGCGGGTGGGTTCACGGCCGGGCGGCGGCACGCTCGTCGATCCGGGCCTGGATCCCGGCGTCCGAGCAGAATCCGCGCCCGGAGCGCTTCAGGCACAGCAGGCCGACCAGCCGGCCGGCGTCGTCGGCGACGGCGACCCGGCGCCGCCCGGCGGCGGCCATCGCGTCCCAGGTGGCGCGCAGGTCGTCGGCGGGGGCGACGACCCGGTCGCCCAGCGCCCCGGCGGGGGCGGCCGGGGCCCGCTCGTCGCACCCGGCCAGGTCAGCACGCTCGACGACCGCGACGAGCACGCCCTTGTCGACCACCAGCAGGGCGTGCACCTTCGGGTTGCCGAAGAAGGCCCGGGCGTCGGCGACGGTCGTCGCCGGCCCGCAGGTCTTGGGGAAGGTGTGCATCGCACCGGCGACCGAGCGGTCCACGGCGGTGTCCGTCTGGTTGATGACCGTGTCCATCGCCGCCTCCTTCCACGCACCGGGCTGCCGCTCCAGCATCCGCGACGATCGGGGAACGGGCAACGCCGTGCGGGCGCGGGCGGCTGCGCGGCCTGCGCAGGCTGCTCAGCCCGGGCGGAAGACGGCCAGCGCGGTCGCGAGCATCCCGTAGTAGCCGGTCAGCCAGACCAGCGCGGCGAGGGTGTCCCGGCCGAGCGCGGCCAGCGCGGCGGCGTACCGGTCGTCGTCGAGGTCGTGGCCGCTCAGCAGGGCCCGGACGGTGTCGAGGGCGACCCGTTCGGCGTCGTCGAGCCCGTCGGGGACCGCGCCGTCGAGCAGTGCCTGCAGCTGCGGGCCGGACAGGCCGCACTCGCGGGCCAGGTCCTCGTGCGCCGTCCACTCGAACGCGCTGCGGTGGTGCGCGGCGACGGCGAGCACCGCCAGCTCGCGCAGCCGGGGCGGGAGGTCGTCGTCGACGCGCAGGGCCGCCCCGACCTGCTGCACGGCGTCCCCGATCCGCGGCGAGAACAGCATCACGCCGAACGGGCCGAGGAGGCGGTCGCCGTCGTCGACCAGCGGGACCCGGGCCTGGGCCTTCCGCGGGCCGGTGGCGATGCGGGCGTGCAGGGCGGCGCGCTCGTCGTCCAGCCCGGCCGGGTCGAGCGGGACGGTCCGTGGTGGTCCGGACGGCTGCGGGCGGCCGCGCAGCGCCGGCGCGGTCGGGTCGTCGGTCGTCACACCGGCGGAGCCTACGATCGGCGGTGTGTCCACGAGCCCCGATCCCGTGCCGGAGGGGTTCCTGTCGTTCACCGAGGTCGCCCTCGACCGGGCCGGGGAGCGCCTGCCCGGTATCGACCGCTCCGCGATGGCGATGGTGCTGTTGCTGCACCGGGTCGCGTCGGCGATCGTCTACGACCTGGAGTCGACCGTGCACCGCCCGGCCGGCTGGAGCTGGTCGGCGTTCCGGATGCTGTTCACGCTGTGGATCTGCGGCCCGCAGGAGGCGGGCCGGTGCGCGGAGCTGGCCGGGATGAGCCGGGCCGCCGTGTCCAGCTTGGCCAAGACGCTCGAGGCGGCCGGGCTGGTGCAGCGCACCGACGACCCGCGGGACCGGCGCACCGTGGTGCTGAGCCTGACCGCGGACGGGTCGGACCGGCTGGCGGAGACGTTCGGCACGCACAACCGGCGGGAGCGGGACTGGGCGGGCCTGCTCACCGCCGAGGAGGTGGCGACGCTCAACGGGATCCTGGGCAAGCTCGCCGGGGCGGCGCAGGAGCAGGACTGGGTCCGGCGGCGCTGAGCGGAGCTTGCGGAGCGAACATCGACGCCGCCTTCTTCCGGCCCCTGGCGTTCATCGGGTCCGCGTCGTACCGTCCGACTGGTCAAAGGTTTGATCGTCAGGTGTGGTCGTCAGGTGTGGTCGTCTCCGTGGGGAGCCGTCCCCACCGGACGTCCGACCGACCATCTCCGACAGCGTCGTCCGGGAGGGCCCCGTGACCAAGCCGTTCGCCTCGTCCGCCGACACCGTGGCGAAGGAACAGACCCTGGAGATGCTCGCCGACGGCGTCTACGCGCTGACGGCCGAGGGCGACCCGAACATCGGCGCGATCGAGGGCGAGGACTTCCTGGTCTGCTTCGAGGCGCTCGCCACCCCGATCGCCGCCGAGCGGTGGCTGGCGCGGTTGCGCGAGTACACCGACAAGCCGATCCGCTACCTGGTGCTGTCGCACTACCACGCCGTCCGGGTGCTGGGGGCCAGCGCGTTCGGCGCGGAGACGATCGTCGCGCACGAGTCCACCGCGGCCCTGATCGCGGAGCGCGGCCTGCAGGACTGGGCGAGCGAGTTCGCCCGGATGCCCCGCCTGGCCGAGTCCGCCGACTCCGTCCCCGGGCTGACCTGGCCGACCCTGACCTTCGCCGACCGGCTCACCATCGAGCTCGGCGGCGACCGCGGCGAGCTCGTCCTCGCCCACCACGGCCGCGGGCATACCGAGGGCGACATCACGGCCTGGCTGCCCCGCCACCGCATCCTGTTCGCCGGTGACCTGGTCGAGGCGCAGGCCGCGCTCTACACCGGCGACGCGTTCCACCGCGAGTGGGCCACCGACACCCTCGACGCGGTGTCGCAGCTGCGGGCGGAGCAGCTCGTCGGCGGGCGCGGCGCGGTCAGCCGCGGCCGGGCCGGGGTCGAGGCCGCGATCGCCCAGACCCGCACCTTCCTGCAGGTCATGCTCGCCGAGGTCGGTGCGGTGCAGCAGCGCGGCGGCACGCTCGCGGAGGCGTTCGCGGCCACGCACGCCGCCCTGGTCGACGACTACGGGCACTGGCCGATCTTCGAGCACTGCCTGCCGTTCGACGTCTCCCGGCTCTGGGACGAGCTGTCCGGGATCGACCGGCCGGTGATCTGGACGGCCGAACGCGACCAGGAGGTCTGGGCCCAGCTGCAGGGAGCCTGACGTGTGGCCGCACGATCCCGTCGTCGTGATCGGTGCGGGCCCGGTCGGCCAGACGACGGCGTTGCTGCTGGCCCGCTGGGGTGTCCCGTCGGTCGTGCTGGACCGGCGCCCCGAGCGCGACGCCGTGGGGTCGAAGGCGATCTGCCAGCACCGCGACGTGCTCGACGTGTGGGAGGCGGTCGGCGCGGGCCGGCGCATCGCGGAGGAGGGCGTCACCTGGACGACGGCACGGACCTACCACCGCGGGGCGGAGCTGTTCGCGCACACGCTGCCTGCCGCCGGACCCTCGCCGTTCCCGCCGTTCGTCAACATCTCGCAGTGCCGCACCGAGCAGGTGCTCGACGAGTGCATCGCCGCGCAGCCACTGGTCGACCTGCGGTGGGGGCACGAGGTGACCGCGCTGGCTCGGGACGATCAGGGGGTCACCGTCCGGGCGGGCGGCGAGGAGCTGCGTGGCTCGTTCGCCGTGGTCTGCACCGGTGCCCGCAGCGACGTGCTGCGCCGGCTGCTCGGGGTCACCTTCGCCGGGCACAGCTTCGACGACCGCTTCCTGATCTGCGACGTCCGCGCCGATCTCCCGCACTGGGCGACCGAGCGCCGCTTCCACTTCGACCCGGAGTGGAACCCGGGCCGCCAGGTGCTCGTGCACCCCTGCCCGGACTCGACGTTCCGGATCGACTGGCAGGTCCCGTCCGGCTACGACCTCGACGCCGAGACCGCCTCGGGCGCGCTCGACACCCGGATCCGGCGCGTCATCGGCGACGTGCCGTACGAGCTCGTGTGGTCCTCGGTCTACCGCTTCCACTCGCGCGTGGCGGACCGGATGCGGTGCGGGCGGGTGCTGCTGGCCGGGGACGCCGCGCACCTGGTCGCCCCGTTCGGGGCGCGCGGGCTGAACTCCGGCGTCGCCGACGCCGAGAACGCCGCCTGGAAGATCGCCTGGGTCGGGTACGGGCGTGCGCCCGAGTCGTTGCTGGAGAGCTACCACGACGAGCGGCACGCCGCCGCGGTGGAGAACCTCGAGGTCACGACGGCGACGATGAACTTCCTCGTCCCGCCCGACGAGGCCAGGGCCCGCCACCGGGCCGCGGTGCTGGAGCGGGCCGCGACCGACCCCGACGCCCGGGCACTGGTCGACTCCGGGCGGCTGAGCGAGCCGTTCTGGTACGTCGACTCGCCGCTGACCACCCCCGACCCGGAGCGCCCGTTCGCCGGGCGCCCGCCGCGGGGGCAGGCGCCCGCACCCGGACCGGGCGTGCTCGTCCCGGACGGCCCGGTCACCCTGCCCGACGGCACCCGCACCCGGGTCCGCGCCCTCGCCCGGGACGGGTTCCTGCTGCTGGCCGGCGCCGAGGCCGACCTCGACCCGGTGCGGGCCGTCGCCGCCGAGTGGCGCTGCGCGCTCGTGAGTGGTTACCGGGGCCCTGAGCGCGATAACCACTCACGAGCCATGTGGCTCCTCCGGCCGGACGCCCACGTCGCCGCCGTCCTGGCGCGACCGACGCGTGAGAGCCTCGCGAACGCACTGGCCCGCGCCACCGCGCAGGCCGTCCCACCCAGGAGGAGAACCGGAGATGGCGTACTACCGGCGCACCGGTGACGTCCCGCCGAAGCGGCACACCCAGCACCGCCGTCCGGACGGGGCGCTCTACTACGAGGAGCTGATGGGTGAGGAGGGGTTCTCCTCGGACTCGTCGCTGCTCTATCACCGCGGGGTGCCGTCGGCGATCGTGGACGCCTCGCCGTGGGAGCTGCCCGACCAGTCGTTGACCGAGAACCGGCCGTTGGTGCCGCGGCACCTGCGCCTGCACGCGCTGGGTGCGGCGGACTGGAAGGCCGTGGATCCGGTGACCGGTAGGCGGCTGGTGCTGGGCAACGCCGACGTGCGGATCTCCTACGTGGTGGCGGGGGAGTCGAGTCCGCTGTACCGCAACGCGGTCGGGGACGAGGTCGTCTACGTCGAGTCCGGGGCGGCGACGGTGGAGACGGTGTTCGGGGTGCTGGCCGCGCGGCAGGGCGACTACGTGGTGCTGCCGCGCTCGACCACCCACCGGTGGGTGCCGGCCGGGTCGGAGCCGTTGCGGGCGTATGCGATCGAGGCGTCCTCGCACGTCGCCCCGCCCGGGCGTTACCTGTCGCGGTACGGGCAGCTGCTCGAGCACGCCCCGTACTGCGAGCGCGACCTGCACGGGCCGGACGAGCCGCTGCTGGTCGAGGGGACCGACGTCGAGCTGCTGGTCCGTCACCGCGGTGGCGAGCACGGGGTGACCGGCACGCGTTACGTCGTGCCGACGCACCCGTTCGACGTGGTCGGCTGGGACGGCTGCCTGTACCCGTACACGTTCAACGTGGCCGACTTCGAGCCGGTCACCGGCCGGGTGCACCAGCCGCCGCCGGTGCACCAGGTCTTCGCCGGGGAGGGGTTCGTGATCTGCAACTTCGTCCCGCGCAAGGTCGACTACCACCCGCTGGCGGTGCCGGTTCCCTACTACCACTCCAATGTGGACTCGGACGAGGTGATGTTCTACTGCGGCGGGGACTACGAGGCCCGCAAGGGGTCCGGGATCGGGCAGGGGTCGATCAGCCTGCACCCGGGCGGGCACTCGCACGGCCCGCAGCCGGGTGCGGTGGAGCGGGCGCTGGGTGCCGAGTTCTTCGACGAGCTCGCGGTCATGGTCGACACCTTCCGCCCGCTGGCGCTCGGCGAGGGCGGCCTGGCCGCCGAGGACCCCGGGTACGCCTGGACCTGGTCCGGCCGGGGTCCCACGGGGTGACCGCGCTCTCCTGGACAATGTGACCGGATGGACCGGGTCGATCCCGGGCCGGTCTGGGCGCGTGGGCCAGTTCGTGCTGGGCCGGTTGCGCAGGTGAGTCCTGCAGGAGTGTCCTCGTTGTGCATCAGCGGTTCGTCGATCGGCGACGTGCGCAGTGGCACGACGAGAGGCACGACGAGAGGCACGGTATGGCTCTGCCCGAGTGGGACGGTGAACTGACCTCGGTCCGGCACGACCCGGACACCGGGGCGTGGTTCGTGATCGGGGTGCACTCGACGCGGCTCGGGCCCGCGTCCGGCGGCACCCGCGCGATGGTCTACGACGGTGTGGCCGACGCCGTCGCCGACGCCCGCCGCCTGGCCGGGGCGATGACGTCGAAGATGGCCGCGGCCGGCCTGCCCATGGGCGGCGGCAAGTCGGTGATCGCGCTGCCCGCCCCGCGTGCGGAGCTGGACGACGCCACCTGGCACCGGATCCTGCACCGGCACGCCGCGAACCTGAACCTGCTCGGCGGCAACTACACCACCGGCCCGGACGTGGGCACCTCCGCCGCCGACATGGACGTGCTCGCGACCCTGACCCCGCACGTCTTCGGACGTTCCGCCGCGGCGGGCGGGCCCGGCTCGAGCGCCCCGATGACCGCGCTCGGGGTGTTCGCCGCGATCGAGGTCGGCGTCGCCGAGGCGGGTCTCGACGGCGTGGAGGGCCTGCGCGTGCTCGTGCAGGGCCTGGGCGCGGTCGGTGCCGACGTCGCCCGGCTCGCCGCGCGGGCCGGCGGGAAGCTCATCGTCACCGACGTCGACCCGGCCCGCTGCACCGCCGCCGCGGACGAGCTCGGCGCCGAGGTGATCGACACCGGCGACGTGCTCTCCCGCGCGTGCGACGTGCTCGTCCCGTGCGCCACCGGCGGCCTGCTGTCCCCGGCAACGGCCGCGACGGTGCCCTGCACGGTGATCGCCGGGGCGGCGAACAACCTGCTCACCGACGACGCGGCGGCCGAGGTCCTGCGCCGCCGTGGGATCACCTACGCACCGGACTTCGTGGCCAACGCCGGTGGCGCCATCCACCTGGTCGGCCGCGAGGTGCTCGGCTGGGACGCCGCCGAGGTCACCGCCCGCACCCGCGCCGTCGGCGACACCCTCGCCGGGATCTTCGCCGACGCCCGCGCGCACGACATCAGCACCGTCGCGGCCGCCGGACGGGCCGCCGCCCGCACCCTGGCCGACGGCCCCCGCCCGACGAGCACAGCAGGAGCGCAGCGATGAACATCCTCACCGATTCCGAGCGGCTCGCCGAGCTCGATGCCGAGCAGCTGCACCGCCTGGTCGGGCTCGTCGAGCACGACGACGCCCGCGACCCGTTCCCGGTCACCGGCTGGGACGCGGTGGTGTGGGCCGTCGGCAACGCCACCCAGGCCGCGCTGGTGTTCCAGGCCGTGTACGGCATGGAGCTGATCGCCTACTCCGGCCCGGAGACCGGCAACCGCGACCACCAGGCCTACGTGCTGCGCTCGGGCGCGGTCCGGTTCGAGCTGCGCGGCGCGGTCGACCCGGACAGCCCGGTCGCCGACCACCACCGCGCGCACGGCGACGGCGTCGTCGACATCGCCCTCGAGGTACCCGACGTCGACCGCTGCATTGCGCACGCCCGCGCCCAGGGCGCCACCGTGCTCGTGGAGCCGCACGACGAGTCCGACGAGCACGGCACGCTGCGGTCCGCGGCGATCGCCACCTACGGCGAGACCCGGCACACCCTGGTCGACCGGTCCCGCTACACCGGCCCGTACCGGCCCGGCTACGTCGCCCGCAGCTCGACGGTCGTGCGGCCCGAGGCGGCGCCCGTGCGGCTGTTCCAGGCGCTCGACCACGTCGTCGGCAACGTCGAGCTGGGCCGGATGGACGAGTGGGTGGACTTCTACCACCGGATCATGGGCTTCTCGAACATGGCCGAGTTCGTCGGCGACGACATCGCCACCGAGTACTCGGCGCTGATGAGCAAGGTCGTGGCCTCCGGCAACCACCGGGTGAAGTTCCCGCTCAACGAGCCGTCCCCGGGCCGGCGCAAGTCGCAGATCGACGAGTTCCTCGAGTTCCACCGCGGCCCCGGTGCCCAGCACCTGGCGCTGGCCACCGGCGACATCCTCACCACGGTCGACGTGCTGCGCGCCCGCGGCGTGCAGTTCCTCGAGACCCCGGCGGCGTACTACGAGGACCCGGAGCTGCGGGCCCGCATCGGCGAGGTCCGGGTACCGGTCTCCGAGCTGCAGTCGCGCGGGATCCTGGTCGACCGCGACGAGGACGGCTACCTGCTGCAGATCTTCACCAAGCCGCTCGGGGACCGGCCGACGGTGTTCTTCGAGTTCATCGAGCGGCACGGGTCGCTGGGCTTCGGCAAGGGCAACTTCAAGGCCCTGTTCGAGGCCATCGAGCGCGAGCAGGAGCGCCGCGGCAACGTCTGACCGGCCGCCACTCAGCACCCTGCCACTCAGATCGGTGTCCAGGCCAGCGCGAGCGCTCCGCCGACCAACCCCAGCAGCATCCCGATCAGCATCCCGCCGAGGTTCGGGGTGAGGAACGAGGCGAGCGCGAGCAGGATGCCCGCGGTGCCGCAGACCGTGCGCTGGTCGGGTGCCAGCGCGAGCACGATCCCGGCGCCGATCATGAGTGCGCCGATCAGCAGCCCGGTCGCGCCACCGGCGCCGGGGGCGGTGACGACGGTGAGGCTGCTCGACGGGAGCAGCAGCATCGCGACCCCGGAGGCCGCCAGGCAGCCGGCCGCGCCCAGGGGGCGGCCGGTGCGGGTCCGGTCCGGCGCGGTCATGCGAAGCACTCCGGCACGTCGTCACCGATCGTCAGGTCGAGCCCGGACAGGGCGAGGTCGGCCACGCTCGCCCAGCGGACGGTGGCACTGAGGTCGAGCTGGAGCCCCTCGGCCAGCAGCGGCAGCTCGCCGGGCGCGGCCACGTCGACCGGAATCCCGTCGGGGCCGGTCTCCTGGCGGTTCACCAGGAGCCGCTGTCCCGCGGCGCCGAGGCCGTCGACGCTGTCGATCGCGAACTGCACGTCCCCGGCGCGGATCTGCTCCCCGTCCGGTGGGGTGTCCAGCCGGAGCACCCAGGTGCCGACCGGGGTCGGAACGGCCCCGGAGGCACACAGCCCGCGTACCCGGACATCGCCCAGCCCGACGACGACCACCGGGCGCCGGGCCCCGTCGGCGTCCTGGACGAACTGCGGGAAGACGCCGGTCGCCACCGCGCCGAACTCGGCGGCGGTGACCTTGACGTGCTGCCGGCCGTCGGTGGCCAGCGCGACCGGGACCAGGCCCGTGGCGGCGGCACCCACCATGCCCGCGGCCGCGAGGAGGACTGCCAGGAGGATCACGCCGAAGCGGCCCCAGCGTGTCCGGCCGCAGTGTGTCCGGCCCCAGCGTGTCCGGCCGCCGGCGGCCGCGCGGTGGCGGCCCGGACGGTGCAGCGAGTCCATACCATCTCTAACTGTGCCAGTCGTCGATGGTAACGTTTCATAGCGATGAGACACGATCGTGTTCCCCTGCGCGAGAGCCCCGGCCCGGCGGAGCGGTACAGGGTCGACGAGCTCGCGGCGCGGGCGGGCATGACGGTCCGCAACGTGCGTGCCTACCAGGAACGCGGCCTGCTCCCGCCGCCCCGGCGGGAGGGCCGGGTGGCGGTCTACGACCACGCACATCTCGCCCGGCTGCGCATCATCGGCCGGCTGCTCGAGCGTGGGTACAGCGTCGCCAACATCGCCGAGCTGCTGGCGGAGTGGGAGAACGGCCGCGATCTCGCCTCGGTCCTGGGGCTCGAGTCCGCGGTGAGCAGGCTGTGGCCGGAGCGGGTGCCCGAGACGACGACCCCGGCCGAGCTGGGGCGCCTGTTCGGTGACGACCGGGTCGGCGAGCTGGTCGACGACCTCACCGGGGCGGGACTCGTGGCCGGGACCGGGACCCGCCTGAGCACGCCGAACCCCGACATCCTCACCGCGATCGCCACGCTCGTCCGGGCCGGGGTGCCGCGCGACGCAGCCCTCGAGCTGGTCGGACGCGCGACCACGGTGCTCGACGGGCTGGCCGAGTCCCTGCTCACCCTGATCGGCACCCACGTGGTCGACACCGGTGCCACGAGCCGGCCGGGCCTGCCCGACGACGACGCGGTCACGCGGATCGCCACCGCCGCGCACGGGCTGGCACCCGTCGTCGGTACGGGGCTGGCCGAGCTGTTCGCCGCGATGCTCGAGCGCCACAGCATCGCGGCGTTCGGCGAGCGGGCCCGCCCACCGGCGCCTCCCTCCTAGCGAGCGCCCACCCGCCCGGGCGGCCTACCCCGTTCCCGCAGTGTCCCCGTCGGTGATCCGCCGCCACGGCCGGTCGGCCTCCAGCGCGAACGCCAGCTCCAGCAGGGTCCGCTCGTCCCCGACCGGGGTCGACAGGTGCACCCCGACCGGCAGCCCGTTGCCGGCGGCCCCGGCGGGCAGGGTGATCGCCGGGGAACCGGCGACGTTGCACAGCGGGGTGAAGGCGACGTAGTCGAGCAGCCGGGCCCGCAGCTCGTCGAACGGCACCCGCGGGCTCAGCCACCCGATCTCCGGCGGGGTGTGCGCCAGCACCGGGGAGAGCAGCACGTCGTGCCGGGTGAACAGCTCGGCGTAGGTCTGGGCGACCCGGCGCAGCCGGTGCAGGAACACCGGGGTGCGGGCCAGTGCCCGCCGGTAGTGGTCGGCGAGGCCGTGGGTGAGCGCGTCGAGCCGGGCCGGGTCGAACGTGCGGCCGTGCAGCCACCGGCCGCCGGTGACCACGGAGAACGCCAGCAAGCCCCAGTAGTCGAGGAAGTCGTCGACGAACCGGGCGTCCACACCGGACGACGCCGGGGACACGTCGTGGCCCTGCTTGCCCAGCAGCTCGGCCACGTCGACGACGGCGGCCCGGGTGTCGGCGTCGACGGCCGCGCCGGTCGGGGAGTCCAGCACCAGGCCGACCCGCAGCCGGCGCCGGGCCGGGCCCTCGACGAGCCCGACCGGTGGGAGCGCGGGGTTGCGCCGCCCGCGGTCCGCGGCGGCCAGGAACGTGGCGGTGTCGCGCACCGAGCGGGTGACGACACCGTCGGTGACCAGGTCGATCGGCATCCGGGCCCCGGTGGCGTTCGGCGCCGTCCGGCCGCGGGACGGCTTGAGCCCGACCAGCCCGCAGGCCGCGGCCGGGATCCGGATGGAACCGCCGCCGTCGTTCGCGTGCGCGATCGGCACCACCCCGGCCGCGACCAGGGCCGCCGCCCCGCCGGAGGACGCCCCGGCGGAGAAGCGCGGGTCCCACGGGTTGCGGGTCGGCTCGGCGTCGGCGAACTCGGTGGAGGCGTTGAGGCCGTACTCGGGCATCCGGCTCGTCCCGACGACGTCGAGTCCGGTGCCGAGCAGCTGCCGGGTCACCTCGGCGTGGTCGCGGGCCGGGGCCGGTGTGTAGGCGGTCGTCCCGTTGGTGGTCGGCCAGCCACGGACCTCGGTGTTGTCCTTGACCAGGGTCGGGACGCCGGCGAACGGCCCGGCGGGGTCGCCGCCGACCGGCTCGTCGGTCCGGTCCAGCACGAGCCCGCGCAGCTGCGGATCCACCCGCGCCGCCCTCGCGGCCACCGCGGACCGGACCTCGGCGGCGGACACCTCGCCGCGCCGGATCCGGTCGGCCAGCCCGACGGCGTCATCCGCACCCAGGGCGTCCGCCCCCAGGGCGGCCCCCGGGTCGTCCGCACCCGGGGCCCGGTCGAAGGCGTGTACCCGGCGGCTCATACCCCCGGATCATGCACTCCGGCGGGAAGCGGGATCAGAGCAGGCCCGCCGCCGTCGCCGCGAGGACGGCCTTGGTGCGGTTGTGCACGCCGAGCTTGCGCATCGCGCTGCGCAGGTAGGTCTTGACCGTGTCCAGCGCCAGCCCCATGTCGGCGGCGATCTCGGCGTTGCTGGCGCCCACCGCGACCAGTCGCAGCGCCTCGGCTTCGCGCGGGGCCAGCAGCGTCCCGGCCGGGGCCTGCGGTGGCGTGCGCGGCCCGGCCAGCGCGCGGTGGATCCGGTCGAGCTGCTCGCGGAGCGAGGGGTCGGTCGCGGAACGGGCGAGCGCCGCGAGCTCGTCGAGCGCGCCCTCGCGGCCCGCGCCGTCCCGCCCGGCCGCCGGTGGCTCGATCAGCGCGCCCGCCTCCCGGGCCACCTGGGTCGCGACCGCGCCGGTGCGGCGCACCGCGACGTCGCCGATCGGCCGGTCCTCGCGGACCGCGCCGTAGACCATCCCGCGCACGGCGCCGCCCACCATGATCGGGTAGGCGAGGATGGAGGTCAGCTTCTCCTGCCCGACGACGAACTGGTCGTAGTCGTGGGTGATGCCGCTGGTGGAGGCGTAGTCGTTCACCCGGCACGGCCGCTTCCGCACCATCGCCGCGCCGCCCAGGCCCCGCCCGGCGTGCACGTCGAGCTCGCGCAGCGAGTCGCCGAGGGTCCCGATCAGCTTGCTGATCGTCAGCTTCTGCCCGATCGTGCTGTCGCGGGTCACGCCACCGAAGACCACCGGGAGGCCGGTCGCCCGACGCAGGTCACCGAGCCGGCGGGACAGGATGGTGTCGAGCGCCTGCTGCACGGCATCGTCCGCGGCCGCATCTGCGTGCCACGGCGTGTCGCCCTCGACCACGCGTCCTCCTCGGTGCGCGAGTGCGTCGGCACTCGCTTCTGCGAGGTGGGTTGTCGCACGTGGCCGGGACCCCGTCAAGCCGGGACCGGACGAACCCCCCACTTCGGTGGGTACCGCCTACTTCGGTGGGTAGCGCCGGTGCTCGTCGCTCGACGACCCTCCCGTCCACCTTCCGCGCCCCACCGGCGACGGAACCCGCTCGACGAGGAGCACCTGACGATGACCACATCCCCACCGCCCGGGCAGTCGCCCCCCGTGCCGCTGCGCCGGGTCGCCGCCGCCAGCTGCGCCGGCACGACGATCGAGTTCTACGACTTCTTCATCTACGGCACCGCGGCCGCCCTGGTGTTCCCGACGGTGTTCTTCCCGGCGCTGGGGGAGACCGCGGGTGTCGTGGCCTCGTTCGCGACGTTCGCGGTGGCGTTCTTCGCCCGGCCGGTCGGCGCGGTCATCTTCGGGCACTACGGCGACCGGATCGGCCGCAAGCGCACGCTGATCTCGACGCTGCTGCTGATGGGCATCGCGACCGTGCTGATCGGGTTACTGCCCGGCGCGGAGACGATCGGTGTCGCGGCGCCGCTGATCCTGGTGTTCCTGCGGTTCTGCCAGGGCTTCGCGGTCGGTGGCGAGTGGGCGGGCGCCACGCTGCTCACCGCCGAGTACGCCCCCAAGGAGAAGCGCGGCCTCTACGGCGTCTTCCCCCAGCTCGGCCCGGCGATCGCGTTCGCACTGTCGTCGGCCACGTTCCTGATCACCGGCTGGATCATGGGCGACACCGACGAGGCGTTCCTGAGCTACGGCTGGCGGATCCCGTTCATCCTGTCGATCGTGCTGGTCGGTGTCGGCCTCTGGGTGCGGCTCTCGATCGAGGAGACCCCCGCGTTCAAGCAGGTCCAGGCCCGGGCGCAGGCCGAGGCCGCCGACCCGGCCCGCTCGGCGCGGGTGCCGTTCCTGGAGGCCGTGCGCGCCCAGCCGCGCGAGGTCCTGCTCTCCGCCGGCGCGCTGACCATGCTCTTCGCGTTCTTCTACATGGGCACCGCGTACCTGACCTCCTACGGCACCGATCCCGACGGTGCGGCGCTGTCCCGCCCGACGGTCCTGGGCCTCGGCATCCTCTCCGCGGTGATCTTCGGCGCGGCGATCGTGGTGTCCGGGGTCCTGTCCGACCGCTACGGGCGGCGCACCGTCATCCGGGTCTCCTGCATCGCCGGGATCGTCTGGGCGCTGATCCTGTTCCCGCTGC
This sequence comes from Pseudonocardia ammonioxydans, assembly GCF_900115005.1. Classification (GTDB taxonomy): domain Bacteria; phylum Actinomycetota; class Actinomycetes; order Mycobacteriales; family Pseudonocardiaceae; genus Pseudonocardia; species Pseudonocardia ammonioxydans. Next base: position 441,047 of record NZ_FOUY01000001.1, on the reverse strand, counting down.
TCGACACCGGCAGCCCGCTGGCCTTCGGCGTCGGCCTCTCGGTCACCATGGTGATCTTCGCGATCTCCTACGGGCCGGCCGGCTCGTACCTGCCCGAGCTGTTCGCGGCCCGGCACCGCTACACCGGCGCCGGGCTGGGCTACAACCTGGCCGGGGTGCTGGGCGGCGCGGTCCCGCCGCTGCTCGCCCCCGGGCTGGCCGCGGCCTTCGGCTCGATCGCGATCGGCGTGATGCTCTCGCTCATCGCCGTCCTCTCGCTGGTCTCGGTGTCGCTGCTGCGCGAGACCCGCAACCAGGCCCTGGAACACGAGACCGCACCGGAGGTGCCCGCATGAGTTCGGTCCACGAGATCTACCGCGACGCCCGGGACCGGCTCGTCGCGCTGCACGGCGACCACGACAAGGCCGTCGCCGACTTCGAGTGGCCGGTGCTGCACGGCGCGTTCCAGTGGGCGCACGACTGGTTCGACGTGATCGCCGACGGCGAGTCGCGCACGGCGCTGCACATCGTCGAGGAGGACGGCGGCGAGGGGTCCTGGACCTTCGACGAGCTGCGCCGCCGCTCCAACCGGGTCGCCCGGTGGCTGGCCTCGCACGGGGTGCGGCGCGGGGACGCCGTGCTGGTCATGCTGGGCAACCGGGTCGAGCTGTGGGAGTCCGTGCTCGCCGTGATGAAGCTCGGCGCGGTGATCATGCCGACGACCACGGCGCTCGGCGCGGTCGACCTACCCGATCGGCTGGAGCGGGGCGGGGCCCGGTTCGTGATCGCCGACGTGTCGTGCGCGGAGAAGTTCGACGGGCTGCTCGACGGGGTCACGGCCGTCTCGGTCGGTGGCCGGCACGAGGGCTGGCTGGACTGGCACGACGCCGACGCGGTCGACGACGCCCCGGTCGAGCACCCGGGCACCACCGCCGACGACCGGTTGCTGCTCTACTTCACCTCCGGCACGACCAGCCGGCCGAAGCTGGTCGAGCACACCCAGGCGTCGTACCCGGTCGGGCACCTGTCCACGATGTACTGGCTGGGGCTCGTGCCGGGCGACGTGCACCTCAACATCAGTTCCCCGGGCTGGGCCAAGCACGCCTGGAGCTGCTTCTTCGCACCGTGGATCGCCGGTGCGACGATCTTCGTCTACAACTACGCCCGGTTCGACGCCGGTGCGCTGCTCGGCCAGATCCGCGGCAAGGCCGTCACCACGTTCTGCGCCCCGCCGACGGTGTGGCGGATGCTGATCAAGGCGGACCTGTCCGGCGGCCCGGGCTCGCTGCGCGAGGTGATCGCGGCGGGCGAGCCGCTGAACCCGGAGATCATCGAGCAGGTGCAGCGGCAGTGGGGCCTGACCCTGCGCGACGGCTTCGGGCAGACCGAGACGACCGCGCAGGTCGGCAACACCCCCGGCTCCGTGGTCAAGCCCGGCTCGATGGGCCGCCCGCTGCCGGGCGTGCCGGTGGTGCTGGTCGACGAGACCACCGGTGCGGTGTCGGAGACCGAGGGCGAGATCTGCATCGACCTGTCCCGCCGTCCGGTCGCCCTGATGACCGGTTACCTCGACACGCCGGAGAAGACCGCCGAGGCGATGGCGGGCGGCTTCTACCACACCGGCGACACCGCGACCCGCGACGCCGACGGCTACCTGTTCTACGTCGGCCGCACCGACGACGTGTTCAAGGCTTCGGACTACAAGGTCTCGCCGTTCGAGCTCGAGAGCGTGCTCGTGGAGCACCCGGCGGTGCTCGAGGCGGCGGTCGTCCCGCAGCCGGACCCGGTGCGCCTGGCGGTGCCGAAGGCCTACGTCGCGCTCGCGCCCGGCCACGAGCCCGACCGGGACACCGCGCTGGCGATCCTCCGGCACGCCCGCGAGAACCTCGCCCCCTACCTGCGGGTGCGGCGCCTCGAGTTCGCGGAGCTGCCGAAGACGATCTCCGGGAAGATCCGCCGGGTGGAGCTGCGGGCCCGCGAGCGCGACGACGCCGCGGCCGCCGCCGCGACCGAGTGGCGCGACGACGCGTTCCCCGAGCTGCGGGGGTGATCCGGGGTACCGTCGCGGCAGCTGCGCGAGATCAGCTGCAGAACTCACGGAGGTGATGGATGGGTGTCGACGTCGCCACCCCCGCCGCTGCCACGGCGGTCCCGGTCGTCGGTCGTACCCGGGAGGTCGAGCTGCTGGTCGCGGCGCTCGACGCCGGGGCGCACGTCGTGCTGGAGGGGCCGCCGGGGACGGGCAAGACGACGCTGCTGCGCGCCGTCGCCGACGAGGCGCGGCTGCCGTTCGTCTTCGTCGAGGGCAACGCCGAGCTGACCCCGGCCCGGCTGGTCGGCCACTTCGACCCGGCCCAGGTCCTCGAGCGCGGCTACAGCCCGGAGACCTTCGTCGACGGGGCGCTGGCCGAGGCACTGCGCAGCGGCGCCCTGCTCTACGTCGAGGAGATCAACCGGATCCCGGAGGAGACCCTCAACGTCCTCATCACCGTGATGAGCGAGGGCGAGCTGCACGTGCCGCGGCTCGGCCGGATCGTCGCCGCCCCGGGGTTCCGGCTGGTGGCGGCGATGAACCCGTTCGACGCCGTCGGCACCGCCCGGATCTCCTCGGCCGTCTACGACCGGGTCTGCCGGATCGCGATGGGCTACCAGAGCGCGGGCGACGAGAACGCGGTCGTCACGCTGCGCGGGCCCGAGGTCGACGAGCAGTGGCGGGCCAAGGTCGTGGCGCTGGTGCGCCGCACCCGCGAGCACCCGGACGTGCACGTCGGCTCCTCGGTGCGGGGCGCGATCGACATGGTCCGGATCACCGCGGCGCTGGCCGGGCGCCGCGGCCGGGACGTCACCGACTGGCGCAGCGGGCTCGACTCCGCGCTGGTCGCGCTGTCCGGGCGGATCCGGCTGGTGGAGTCCGGCACCCGCACCGCCGAGGACGTGGTGCGCGAGCTCTACCGGGCGGAGTTCGGCGAGGAACCCTCTGCCGACGACGACTCCGACGGTGCCGACAGCCCTGACGGCTCCCCGGGAGGTGGTGCGCCGGGGGGAGCATGAGCCCGCCACCGGCGGGCGGCACACGGCCGCGCCGGCAACGGATGCGGCCGGAGGACCGCACCGTGGCCCGCAGCTCCCTGGCGGGACACGAGGGGTTCTCCGAGATCTCGCCGGAGGTCGGCGTGCTCGACGTCGACGCGTTCGACGCCGCGCTCGCCGGCCGGCCCGACGAGACGCTGGAGCTGCTGGTCCAGATGAGCCGGGCGACCGACGCGAAGCTGCGCGCCGCCGCGCAGCGCCTCGCCGGCCGGGTCGTGCTCGACATCGGGCGCAGCGGCCGGGTCACCCGGCGCGGCATCGGACGGCTGCAGACCGTCCCGGCCGACCGCGGCGGCGACCTCGATCTCGACGCCTCGCTCGGCGCGGTCGCCGAGGCCCGCGCGGCCCGGCGGCCGGTCGGGCTCGACGAGCTCACCGCCCGCACCTGGGCCCGGCCCGCCCTGGCCCTGTGCCTGGTCGTCGACGCATCCGGCTCGATGGGCGGGGACCGGCTGGCGACGGCGGCGCTGACCGCGGCGGCCTGCGCGTTCCGGGCACCGGGCGACCACGCGGTGCTGTCGTTCGCGGCGCAGACCCAGGTCCTGCGGGACATGGGCTCCGCCCAGCCGGCGTCGGCCGTGGTCGACCGGGTCCTGGGCCTGCGCGGCCACGGGGTCACCGCGCTGGCCGGGGCGCTGCGCACGGCCGCGGCCCAGCTGGAACGGACCCGGGCCGAGCGCCGCGTCGTCGTGCTGCTCTCGGACTGCCGCGCCACCGACGACCAGGACCCGGTCCCGGTGGCCCGGCGGATCCCGGAGCTGATCGTGCTGGCCCCGGCCGCCGACGACGAGCAGGCCGCCGACCTGGCCGCCCGCAGCGGCGCGCGGTGGGCGCCGATCGCGGGGCCCTCCGACGCGCCCGGCACCCTGCTGTCCCTGCTCGGCGCGGGTCCCTGAGCGCGGCTGGTCCATCCGCCGTCTTCCCCCGCGAATGTCAGTTCCCACCCGTACGCCGTCCGCCCCGGGGCGCCTCGGCGACCCCGCGACGACGCTCGAGACCGACCCGCGGGCCGACCCGCGGATGCTCGCCGTCCTGCGGGGACTCGGCCTGACCGGTCATCCGGACCCCGCACCTCTGGGGCCGGACGCGGACCGGGCGGCGCTGCTCGGTTTCGTCGACGCGGTCGAGGAGGGCTTCGAGGGCCTGTTCGCCGGGCTCGCCGCGGCGTGGACGCCGGTACCCGGCGTCACCCGCGAGCTGCTGACCCTCCAGGGCGGCGGCGGCCCGATCACCCTGCACGTGCACCGTCCGGACGGTGTGGACGGTCCGCTCCCGTGCCTGTACCAGGTGCACGGCGGCGGGATGGTGATGCTCTCGGCCGCGGGACCGCTCTACGGGCACTGGCGCGACGAGCTGGCGGCGGCCGGCGCCGTCGTCGTCGGGGTGGAGTACCGCAACGGCGGCGGGCGGCTCGGCGCACACCCGTTCCCGGCGGGGCTGGACGACTGCGTCACCGGCCTGCGCTGGGTCGCCGACCACCGCGACGAGCTCGGGGCGACCCACGTCGTGGTGACCGGTGACTCCGGCGGCGCCAACCTCGCCCTCGCGCTGGCGCTGCGGGCCCGCCGCGACGGCTGGGCCGACGCCGTCGCGGGCGTCTACGCGCAGTGCCCGTACATCCTCGGTGACTGGACCGAGCCGCCTGCCGAGCTCGGCTCGCTGGTCGAGTGCGACGGCTACTGGCTCGACCGGGCGCTGTTCCCGCTGCTCGCGGCGGTCTACGACCCGGTGGGAGGGCACGCCGGTGACCCGACCTGTTGGCCGTTCCGGGCCGGGCCGGAGCACCTGGCGGGCCTGCCGCCACACATCATCTCGTGCAACGAGCTGGACCCGCTCCGTGACGAGGGCCTCGCGTACCACCGGATGCTGCTGGCCGCGGGCGTCCCCTCGGTCGGGCGGATCAACCCCGGCCTGTGCCACGTCGGCGAGCTGATGTTCCGGGAGGCGATGCCCGACGTGTACGCGGCCGCGGTCCGCGACGTCGTCGGGTTCGCCCGGTCGGTGGCGTAGCGGCCGGGTGGGGCGCCGTGCTCAGCGGACGTGGGCGCGGCGCTTCGACCCGGTCGCCCGGACGATGGCCAGGCGCCCGACGACGAGCGCGACCCCGACCGCGAGGCCCCCGACGAGCAGCAGCCACGGCCGGGACTCGAGATCGGCGGCGAGCCGGTCCCCGGCCGCGTACCCGATCCCGACCAGCACGGCCGAGCGCACCGCCGTCGTGGGGATGATCCAGGCGAGGAATCGCCGGTAGCCGACGTTCGCGAGGCCGGCGGCCAGGTAGGCCGGGATCGCCCCGATGTCCACGAGCTTCGCACCGATGATGATCCGCGGCAGGTGCGTGTGGACCTCGTGGGTGAGCGCCTCGCGGCGGGCGTCGGTCAGCCCGAGCCGGGCCAGCAGGCGGGCCAGGCCCGGCCGGTCGCCGTGCCGCCCGAGCGCGTAGAGCAGGGTGTCCCCGACGACGTCGGCGACGAGCGCGGCCAGCCACACCCCCCACCACGGCAGCTGCCCGGCCCCGGCCAGCGCGGCCGCGGTGACCGTGACGATCGGGCCCTCCAGGAACGCCCCGACCGCAATCACCAAGAGCGACCGGATCGGCGCGGCCGGGATCGCGGCCAGCAGCGCGGCCACGGTGTCCGACAGTCCGATCACTCGCGTCTCCGATCAGGTGTTTCCCCGGAATGGTGCCTGGTCCACCGTGGCCGTCGTGACGCCACCCCCGTGCGTCGCCCCCCGTGCGGCTACGGACTCGCCGTCACCTGCTGTGACGTTTCGCGGTATCGAGAGGTTCCCGCGGGCATCGCCGGGCGGAGCGCCGTCGTTCCGGCCGTCCGGTATGTCCGCCGGTGCCCCATCGTGGCACCGGTACCGCGACCGGGCATCCCGATACCGCGGGCCCCACCCGACGAGGTGATCCGGGGCATCCTGGTGCGGTGATCTGGGTCCAGCTGCTCCTCGCCGCGCTCATGCTGGCCGGCGGCGTCGCCCTCCTGACGGTCGGTGCGCTCCTGACCGGCGGGGTCGTCGCCGTGCTGGGCGGGGTGTGGGTCGGGGCCTGCGTGCGCCGGCTGTGAACCGGCCTCAGGGACGGTCGACCCGGGTCAGGACGGCCTCGGCGATCCGGCCCAGCGCCGCGAGGTCGTCGGCGGGCAGCGCGTCGAACACCAGCTCGCGCACGGTCTCGACGTGCCCCGGGGCGGCGGCGTCGATCGCGGCCCGGCCGTCGGCCGTCAGCACCACGTAGTTGCCCCGGCCGTCGTCGTCGCACTCCTCGCGGCCGATCAGCCCGCGCTTCTGCATCCGGGCCAGGTGGTGCGAGAGCCGGCTCTTCTCCCAGTCCAGCGACGTGGCCAGCTCGAGCACCCGGGCCCGCTCGTCCGGGCGGTCGGTCAGCGCGACGAGCACGTCGAAGTCGGCCAGCGAGAGTCCGGACTCGGCCTGCAGCCGCCGGTGCAGCTCGGCGTGCAGCCGGGACTGCATCCGCAGGTAGCTCCGCCAGGTCGTCTGCTCGCGTTCGTCCAGCCATCGGGTCACGGACCCAGTGTAGCGGAATAGTTGACGCATCACCTATGTTGGAGCAGGATGTAGATGACAGTTCAACAACCACGGGAGGTAGCCGTGCAGTTCGGAGTCTTCACGGTCAGCGACGTCACGACCGATCCGACGACCGGCCGCACACCCACCGAGGCGCAGCGGATCAAGGACGCGGTCGCCATCGCGCGCAAGGCCGAGGAGGTCGGCCTGGACGTCTTCGCGATCGGCGAGCACCACAACCCGCCGTTCTTCTCGTCGTCGCCGACGACCACGCTCGGCTACATCGCCGGTGTCACCGAGACGCTGCAGCTGTCCACGTCGACCACGCTGATCACCACCAACGACCCGGTGAAGATCGCCGAGGACTTCGCGATGCTGCAGCACCTCGCCGACGGCCGCGTCGACCTGATGCTCGGCCGCGGCAACACCGGCCCGGTGTACCCGTGGTTCGGCCAGGATCTGCGCAACGGGATCCCGCTGGCCATCGAGAACTACGCGCTGCTGCGGAAGCTCTGGGACACCGAGGTCGTCGACTGGGAGGGGCGGTTCCGCACCCCGCTGCAGGGCTTCACCTCGACCCCGCGCCCGCTCGACGGCGTCGCGCCGTTCGTCTGGCACGGGTCGATCCGCAGCCCGGAGATCGCGGAGCAGGCCGCATACTACGGCGACGGCTTCTTCCACAACCACATCTTCTGGCCGGCGACGCACACGAAGCGGATGGTCGAGTTCTACCGCAAGCGCTGGGAGCACCACGGCCACGGACCGGCGGAGCGCGCGATCGTCGGGCTCGGCGGGCAGGTGTTCATGCGGCCCAACTCGCAGGATGCGGTGCGCGAGTTCCGGCCGTACTTCGACAACGCCCCGGTCTACGGGCACGGGCCGTCGCTGGAGGACTTCAGCCGGGAGACGCCGCTGACGGTGGGCAGCCCGCAGCAGGTCATCGAGCGGACCCTCGGGTTCCGGGAGTACGTCGGTGACTACCAGCGCCAGCTGTTCCTGATCGACCACGCGGGCCTGCCGCTGAAGACGGTGCTGGAGCAGCTCGACATCCTCGGTGAGGAGGTCGTGCCGGTCCTCCGCAAGGAGTTCGCCGCGCTGCGCCCGGCCGGGGTGCCGGACGCCCCGACCCACGCGTCCCGCGTCGCGGCCCGCTCCACCGGGCAGCAGCACACCGACCAGCAGCACACCGGAGAGCACACGGAGAGGGAGGTCGCCTGATGACCCGCAGGATCGTCGTGCTCAGCGCCGGGGTGTCGACGCCGTCGTCGACCCGGCTGCTGGCCGACCGGCTGGCCGCGGCCACCGGGGACGCCCTGGTGCGCCGGGGTGAGCAGAGCGAGGTCGAGGTCCTCGAGCTGCGCGACCACGCCCGCGACCTCGCCGACCACCTGGTGACCGGCTTCCCGAACGAGGCGCTGCGCCCCGTGCTGGAGTCGGTCGCCGGTGCCGACGCCGTGATCGCGGTGACGCCGATCTTCTCGGCGTCCTACAGCGGTCTGTTCAAGACGTTCGTCGACGTGCTCGACCGGGACGCCCTCACCGGCGTCCCGGTCCTCGTCGCCGCCACCGGCGGCACGGGGCGGCACTCGCTCGCGCTGGAGCACGCGATGCGTCCGCTGTTCGCCTACCTGCGCGCCGCCGTCGTCCCGACGGCGGTGTTCGCGGCCCCGGAGGACTGGGGAGCCTCCGAGGCGGCCGGCTCGCTGCAGTCGCGCGTCGAGCGCGCCGCGGACGAGCTGGCCGGGGCCGTGGCCGCCCGCCCGCTCCGCGTCCGCGCCGACGAGTTCGCCGACGTGCCCGACTTCACCGCACTGCTGAAGGGATGACGACCATGAGCACCACCGACGCCACCGGCGCCACCGACACCGCCGCTACCGACCCCGCTGCCACCGACACTGCGGCCACCGACACTGCCGCCCTCGATGCCGAGCGCGACCGTATCCGGGACGCGCACCTGAAGCCGCTGGGCGAGCGCCCGGCCTCGACCGCGCGGGGCCTGCACCACACCGCGCTCGTGTCGAGCGACGTCGAGCGGACCGTGCGCTTCTACCAGGACGTTCTCGGCTTCCCGCTCACCGAGCTGATCGAGAACCGGGACTACCCGGGGTCGTCGCACTTCTTCTTCGACATCGGGAACGGGAACCTGCTCGCGTTCTTCGACTTCCCGGGGCTCGACGTGGGCCCCTACGCCGAGGTCCTCGGTGGCCTGCACCACATGGCGATCAGCGTCGAGCAGTCCCGGTGGGACGAGCTCGTGGCCCGGCTGACCGAGGCCGGTGTCGAGCACGAGGTGCACTCGGGCGTCTCGGTGTACTTCCGGGACCCGGACGGCGCCCGGATCGAGCTGATCGCCGACCCGCTGGGGGAGATGTACGGCAACAAGGTGCTGTGAGTGGAAATCGTGGTTCCGGCCACGAATTCCACTCACGGGCGGAGGCTGATGTGCACGTGGTCGAAGTGTCCGCCGGTGGCGTCGTCGGCGTCGTAGACCCCGCCGCCGGTGTACGGCCGGCCCCAGCCGTCCCGGCCGGTGCCGGTGTCACCGGTGCCGCGGTACCAGATCCGGCCCTGCCAGATCACGTACCGCACCCGTAGCTCGGCGGCGTTGTCCCGGGCCCAGTTCGCGAGCGCCCAGCCGTCGTCGAGGTCCGCGCCCACCGGGAACGCGCCGTAGGCGGCCGGGAAGAAGTCGCAGGCCCGCCCGGCCGGGTGGTCGCTCGACGGGTTCCACGCGTGCTCGGACCAGCACGTGACCGCGCGGATCCCGCTGTCCGGGCCGGGCTCGCCGAACCGGTCGGTCGCCGCGTCCAGCAGACGCGCCGCGGACGGGGTGAGGCAGCCGGTCGGGGGCGGGCCGGGGTCGAGGGCGGTCGCGGTCGTGGGGTCGGGCTCGGAGCAGGCCTCGGGCGGCGGGGGATCGACGATCTCCCACAGGTCCTCGGTGGTGAACCCGCGGCTCGCGGCGAACCACACCAGGCCGCCGCCGAGCAGCGCGAGCACGAGCAGCACGCCCAGCAGCGGGGCGACGCGGGTCCGCACGTGTGGATCGTCCGTTCCGTCGGGGTTCGCCCCAGCGTACGGCGACGGGGTCCGGGCGCGCCGAGGGTCATGACCTGTGACCGCCGCGTCGTCGTACCCGGGAGCCGCGATGACCGCCGCTGTGACCACCGGCCTGCTCCGCCGGCCCGGCGCGCACCTCACCTTCGATGTCCGGACGCCGGCTCCCCGGTCGCCGAGTCCCCGGTCGCGTTGTGCGTCGCCGACCTCGCTGCCCTGGTCGAGCACGTGCTGAGCGCGCACCGCGTGAGGCTCCTCGGCTCCAGCGGGGGCGCCGTGTTCGTACTCGGGCCGGCCCAGCAGCGTCCGGACCCGGTGGCCATCACCCCGCCGGTGTCGAGGCGCGGATGCGGGCCGTGCTCGACCGGTCAGCCGCCGAACAGGGACGGTCCGCCGAACAACGGTGAGGTGCTCAGCGCCTCGCGCAGCTCGAACCAGGCGACGACCCCGTACACCACCCCGGCCAGGAAGACGAGGCAGGACAGCGACACCAGCACGTAGGTGATCACCCGCAGGACGGTGACCGCGGTCGGGTCCTTCGCCACGGTCGGAAGCGGTGCCGCGGTGTGACCCTGCCTGCCCCCGTGCTGCCGGCCCTGCTGTTGCGGGCCCTGCTGTTGCGGGCCCTCGTGCTGCCGGCCGTCGGCCTGCTGCCGGCCCGGACCCTGCCGTCCGCCACCCGGCTGCTCGCCACCCGGCTGCTCGCCACCCGGCTGCTCGCCACCCGGCTGCTCGCCGGTCGGCTGCCCACCGGTCGGCTGCACTGTCGGTACTGCCTCGCCGTGTCGCGCGTCGCCGCGTGCCGGAGCCGCTCCGGTGGTCCCGGTCGCAGCAGCGGCACCGGCACCGGCAGCGGCAGCGGCGCCGGTGGTCCCGGCGGCGCCGCCACCCTCCCCGGGACCCGGCGCCGCCGGGGCCGGGGCCGGGGCACCGAACCGCGCCGCTGCGGCCTCGGCGACCGTCGCCGGACGGCGCCCGCTCTCGGGGGCACCCCGCGGCGCGGGGACCTCGGCGGTCGCGGGTTCGGTGGTGCGGTCGCCTCCGGCGGTGTGGTCGGCTCCGGCGGGCCCGGTGGTGCGCGGGGCCTCGACGGCCCGTGCGGGTTCGGGGGCCGGGGCGGCACGGGCGTACTCCACCGGCCCGGTCGCGTCGGCGGTGTCGTGGTCCGGGCGCCGGTCGGCGGCAGGACTCGCCTGCCCCGCGGAGTCGTGGCCCGTGCCGGACGGGGCCGTCGCGGACCCGGGATAGGCCGGCCCGCCGTCGATCGCGGTGCCACCACGGGAGGCGGGGTCGCCGTACTCGCCGTAGGCCGGTCGGGCCGGGGTGTCGCCGGCGTCCCCCGCGCCGTAGCCGGCCGCGTCGTCGATCACCGGCTGCGGGCCGGTGCCGCCGTAGAGGTCCTCGTACCCACCACCGGACGACGGCGTCGGACGCTCCACCGGCCGGGACGCCCGCAGGTCCGGATACCCCCCGCCGCCCTGGTAGGAGTTGTCGGGGAAGTCGTCGTCCGCCCGGCCGTGCCGCGGTCGCGGGGACGGGCGGGACTGCTGCGGGCCGGTCATTGCGGACCTCCGGGCTCGGTGCGGCGGTGTCGCGGGTGTGTCGACATCCACGGTGCTGTGACACCCATACCGCCGTCCGTACCCGTTGCGTTAGCCCCTGTGCACCACAGTCACCTGGTTCGGTGAGGTGAACTCACCGGGTGTACACGCCGGTCGGCTCCGCGTGATAACCCTTCGACCCGATGGCGTCGGCGAGCGGGCTGCGCGGGGAGAGCCCGGCACGGACCCGCGCGGCGACGGCCTCGGCGTCCCACCGCGGCGTCCAGCCCAGTTCGGCGACGGCGCGGGCCGACGAGTACACGCGGTCCACCGCCGGCACCGCCCAGCCGCGTTCGTGCAGCAGCGCAGCCACAGCCGGCGCGCGCCGGGCGAGCACGGCGGGCACGTCCCGCCCGAGGTCGGACAGATCGCCGGGGGTGAACGGAGAGGGGGCGCTCACGACATAGCGGGCGAAGCCGAGTTCCGGGGCGCGCCGTGCCGCGGCGAGGTGGGCGCTCACCACGTCGGCGACGTCCACCCGGCGATGGCAGTACTCCACGACCTTGAGCGCCGTGTCGTCGAACCGGGCCCGGACCTCGTCGCGGTCGTCGGCCTCCGGGAAGAACCGCGCCACGCGCAGGACCACGACCGGCAGGCCCGGGTCGAGCGCGGCCAGCTCGCACAGCTCCTCGGCCGCGGTCTTGGTGGCCCCGTAGACGTTGCGCACCCGCGGGACGACCGTCTCGTCGATCCAGGTAGCAGGCCCGTCGCGGTGCGGGGTGAGCGCCCGCCCGAACGCGCTCGTCGACGAGGTGAACACGACCCCGCGCACCCCGGCGGCCGCGGACTCCTCGAGCACCGCGAGGGTGCCGGAGACGTTGGTGTCGACGAAGTCCTGCCGGGTGTGCGAACCGACGTGCGGCTTGTGCAGCGTGGCGGTGTGCAGGACGTGCGTGACCCCCGCCAGCGCGGCCGTGAGCGCGGCCCGGTCGGTCAGCGGGGCGACGACGTCGGTCCAGGGCGAGGGCGCCCGGTCGAGCCCGGAGACCGGGACACCGGCGTCGCGCAGCGTGCGCACCAGTGCCTCGCCGAGGTGCCCGGAGCTGCCCGTCACGAGGAAACGTTCCACGTCCGCCGATCCCAGCAGCCCGCACCGGTCCGGACAACCGGGTTCACCGGCGCATCCGGAGCGGCGGCGACTCGTTGACCACGACGGATGCCCGGCCGGGTGTCGTCCACGAGCGAGGAGGCGCCGATGGGTGCTCTCAGCCCCACTCACTGGTTGATCGTGCTGGCGGTGCTGGTACTGCTGTTCGGCGCGAAGAAGCTGCCGGAGATGGCCCGGTCGGTCGGCCGGTCCAGCCGGATCCTGAAGAGCGAGATGCGCGTCCTGCGGGACGACGACCGCCCGGCCGGGATCGAGGCGGACGCCGCCCGGACGGGCGACGCGACGGCCGGGGCCACTGCGCCCCCGGCCGGCGAGCACCGCGGCTGAGGCCGGCATGACGGTGCTCGTCACCGGTGCCGCCCGGGGCGTTGGCGCCGCCACCGTGCGGCTGCTGGCCGCCCGCGGCCACGACGTGGTGATCGGGCACCGAGCCTCCCCGGAGGACGCGGCGGCCGTCGTCGCGGACTGCCGCGCGGCGGGTGTGCACGCCCGCGCCGTCGCGGCGGACCTCACCCGCGCCGACGGCGTCGAGCGGCTCTTCGACGAGGCGGGCGCCATGCCGGCCCCGCTGTCCGGGGTGGTCCTCAACGCCGGTGGCGCACCCTCCCGGCAGCGCCTGGAGGGCATGAGCGATGAGCGGATCGACGCCGTCCTCGCCCTCAACCTGCGGGCCGCGCTGCTCGGCTCCCGGGAGGCGGTGCACCGGCTGTCCCCGCGCTACGGCGGCACCGGCGGCGTGGTGGTGCACGTGACCTCCCGGGCCGCCGTGCTCGGCTCACCCGAGGAGTGGAACGACTACGCGGCGGCCAAGGCCGGCGTCGAGGCGCTGGTGGTCGGGCTGGCCAAGGAGGTCGCCGCCGACGGCATCCGGGTCGTCGGGGTGCGGCCGGGGCTGCTCGACACCGACTTCCACGCCCGCGCCGGTGAGCCGGGCCGGGTGGAGCGGATGGCGTCCTCGATCCCGATGGGCCGGGCCGGACGGCCCGAGGAGGTGGCCACGGCGATCGCCTGGCTGCTCTCCGACGAGGCCGGCTACGTGACCGGCACCGTGCTCGACGTCAGCGGCGGCCGCTGAGAAGCTCGCGGAACGACGTCAGGACGCGAACCGCACGGCGCGGACCCGCCCGCTCCACGTCCGCCGGCGGGCGGACCGACGCGTCAGGCCGGAGGTCTCCGCGCACAGCAGGCAGCGGTCCCCGGGCGGGGAGGCCAGCGACGCCGGCAGCACGACGTGACCGCACACGGCGGTGCACTGCCCGCTCCCTGCGGTCAGCGAGTCCGCGAGCACCGCGGGCGGGACGACGTGGCTGTGCCCGTCCTGGGCACACGTGACGGTGACCCCGGGCTCGCTGACCCCGGGCTCGCCGGCCCCCGGCTCGCCGGCCCCCGGCTCGGGCAGGCTCGAGGACGGCACCTGGCGCGTGCTGGCGGGTGGCACCGACACGATGAACTCCTCCGGGCGTGGTTCGGCGGAGGCTCTATCGTGGCTCTCGAATCCGTGCAGATGCAAGTGCATCCGCACGAACGGCCGAATGTGCGCGCGCCTCGTGGCGGAGCGTGGCGAGCGCCACGCATCTCGGTCGGAGCCCCGGCGTGAGACCGCCCGGGCCGGTCGCGGCCCCCGGCGAAATCGCCGCCCTCGCTGCGAGGACGCCCGATCCGTCCGCCTCGGGAGCGCTGTGGTCGCCGTCACATCAGAGTGGGTGGTCGATCCGCCGTGCGGCTGTCAGCGGCTGCACCACGCAGCCGCTCCGGTTAATCTCGACCTCCATGACCGCTCCCGAGCAGGCAGAGCCTCGGGCGTCAGCACCGTCACCGGGAGCCGACCGCTCCGGTGACGCGACCGCCGACGCCGCCCCTTCCGACGACGTCTCCTACGAGATCGTCGCGCCGGTACCGGCGGACGGAGCGGACATGTGGCGACTCGCCGTCGAGTCGCAGACGCTGGATGCGAACTCCCGCTACGCCTACGTGCTGTGGGGCCGCGACTTCGCGGACACGTCCGTGATCGCCCGCCGGGACGACGGCCTGGCCGTCGGTTACGTCACCGGCTACCTGCGCCCGCAGGCCCCGCACACCCTGCTCATCTGGCAGGTGTGCGTCGACCCGATCGCGCGCGGGGCCGGTCTCGCCGGGCGGATGCTGGACGCGGCCTGGGACCGCGCGGTCGCGACGGCGGGAGTGGACCGGATGGAGACGACCATCACCCCGGACAACGAGTCGTCCATCCGGCTGTTCAGCTCCTTCGCCAGACGACACCACACGTCGATCGAGCGCGAGGACCTCTTCGGTCCCGAGCTGCTCGGCGACGGCCACGAGCCGGAGCACCTGTACTGCATCGGCCCGATCACACGCTCCGCCGGCGTGCACAACACAGAGGGTGGAAAGAAATGACCGTTTTCGAGGATCTCGAGTCACAGGTCCGGAGCTACTGCCGAAACTGGCCGGTCGTCTTCGACACGGCCAAGGGGAGCCGGCTGACCGACGTCGACGGCAACTCCTACCTCGACTTCTTCGGCGGCGCGGGTGCGCTCAACTACGGGCACAACCCGGACGAGCTGAAGAAACCGCTGATCGACTACCTGACCCGCGACGGCGTCAGCCACGGCCTGGACATGTACACCCGGGCCAAGGGCGAGTTCCTGGACACCTTCCAGGAGATCATCCTCGGCCCGCGCGGCCTGGACTACAAGGTCCAGTTCCCCGGTCCGACGGGTGCCAACGCCGTCGAGTCCGCGCTCAAGCTGGCCCGCAAGATCACGGGCAAGGAAGCGCTGATTAACTTCACCAACGCGTTCCACGGCATGACGCTGGGTGCGCTGTCGGTGACCGGCAACTCGATGAAGCGCGGTGGCGCGGGCATCCCGCTGGTCCACTCGACGCCGATGCCGTTCGACAACTACTTCGACGGCAAGATGCCCGACTTCCTCTGGTTCGAGAAGGTCCTCGACGACGCCGGGTCCAGCCTGAACGAGCCGGCCGCGGTCATCGTCGAGACCGTCCAGGGCGAGGGCGGCCTGAACCCGGCCCGGATCGAGTGGCTGCAGGGCCTCGAGGACCTGTGCCGCCGCAAGGGCCTGCTGCTGATCGTCGACGACGTCCAGATGGGCTGCGGCCGCACCGGCCCGTTCTTCTCGTTCGAGGTCGCCGGCATCAAGCCGGACATCGTCACGATCTCCAAGTCGATCTCCGGCTACGGCCTCCCGATGGCCCTGGTGCTGATGAAGCCCGAGCACGACCAGTGGGGCCCGGGTGAGCACAACGGCACCTTCCGCGGCAACAACCCGGCGTTCGTCACGGCGACCCACACGCTGCGGACCTGGTGGACCGACGACACCCTCGAGAAGGACACCGTCCGCAAGGGCGAGAAGATCGAAGAGGGTTTCAACCGGATCATCGCGGACAACCGGGGTACGGAGATGTTCGCCAAGGGCCGTGGCCTGGCGCGTGGCATCCAGTTCGAGGACGAGGGGCTGGCCGAGAAGGTCGCCGGAAAGGCCTTCGAGCAGCGGCTGCTGCTGGAGACGGCCGGACCGAACGACGAGGTCCTCAAGCTGCTGCCGCCGCTGACCACCTCGGACGACGAGATCGACGAGGGCCTTGCGATCATCGGCGAGTCCGTACGAACCGTTACCGGGAGCTGATAACCCCATGATCGTCCGTACTCTCGACGAGATCACCGGCACCGAGCGCGACGTCGAGCCCGAGAACAAGCAGTGGCGCAGCAAGCGCATCGTGCTGGGCAACGACAAGGTCGGGTTCTCGGTCCACGAGACCGTGCTCCAGCCGGGCACGATCAACGACTTCTGGTACGCGAACCACATCGAGGCCGTCTTCATCACCGAGGGTGAGGGCGAGCTCTACGACAAGGACAACGACGTCACGTACCAGCTCAAGCCGGGTTCGATCTACGTGTTGAACGGCAACGAGAAGCACCAGCTGCGTCCGGAGACGCTGATGAAGACCGTCTGCGTGTTCAACCCGCCGGTGACCGGCCGCGAGGTGCACGACGAGAACGGCGTCTACCCGCTGATCGTCGAGGACTAGGCCGACGGCGGCCGCCGGGCCACCGGCGTAGCCCAGTCATCGCGAGGGACGTTTCCGCTGTGTGACAGCGGGAACGTCCCTCGTGGTCTAGATGCAGGCCGATCCCGTGGAAAGGAACGTAAGACCGCAAGGAGGAACGCCCGTGACTGCTGTCGCCGGGACCACCGACCTCGACCAGTTCGTCCGTACCGGGGACCGTTACCCCACCCGCGTGTCGAACACCCCCGCATTCATCGACCGTGCCGAGCCCACCGTCTGGGGTGACCGCTCGAGCACCGGGATGTGCGGCGCCCAGGAACTCGACGCGCACGAGCGCGACGGCTTCGTCCAGGTTCCGCGTCTGCTCACCCCGGACGAGGTAGCCGGGTATCAGGCCGAGCTCGACCGGCTCGCGAACGACCCGGCCGTCCGGGCCGACCAGCGCTGCGTGATCGAGAAGTCCTCCGAGGAGGTCCGCTCGATCTTCGAGGTCCACCGGATCTCGGAGGCGATCGGCCGGCTGGTCCGCGACGAGCGGATGCTGTCCCGCGCGCGCCAGATCCTCGGCTCCGACGTCTACGTCCACCAGAGCCGGATCAACTACAAGCCCGGTCTCGGGGGTGGCGGCTTCTACTGGCACTCCGACTTCGAGACCTGGCACGCCGAGGACGGCATGCCCGGCCCGCGCGCGGTCAGCTGCTCGATCTCGCTGACCGACAACCACCCGTTCAACGGATGTCTGATGATCATGCCGGGTTCGCACCGGACATTCGTCTCCTGCGTGGGCGAGACCCCCGAGGACAACCACCTGTCCTCGCTGAAGGAACAGGAGATCGGCACCCCGGACCCGGACTCGATCTCCAAGCTCGCCGAGCGGCACGGCATCGCGATGATGACCGGTGACGCCGGCGGGGCGACCTTCTTCGACTCCAACTGCATGCACGGTTCCGGGGACAACATCACCCCGTACCCGCGTTCGAACATCTTCCTGGTGTTCAACAGCGTCGAGAACACCTGCGTGGAGCCGTTCTCCGCGCCGAAGCCGCGACCGGCACACGTCGGCTCCCGTGACTTCACGCCGGTGCGATGACCCCGGAGCGCAGGTGACGCGCTAACCACTACAAGATCGTCAGCTGACAGCGGCGCCCGTCCGGTCCTCCGGGCGGGCGCCGCCGCCGTTCCGGGCCCGCTCGGTGTCGGGACGCGTTCGGCGTCAGGCTCCGCGCAGCGGGGACAACGTCGGGCGCTTGGGCAGGTAGCCGTCGCCGGTGTGCGCCCCGCGCAGCCGCTTGCGGACGTAGGGCATCACGTGGTGGGTGACCCAGCGCAGGTCGTCCAGCTGCCGGGCCCGCCACGGGGCCGGCCCGCCGTCCGGTTCCGGCCACGGCGCCCGCCAGTCCCCGGCCGGCTCGCCGAGCGCCTCCAGAACCCGCCAGGCCACCCGTTCGTGCGCGTGCGGCACCAGGTGCAGCCGGTCGGGGCCCCACGCCCGTGGGTCGGCGAGCGCGCTCATCGCCCACAGGTCGACCACCCGGCAGTTGTGCCGTTCGGCGGACGCCCGCATGAGCTCGTTGTAGCAGGCGATCCTGCCGCGCAGGCGCCGGATGAACGGGTGCATCCGGCGCAGGTCGAAGCCGGTGAAGATCAGCACCTCGGCCCCGGTCGCGGCCAGCCGGGCCAGCGCGGCGTCGAACCGGGCGGCCAGGTCGTCGGTGTCGCACGTCCAGCCGATGATGTCGTTGCCGCCGGCACAGAACGTGATCAGGTCCGGTCGCATCGCCTCGGCGACCGGGACCTGCTCGGCGACGATCTGGTCGAGGACCTTCCCGCGGACGGCGAGGTTGGCGTACCCGAAGCCCGGGTACCGTGCGGCCAGCGTCTCGGCGACCCGGTCCGCCCACCCGCGGGGCCGGCCGTCGTCGGCGATGTCGTCGAGTCCTTCGGTGAAGCTGTCGCCGAGTGCGACGTAGCTGTGGTGCTGCATGTGCACCGCCCCCCTTCGGCCGGGTCGCCGGGTCGGTCCGCTCGGAACGCCCACCTGGTGTTCACCGCGCGGACGTCCTGCGTTACCCCCATGATCGGCCGCTCCGGCCGTGCGCGCCAACTCGATTCGTCGACCTGCGCCGCCTGGATAGGGCACCCTCAGCAGGGTGACCCGCGATCCCGCCCCCCGCGCCACGCCCCGACCGGACCCGAAGCTCTCCGAACTGCTCGGTGGGCGCGCGGGTGCCGTCGACGCGACGGTGCCCGTCGTCGCGTTCGTGCTGGCCTGGGTGCTCGCGGGCTGGGCGGGATCGGCGTACCCGATCAACTGGGGGGCCGGGGCGGCGATCGTGTCCGGCGCCGCGGTGGCGGTCTGGCGGCTCGCCCGGGGGCGCAAGCCGCGGGCGGTGCTGTTCGGCCTGGCCGGGGTGATCGTCGCCGCGGCGATCGCGCTGATCACCGGCCGGGCGTCGGACTTCTTCCTGGTCCAGATCGTGTCCAACGTCGGCAGCGCCCTGGCCTGGGCGATCTCGGTCGTCGTGCGGTGGCCGCTGCTCGGTGCGATCGTCGGCGGGCTGCTGGGTCAGCGGACCCGGTGGCGGCGGGACCCGGACCTGCTCCGTGGCTACCAGCGCGCCTCGTGGGCGTGGGTCTGCCAGTACGCGATCCGGCTGTCGGTGTTCCTCCCGCTGTGGGCGGCGAACGAGGTCGTGCTGCTCGGTCTCGCGCGGACCGTGCTGAGCCCGCTACTGGTCGGGCTGAGCGTGCTCGTGTCGTGGCCGTTGCTGCGCACGGCGCTGCCGGACGATCACCCGGGCATTCGTCACCCCCGGTGACGGGGCCGGTCCCCGGTGCGACTAGAATCGTGACCCGAACGTGATCTTCGCTCACCTGCGTGAGGGTCACCACATCGGGTGATCGTCCGGTGCGTTCCACGGGCGCCCGGACGTTCCCGTAGAGAGCCGCCTCCCCGATGATCACTGCTAGGAGCCATGCCACACCAGCGCCCTCCGGAGCCCGGCCGCGGTGACGTCGACCGAGGCGCGCCCGGATCTCCCCGCCCCGTCCCCCCGAACACCACCGGGCGGCCGGTCTCGGCCGCGGACGCACCGAACGTCCCGAGGCAACGCCGTGCCGCACCGTCCCGCCCGCCGCACGGCGGCCCCGGCGTCCCACCGGACCGGACACCGGGCGGTCAGCGCCCGACCCGCGTGGTCCCCGGTCCGGGCGTCCCCCCGGGGACCCCGCCGGGCGGGCAGCCGCCCACGCGGGCGATGCCGGGCGGTCCCACCGAGCTGCGCCCGGCCGCCGGGCCGGGTCGCCCCAACGGTCCCCTCGGCGGAGGGCCGAACGGCGGGGGCCCGAACGGGGGCGATGCCGCAGCGGGCTCGGCGAAGGGCTCGGACGGCTCCGCGAAGGAGACCAGCACGCTGAAGGAGAGCCTCAGTCCGACGGACATCGCGGCCGGCGCCGGCGCGTCGGTCGTCAGCGCGATCCTCGGCTCGTTCCTGGGCGCGATCGGGACCGTGCTCGGTGCGGCCCTCGGGTCGGTCATCTACGCGCTGGTCAGCGCGTTCCTGACGCGCGGGCTCGAGCAGGGCCGGGACAAGGCGCTCGAGCTCAAGGACAAGGCCGCCGCCCGCAAGGGCAAGGGGGTCGCCGCCGGGACCGCCGCCGCGGCCCGGGAGTCCTCGGGCCGGGAGTCGTCGGGCCGGGAGTCGTCGGGCCGGGGCGTCGCGGGCCCGACCGGTGAGGAGACCGTGCGGCTCGACCCGTCGCGGGCCGGGCGGCCGGCGGCGGCGCACGCCGGAGGCCGGGCCACGTCGTGGTTCGGCGGGCTGCGGCGGGTCCGGCCCACCCGCAGGACGATCGTCGTCTCCGCGGTGGCCGGTGTGCTCACCTTCGGCGTGGCGATGTTCCTGATCACCGGGATCGAGGTCGTCAAGGGATCGTCGCTGGCCGGCCACAGCTCCGGCACCTCGATCGGGAACGTCGTCCGCGGCGGCCCGCCGCCGGCACCGGCCGACGACGGTGACGAGGGCACCGGCACCGACTCGTCGTCGACCTCGGAGAGCTCCACCTCGACCGGCGAGTCGGAGAGCAGCGCCCCCGAGTCCTCCTCGGGGACGAGCACCGAGGAGTCGGAGTCGTCGCGGGACGGCTCGGGTTCCGGCTCGGAGCCCGGCTCCGGCGACAGCGGCAACCCGCTGGGGGACACCCTCAACCGGGTCGTGCCGACCCAGGACCCGGGCTCCGGCTCCGGTTCCGACTCCGGGCAGCAGGGGCGGTCCCAGCAGGACGGCGGGGACCCGGGTTCGGGTTCGGGCAACTGACGCTCCGACCGGAGACGACGCGTCCGGCGCCGGTGGGCATCGCCCACCGGCGCCGTCGTCGTCAGGGGGTCTGCGGCGTCTCCGGGCCGGCCGCCGGCCGCGTCCCCAGCCGGGCCTTCAGCCGGGCCGCGGCGGCCTGCGGGTCGTCCGCCTCCGTGATCGCCCGGACGACGACGATCCGGCTCGCCCCCGTCTCGAGCACCTCGTCGAGCCGCTGCTCGTCGATCCCGCCGATCGCGAACCACGGCCGCTCGGGTGCCCGCCCGGCGACGGTGCGGACCAGGTCCAGGCCCGGCGCGGGACGGCCCGGTTTCGTCGGCGTCGGCCAGCACGGCCCGACGCAGAAGTAGTCGACGCCGTCCTCGGTCGCCGCGGCCAGGGTCTCCTCGGGGCTGTGCGAGGACCGGCCGACGACCACGTCGTCACCGACGACGCGGCGCGCCCACTCCACGGGCAGGTCGTCCTGGCCGAGGTGGAGCACGTCGGCACCGGCGGCCAGCGCGACGTCGGCCCGGTCGTTCACGGCGAGCAGCGCACCGTGGCGGCGGCAGGCGTCGGCGAGCACCTCCAGCGCGGCCAGCTCGGCCCTGGCCTCCAGCGGGCCGTCGGGGCCGCCCTTGTCCCGCAGCTGGACGATCTCGACCCCACCGGCGAGGGCGGCGTCGGCGAACGCGGCCAGGTCACCCCGCCCCGTGCGGGCGTCGGTGCACAGGTAGAGCTGCGCCTGCTGCAGGCGGGCGATCCGGGCAGAACGGGTATCGGTCTCGGACACGGGGCGCACGCTACGGCGTAGCCTGGGGGACACGTGAGACCCACGGGAGCCCGGCGAGCGGGCTGAGAGGGGACCTGACCGCGGTCCCGACCGTCGAACCTGATCCGGGTCATGCCGGCGCAGGGAGCGAGGTGAGATCCATGGCCGTATGTCAGCAGGGCCGCCTGGCCGTCGCCGGCGCGGGCGCGATCGGGTTGGCCGCCGCCCGCGCGGCCGCACGGGCGGGCTGGCGGGTCACCGTGTTCGACCCGGCCCCCGGCCGGGGCGCGTCGTGGGTGGCCGGCGGGATGCTGGCCCCGGTGACCGAGGCCTGGCCCGGCGAGGAGGACCTGCTCGCGCTCGGGCTGGACTCGGTGGCGCGGTGGCCGGAGTTCGCGGCGGAGCTGTCCGCCGAGGCCGGTGCCGACGCCGGGTTGCACACCGCGGGCACGGTGGTCGCCGCGACCGGCACCGGCGACCGCGACGAGCTGACCGCCCTCGCCGATCATCTGGAGTCGCTGGACCGCCCGGTGCAGCGGCTGACCGGGCGCGAGCTGCGCCGGCTCGAACCGGCGATCGGGCCGGACGTCCGCGGCGGGCTGTCGGTCCCGGCCGACCCGTCGGTGGACAACCGCAGGCTGCTGGAGGCGCTGCGGACCGCGTGCACACGGGCCGGGGTGGACGTCGACGACCGTGCGGTCGACCGGGTCCGCGACGACGGGCGCCGGGTGCACGGCGTCCGGCTGGCCGACGGAACCGAGATCGAGGCCGACGTCGTGCTGGTCGCCGCGGGAGCGCACTCGTCGGCGCTGCACCCGGCCCTGGACGGGCTGGTCCGCCCGGTCAAGGGCGAGATCCTGCGGCTCAGCCGGCGCCGCGGTGCGCTGCCCGCACCGGTTCGCACGGTCCGGGCGCTGGTCGACGGGCGCCCGGTGTACGCCGTCCCGCGGGTGCTGCCCGGGCACGGCGACCTGGTGATCGGCGCGACGACCTCGGAGAACGGCTTCGACACCGACGTCACGGTCGGCGGCGTCCGCGACCTGCTCCGGGACGCGGAACGGGTCCTGCCCGGGATCGCCGAGTACGCGCTCACCGAGTCGGCCGCCGGTCTGCGCCCGGGCAGCCGGGACAACCTGCCGCTGATCGGCCGTACCGGTCCGGAGGGGCTGATCGCCGCGACCGGGCACGGGCGCAACGGCATGCTGCTCGTCCCGGTGACGGCGGCGACCGTGACCGCGTTGCTGCGCGACGAGGCCGTCCCCGAGGCGGCCCGCGCCGCCGATCCGGGCCGTTTCGACAGCCACACCCACACCCACACCGATACCGAGCGGAGTTCGGGCGGCGCGGGCACCGACATGCTCGCGGCCGGGAGGAGCCGAGATTGCTGATCATGTTGAACGGCGAGCATCACGAGATCGACGACGGGACGGACCTGGCCCGGGTGCTCACCGACGCCGGCCTGCCCGAGCGCGGCATCGCCGTCGCGGTCGACGGCGAGGTCGTGCCCCGCGCGTCCTGGGCGCAGTACGTGCCGGCCGAGGGTGCGCGGCTCGAAGTGCTGACCGCCGTGCAGGGAGGATGACGATGGACAAGCTGGCTTTCGGCGACCACCTGTTCGACTCCCGGCTGGTGATGGGCACCGGTGGCGCCGCGAACCTGGAGATCCTGGAACGGGCGCTGGTCGCCTCCGGGACCGAGCTGACCACGGTCGCGCTGCGCCGGGTCGACGTCGAGGGCGGGACCGGGCTGCTGGACCTGCTGCGCAGGCTCGGGATCCGGGTGCTGCCCAACACCGCGGGCTGCCGTACCGCCGCCGAGGCCGTGCTGACCGCCCGGATGGCCCGGGAGGCGCTCGAGACCGACCTGGTGAAGCTCGAGGTCGTCGCCGACGAGCGCACCCTGCTGCCCGACCCGGTCGAGCTCCTCGACGCGGCCGAGCAACTCGTCGACGACGGGTTCACCGTGCTGCCCTACACCAACGACGACCCGGTGCTGGCCCGCAAGCTGGAGCAGGCCGGGTGCGCCGCGGTGATGCCGTTGGGTTCGCCGATCGGTACCGGTCTGGGGATCCGCAACCCGCACAACATCGAGATGATCACGGCGGAGGCGGGTGTGCCGGTCGTTCTGGACGCGGGTATCGGCACGGCGTCGGAGGCCGCGCTGGCGATGGAGCTGGGGTGTGATGCCGTCCTGCTCGCCACCGCGGTCACCCGGGCTGCGGATCCGGAGCGGATGGCGCGGGCGATGCGCCGTGGGGTCGAGGCGGGTTGGGACGCCCGGCACGCCGGCCGGATCCCGCGCCGGTACTGGGCGCAGGCGAGCTCGCCAGACCGGGAGGGGTGAGGCCGGGCGCGCGGACGCCGGTCAGTCCGCGGGCGTGACACCGGCCGCGTGCCGACGGGCGAGCTGCTGGTAGAAGTCCGGGTTGGTCCGGACCCACCAGCGCGCCTGCTCGGTGAGCCCGCCCCGCTCCTTCGCAGCGGACCCCAGCATCAGCCGGTCCGCGGGCAGCTCGACGTTCGGGGCGACGGTGGAGCCGGCCGCGACCATCGCCCCCTCGCCGATCACCGCGCCGTCCTGGACCGTGCTGCCGTTGCCGATCACCGCGCGCGGGCCGATCACGCAGCCGTGCACGACGCACAGGTGCCCGATCGTCGCGCCCGCGCCGATCTCGGTGACCGGGTCGTCGCCGCCGTGCAGGACCGAGCCGTCCTGCACGTTCGCACCGGCCCGGACCACGATCGGGCCGAGGTCGGCGCGGAGCACGGCGTTGTACCAGATCGAGGCGCCCGCCTCGACGTGCACGTCGCCGACCAGCGTCGCGGTCGGCGCGACGAAGGCGTCCGGGTGCACGGTCGGGGCGAGGCCCTCCAGAGCGAACAGCGGCATGCGGTGCAGCCTCGCATCCGGTCACGGACCCGGTGGGACCGAGGACCGCAGGCCGAGGTCGGCGAGCTCGAGTGCGGCGAGTCGCCGGACGACGTCGGCGTCGCCGGAACGCCAGGCCGCGGCCGGGTCCGGGGCGATCCGGGTCAGCCGGCGGACCGGCACCCGGGTGAGGGCCCGTACGGCGAGCAGGTCCGGCGCGGCCGCCCGGGCTGCCACCGCCGAGCCGGCACGACGGGCGTACCGCAGCCGGAGCGGCAGCCAGCCCAGCAGCACCGGCAGCAGCACCACCAGCGGGATCACGACCAGCGCACCCGTCGCGAGCGCCCCGACGGTCTCGCCGTACTGCCGTCCGGCCGCGGCCAGGTCCGCGCCGGCCCCGGTCGCCGGGTCCAGCGCCCGGGCCAGGTCGGCGCCCACGAACGGGATCGAGGACACCGTGCCGGAGATGCCCGTGAACGTGTCCGAGACCCGGCCACCCGCGGCGACCAGCGACTCGCCCGGTGCGCGCAGCGCCGTCAGGCCGTCGTGCGCCGCGATGCCGGCGACCACCGCCAGTACCGTCCACAGCAGGGCGACCACGTCGGCGACGACCTGGCGGGCCAACCGTTCCGGGTGTTCCGCGTACCAGCGCATCGGCCCTGTGTACCGGCTTCGTACGCCCACCCGGTGTGCCGCCCTGCGCAACGGCCCGTCCGCCGGCTCCGGAAACCCGCTCGCCGAGCGGGGTGGCGCGTGCTGGGGTGATCCTCGTGAACCGATCGCCTTCCTCCCTGCCGGAGAGCGGTGGGCTGCCGTCGGGGGCGGTGGCGCCGTGAGTATCTACACCAGCGAGCACGGCGGCCGCCTCGTCCGGGAGCGCTACGAGCAGCAGCTGGCCGCGTGGCCGGTCCCGGCGCAGCGGCACACGCTCGACACCTCGTTCGGCCGGACGTTCGTCCTGAGCTGTGGGGACGACACGGCGCCCCCGGTGGTCCTCCTGCACGGCTCCGGAGCCAACACCTCCGTCTGGCTGGACGGCATCGACCTGCTCGCCGCCGGACACCGCGTCGTCCTGCTCGATCTGCTGGGCGAGCCCGGGCTCAGTGACCCGGTCCGCCTGGACCTGACCACCGGCGACACGGCGGACTGGCTGGGGGAGTGTCTCGACTCGCTCGGGGTCGGGCCGGCCGCGTTCGCCGGGCTCTCGCTCGGCGCGTGGACCGCGGTGGACTTCGCGGCGCGGCGGCCGGAGCGGGTGGAACGGCTCGCGCTGTTGTGCCCGGCCGGGATCGGTCGGCAGACGATCGGGAAGGTGGCACCCGCCTTCCTGCTGAACCTCCTGGGGGCGCGGGGCCGCCGGCGTTCCGCGGAGATCGTCACCGGGCTCGACGCGCGGGAGCCCCCCGAGGTCTTCGCGGAGATCAGCCGGACGTTCGAGCACTTCCGGCCGCGGACCGAGCGCTTCCCGGTGTTCGACGACGAGACGCTCCGCAGTCTCACGATGCCGGTGCTGGCCGTGCTGGGCAGACGGGACCGGGTGTTCGACCCGGTGGAGACCGAACGCAGGCTGCACGCGCTGGTCCGGGACGTCCGGGTCCACGTCGTGCCCACCGCCGGGCACGCGCTGCTGGGTCAGATGCCGCGGATCGCCGACTTCCTGCGGTGAGCCGGGCGGGGCCGGTCCCCGCCGGGCCGTCCGGCTCATGTCCGGTGTCGAGCCCCGGGCGGTCCCAGGTGTTCTGCGGGACCGGGCGGTGCCGCGGCGCGTTCCGCGGAACCGTGCTGCCCGGGCGATGCTGCACCACCACCGCGATGCCGACCCCGGCCGGGTCGACGTCGCGTGCTGTGCCGCGTTCCGCGGAACGCGTCGGCGGCGTCGACAGCGCCGACATGACCGGTGTCGTGTCCCGGTTCAGGCGGCCACCGGTGTGGCCCGCGGCGGAATCAGGGCGTCGAGGATCGGTTCGGGGTCGAGCCGGTCGCCGTACCAGTCCGGGGTGAGGGTGTTCTGGTCGATCTCGAGTCCGGCCCGGGTGTGGAACTCGACCAGTACATCGGGGTGGCCGCCGAGCGGTTCGCCGGTGGCGGGGACCGGGGTCCCGTCGGGGCGGAGCACGTCCCAGCCACCTCCGGGACGGTGCCGGATCCGGTAGCGGTGGTCGTGGACGATCCGATGGTGGTAGCTGCACAGCAGGAGCAGGTTGTCGACATCGGTGCGGCCACCGCGCAACCAGTGCCGGATGTGGTGGGCGTGGAGGTGGCGGGTGTGGCGGCAGCCGGGGAACTGGCAGCGGCCGCCGTCGCGGACGGTCAGCGCGGCGATCTGGGCGGGACTGGCCAGGCGCCGGGAGCGTCCGAGGTAGAGCCGGTTGCCGGCGCGGTCCTCGAGGAGGGCCTGGGCACGGGCGTCGCAGGCGAGACGTTCCGCGGTCGGGGCCGGGATCTCGGGCCCGTCGACGATCCGGGCGGTGCCTGCGGTGGCGTCGAGATGCACGATGACGTGGGTGTCACCGCGGGCCACGGTGGGGCCGCCGGTCTCCTCGGGGCCGGAGGCGTCGTCGCCGTACCGGGCCAGGGCCACGAGGGCGTCACAGCGGCGGGTGCCGATCCGGTCGACGGACGGGCCCGGCTCCTGCTCGAGGATGCGCTCGTGGAGGTCGGCGGAGCGGGCGGCGTGCCGGTCCCGGGTCGGAGCGGGCGGCGGCGCGAGGCGGGCCTCGATCGCGGCGATCAGGACGGCTCCGTCCTCGGGGGTGAGGCGACCGTGCAGGACCAGCGAGCCGTCGGCGTCGTGGTACCAGCGCAGCGTGCGGCGGACCGCGATGTCGGCGGGTGGTGTGTGGTGGCGGCGTACGGCTCGGACCACGGTTTCGACATGGCTCGCGGTTCCGGAGAGTGCGAGGTCGAGCAGCACCTGTTCGGCGGTGTCGGGGTCGGCCACGGTCGGCGCGCCGGAGCGGGCGGTACCGCTGGGGGAGGCGGTGGTGGTGCCGGCGGGGGCGGGACGGGGTACGGCGGGGTTGTCGGGGTCCTGCTCAGGGTCGGTGTCCGGCCCGGTGCTGTCCGGCCCGGGGCTGCCCGGCCTGGCACCGGCCGGGCCGGTGGAGCCCGGCTCGGTGTTGCCCGGCCGGGTGGGGCCCGGCTGCGCGCTGGTGTCGGCATCACCGAGGCCGGCGCCCTCGGTGATGTCGGTGTCGGAGGGCAGGCTCGTGTCCGTGTCCGTGTCCGTGTCCGTGTCCGTGCCGGTGTCTGTGCCGGTGTCTGTGCCGGTGCCGGTGACGTCGGGTGACGTGGCGGTGGCGCCGAGGTCGGCGGTGGCGGCGATGCGGGCCAGGAGCGCGTCGTCGGACCCGGCGACGCGGGTGATCGCCCGGACCTTCGAGTACGAGATCGTGCCGGCGGCGAATGCGGCGGTGATCCGGGGCAGGTGGGTCAGGGCGTGGGCGACGCGCAGGTGTTCGCTCGCGGTGCGCACGCTCATGCCGGCCCGCCAGCTCAGCCAGTGGGCGCAGGACCGGATGCCGACGCCGGCCCAGCCGCCGCGATCGTCGAACTCGGCGAGCAGCTGCAGGAAGCGGCACTCGGCGGCGGCGATGTGGCCGGCCAGGCCGAGCAGCTCCGTTTCCAGGTCGTGCAGGTTCATGGTGGGTAGCGGTGTGGGTGAATCGGCGACGATCGGCATCGCGACACCTCCGATGGTGATCGAACTTGTGTTCGACTTCGAGCATGGCACGGGGGCCCGACAGATTCCGGGGGCGAGGGCGGCCGGGACCCGGAACGAGGAGATGCGGCTGCCGGGCCATGGTCGCCGGATCGGCCGCGTGCCGGCCACCACCTGCCCCGTTCGCGAGCTTCGGGTACGGCGGGCCACACTCGGCGCGACCGCCTGAACACGGCGGGGTGGGACGACCGGCCCCACATGCGAGGCGCGGTCGCGTTCCGCGGGACGCGGCTGCAGGGGTGCCGGTGGAGCGCCGGCATCGTGCCGACCGGTTCACGCGGCGTGCTGCTGCAGGGTGTGACGGTGGTGGCCCGGCGGGGACCTGAGGAGGGCAGATCGTCCGATGTCGTCGTCGGCTGTGGCGTTCCGCGGAACGCACGACACGGAAGGCAGAACGGCGGCGAGGTGGCGAGGTGGCGAGGTGACGAACGACCGACCGGCTACAGCAGGCCCAGCTTGGTCGCGGCATAGACCGCCTCGGCCCGCCGCGACACCATCAGCTTGCGCATGAGGTTCCCGACGTGGAACTTGACGGTCGTCTCCGAGATGAACAGCTCCGCCCCGATCGCCCGGTTGGACAGACCGCGGGCGAGCAGCCGCAGCACGTCCAGCTCGCGGTCGGTCAGCCGCTCCCGGTCCGGCATCCCACCGGACAGCGAACGGACCATCGCCGAGGCCGAACGGGCGTCGAACGCGCTCTCCCCGCGGGAGACCGCCCGGATCGCCCGGACCAGCTCGGTGGTGTCGACGTCCTTCACCACGTAACCGCGGGCCCCGGCCTGCACCGACTCGACGACCAGCCGGTCCTCGGCGAACGTCGTCAGCACCAGCACACCGATACCGGGGTGGTCGGCGCACAGCCTGCGGCACACGTCCAGGCCGTCGGTCTGCGGTCCGGACGCCAGCTTCAGGTCGAGCAGCACGACCTGCGGCCGGCCGGCCGCGACCGCGGCGAACGCCTCGGGCGCGCTGCCGGCCTCCCCGACGACGCGCAGGTCGTCCTCCCGTTCCAGCACCGCCCGCAGGCCCTGCCGCATGATCGAGTGGTCGTCGACCAGCACGATCCGGATCGGGCGGGTCACCGGACGCTCCGCGCGGACGGTCCCGCCGCCCCCGGGCCCCGGGATGCCGCCGCCCTGCAGGGATCCGCTCACGAGGTCTCCTCCTCCGGCGTCCCGAGCGGGACGTCCACCTGCACCTGCAACCCGCCGATGCGCGAGCGCCGGAACCGCAGCGTCCCGCCCATCTCCCGTGCGCGGGCGTCCATGTTCACCAGACCGCGGTGCTCGCCGGAGGGCCCCCGTGCCGAGGCGGCCCGCAGGGTCCGGCGGATCTCGTCGGGGGAGGCCCCGCCGTCGTCGGACACCGACAGGCGGATCCGGCCGGGCCGGTAGGCCAGCCGCACCACCGCCCGCGACGCCGAGGCGTGCATTGCGGAATTGAACAGCGCCTCGCCGGCGATCCGGACCAGCGACTGCTCGTGCTCGGGCGCGAGCCGGACCGGGGTGCCGCCGATCGTGACCTCGACCCGCAGCTCGTCCGGCATGTGCACGGTGGACAACCGGCGCAGCATCGACGGCAGGTCCTTGTCGCCGTGGTCGTCGTCGTTGAGCGCGTAGATCGCCGAACGCAGCTGCTCCACCGCGCGCCGGGTGAGATCCTTCGCGGTGTCCAGGTGCTCGGCCACGTTCTCGGCCGCGCCGGCGGCGATGTCCCCGCTGCCCGCCCACCCCGCGATCTCGGAACGGCACAGCTCGATGTGCATCCCGGCGGAGAGCGCGTACTGGGTGACGCTGTCGTGCAGCTCCCGGGCGATGCGGTGCCGCTCGTTGTCGAGCACCTCGCGTTGCCGTGCCGCACCGAGCTCCTGCTGCGTGGCCATCAGCTCGTTGTTGCGGGAGCGCAGGTCCGCGGCCTGGGCGGCGCTGCGGGCGTGCAGCCGTTCGGCGCGGTCGAGCAACGCGCAGTTCTGCAGGGCCGACGCCGTCTGACCGGCCAGGATCCGCAGCACCGAGTGGTCGGTGTCGTCGATCTCGCGGTCCGGCGGGGTCCAGGCCACGAAACCGCCCACCGTGCGGCCGTCGAGCCGGATCGGGACGTGCAGGTGACGCCGCTCCTGTTCGGGGGCGTGCCCACCCTCGCCGTCACCGGCCGCGAGCAGCGCGACGTGGCGCCGTACGCGCTCCGGGACCAGGCACAGGTCCGGCCACTCGACGCCGTCCGGGCCGAGGACGACGTGCCGCGGCGCGGCGTCGGGCAGCTCGCCCTCGATCAGGCCGAGGATGACCCAGTCCGCGGACAGGTGGTCGGCGACGGCGTCGGCGACCGCCCGGACCAGCGCCTCGGAGCCCTCCGTCGTGCGGACGAGGGCCGCCGAGATGCGCTCCAGCGCGAGGAAAACCCGCTTGAGCCGCTCGGCGTTGACCCGGTACTCGGGGTAGAACGACGGCTTGCCCGACCGCAGGCCGGTGAGCTGGTCGAGGTCGGGACGGCCACGGGCCCCGCCTGCGGGCGCGGCCGGTGTGGGTGTGCGGCGGTTCGGGAACCGGGCGGCAGCGGTCATCGAGCGTGCCTCACAGTGCCGCCCGGAACAGGTTCTCGATCTGCTCCACCCCTGCGGTGCGCGGGTTGGTGGTCAGACAGGCGTCGCCGAGCGTGAGGCGGGCGAGCCGCGGGACGTCGGCGTCCCGTACGCCGAGCGCGCCCAGCCCGGTCGGCACGCCGACCTCGTCGGCCAGCTTGCGGACCTCGGTCGCGACCATGTCGACGGCCTCGTCACCGGGCATGCCGGCGCGGGCGGCCAGGCCCATCGCCTGGGCGATCGGCACGAACCGGGTCGGGTCGTCCGCACCGTTGAACCGGATGACGTGCGGCAGCAGCACCCCGTTGATCAGTCCGTGCGGCAGGTCGAGCATGCCGCCGACCTGGTGGCTCATGGCGTGCGTGGCGCCCAGGATCGCGTTGGTGAATGCCAGCCCGGCCTCCAGTGCGGCCTGGGCCATCGCGGCGCGCGGCCCGTCGTCGGTGCGGCGGATCATGGTGGTCGGCAGGTTGGTGTGGACGAGTGCGACCGCGTGCAACGCGTGGGTGTCGGTCAGCGGGCCGTGCGCGAGCGACACGTAGGCCTCGATGCCGTGGGTCAGCGCGTCGAGCCCGGTGGCGGCGTTCAGCCAGTCCGGCATGGTCACCAGCAGCCGGGGGTCGATCACCGAGACGTCCGGGACCAGCGCCCGGCCCATGATCGTGATCTTGGTGAGCCGGGCCGTGTCGGTGATGATGCAGAACTGCGAGACGTCGGCACCGGTCCCCGAGGTCGACGGCACCATGACCAGCGGCGGGATCGGGTTGGAGATCCGGTCGATCCCCTCGTAGTCGCCGATCGCGCCGCCGTTCGCGGCCAGCAGTGCGACACCCTTCGCGGCGTCGATCACCGAGCCGCCGCCGACGCCGATCACGACGTCGCACCCGGAGTTCTCGTAGCGCTCGAACCCGGCCTGGATCTCGTGGTCCTTCGGGTTCGGGGTGATCTCGTTCCACAGCTGCGGGCGCAGGCCGCCCGCGCGCAGGTGCTGCAGGAGCTCGGCGGGCCAGCCGGCCTCGGTCACGCCCGGATCGGTGACGACGAACGGACGCTCGGCACCCAGGCGCAGCGCGGCGTGGGCGGTCTCGGGTAGCGAGTCCGGCCCGAAGACGATCTCGGGAGCGTGGAACTTGGACAACCGGGGCCGTTGCTCGCGCGGGCACTCCGGGGAGCGCACCGTGTAGCCGGTGCTGTCGGTGCTCTCGTTGCCCGGACGCGCCGCGCCTGCGTCGAGAACCAGGACGGTGTCCCGGTGAACGGCTCCGGACGATTCGGTGCGGACCACGCTGCCCACCTCCCGCTCCGTGGTGGTCGGTACCCGCCGATGGTCGGATCCGGTTCGGTCACGAGCGCGTCCGCCACGATACAGCGCAGACCGCCCTCGCGTGCCAGTCGTGGCGCCGGTGCCGCACCGGTGCTCCCCTGGTCGGGGCCGGTGCGGCAGCCCGGCAAGACAGGCGGGTCACGGCGCGTGGATGGGTCCCTCCCGGTCCGCCAGCGGCGTACCCGGCCCACCCCAGTGCTGGGCGATCATCTCCGCGGCGATCGAGACGGCCGTCTCCTCCGGGGTCCGGGCACCGAGGTCAAGCCCGATCGGCGAGGACATCCGGGCGATCTCGGCGTCGGTGAGGCCCTTCTCCCGCAGCCGGGCGATCCGGTCGTCGTGCGTGCGGCGCGAGCCCATGGCCCCGATGTAGCCGATCTCCGGCAGCCGCAGGGCCACCTCGAGCAGCGGGACGTCGAACTTGGGGTCGTGGGTGAGCACGCACAGCGCGGTCCGCTGGTCGAGCCGGCCGGCGTCGGCCTCGGCTTGCAGGTAGCGGTGCGGCCACTCGACGACGACCTCGTTCGCCCCGGGGAACCGGCTCGCCGTCGCGAACACCGGACGGGCGTCGCAGACCGTCACCCGGAAGCCGAGGAACGAGCCCATCCTGGCCACCGCGGCCGCGAAGTCGATCGCCCCGAACACGATCATGCGAGGCGGCGGGGCGAACGACTCGACGAACACCTGCAGCCCCTCGCCGCGGCGCTCGCCGTTGACGCCGTAGGTGAGGGTGCCGTTGCGGCCCGCGTCGAGCAGCCCGCGGACGTCGTCGCGCACGGCGTCGTCGATCCGGTCCGACCCGGTGCCGCCCTCGGTCCGGTCCGGCCAGACCAGCAGGCGCTTCCCGAGCCGCTCGCCCGGCCCGGCGACCACGGTGGCGACCGCGACCGGGTCCTCGTCGCGGATCGCCTGTGCGACCCGGCCGAGCTGCTCGTAGGACTCCGGGGTCACCTTCTCCACGAAGATGTCGAGGATCCCGCCGCAGGTCAGCCCGACGGCGAACGCGTCGTCGTCGGACACCCCGTAGCGCTGCAGCACCGGGCGGTCGTCGGCCAGCACCTGCTGGCCGAGCTCGTAGACCGCGCCCTCGACGCAGCCGCCGGAGACCGACCCGACCGCCTCACCGCCCTGCCCGACGAGCATCGACGCCCCGGGCTGACGCGGGGCCGAGCGGAAGGTGCCGACCACGGTCGCCAGCGCCGCCGCCTCGCCGTTCTTCCACCAGCCTTCCAGCTGGTCGATGACGTCACGCATTTCTGACCACCTCGAGAAGCCTCTCCAGCGTGTCCAGGCTGTGCCCGGCCAGTAGATCGTCCAAGTGCGGAAGGGCCGCGACTATTCCCCCCTGGACCGGGGCGTAGCCGTCCTTGCCCGCGTGCGGGTTCACCCACACCAGCCGGTGGGCCAGCCGGGACAGCTGCTCCACCTGGGTGCCGAGCAGCTCGGTGCCGCCGCGTTCCCAGCCGTCGGAGAACACGACGACGACGGCGCGGCGGGCGGCCCCGCGACGGCCCCACCGGTCGACGAAGGCCTGCAGGACCTCGCCGAGCCGGGTGCCGCCCGACCAGTCCGGGATCGCCTTGCCCGCGGCGCCGAGGGCGCGTTCGGGGTCGCGCTGGCGCAGCTCGCGGGTGATCCGGGTGAGCCGGGTGCCCAGGGTGAAGGCCTCGACCGTGCGGGGCGCGCGCCGCACGAACACGTGCGCGAAGCGCATCAGCGCGTCGGCGTACGGCTCCATCGAGCCGGAGACGTCGATCAGCAGGACGACCTTGCGGGGCCGGCGCGAGGTGTCCCGGCGCTTGATCGAGAAGATCTCGCCCTGGTTGCGCAGCGCCGTCCGCAGGGTGCGCTCCGGGTCGGCCTCCCCGTGCCGGTGGCGGCGCCTGCGGCGCGAGGCCCGCGTCGGGGGTTCGGGCTTGAGCAGCGTCATCAGCCGGCGCAGGTGCTCGCGCTCGGCCGGGGTCAGCTCGCCGAGGTCACGGCTGCGCAGGATCTCGGTCCCGGTGGCCGCGGCCTTGATCTGCGGGCCCTCGTCGTCGGCGTCGTCCTCGCCGGAGCCCTCGCGGCCGGGGACCAGCGCGGCCAGCTTCGGCGGGGCCGGGGGCCGCTCGTCGCGGTTGGTCGCGCGCCGGCCCTCGGGCGGTTCGAACCAGGCGGGGAAGGCGAGGTCGTAGCGGACGATGTCGTCCGGGTCCGCGCACAGCGTCAGCCGCCCCGCCCAGTACACCTGCTCCCGGTCGGTGACGTCGAGGGTGTCGACGGCTTCGAGGAACGCGGCGATCCGGTCGTTGGTCACCGGCACCCCGGCCGTGCGCAGCACCTCGGTGAACCCGACCAGGCCGGTGAGCAGCGTGTCGGTCCGGGGGTCTTCGGTACTGGTCACAGTGGTCGTCCTGGGATCCGTCCGGTCGTCGCCTACGACGCCAGCAGCGTGTCGAGCTGCTTGTGCACGCGGTCGGCGTCCTCCCGGTACTTCAGGACGGCACCGAGGGTGCGCGCGGCGGACTCGGTGTCCAGGTGCCGGGCACCGATGAGGGTGAGCGCGCGCGCCCAGTCCAGGGTCTCCGCGACCCCCGGCGGCTTGATCAGGTCGGCGTGGCGCAGCTTCTGCACCGCGCGCGCGACGGACGCGGCCAGGCGCTCCGGGACGTCGGGCAGCCTGCTGTGCAGGATCTCGATCTCCCGCTCGATCGTCGGGTGCTCGAGCCACAGGTAGAGGCAGCGGCGCTTCAGCGCGTCGTGCACCTCGCGGGTGCGGTTGGAGGTGAGCACGACGACCGGCGGCGTCGTCGCACGGACCTCGCCGATCTCGGGGATGGTCACGGCGTGCTCGGTGAGCACCTCCAGGAGGAACGCCTCGAACTCGTCGTCGGCGCGGTCGATCTCGTCGATCAGCAGCACCGAGGGGCTGGTCCGCAGCGCGCGCAGGATCGGGCGGGCGAGCAGGAAGCGCTCGTCGTAGAGGGAGGCCTCGACCGAGTCGGCGTCGAGCCCGGACCCCTCGACCCCGGCGGCGGCCTCGAGCGCGCGCAGGTGCAGCAGCTGGCGCGGGAAGTCCCAGTCGTAGAGCGCCTGCCCGGCGTCGATGCCGTCGTGGCACTGCAGGCGGATCAGCGGGGCGCCGAGCGTCTCGGCGAGCGCCTGCGCGAGCGCCGTCTTGCCGGTGCCCGGCTCGCCCTCGCAGAACAGCGGGCGGTTCATCTGCATCGCCAGGAAGGTGGCGGTGGCGAGGCCGTCGTCGGCCAGGTAGCCGGTCGTGCGCAGTGCCTTCGCCAGGTCGGCGGGGCTTCCAGTGGCCGGGAGGGCTGGCAGCGATCCCGCGCCGGCGGGTGCGGAGTCGTTCACCGAACCAGCATGCAGGACGAGCAGTCGTCCGGGCCACTGCGGCGGCCCCCCGTCCGGTGAGGTCACACGCCTCCCGGTCGGTCCCCGCGGGAGCGGGCGGGCCCCTGGACGGGCCGATGTGCTTCCGATCCAGAAATGTTCATATCCGTGTGATGGGCCCGTGATGTGACGTCCTTGACCAGCGCTTTTAAGGGTGAACTGATAATTACAGGCATGTAACAGTGATGTCGACCACCCATTCCATGTTTGACGGATTCAATTCGCGCCTTCACCTTTTTCGTCGGCCGGTCCGACCGGAGCGGCCAGCTGAATGAGCCAACATCCGGGCCCGCCGCGCCGAACGACCCCCGTCCCGCGGCAGCCCGGTCCGTCGAGGAAATCGGAACGGGACGGGGACGAGAGAGACCACTCCGCGGGCGTCATGGACGTCGCTCCCCGGTCCCGATCGACGCTCCGCGGCGAACGGCGGGCACACCTGTGTCCGGGGGACCACTGCGCGGACGTGAGACCGATCGGGACGGCGCGGTGGGAGCGAAGCAATGACTCAGGGACGCAAGGGCCGAAGTCTCCTGCGCGTGGCCGCGGCGGGCATCGTCGCGGTCGGCGCGACGGCAGCGATCGCCGGCCCCGCAAGCGCCGCCCCGGACGGTGTCTGGGACCAGCTCGCGCAGTGCGAGAGCGGCGGGGACTGGTCGATCAACACCGGTAACGGCTACCACGGCGGGCTGCAGTTCTCGCCGTCCACCTGGCGTGCCTTCGGCGGCAGCGGCTCCGCGGCCAACGCGAGCCGTTCCGAGCAGATCGCGGTGGCCGAGCGCGTGCTCGCCGCGCAGGGCTGGGGCGCCTGGCCGTCCTGCTCCAAGAAGCTGGGCATCACCGGCCACTCGGCCGACACCGGCAAGCGGGTCAAGGCGTCCGCCCCGGCGACGCAGTCGGCCCCGAAGAAGGCCTCGTCCGGCGGCGGCTACACCGTCAAGTCCGGCGACACCCTGGGCAAGATCGCCTCGGCGAACGGCACCTCGGTCGGGAAGCTGGCCTCCCTCAACGGCCTGGCCAACCCGAACGTGCTGAGCGTCGGCCAGAGCCTGAAGCTGGGCTAGGCCACTCACGCTCCATCCGGACCGCCATCCGGGTGTGCGGCACGGGGTGCGTGGTGTTCCCAGCACCCGCCCCCGGCGGACGACGGCCCGGGTCCTCCCTCTTCGTGGAGCGACCCGGGCCGTTCCGTCTCCTGCGGGGCTCAGGTCGAGTTGATCCACTCGTCGGTGCCGTCGGCGAAGCGCTGGTGCTTCCACACCGGCAGCAACCGCTTCACCTCGTCGACCAGCTCGGCGCAGGCGGCGAACGCCTGCCCGCGGTGCTCGGCGGCGACCGCGCAGGCCAGTGCGACCTCACCGATCTCGAGCGGACCGACCCGGTGACTCACCGCGAGCGCGCGGACGCCGGAGGTGTTCGCGGCGACCTGCTCGGCGACCTCGGCGACGATCCTGCCTGCGGTCGGGTGCGCGCTGTACTCCAGGCCGTGCACCGACCGGCCGCCGTCGTGGTCGCGGACCACTCCGGCGAAGGTCACGACGGCGCCGGCCGCGGCGTGCTCGACGAGGCGGGCGTGCTCGTCGACGTCGAGGGGCTCCTCGCCGACCGCGGCCCGCAGGACCAGGGCGTTCGCAGCAGCTGTCATGAGTGGTCGCCTCCGCGGAGCTGGTCGACGGCGTGGTCGAGCACGTGCTCGAGGACGCCGAGGCCGTCGGACACCCCGCCCGGCGATCCGGGCAGGTTCACGATCAGGGTCCGGCCGGCCACCCCGGCAAGGCCCCGGGACAGCACGGCCGTCGGCACCTGCGCCTCCCCGGCCCGCCGGATCGCGTCGGCCAGCCCCGGGACCTCGTGGTCGAGGACCGCGCGGGTCACCTCGGGGGTCGCGTCGGTGGGGGAGATCCCCGTCCCGCCGGTGGTGACGACGACGTCGACGCCGTCCGCGACGGCGTCCCGCAGCGCCCGGCCGACCGGCTCGCCGTCGCCGACGACGACCGGGTCGGGCGTGGTGTAGCCGCGCTCGCGCAGCCAGCCGGTGATGATCGGTCCGCCACGGTCGGCGTAGACGCCGGCGGCGGCGCGGTTGGACGCGGTGACGACCCGGGCGCTGCGTGGGCGGCCGGTGCCGGGCGCGGTGCTCACGGCCGGTCCCCGGGGCGCGTCCAGTGCCCGGTCTTCCCGCCGTCCTTGCTCTCCACCCGCACGGCGTCGAGCACGGCGGCCGGGTCGACGGCCTTGATCATGTCGTGCAGGGTGAGGCCCGCGACGGTGACCGCGGTCAGCGCCTCCATCTCCACGCCCGTGCGGTCGGTGGTCCGCACCTCGGCCCGGATCGTGACGTGGCCGGTGTCGCCCTCGGTGCCCGGGGCGAGGTCGACGGTGACGCCGCTGATCGCGATCGGGTGGCACAGCGGGACCAGGTCGGGGGTGCGCTTGGCCCCCATGATCCCGGCGATCCGGGCCGTCGCCAGCGCGTCGCCCTTGGGCAGCCCGTCGGACTCCAGCAGGCGCACCACCTCGGCGGTGGTGTGCAGGACGCCGGTCGCCACGGCGGCCCGGCGGCCGGGCTGCTTCTCCGAGACGTCCACCATGCGGGCGGCCCCGCTCTCGTCGACGTGGCTGAGCTCGGTACTCACACCCACGAGCCTATACGGCCGGGTCGACCCCGCCGGGTGGGTCCGGGGAGGGGCGCAGGGTCACCGGTTGCTGTGATCTGTATCACGTTCATGAAATCACACACGCTGTTTCCACGAACGTATTCGCTTCGTGATCGGGGCTAATGACCTGCACGAACGGTTTACTCGATCTTGATGTGCGCGATCCGGGTGACGCGGCGTCGTGTCGGCGTGGACTTCCGCACCGGCCCGGGGTGTCCTATCTTCGTCCGCGGCCCGGCCGACTCCCCCATTGCGGACGGGCTCCGGTGACGCAGCGCTCCCTGTCCGGCGCTCACCGGCCCCCGAGGTAACTGTGGGACAGGGCCGACCGCAACGGCGATCGGTGGTCACTCCCCGGCCACCGGACGCGCGCCCACTCCCCGGGTGCAGGTCGGGACGCGCCACGCGGGAGACCACCCATGGCCCGATACCGCGGCAAGCACCGCAAACCCAGCACGACCGGGCGCACGATCGCCCGGACCGCCGTCGCCGGCGCCATGCTCGGCGCGCCGATGCTGACGATCGTCCCGGCCGCGAACGCCGCCAGCGACTCCACCTGGGACGAGCTGGCCCAGTGCGAGAGCACCGGCAACTGGGCGGCCAACACCGGCAACGGCTACTACGGCGGGCTGCAGTTCAGCCCGAGCACCTGGAAGGCGTTCGGCGGCGGCGAGTACGCCTCCTCCGCGCACCAGGCGAGCCGGTCCGAGCAGATCGCGGTCGCCGAGAACGTGCTGGCCCAGCAGGGCTGGGGCGCCTGGCCGTCCTGCTCGAAGAAGACCGGCGCCTCCGGCTCGTCCACCCCGCGCACGCCCGAGCGCGACACCGGCAGCCAGGCCCCCGAGCGCGTGCGGCTGAGCGCCCCGGCGTCGTCCGCCTCGACCTACACGGTCAAGTCCGGCGACACCCTGGGCAAGATCGCCTCCGCGCACGGCGCCGGCCACTGGAAGAACCTGCTCGCCAAGAACCCGGGCCTCGGCGCCGGGCAGATGATCCACCCCGGGCAGGTCATCAACGTCTGACCCGGTCGTACGGGCTCCCGCACGCGTGTGCCCCGGTCCCTCCCGCGGAGGGGCCGGGGCACACGTGCGGTTCAGGCCCCCGCGAGCCTGCGCAGCTGGGCGGGGGTGTCGACGTCGTCGGGCACGGCGACGTCCCCGCACTCGACGAGCTCGACGTCCGACCGGCCGGCGAGGTACCCGCGGGCGCCGGCGTCACCGGTGGAGCTGCCCGAGACGCCGGACCAGTGGTCCCGCCCGATCAGCACCGGATGGCCGGGGGCGCCGTCGTAGGCGGCCCGCCGCAGCGACGAGTGCCGGGCACCGTCGGCGACCCGGGCGATGGCCTCCGGGCCGACGCCCGGCAGGTCCACCAGGTGCACCAGGGCCGCCCCCGTCCCGGGCAGGTGGGCCAGCGCGCCCAGGCCACGGCGCAGGGACGCACCCATGCCCTCGTCCCAGTCCTCGGCGACGACCACGCCGACGTCGCTGCCGCTGGTGCCCAGCCCGGCGCTGCGCAGCACGTCGGTCACGTCGTCGGCGCGGGCGCCGACGACCACCGTGACGGGCCCGCAGCCGCCGGCCTGGAGTGCCTTCACCGCCCGCACGGCGAGCGGCTCGCCGTGCAGCTGCACCAGCGCCTTGGGGGTACCCATCCGGCGCCCGGCGCCGCCGGCGAGGAGCAGACCGGCGACCACGGTCAGCGGTTGATCTCGGTGACCGGGTGCTCGTACGGCACGCTGTCGACCGGGAACTCGGTGTCCCCGAAGGGCGACATGCTGCCCTGCACGGTGCCCGTGAGCTCGGTGACCGCGTGCTCGCCGTCCGGCAGATGCGGCCAGGTGGGGTCGATCCGGTCGGAATTGGCGGGCTTGGAAGCCATCGAATCTCCTCCAGGGTGACGTCCGGGGTGTCCTGGTGTCCATTATCGCCGACGTCCGGTGGTCCTGTCCGCCCCGGTACGGATCCGCCGACTACCCTGGTCGCGGTGCAGACGTCCCTGGTCGAGTGGCTGCGCGAGCAGGACGACGGGTTCCTCGCCGCGCTGCTCCGTACACGCCCGGACCTCGCCGTCCCCCCGCCCGCGGATCTCACGGTGCTGGCCACCCGGGCCTCCATCCGCGCGTCCGTCCAGCGGGCCTGCGAGGAGCTCGGCACGCTCGCGCTGACCGTGCTGGAGGCACTGGTGCTGGCGGGTGCGGACCGTGCGCCGGTGGACGGCACGGTCGACGACGACGGCCCGCGCTGGTGGCTCGGACCGGACGTCGACGCCGCGACCTTCGCCGAGGGCCTCGCCCCGCTGCGCGCCCGCGCGCTGGCCTGGGGCCCGGACGAGGCGATCGCGGCGATCCCGGCGGCCGTGGAGGCCGTGGGGCCGTGGCCGGGCGGTCTGGGCGGCCCGGCGTCCGGCATCGCGGCGACCCGGGACCTCGACACCTTGCTGGCCGGCGTCACCGACGGCGAGCGCCGGGTGCTCGACGTCCTCGCCCAGGGCCCGCCCATCGGACGCTCGAGCAACGGCGGCGGCAGCTCCGGCCCGGTGGCCTCGCTGGTCGCGAAGGGGCTGCTGCTGCGCCGTGACCCGCAGACCGTCGAGCTGCCCCGGCAGGTCGGGATCGCGCTGCGCGGGGACCGCCCGATGGGCCGGCTCGACATCACGCGCCCGGACGTCCCGATGCGCGAGCGCGACCAGGCCGGGGTGGACGGCACCGGCGCGGGCGCGGCCCTGGAGTTCCTGCGCCGGGTCGACCTCGTGCTGGAGTTCCTGGGCACCGAGACCCCCGGCGTGCTCCGCACCGGCGGGTTCGGGGTGCGGGAGCTGAGGCGTGTGGCGAAGGCGGCCGGGGTCGACGAGGCCACCGCCGCGCTGATCCTGGAGGTGCTGCACGCCGCGGACCTGGTCGGCCAGGACGACTCGATGACGCCGGAGTGGATGCCCACGACGAACTCCGACGTCTGGGCCACGGCCCCGGAGGAGTCGCGCTGGGCGGTGCTGGCCCGCAGCTGGCTGGAGATGGAGCGGATGCCCGGCCTCGTCGGTGCCCGCGACGCCACCGACAAGCCGATCACCGCGCTGTCCGACGGGCCGCGCAGCCTGACCGCGCCGCGGGACCGGTACCGGGTGCTGCAGACCCTCGCCGACCTCCCCGCGGGCACCGCGATCGGCTCGGCCGAGGACCTGGCGCGGGTGCTGGCGTGGGCCGCGCCGCGCCGGGGCGGGCGGCTGCGGGACGAGACGGTGGCCTGGAACGTCGCGGAGGCGACCACGATCGGCGTCGTGGCCCTGGACGCGATCACCACGGCCGGGCGGGTGCTGCTCGACCCGGTGACCCGCGACGCCCGCCACCCGACCGAGGCGGCGGCCGCGCTGCACGCGGCCCTCCCGACCCCGGTCGAGGAGATCCTGCTGCAGGCCGACCTCACCGCCGTCGCACCCGGGCGGCTCGCCGTGGACCTCGCGCAGGAGCTGGCGGTGCTGGCCGACGTCGAGTCCGCGGGCGGCGCGACGGTCTACCGGTTCACCGAGCGGAGCCTGCGCCGCGCGCTGGACGCCGGCCGCACCGCCGAGGACATCCGCGCCTTCCTCGAGGCCCGTTCCCGCACCCCCGTCCCGCAGACCCTGACCTACCTGGTCGACGACGTCGCCCGCCGGCACGGACGGCTCCGCGGCGGGGCGGTCGCCAGCTTCGTGCGCTCCGACGACGAGGTGCTGCTCTCCGAGGTGCTGGCCCACCCCGGCGCCGGGGAGCTGGGGCTGCGCCGGATCGCGCCCACGGTCGTGGTGAGCGCGGTGCCGCTGGCCGAGGTGCTGGACGGGCTGCGCGCCGCCGGGTTCAGCCCGGCCGCGGAGGACGCGGCGGGCGCCGTGGTCGAGCTCGGCGGGAAGGGCAGGCGGACCGAGGTGCGCCGGCGCGGACGGCGGGGGGCCGGCTACGCCGCCCGCGAGACCGTGTCCCCCGTGGCCGTCGCGGGCAACGGGGCCGAGGGCGGTGGGGCGAACGGTGCCGACGGGCAGCCCGACCGGACCGACGAGCTGGTGGAGCGGCTGCGGGCCGGGGACGCCCTGGCCGGTGTGCGGCACAGCGTGGCCGGGTCCCGGGAACCGACGGGGGCCACCGGCAACCTCGCGTCGCTGCAGGCGGCGGCGCGGGAGGGCCGCACGGTCTGGATCGGTTACGTCGACGCCCACGGCGTCGCCGGGGACCGCGTACTGGCCCCCACCTCGGTGGGGGGCGGGGTCGTCGAGGGCCGGGACGCGTTCGACGGCGAGCTCCGCCGGATCCAGCTGCACCGGATCACGTCGATCGCGCCGGTGGACATGCGCGAGTCCGGCTGACCGGCGGAGCCGGGGCTCAGCGGGCGCCGGCGGCCATCCGCTGGTGCATGGCGTGCTGGACCAGCGCGATCAGCGTCTCCTTGGTCGACTGCCGCTGACGGGCGTCGCACACCACCATCGGGATCGCCGGGTCGATCGACATCGCCTCGCGGACGTCCTCCAGGCCGTGCTGCAGGTGCCCGTCGAAGGCGTTGACGCCCACCACGTAGGGCAGACCGCGGTCCTCGAAGAAGTCGATCGCGGCGAACGAGTCGGCCAGCCGCCGGGTGTCCACCAGCACGACGGCACCGATCGCGCCGCGCACCAGGTCGTCCCACATGAACCAGAACCGCTGCTGGCCGGGCGTGCCGAACAGGTAGAGCACCAGGTCGGAGTCCAGCGAGACGCGGCCGAAGTCCATCGCGACCGTCGTCGAACGCTTGTGGGGCGTGGCCGTGAGGTCGTCGTGCGACGAGCTCGCCTCGGTCATCACCGCCTCGGTGGTCAGCGGCATGATCTCCGAGACCGACCCGACGAACGTGGTCTTGCCGACGCCGAAGCCACCGGCCACCACGATCTTGGCGGACATCGTCGCGGTACGGGCAGGCCCGGCGGGCCCGGCCGGACCGGCCGGGCCGCTCATGGGCTGGGGCGGCTGTGGCCTAGAGCCGACGGAGTCCACTCAACACCCTTTCCATCAGTGCGAGATCCGGCACGTCACCGGGGGTGCTCGCGGTCTGGTGAACGGTCACCGTGCCGCTCGAGGCCATGTCCCCGAGCAGCACCCGGGCCACGCCCAGGGGGAGCGACAGCAACGCCGCGACCTCGGCCACCGAGCGGGTCTGCTCGAGCAGGAGGTCGGCGACGGAGCGGTGCTCCATCGGCAGCCGTTCCAGCTGGCTACGGGCCCGGTTGCTGACCGAGACGAGGGTCTCGACCGCCAGCTCGTAGCCCGACTTGGTCCGGCCGCGCGTCCACGCGTAGGGACGCACGAAGGCGGCCCCACCACCGGTGGCCGGAGGGGGCGGCGCCGCTGCCGCCGGGGGTTCGACGGGAGCGGGCTGCTGCGCGGCGTCCCGCTCGGACGGTGTGAGCGGCATGCCGTACGCCGCCGATCCGCTGATCGGACCGGTCACCTCGGCCGGCGCGGGCGGGGGTGCCGGTGACGGCTGCCGATCGGCCGCCGGATCGGGCGGGGTCGGCTCGTCCTCGGGCCGGGAGCGCCCCCACCGGCGCTTCTTCGGCTTGCGCTTGGAGTCCAGGCTGAAACCGTTCATGACGTCGGCGAAGGTCGGCTCGGGGCCCGCGTCGCCCGGGTCCTGGGTCATCGGATCTCACCCGCTCTGGTCGATCCTCGGATGGGGTGCATGACGGTATCGGCTGCGGCAACCGGCGCGGTGTGTTCGCCGCCGGTGGTGTTCCGCACGCCCGGATCAGGGCCCGAACGAGCCCTGGAGCTCGGCGCGCAGCTCGGGGGTGAGCAGCTGGCCGACCCGGTCGACGAGCAGCGTCATCTCGTAACCGACCAGGCCGATGTCGCAGCTCGGCGAGGCGAGCACGGCCAGGCAGGACCCGTCGCTGATGGACATCAGCAGCACGATCCCACGGTCCATCTCGACGACGGTCTGGACCACGCCGCCGGCGTCGAAGCAGCGTGCCGCGCCCTGGGTCAGGCTGACGAGGCCGGACGCGACCGCGGCCAGCTGGTCGGCGCGGTCCCGCGGGAGGCGGTCCGACGAGGTCAGCAGCAACCCGTCGGCCGACACCACGATCGCGTGCGCGACGCCCGGGACGCGCTCGGCGAAGTTGGTGACCAGCCAGCCGAAACGGCTCTGGCTCGGCTGTGCCTGCGGTGCCCTCACTGGTTCTCCTCCGGGTCGGACTGGTTCGAACGGTCGGCGGACGGCTCGGGGACGCCGTCCGCGGTGGTACGGGAGGTGCGCTGCCTGCCGGCGGCGCTCTCCCGGCCCTGCCGCACGCCCTGCTGGTAGCTGGCGAGCCGGCCGCGCACGGTCTCGGCGTCGCGTGGCTCCCCGGACGGCGACGGGCTGAGCACGGTGGATCCTGCCGCACTGCCCGGGAGCAGCCGCGCCCGCGGGCGCCGCTTGGGCAGTCCGGCCGATGTCAACTCGTCCGGACGGTCGCCACCGGCCTCCTCGCCGACGGCCTCGCGGGCCTGCCGCCACACGTCGTCGGCGGGCGAGGTGAAGTCCTGGTCCTGCCCGGTGCCGGTCGCCACCGCGGAGCCGGTCGGCGAGGCCGCCTGCCCGGCCGGGGCCCCGGCCTGGGCGGGTCCGCCGTCCTGCCAGCGGACCGGCACCGAGCGGTTCGACCGGAACCAGGCCGACGCGATGTCGTCGAAGATCGGCGTCGTCTGGCCCATGTCGAACTCGGGGTTGCCGCGGGCCGACTCCACCCCACCGGGGCGGCGCAGCTGACCGCGGTCCCCCTCGACCGGGACCTTCGGGGCGAACAGCTCGTCCTGGCCCTGGTTACCGGGCGCACCGGCGCCGGGGACACCGGCCCGGGCGGGACCGCCCGCGGCCCCGCGGGGCGGCACCTGCCGCTTGGGCAGCGGAGCCGGTCCGCCGGTCGGGACCGGGGTCCCGTTCG
Source organism: Pseudonocardia ammonioxydans (assembly GCF_900115005.1). Classification (GTDB taxonomy): domain Bacteria; phylum Actinomycetota; class Actinomycetes; order Mycobacteriales; family Pseudonocardiaceae; genus Pseudonocardia; species Pseudonocardia ammonioxydans. Next base: position 396,126 of record NZ_FOUY01000001.1, on the reverse strand, counting down.
GGCCGGGTGCCTGCGTGCCGGGTGCCTGCGTGCCGGGTGCCTGTGTGCCGGGTGCCTGCGGGGCGGCCGGCGCCTGCCCGCCGGGGATCCGCCGGGGCAGGCCGGAGTCCGGGCGGTCGGTGTCCCGGCGCTCGGTGGTCCGGCGCTGGGTGTCCCGGTGGTCGGTGTCCGGGCGGTCGTCCGCGGGCGTGGACGGCCCGCGCACCGGTCCGCGGCCGCCCGGCATCACCGGACGCCGGCCGGGGCTCGGCCGGCCGCCGTTCGTGCGCGACGCCGGCGGCCCGCCCATCGGCTCGCGGCCGGTGGGCCGGACCGTGGGGAAGGCGGCGGTCGCCGTGTCGTCGGTGTCGCCGTCCGTGCCGTCGCGCGGTGTGTCCGGGGCGGTCGTGCCGAGCCGGTCGCCGGTCTCGGCCGCGGTGCGGGGCTCGGCTGCGGTGCCGGCCTCGGGCGCGGTCTCGCGGCCGGTGCCGGTGGCTGTGTGGCCGGTGCCGGTGTGGCTGGTGCGGTCGGCGCCCGCCCCGACGGTGCTGATCCCACCGGTCTCTCCGGTGGCACCGGCTTCCCCGTTCGCCCCGGCCGGCTCGGCGCTCCCGGCCCCGGTGGGCTGCTCCGCACCATCGGTCCGGGTCGTGCCGGGCCGGGTGGCCGAGGTCGCCGCAGCGCCGCCCCGGTCCGCGTCGGCACCGGCGGTCTGGGCGCCGGTTGTGCCGGCACCGGTTGTGTCGGTACGAGCCGTGTCGGTGCCGGTTGTGTCGCTCGCGGCGGTGCCGGTCGAGGACACGCCGGTCGAGGGCGTGCTGGTCGACGAGGTGCCGGTCGCGTCCGTGCCGGTGCGGGTGGCCGGGGTCTGCTCCGTGTCGCCCCGGCTCGTGACGGCACCGGCCGCGGCGGCTCCGGCGAGGGCGGCCGCCCCCGCGGCCGCGGCCGTGCCGGCGCCGCTCGTCGTGGTACCGGCCTCGTCCGCGGTCGTCCCGGTGGGTGCTGCGGTCCCGGTCGCGGAGCTGTCCGGGGTGCCTGCACCGGGGCGGTCCCCGGCGGTGGCGGGGCGGTCGGGGGCCTCGCTCGAGCCCGAGCCCGTGCCCGTGCCCGGGTGATCGTCCGGCGTCGCACCGGTCGACACGGCACCGGTCGTCCCGGCGTCGGCCGGCGCGCTACCGGCGCTCGCGGCGGTCTCGGCGGTCTCGGGGGCGGCGGTGGTCCCGGCGGCGTCGCCGGCCGCAGCGGTCTCGATGCCGGCGCCGAACGCGGTCGACCGACCGGACCCGGCGGCCGGCACGGCCCCGGTCCCGGAGCCTGCTCCGGCCCGGGTGCCTGCGGCGGACCCGTTGGTCGTAGCGGAGTCCGGGGTCCGCGCATCGGCGAACGACCGCCGCGGAGCCCCGGGGGCGTCGGTGTCGGCGGCGGCGTCCGCGTCGGTCCGGGACCGGGCAGCCGGGTCCGTGCCGGACTCCCGGTCGGCACGGCCCGCGCCGGGCCCGCCTGCCGTGTCGCCGCCTGCCGTGTCACCGCCTGCTGTGTCGCCGGCTGCCGTGTCTCCGCCTGCCGTGGTGTCGCGGTCCGCCGTGGTGTCGTCGACCGCGGCATCGATGACGACGGTGTCGTCCAGCTCGCGGTCGGCGGGCGGGGCCTGGCGTCCGGTACCGGCCTCCGGGGCCGTCCCGGGGTCGGTGGACGCGGCGGCGGCCGCTCCGGCCGCGGCTGCGCCGGCGAGCCCCAGCGCGGCAGCGGCTCCGGCGCCGGCGGTCCCGGAGCGGGGGTCGGTCGCGGGACCGGTGTCGGTGTCCTCGGCGGCGGGCTCGTCGGAGCCGTCGCCCGCGGGAGCGGACGACCCGGGCGGGGCCCGGAACGCGTCCGGCCCCTCCGGCGGGCCGCCGGCGGCCGGGGCGTCGGTGCCGGTGTCGGCCGGTCCGCTCCCGGTGCCGGCCGCGGCCGAGCCGCTCTCCTCCGGCGGGGTGAAGACGTCGGCCGGGGTACGGCCGTCCGGGGTCTCCCCGTCGCGGGACGGCGCGAACGCCTGCAGGCCGTGCGGGGCGACTCCGTTCGCCGACGCTTCCTGTCCGTCCGGCGCATCGCCGGCGGCGTTCCGGCGGAGCGACGAGCCGGGCTTGCGGGTCGGCAGTGCCGCCGAGGAACCGTTGCGCGCACCACCGGTGACGGTCGTGCCGGTCTCGAACGTGGGCGTCAGCGGGCCGTCGGAGCCGGCCACCAGCGACGGCAGCGAGCTGCGGTCGGCGCCGTTCGTCGCTGCCGGGGCGGGTGCACCGCCGTGCGCCGCCGCGGGCGCCTCGGGGCCGGCCGGACCGCTCGGGGCGCCGGGCCGGCGCTGCGGGAGCCCGGCCTGGCCCCGGGGCGGACCGGCGGGACCGCCGCCGTCGCGGCGCTGCTCGGGCAGCTGGGCGGACGGGACGAGCTCCACGGGAACGGTCACCGAGGCGTTCAGCCCGCCGGTGCCGCCGCCACCCACCGCGGACGCCAGCCGGACGCCGACCCGGTGCCGGGCGGCCAGTCGGCCGACCACGAACAGGCCCATGCGCCGCGATGCGGACACGTCGACCTCGGCCGGGCCGGCGAGCCGCTGGTTGGCGTCGACCAGCTCGGTGTCGGTCATGCCGACACCGCGGTCGGAGATCTCGATGAGCAGCGACTCGTCGGCGGTCCGGGTCGTCGACATGACGACCTGCGAGTCCGGCGGCGAGAAGTTGGTCGCGTTGTCCAGCAGCTCGGCCAGCAGGTGGACGAGGTCGTTCGCGGCCCGGCCGGCGATCGTCGCCGTCGGCGGGGTCTGCACGACCACCCGCTGGTACTGCTCGACCTCGGACACCGCGGCCCGGAGCACGTCGACGACCTGCACCGGCGCCACGTTCCGCTTGGCGAGGTCGGTACCGGCGAGGACCAGCAGGTTCTCGCTGTTGCGCCGCATACGGGTCGCGAGGTGGTCCAGCTGGAACAGGTTGGACAGCTGGTCCGGGTCCTGCTCGTTGCTCTCCAGCTGCTCGATCAGCTGCAGCTGGCGCTCGACCAGGGCCTGGGAGCGCCGGGAGAGGTTGACGAACATGCTGTTGACGTTCTGCTGCAGCGCGGCCTGGTCGGCCGCCAGGCGGATCGCCTGGCCGTGCACGGCGTCGAACGCCCGGGCCACCTCGCCGATCTCGTCGCGGCTGTCCAGCGGCACCGGTTCGACCAGCGCGTTGGGCGCCTCACCGGACCGCATCGACTGCACGGCCGCGGGCAGCTTGCGCTCCGCGACCTCCAGCGCCGAGCTGCGCAGCAGGCGCAGCGAGCGGACCATCTGCCGGCCCAGCAGCAGGATGATGCCGCCGGTGAGCAGCAGCGTCAGCATCAGCAGCACCGAGTTCAGGCCCGCGGTGTTGCCCGCCTCCTCGGCGGCCGCGGCCCGGCCGTCGGTGAACGCCTGCTCGGCGGCCTGCGTCGACTGCTCCACGGCCTGCGCCGAGCGGTCGACGGCGCCGTTCCAAGCCGCCGGGTCGACCGGTGGCGCCCCGCCGCCCGCGGCCAGCGCCTGGTCCCGCAGGGCGTTGCGCTCGGCGTCCGCCGCCGGGGCGGCGAGGTCGCCGAAGGCCTCGGTCTGCTCCGGGGTCAGTGACGACCGGAAGTCGCCCGCAGCGGCCTGGAAGGCCGCCTCGGCGCCGGTCACCTGCGCGCGCTGGGCCTCGTCCAGCCGACCGGCGGCGATCGCCCCGTTGAGCACGGTGCGCTGGAGCTCGAGCGCCTCCTGGGCGTTGGCGCCGGCCCCGAGCGCGGAGGTCAGACCCGCGGTGTCGGCGGTCTGCAGCCGCCCGACCAGCGCACGGTCCAGGCCGAGCGTGCGCTCGACGACGGTGGTGTAGCGGGAGGTCACGTCCGTGACCGGGGCCGGGCCGTCGGACTGCGCCCGGATCGCCGGCAGCTCACCCAGCGTCGTCTCCGCCTGCCGGCGGGCGTTCGCGAGCTCCGGCGCCTGCTCCTCGGCCGCGTCGAGCTGCGCGGTGGTGTCCCGCAGCGCGGTGTCGGTCTCCGCCTGCGCGCGGTCGACGGCCGCCCGGTCGCCGGAGCGGTTGCCCCCGACGAAGGTGACGGTGGCGTTCCGCTCGGCCTGCAGCGCGCCGGTCAACGCCCCGATCTGGCGGTGGACGTCGACGAGGCTGCTGCCCCGCCCGAGCTCCTCGGCGACGTTGGCCTGGTCGACGACCCGCAGGGCGCCGATGCTCAGGGCAAGGACCGTCGGCACGAGACCGACGACCGCCAGCTTGGCGACCAGGCTCCAGTTCCGCGGGTCGAGTCGCTCCGAGAGGGTGCTCGGGCGTTCCGTGCTGGTCACGGTGGTCACGGCGAGGTCTCCCTGTCGGTCTCCGGTCCGGGCACGGGCGGCACGGCGGGCCCAGCAGGCACGGTCGCTCCCGGGTGTTCCCGGCGGGCGGCGGGCGGTCGGCCCGGCCGTGTGGCGTCGAGGAGGGGGAGCATCAGCTGGTCCGGTGCGCCTTTCGGGGTCACGACGGACCCGTTCGACCACTCCGCGCCGACACGGGGCGACGGTTGCCGCATCCCGGGGGAGCCGGGCGGATATGATCGTGCTGGGTCCCGTCTGTGCGTGACGGACGGCTCAGGAGTCTAGCCCCCGGAACGGGCATGTCCCGAGTGGCGTAGCGGCCCTCACGTCGCAGTCACGTGACGTGACGCACCTCGACCGCTCGTCTCCGTCCATCGTCCGGCGGACCCGTCCGGCACAGCTCACCGGCGTCGAAGGGATTCGTTCCGTGACCGACGGTCCTCTGATCGTGCAATCCGACAAGACCCTTCTGCTGGAGGTCGACCATCCCGACGCCGCGCAGGCGCGCGCCGGGATCGCCCCGTTCGCCGAGCTCGAGCGCGCGCCCGAGCACGTCCACACCTACCGGGTGACGCCGCTGGCGCTGTGGAACGCGCGTGCCGCGGGGCACGACGCGGAGCAGGTCGTCGACGCGCTCGTGCGCTGGTCCCGCTATCCCGTGCCGCAGCCCCTGCTCGTCGACGTCGTCGACACCATGGGCCGCTACGGACGGCTGCAGCTGTCCAACCATCCCGCGCACGGGCTCGTGCTCACCGCGGTGGACCGCGCGGTGCTCGAGGAGGTCCTGCGGCAGAAGAAGATCACGCCCATGCTCGGGGCGCGGATCGACGACGACACCGTCATCGTCCACCCGTCCGAGCGCGGAAGGCTCAAGCAGGCACTGCTCAAGGTCGGCTGGCCGGCCGAGGATCTCGCCGGCTACGTCGACGGCGAGGCGCACCCGATCGAGCTCGAGCAGGACGGCTGGTCGCTGCGGGACTACCAGCAGCAGGCCGTCGACGGGTTCTGGGAGGGCGGTTCGGGCGTCGTCGTGCTGCCCTGCGGCGCCGGGAAGACGCTCGTCGGCGCCGCCGCGATGGCCCGCGCCGGGGCCACCACGCTGATCCTGGTGACCAACACCGTCTCCGCGCACCAGTGGAAGCGCGAGCTGATCGCCCGCACGTCGCTGACCGAGGACGAGATCGGCGAGTACTCGGGCGAGCGCAAGGAGATCCGCCCGGTCACGATCGCGACCTACCAGGTCGTCACCCGCCGGACCAAGGGCGAGTACAAGCACCTGGAGCTGTTCGACTCCCGGGACTGGGGCCTGGTCATCTACGACGAGGTCCACCTGCTGCCCGCGCCGGTGTTCCGGATGACCGCGGACCTGCAGTCCCGGCGCCGGCTCGGCCTGACCGCGACCCTGGTCCGCGAGGACGGCCGCGAGGGCGACGTGTTCTCGCTGATCGGCCCGAAGCGCTTCGACGCCCCGTGGCGCGACATCGAGGCCCAGGGCTGGATCGCACCGGCCGAGTGCGTCGAGGTCCGGGTGACCCTGACCGACGGCGAGCGGATGACCTACGCGACGGCGGAGTCCGAGGAGCGCTACCGGGCGGCGGCGACGGCCCGCACCAAGCTGAACGTGGTCCGCGCGATCCTGGACCGGCACGCGGGTGAGCAGACCCTGGTGATCGGCGCCTACCTGGAGCAGCTCGAGGAGCTGGGGGAGAAGCTCGACGCCCCGGTCGTGCAGGGCTCCACCCGCAACAAGGAGCGGGAGAAGCTGTTCGAGGCCTTCCGCAACGGCGAGATCGACCGGCTGGTCGTGTCGAAGGTCGCGAACTTCTCCGTCGACCTGCCCGAGGCGACGGTCGCGGTGCAGGTCAGCGGCACGTTCGGGTCCCGCCAGGAGGAGGCCCAGCGGCTCGGGCGGCTGCTGCGGCCCAAGTCCGACGGGCGGCAGGCGCACTTCTACTCGGTCGTCTCGCGCGACACCGTCGACACCGACTACGCGGCGCACCGGCAGCGGTTCCTCGCCGAGCAGGGCTACGCCTACCGGATCGTCGACGCCGACGACCTGCTCGGCCCGGCGCTGCCCGACGCCGGGTGAGCGGCCGGGCCCGCCGGCGGCCGGCCGGTGTGCCGGTCACCTGATCCGGGCTCCGGCCCCGCACGGCACCGGTTCGGCGGGCACACTGGACGCCGTTGACGCCGCCCGGGGAGGGACGCATGACGACCGCCGCGTGGGTCCTCGTCGCCGTGGTCGTGTGGGTGCTGCTCGGCCTGGCCGTGGCCCTCGTCCTGGGCCGGGTGGTGCGGATGCGGGACCGGCAGGTCCCAGGCCGGCAGGCCCGGGCGGACGGTGACTCCGAGCCGGGGGCCCAACAGGGCCAGGACACCGGGGAACCCCCGGTGCGCCGACCGCGCCGGCCGTGATCGACCCCTGACCCCGGCCCCGGGCGGGTTCGGGGTCGCTCTCCGGGCCGATCCCGAGGTTCCCGGGTGGTTCGGGCGCCACTGTTGATGCATGGACATCGCAGCGCAGAACACCACCACTTCCTCTTCCACCGGTCCGGCCGCGGGCGCCGCCGGCGCGTACGACCCCACCGCCCAGGACGCCGTGGGGGCCGGCGGAACCACCGGTGCGCCCGAGGCGGCCGGCAGTCCGGGGACGTCCGGTTCCGCGGGGGGCGCGGCCGCCGGGCTGGGCGATCGGCTCGCCGCGTACCGGATGCGGCGCAGCACCACCGACAAGATGCTCGGCGGGGTGTGCGGCGGGCTGGCCCGGGACCTCGGGGCCGACGTGGCCCTGCTCCGGGTGATCGTGCTGGTGCTCACCCTGGTCACCGGCGGCGCCGCCGCCCTGGTCTACCTGGCCGCCTGGCTGGTCGCCCCGGCCGAGTGACGGCCGGGTGACGGCGGGCCCGGCCGCGCCCACCGGCGGACCGGCCGCGGGCGCACCGCCACTCACGAGGGGGAGTGGCGGCGCGCACCCGTGGTCACCCGGTGCGGTGCGCGGTGCGGACATGCCGCGGGGGCGGCACCGGCGAACCGGTACCGCCCCCGCGGGTGGTGCTGGGTGGCTGGGAGCCGACCCCTGATCAGGAGATCAGAAGTCCATGCCGCCCATGCCGCCGGTCGGGTCGGCGGGGGCGCCGCCGCCCTTCTCCGGCTTGTCGGCGATGACCGCCTCGGTGGTGAGGAACAGGGCCGCGATCGAGGCCGCGTTCTGCAGCGCCGAGCGGGTCACCTTGGCCGGGTCGATGATGCCCGCGGCGACCAGGTCCTTGTACTCGCCGGTGGCGGCGTCGAGGCCCTCACCGGTGGGCAGGTTGCGGACCTTCTCCGCCACGACGCCGCCCTCGAGGCCGGCGTTGATGGCGATCTGCTTGAGCGGGGCCTCCAGCGCGACCTTGACGATGTTCGCGCCGGTGGCCTCGTCACCGTCCAGGCCGAGGCCCTCGAACAGGCCCGCACCGGCCTGGATCAGGGCGACGCCGCCGCCGGCGACGATGCCCTCCTCGACGGCCGCCTTCGCGTTGCGGACGGCGTCCTCGATGCGGTGCTTGCGCTCCTTGAGCTCGACCTCGGTGGCCGCGCCGGCCTTGATGACGGCGACGCCGCCGGCCAGCTTGGCGAGGCGCTCCTGGAGCTTCTCGCGGTCGTAGTCGGAGTCGGTGCGCTCGATCTCGGCGCGGATCTGGTTGACCCGGCCGGCGATCTGCTCGTTGTCCCCGGCGCCGTCGACGATGGTGGTCTCGTCCTTGGTCACCACGACCTTGCGGGCGGTGCCCAGCAGGGACATGTCGGCGTTCTCCAGCTTGAGGCCGACCTTCTCCGAGATCACCTCGCCGCCGGTCAGGATCGCCATGTCGGCGAGCATCGCCTCGCGGCGGTCACCGAAGCCCGGGGCCTTGATGGCGACGGACTTGAAGGTGCCACGGATCTTGTTGACGACCAGGGTGGCCAGCGCCTCGCCCTCGACGTCCTCCGAGATGATCGCGAGCGGCTTGCCCGACTGCATGACCTTCTCCAGCAGCGGGAGCAGGTCCTTGACGGTCGAGATCTTGGAGGAGACGAGCAGGACGTACGGGTCCTCGAGCTCGACCTCCATCCGCTCGGCGTCGGTGACGAAGTACGGCGAGATGTAGCCCTTGTCGAAGCGCATGCCCTCGGTGAGCTCGAGCTCGAGCCCGAAGGTCTGCGACTCCTCGACGGTGATGACGCCTTCCTTGCCGACCTTGTCCATCGACTCGGCGATGAGCTCGCCGATCTGCTTGTCGGCGGCGGAGATCGACGCGGTGGCCGCGATCTGCTCCTTGGTCTCGACCTCCTTGGCGCTCTTCAGCAGCGCCTGGGAGACGGCCTCGGTGGCCTTCTCGATGCCCCGCTTGAGCGACATCGGGTTCGCGCCGGCGGCCACGTTGCGCAGGCCCTCACGGACCAGCGCCTGGGCCAGCACGGTGGCGGTGGTGGTGCCGTCACCGGCGATGTCGTCGGTCTTCTTGGCGACCTCCTTCACCAGCTCGGCGCCGATCTTCTCCCAGGAGTCCTCGAGCTCGATCTCCTTGGCGATCGACACGCCGTCGTTGGTGATGGTCGGCGCGCCCCACTTCTTCTCCAGCACGACGTTGCGGCCACGCGGGCCCAGCGTCACCTTGACGGCGTCGGCGAGGGTGTTCATGCCCCGCTCCAGGCCGCGGCGGGCCTCCTCGTCGAACGCGATCTGCTTCGCCATGGGGTGTTGCCCTCCGATAGAGGTGAGTCGAGAGATCGGATGCGGTGCCCGCGACGGACGGTCGGCTACCCTGCGCCGACCTCACCGACCCGACCTGGCACTCCACGGACACGAGTGCCAGTGGATGCTGAGCCCGTTTCTAGCACTCGCCCGTATCGAGTGCAAGCTGGTGGGGCAGGGGCCGGACGGCGACGGCGCCCGGGCAGGATGGTGGCATGAGTACCTGGTCGGAGGCCGGTCCGCGCACCGTCGAGCAGCATGCCGCGGCGGTGGCCGCGCTCCTGGGGCCGACCGGTACCGAGACCGTACCCCTGGCCGACGCGAGCGGGCGGGTGCTGGCCGAGGACCTGAGCGCCGGGGTGGCGCTGCCGCCGTTCGACAACTCGGCCATGGACGGTTACGCGGTCCGCGCCGCCGAGCTCGCCGGTGCCTCGGAGTCGGCGCCGGTGGAGCTCCCGGTGGCCGCGGACCTGCCGGCCGGCCGCACCGACGTGCCCGCGCTGGAGCCGGGCACCGTGGCGCGGATCATGACCGGCGCCCCGGTCCCCGAGGGGGCCGACGCGATCGTCCCGGTCGAGCGGACCGACGCCGGCACCGAGCGGGTCCGGATCACCGCGGCGCCGGAGCCGGGTGCCTTCGTGCGCCGGGCCGGGGAGGACACGACGGCCGGTGCCGTGCTGCTCACCGCGGGGACGGTCCTGGGTGCCCCGCAGATCGGCCTGGCGGCCGCGGTGGGACGCCCGGTGCTGCCGGTTCGCCGCCGCCCGCACGTCCTGGTGCTCTCGACCGGCTCCGAGCTCGTCGCGCCCGGCGAGCCACTACAGCCCGGCCAGATCTACGAGTCGAACGGGACGATGCTGGCCGTCGCCGTCCGCGAGGCGGGGGCGACCGCGGAGCTGCTCTCCTTCGTGCCCGACGACGTCGAGCGGTTCCGGGCGGTGCTCGCCGACCGCGCCTCCGGAACCGGCCCCGACCGTCCCGACCTCGTGCTGACCTCCGGCGGCGTCAGTGCCGGCGCCTACGAGGTCGTCAAGGACGCGATGACCGGGCACGGCGTCGAGTTCGGCAAGGTCGCGATGCAACCGGGCGGGCCGCAGGGCTGCGGGCGGCTCGACCTGGGCGGGACGAGCGTGGCGGTGGCGACGCTGCCGGGCAACCCGGTCAGCTCGCTGGTGTCGTTCGAGGCGTTCGTCCGCCCGGCACTGCGTGCCGCCATGGGCCACCCGGCGCCGGCGCGTCCGGTCGTCTCCGCCCGGCTGGCGGGCGAGCTGTCGTCGCCGGCCGGGAAGCGCCAGTTCCGCCGGGGTGTGCTCGACGCGACCACCGGGACGGTGGCCGAGGTCGGCACCGCCGGATCGCACCTGATCGCGGCGCTGGCCCGGGCCGACTGCCTGATCGACCTCCCCGCGGCGACCACGTCGGTGGCCGACGGCGAGCCGGTCGCCGTCTGGTTGCTGGACACCTGAGCCGGGTGCGGGACGACGTCCTGCTGCGGTGAGCGGTGCCACCCGGTCTCCGCGCCGGAAGCGTTGCGCGACAGTGTTATCACTCGCACGGCGCCCGGCTGGGCCGAAAGTGTGACCTGTTTCATAGGCAATGGGGGCAACGAACTCACCCCGCGCGACGTCTATCCCGGTGCGCGTTCGGCCGAACGAGGTAGATCACGGTCGACATCCGTTGTGATCTGGACTGCCGGACGCCGGGGAGGAATACTTCAGTTCGCGAGGGGGTAGACCCTTCGCAGCACAGGACCCACCGCCCGTCGCTGGGGAGCGGACGAGCGGTTCCACGGCCGGGGTCGTCGTCTCGGGGGACGACGGCCCCGGCCCTTTGCGTGGGTGGGGTCGTGCTCTCCCCGGCCGCCGATCCGCCTCGGCGTGAGGCGGTGATCGTGCCAGGCCCTGCCGCCGGATCCGCGAACGAGGTGTTCACCGGCGTGTCCCGGTCGTCCCGCCGGTGGTGCGGGCCGGGTCCCCGCGTAGCGTGGCGTTCCCCAACCGGAGCATCAGGAGTCCACGACCCGTCATGGCCCAAGGAACCGGGACCTCGCCGACCCACATCGCCCGTCTGGTCCGGGACGCGATCCCGCCCATGCACCCGGGAGGGCGGCCGATCGTGGCCGGAGTCGCGCTCGCCGCGGCCGGGCTCCGCGCCGTCAGCGGCCGCGGCACGCTGCCCGGCCTGCTGGCCACCGCGGCCACGGCACTGTTCTTCCGGGACCCGACGCGGACCCCGCCGCTGCGTACCGATGCCGTCCTGGCCCCGGCCGACGGCACGGTCGCGAGCGTCACCGAGGCCGTCCCGCCTGCCGAGCTGGACCTGCCGCGTGAGCCGCACACCCGCGTCTCGGTGTTCCTCACGGTGCTCGACGTGCACGTCCAGTGGGTGCCGGTGGACGGCCGGGTCGCCGCCGTGCGCTACCTGCCCGGGACGTTTCTGTCGGCCGATCTCGACAAGGCCAGCGAGGACAACGAACGCAACGCGCTCACCTTCGTCCGCCCGGACGGCGTGCGCGTCGGCGTGGTGCAGATCGCCGGGCTGCTGGCCCGCCGGATCGTGTGCCCGCTGGCCGGCGGAGACGAGGTCGCCGCGGGTGAGCGGTTCGGGCTGATCCGTTTCGGGTCCCGTGTCGACACCTACCTGCCCCCCGGTACCGAGGCGCTGGTCCGGCCCGGGCAGCGCACGGTCGGTGCGGAGACGGTGCTCGGCGTCGCCCCGGTGCGGGCGGGGGCCTGACGGGATGGGGATCGGCCGTCCGGCCAACGGGTATCCCGCCGGTGTGCGGCTGCTGCCCAACGCGGTCACCGTCCTCAACCTGTGCGCCGGGCTCTCGGCCGTCTACTTCGCCCTGCAGGGGCGCTTCGACCTCGCGATCGGCGCGGTCCTCGCGGCCGCGCTGTGCGACGCCCTCGACGGCGGCCTGGCCCGGCTGCTGGACGCCTCCAGCCGGATCGGTGCCGAGCTGGACTCGCTGGCCGACCTGGTGTCGTTCGGGGTCGCGCCGGCACTGGTGATCTACATCTGGGCGTTCGAGGACACCCGGGCCGGCTGGATCGTCGCGCTCGTCTTCGCGGTGTGCATGGCGCTGCGGCTGGCCCGGTTCAACACCCTGATCGACGACGACAGCGCGCCGCCGTTCGCCCGCGAGTTCTTCGTCGGCGTCCCGGCCCCCGCCGCCGCGATGACCGCCGGCATCCCGCTGTACCTGTGGCTGCACTTCGGCGAGGGCTGGTGGTCGGCCGACCCGCTCGTCGGGGTCTGGGCACTGTTCACCGCCGGGCTGATGGTGAGCCGGGTCCCGACCGTGTCGCTGAAGACGGTCCGGGTGCCGCAACGCGCGATCGCCCCGCTGCTGGTGGGGGTCGCGGTGATCGTCGCGGTGCTCCTGACGGTGCCGTTCCTGGGCGTCACGATCGCCGCGGTCGGGTACCTGCTGCTGCTGCCCTACACCGCCTACCGCTACCGCTGGCTGGCGCGCCACCCCGAGGCGTGGGACGTCCCGGGACGGCAGCGCCGTGCCGTCGCCCGGGCCGCCCGCTCGGCCCGGCGGCTGGGTCTGCGCCCGCCGCTGCGCCGCCGGGTCGCCGGCCGGGCCGGTGCCATGGCGCGCGGGGTGCGTCGGCGGCTGGACCCCGAGGGTGCCGCCCGGCGGGAGAACGCCGCCAACGGGCGGGCCGTGCGCGGCCCGGGAGTCGCCCCCGCCCCCCGCGGCTCGGGCCGGCGGTTGGGCCTGCGCCGCCGCTGACGCTCGCCGAGCCCGCGAACGCTCGCCGGACCCGCCGCTGACGCTCACCGAGCCCCGAGAGCTCGCCGGACCCGGCGCAGACGCTCACCGAGCCCGGAAACGCTCGCGGAACCGGGGAACGCTCACGGGATCGGGTGAGCGTTGCCGGGTCCGGTGAGCGTCGCCGGATTCGGTGAGCGTCTGCGCCGGCCGCGGGGAGGAGGTGCCGGGGCACACGGCCCGGGGGTGGGTCCCGTGCCCATGGCTCGGGCCGGCGGTGGGGCCTGTGCCGTCACTGATGCTTGCCGAGTCCGGGAACGCTCGCGGAGCCCGAGAACGCTCGCGGAACCGGGGAACGCTCGCGGGATCGGGTGAGCGTTGCCCGGATCGGGTGAGCGTCGCCGGATCCGGTGAGCGTCTGCGCCGGGACGCGGGGAGGGCCCCGGGGCGCGGCCCGGATAGCGTGGCGCCGTGGGAGATCCCTCGCTGACCCTGCTCGCCCGCCTGGCCCCGGCGGCCTCCGACGCCCGGCGCGGGGTGATCCGGTTGCATCCCGAGGTGCTCGCCGGGCTCGGCCTGCGTTCCTGGGACGCGGTCACGCTCACCGGGGCCCGGGTGACGGCGGCGCTCGCGGTCGCCGGCGACGGTACGACCCCGCACGGGCAGGCCCGGCTCGACGACGTGACCCTGTCCAACGCCGGGCTGACCGACGGGGCGACGGTCGTCGTCGCGCCGGCGTCCGTGTCCGCGGCCCGGGAGGTCCGGCTCCTGGGGTCCCGGCTGGCGACCGTCACGGTCAGCCCGGAGACACTGCGGCTGGCGCTGATGGGCAAGGTCCTCGTCCGCGGCGACGCCGTGTCGCTGCTCCCCCAGGACATCGAGCCGCCGCCCGGCTCGGACGTCGGTTCGGTGCGCCGCGCACTGGCCGCCGCGGTGGGCGGGGCGTGGACCTCGGAGCTGCTGACCGTCGCCGTCGCGGCCCCGGATGGCGGGCCCGTGGTCGTGCAGCCGTCCACAGTGGTCGGCTGGGAGGGCGGCACCGACACCGGGACGGTGGCCCCCGTGCCGGCGCGGGCCGGTTCCGGGGCTGCACCGGGCGGCGGTGCCGGGGCGCCGGACGGGGCCGGTGGGACCCACCGGCCCGGTTCGCCGGCCGGTCGCGGCCCGGCCGGATTCGTCGGCAGCCCCGGTGCAGGCGCCGCCGGCCCGGCCGGGGACGGCGGAGGCCTCCCGGGACCCGGGACGGCGCCGGATGCGGTCCGCGGTGCGGAGCAGTGTGCGCCGGGGACGGGACCGGGGTCGGGGGAGGCCGCCGCCGACCCACCGCCCGCGCTCGAGGACCTGGCCGCGGGAGAGCCGGTGGCCCGACGGCTCCTCGACTGGCTCGAGCTGATGTTCCGGCGTCCCGAGCTCCTGACCCGCCTCGGCGGGAGCGCCCGGCTCGGGGTGCTCGTCACCGGGCCCGAGGGCGCGGGCAAGGCGACACTGGTGCGCAGCGCGGCCGCGGCCGCCGGGGTGCGCTGCGTGGAGCTCGTCGCACCGGCGGTGGCCGCCGTGGAACCGGCGGCCGCCGCGGAGCGGGTCCGGGCCGCGATCGCCGAGGCCCGCTGCACCCCGGACGACCCGGCGGTGCTGCTGGTCCACGACGCCGACGCGCTCCTCCCGGCGTCGAACCCGCCGCCGCTGGCGACCCTGGTGCTCGACGAGCTGCGGGCCGCCACCGCGCCCGGCGGGCCGGCGCTCGTGGTCACCAGCGCCGCGCCGGAGGCGCTCGACCCGCGGCTGCGGGCGCCCGACCTCGTCGACCGTGAGCTCGCCGTCCCGCTGCCGGACACCGCGACCCGGCGCGCCCTGCTGGAGCGGCTGCTGTCGGGCGTCCCGCGGGCCGGTGACGTCGACCTCGGGGTGATCGCGGCCCGGACTCCGGGCTTCGTCGTGGCCGATCTGGCCGCGGTCCGGCGGGAGGCGGCGATCGCCGCCGCGTTGCGCGGTGGCGAGGCCGGGGCCGAGCAGGTCTGTCAGCAGGACCTGCTCGACGCGGTCGGGTCGGTCCGCCCGATCTCGCTCTCCGGTGGCGGCACGCTGAGCCACGGGGGCCTCACGCTCGCCGACGTTGGCGACATGGCCGAGGTCAAGCAGTCGCTCACCGAGGCGGTGCTGTGGCCGCTGCGCCACCCGGACTCGTTCGCCCGGCTCGGTGTGGACGCGCCCCGCGGCGTGCTCCTGTACGGCCCGCCCGGCGGGGGCAAGACCTTCCTGCTGCGCGCGCTGGCCGGTTCCGGGGACCTCAACGTGTTCGCGGTGAAGGGCGCCGAGCTGCTCGACAAGTACGTCGGCGAGTCCGAGCGTGCGGTCCGGGAGCTGTTCCGGCGGGCGGCCGAGGCCGCGCCCGCGCTGATCTTCCTGGATGAGGTGGACGCGCTCGCCCCGCGCCGCGGCGGCTCGACCGACGCCGGTGTCGCCGACCGGGTGGTCGCCGCGCTGCTCACCGAGCTGGACGGGGCGACGCCGCTGCGGGAGGTCGTCGTGGTGGGGGCCACCAACCGGCCCGAGCTGATCGACCCGGCGTTGCTGCGGCCGGGCCGGCTGGAGCGGCTGGTGTTCGTCCCACCGCCGGACGCCGAGGCCCGAGCGGACATCCTGCGTGCGGCCGGGCGTGACGTCCCGCTGGCCGACGACGTCGACCTCGACGCGCTCGCGTCCGATCTGGACGGCTACTCGGCCGCCGACTGCGCGGCGCTGCTGCGCGAGGCGGCGCTGACCGCGATGCGGGAGTCGCTCGATGCGGGCGAGGTGACGGCCGCGCACGTCACGACGGCCCGGGAGACGGTGCGGCCGTCGCTGGACCCGGCGCAGGCCGCCGAGCTGGAGGCCTACGCGGCGCGCCGCACCGGCTGAGTGCTGGAAGGACGACGGCCCCGGACGGATGCTGTCCGTCCGGGGCCGTCGGCGCGCCGGGGAGCGGGGTCGGGTCAGGCCGCCGAGAAGTCCTGCGTGACGATCACGATCATGCCGGGGGTCGCGTCCTGGATGCCCTCGAACCGGGGCTCCACGCGCATGCCGAACTTCTTCCCGACCTCCTCCGCGGCGGCCTTCTCCGGCGTGCCCTCGCGGTAGTAGACGGTCGAGGTCGGGATGACGCCCTCGGCGTAGTTCTGCACCTGGGACACGTCCCAGCCGCTGGTCCGGAACCGGCCGGCCGCCTTCTCGGCGAGGCCGCGGATCGTCGAGTTGTTGTAGATCCGCACGGCCGGACGGGCGGCGGTGTCGGCCGATCCCTCGCCGGCCGCGGCCCCCTCGGAGCCTCCGGGCGCGGCCGCCTGGGGCGGCGCCGGTACGGCCGGGCCCACTCCCTCGTAGCCGGGGGAACCCGGGGTCCCGGGCGCGCCCGGGGTGAACGGGGAGGCGTCCGCGCCGGGGGCACCCGGGGTGCCCGGTGCGCCGGGGGTGTCCGGGGAACCCGGCGCACCCGGGGCGCCGGGCGTTCCGGGAGCAGCGCCCTCCTGGCCCGGAGCCGGTGCGGCACCGTCCGCGCCGGGGGCGGGCGGTGCCTCGCCCGCACCGGGGGGCGGGGCACCGTTCTCGCCGCCGGGGTTCGGCTCGGCCGAGGCCGGCGGCGGGGCGGCCTGGGAGCTCTCGTCACCGTTGGCGAGGCCGGACAGGCCGACGATGCCGGCGACCGCGCCGGCACCGATCAGGGCGATGCCGGCGATCTTCAGCGGCGACGGTCCGCCGGATGCGGGTGCGGTCATCGTGACCTCCGGATGAGGCTCGAGCTGCGGATCACGGCTGTCTGTCGTCCGGTTCGCTCAGGGCTCGATGCCCAGGCGGCGGGCGGCGCGGGTGCGCTGCCGGCTGGAACGCAGCCGGCGCAGGCGCTTGACCAGCAGCGGGTCGACAGCCAACGCCTCCGGCTTGTCGACCAGTGCGTTGAGCACCTGGTAGTAGCGGGTGGCGGACATGTCGAACAGCTCGCGGATCGCCTGCTCCTTGGCTCCCGCGTACTTCCACCACTGGGCCTCGAACGCGAGGATCTCGCGCTCGCGGCGGTCGAGGTCGCGCGAGGGGGCGGCGGAGCGCCGGTGCGCACCGCGGTGTTCCGACAGGGACCCAGCGGACTCCATCACGCTCCTCGAGCGGCCGACGAACTCGACCGGCGGCCCTGGTCGGGGCGTTGCCGGCCCGAATGACACGTCTGTCATTCGCGGCTCGGATTGAACCACACCGGACCGACAGGAACCGGGTGCGACGCGCCTGATGAGGAGGAACGGTGCGGGCACCGTACCCTGCAAGGGTGACGGTTCTGCGCATCCGGATGGTCGGCGACCCCGTCCTGCACCGCCCCACCCGGCCCGTCGAGCGGGTGGACGACGAGCTCCGCACCCTCGTGGCCGACATGTTCGAGACGATGGCTGCCGCGCACGGCGTCGGCCTCGCCGCGAACCAGGTCGGTGTCGACCTGCGGCTGTTCGTCTACGACTGCCCCGACGAGGAGGCCCGCGTCATGCGTCGCGGGCACGTGCTCGACCCGGTGCTGGAGACCAGCGAGCGGCCCGAGGTCATGCCGCACCCGGACGACGACCAGGAGGGCTGCCTGTCGGTCCCCGGCGAGAACTTCCCGACCGGGCGCGCCGAGTGGGCCCGGGTCACCGGGACCGACCTCGACGGCAACCGGGTCGAGATCGAGGGCAAGGGGTACTTCGCGCGCTGCCTGCAGCACGAGACCGACCACCTCGACGGCCACCTCTACCTGGACCGGCTCATCGGCCGGAACCAGCGGGCGGCGCGCAAGATGCTCAAGCACAACGGCTGGGGCGGCGCGGAGGACTCGTGGGACCCGGCGACGACCGCCGCCGAGGACGTGCCGCGGGACTGAGCGGCGGGGGTGGCCCCTCGACCGAGGGGATGAGGCGCGGCTGCTCTGAACCGTACCTCCGGCTGATGCCGGTGACCCGGTCACAACGGCATCGTGGATCCCATGCTGCTGACGATCCTGGCCGTCGCCCCGGTGCTCGCCGTCCTGCTCGTGATGGCCGCCCAACCGCTGTTCGAGATCTGGGACGCCCGCGCGTCCGAGCGGGCCGCCCGGTCCGGAGCGGACGACCACCGCGCTGCGACGGAGCCCGCGCCGGAGCCGGTGTGGCCGGGCCCGACGGCCTACCCGGAGTCGCCGGGGCACGTCGCCGCGGCCCTGCGCATCCCGGCGCCGCGTCGGCCGCTCCCGGTCCGCGGCGCCCCGGCGACCCACTGAGCCCGCCGAGCCCGCCGAGCCCGCTGAGCCGCCGAGCCCGCTGAGCCCGCCGAGCCGACTGAGCCCGCTGAGCCGACTGAGCCGACTGAGCCCGCTCAGCCGACCAGCCGGTTCTCCCACGCCCACGCGGCGATCTCGACCCGGTTCCGAGCGTCCAGCTTGGACCCGATGTTGCCCAGGTGGGTCTTGACGGTGGAGAGCGAGACGAACAGGTCCCCGGCGATCTCGTGGTTGGTCCGGCCGCGCGCGACCGCGCGGACGACCTCCAGCTCGCGCGCGGACAGCCCGACCGGGTCCACCGGCCGGGCCGGTTCGGGCTCGGTGAGCCGTTCCAGCAGTCGCACCGTGATCGACGGGGAGACGAGCGCGTCGCCCGCGGCCGCGGCCCGCACGGCCTCCACCAGCAGCCGCGGGCCGGCGTCCTTGAGCAGGAACCCGCAGGCCCCGGAGCGCAGCGCCCCGTAGACGTACTCGTCGAGGTCGAACGTCGTCACCACGACGATCCGCGGCGGCGACGGGTCCGCCGCCAGCGTCCGGGTGGCCTCGATACCGTCGGTGCCGGGCATCCGGATGTCCATGAGCACCACGTCCGGGCGCAGCTCGCGGGCCAGCGCGATCGCGTCGTCGCCGGTCCCGGCCTCGCCCAGCACCTCGATGCCGTCCTCGGCGGAGAGGATCAGCCGGAAGCCGGTGCGGACCATCTCCTGGTCGTCGGCCAGCACGACACCGATGCTCACCGCGCCCCGCCCAGCGGCAGCTCCACCTGAACCAGCCACGCACCCGGGCCGTCCGGCCCGACCTGCAGCGTCCCGCCGAGCGCGCCGACCCGCTCCGCCATCCCCGCCAGGCCGAACCCGCCCCGGCCGAGCGCGGACGGCCGCCGGTCGGGCGCGCCGCCCTCGTTGCGCACGCTCACCCCGAGCGCCCCCTCCCGCCTGTGTAATCCGATGTGGACCGATGTCGCGTCCGGTGCGTGCCGGTGCACGTTGGTCAGAGCCTCCTGCACGACCCGGTACGCCGTCGCGCCGACCCCCGGTGGCAGGTCGTCGAGGCCGGGCCCGCGGTCGAGCGTGGTCCGTGCCCGGGCCGGGTCGAACCGGTCCACGAGCTCGTCCACATCGGATGGCCCGTGGGTGACGGCGCGACCCGCCTCCTCGCCGCCGCGCAGCACCCCGACCATCCGGCGCATCCCGGCCAGCGCCTCGGCCCCGGCGCGCTCGATCGACTCCAGCGCCGGACCGGCCTCCTCGGGACGGGTGCGGGCGACGGTGACGGCGGCCTGCGCGGCCACGACGATGCCCGTCACGTGGTGCGCGACGACGTCGTGCAGCTCACGGGCGAGCTCGAGGCGCTCGGCGGAGCGGGCCTGCGCCAGCCGGGCCTCGCGCCGCACCCGGACCTCGCGCAGCACGGCGGCGATCGCGACGGTGGACGCCCAGCCCAGCCCGGCGAGTGCAACGGCGATGTTCCGGTCGACCGCGCCGACGGGGAACCGCAGTGCGGGCAGGCCGACGATCACCACGAACGCGCAGGCGGCGGCCACGACGGCCGTCCCGCCCGCGGCGAGGCGGACCGTCGCGACGGTGACCACCGCCAGCGCGAAGAGCTCGGTCAGCGACACCACGGGAGGCCCGCCGGTGACCACCGCCGTCAGCGAGAGCAGCGCGGAGAGCACTGCCGCGGCGGTCATCACCGCACCCGCGGGCCTGCGGTACCGGGCCAGGACGACGGCCGCCACCAGCGCGCCGGCGACCGGGCCGGACCAGGGGAAACCCAGGGGGCCGGCCAGGCCGGGCCCGGCGAGCACGTCGATCCCGAGCCAGAACAGGTAGGCGAACACCTCGCAGGTGAACAGCAGCGCCCGCGGCCGGGCGGCGGGCCGCGCCCCGTCCCGGGGGACGACGGCGGTCGGTCCGGACATGGCGCTCACCCTAGGGCGGAGATCGGCGGGCCGGCCTCGGCCGGAAGTACGACCCGGGTACGGCCGGGGACCGTCCCGTGGTCCGATGCGCCGGGGCCGGTACGCGCGGCACCGTCATGACCGTGCTCGATGTGCTGATGAACATCGCGGCCGTCATCGGCGGCGTGGTGCTGTTCCTGATGTTGCTGACCATCGCGGCGCTGCCGCTGCTGCAGGAGTGGGGGGAGCAGCGGTGACGGCGCCACGGGTCGCGGCGGCCGCGATCGGCCTGGTCCGCGCCTACGGCGAGGGCCGCGGGGCGGTCCGGGCCCTGGACGGGGTCACGCTGTGGCTCCCGGCCGGCCGGTTCACCGCGGTGATGGGCCCGTCGGGATCCGGCAAGTCCACCCTGCTGCACTGCCTGGCGGGTCTGGACCGCCCGACCGCGGGGCAGGTCCTGCTCGGGGACACCGACCTCGGCGCGCTCGGCGAGGCCGCCCGCACCGCCGTGCGGCGGGACCGGATCGGGTTCGTGTTCCAGGACGGCAACCTGCTGGGGCACCTGAGCGCCGGGGAGAACATCGATCTCGCGGCGTCGCTGGCCGGTCGACGCCCGGACCGCGGGTGGCGGACGGAGCTGGTCGACCGGCTCGGGATCGGCGACCGGTTGCGGCACCTGCCGGGGGAGCTGTCCGGCGGCCAGCGGCAGCGGGTCGCCGTGGCCCGGGCGCTGCTCGGGCGGCCGGAGATCGTCGTCGCCGACGAGCCGACCGGTGCGCTGGACACCGAGTCCGGCCGGGAGCTGCTGGGCCTGCTGCGCGGCTGCGTCGACGACTACGGCCAGACCGTCGTCATGGTCACCCACGACCCGCTGGCCGCCTCGGTGTCCGACCAGGTGCTGCTGCTGCGCGACGGGACCGCCGCGGGCCGGCTCGCCGACCCGACGCCCGGCACCGTCCTCTCCGCACTCGGCGAGCTGGGCACCGGTGGGCGGCGCCCGGCGCCGGTGCCGTCGTGAGGGCGCTGAACCCGGCGACCCGCGCGGCCGTCGCCGGGATCCGCCGGAACCCCCGGCAGACGGTGCTGACCGGGCTCGCGGTGCTGGTCGCGACGGTGTTCTCGACCGGGTCGGTGGTGTTCACCGACACCCTGCGCGAGGCGCTGCTCGCCGGTGCCCCCGATCCGGAGTCGGTGTCCGCCACGGTGGCCTCGGTGCTGGCCGGGCTGTCGGTGTTCGTCGGGCTCGCCCTGATCGCCGCGACCGTGGTGGTCGGCTCGACGTTCCGGATCGTGCTCGCCCGCCGCGGCCGGGAGCTCGCGTTGCTGCGCTGTGTCGGTGCGAGCCGCAGCCAGGTGACCCGCTCGGTGCTGGCCGAGGCGGCCGTGACCGGACTGGTGGCGGGCGTCGGCGGAGCAGTGGTCGCCGTGGTGGCGGGGCACCTGACGATCGCGGTGCTGCAGATGTCCGGTGTGGACGTTCCGGGGCCGGTGCTGCAGCCGGCCGGGCCGGTGGGCTGCGTGCTGCTCGCCGTCGTCGCGACGGTCGTCGCTGCGGTGCCGTCCGCGCTCGCCGCGGGCCGGGTGCCCCCGGTCGTCGCGCTGGGCGAGGCCGACGGCGCCGAGGCGCGCGGACCGGACGCCCGGCGACGGGTGCCGCTCGCGGTGATGCTCGTCGTCGCGACGGTCGCGGTCGGCGCCCGTGGCCTGGCCGTCCCGGACGCGCTGGGGGCGCTGGGGCTGGTGGCGCTCAGCGGGATGGTCCTGTTCGCCGCGCTGGTGGTGGCCGGGCCGCTCCTGGTGGCGGCCGCCGCGACGGCGCTCCGGCCGCTCGCGGCACGCTCCGCCCCGGCGCGGCTGGCCGTCGCGAACGCCCGCCGGGTGTCCCGGCGCACCGCTGCGACGACGACCGTCCTGGCCCTCGGCGTCGGGCTCACCGCCGCGCTGCTGGTCGGCATCGAGGGCGCGAGCGCGGACGCCAGGGCCTCGATCGAGCGCAACTATCCGGCCGAGGTCCTGGTCCTGCCCGACGACCGCGCGACCGCACCCGACCGGACGGAGCGCCAGGCCGTGGCGGACGCCGCTGCGGCGCGGCTGGCCGAGCGACCCGAGCTGCGGGTCCGCACCGACGGGACCGAGGTGCTCGTCGACCCGGCACCGGGCGCCGATCCGCAGGCGGTCCGGGACGCGGTCGCGTCGGCCGGCGACGGTGCCGGCACCCAGGTGATCTGGACGGCGGAGCGACGGGCGGAGACCGAGCAGGTGCTCGGGACCGTCCGGGCCGTCAGCACCGGACTGGTCGGGGTGACGCTGGTCGTCGCCGTGCTCGGGATGGGGGTCACGCTCGCGCTGTCGTTGCACGAACGGACCCGCGAGATCGCGTTGCTGCGCGCGCTGGGCCTGACCCGGTCCGGCGCGCGGTACGCCGTCGCCGCGGAGGCGGCGATCGCCGGGCTGGTGGGGGCCGTGCCCGGCGTCGTGCTCGGAGCGGGCTACGGCGTGCTCGGCCTGCTCGCGGTCGGCATCCCCGTACCGACGCCACCGGCCGGGCAGCTGGCCGGGCTCGGGACCGGCATCGTCGTGGTCGCGGTGCTCGCCGCCGCCGCCTCGATGCGGCGGGTCGGCCGGGTGGCGCCCGCGCACGGGCTCGCCACGGGCTGACCCGGGACCGCCGGTGCCGCCCGCACGAGGGGGCGGGCGCGCACCGGCGCCGGTCAGGCCGCCTTCGGCTCGAGCAGGAACACCGGGATGGTCCGGGAGGTCTTCTCCCGGTACTCGGCGTAGGGCGGGAAGGCCGCGACCGAGCGGTCCCACCACTCCTGGCGCTCGGTGCCGGAGATCTCACGGGCGACGTAGGTGCCGGTCCGCGTCCCGTCCTGCACCGACACCTCGGGGTGCGCGAGCACGTTGTGGTACCAGGCCGGGTGCTCGGGGGCGCCGCCCTTCGAGGCGATCATCGCGTAGGCGCCGTCGTGCTCGACGCGCATGACCGGCACGTACCGCTTCTTACCGGAGCGCGCGCCGGTCGTCGTGACCAGGACGATCGCGCGGTCCAGCACCGTCACGCCGTCGGTCGTCCCGGCCTCGAGGATCTTCTCCGTCTGCTCGCGGACCCAGTCGGTCGGGCTCAGCTCAGCGTTCTGCGTCATGCCGGTGGACAACCCGGCACCCGCCGTGATCATTCCGCGCGTGCGGGTGAGAACCGTCGAGGGGCTGGCCCCCGGCGCCCGGCGGCGCCTACGGTGCGGGTGCACGATCAACTGAACACGCGGGAGCTCCGTCGCGCGGGGCTGAGAGGGCGACACACCGATCCACGGTCGCCGACCGCAGAACCGGCCGGGTAATGCCGGCGAGGGAGGACTGTCGTCATGACGGCTGCACCGGAACACGCGCGTCCGCAGGTCACCACCGGCCCGATCGCGGGTTCGGCGAAGGCCCACCTCGAGGGATCGGAGGGCCTGCGGGTCCCGGTCCGGCGGATCGCGCTGAGCAACGGCGAGCACCACGACGTCTACGACACCTCCGGCCCCTACACCGACGACTCCGTGGTGATCGACGTCCGCGCGGGACTGCCCGCGCTGCGCGCACCGTGGATCGCCGGCCGGGAGCCGGGGACCCAGCTGTCGTACGCCCGGACCGGGGAGATCACCCCGGAGATGCGCTGGATCGCCGTGCGGGAGCAGTGCGACGCCGAGCTGGTCCGCGCCGAGGTCGCCCGTGGCCGCGCGGTGATCCCGGCGAACGTCCACCACCCCGAGGCCGAACCGATGATCATCGGGAAGCGCTTCCTCACCAAGGTCAACGCCAACATCGGCAACTCCGCGGTGTCGTCCTCGATCGAGGAGGAGGTGGAGAAGATGGTGTGGGCGACCCGGTGGGGCGCCGACACCGTGATGGACCTGTCCACCGGGCGTGACATCCACACCACCCGCGAGCGGATCCTGCGGAACTCGCCGGTCCCGGTCGGCACCGTGCCCATCTACCAGGCGCTGGAGAAGGTGGACTCGGACCCGGCGCGGCTGTCCTGGGAGATCTACCGGGACACCGTGGTCGAGCAGTGCGAGCAGGGCGTCGACTACATGACGGTGCACGCCGGGGTGCTGCTGCGGCACGTCCCGCTGACCGTGAAGCGGGTGACCGGGATCGTCTCCCGGGGCGGGTCGATCATGGCTGCGTGGTGCCTGGCGCACCACCGGGAGTCGTTCCTGTACACGCACTTCGCCGAGCTGTGCGCGATCCTGCGCCGCTACGACGTCACCGTCTCCCTCGGCGACGGGCTGCGCCCGGGCTCGATCGCCGACGCCAACGACGAGGCCCAGCTCGCCGAGCTCGCGGTGCTCGGCGAGCTGACCGGGATCGCGAAGGCGCACGACGTCCAGGTGATGATCGAGGGCCCCGGCCACGTCCCGCTGGACAAGATCGTCGAGAACGTGCGGCTGGAGGAGGAGTGGTGCGACGAGGCGCCCTTCTACACCCTCGGCCCGCTCGCCACCGACATCGCGCCGGGCTACGACCACATCACCTCGGCGATCGGCGCCGCCCGGATCGCCGAGGCCGGTACCGCGATGCTCTGTTACGTCACGCCCAAGGAGCATCTGGGCCTGCCGAACCGCGACGACGTCAAGGTCGGCGTGATCAGCTACAAGATCGCTGCGCACGCCGCGGACCTGGCCAAGGGGCACCCGCACGCCCAGGCCCGCGACGACGCGTTGTCCCAGGCCCGGTTCGAGTTCCGCTGGCGCGACCAGTTCGCGCTCTCACTCGACCCGGACACCGCGCAGGCCTACCACGACGAGACGCTGCCGGCCGAGCCCGCGAAGACCGCGCACTTCTGTTCGATGTGCGGCCCGAAGTTCTGCTCGATGAAGATCACCCAGGACGTCCGGGACTACGCCGAGCAGCACGGGCTCACCAGCGTCGAGGCGATCGAGGCGGGGATGGAGGAGAAGGCCGGGGAGTTCCGTGACGAGGGCGGCCGGGTGTACCTGCCGATCTCGGCGTCGGACACCGCCGGGGACTGACCGGCGCGGGAGCGTCAGAGCAGCGCGTCGAGGTCCAGGTCGAGGGGAACGGCTGCGCGGCGGTGTGCCGGCCGGTGACGACGCCGCCGTCCGCGTAGCCGAACTCCCCGGCCGAGTGGCAGGCGAGCAGGGTCACCGGGTCCGCCACCGCGGGCTCGGAGGGCTGTGCGCTCGTGGACGACCTCCTCGGGCACACAGTGTTCTCGGGCACACAGTGTTCCACGCACCCCCGACGATCCGGCTGTCGCGACAGCCGGCGGGACGAGCGGATACCGTCCTCGCCGGAGGACGACGACACGCACGACGCGGGAGCTCGCCGGGGAGCGGGCTGAGAGGGCGGCTGGGTACGGCCGGGCGGAGCGCCCGGCACGGGCCGGCGTCGCCGACCGCGGAACCGGCCGGGTAATGCCGGCCAGGGAGGACGACACCATGCCCGATCCCACCGTCGGCACCACCCCGCCGCGGGTCATGACGATCGCCGGCACCGACTCCGGCGGCGGCGCCGGGATCGCCGCCGACCTGCGCGCGTTCGCCGCGTGCGGGGTGCACGGCTGCCTCGCCGTGTGCGCGGTGACCGTGCAGAACACGGTCGGCGTCACCGGCGTCCACACCATCGGGGTCGACACGATCGCGGGCCAGATCGGCACCGTCGCGTCCGACATCGGGCTGCAGGCCGCGAAGACCGGGATGCTGGCGAACGCCGAGATCATCGCCGCGGTCGCGGCGGCGTGCGACGACAACGGCATCGGCGTCGGCCGCGCCACCCCGCTCGTCGTCGACCCGGTCGCCGCGTCCATGCACGGCGACCCGCTGCTGGCGACCGAGGCCCTCGACGCCTACCGGTACACGCTGTTCCCGCGGGCCACCGTCGTCACCCCGAACCTGGACGAGATCCGGCTCCTGGTCGGTCACGACGTCCGGGACCGCGACGGTCAGTACGCCGCGGCGACGGCGCTGCACGCGCTGGGCCCGCGGGCGGTGCTGGTCAAGGGCGGTCACCTGCCGGACGGTGCCGGTGGGGCGGACGGCTGCCTGGACCTGCTCCACGACGGCGAGACGTTCGTCGAGCTGCCCGGGCCGCGGTTCGACACCGGCAACACCCACGGCGGGGGCGACTCGCTCGCCGCGGCGATCGCCTCCGGGCTGGCCCGCGGCCTGTCCCTCACCGACGCCGTCCGGTTCGGCAAGCGCTACATCGTCGAGTCGGTCCGGCACTCCTACCCGCTCGGGGCCGGGCACGGGCCCGTCTCCCCACTGTGGGCGGTCCGGCCGTGGTGGGACGAGCCCGCCCCCTAGCCGCGAGCCGTCCGCCGCCGGGTCGGCTCTCCGGATACTCGGACATCCGCGCGACGTGGTCGCCGCGTCTGCGGGACAACGCCATCGCCCGGCGGGTAAGGGTGCCCTGACCTGCGGATCGACATGCCACGGAGGCCTCGCCGCTGTCGGTGGCCGCGTATACGCTCGCGCCCGATGAGCATCTTGGGTACCCGCGTCGTTCGCACCGAGGATCCGGTCTTCCTCACGCGCGGCGCGACCTACACCGACGACCTGACCGACGAGCGGCTGACCGGGGCGTTGCACCTGACGCTCGTCCGCTCGCCCCTGGCCCACGCCGAGATCACCTCCATCGACACCTCGGCGGCGCTGGAGTCGCCCGGTGTCGTCGCGGTGGTCACCGGCGCCGACCTCGACATCGCGCCCGCGCTGCTGTTCCCCGGCGCGAACAAGGCGATGACCCGGCAGTTCCTGGCGTCCGACCGGGTCCGCTTCGTCGGCGAGCCGGTGGCCGCGGTGCTGACCGAGGAGTTCTACCAGGGCGAGGACGCCGCCGAGCTGGTCGACGTGGAGTACGAGCCGCTGACCGCGGTGATCGACCCGCTCGAGGCGGTGCGCGACGAGACCCTGCTGTTCCCCGAGGCCGGCACGAACACCGCCGCCGCCTACGGCCACGGGACCGAGCCGGACCCGTCCTGGTTCGACGGCTGCGAGGCCGTCGTCACCCAGGACATCGTGAACCAGCGCCTCGCCGCCGCCCCGCTGGAGACCCGCGCCGCGAGCGCGTTCTGGGAGGGCGACCGGGTCACGATCTACCTGTCCAACCAGAACGCCCAGGGCGGGCGGGACGAGATCGCCGGCTGGCTGGGCCTGGACAAGGACAAGGTCCGGGTCGTCCTGCCCGACGTCGGTGGCGGTTTCGGTGCCAAGATCGGCTCGGACCCGGAGTTCGCGCTCGTGGCGTGGCTGGCCCGCCGGCAGGGCCGCCCGGTGCGCTGGAACGAGTCCCGCTCGGAGAACATGACCGGGATGGTGCAGGGCCGCGCCCAGCGCCAGACCGTCACGATCGGCGGCACCCGCGAGGGCCGGGTGACCCACTACCGGCTCGACGTCGTGCAGGACCTGGGCGCCTACCCGCGCCTGGGCACCGCGTTGCCGGTGTTCACCCGGATGATGGCGCCCGGCACCTACGACATCGAGAACGTCGAGTCGCGGGCCCGCGCCGTGGTCACCAACACCACGTCGGTCGCGGCCTACCGCGGCGCAGGCCGTCCGGAGGCGACCGCGGCGATCGAGCGGGCGATGGACCTGTTCGCCGCCGAGATCGGCAAGGACCCGGCCGAGGTGCGCAGGCTCAACGTCGTCGCCCCGGACAAGTTCCCGTTCCAGACCAAGGGCGGCGCCGAGTACGACTCCGGTGAGTACGCCAAGGCGCTCGACCTGGCGCTGACCGAGGCGGGCTACGAGCGGCTGCGGGCCGAGCAGAAGGCGCGCCGCGAGCGCGGCGACGTCCGCCAGCTCGGCATCGGCGTCTCATCCTATGTGGAGATCACCGGTGGCGGGGCGTACGCCGAGAACGCCTCGGTCGAGGTGCACGACGACGGCTCGGTGACCGTGCTGACCGGTACGTCCCCGCACGGCCAGGGGCACGCCACGGCCTGGGCGATGCTGGCCTCGGACCAGCTCGGCGTCCCGCTGGAGAAGGTCACCGTCAAGCACGGGGACACCGACCTGGTGCCGCAGGGCGGCGGCACGATGGGCTCGCGCAGCCTGCAGACCGGCGGCGTCGCGGTGCACCAGGCCTCGGCCGAGCTGATCGACCTGGCCAAGCAGCGCGCCGCCGACCTGCTCGAGGCGAGCGTCGACGACCTGGAGCTCGACCCGGCGAACGCGGCGATCACGGTCAAGGGCGTGCCCGGCGCGAAGAGCGTGACCCTGGCCGAGCTGGCCGCCGCGGAGCCGCTCAAGGTGGACACCACCTGGGACGGCGAGAAGCCGACCTTCCCGTTCGGCGCGCACGTCTGCGTGGTCGAGGTCGACACCGAGTCCGGCAAGGTCACCGTCGAGCGGATCGTCGCCGTCGACGACGCCGGCCCGATCCTCAACCCGCTGCTGTGCGAGGGCCAGCGGCACGGCGGCATCGCCCAGGGCATCGCCCAGGCGCTGCTCGAGGAGGTGCTCTTCGACGAGGAGGGCCAGCCGCTCACCGGCACCTTCGCCGACTACGGCATCCCCTCGGCGGCCGAGCTCCCGAGCTTCGACCTGGTCGAGATGACCACGCCCACCCCGATCAACCCGATGGGGTACAAGGGCATCGGAGAGGCCGGGACGATCGGGTCCACCCCCGCCACCCAGAGCGCCGTCATCGACGCGCTGTCCCACCTCGGCATCACCCACATCGACATGCCCCTGACCCCGCTGCGGGTCTGGGAGGCCATCCACTCCGCTGCGGAGGGAAGCAAGTGAAGGTAGAGATCACCGTCAACGGCGAGGCGACCAGCGCCGACGTCGAGCCCCGGCAGCTGCTCGCGCACTACGTGCGCGACACCGTCGGGCTGAAGGCCACCAACATCGGCTGCGACACGACCTCCTGCGGCGCCTGCACGGTGCTGCTCGACGGCGAGGCCGTGAAGTCCTGCACCGTGCTCTCGGTGCAGGCCGACCAGCAGTCGGTCACCACGATGGAGGGGCTCGACGGCGCGGCCGACGGGCGCCCGGAGCACCCGGTCACCGCCGCGTTCCACGCCGAGCACGGCCTGCAGTGCGGCTTCTGCACCCCGGGCATGGTCATGTCCGCGGTGTCGCTGATCAACCATGACGACGAACTCGACGAGCGGAAGGTCCGCGAGGGCCTGGAGGGCAACCTCTGCCGCTGCACCGGATACCACAACATCGTCCGCGCGGTGCTCGTCGCGGCCGGCAAGGACCCGGACGCCGCGCAGCAGGCGGAGGCCGAGTCCGACGCGCTGCGCACCGCGCCCGGCTTCTCCCGTGGGGAGGGCGCATGATCCCCCTCGCCTTCGACTACGCCCGCCCGGACACCCTCGACGACGCGATCGCGCTGCTCGCCGAGAAGGGCGAGGACGCCAGCGTCCTCGCCGGCGGCCACTCGCTGATCCCGGTCATGAAGGTCCGGCTCGGCGCGCCCGAGTTCCTGATCGACATCGGCCGGCTGCCGGAGCTGTCCTACATCCGGCTCGACGAGGCCGCCGGGGAGGTCGCGATCGGTGCCGGGACCAAGCACCGCGACGTGGTGAACTCCGAACTGCTCGCGGCGGAGGTCCCGCTGCTGCCGGCCGTCGCGCGCACGGTCGGCGACCCGCAGATCCGGGCCCGCGGCACCCTCGGCGGCACGCTGGCGCACGCCGACCCGGCCGCCGACCTGCCCGCCGCGGTGCTCGCGCTGGACGGCACGGTCGTGCTGCAGGGCCCGCGCGGGAAGCGCTCGGTGCCGATCGGCGAGTTCTACACCGGAGTGTTCACCAGCGTCCGCGAGCCGGACGAGCTGATCGTCGAGATCCGGATCCCGCGCTGCGGCGACCGGGGCTGGGCGTACGAGAAGTTCACCCGGCGCTCGAACGACTGGGGCATCGTCGGCGTCGCCGTGTCCGGTGACCGGATCGGCCTGGTCAACATGGGCTCGACCGCGCTGCGGGCCACGGCGACCGAGCAGGCGCTGGCCGAGGGCCGCCCGATCGCCGAGGCGGCCGCGCTCGCCGCCGAGGGGACCGAGCCGCCGTCGGACACGCACGGCACCCCCGAGTACCGCACGCACCTGGTGCAGGTGCTGACCCGCCGCGCCCTGGAGACGGCGCACGGCCAGCGCTGACCCGCCGCCACAGGAAGTCCCGGGGGCGGGCCGTCAGACCAGGCCCGCCTCCTGGGCGGCGATGGCCGCCTGGGTGCGGGAGCGCAGCCCCAGCTTCGCCAGCACCCGCGACACGTGCGTCTTCGTCGTCGCCTCGGAGATCACCAGCTCCGTCGAGAGCTCCGCATTGGACAGCCCGCGGCCGAGCCCGCCGAGCACGTCCCGCTCCCGCGCGGTGAGCTGGTCGAGCCCCGGAACCGACGACGGCTGCGGGGCCCCGGCGTAGCGGGAGATCACCCGGCGGGTCACCTCCGGGGCGAGGACGCCGTCCCCGCGGGCGACCGCGCGGACCCCGTCCTGCAGCCGGGTCGCGTCCACCGACTTCAGCAGGAACCCGCTCGCCCCCGCGGCGAGCGCGCCGTCGACCAGCTCGTCCAGGTCGAACGTCGTCAGCACCAGCACCTGGGCCGAGCCCTCGTCGAGGATGCGGCGGGTCGCCTCGATCCCGTCGATGCCGGGCATCCGGATGTCCATGAGCACCACGTCCGGCCGGTGCTCGGTGGCCGCGCGCACGGCGTCCAGCCCGTCCCCGGCCTCGGCGACGACCTCGATGTCCGGTACCGACCCGAGGATGAGCACCAGCCCGGTCCGTACCGCCTCCTGGTCGTCCGCGACGACCACCCGCACCCGTTCCACGTCCGACATCCCAGCACGCGGCGCCGGCGCCCGCGTCCCTCGAAGGATGCAGGCGCCCGGTGCTCAGCCCGCGGCCGGGACCGGGGTGGCCGGGTCGCCGTCGAGCGCGGCGGTGAACCGGGGCACGGCCTCCTCGAGGGCCTTGGGCAGGCTGAGCACCGAGCCGAACGACAGGGTGCCGTTCAGCGTGCTGAGCTCGGGCATCAGCACGGTCCGGCCCTCCTCGACCACGCGCAGGCCCTGGGCCACCGGGTCGGTGGTGAAGCGTTGCTGCGCCTGGTCGCCGTACAGCCCGACGAGCAGCAGGTCGGCCTCCAACAGCGAGAGCCGCTCGCGGCTGAGCATCTGCGGCGCGCGCTCCGGGCCGGTGAAGATCGCCTCGGCGGCCGGCGGCATGGTGAGCCCGAGGTCGACGAGGAACCGGGGCGCGGGGCCCTCGGCGTAGAGGTAGTAGGAGCCGTCCTCGAGCACGGTGGCCAGCAGGGCGGTCTTCCCGGCGAACTCGGGGTGCTCGGCCCGCGTCGCGGCGAACTGCCCCTCCACCTCGCGGGTCAGCTCGGCGGCGCGCTCGGGCTGCCCGAGCGCGGCCCCGGTCATCTCCATGATCTTCTGCCAGGGCGCGCCGTAGTCGGCGAACTCGCCCGGCTGCGCGACGGTCGGCGCGATCCGGGACAGCTGGTCGTAGTCGGCCTGGGTGAGGCCGCCGCTCGGCGCGAGCACGACGTCCGGGGCCAGCCGCGCGATCTGCTCGAAGTCGATCTCCTCGACCGGCAGCACCTCGGGCACCGTCCCGCCGGCCCGCTCCTGCGCCCACGGCCACAGGGCGCCGGGGTGGCCGCCGAACCACTCGCGGACACCGACCGGCACGGTGCCCAGCGCGATCGCGTAGTCCTGGTCGGTGAGCCCGAGGGTGACCACCCGGGCCGGGGTACCGCTGACCTCGGTGCTGCCGAACTTGTGCGCGATCGTGCGTGCACCGGCGCCCGACCCGTCGTCCGCACCGGAACCGCCGCCGCCGGCACACCCCGCGAGCAGGGCGGCGAGGCCGAGGCCTCCGGCGGCGCGCAGCAGGGTGCGCCGTTCGATGGGCAGGGACACGAGGGGCCTCCGCGGGGCTGGGTGCCGGTGGACACCGGAGAAGTTAGCCAACCCTCAGCTCCGGCTCAACGTTTGTGATCAGTCCCTCCGGCGGGCTCGCTGACGGGCAGCCGCGCCCGGACCGTCCAGCCGTCGCCGTCCGGGCCCGCGTCGAGCGTCCCGCCGACGGCGGCCGCCCGCTCGGCCAGCCCGGCCAGCCCCGTCCCGGCCCGCGCACCGGGCGCCTGGGCGGCCGGCCGGGAACCGGCACCGTTGGTCACCTCGATCCGCAGCGGGTCCCCGGTGCCGTCGGTCGCCAGCCGCACCCGCACCGCCGCGCCGGGCGCGTGCTTGATCGCGTTGGTCAGCGACTCCTGGACGATGCGGTAGCCGGCCAGCTCGACCGGGGCCGGCAGCCCGGTCCCGGCTGCGCGGTCGTCGTCGAGCCGCACGGTGAGCCCGGCCCGACGGGCGTCCTCGACCAGGGCGTCCAGTTCGGACAGCCGGGCGGGTGCGGTCGGCGGGTCGGTCGTGTCCGCGTCGCGCAGCAGCCCGATCATCGTGCGCATCTCGCCGAGCGCGGCCACCCCGGACTCGCGGACGGTGGCGAGTACCCGGCGCACCAGCTCGGGGTCGGCGCCGGGCTGCAGCGCGGCCTCGGACTGCAGGGCGATCGCCGACAGCCGGCCCGCGACGACGTCGTGCAGGTCGCGGGCCATCCGGGCCCGCTCGGCGGCGATCGCGGCGTCCCGGTCCCGGGCCGCGACCCGGGCGGCCTCCTCGGCGCGGGCCCGCTCGGCGACGGCGAGGTCGCGGTGCCGGCGGACCTCGGTGCCCCACAGCAGCGGGATCCCGATGATCAGGACGAGGTTGAGCAGGTGCAGCGCGGCGATCCGGGTCCCCTGCAGGGCGAGCGAGACCAGCGCCAGCCCGGCGATGGCCACCCCGGCCGTGACGGAGACGATCCGTGCGGTGCGCCGCGGCGGGTACACCACCGCGCAGTAGAGCAGGTCGGTGACCACGGCGATGGTGCCGATGTCGGTCCGTCCGAGCCAGAACGGTCCCGCGAGCAGCGCGAGGGTCCCGATGAGCAGTCCGGTCGGGGCGTGCCGCCGCCGCAGCAGGGCACCGGAGCACCCGACGGCCAGCACCACCAGCGCGGCAGCGGTGCCGGGCGCGTCGGGGGAGCGCCACCACGTGATCTGCAGCTCGGGCAGCACCTGCAGGACCAGCACGCCGAAGGCGAACCAGGCCACCGCCGCCCCTGCGTCCCGCCACGGCGACGCCTCGTCGCGGTGGGCCAGGAAGGAGATCACGGGCCCATCCCAGCACGGGTGGCCGCCCGCTGCGTCCGACGAAGGAGGTACGACCGGATCGGTCGTGCGCCGGACGCCCGCGGGCCCGGGAGTCGGCAGGCTCTGCTGCCATGGGGGATTCACTGCTCGCCGAGCCGCTGCTGTGGCTGATCGGCGCATCCGAGATCGGGTTCTGGATATTCATGGTGGCCGGGCTGGCCGCGCGGTACGTGCTGCGCCGGGAGCGGCTCGGTGCCGCGCTGCTGCTCGGGGTGCCGCTGATGGACGTCGTGCTGATCGTCGCCTCGACCGTGGACCTGGCCGGTGGCGGGGAACCGAACCGGGTGCACGGACTGGCGGCGGTCTACCTGGGGCTCACCGTCGCGTTCGGACACTCGCTGGTGCGCTGGGCCGACGTCCGGTTCGCCCACCGGTTCGCGGGCGGGCCGGCGCCGGTGAAGCCGCCGCGGGGCGGGCCGGCACGGACCCGCTACGAGTGGCGCGAGTTCGGCAAGGTCGTGGTGGCGTGGGGGATCGCCGCCGCGGTCCTGGTGCTGCTGACCGTGGTCGGTGGCCGGGAGTTCCCGGGCCCCGCGCAGTGGCCCGCCGACCCGATGTGGTCGTGGCTGGGCACGGTGTCGGTGGTCGCCGGGATCTGGTTCGTCGTCGGACCACTGTGGGCCACCGTGCTCCCCGGCTCGGCGGACTCCGGCCGGGAGCGCACCCGTGTCTGAGCGCCGCCTGTCCGCACCCGACGTCCTGCGCGGCATCGCGATCGCCGGCACGCTCGCCACCAACATCTGGCTGTTCGCCGACCCCGGTGGACCGGCCGCGGCCCTGACCGGGTTCGCCGGCGGCTGGTGGGTCGACGACGTGCTGCGCGCGGCGGCGAACGGGAAGTTCCTCGCGCTGCTCACCCTGATGTTCGGGATCGGCATGGAGCTGCAGTACCGCTCCGCGGTGCGGCGCGGGATGCGCTGGCCCGGGCGCTACCTGGCGCGGGCGGCGATTCTGTTCGCCGAGGGGTTGCTGCACTACGTGCTGGTGTTCGAGTTCGACGTGCTCATGGGCTACGCGGTCGCATCGGTGCTGGTCGCATGGCTGATCGGGCGGTCGCGTGCGGTGCGGGTGACGGCCGGCGCGGTGGCCGGCGGGTTCGTGCTGCTGGTGGTCGGCGCGCTCACCCTGGCGACGAGCGGGCTCTCCGGGGACGACGTGCCGCTGCCGGGATACCCGCCGACCTGGACCGGGCAGGTGTGGGAGCGGCTCACCCAGCCGCTGCTGTACCGGATCGAGCTCGTGATGATCGTCCCGTCCGGGATCGTGCTCTTCCTGGCCGGCTCGGCCCTGCTGCGCGCCGGGGTGTTCGACGAGCGCGGCGCGCGGCTGCGCCGGATCCTGATGGCCGTCGGTGCGCTCGGCGCCGTGCTGAACGTGGCGACGGCGCTCGCCGGCCCGGACTGGTTCGTCGTCGAGCGCTACCTGGTCGCCCCGCTGGTCGCGGCCGGGCTGCTGGGGCTGGTCACGGAGCTGGTGCTGCGCCTGCGCGGACCGGCCGGGCCGGTGCGGCGCGGCGCCACCGCGGTCGGCCGGACCGCGATGACCTGCTACGTCGGGCAGAACGTGGTCTCGGCGGTGTTGTTCCACGCCTGGGGATTCGGCCTGGCCGGGGCGCTCACCACCCTCGCCCCGCCGGCCCGCACGGCGGTGGTCGTCGCGGTCTGGGCCCTGATCATGGTGGGGTCGGCGCTCGCGGCGTCGTGGTGGCTGCGCCGGCACACCCGCGGCCCGCTGGAGGCGCTCACGCACGCGATCCTCGACCGGGTCCCCGCGAGGGCGACCGGCGCCGGTGCCGAGCCGGTCAGGGATCGATCACCAGCCAGCCACCGTGGAACCCGGTGACCGTGAACGGCCGCCCGGTGCGCTCGCCGATCCGGTGCAGGACACCGGTGTCGAAGACCCGCACGTGCCCCCAGGCGGGGTTCGGCTCGTCCTCGAACGGGACCGCGACGACCACCCGCCGCCGTGCCAGCCGCAGCATCTCCGCGACGACCGCCTCGCCCTCGGCGGCGGGCAGGTGCTCGATCAGGTGCACGGCGAACACGGTGTCGGTGCAGTCGTCGGGCAGGGCGACCGCGCGGGCGTCGGCCACCTGGGTCGCCAGGCCGGCGCCGAGCTGCGGGGCCATCCGGGTCAGCAGCTCGACCGTGCCGGCGCAGCTGTCGGTGGCGGTCACCCGGTGCCCGTCGCGGGCCAGCTGCAGCGACAGGAACCCGAAGCAGCAGCCCAGCTCGAGCACGTCGTCTCCGGCGACGAGCGAGCGGGCCCGGGCGTGCACCGGCGCCATCTCGGCGTTGGTGCCGCCCGGCTCGGGCTCGCCCGCCAGCGCGTCGAGGGTGTTGCGGTAGAAGGCGAGCCAGGCGTCGTCGGGGTTCGCGGGATCCTTCGCCGCGCCCGCGACGCAGGCGACGAACGCCTCCTCGAACCGGTCCGGCGCCAGCAGCCCGGGGCGGACGAGGGTGCGGTCCAGCCAGCCGGCGAGGTCGTTGCTGAGCCGGTCGGTTCCGATCACGGGCGCTCCTGGGACGGGTGGGGGCGAGCCCCCGACGGTAGAGGACGGGGCTCAGGGATCGGGCAGCTGCAGCAGGCCCAGCCGCAGCGCGGCGACCACTGCGGACGTCCGGTCGTCGACCTGCAGCTTCTCGAAGACCCGGATCAAATGGCTCTTCACGGTCGCCTCGCCGATGGCCAGCTCGCGGGCGATCTGCGGGTTGGACGCCCCGCGGGCCACCCCGTGCAGCACCTGTTCCTCCCGGGCGGTCAGCGCGGGCGGGCGCGGGGCACGGACGGCGCGCGCCAGCCGGTCGGCGGCCTCCGGCCCGAGCACCGTCGCCCCGGCGGCCGCGGCGCGCACCCCGGCCACCAGCTGCTCGGACGGGGTGTCCTTGAGCAGGTAGCCGACCGCGCCCGCCTCGATCGCGCGCAGCACGTCGGCGTCGGTGTCGAAGGTCGTGAGCACCAGCACCCGGGCCGCCCCGGCCGCCACGATGTCGGCGGTGGCCTCCAGCCCGGAGCGGCCGGGCAGGCGCAGGTCCATCAGGACGACGTCGGGCCGGTGCTCCCGGGCGAGGCGCACCGCGGCCTCGGCGTCGCCCGCCTCACCGGCCACCACGACACCGGCCGCGGCCAGCACGCTGCGCAGGCCCTCCCGGACCACCGGGTGGTCGTCGACGAGGAGCACGACCGGCCCGGTCACGGGTGGCCCCCGGCGGGCTCGGCCGTCTCCCGCGAGGCCGTCTCCGGCGGGTCCGCCGCCTCCGGGGCCGTCTCCTGGGGAGCCCGGGCCTCCGTGCCGGGAGCGTCCGGGGCGGTGTCGGGGATCCAGGCGATCACCCGGCACCCGGCTCCGGGAGCGCTGAGCACGGTGAGCGTGCCGCCGAGCTCGGTGGCACGCCCGTGCATCCCGTTCACCCCGAACCGGCCGTCCCGCTCCGCGGCCGGGTCGAAACCGCGGCCGTCGTCGCGGATCTCCAGCCGGGTCCCGCCCTCGGCCCGGCGCAGCGTGACCGCGACCGCCGAGGCCGCGGCGTGCCGGCGCACGTTGGCCAGCGCCTCCTGGGCGATCCGCAGCAGCGCGATCTCCCGCTCCGGGGTGCACCGGCCCGGCCCGGGCGGGTCCCAGCCCGCGGTGTCGAGGGTCGCCCCGGCCCCCGCAGCTCCGGAGCGGTCGGCCTCGGACCCATCAGCCCCGCCCCCCACAGCCCCGGCCCGCATGGCCTCCCCGCACCGGGCGACCAGCCGGGACAGCGCCACCGGCAGCGGGTCGCCGGCCGGCGGGGCGGGGGGTGCGGCGCGCACCAGGGCCCGGGTCTCGGCCAGGTTCTCCCGGGCCGTCCGCTCGGCCAGGTCCAGGTGCCGCCGGGCCGCCGCCGGGTCCCGGTCGATCTCCCCGGCGGCCGCGCGGACCAGCAGGGTGAGGCTGGTGAACCCCTGGGCCAGGGTGTCGTGGATGTCGCGCGCCATCCGTTCGCGTTCGGCCAGCGCCCCCGCCTCCCGGTGCGCGGCGGCGAGCTCGCAGCGGGTCCGTTCCAGCTCGGCGAGCAGCGCCGCGCGCCGGTCGCTCTGCGCCGCGATCGAGGTGATCCACAGTCCGAGCAGGACGGCGGACAGGGCCGCCCCGCCGTAGAGCGCCAGGTAGCCGGGTCCGGGGGCGGCGCCGGAGAGCAGCATCCCGATCGCGGTCACCGCGGCGACCAGGCCCACGGTGACGACCACCGCCGCGCGGGTCCCGAGCAACCGCCACACCATCGGGAACAGCACGAACAGCATGACCGAGCCGACCGGGGTCAGCGCGAACAGTGCCACCGTGGCGGGCACCGTGACCGCCAGGTACGCCGCGCCCAGCCGGGACGGGGCGTCCCGCATCGCCGGTGGTGCCAGCAGGGCGTGCACCAGCCCGATCACGGCGAGCAGCGCCGTCCCCGCCACGGTCGGGGCGTCCGGATTGGTGACCACCAGGGCGGCGGTCACCAGCACGAACAGGGCGAACGCGGCGTGCCAGGCCGGTTCGAGGCGTTCCCACACGTGCGGGTCGGACCCGGTCATGTGCGCATGATCCATCGCCCGGTGGCCCGGCCGGCTCCACCGATCGGTGGAGGCCGGGACCGGACGGTCGCCGGTGCCGCGGGTGCGGGCGCCTCGGCCAGGCTCCGGGCATGCAGCAGAACGCACGCTCCGCCCCGACCGTCGCCGTCGTCGTGTCCATGGTGTTCGGACTCGTGGTCGCGTTGCTCGCGGTCCTCGGCAGCAGCTGGCTGACGGTCGTCGCGCTCGTCGGGGGCGTGCTCGTGGGCGTGATGTGGGCCGTGCTCGGCCTGACCGGGGCGGGGCGGAGCAGGGAGCCCCGCCCCTGACCCGCCGGTCACCGGCCGATGAGCTCACCGGCCATCTCGTTCGTCGTCGTCTCCAGGCCGGACAGGTCGCGCACGACCCGCACCCGGTCGCAGTGCTCGGCGTAGGCCGGTAGATCGCACCGGCCCAGCCCCCACGAGTACCGGGGCTCCGGCGTCAGCCAGATCGTCTCCCGGGCCCGCCGGGTGATCTCGACGAACGCCTCCATGTTCGGGTCGTTGCCGTTGCCCCGGCCGTCACCGAGCACGAGCACCGTGGTCCGCCGGGTGACGGCCGAGCCGTGGTCCTCCAGGAACTGCCCGAAGGCGAGCCCGTAGTTCGAGTTGGCGTCGACGTCGAGCTGGTCGCCGCCGAAGATCAGCCCGAGGGCGTGCTCGACCGGGTGGTCGGCGAACAGGTCGGTCACCTCGACCAGGTCGGCGACGAACGCGAACGAGCGCACCTGGCCGAACAGGTCCTGCAGCCCGTGCACCAGGTGCAGGGTGAACCGGGCGGTGGCCCGCACCGACAGCGAGACGTCGGCCAGCACCACCAGGCGCGGCTTGTCCTCCTGCCGCTGCACGGTCACCGGGGTGAACGGCACGCCGTCGTAGCGCATGTTCCGGCGCATGGTGCGTGCCGAGTCGATCCGCCCGCGCGGGGACACCCGGCGCCGGTGGGTCAGCGCGCCGTGCAGCGACTTCGCGAGGCGGCGCAGCGAGTCCTCCAGCTGCATCCGCTCGGCCTCCGAGGCGCGGTCCACCTCGGCAGCACGCTCGGCGTCGTCGTGCCCCTCGACGATCCGCTGCTCGATCTCGAGCAGCTTCTCCAGGTGCGCCTTGAGCAGCTCGGGGAGGTTCTCCAGCACCCCGGTCAGCCTGCGGCGCAGGGCCGCGGCGTCGTCCTCGGTGCCCTGCTGCTCGGCGAGCGCGTCCTCCTCGGAGTTGAGCCAGCCCAGCAGCGCGTCCTGCTGGGCCACCGACAGGTCCGCGTCGACTTTGGTGCCCTGGGTCTGGGCGATGTCGCCGGGTGCGCCGCCGCCGGAGAACCGGTCGGTCTCGATCTGCACCCGCTGCCCGTCGGTGACGTCGTCGGTCTGCTCCTGGGAGAGCACGATCTCGTCGGTCATCGAGGCCATGTCGATCTTGTTGGCCTCCTGGTGCAGGTTGTACTGCTCGGCCAGGTCCTCCGGGTCGAAGTAGTCGCGGATGTCGGCCGGTGCGCCGTGGTCGTGACCCTCCTGCGGGGTCTCGGACGGCTCCTCGGAGAGCGTGAAGTTCTCCAGCGGGGTGTCGTCGGACATGTCGCCGTGTCCGTGCCCGTGGCCGTGCCCCGTCTCGGACCCGCCGACCTTGACCAGGGAGAAGAACAGGTCGAAGACCTCGTCGTAGGTCGCCTCGTCGCGCCGGTCCTTCACCAGTGCGACGCGCAGGGCCTCCTTGAGCAGCGACCGGTCGGCGAGCACCCCGGGCTGGGCGGCACAGGCCATGGCGTCCAGTGCCTCCGAGACCGAGATGCGGACCGACCGGATCCGCAGGAGCCGGACGAAGCGGTGGATGCTCGCCTCCACAGCGAACCTCCTCGGTGTCGGGGGCGGTCTACAGCGGGCGCCTGCGGGCGCCGAACGACCGGGCGCCCTGGCCCGGCGTCACCGAACGGATCGACGGGGAGACCTTGCCGGCGGCGGCCGAGTTGCCGTAGCCGTCGGCGTGCCGGCCGGGCCGGTCCTTGGCCGCCCGCCTGGCACGGCCGTCGACGTCGCCGTCGTCGGGGTCGCCCCCGGCCGGACGTGAGCTGCGCGCGGGCGGGTCGTCGTCCTGCGGGCGGTCGTGGGTGTGGCCGCCCTCGTGCCCGTGGTCGTGTCCGTGCTCATGGCCGTGCTCATGTCCGTGACCATGACCGTGGCCGTGCTCCTCCACGACGGCGTTCGGGTCGACCAGGTGCGGGATCGCCTCGAGGGCCTTGCGCACGTCCTTGTCGTACTTGACCACCACCGACACGGTGTCGGAGAGGATTCGCGGGTCGAGCTCGTCGACACCGAGCACCGCCAGCGTGCGGGCCCAGTCGATCGTCTCGGAGATCGACGGTGCCTTGCGCAGCTCCAGCTCGCGCAGGCCCCGGACGACGGCGACGAGCTCCTCGGCCACCTGGTCGGCCAGCCCGGTCTTCTTCGACCGCACGATCTCCAGCTCGCGCTGGGCCGAGGGGTAGTCCAGGAACAGGTGAAGGCAGCGGCGCTTCAGGGCGGCCGCGAGGTCGCGGGTGTTGTTCGAGGTCAGCAGCACGTACGGGCGGTGCTTGGCGACGAACGTCCCCACCTCGGGGACGGAGATCTGGTACTCGCCCAGCGTCTCGAGCAGCACGGCCTCGAGCGCCTCGTCGGCCCGGTCGACCTCGTCGATGAGCAGCACGCACGGCTCGTCGGAGCGGATGGCCTCCAGCAGCGGGCGTGGGGCCAGGAAGCGCTCGGAGAAGAACACGCTCTCCTGCGCCCCGACGCGCTCCACGGCGGTGGCGAGGTCCGGGGCGTCCTCCACGACCTGCCCGATCTTCTCGCGCAGGATCTGGGTGTACATGAGCTGCTTGCCGTAGTCCCACTCGTAGAGGGCCTTGGTCTCGTCCTGGCCCTCGTAGCACTGCAGCCGCAGGAACCGGCGGCCGGTCACCAGCGCGAGCATCTTCGCCAGCTCGGTCTTGCCGACACCGGCCGGTCCCTCCAGCAGCAGCGGCTTGTCGAGCCGGGTGAGCAGGAAGACGGTCGTCGCCAGCCGGGTGTCGGCGATGTAGCCGTGCTCGCGCAGGGCCGTGACGACCTCGTCGACGGACTCGAACGGCCCGGCGTGGGCGACGGCGTCCGCCGCGACCTCGGCCTGGGACGGGGTGCGCTCAGCGCTGGGAACTGCCTCGGGCACGTGGAATCTCCTTCACGGAGGGGGCACCGGCGGTGGTGCGTCGGGGCGCGCACCCGACGGGCCCACCCCGTCCGAGTGTCCCCGGAACGGCGTGGGCCCGCTGGGTGCGAACGGGGGCGGCTAGCCGGTCGATCAGGTCAGGAGGTCGTCCAGGTCGCCGTTGATGGAGTGCTCGACGACCGGGCGGACGGTCTCGAACGTGCACTCCTTCGGGTTGCCCGGGGTGCAGGCGTCGCCGAGGACGTGGTGGGTGATCCGGTCGACGTCGGCGGCGTCACCGATGATCCGCGGCGAGTTCTCGTAGTACTTCGTCGGTCCCTGGCCGAGCCGGTTCTTCGAGTAGCTGTCCTGGGTGACGTCGGCGAAGCGCTCCGGGATGCCGACGTCGCGCAGCAGCCGGATCGACGCGGCGAGCGCCGCGTCGGCGGCCTGCGGCTTGGTCATCCCGTGGGTGTCGACGCCCATCGCCTCGGCGATGTCGGCGAACCGCTCGTAGCAGACCGGCATGTTGAACGCCCACACGCGCGGCAGCGCGATGGCGTTGTTCAGGCCGTGGTGGGTGTCGTAGAACGCCGACACCGCGTGCGAGATCGAGTGGATGATGCCGAGACCACCGGAGTTGAAGGCCTGGGCGGCGATGTACTGGGCGTACATCATGCCTTCGCGCCCGGGCAGGTCCTGCCCGTTCCACACCGCCTGGCGCAGGTTCTGCGCGGTCAGCTTCACCGCGTGCAGCGCGTTGCCCAGCGACGGCTCGAAGTTCAGCCGCGAGGTGTAGGGCTCCGAGGCGTGCGCGAGCACGTCGAAACCGCACTGGGCGGTGAAGTCGATCGGGCAGTCGTAGTAGAGGACCGGGTCGTCGATCGCCAGCGAGGTCACCGACGCGTCGTCGAACGCCACGTACTTGTGCGGGTTGTCCGGGTCGGTCGTGGTGTCGGTGATCACGTAGGCCCAGGAGGTCTCCGAGCCGGTGCCGGCCGTGGTGGAGACCGCGATGTGCGGCGGGTTGGCCGGGTTCTCCGACTTGTTGAAGCCCTCGAACTCGTTGACGTTGCGGCCGTCGTGGGCGACCGAGACCCGCGCGCCCTTGCAGGCGTCGTGCGAGGAACCGCCGCCGATCGAGACGAACGAGTCGCAGCTGTTCTGCTGGTAGAGGCCCACAGCGTCCATGACGTTGTAGTCCTTGGGGTTGGACTCGACCTGGTCGTACACGACGACCTCGAGACCGTGGTACTTCATCGACTCGACGATCTTGTGGACGATGTCGGTCCCGCGCAGGCCCGAGGTCATGACCAGCGTCTTCTTGAAGCCCATCTTCAGGGCCTCCGGACCGATCATCTCGTGCGCACCGGGACCCATCAGCGCCCGCGGGAACGGGTGGAACTCCTTGATGGGGAACGGCTTGAGCAGTTCGTCTACCTGCATGTCAGCCCTTTCGTCAGCCGGCCGGTGGGGTCGAGCACGGACGGTAGGACGGCT
Organism: Pseudonocardia ammonioxydans; assembly: GCF_900115005.1. Taxonomy (GTDB): domain Bacteria; phylum Actinomycetota; class Actinomycetes; order Mycobacteriales; family Pseudonocardiaceae; genus Pseudonocardia; species Pseudonocardia ammonioxydans. Next base: position 353,757 of record NZ_FOUY01000001.1, on the reverse strand, counting down.
GTGGCCGTCCGCACAGGGGTGATCGCGATTACTGCTCGGGCGTCCGGGCAGGAAGCCCCTACGAACGGAGGGGGCGGGGTGAGGTCCGAGCGGGCCGGCCCGGTCCACGGCGCGTCGCGACCCCTGGCCGTTCCCGCACAGCTGATCTAGGGTCGGTGGTGCCGACGGTTCGTGCCGGCCCCGAGGGGCGCGGCACGAGGCAACTGGGAACCCGGTGCGAATCCGGGACTGCCCCGCAGCGGTGAGTGGGAACGACCGCCGTCATGAGCACTGGGAGAGATCCCGGGAAGCGACGGCCAGTAGGACTGTGAGTGGAAAGCGCGGTCGGAGCCGCGAAAACCACTCACGGGCGCCGGAGGCGCCCATGCCCACGAGTCCGAATACCTGCCGCCGGTGTGCGTGCCGACCGGCGCGCACCGATCCGTGGCCTCGAGGGCGGGCCGAGCGGACATCCGGGCACGCGTGTGCCCGCCGATGCCGTGCGACCCCCCTCGTCACGCCCGCGGATCACCACCGCGCTCGCGAGGAGAGAGGGCCGTGACGATCACATCCGAATCGGGCACTGCAAGCACCGTTCTGGGGTACCCCCGCATCGGGCCGGACCGGGAGCTCAAGCGCGCCACCGAGGCGTTCTGGGCCGGCCGGAGCAGCGCGTCCGCGCTGCACGAGGTCGCCGCCGGGCTGCGCCGGGAGACCTGGACCGGGCTGCGTGACGCCGGACTCGGCCAGGTCCCGGGCAACACGTTCTCGTTCTACGACCACGTACTCGACACCGCGCTCGCCGTCGGCGCCGTACCGGCACGCTTCGCCGGAGAAACCGATCATCTGGAGCGGTTGTTCGCGATGGCCCGCGGGCGCCCCGGTGCCCCGGCCTGCGAGATGACCAAGTGGTTCGACACCAACTACCACTACCTGGTCCCCGAGCTCGCCCCGGACACACCGCTGGCGCCGTCGTCGCGCAAGGCGCTCGAGGAGTTCCGGGAGGCGCTGCGCTCGGACGTGCTCACCCGGCCGGTCCTGGTGGGGCCGGTGACCTTCCTGCTGCTGTCCAAGCCGGCCGAGGGCGCCCCGGACGGCTTCCGGCCGCTGGACCTGCTCGGCCCGCTGGTCGAGGTCTACCGCGACCTGCTGGCCGAGCTCGCCGACGCCGGCGCCGAGTGGGTCCAGCTCGACGAGCCCGCGTTCGCCGCGGACCGGACCGAGGAGGAGATCGCGGCGCTGCGCAAGGCCTACGACCGGCTCAGCGCGGCGCCCCGCCGGCCGAAGCTCCTGGTCGCCTCGTACTTCGGTGAGCTGGGCCCGGCGCTGCCGGTGCTCGCCTCGACCGGGGTCGAGGGCCTGGCGCTGGACCTGGTCGCCGGGCGGTCCGACCTCGACGGCATCGAGTCGGTCGAGGGGATCGGCCGCAAGCAGGTGCTGGCCGGCGTCGTCGACGGCCGCAACGTCTGGCGCACCGACATGGACGACGCGCTGGCCACCGCGTCCCGGCTCGTCGGTGTCGCGGCGCGGGTGGAGATCTCGACCTCCTGCTCGCTGCTGCACGTGCCCTACGACCTGGCGGCCGAGCAGAACCTGCCGGCCGACGTCGTCGACATGCTCGCGTTCGCGCGGCAGAAGGTCGACGAGGTGGTGCTGCTGGGCCGGGCGCTGCACGAGGGGCGCGCGGCGGTGGCGGCCGAGTTCGACACCGCGAGGGCCACCCGGGAGCGGGTGGCGGCGGCGTCGCGGCGCAACGAGTCCGTCCGGTCGCGGCTCACCGCGCTGGGCGCCGACCACTACGGGCGCGGTGCCGGTGACGTCCGGGCGAAGGCGCAGCGCGAGGCGCTCGGCCTGCCCGACGTCCCGACGACGACGATCGGCTCGTTCCCGCAGACCCCGGAGATCCGCAAGGACCGTGCGGCGCACCGCAGCGGCCGGATCGACGACGCCGAGTACACCGGCCGGATGCGCCGGGAGATCGCCCGGGTGATCGAGCTCCAGGAGGGCATCGGCCTGGACGTGCTCGTGCACGGCGAACCCGAGCGCAACGACATGGTCCAGTACTTCGCCGAGAACCTGGACGGCTTCGCCACGACCGAGTTCGGCTGGGTGCAGTCCTACGGCTCGCGCTGCGTGCGCCCGCCGATCCTGCACTCGGACGTGTCCCGGCCCGAACCGATCACGGTGGAGTGGGCGCGCTACGCGCAGTCGTTGTCGACCGCCTACGTCAAGGGCATGCTGACCGGCCCGGTCACGATCCTGGCCTGGTCGTTCGTCCGCGACGACCAGCCGCTCGGCGACACCGCGCGGCAGGTCGGGCTGGCACTGCGGGACGAGGTCGTGGACCTGGAGGCCTCCGGCATCCGGATCATCCAGGTGGACGAGCCCGCGCTGCGCGAGCTGCTGCCGCTGCACGAGCGCGACCGGCAGGCCTACCTGGACTGGGCGGTGGACTCGTTCCGGATGGCCGTCGGCGGGGTCGCCGATACCACCCAGATCCACACCCACCTGTGCTACTCGGAGTTCGGCGAGGTCGTCGGGGCCATCGACGGCCTGGACGCCGACGTCACCACGGTGGAGGCGGCGCGGTCCCGGATGGAGGTGCTCGCCGACCTCGGTCCCGGCGTCCCGCGCGGGCTCGGGCCGGGTGTCTACGACGTCCACTCGCCCGAGGTGCCCGGCGCCGACCAGCTCACCGACCAGCTCACCGAGGCGCTGCGGCACATCGGCTCCGAACGGCTCTGGGCGAACCCGGACTGCGGGCTCAAGACCCGGGGCGAGACCGAGACCGTCGAGGCGCTGACCCACCTGGTCGCCGCCGCGCGGCGCGTCCGGGAGACGACGGTGGGCACCGGCTGACGACCGGCCGCGCACCGCCCGACCCACCGGCTCCGATGCCGGTGCGCTCCCGCGGCGTCGACCGGACCGGCCGTCACGGTGGACGCCGCGGGGGCATCCCTCACGTTCTGTTGATTGAACACCTGCTCAGATGTAGTCATACGGAGTGATCACGAGACGACGCCGTACCGGAGTCCCGGCCGTCCTGCTGGCCGTGGTGGCCCTGCTCGTGGCGGGCTGCGGCGGCACCGGCGGTACGCCGGACGCCGAGGGTGAGCTGGCGGTGGCCCTGCAGTTCCCGCCGCGGGCCGACTACGCCTTCGAGGCCGACGACGGTGCCCGCCTGCAGAGCCTGGGCGTCGCCGAGACGCTGACCACGGTGGACGACCAGGCCCGGCCGGCGCCGATGCTCGCCACGTCCTGGGAGCAGCAGGGCGACTCGTGGCGGTTCACCCTGCGCGAGGGCGTCACGTTCCACGACGGCACCCCGCTCACCCCGGAGGCGGTCGTCACCGCGCTGAGCCACATCGCCGGCGTCGAGGCGCCGCCCCGGGCGATCCGCGACATCGGGTTCGCGATCGAGGCGGACGGGCCGGACGCCGTCCGGATCACCACCGACGAGCCGGACCCGATCATGCCGCTGCGCATGTCCAGCGGGAACCTCGGGATCCTGGCCCCGGCCGCCTACGCCGGCGGCGGCGCACCCGACTACCTGCGCAGCGCGACCGGACCGTTCGTGTTCACCGAGGCGAACGGCACCGAGTCCGCGGTGCTCGTGCGCAACGAGGAGTACTGGGGCGAGAAGGCCGGCGCGGCCCGGATCACCGTCCGCTACGTCGAGGACCCGCAGGCCCGGGCGCTCGCGGTGCAGGCCGGGGACCTCCAGTTCGCCGAGGGCCTGCCGCAGGCCCAGCTCGAGCAGGTCCGTTCGGCCGGGGCCGAGGTCGTCGAGTACCCGAACGCGCGCACCGTGCCGTTGCAGCTCAACCAGGCCCGTCCGCCGTTCGCCGACGAGCGGGTGCGGCAGGCCGTCACCGCGGCGATCGACCGGCCGGTGCTGGCCGAGCAGGTGCTCGCCGGCGGTGCCGCACCTGCGGCCGATCTGTTCGGCGCCGCGGTCCCGTGGGGAGCAAGCGCTCCGCCGCCCGGCGCCGACGTCGAGAAGGCGAGGCAGCTGCTCGCCGAGGCCGGGTACGGGCCGGAGAAGCCGCTGACCGTGCAGCTGTGGACGTTCCCGAACCGCCCGGAGCTGCCCACCCTCGCGAACGCGATCCAGGCGATGCTCGCCGAGGCCGGGATCCGGGTGGAGATCACCGTCGGCGACTACCAGGCGCAGGAGCCCGAGGTGCTGGCCGGGAACTACGACATGTACCTCAACTCGCGCAGCTACCTGTCCGACTTCCCGGACGCGGCGAGCACGCTGACCTCGGACTACACCTGTGGTGGCAGCTACGCCATCGACCAGTACTGCAACCCGGCCTACGATGCGCTGATCGCGAAGCTGAACGGCACCGTGGACCCCGACGAGCGGCAGCGGATGTTCACCGAGGCGGCCGGCATGCTGACCGCCGACGCCGTCGGCGTGATGCTGGTGCACCCGCTCAACACCGCGGTGCTGCGCGGGGCCACCGGGTTCACCCCCGACCCGCTGCAGATCGCACCGATCCTCCCGCAGCTGACGCCGTCCGGGTGACCCGCGGGTGACCGCGCTGCTCCTGCGCCGGCTGCTGGTCGTACCGCCGGTCCTGCTCGCCGCCTCGGTGCTGGTGTTCGCGCTGCCCCGGATGGTCGGCGTGGATCCGGCCCGTGCGGTCCTGCGGGCGCGCACGGCCGAGGCGGTGCCGGACCCGGCGACCGAGGCCCGGGTGCGGGCCGAGCTGGGCCTCGACGCCCCGGCGGTGGAGCAGTACCTGCGCTGGCTGGGGGCGCTGCTGCGCGGCGACCTCGGCCACGGCTACGTCTCGCAGAACCCGGTGGCGGCCGAGGTGGGCTCCGCCGCCGCGGTGTCCGGCCTGCTCACCGTGCTGGCGCTCGCGCTGGCCGCGGTCCTCGGGGTGCCCGCCGGCGCGTACGCGGCCCGACGCCCCGGCGGGCGGCTGGACCGGTTCCTCGGGGCGGGCACGATCGCCGGGGTCGCGGTGCCGGAGTTCGTCCTGGCGCCCTGCCTGGTGCTGGTGTTCGCGGTCGGACTCGGCGTGCTGCCCGCGGTGGGCTGGGGCGATCCCGCGCACCTGGTGCTCCCGGTGCTGGTGCTCGCCGCCTACCCGGCGGCGCTGGCCGCGCAGCTGGTGCGGGCCGAGACCGCCGGGGTGCTGGCCCGCCCGCACGTGCTGCTCGCCCGGGCGAAGGGACTGGGGGAGCACGCGGTGCTGTGGCGGCACGGCGCGCGGCTGGCGACGACGTCGGTGACCGCGCTGGCCGGGATGTTCGTCTCCGGCCTGCTCGGCGGCGCGGTCGTGGTGGAGGTGGTCTTCGGGATCCCCGGCCTGGGCCGGACCCTGCACCGGGCCGTCGAGGCGCAGGACCTCCCGGTGGTGCAGGCCGGGACGCTGCTGGTGGTCGCCGTCGCGGTGCTCGCCGGGGTGCTGGTCGAGGTCCTCGCGACCGCGCTGGACCCGGTGCAGCGCGGCGCGGAGCGGGCGCGGTGAGCGTGTCCAGCGGCGCCGCGCACGGGCGGCGCCCGCCGGTGACCCGGCCGCGCACCGGACGGACACCCCCTCGGGCGGTGGCCGCCGCGGGCGTGGTCCTCGTGGTCCTCACGTTCCTGGTGATCTGCCCGCTGCTGGTGGCCGACCCGGACCGGGCCGACTTCGCGGGGCTGCTGGCCGGCCCGTCGGCGGGGCACCCGCTGGGCACCGACCAGCTGGGCCGGGACCTGCTCGCCCGGCTGGTCCACGGTGGACGGCTGACGATCGGGCTGAGCCTGTTCGCCGTGCTGGTCACCGGCGCCGCGGGGGTCTCGGTGGGGATGGCGGCCGCGGCGACCGGTGCGTTCGGCCGGGTCGTGATGCGGTTCGTCGACGTGCTCGCGGCGATCCCGGTGGTCCTGTTCGGACTGGTGGCGGCGGTGGCGCTGGGGCCGGGCGCGGCGTCGCTGCTGGTGGCGGTCACCGCGATCGCCTGGACGCCGTTCGCCCGCCAGGCCTACCTGCTGACCCTGGCCGAGCGCGACCGCGAGTACGTCACCGCGGCGGTCTCGCTCGGCGCGGGCCCGGTCCGGGTGCTGGCCGGCCACGTCGGGCGCAACGTGCTGCCGCCGCTGGCCGCGCACGCCTGTGTGCGCTTCGCGAGCACACTGCTGACCGTGTCCGGGCTGTCGTTCCTCGGCCTCGGCGTGCAGCCGCCGACCGCCGAGTGGGGAGCCATGGTCGCCGAGGGCCGCGAGTACCTGTTCACCGCGCCGCACGTGGTGCTGGTGCCCTCGGTCGCCGTCGTGCTGACCGCCGGGACCGCACTGTGGTGCGGGCGGCGCTGGGAACGGGCGGGTGCCCGATGAGCGACGTGCCCGGCCGGTGTACCGGGCCCGGAGGAGGGAGAGTGCTGTCATGGACGCCGTCATGGATGCCGTCGCGGAGCTGGTGACCGGACATTTGGCCGACCCGGACGCCGGCTGGAGCATGGGCGCCCCGGGGGCGATCGCCGAGTTCGTCCGGCTCCCGGACGAGCCGGTGCGGACCGGACCCGGCACCCTCGTCACCGACCGGGGCGGGATCCGGCTCGACCCGCCCGCCGGCACCCGGGCACTCGCCTACCGCACGCCGGTCGGCCCGGAGGACCACTGGAACCACGCGGTCGCGCTGTGCCTGCCCACCGGCGCGGCGCGGCGTGCGGCCCGCACCGTGGTGACCGGACTCGGGCCGGACCGGGGCGCGCTGCGCGCCGCCGACCGGGACGCCGAGCTCGTCGACCTCGGGATCGGGACGTCCACGGTGGACGTCTGCATCCGTACCGCCGACCCGGAGCTGCTCGCCCTCCTGCGCGCCGCGCAGGGGCGCCCGCAGGACGCGGAGCTCAACGCCGCGGTGGTCGCGGCCGGCCCGCACCGGGTGTTCACGACCGCGGTCGGCCGGGTCGAGGTCTACGCCCCGATCCCGCCGCCGGACGGGCGCTCACCGGACGGCCCGCACACCCACCTGCTCCCGCACGTGCTGCGGGCCGGGCGCACGCACGCCGCGACCGTCCCGGTGCCGAAGGGGTACCTGCCGTGCGCGCACCTACCCGGCACACCCGCTGACCGACCTGACGGGGCGCCCGGCGCCGTTCGACCCGGAGCGCCTGGCCGCCTTCGACCGGCTCCTGGAGCGGTTCGGGGACCCGGCCCAGCGGGAGATCACCGCGCGGGTGGACGCCGCCGTCGCGGCCGGTCACGGGCCGGACGGGCCGGCGGCGGGCGCCGTGCGTCCGGACGGGCCGGCGGGTCGCGCCGCGCAGGCGGTGGCCCTGCGCGTGCTCGCCCACCGGGGCGCGGACCCGGCCGTGCTCGCCGCCTGGCGGGGCCGGGCGGCTCCCGGGCCCGACCTGCTCGACCCGGACGGCGACCGCAACGGCGGGTGAGCGGCCCGCGGTCACGCGATGCCGGCGTAGCCCTCCTGCCCGCGCGCGCGGCGGTGCTCCACGCCGTCGAGCACCAGGGCGACCTTGTCCAGCACGTGGTGACGCGGATCGGTCATCAGGCCGCGCACCTCGGCCCGGACCGGTTCGTCGATCGTGGCCAGGTAGGCGCGGGCGGGCTCGGACAGGTCGCCGGGGCCGCCGTCCGGCCCGCGCACCCACCGGGTCTGCCGGATCCCGTCCGCCACGGTGTCGAGCACCGCGTCGGTGACCCGCACCGCGGCCGTGGGGCCGAAGCCCGCGTGCTGCAGGGTCGCGACGATCCGCCCGGCCCGGTCCCCGGCGACCGCGCCCAGGTCGGCGTCCAGGTCGCGGATCAGCCCGGAGCAGCCCAGCAGCAGGTCGAACGCGAGCCCGGCCTCGGCCTCGAGGAACGCCCGCCAGCCCCGGCCCGGATCCGGCAGCGGGGTGCGCGCCAGCACCAGCGCGACCGCTGCCGAGGCGATCTCGGTCAGGCCGTCGACGTAGCGGTAGAGGGTCCCGGGCGCGACGCCCAGGTGCTCGGCGACCGCGCCGACCGAGAGGCGGTCGACACCGACCGCGACCGCGGCCTCGACGATCTCCTGCCGGGTCAGGCGCGGCTTGGGGCCCGGCCGGCCCGACCGTGCGTGCGGTGTGGTCGGCACCGGGACACCGTACGTCGGCGACGATTGCGAACGTTGTTCAGGGATAGCTAAGGTTCACCTCATCTCTGGTGTGGACGAGGAGTTCCCGTGACGCAGCCCCTGCCCCCGTACGTGCTCGGCCGAGTGGTGCAGGTCGAGCGACCCACCCCGCGGCTGCGCCGGATCACCTGTGAGTCCGAGGGCTGGCGCGGCGCGCGGTCGATCGCCCCGGACCAGCAGGTGAAGCTGTTCTTCGCCCGGGACGGCGGCGTCCCCGAGATCCCGGGTGCGCCGGAGGACGGCAGCGGTGTCGCCGGCTGGTACGCCCGCTACCTCGCCGTGCCGGAGGAACGCAGGCCCTGGATGCGGTCGTACACGGTGCGCGCGCTGGACCCCGGCCGCGGCCGGATGGTGATCGATTTCGTGCTGCACGGCGACGGCGAGCACGGCGGCAGCGGCCACGGTGACAGCGAGCCCGGCGACAGCGGCCACGGTGACGGGGCCGCGCCCGCGAGCCGGTGGGCGGCGCGCGCGGCCGTCGGGGACGTCGTCGGGGTGCTGGGGCCCGCGGTCGCCGGGTACCGGGCGCCGTCCGGGCAGCCGGTCCGCCTGTTCGCCGGCGACGAGACCGCGCTCCCGGCGATCGCGGCGTCGCTGGAGGCCCTCCCGGCCGGGGTCCGTGCGGTCGTGGTGGTCGAGGTCGCCGACGCCGCCGAGGAGCAGGTCCTGACCTCGGACGCGGAGCTCACCGTGCACTGGGTGCACCGGCCGGGCTCGCTGCTCGACGCCGTGCGCGCGGTGCAGCTCCCGGGCGCTGTGGAGGGGGCCGAGGGTGCGGTGTTCGCCTGGGTGGCGGGGGAGGCGTCCGCGGTGCGGGCGGTGCGCCGGCACCTGGTCGGCGAGCGCGGCCTGGACAAGCGCGCGGTGTCGTTCACCGGCTACTGGCGACGGGACATGACCCAGGACGAGGCACCCACGGAGCAGGACATCGCTGATGCGGCCGAGCAGATGGAGGTATCGGACTACGCCGGGTGACGGTGTCGCGATGATCTCAGTCATCAATTCAGATGACGCTACCTCTTGTTAAGGCGAGGCTAACTTCATAGGTTCGTCGCAACAGCGAGGAACCTCTGGAAGGGGCCCGAATGTCGGGTAGATCATCTGTGCGCGCGTTGTCGGCCGCGCTGCTCGCCGTCCTCCTGGGACTGGTGACGGCCTGCGGGTCGGGAGCCGGCGAGGGTGGGGGCGGTGAGGCCGCCGGTACGCGGACCATCACCACCGACAAGGGTCCGCTGGAGGTCCCGGCCGATCCGCAGCGCATCGTCGTGCTCTCCGGCGGCCTCGCCGGGTACCTCTACGCGCTCGAGAAGCCGCCGGTCGCGACCGACACCCGCGTCCTCGGCATCACGAACTTCGACGGGGGGTTCCCGCCGGCCTGGGCCGAGCCGGCCCGCGCCGCCGGTACCGAGCAGCTGCCCGCGGGCGACTCGCTCTCCATCGAGGCCGTCGCGGCCGCGCAGCCGGACCTGATCATCGGTGGCGGCCAGGGCATCACCGCGGTGCAGGCCGCCGAGGCCTACGACCGCCTCGCCGAGATCGCGCCGACCGTGCTGGTCCCGCGCACCCTCACCGCCTGGCAGGACCAGCTGGGCGCCGTCGCCGACGCGGTGAACGCGACCGACGCCGTCGCGCCGCTGCTGGAGCGCTACCAGGACCGGGTCGAGCAGGTGAAGTCCGCGATCACGCTCCCGGAGGGCGAGTTCGTCTACATCGGATCGTTCGCCTCGGACAAGACCTACCTGGTCCCGGGCGACGCGGCGCTGCCCGCACTCGGCAAGGACGTCGGGATCAACCCGGTCGACGTCGTCGCCCGCGCCCCCGACGCCCGGCTGGCCAGCACCGGCGACACCCTGGAGATCAGCCCCGAGCTGCTGGGCGAGATCGCGGACGCGCCGAACGCGATCGTGGCCAACGCCGGCGGCCGGTCGGTCGAGGAGCTGAGGAAGGACCCGAACTACGCCCAGCTGCCCTCGTTCCGGTCCGGGAACGTGTGGGAGGTCCCCGCGGCCAGCTACCGGCCCGACTTCGACGGGGCGATGGCGACACTGGATCTGTACGAGCAGACGTTCGCCGGTCAGACCGGATGACCGCGGCCCCGAGGGTCGCGCTGGTCACCGGCGCGGCCCGGGGCATCGGCGCGGCGGTGGCGGCGGCGCTGGCGGCCGACGGCCGCCCGGTGGTCCTGCTCGACCGTGACCCCGCGGTGCGGGACGCGGCCGCGGGGCTCGGCCCGCCCGGCGGGCCCGCGGCCCGGGGGCTCGTCGCCGACGTCACCGACGCCGATGCCGTCGAGGCGGCCGTCGCCGAGGCGGAGGCCGCGCTCGGCCCGCTGGGTCTGCTGGTGAACGCGGCCGGGGTGCTGCGCACCGGGACCGTCCTGGACGCGGGTGCCGACGACCTCGCCGCCTGCCTCGCCGTCAACACCACCGGGGTGTGGAACACCGGCCGGGCCGCCGGGCGGCGGATGTACGAGCGCGGTGACGGCGCCATCGTCACCGTGGCCTCGGACGCGTCGCGGACCCCGCGGGCCGGGATGGCCGCCTACGCCGCGTCCAAGGCGGCGTCGGTGTCGCTGACCCGCACCCTGGGCCTGGAGCTCGCCCCCCACGTGCGGTGCAACGTCGTGTGCCCCGGCGCGACCGACACCGCCATGCAGCGGGACCTGTGGCCGGACCCGGCCGACGACGACGGCGCCGCCGCCGTCGTGGCCGGGGCACCGGAGCGCTACCGGCTCGGGATCCCGCTCGGCCGCATCGCCGACCCCACGGACGTGGCGGCGGCGGTCCTGTTCCTCGCGGGCGACGGTGCCCGGCACATCACGATGCAGTCCCTGACCGTCGACGGTGGTGCGAGTCTCGGCCTCTGACCGGCCGAGACACCGACCCGCGCCGCCCGGCGGCAACCGGAAGGAAACGTCAGGTGTCCAGCCCTGCTCCCGTACGTCCCCGCCCGGAGCACCTCCCGGGTGACCTGCTCGCCGCCTATCTGCCCGGCTCGTTCTTCCACCGCTCGCCGCGCGGCACCCTGCTCGCCGACGGCGTGCACACGGTGGTGCCGGGCGGGACCGGCTGCCCGGGTGACGCGGCCGCGGCCACGCTCGCCGCGGCCCGCGAGGCCGGGCACCCGGACCCGGTGGTGGTCGGCGCGATCGGGTTCGCCCCGGACGCGCCGCGCAGCCTGCTCGTCCCCGCGCTGGTCCGCCGGGCCGCGCCGGCCACGACCCCGGAACCACCGGTGCGGGTGCCGGAGCCGCCCGGCGGGGCGTGGTCCGTGCGGCACGAACCCGCCCCCCAGGTCTACGCCGACGGGGTCCGCCGGGCGCTCGAGCTGATCGACGCCGGTGGGCTGGAGAAGGTGGTGCTGGCCCGCGCGCTGGAGCTGACCTCGCAGGACCCGGTGTCGGTGCCGGACCTGCTCACCCGGCTCGTGCTGGCCGACCCGGGGGCCTACGCGTTCGCCGCCGACGTCACCGCGGCCGGGGACCCGGCGCCGCGCACGCTGGTCGGGGCCAGCCCCGAGCTACTGGTGTCGCGGGAGGGCGACACCGTGGTGGCGAACCCGCTCGCCGGGTCGCGGCCCCGCTCCGGGGACGCGGCCGAGAACGAGGCCCGGATCGCCGAGCTGCGGGCGTCGGCCAAGGACCGCGCCGAGCACGCCATGGTGGCCGACCAGGTGGCCGGGGTGCTGCGCCGGTTCTGCACCGAGGTCGACGCCCCGGACGGGCCGGACGTGATCGGCACCCCGACCATGTGGCACCTGTCCAGCCGGATCACCGGCCGGCTCGCCGACCCGTCGGTGAGCGCGCTGCACCTGGCCCACGCGCTGCACCCGACACCGGCCGTCTGCGGGGTCCCGGTGCCGGCCGCCCGGGACGCCATCCGGGCCATCGAACCGGCCGACCGCCGCTACTACAGCGGGATGACCGGCTGGGTCGACGCCGACGGCGACGGCGAGTGGGTCCTGGCCATCCGCGGCGCGGAGGTCTGCGAGCGCACCGTGCGGCTGTTCGCCGGAGCCGGTGTCGTCGCCGGGTCCGACCCGGAGGCGGAGGTCGCCGAGACCCGGGCCAAGTTCCGGACCCTGCTGCGGGCGATCGCGGTGGAGGCGGTCGCATGAACGGCCCCGAGCACACCCCCTGGCCGCCGGAGGTCGCCGCGCGCTACCGGGCGGCCGGGCACTGGCACGGCCGCAGCTTCGGCAGCTGGCTGTCGCTGCTGGCCGCCGCCTACCCGGAGCGCACCGCCGTCGTCGGGCGGACGGGCGAGACCGAGCACCGCTGGAGCTTCGCCGAGCTGGACCGGCGGGCGCACCGGCTGGCCGCGGGCCTGCACGGACTCGGCGTGCGGGCCGGGGACAACGTGGTGCTGCAACTGCCCAACGTGCCCGAGTTCCTGCCGGTGGTGCTCGCGCTGTTCCGGGCCGGTGCCCGTCCGGTGTTCGCGCTGCCCGCGCACCGCGACACCGAGCTGCGCCACGTCGCCGAGTGGTCGCAGGCGACCGCGGTGCTCACCGTGGACACCCACGCCCGCTACGACCACGGCGCGCTCGCCCGCGCGACCGCCGACGCGGTCTCCTCGGTGCGCGAGGTGATCGTGCTCGACACCGGTGCCGGGGGCAGCACGGCGAACACCGTCCCGCTGTCCGGGCTCGACGCCGAGCCGCTGGAGCTGCCCGACCCGGACCCGGAGGGGCTGGCGTTCCTGCAGCTCTCCGGCGGGTCGACCGGGCTGCCGAAGCTGATCCCGCGGACCCACGACGACTACCTCTACAGCGTGCGGGAGAGCGCCCGGATCTGCGGGCTGCGCCCGGACAGCGTCTACCTGGCCGCGCTGCCGGTGGCGCACAACTTCCCGCTCAGCTCGCCCGGTGTGTTCGGTGCGCTGCACGCCGGTGCCGCCTCGGTGCTGGCCCCCGCGCCGGACCCGGCGACCGCGTTCGCGCTGGTGGAGCGGGAGCGCGTGACGGTCACCGGGCTGGTCCCGCCGCTGGCCGCGGCGTGGGCCGATGCGGCCGGGCGCACCGCGCACGACCTGTCCAGCCTGGAGGTCGTGCTGGTCGGCGGCGCGAAGTGCGGCCCGGAGCTGGCCGGACGGATCGGGCCGGCGCTGGGCTGCCGGCTGCAGCAGGTCTTCGGGATGGCCGAGGGCCTGGTCAACTACACCCGCCTGGACGACCCGGACGAGCTGGTGCTCACCACCCAGGGCCGGCCGATCTCACCGGACGACGAGGTCCGGGTCGTCGACCCCGACGACCCGGCGGCGCCGTCGACGGCCGAGGTGGAGCCGGGCCGGGCGGGGGCCCTGCTGACCCGCGGCCCCTACACGATCCGCGGCTACTACCGGGCGGCCGAGCACAACGCCACCACCTTCACCACCGACGGCTTCTACCGGACCGGGGACCTGGTCCGCCGTACCCCGACCGGGCACCTGGAGGTCGTCGGCCGGGTGAAGGAGCAGGTCAACCGGGGTGGGGAGAAGGTGGCCCCGACCGAGGTCGAGGACCACCTGATGGCCCACCCGGACGTCCTGGACGCGGCCGTGATCGGTGTCCCGGACACCTACCTCGGTGAGCGGACCTGCGCCTACGTGGTGCCCCGGCCCGGCGGTGAGACGCCCGCGGGGTCGGTGCTGCGCCGGTTCGTCCGCGAGCGCGGGGTGGCGGCGTTCAAGATCCCCGACCTGATCGAGATCGTGCCCGACTTCCCGGTGACGGGGGTCGGCAAGACCAGCAAGCGCGAACTGCGCGACGCGCTGCGTGCGCGTGCCACGGAGGAGAGGTGAGCGAGATGTCCCTGCCCAGGATCGAGCCCTATTCGCTGCCGGAGCCCACCGAGCGACCGTCCGGCCGGGTCGACTGGCGGCCCGACCCCGCCCGGGCGGCCCTGCTGGTGCACGACATGCAGCGCTACTTCCTCGCGCCGTACGCGGGGTCGCCGATCCCGGACGTCGTCGGGAACATCGCGGCACTGCTCGCCGCCTGCCGCGACAACGGCGTGCCGGTGTTCTACACCGCCCAGCCGGGCCGGCAGGACCCCGCCGACCGGGGCCTGCTCACCGACTTCTGGGGTGACGGGATCGGCGCGGTGATCGACGACGACCCCACCGCCGCCGACGTCGTCGACGCGCTCGCGCCGCGGCCGGGCGAGGCGGTCCTGACCAAGTGGCGCTACAGCGCGTTCCAGCGCAGCACGTTCGCCGAGCAGCTCGCCTCGAGCGGGCGCACCCAGCTGCTGGTCACCGGCATCTACGCCCACATCGGGTGCCAGGCCACCGCGGTGGAGGCGTTCATGCGCGACGTCGCCCCGTTCCTGGTCGCCGACGCCGTCGCCGACTTCTCCCGGCACCACCACGACGCCGCGTGCGAGTACGTCGCCCAGCGCTGCGGTGTGGTGACCGGCACCGCGGACGTCCTCGAGGCGTTCGCCGGCGCCCCGGTAGGGGTGGGCGGATGAGCACGCTGACCCCGGAGCGGATCCGTGCCGACGTCGCCGAGCTGCTCGACTGCCCCCCGGACGGGATCGACCCGGAGGAGGACCTGCTCGACCGCGGGCTGGACTCGGTCCGGATCATGAGCCTCGTCGAACGCTGGCGCGATGCCGGCGCGGCCGGGCTGGAGTTCCCGGACCTGGCCGAGGAACCGGTGCTGCGGCACTGGATCGAACTCGTGCGAAAGGGAGAGACGTGAGCCGAGAAGATCGCAGCGACGTCGCGGGGAACCTGGCCGTCGCCTACGGGAAGCGGACCGGCGCGACGAAGGTGCCGTACCCGATCCTGCTCCGCGAGGTGGAGGTGGTGCGGACCGTCGCGGTGGGGCCGTCGCTGGTACGGCTCACCCTCGGTGGGCCCGGCCTGGCCGGTTTCCACAGCCACTGCGAGGAGGAGCACGTCCGGCTGGTGTTCCCCGGGACCGACGGCGTGCTGCGCCTGCCCGAGCCGGACGGCGACATGCTGAACTGGCCCCGGCCGCGTCCGGTGTCGCGGGAGTACACCGTCCGCAGGCACGACCCCGAGCAGGGTGAGCTCGACATCGACCTGGTGCTGCACGACGGCGGGCTGGCCGCCGACTGGGTGCGCACGGTGGCGAAGGGCGAGCGGATCCACGTGGCCGGCCCGCCCGGCGGGCTCGCGATCCCGCGCGGCTACGACCGCTACCTGCTCGCCGGGGACCTGACCGCGCTCCCGGCGATCGCACGGATCCTCGAGCGGCTGCCCGACGACGCCCGCGGCTGGGCGTTCGTGGAGGTCGCCGACGCCACCGAGGAGCTGCCGCTGACCGCCCCGGAGGGGATCGAGATCCGCTGGGTGCACCGGGGTGGCGAGCAGGCCGGGTACTCCGCGGTGCTCGAGCGTGCGGTGACGGCCGTCCGGCCGCCGGCGGACGCCCGGGTCTTCGCCTGGGTGGCCGGTGAGGCGACGTCGATCAAGCCGGTGCGCCGCTGGCTGCGCGACGAGCTCGGGCTCGGCCCGGAGGACCGCGACGTCACCGGCTACTGGAAGCGCGGGGTGGCCGACTTCGACGACCACGGCGACGACGACCACGAGCACGACCACGGCGAGCACGACCACGAGGGCCACGGGCACGGCCACGGGCACTGAGACGGACAGCTGACACGGGCAGCTGACACGGGCGAGCAAGGGAGAGCGGTGCGCACGGCGACCGTCCGGACCGGGCAGACCAACGGAGCCGCTGCGTCGGCTCCCGCAGAGCAGGCAGGGGACACCGCGGCCGCGGTGCTGGAGCTGACCGGGGCCCAGCTGGGCATCTGGAACGCGCAGCGGCTGGAGCCGGACTCGCCGTACTACGTCGTCGGTGACGTCCTGGAGATCTCCGGTCCGTCCGCTGTGGACGTCCCCGCGCTCTGCGCGGCGATCCGGGACACCGCAGGCGAGGCGGAGACGCTGCGGCTGCGCGTGACGTCCACTCCGGACGGACCGCGGCAGTGGGTGGACCCCGCCGCGGTGCCGCTGCCGCCCGTGGTGGACCTGCGCGACGCGACCGACCCGCAGGCCGCGGCCCACGAGCTCGTCGCGGCCGAGCGGGCCCGGATCGCCGCGGAGTGCCGGGACATGGTCGACCGCCCGCTGTTCCACCCGGTGGTCGCGGTGCTCGACGAGCGCACCGTGTGGTATCTGCAGCTCGGCCACCACCTGGTGTTCGACGGGTACTCGGCGACGATGCTGTGCCGGCGGATCGGGGCCCGCTACACCGCCGCCGTCCGGGGCGAGGAGCCGCCGCGCTGCCCGTTCCGGCCGTTCGCCGACCTCGTCGCCGCCGACCTCGAGTACCGGGCCGGTGAACGGTCCGAGGTGGACCGGGCGTTCTGGCGCGACCTGCTCACGCCGATGCCGGAACCATCCACTGTCGACGGCCCTGCCGCGGGCCCCGTCGACGGCCCCGCCACCGATACGGTCTCCGCGCGCCGCGAGCTGGGGCCGGAGGTGGTGGCACGGCTGAAGGCGGTGGCCGACGAGGCCGGGGTCACCTGGGGTGAGCTGGTCATCGCCGGGTACGCGGCGTTCCTGCACCGCCTGACCCACCGCACCGATGTGGTGTTCGCGCTCCCGCTGATGTGCCGCGTCGGGTCGGCGGCGCTGCGCACCCCGGCGATGATGGTCAACGTGCTGCCGCTGCGCCTCGACGTGCGGCCCACCGACCGGCTCGACGAGCTGGGCCGGCGCACCGCGGCCGCCCTGCGCGAGGTCCGCGCCCACCAGCGGCACCGCGGCGAGGACCTGCCGCGCGAGCTGCCCGGGGCCGGGGAGCTGCTGCACGGGCGCGGGATCAACCTGAAGGCGTTCGACTTCGCCGTCGAGCTGGGCGACGCGACCGGCGTGCTGGTCAACGTGGCCGGCGGCCCGCCGGAGGACCTCGGCCTGACCGCCACCCCCACCGCCGGCGGCGGCCTGCTGCTCGGCTTCGAGACCGATGCCCGGACCAACGACGCGGCGACCGTGCGGCGGCGGCTGGACACGGTCGCCGACCTGCTCACCGCGCTCGCCGCCCCGGAGCCGCCCGCGGTCGGCGCCGTCGAGCTGCTCGACCGGGCCGAGCGGGACCGGGTGCTGGCGGCCCTGGACCGCCCGGCGCCGGCCGGCACGCCGAAGGACCTGCCCGAGCTGCTCGACGACCTCGCCGCGCACCCGGCCCGGCCGGCGTTGGTCCACGAGGGCACCCGGATCGCCGCGGGCGAGCTGGTCGGCCGGGTCCGGGAGCTGGCCGCGGCGCTGCGCGGCCGCGGCGTCGGCACCGGTGACGTGGTGGCGGTGTCGCTGCCCCGCGAACCGGTGCTGGTGATCGCGCTGCTCGCGGTGCTCGACGCGGGCGCCGCGTTCCTGGTGCTCGACCCGGCGCACCCGCCGCAGCGCCGCCGGGAGCTGCTCGACGACGCCCGCCCGGTCCTGCTGCTCGCCACCGGCGACACCCTCGCCGACCTGTCCGGCGCTGCACCCTGTGGCTCCGCACCGTCGGGCGCTGCACCGCCCGCCACCGCACCGTCCGGGCCTGAACCGTCCGGCCCCGCACCGTCCGGCCCCGCACCGTCCGGCGCTGCACCGTCCGGTTCCGTCCCCGCCGTGCTCGACCCGACCGGACCGCTGCCGGCCGGGCCCGCGGCGTCCGGGCCGCTCGACCCGGACCGTCCCGCCTACGTGCTCTACACCTCCGGCTCCACCGGCCGCCCGAAGGGCGTGCTCGCCCGGGCGGGCGGGCTGGCCGCACTGGTGCACCACCACCGCGGCACGCTGGTCGCCGCGGCCGAGCGGGCCGCCGGGCCCGACCTGCGGGCCGCGCACACCTACTCGTTCGCCTTCGACGCCGCGCTCGACCAGCTGACCTGGCTGCTCGCCGGGCACGAGCTGCACCTCTACGGCACCGACCTGGTCCGCGACGGCGACGGCCTGGCCGCCGCCCTGCGCGCGGACCGGATCGACGTCGTCGACACCACGCCGTCGCTGGCGGGACCGCTGCTCGACGCCGGACTGCTCGACGACACCGGACTGCTCGACGACACCGGGCGCTCCGGGCACAGACCGGCGGTGCTGATCCTCGGCGGCGAGGCGACCCCGGCACCGCTGTGGCGGCGGATCGCCGCGTCCGGCATCACGGCGTACAACGTGTACGGACCCACCGAGACCACGGTGGACGCCACGCTCGCCCCGATCACCGGCGAGCAGCCCACGATCGGGTTCCCGCTGGCCGGTACCCGCGCCTACCTGCTCGACGCCGCCCTGCAGCCGGTCGCCGAGGGCGAGCCCGGCGAGCTGTACCTGGCCGGGCCGCACCTCGCGCTCGGCTACCGGGACCGGCCGGGGACGACCGCCGAACGGTTCGTCGCCGACCCGTTCCACACCGGACGGATGTACCGCACCGGTGACCGGGCCCGGCTCACCCCGGACGGGCTGGCGTTCCTCGGCCGCGACGACGGCCAGGTCAAGATCCGCGGCTACCGGGTCGAGCTGGGCGAGGTGGAGACCGAGCTGGCGGCCGTGCCGGGAGTCGGCACGGCCGCGGTGACGGTGCGGACCGAGGCCGGCCGGGACCGGCTGATCGGCTACGTGACCGGCGACGTCACCCCGGACGGCGTGCGGGAGACGATGGCGGCGCGGCTGCCCGGGCACCTGGTGCCGTCGGCGGTGCTGGTGCTCGACGCGCTCCCGACCACGGTCAACGGGAAGCTGGACCGGGCCGCGCTGCCGGCCCCGGCGCCGTCGTCGTCCGGGCGGTCGCCGGGCACCGATGCCGAGCACGCGCTGCACGACGTGGTCGCCGGCGTCCTCGGCGCCGACCGGGTCGACGTCGACGACGACTTCCTGTCCCTCGGCGGCGACTCGATCTCCGCGATCGCCGTCGGCAGCCGGCTGCGCGAGGCCGGGCTGGAGCTGCGCCCGCGGGACCTGCTGGCCCGGCGCAGCCTCGCCGCACTCGCCGCCGGCGCGACCCCGGCCGCCGCGCCGGAACCGGCCGGCCCGGCCGACGACCCGGCCGGTCCCGTGCCGGCGCCGCCGATCGTGCGCGGCCTGCTCGACCCGAACCCGGACCCGGCCACGATCGCCGGGTACGCGCAGTGGACGGCGCTGCGCATCGACACCCCGCTCGCCGTCGAGGACCTGACCGCCGCGGTCCGGGCGCTGCTGGAGCGCCACGACGCCCTGCGGCTGCGGGTGGGGGCCCCGTCCGGCCCCGCGCCGGCCGCGCTCGAGGTCCTCCCGGCCGGCGCCGTGGTGGTCCGTCCGGCGGCCGGGGTGGTCCGCGAGACCGTCACCGGCCCGCTCACCGCGGACCGGGTCACCGCACTGGCCGAGGCCCTGGCCGACGAGCTCGACCCGTCCGCCGCCGACCTGCTGCGGGTGCTGCTGGCGCGCACCGGGCCCGGCGAGCCGGACCGGCTGCTGCTCGTCGTGCACCACCTCGCCGCCGACGGCGTCTCCTGGCGGATCCTGCTGCCCGACCTGCACCGGGCCTGCCGGGCCGCGGCCGCCGGGCAGGAGCCCGCGCTGCCCCGCAGCGGCGCGTCCTGGCGGCGGCACGCGACCCTGCTCGACGAGCAGGGCCGGGCCGGTGCCCGCCGCGCCGAGCTGCCGTACTGGCGATCCGCGCTGGCCGCGTCCGCCCGGATCGCCGACCGGACGCTGGACCCGGTGCGCGACACCGTCGGCACCGACCGGCACGAGGTCACCGAGCTGTCGGACGCCGAGACCGCCGCACTGGTGGGCCGCCTGCCCGCGGCCTACCGGGCCGGGGCCGACGAGGTGCTGCTCGCCGCGCTCGCACTGGCGCTGCGCGTCGTCGCGGGCCGGGACGGGCGCCCGGACGCCGTCACGGTGAGCACCGAGGGCCACGGCCGCGAGGCCACCGGCGCCGACGTGGGTGGGACGGTCGGCTGGTTCACCGTCGAGCACCCGGTCCGGCTGCCCGTGGGCGAGGTCGGCGGCCCGGACGCGCTGGCCGACGCCCTGGCCGGTGGGCCCGCCGCCGGGCGGCTGCTGCGCGCGGTGAAGGAGGCCGCCCGCGCGGTGCCCGGCGACGGCTCCGGCTACGGCGTGCTCCGCCGGCTGGACCCGGAGACCCGCGACGAGCTGGCCGCCACCGCGCCGCCGGACGTGCTGCTCAACTACCTCGGCCGGTTCGCCGCCTCCCCCGGCGAGGGGTGGCGGATGCCGGAGGGCTCGGCGTTCGCGGTGACCGAGCCGCCCGGCAAGGCGCTCGAGCAGCTGCTGGCACTGAACTGCTTCCTGCACGACGGCCCCGGGGGCGAGCGGCTCGCCGTGGAGTGGACCGCGGCCGGCGCGGCGCTCGGCCCGGACCGGGTGGCCGCGGTGCAGCGGGCGTTCGGCGACGCCGTCGCCGCCCTGAGCGCCCACGCCGAGCGGCTCGGCCCGGACGGCGGCGGGCTCACCCCGTCCGACGTGCCGCTGGTCCGGCTCGACCAGGCCGGCCTCGACGAGCTGCAGCGTGGTGGCCCGCTCGCCGACGTGCTCCCGGCGACCGCGCTGCAGGCCGGGCTGTCGTTCCACAGCATGGCCATGGCCGAGGGCGACACCGACGTCTACGTCGTCCAGGCGGTCGTGACCCTGGCCGGCGAGGTGGACCCCGAACGGATGCGGGCGGCCGCGGCGGAGCTGCTGCGCCGCTACCCGTCGCTGCGGATCCACCTGGCCGCGCTCGCCGACGGGCAGGTCGTGCAGGTCGTGCCGTCCGGTGTGGACCTCGACTGGCGGTTCGCCGACCTCACCGGCGAGCCGGAGCGGTTCGCGCAGGTGGCGGCCGCGGAGCAGGCCCGCACGTTCGATCCCGCCCGCCCGCCGCTGATCCGGTTCCTGCTGGCCCGGCTCGGTCCCGGCGACCACCGGCTGGCGATCACCAACCACCACGCGCTGCTCGACGGCTGGTCGATGCCGCTGGTCGGGCGGGCGCTGCTGGGCATCCACGCCGAGCTCGGCGGCGCCGACCCGGTCCCGCCGCCGCCCCCGGTGGCCGACCACTTCCGGTGGCTCGCCGGACGCGACCACGACGCCGGGCGGCGCGCCTGGCAGGACCTGCTCGACGGCGTCGAGGAGGGCACCCGGCTCGCCCCGGCCGCGTCCGGGACCGCGGTGGCCCGCCCGCAGCGGCACCGGGTCGAGCTCGGCGCGGAGTTCAGCGCGGCGCTGCGCCGCTTCGCCCGCGACCGCGGCGTCACGCTCACCGCGGTGCTGCACACCGCGTGGGGGCTCGTGCTCGGCCGCGCCACCGGCCGCCGCGACGTGCTGTTCGGCCAGCCCGTGTCCGGCCGGCCCGCCGAGGTGCCCGGGGTCGAGCGGATGGTCGGCCAGCTCGGCAACACGGTGCCGGTGCGGGTGCGCTGGGCGCCCGGTGACACCGCGGCCGCCGTGCTCGCGTCGGTGCACGACCGGGCCGTCGCGCTGTCCGAGCACCATCACGTCGGGCTGCCCGAGGTGCAGCGCGCGGCCGGGGTCGGCGACCTGTTCGACACCATGCTGGTGATGGAGAACTTCCCCGCCGCGGAGCGCAGCCCCGCCGGCGGGGCGGGGGCCGGCCCGGGCGAGGGGCCGGTGCTGACCGCCGTCGAGATCGCCGACGCGACGCACTACCCGCTGACCGTCGTCGTGATCCCGGAGGACGCGATCGTCCTCGGCCTGGGCTACCAGCCCGCCGCGCTGGACCGCTCGACGGTGACCGCGCTCGGCGACGCGCTGCACACCGTGCTGCACGAACTCGTCGCCGACCCGCAGCGGCCCGCGGCCCGGCTCCCGCTGCTCGACGCCGACCGGCACGCCGCTGCGCTCGCCGCCGCCGACGGCGGTGCGCCGTGCACCGAGCCGCTGCTGGAGCGGTTCGCCCGGATCGCGGCCGCCCGCGCCGCGCACCCGGCCGTGCAGTGCCGGGACCGGGTGCTGAGCTACGCCGAGCTGGGCCGGCGCTCCGACGACCTCGCCCGGGCGCTGGTCGCGGCCGGGGTGCGCCCCGAGCAGCCGGTCGCGGTGCTGCTGGAGCGCGACGTCGAGATGGCCGTCGCGATCCTCGGCATCCTGCGGGCGGGCGCGGCCTACCTCCCGCTGGACCCGGCCTACCCGCCGGCCCGGCTGGCCACGATGGTCGCCGACACCGCACCGGCCGCGGTGCTGACCGTCGCCGCGACCGACGACGTCGGGGAGCTGCCCGAGCTGGTCGGGCTGCCCCGGCTGCGGCTCGATCGCGACACTCCCGACCCCGGCACCCCCGACCCCGGGGCGGTGGCGCTGCCCGGGCCGGACCCGGACCGGCTCGCGTACATCATCTTCACCTCCGGGACCACCGGGCGTCCCAAGCCGGTCGGGGTGACCCACCGCGGGCTGCCCGACCTGGTCACGCTGCAGGAGGACGTCTTCGGGATCACCCCCGGCGACCGGGTGCTGCACTTCGCCTCCACCAGCTTCGACGTCGCGTTCTTCCAGACCGTGATGGCGCTGCTGACCGGCGGGACCTCGGTGATCGCCCCGGCGGAGGTGCGGGACTCGGCCGAGGCGCTGCTCGACCACATCGAGCGGCAGCGGGTCACCGTGGTGAACCTGCTGCCCTCGTTCCTCGCGGCCATGCCGGAGGACCGGCCGCTGGACCCGTCGATCACCCTGCTGGTCGGCGCCGAGCGGCTGGACCCGGCGACCGCCGCCCGCTGGGGCGAGCGGCGCGGGCTGGTCAACTGCTACGGCCCCACCGAGGCCACGATCAACGCGGTCGCCTGGCGGCACGACCCGGACGACCCGGGCCCGCTGCCGATCGGCCGCCCGGACGCCGGCACCCGGGCCTACGTGCTCGACGCCGGCCTCACCCCGGTCGGCCCGGGCCGCGACGGCGAGCTGTACCTGGGCGGGCCCGGCCTGGCCCGCGGCTACCTGGGCCGGCCGGGTGCCACGGCGGCGTCGTTCGTGGCGGACCCGTTCGGCCCGCTTGGCGAGCGGATGTACCGCACCGGCGACCGGGTCCGGCTGCGCCCGGACGGGCAGCTGGTGTTCCTCGGCCGCACCGACGACCAGGTCAAGATCCGCGGGTTCCGGGTGGAACCCGGCGAGGTCGAGGCCGCGCTGGC
The DNA here is from genome assembly GCF_900115005.1 of Pseudonocardia ammonioxydans. Lineage (GTDB taxonomy): Bacteria > Actinomycetota > Actinomycetes > Mycobacteriales > Pseudonocardiaceae > Pseudonocardia > Pseudonocardia ammonioxydans. The sequence goes on along the minus strand of NZ_FOUY01000001.1, from coordinate 330,600 downwards.
CGGGCTGGACGGGGTGCGTGCGGCCGCCGTCGTCGTCCGGGACGGGCGGCTGGCCGGGTACGCGGTCCCGGAGACCGGCGCCCCGGCCGACCCGGAGCGCTGGCGGGCCGCGCTGGCCGCGGCGCTGCCGGCCCACCTGGTCCCGTCGTCGGTGACGGCGCTGCCGCGGCTGCCGCTGACCCCCGCCGGGAAGCTCGACCGGGCCGCGCTGCCCGCCCCGGCCGCGGCCGGCGCCGGACCGGCCCGGGAGCCCGCGACCGAGGCCGAACGGGCGCTGCTCGACGTGCTGCGCGAGGTCCTCGGCGCGGGTACGAGCGGCCCGGACGCGAGTGGCCCGGCCCCGATCGGCCTGGACGACGACTTCCTCGAGGCGGGTGGCGACAGCATCGTCTCGCTGCAGGTGATCTCCCGGGCCCGCCGGGCCGGGTGGCTGCTCAGCGCCCGCGATGTGTTCGACGGCGGTTCGGCCGCCGGGATGGCGGCCCGGGCGGTCCCGGCCGGTGAGGTGCCGGTCGGCCCGGCCGACGCGGGCCCGGTCAGCGGCGACGTCCCGCTGACCCCGGTGATGCGGGACTTGTTGCGCCGTGGCGGTCCCGGCCGGCCGGGCGACCCGACGGCGGGGTACTGCCAGTGGGTCGAGACCGTCGTGCCCGCCGGCGGGCACGAGGACCTCTGGCGGCGCGTGCTCGACGCCCTGCTCGAGCGCCACGACGTGCTGCGTGCCCGGCTCGTGGAACCCGGGGCCGGAGCCGAGCCGGTGCTCCGGGTGCCCGCACCGGGCGCCGTCACCGGCGCGGACGTGCTCGTGCGGACCGGGCTGGCCCCCGGGGACGATCCGCGACGGGTCGCCGACCGCAGGATCGCCGCCGCCCGGGCGGCGCTCGACCCGTACCGGGGCCCGCTGGTGCGCGCGGAGTGGCTGGACGCCGGCCCGGACCGGCCCGGCCGGCTGGTGCTGCTCGCACACCACCTCGTCGTGGACCCGGTGTCCTGGCGGGTGCTGCTCGAGGACCTGGCACGGACCTACCGGGCCGTCGGGGACGGCGAACCGGCGGCGGTGCCACCGCTCGGCCGGACCTGGGTGGGCTGGGTGCGGGATCTGCACGCCGCGACCGACGGCCGCCGCGACGAGCTCGCGCACTGGCGGGCGGTGACCGCGGTCGCCGACCCCGGGTGGGGTGAGTGCTCGCTGGATCCGGCCCGGGACACCGCGAGGACCGCGCGGACCCACGAGATCCACCTCGACCCGGTGACCACGGCTGCGGTGCTCACGACGCTGCCGGCGGCCTGCGGGACGACGCCGGACGCGGTACTGCTCACCGCGATCGCGCGCGCCACGCACCGCTGGCGGGGCCGCAGCGGTGAGCCGGAGCTTCTGGTGGACCTGCAGGGGCACGGCCGCCCCGCCACCGGACCCGGCGGCAGCGACCCGGTCGACCTGTCCCGGACCGTCGGATGGTTCACGACCGTCGCCCCGATCGTGGTGCGGCCGGGAGCAGCAGGGCCCGCCGCGGTCGGCGAGCAGCTGCGGGCGGGCGGGGACGCTCTGGGCTACGGCCTGCTCCGCGACGCCCCGGACCGCCCGCTGGGCGACGTCGTCCGGCCGCGGGTCACGGTCAACTACCTCGGCCGGTTCGCCGCGCCGAGCGGCGGGGACCGGGTGTGGGCCACGCCGTCCGACGCCGGACCGCTCGGCTCGGGGGAGCCCGCCGCGATGCCGTTCCCGCACGAGCTGGCGGTGAACGCCCTGGCCCGCAGCGGCCCGGACACCCGCGAGGCGACCCTCGCCGTCCGGTTCACCTGGCCCGCCGCCCTGTTCGACGAGGACCGGATCAGCGCGCTCGGGGAGCTCGTCCGGTCCGAGCTGGCGGCGCTCGCCGCGGACGCGGACGGGGAACGGTGAGCGACGCCGCGCGTCCGGAGGCGCCGGACCGGATCGACGCCCCGCTGGTGCGGGCCGCGTTCGTGCTGGTGCTGGGCACGTTCATGGCCACACTGGACGCGACGATCGTCGCGGTCGGGGTCAGCACGCTGGCGACCGAGTTCGACGCGACCCCGGTGGAGATCCAGTGGGTGAGCACCGCCTACCTGCTGGCGGTGGTCACGGCCGTGCCGACATCGGGCTGGCTGGTCGACCGCTTCGGCGGGCGCCGGACCTGGATCGTCGCGGTGCTCGCCTTCGTCGTGGCGTCGGCGCTGTGCGCGCTGGCCTGGTCGCTGGCCTCGCTGGTGGCGTTCCGGGTGCTGCAGGGCCTGGCCGGGGGGCTGCTCCCGCCGACCGGGCAGGCGGTGCTGGCGCGGCTCGCCGGGCCGTCGCGGATCGGCCGGGTGATCAGCATCGTGGCCGTGGTCCCGCTGCTGTCACCGGTGCTCGGCCCGCTCGCCGGGGGTGCCGTCCTCGGCGTCGCGAGCTGGCCGTGGCTGTTCTACGTCAACCTGCCGATCGGGATCGCCGCGGCGGTGCTGGCGCTGCTGCTCGTCCCGGCCGACACCGCCGCCGCACGCGGGGCGGCGTTCGACGTCCGCGGCGCGCTGCTGCTCTCGCCCGGCCTGGCCGTGCTGGTGCTCGGCCTGACCGAGGTCGAGCGCACCGGGGGCGCGCTGCCGGGGGTGCCGATCAGCCTGGCCGGGGTGGCGATGCTGGTGCTGTTCGTGGTGCACGGTCTGCGGACCCGGGGCACCCCGCTGATCGACCCGCGGCTGTTCGCCCGCAGCCCGTTCGGCCCGGCCGCGCTCGCGCTGGTGATCCTGGGGCTGTCGGTGTTCGGCGCGACCTTCCTGCTGCCGCTGTACCTGCAGACCGGCCGCGGGCTCGACGCGTGGGAGACCGGCCTGCTGCTGGCCCCGCAGGGCGTCGGCGCGCTCGCCGGGTCGCTGCTGGTGAACCGGCTGGTCGACCGGATCTCGCCGCGGAACCTGGTGCTCACCGGGATCGGCCTGGTGGCGCTGGGCACCGTGGTGTTCACCCAGCTCGCCCACGACCCGCCGGACACCCTGGTCGCGGTGTCCCTGCTGGTCCGCGGCGCGGGCGGGGCCCTGATCGGGGCGCCGGTGATGGCACTGGTCTACCGCACGATGGCCAAGGAGATGATCCCGCGGGCGGCGAGCGCGCTGAACCTGCTCAACACGCTCGGCGGCTCGGTCGGCACGGCGCTGGTCGCGGTGATCCTGCAGTCCCGGCTGTCCGTGCTCGGCCAGGACGCGAGCGCCGCCGCATTCGGCCAGACGTTCTGGTGGGTGCTCGGGTTCTGCCTGCTGGCGCTGGCCGGCGCGACCCGGCTGCCCGGGGTCGGACCGGCCGCCCGGCCGGGCGCCGGTCCGGCCCGGTGAACACGGCCGCCCGCTCACGGTGACAGGGGGCGGCTCGCCGCCCGCACCGTCCAGCGGTCCGGGCCGCCGCGCAGGTCGGTGACGGTCAGCGGGCCGGCGTCGACGCGCCAGAACCCGGACGGCGGAGCCCCGATGACGTGCACGACGGCGGCCCGGGCCACGACCGGCCCGCAGACGGCCAGCGTGTGCCCACCCGGCCGAGCGGAGAGCCATGTCGCCGTCCGCCGGATCAGCTCCTGCAGCGACTCCCCGCCGTGCGGCGCGGCCGCCGGGTCGTCGAGCCAGGCACGCAGCGCGCCGGGTTCCGCCGCGGCGACCGCGTCCAGGTCGCGTCCGGCCCAGCGGCCGGCGTCCCAGCCCCGCAGGGCGGGGTCCGGCACCGTGTCGAGGCCGAGCGCCGCGCAGGTCCCGGCGCAGGCCCGGTCCGGGGCGTGACGGAGTTCTCCGGCGCGGGGGACGTGGTCGCGGGCGGCTGCCGCGGCGGCGGTTCCGCGCCGTGTGGGCGGTTCGTCCACGGGAAACGCGGCCGATCGCGTCGCGGCGGTCTCGGCGTGCACCACGAGCGTGACGCGGGTGGAGACCCTGCTCACTTGACTCCCTCCCGGGGTGGGCGCAGCATTCCTCCGCGCATCTGTTCAGGTGTGCGTATCGTGCCGTGAGGAGCTGATCATGACTCAGGCCGCCGTTCCCGCACCCGGCGCCGTCCCCGCCCCGATCCCGCTGCGGGAGATCGCGCCGTGGGCGCTGTTCGCCGGGGTGGTCGCGCTCGTGCTGCTCTACCTCGTCGGCTTCGACCAGGGCGTGACCACGCTCGTGCCCGGTGAGGCGATCCACGAGTTCGTGCACGACGGCCGGCACCTGCTCGGCTTCCCCTGCCACTGAGAACGCGGGGAACGTCACGATGATGAGGACGTTGCTGGTCCGCGGGATGCTCGCGGGCCTGGTGGCCGGGTTGGTCGCCTTCGTGTTCGCCCGGGTGTTCGGCGAGCCCGCCCTCGACGGCGGGATCGCGTTCGAGGAGGCGATGGCGCACGCGGCCGGCGAGCACGACCACGGGGAGCTGGTGAGTCGCGGGGTGCAGGCCTCGCTCGGGCTCGGGGTCGCCTACGTCGTCTACGGCATCGCCGTCGGCGGGTTCGTCGCGCTGGCCTACGCGGTCGCGCGCGGCCGGCTCGGGCCGCTGGGCGCACGCGGGACCGCGGTCGTGGTCACGCTGCTCGGGTTCGTCGCCGCGATCCTGGTGCCGCTGGTCAAGTACCCGGCGAACCCGCCGGCGTCCACCGAGGACGACACCATCGGCAGCCGGACGGGACTCTACCTGCTGTTCGTGCTGATCTCCGTGGCGCTCGCGGTGGCGGCGGTCGTGCTCGCCCGGCGGCTGGCCGGGCGGACGGGCTGGTGGAACGCCGTGCTCGCCGCGACCGTCGGCTACCTCGTCGTGGTGCTGGTCGTCGGGTCGCTGCTGCCGGCCGTCGCCGAGACCCCCGCCGAGTTCCCGGCCGCGGTGCTCTACGACTTCCGGATCGCTGCGCTCGGTGCGCACGCGGTCCTCTGGGGTGTGCTGGCCGCGGTGTTCGGCACGCTGGTCGGCAGCCGGTCGAGCGCGCCGTCCGGTGCGGCCGACCGCGCGGCCGTCGGCTGAGTTGCGGTCCTCGCGGGAATGATCCTGGCCTCCGGCAACGGGCCCGACCGAGGGGGAGGGGGCCCCACCGCGATCGTCGGCCTACCGCGGACCGCGGTCGCGGCGGCGAAGGAGGCTGTCGACGTCGCGTTCGGGGCGACCCTCGGTGAGGGGGTGCGCTTCGAACGGCACGCGTTCCAGGCACTGTTCGCCACGCCGGACCAGGCGGAGGGGATGGCCGCGTTCCTGGAGGAGCGCACACCGGACTACGGCCCACGCTGATCCCGAGTCTCCTGCAACTCATGGGCAGGAGCCGCGTGGATGCTCTTGAAATGAGGTGTCGCCTGTGGTCCCGTTCAGGTGGACGACTCGGGAGGGCAACGGGTGCTGCGCGCCTTCCGCGGACTGACCGCGCCCAGCCGGATGCTGGTCGTGAACCAGCTCGGCATCAACCTGGGCTTCTACCTCGTCCTCCCGTTCCTCGCCGTGCACATGGCGGACCTGGGCTTCGCGGCGGCGACGATCGGCCTGGTCCTGGCCCTGCGCGTGCTGTCCCAGCAGGGCCTGTTCCTGGTCGGGGGCTCCGCGGCGGACCGCCTCGGCTGCCGTCCGATGATCCTGCTCGGTTGCGCGCTGCGGATCGTCGCGTTCGGACTGTTCGTGGTGGTCGACGAGCTGCCGGGGCTGATCGCCGCAGCGGCCCTGACCGGGCTCGCGGGCGCGTTCTTCAACCCGGCGGTGCGCGCATACCTGATGCACGAGGCCGGTGACCGTCGGGCCGAGGTCTTCTCCGTGTTCAACGTGTTCGGCCACGTCGGCACGCTGACCGGGCCACTGCTCGGCGCGGCGCTCCTGGCCGTGGACTTCCGCCTCGTCGCGGGCGTCGCGTGCGCGGTCTTCACGGTGCTGACCGTGGCGCAGTTGTTCGCGCTGCCCGGCCGGCCGGTCATCCCGCAGGACCGCGGCGTGCTGGGCAGCTGGGGCGAGGTCGCGGGGAATCGTCGCTTCCTGCTGTTCGCGCTCGGCGGCGCCGGCTACTTCGCCCTGTTCAACCAGCTCTACCTGGCCTTCCCGGTGGAGGCACAACGCGTGTCCGGGGTCGCCGGCGCGGTCAGCGCGGTGTTCGTCATCTCGACGCTGATCGGGATCGCCGGGCAGGTCCGGATCACCGAGTGGTGCCGCGCCCGGTGGACCGACGGCCGGTCGATGGCGGCCGGCCTGGCGCTGATGGGGGCCGGCTTCGTCCCGATCGGGCTGTCTGCACCGTTCCTCGCCACCGCTCCGGCGGGCGAGTGGACGCCCGCGGGCCTGCTCACCGTCGCACCGGTGCTGGTCGGGACGGCCGTGTTCACCGTCGGGCAGGCGATGACCAACCCGTTCTCGCTGGCCCTGCTGCCCCGGGTCGGGAGCGAGCAGCTCGTCGGGACCTACTACGGGTACTTCTACCTGGTCTCGGCCGTCGTCGTCGCGATCACCCACACCGCGGTCGGCGACCTGCTCGACCGTTTCCCGGACGGGCCCGGGCGCTGGGTGCCGTTCGCGGTGCTGCTCGCCATCGGGCTCGCGGGCGCCGCCGTCGTCGGCTGGATGCAACGTACCGGGCGACTCGAACCCCGTCCCGCCCACGCCCCGTGAGGAACCCACCATGCAGATGACCCGCCGTGCGGTGCTCGGCACCGCACTCGCCGCGATCCCCGCGCTGGCCGCCTGCGGCGGCGGGCCCGGCGGCTCGGGCGGGCCGCTGCGGGCAGCGTTCCCCGGTGGTGGCTCGCGCGAGTCGCTGGACCCGCACGTGGTGCCGCAGTTCGTGGACCAGGCCCGCGCGAAGGCCTGTTTCGACACGCTCACCGGCTGGTCGCAGGACATGACGGCGGAGCCCCGGCTGGCCGAGTCGGTCGAGCCGGACGCGACCGGTGCGCGCTGGCGGATCCGGCTGCGCGAGGCCACCTGGCACGACGGGCGTCCGCTCACCCCCGACGACGTCCTGTACACGTTCCGCCGGATCGCCGATCCGGCCACCACCGGCTCGGCCGCGGCACTGTTCTCCGGTGTCGACCACACGGCCGGCCGCGCCGCAGGGCCCCGCGACGTGGAGATCGTGCTCGGCGCGCCGGACTTCACGTTCCCGCTGTGGCTGGGCGCCCCCGGTACCGAGATCGTCCCGGCGGGCACCACCACCTTCGACGCACCGGTCGGGACGGGGCCGTTCCGGTTCGTCTCCTTCGCCCCCGGCGGGTCCGCCCGCTACGCCCGCAACGACGCCTACTGGGACGGCCCGCCGCCGTCGCCGGAGTTGGAGTTCGTCCCGATCGACGACGAACAGGCCCGGCTCGGCGCACTGCTGTCCGGTCAGGTCGCCTACGCCCACGACCTGCGCCCGGCGAGCGCCCGCCAGATCGAGGAGCAGGGCGATCGGGCGGCGCTGCTGCGGGCCCCGCAGTCGACCACCCAGTTCCTCAACCTGCGCATCGACCGGCCGCCGTTCGCCGACCCGCGGCTGCGCGAGGCCGTCCGGCTCGGCATCGACCGCGAGGCGCTGGTCCGGATCGTGCTGCTGGGCACCGGGCAGGTGGGCAACGACATGTTCGGCGGGGCGGACCTGCAGTACTACCCGGCCGACGTACCGCAGGCGACCCGCGACGTCGAGCGGGCCCGCGAGCTGGTCCGCGACGCCGGGGCCGAGAACACCGCGGTCGAGCTGCAGACATCGGGCAGCGACCCCAACTTCGCACCCGCGGCGAACCTGGTCGCCGAGCAGCTGGCCGAGATCGGCCTGCGGGCCACCCCGCGGATGCTCGACTCCGCCACCTACTTCACCACCGTGCGCGAGTCCGGGGTCGCCTCCTTCACCCGCACCGGCACGCTGCCGATCCCGGACTACATCGGACGCCGCAGGCTGTCCTCGGCGGACAACAGCAACTACACCGGCTACCGCAGCCCCGAGATCGACCGGCTCTACGCCGAGGCCGTGGTGCACCCGGACGAGCCGGCCCGGGCGGCGAACCTCGAGCGCATCCAGACGATGCTGCGCGCGGACTCCGGCGCCCTGGTGTGGGCCACCAGTGACTGGAACGTCGGCGTGGCCGCCGGCCTCACCGGCATCGAGGCCGCCCGCCCGAACAGTCACCTGTGGGGACGGTTCGACAAGGCTGTCGTCGGGTGAGCGCACCGCCGGCAGCGGCGCGGACTCCCGTCCTGCGCAGGCGACGGTCGTTCGCCGTACGGGTCGCGGTCGCCGCGGCCCAGCTGGCCGCCGCCACGGTGATGATCTTCGTGCTGACGACGTCGCTCCCCGGCGAGACCGCGGAGATCGTGCTGGGGCCGGACGCGACCGACGAGCAGGTGCGGGAGCTGTCGGTGCAGCTCGGCACGGACCGGCCCGCCGTCGAGCGATTCGTCGACTGGGCGGGCGGCGCGCTGAGCGGTGACCTCGCCGAGTCGCTGGTGACCGGCCGCCCGGTTCTCGACGAGATCGCCGACCGGTTCGGCTCGACGCTGCTGCTCACCGGATCGTCGTTGCTGGTCACGATCCCGCTCGCGGTGGTGGTCGGGGTGCTCGCGGGCCGTCGCCCGGGCAGCGGCGCCGACCGGGTGTCGACGACGACGGTGTCGGCGTTGCAGGCGGCACCGCAGTTCGCCGTCGGCCTGCTGCTGGTCGCGCTGTTCTCGTTGCAGCTCGGGTGGCTCCCGGCCACGGCGGGCGGCGGGGCCCTGCTCACCCCGGCGGTGCTGGTGCTGCCGGTCGTCGTGCTCGTCGCCTCCCAACTGGGCTGGCTGTCCCGCCAGGTCCGCCAGGGCGTGCTGCAGACCGACCGGTCCCCGCACGTCACCCACCTGCGCCGGCTCGGCCTCCCGGAGCGGGTCGTGGTGTGGCGGCACGTGCTGCCCGGCGGCGTGACACCGTCGCTGCAGCAGCTGGCCCGGATCGTCGAGGGGACGCTCGGCGGGGTCGTGGTGGTGGAGTCGCTGTTCGCGCTGCCCGGGATCGGGGCCGGGGTGGTCGAGGCGGTGCAGAACCGGGACCTGCCGCTGGTGCAGGGGTACGCGGTGCTCGCCGCCGTCGTCACGATCGGGCTGAACCTGCTGGTGGACCTGCTCACCGCCCGGCTCACGCCGGTCCGGGATGAGTCGCCGTGAGGACCGGGGCCCTCGGGACCGCGCTGGCCGGTGTGCCGCTGGCCTGCGCCGTGCTCGGCCCGCTGCTCACGCCGCTGCTGTCCGTCGGCGAGGCCGCCCCGGCGCTGGCGCCGCCGGGGCCCGACCATCTGCTGGGCACCGACGCGCTCGGCAGGGACGTGCTCGTCCTGGCACTGACCGGTGGGACCACCGTCGTCGGACTGACCATCGGGGCCCTGCTGCTGTCCTACCTGGTCGCCATGCCGCTCGGCCTGGTCCTCGCCGCGACCCGGCGACGCTGGGCGGCGACGCTCACCCAGCGGGTGCTCGACGTGCTGCTGGTCCTGCCGTCGCTGGTGGTTCTGCTGGTGCTGGCAGGGACCGGACGCCGCGGCGTGGGCTGGCTGCTCGCGGCGACCGCGCTGCTGCAGCTGCCCGCGATCGTGCGGCTGGTCCGTAGCGCGGCCGGGGCGCCGTCGCGGCGGGTCGCGCTGGAGACGATGGCGCAGAGCGGCGAGCCGTGGTGGCGGATCCACCTGGTCGAGACCGGCCGGTTCGTCACGGGCCCGGTCCTGGTGGACGCGGGTACCCGCGCGGTCATGGTGCTCGGGCTGCTGGCGAGCGCGAGCTTCCTCGGTGTGGGGCTGCCACCGGACACGGTGGACTGGGCCGTGGTGATCGAGCAGAACTCGGCGTCGTTGTTCCTCGCCCCGGCCGCGCTGCTGGTTCCGGCGGCACTCCTGGTCGCCCTGGCCGCCGGGGTGAACCTGCTGGTCGACCGGGTCGCGGACCGGACGGGGGCCGTGTCGTGAGCGGGGTGATGGCGGTGCGCGGACTCGGCGCCAGGACCGCCGACGGCGCCGTCCTGCTCGACGGGATCGACCTCGACCTGCCCGCGGGACGGGTGCTGGCGGTGGTCGGCCCGTCCGGTGCGGGCAAGTCCACCCTGGGCCTGGCCCTGCTCGGCGAGGCCGGCGGGCAGGTGCTGCTCGACGGGTCGGTGCGGGTACGGGACACCGAACTCATCGGGCTCCCCACGCGCGCGTTGCGGCGCGCCAGAGCCGGACGGGTGGGCCACCTGCCTCAGCATCCGGGCGTCGTGCTCGACCCGGTCCGCCGCACCGGGCCGGTGCTCGACGAGCTGGCCGCGACCGTGCACGGCCGCGGGCGCCGCCACCGGGCGGCCCGCGCCGCGGCCGTCACCGAGGCGGTGGAACGTGCCGGGCTGGGCGCCGAGCCGGGGCTCACCCGCAGGTTCCCGCACCAACTCTCCGGCGGCCAGCAGCAACGGATGGCGCTGGCGCTCGTCACCGCACCGGACGTCGTCGTGCTGGACGAACCCACCACCGGGCTGGACCCGACGACCACCGCCGAGGTGGTCGAACGGCTGGGCGCCCTCGCCCGCACCGGAACGGCGCTGGTACTGCTCACCCACGACCTGGACACCGCGCGCGTGCTCGCCGACGACGTGCTGGAGCTCGACGGCGGCCGACCGGTCCGCCGCGGGCCCGCGCGCGAACTCCTCGGACCGCCCTCACCGGAGCCCGAGCCGGTCCGGCGCCCGGCCGGTGCACCGCTGCTCGAGGTGACAGAGCTGTCGGTGCGCACCGCGGGCGGACAGCTCCTGCTGTCCGGTGTGGACCTGTCCGTGGAACGGGGTGGCTGCCTGGCCGTTGTCGGGCCGTCCGGGGCGGGCAAGACCACGCTCGGGCGGGCGCTGGCCGGCCTCGCCCCCAGCGACGGCCGGGTCCGGGTCGACGGCCGTGCTGCCGCCGGAAACCACCGCGCCGTCCAGTACGTGCACCAGGACTCCCGGTCGTCCTTCCTCGACCACCGCCCGGTGCTCGACCAGGTCGCCCGCCCGGCCGAGCTGCTGCGCGGCCTGCCCCGGGACGCGGCCCGGACCGAGGCGAGCGCGCTGCTCGACCGGCTCGGCCTCGCCTGCGAGGACGCCCGGCGGCGACCGGCCGGCCTGTCCGGCGGCCAGCTACAGCGGGCCTCGACGGCCAGGGCGTTACTCGCCCGGCCCGCGGTCCTGGTGGCCGACGAGGCCACGACGGCACTCGACGACCGGCACCGGGCGCTGCTGCTCGCCGAGCTCGCGCGCCGCCGCGACGAGCACGGCCTCGTCGTCGTCCTGATCAGCCACGACCCGTCCACCGTGGCCTCGGCCGACCGGGTACTGACCCTGGCGGGCGGCCGGGTCGTGCCCGGGCAACCGGGGTCTCGTCCAGGTGCGGACGGCCCGGCGGCTGAAACAGGTAGAGCAGGGCCCGGCGGTCGCGCCCGGAGTGGTTCGGGCCCGAGGAGTGCAGCATCAACGTCGGGAAGACAATGACGTCCCCGGGCGCTGCGTCCACGGTGACGGCTGCGGCGTCGCCGGCCCTCGGCCCCTCGCCGTCCGGGCGGGGACCGCCGCGGTGGCTGCCGGGGACCAGCCGGAGCGCGCCGTTGCCCGCGTCGGCGTCGTCGAGGAACACCATGGCCGTGACCGCCTCGGCGCCCGCCCGCGCACCGAGGAACGCTGCCAGGAACGAATGGTCCTGGTGCCAGATGTAGCCCGAGCCGACCCCGGCCCGCTTGTAGCTGATCTTGGACGTGAGCAGGGCGACGCCGTCCGTGCCGAGCAGGGTGGCCGCGGGCCCGGTCAGCCGCGGATCGGTCGCGCACGCGGCCAGACGGTCGTCGAGATGAGCCACCGGGCGCAGGTTGCGCACCACCTCGCCACCGGCCTCCCAGTGCACCGACGTGCCGGGCCCGCCACGCAGTGCAACGGTGCCGACGATCCGGTTCCCGGCAGCCGAGGTCCGTTCGTGGTCGGGTTCGGCCGCCGCGGCGACCGCGACCGCCGCCTCGATACCGGCCCGCAGACCGTCCACCTCGACTCCGTCGAAGACGTTGCGCAGCACCAGGCAGCCGTCGGCCTCCATCAGAGACGCTCCACCGATCCGTCGACGCCGGACCTCGGATGCTCACCTGCATCGCGACCGACGACATCACCGGCTGCCCGGGTCATCGGCGGATCGCTACCAGCATCCGCCGGTCGAAGGTCTGGGTGAGCGTCCCGACCTCGGCGAACCCGGCGTCGCGCAGCGCCCGCTCCCAGGCCGGAAGGGTCGAGCCTCCGCCGGCCCGACCGGCGAAACGCCGCTCCCGCTCGGCGAATCCGTCGGCGAGCGCCGGTTCGGCGGCGAGCGCGTCCCACCAGGCGCGGAAGTCCTCCCCCGTGGCGAGGCGCCGCTCGGTGTGCTCCTCGCGCAACCTGCGGGTCAGCTCCGCCAGCCGCGGGGCCGCCGGGTCGGCGAGCAGGGTGTCGACGTCGACGAAGACCCCGCCCGGGCGCAGCACCCCGGCGATCCGCCCGGCCAGCGCGGGCAGCGCATCCTCGGTCAGCCAGTGCAGTCCGGTCGCGGACACCGCGGCGTCGAACGGACCGCCGACCCGGTCCACCCACCCCGGCCCCGACAGGTCGGCGTCCACCCACCGGGCGCGGTCACCGCAGGTGCGGCGGGCGAGGTCGAGCATCACCGGGTCGACGTCGACGCCGACGATCTCCGCCCCGGGGAACCGCTGCGCGGCCCTGGCTGCGAGCGAGCCCGGCCCGCAGGCGAGGTCGAGCAGCCGCCCCGGGGCCGCGTCGAGCCCGGTCAGGACGTCGAGCACGAGCCCGAACAGCTTCTCGCGGTCGGGGATGTAGCGCTCCTGCTGGGCGTCCCACCGGCGCAGCCAGTGCTCGGCGTCGAGATCGGGGATGACGGACACCGGCTCCTCCTGCATTCAGGTTGCATCTGCCACCCCGACGCTAATCCGTTCGCGGGCCGCCGGGAACCAGGGGGCGGCCGGGGAGGGTGATGTTCCGGACATCCGGCACGGGTGGCGCCGCCACCGTCCGATGACATATGAACACCTCGTCAATTTTCGGTGTGTTGCCGAACGACGAGGAGCTGCGATGTCCGTCCGGTCCGTCATCCGCCGGTCGTTGCCCGTTGCCGTGCTGTCCGCCGCGGCGGTGGCCCTCTCCGCCTGCGGCGGCCCGCCCGCCCCGGAGGTCGCGGCGGACACCGAGGGCGCGGTCACCGAGGTGAACTGCGGGATCGAGGTCACGGTCCCGGCGCCCCGGAACGGATCTATGCCCTCTACCAGCCGGCGATCGAGATGGTCCACGCGCTGGGACTGTCCGACCGGCTCGTGGGCACCGCGTTCCTCGACGCGCAGGTGGTCGAGCCGTATGCGGCCGCCCAGCAGGGCAAGCCCTACACCGCGGACCTCCCGCAGCGCGAGGCACTGCTGGCGGCGAACCCGGACTTCGTGCTGGCCGGGTACAACAACGTCTTCACCACCACCGGGGACGAGTCGATCAGTACCCGGGCCGACCTGGCCGCCCTCGGTGTGCAGAGCTGGATCAACGCTCCGCTGTGCCCGTCGGCGGACGGGCTGTCCGACGAGGCGATCGACCCGGCCCAGGTGTCCATGGAGACGGTCTACGCCGACCTGCGCTCGCTCGGCCGGGTGCTGGGTGCGCAGCAGCGCTCCGAGGAGCTGGTCGCCGAGCTGCAGGCAAAGGTGGCAACCGTGCAGGAGCGGGTGGCAGGCAAGGAGAGGCCGCAGGTGGCGATCCTGCTCAACGACGACGACGGCAGCTACCGCGTCGCGTCCGGCATCGACTTCGGGACGCGCGTCCTGGAGATGGCCGGTGCCGAGAACGCGTTCGGAGACCTGACCGAACGGCGGCACGTCGCCGTGTCCAAGGAGGAGCTGATCGCGCGGGACCCGGACGTCATCCTCACCTCGACCTGTTGTGACGCCTCCTACACCGTCGCCGACGGCGAGCCGGACGTGCAGCAGATCCGGGCCGATCCCGCGCTGGCCGGCAGCACGGCCGTCCGGGAGGGCCGGGTGTACCCGTTCCTGTTCGCCGACCGGGCGGCAGGGATCCGCGCCCCCTACGCCGCGGAGCGGGTCGCCGATCTCGTCCATCCGGAGTGACCGTCGCTCTGCGGCCGCGTGCCGCCGCGCCCTGGGCGCTGCCCGGCGCCGTCGTCCTGGTCGTCGCGGGGACGGTGCTGTCGATGAAGGTCGGGGCCCGCCCGCTGTCCTGGGCCGAGCTGTCCGACGGGCTGCTGCACTTCTCCGGGGCTCCGTCGGACTTCGTGGTCCGTCACGTCCGGCTGCCGCGCACACTGTGCGGCCTGCTGGCCGGGGCCTGCCTGGGGTTGGCCGGGACGGTCGCCCAGGGCATCACCCGCAACCCCCTGGCGGGTCCGGACACGCTCGGCGTGAACGCCGGTGCCGCCGCGGCGATGATCGCGGTGATGACCGCCGGGATCGGCTCGCTGGCCGGCCACGTCTGGTTCGGTTTCCTCGGCGGCGCCGTCGCGGCACTGACCGTGTACGCCATCGGCGGATCCGGCCGCGACGGGGCGACACCGGTCAAGCTGGCGCTCGCCGGCGCCGCGGTGTCGGCGTTGCTCACCGCCGTCACCTCGGCGTTCGTGCTGCTGGACCGGGACCTGTTCGCCCGCTACCGCTACTGGATCATCGGCTCGCTCGCGCGGGCCGAGCTGCCCACGGTCGGGCAGGCGCTCCCGTTCGCCGTCGCCGGGATCGTTCTCGCGGTCCTGCTCGTCCGGCGGCTCGACGCGGTCGCGCTCGGTGAGGACGCTTCCCGCAGCCTCGGCGCCCGCCCTGGCCCCACCCGCGCGGCCGGGCTCGTCGCCGTCGTGGTCCTGGCCGGTACGGCGACCGCGCTGGCGGGCCCGGTCGTGTTCGTCGGGCTGGTCGCGCCGCACGCCGCACGGGCGCTGGTCGGTACCGCACACCGGTGGGTGCTGCCGCTGTCGGCGCTGCTCGCGGCGGGACTGGTCCTGATCGCGGACGTGGCGGGCCGTGTGGTGATCGCCCCGGAAGAGATCCACATCGGTGTGACCGCGGCGCTGCTCGGCGGGCCGGTGTTCCTGCACCTGGTCCGGACCCGGAAGGTGGCCGCGCTGTGACCGCGACCCTGGTCGTGCGACGCGGACCGGTGTCGGCCCGGATCGGTGTCCGGGGGCTGGTCCTGGCGACGGCGACGTGGACGGCCGCGGTCGCCGTGGGCATGGCGGCGATCACGATCGGCGAGTACCCGCTGCCCCTCGCGACCGTGCTCGACACCCTCGCCGGGAACGGCAGCCTGATCACCTACGACATCGTCGTCACCCACCGGCTGCCGCGGTCGCTGACCGGTCTCCTGGTGGGAGCCGCGTTCGGCGTCGCCGGGTGCGTGCTGCAGCGTCTCGCGCGCAACCCGCTGGTCAGCCCGGACGTGATCGGCATCAACGCGGGAGCCTCGGCGGGCGCCGTCGTGATGATCATCGGGTTCGGCGCCTCGGCGGCCTGGGTGACCGGGGGTGCGCTCGCCGGGGCCGTGATCGCCGCGCTGACGGTGTACGCCGTCGCGTGGCGGGGCGGCTTCTCCGGCTACCGGCTCGTGCTGGTCGGGATCGGCGTGGCCGCGATGCTGGGTTCGGCGGCGACGTTCCTGCTCAGCCGTGCGGAGATCAACGCGGCGTACGCGGCGGCGGTGTGGCTGGTCGGTAGCCTGTCCGGCCGGACCTGGCCGGACGTCGTGCCGGTCGCGGTGGGGCTGGGCCTGCTGCTCCCCGTCGTGCTCGCGCTGGTGCGACGGCTGCAGGTCCTCGAGCTCGGTGACGATCTCGCCCGGTCGCTGTCGCCGCGCGTCGGACGAGCCCGGGCCGTGCTGCTGGCCTGTGCGGTCGGCCTGTCCGCCCTGGCCACGGCCTCGGCGGGGCCGGTCGGCTTCGTCGCTCTCGTCGCCCCGCAGATCGTGCGCCGGGTGCTCGCCGAGCGCAGCCCCGGTCTGGTGGCCTCGGCCGGGACCGGGGCACTCGTGGTCGTCGCGGCCGACCTCCTCGCACGCACCGCGTTCGCGCCGCGCGAGCTGCCGGTCGGGGTCGTCACCGCCGTGGTCGGCGCCCCCGTACTCATCGCGCTACTGGTGCGCGGCAACCGGATCGGAGCGAGCGGATGACGCTGTCCGGCGAGAACCTCGCCCTCGGCTACACCCCGGGGACGCTGGTGGTCGACGACCAGTCGGTCACGATCCCGGCGGCCCGGGTCACCGTGATCGTCGGCCCGAACGCCTGCGGGAAGTCGACCCTGCTGCGGGGGCTCGCCGGGCTGATGCGCCCGTCCTCGGGGCGCGTCCTGCTCGACGGCTCCGAGATCGCGCGACTGCCCGCGACCGAGCTGGCGCGCCGGCTCGGGATGCTCCCGCAGCAGCCGAGCACCCCGGACGGCATCACCGTCGCCGACCTCGTCGGACGCGGGCGGCATCCGCACCAGCGCTGGTTCCGGCAGTGGTCGGCCGACGACGAGGCCGCGGTGTCCGCGGCGCTGCACGCCACGGGAACGGCCGAGCTGGCCGACCGGCCGGTCGCGGAGCTGTCCGGAGGGCAGCGGCAGCGGGCCTGGATCGCGCTCGTACTCGCGCAGGGCCCGGGGACGATGCTGCTCGACGAGCCCACCACGTTCCTCGACCTCGCCCACCAGCTCGACGTGCTCGACCTGCTGCGCGCCGTCAACGCCGAGCAGCGCCGCACGATCGTGATGGTCCTGCACGACCTGGAGCTCGCCGCCCGCTACGCCGACCACCTGATCGCGATGCGCGACGGGCGGATCGTCGCCGAGGGGGCACCGTCCGCCGTCGTCACCGAGGAGCTGGTGGCGTCGGTGTTCGGCGTTGACGCGCTCGTGACACCGGACCCGCTCACCGGGACACCGCTGGTGCTGCCGCGCCCGGGTGCGCGCCGCCACGCGGACGCCGCTGGACTCCGCGATCAAGAAATATGACGATATGTTCAGACAAACTGGAATTATTGCGTCGCGGATCGGTGTCCGGCACTCGCCGGACGTGATCGGGCGACCTGGACTGGAGGGTTCGTGATCCCCTGTCGTACCGCGGCACGGCTGCTCGCGGCCGTGATCGCCGTCCTGCTGACCGCCGGATGTGTGCAGACGACCGGCGGCGGCGACGCCGCGGGTGCGGGGCCGCTGTCGCTGACGGTCGCGACCGGGTTCTCGATCGATGACCTCGATCCCCTGGAGAACGGCTTCTGGGGCGTCGAGTTCGGTTACGTCGAGCTCCTCATGCGCCCCGAGCGGGGTGGCGAGCCGACGCCGTGGGTACTGGAGGACCTCACCTCCACCGGCCCGACGACCTGGCGATTGACGCTTCCCGAGGACGTGTCGTTCGTCAACGGCCGGGCCCTCGACGGGGCCGCACTGGCCGAGCTGATCACGTTCCAGCTCGCCGAGAACGCCTCGCTCGGCGCGGCGTTGCCCGGTGCGACCGCGGCGGCGAGCGGCCCGCTCGAGGTCACGCTGACGACCTCGCGGCCCACGCCGAGTGTCCCGGCGATTCTCGCGGACGAGGCGATGGTCCCGATGTACGACGTCGCCGCCTACCGTGCCCACCGCGAGTCCGGAGCCCCGGCGTCGGAGTTGATCGGTGCCGGCATCTACACGGGTCCGTTCGTGGTCGACTCGCTCGACGGAGCGTCCGCCGAGCTGTCACCGCGCGGCGACCACCGCGACGGGCCGCCCGCGCTGGCGGACCTGAGCATCAAGTTCGTCCCCGAGGCATCGGCCCGGATCCAGGCGGTGCAGGCCGGTGAGGCCGACATCGCGCTGTATCCGCCGACCGCGACCGCGCCGACGCTGCAGGGGCGCGACGATGCCTTCTTCGTCACCGGCGAGCCGACCGGGCCGACGTTCCAGTTCGTGCTCAACCAGCACGAGGCGCCGTTCGACGACGAGCGGGTCCGGCGAGCCGTCTACGCCGCGGCGGACTACCGGGCGATCGCCGAGGACGTCATGAACGGGCTCTACCTCCCCGCCACCGGCCTCTACATCGAGTCCCAGCCGTGGGCGGAGAAGACCCAGGTCACGGATGTCGCGGCCGCCGGGCGGCTGCTCGACGAGGCCGGCTGGACCCGCGCCGGGGACGGGCCCCGCACCCGCGACGGTGCCCACCTGCGCTTCTCGGTGCTGACCTACCCTCAGCAGCCGGACTCCGACGTCATCGCCCTCGCGCTGCAGGCGCAGCTGGCCGAGCTGGGCGTCGGGGTCGACATCCGGCAGGTGCCCGACCTCGACGACGCCATGGAGCCGGACACCGGGTGGAACGCCGCGGTCGCCGGCAACGGGTTCCTCTCCTACGGAGGCGACTACGTGAGTCCGCTGAACCGCTACGTCCGCAGCGACGGCGAGCGCAACCACAGCGGTATCGCCGATCCGGAGCTCGACGCCCTGATCGACCAGGTCGCCGTCGAACTGGACACCACGGCCCGCGACGACCTGCTGCGCCGCATCCAGCACCGGATCGCCGACCGGGGCCACCTCGCCTACGTCGGGCTGCGCAAGCCCGGTGTCATCACCGCGCCGCCCTGGCGCGGCTACGAGATCGTGGGCTCGAACCTGTGGGTCGCGCACGACACGGCTCCGACCGGCTGAGCGGTGTCCGCCGTCGTCCGCCGCCTCGGCCAGGCGGTGATCACCCTTGCCGCGGCCGGTGCCCTGGTGTTCGGCATGCTCGCCGTGACCCCGGGCGACTCCGCCCAGCGGGTGCTCACCGCCCGCGGCGTGCAGGAACCGACGCCCGCCGCGGTCGCCGCGGTCCGCGCCGAGCTGCGGCTCGACGACCCCCTGCCGGTCCGGTTCGGGCGGTGGGCAGGCGACGCCGTACGGGGCGATCTCGGCGTGTCGTGGCTGACCGGGCGACCCGTCAGCGCCGAGTTCGCCGAACGGCTGCCCGCGACCCTGCGGCTCACCGCGGCCGCACTCGCGCTGGCGGTCGGGCTCGCGCTGGTGCTCGGCACCGCCGCCGCGCTCGGGGCGGGCCGGTGGCCCGACACACTGTCCCGGACGATCGCGCTCGTCTTCCTGGTCGTGCCGAGCTTCGTGCTGGGCGTGGTCCTGCTCGACGTCCTGGTGGTCCGGGCCGGTCTCGGTCGGGTGATCGCCGACGGCACCTGGGCGACCGTGTTCCTGCCGGCCCTGGTCCTCGCCCTCGGCTCGGTCGCCACCTGGTCGCGGGTGCTGCGTACCAGCCTGCTCGAGGCCGGATCCGCAGCGCACCTGCGGGTGGCCGCCGCGCGCGGCACGAGCCGGACCCGGCGGCTGCTGGTGCACCAGATGCCGAACGCGATCGCTCCGTTCCTGACCATGGTCGGGCTCGGTACCGCCTCGCTGATCGGTGGTGCCGCGATCGTGGAGAGCGTGTTCACCTGGCCGGGGGTCGGCCGGTTCACCGTGGAGGCGATCAACGCCCGGGACATGCCGGTGATCGTCGGGTTCACGATGGTCGCGGTCGTCGCGTACGTGGTGGCGAGCCTGGTGATCGACCTGGTGTGCGCGTGGATCGATCCCCGGCTGCGGGAGCCGCGATGACCGGGGCCGGCATCCTCACCCGCGCCGCCGACACGGCCGGGCACCGGCACGTCGACCGCGGGGTGCTGCGCGCGTTGCGCGCACGACCGGCCGCGCGGGTGGGGTTCGTGTTCGCCGCGGTGCTGCTGCTCGCCGCCGTCGCCGGGCCGTGGGTGCTGCCCGATCCCGATCTGCCCGACTACACCCGCCAGCTCGCACCGCCGTCCGCGCAGAACCTGCTCGGCACCGACCAGTCCGGTCGGGACCTGCTGGCCCGCAGCGTCGCCGGCGCGCGCAGCTCGCTCGGCGCGGCCGTGGTGGTGATGGCGCTCTCGGCACTGATCGGACTGGTGCTGGGCACGATCGCCGGTGCGGTCGGCGGGACGGCGGACGCGGTGCTGACCCGGATCACCGACGTGCTCCTCGGCCTGCCCACGCTGGTGCTCACCCTCGCCGTCGTCGGCGTGCTGGGCCCCGGATTCGCGAACCTGCTCCTCGCGATGGCGGTGACCAGCTGGGCAGGCCTGGCCCGGATCGCGCGCAGTGCCGCGCTGGGCGCCTGGCAGCGACCGGATGTCATCGCCGCCCGGATGGCCGGCATCGGACCGGCGCGGGCCGTTCTGGGACATGTCCTTCCCGGCGTCACGGCACACGTGTCGGTCGCCGCGACCCTGGGTCTGGGCGAGGCGGTGCTGGCGCTGGGCGGGCTGTCGTTCCTGGGGTTGGGTGCGCAGCCACCCACAGCGGAGTGGGGGACGATGCTCGCCGCCGGTCGCGAGACGTTCGCCCACGCCCCCTGGCAGCTGGTCGGACCCGGCGTCGGGCTGGTACTGGCCGTCGCCGCCGCGACGCTGATCGGCGATGCGTTGCGCGACGTCACGGACCCGGAGCGACGCCGGTGACCGCCCCTCGAGCCATGCCGGCACTGTCGGTGAAGGACCTCACGGTCACCTACGCCGACGGGTACACCGCCCTCCGCGACATCGACCTGGAGATCCCGGCCGGCGAGCGCTGGGCCGTCGTGGGTCGCTCCGGCAGCGGCAAGACCACGCTGGTCCGCGCGGTGCTCGGTGTGCTCCCGGCGGGTGCGACGGCGACCGGGAGCATCCGGGTCGACGGTCAGGAGATCCTCGGCCTGTCCGAGTCGCAGCTGAGTGCACTTCGCGGTCGTGCGGTCGGGTACGTACCCCAGGATCCGTACGCCGCCTGCGACCCACTGCGGACGGTCGAGCACCATGTCGCCCAGGCGTGGCGGGCGCACCGGCTCACCCCGCCGCCGGGCCGGATCGTCACCGACCTGGAGGGCGTCGGGATCGACGATGCCGCGCGCCGCGCCGGCCGCCACCCGCACACCTGGTCCGGTGGAATGCTGCAGCGCGCGACGATCGTCGCCGCGACCGCGCACGCTCCGCCGCTGACCCTGGCCGACGAACCCACCAGCGCACTCGACGCCGAGCTCGCCGACGACGTGCTGCGCCTCGTCCGCGCGCGCAGCGGGGCCCTGCTGCTGGTCAGCCATGACCTGACGCTGGTGGCCCGGCACGCCGTCCAGGTCCTCGTGCTGGCCGACGGCCGGGTGACCGAGCGCGGACCGGCCGCCAGGCTGCTGGCCGCCCCCTCCGCACCGTCGACCATCGAGATGCTCGACGCCGGAGCCCCGACGCCACGGCGAGCGCCCACCGGCACGTCCGGCCCGGTGCTGCTCCGCGCCCGCGACCTGGTCCGCCGCTACGGCGCCACGACCGCCGTGGACCGCGTGTCGGTCACGCTGCGGGCCGGCGAGGTGCTCGGGATCGTGGGCCGGTCGGGGTCCGGGAAGTCCACGCTGGCCCGGCTGCTGGCCGGGATGGAGAGTCCGGACGCCGGTACCGTCGTCCTCGGTGATGGCGGTCGGCCTCGGCCGGGTTTCGTCATGCCGGTCTTCCAGGACCCGGTGGCCTCGCTGAACCGGCGGTGGCCGTTGTGGCGCACGCTGACCGAACCACTACGTGCCCGCGGGGAGCGGTTGCGCCGCGCCGCGGCGGAGCGGGCCGCGACGGACATGCTGCAGCGGGTCGGCCTGGACGGGGTCGACCCGGCCCGGCGGCCGGCGACCCTGTCGGTGGGGCAGGCACAGCGGGTGGCGATCGCTCGCGCGCTGGCCGCCCGGCCCGGCCTGCTCGTCGCCGACGAGCCCACCGCCGCACTCGACGTGGCCACCACCGCGGCGATCACCGGGCTCCTGCGTGAGCTCGCCGACGACGGCACCGCGGTGGTCGTCGTGACCCACGACCGGGAACGGATCACCGGCTACGCCGATCACGTACTCGCCCTGCGTGCAGGGCGCGCCGAGGAGTACCCACTCGTGGACAGGAGTACCGCAGTTGACTGAGTCGTCCCTCCGTGCCCTCGTGCTCGTCGCCCGGCCGACACCGTCCGGAGTGGACGAACGCTCGCTGGCCCGGCTGGCCGCCGACGTGGCGGGTCGGGTCGGCGCTACCGTGCGGATCGCCCACCTGGACCAGCTGGACCCCTCGATCCCCGCAGTACTCGACGAGCTGGTCGGCGCCGGCGTCGACGACGTGTTGTGCGTGCCGCTGGCCGTGCCCGCGGACCGCTACCTGCGGACGTGGATCGGCCGGGCGGTCGCGCACTGGCGCTCCGTCGCGGCCGAGCCGTGCGAGGTGCGGATCGCGCCCGGGCTGACCGACGTCGCTGTCGACGCCGTTGCCGGGCTGGCCACCGCCGAGGGAGAACCGATCACCGCGTCCCCGGCCGGGTTCACCAGCCCCGCCTGGTCGGTGCTCGACGTGCCGCAGCGGCACCTGTTCGTCTGCCGGGGGCCACGGTGCCTGGTGTACGGGGCCGGGGCCACCCACCGGGCCATGGCGGCGGCCGCACGCGGGACCGGCACGCAGGTGACCCCGTGCGGGTGCCTGGGTCCGTGCAACCTCGGCCCGCTGGTCGTCGACGGGGGCACCTGGCACACCCAGGTCGGGACCGCCGAGGCCGACAGGCTCGTCTCCGGGGAGGGGCTCGACACGGCATCGACCGGGCGGCACGGGCACCGGTAGTCGACAGTTCCGGGCTGCTTGTGACGAGATGTGCCGTGGAACTCAGCGAAACGCGCGCACGATGTCGTCGAACTCCAGCATGTGTTGGACCGGGTCCGACTCGTGTGCGGCCCGCCGGACCTCGCCGTAGAGAGCACCGATATGCCGGACCACGGCGTCGCGTGCACTGGCTGCGTCCCGGTTCCGCACAGCTCGAAGGATGTCCCGGTGTCCCGGGTCGAACCTTTCGTCGGCGCGTTCGAGCATCAGTGTCTCCCGTCGGAACTCGCGCAGTCCCGGCACGAGGCTTGCGTACATCGAGTTCAGGAGCTCGTTGTGCGCCGCATCAATCAGGGCTTGGTGAACCCGCTCGTCGGTACCGACCAGCTCGTCGGGATCGCCCCGCCGACGAGCTGCCTCGTGTTCCCGGCAGCGTGCAGCCATCGCATCCATGTCCGAGCCGGAGGCACGTAGACACGCCAGCGACGCAGCGGCCGTCTCGATACCGAGTCGGACCTCGAGCAGCTCCGCTGCGGCAGGGCCTGCCGTCGTGCTGAACTCGACGAAGCGGGGCGAGGGCGATGGCGCCGCCGCCGGGTCCCGTACGAAAGTGCCTCGTCCTCGGACGACCTCGAGGACGCCCAGGGTGCCGAGCGTGCGGATGGCTTCGCGCAGCGACGTGCGTCCGACTTCCAGTTGCCGAGCCAGCTCCGGTTCGGACGGAAGTTTGTCGCCGGGGCGGAGTGTCCCGGCGTTGATCTCTGCGGTGATCAACTCTGCGATCACCTCCGGCACCGGTCGGCGCCCCACCAACGGTGTGGCCTGGCCCTGACCGAGTCCCGCGCTGCTCCTCGTCACGCTCTCATTCTTGCATGCCTGTTGACTGATGTCAGACATCTGCTTAATGTCGACGCCACTCGAGTGAAGCGAATCGCGACCCGCGTTCGGCCGAGGTGGCAGAGCGCGGACGGCACAGCCCTTCCGGTCGGGCTTCGGCCCCCGACGCGCCCCGTGGAGGCGTCATGGTTGGCGAGACCACCCACCGCAAGACCACTGCTCGTAAGGTGACCGTCGCGAGCCTGGTCGGGACCACTATCGAGTGGTACGAGTTCTTCATCTACGGGACGGCGGCCGCACTGGTCTTTCCCGCGCTGTTCTTTCCATCGGAAGATCCACTCGTCGGGATTCTGGTCTCACTCTCGACGTTCGCCGTCGCGTTCCTGGCGCGTCCGATCGGCGGTGTCGTATTCGGGCATCTCGGTGACCGGGTCGGCCGAAAGGCGACACTGGTCCTGACGCTGATGCTGATGGGCGGCGCGACCTTCGCGATCGGTCTGCTGCCCACCTACCACAGCGTTGGTGTGGCGGCACCCGTCCTGCTCGTCGCGCTCCGAGTGATTCAGGGATTGTCGTTGGGTGGGGAGTACGGTGGGTCCGTCCTGATGGCGGTCGAGCATTCCCGCGGTAGGCGACGAGGATTCTTCGGGTCGGTCGTGAACATGGGGGCCCCGGCAGGGCTGCTCTTGGCCAATGGGGTCTACCTCGGCCTGTCCGTCCTGTCCGAGGACGCCTTCCTCTCCTGGGGATGGCGGGTTCCCTTCCTGCTGAGCGTCATACTCCTGGTGGTCGGTACCGTGATCAGGCTCCGGCTCAGCGAGAGCCCCGAATTCGCGGGCGCGGACTCCGCTTCTGCGCCGCGTACGCCGTTCATGACGGTGATAGCCAGTCACCTCGGCCCCGCTCTGCTGATGATGCTCGCCTACGCGTCCGCCGGTGTCACCTTCTACATCGGCACGGTCTTCTCGCTCAGTTTCGGCACTACGACGCTCGGGATCGAGCGCGATCTCCTGCTTCTCCTGGTCGTGGTGGGGAACCTCGTGGCGATCGTCGGACTGCCCTTCTTCGGTTGGCTCTCCGATCATACGAACCGACGCGCCATATTCATTGCAGGAATCCTCGGCATGGGGGTGCTGGCATGGCCGTGGTTCGGGGCGCTCGCCAGCGGGTCGATCGGCTGGATGGTGCTCGGATTTTCCGCCTTGTTCATCCCCTATGCGGCCACCTACGGAACGATGGCCGCGTTCTTCGCGCACGTGTTTCCGCCGGCGGTGCGCTTCACCGGGATGTCGCTGGGCTACACGCTCGGGACGGTCGTGAGCAGTGCCATCGCCCCGCTGGTCGCTACCGGACTGCTCGGGATGACCGGGTCCTGGACTGCAATCGCGATCTACATGAGTGCTACCGCCGCCATCTCCGCGGTCGCGGCGTTCTTCCTGTCGGAGCGATTCGCGCCTTCCGACATGCTGCGCAGCGGCAGCACCGGCCGGGCGGGCGCGCGCCAGGATGCCCACTGATCTCCGACGCACAGGGAGTGGAACCATGCCCACATCGCTGACCTTCGGCGCACCCATATCGGTCCATCCCGACGTCGACCCGCTCGACGACCTTCAGTGGGCCGATGCGCAGCCCGACATCGACGCCGCCTGGCTGATCGACCATCTCCAGGGCTGGTACCCGCGCGGAACGCGGAGAGGGGCTCTGGCCGATCCGCATCGCCTGCTCGAACCGTTCAGCGTTCTTGCAGCCGGAGCCGCACAGACTCGACGCGTCTCCCTCGGTGTGGCCGTGACGGACCCGCTCCGCCGCACGGCTGTGGCACTCGCACAGGCGGCCAGCAGCATCAGTTGGCTCGGCCGTCGTCCGATGAAGCTGGGAGTCGGCGTCGGGGACCCTGGGCAGCTCCGCCCCTTCGGCGTCCATCCCGGCGTGGAAAGGACGGGTCGGCTCGGCTACTTCCGACCGGCACTGCAGCAACTCGACGGTTTCCGGCGTCCGCCGGAGACGGGCCCTGACCTGGCATTGGCCATCGACGCTCCGTACGAGTTGCACGTTGCAGCGCACGGTCCGCGGATGCTCGAACTCACCGCAGCTCACGCAGACGGTTGGATACCGAGCAGTCTCAGCCCTGCCGACTACGCGGACCGGCTCACCACTCTTCGTCGTCATGCGGTTGATTCCGGACGCGATCCCGAGGAGATCACCCCCACCCTCTTTGTCTGGTCCGCTCTGGGGTCCACCCGCGAAGAGTCGGAACGCTTGCTTCGGCACCCATCGGTACGAGCCGTAGCGCTTTTCCGTGGACGTGCTGCGTTCGAGCGTCACGGGGCCACCTATCCGCTGCCCCATGGCTACATCCCCGACGAGATTCGACCGGAGCAGGCGGACTCTCTGCTCGAATCCATTCCGGACGCTGTCGTTGCGGACGCCGTTCTCCACGGTTCACCCGAGGACGTCCGCGAGACTCTCGAGAGATATCGCGAAGCGGGTTGTGAGCACGTCATCTGCCACGACATCGGCCGGTTCGTCGACCCGGACGGCACCGCCCGTTTCCGCGAAGGGCTTCTCGCCGTGACCAAGAGTTGATCAAGAACGGGGTCCTCGTCACACCGCTCGAGCCTCCGGGACCAGCGCACGGCACGGGCAACCCGGCCGGCGGGTCACCCGGCCGCGGCCGCGGCGGCGGCCAGCGCCGCGACCCGGGCGGTCGACCTGCCGCGTCGGCGGCACAGCACCCAGCGGACCGGGGGTGCGCCGGCCGTGAACGGCACCATCGCCAGCGTGGGGCGGGCGAAGTAGTCGGCGGCGTGGGCGGCCAGCGGGCACACGCCCTCGCCGGCGGCGACCCTGGCCAGCAGGTCCAGCAGGGTCGCCGCGACCGGCTCGGGCTCCCGCCGGTACGGCGCCGCCCGCCGCCCGGCGCGGAACACGGTCTCGTGGTCCAGGTCGTCGAGCGTGATCTCGGCCCGCCCGGCCAGCCGGTGCTCCCTCGACACCGCGAGCACCACCGGCTCGGTGTACACGGCGGGCCCCTGGTGGAGGTCGTGCTCCTCGACGGGCGCGTTCGTGACGGCGACGTCCACCTCCCCGCTGCGCAGCAGGTCGAGCGGGTCGGTGAACCCGGTCTCCCGGAAGACCAGCTCGATGCCCGGGTTCTGCGCGCGGAAGCGACCGAACACCGGGGCCGCCAGCTCCGCGACGGCGGGCGCTTCCAGTCCGACGGAGAGGGTGCCCGCGATCCCGCGCCCGGCCGCGACCGCGGCGGCGATCCCGCGCTCGATGCGGTCGTGCCCGGCCCGGACGTCGGCGTAGAGCGCGGCTCCGACCGCGGTCAGGGCGACCCGGCGGCTGGTCCGGTCGAACAGGGTCACGCCGAACCGGCGCTCGAGTGCCTTGACGGCGTGGCTGACCCGGGCCTGGGAGATGAGCAGCCGCTCGGCCGTCCGTCCGAAGTGGAGTTCCTCGGCGAGCGTCAGGAAGATCTCGATCTCGCGGCGCTCCATGACACCCAGGTTATCGGCCGGTGCGGGATCCGTCGTTGTTCGGCCTGGTCGATCGGCCGATGCTCGGTACATGACCGATTACCTCGTTCCCGGCGACTCCGGATACGACGCCGAGCGCACCGGCTACAACCTCGCGGTCGAGCACAAGCCGGCCGTGATCGTCTCGGCGACCGGTGTCGCCGACGTCGTCGCGGCCGTCCGCCACGCCACCGCGCACGGGCTCGGGGTGGCCGTGCAGGCCACCGGGCACGGCCCGTCCCGGCCCGCCGACGGGCAGCTCCTGATCACCACCGCGCGGATGGACGGCATCACCGTGGACCCCGTCGCCCGCACGGCGCGGCTCGAGGCGGGCGTCCGCGGTGGCGCGCTGGTGGCGGCGGCCGCCGAGCACGGCCTGGCGCCGGTGAACGGCTCGGCGCCGGACGTCGGCGCCGTGTCCTACCACCTGGGCGGCGGGCTCGGGATCCTCGGCCGCAGCCTCGGGTGGGCCGTGGACCACGTGCGGGCGATCGAGGTCGTCACGGCGGACGGCACGCTGCGCCGGGCCACCGCCACCGAGCACCCGGAGCTGTTCTGGGCCCTGCGCGGCGGCGGCAAGGGCACGCTCGGCGTGGTCGTCGCGCTCGAGATCGCGCTGCACGAGCAGCCCCGGCTCTACGGCGGCGGCATGCACGTCGCCGCGGACACCGCGGAACGGGCGGTGGCGACCTGGGCCCGCTGGACCCGCGCGGTGCCCGAGACGATGAACTCCTCGGTGCTGCTGATCCGGATTCCGGACCTGCCCGCGCTGCCGGAGGTCCTGCGCGGCCGCTACGTCGCGCACCTGCGGTTCGCCTTCACCGGCAGCGCCGCCGAGGGGGAGCAGTGGGTCCGTCCGTTCCGGGAGCTCGGGCCGCTGACCGACACGGTCGCGGAGATGCCCTACGCCGCGGTCGGGTCGATCCACGCCGAACCCACTACGCCGGTGCCGTTCCACGCGCGCAACCTCGTGCTGCGCTCGCTGGACCCCGGCGCCGTCGCGGCGCTGCTGCGGCACGCCGGTCCGGGCGCGGACGCGCCGTACCTGGTGGAGCTGCGCCATGTCGGCGGCGCGCTGGCCCGCCCCGGTGCGGTGTCGAGCGCGCTCGCCCGGCGCGACGGCGAGTTCGTGCTCTACGCCGGGGGCGTGGCCGAGGGCGCCCGGGTCCCCCGGCTGCGGACCGCACTCGACCGGCTCGGTTCCGCGATGGCGCCCTGGTCCACCGGCGGGGTCTGCGTGAACTTCCTGTCCGGCCCGGACGTGACCGCCGGCGAGCTGGCGTCCGGCTACCTCCCCGGCGACGTCGAGCGGCTGGCGGCCCTCAAGCGTGCCGTCGACCCGGACGACGTGTTCCGGACCCACCACGGCCGGGCCTGACGGCAGCACCGAACCGGCGGGCGGCGCGGGGCAGGCCGACAGGACCACGAGCGGGCAGTCCGCCGTGGGGTGGTCCAGCACGGTCGCGGTGACACCGTAGACCTCGCCGATGCGTTCCGGGGTGAGCACCTCGGCAGGGCTCCCGGTCGCCACGGCGCGGCCGCCGTCGAGCAGGCACAGGCGGTCGCAGTACCGCGCGGCCAGGTTCAGGTCGTGCAACGCGACGAGCGCGGGCAGGCCCAGCTCGCGGACCAGGCCCAGCAGCTCGAGCTGGTGGCGGACGTCGAGGTGGTTGGTCGGCTCGTCCATCACCAGCAGGGACGGCCGCCCGACCAGGGCCCGGGCCACCAGCGCGCGTTGCCGTTCACCGCCGGACAGGGTGCCGAAGCGGCGCCCGGCCAGTCCGGTCAGGTCGAGCAGTTCCAGGCCGGCGTCGACCAGGGCGTGGTCGACCGGCTCGTCCGCGGCCAGCGGGCGCTTGTGCGGGGAGCGCCCCATCGCCACCACCTCACGCACGGTCAGCGGGAAGTCGGTGGGCATGTCCTGCACGACCACCCCGACCCGCTGCGCGACCCACCGGACCGGGCGGTCGCGGATCTCGGTGCCGTCGACCAGCACCGTCCCGGAGGCCGGCGTGTTGACCCGGTACACGGTGCGCAGCAGCGAGGACTTGCCACTGCCGTTGGGGCCGAGCAGGCCGACGACCTCGCCGGGCCCCACGGTCAGCGACACCCCGCCGACCAGCGTCGCCCGCCCGGCGGTGACGTGGACGTCGCGGATCTCGAGCGGGGTCACCGGGGGTCCTCCCGGCGTCCGTCGCGGCGCAGCAGCCACACGAAGAACGGCCCGCCGACCAGCGCGGTGACGATCCCGACCGGCAGCTCCTCGGGGATCATCACGGTCCGCGCGACCAGGTCGGCCAGCACGGTGAACACCGCGCCGACCAGGACCGCGACCGGGAGCCCGCGCCGGTGCCCGGAGCCGACCATGAACCGCACCACGTGCGGGAGCATCAGCCCGACGAAGCCGATCACCCCGCTGACCGCGACCGTCACGCCGACCAGCACCGCGACGACCACGAACATCACCTGCCGGAACCGGTGGACGTCCAGCCCCAGCGCGCCGGCGCTCTCGTCACCGGCGAGCAGCAGGTCCAGGTCCCGGGAGCGGCTCAGCAACAGGCCCAGCCCCGCCACCAGCACCACGGCGGGCACCACCAGCAGGCTCCAGCGTGCGCCACCGAACCCGCCGAGGGTCCAGAACAGCACCTGCGAGGCCAGCGTCGGGCTCGGCGCGGTCAGCACCAGCAGGCTGGTCAGCGCGGACAGCACCGATCCGACCGCGACACCGCCGAGGATCAGCCGCAGCACGGTGATCCGCCCACCGGAACGGGCGATGGCCAGGACGACGGCGAGGGTGGCGAGTGCCCCGGCGAACGCGGCCACGTTGAGCGTCAGCGCGCCCGCGCCGAGCAGCCCGAACCGCATGACGACGACCGCGCCGGTCGCCGCCCCGGACGACACCCCGATCACGCCGGGCCCGGCCAGCGGGTTGCGGACCACGGCCTGCAGCACCATCCCGGCCACGGTCAGCGCGGCGCCGACCAGCGCCGCGAGCAGCACCCGGGGCAGCCGGGTGTCGGCGACGATGAGGTCCTGCGCGCGGGTCCAGTCCGGGGCGGGGACCAGGGCGGTGCCGCCGAGCCGGTGGGCGAGGATCCGCCAGGTCTGCGACCAGGGCACCGACACCGACCCGACCATCAGCGCCAGGCCCGCGGCGACGACCAGCAGCCCGACCAGCCCGGACACGACCAGCGGCATCGGCAGCCGGCCGCCGTCCTGCGGGGGCCGCCGCCCGGCCGGGAGGTCGGGGACGACGCCGTCCGGCCGCAGGGCCGCGACGAGCTCGGCGCGCCGGCTCACCGGAACCGGTCGGGATGCAGGTCGCGGGCGAGCTGCTCGACGGCGTCGACCGACCGCGGGCCCGGCTGGGCCTCCGACAGCGCCACCGTCGGGAAGGCGTTCGCGGCCAGCGCGGGGACGTCGGCGATGGCCGGGGTGGCCCGCAGCGTCGCGATCTTCGACTCGACGCTGGGCTCCAGGTAGTCGTAGATCAGCACGACGGCGGGGGCGCGCTGGGCGACCTGCTCCCAGGAGACCTGCGGCCAGCGCTCGTCGACGTCGGCGAACACGTTGCGCCCGCCGGCCCGCTCGATCATCTCGGTGAGGATCGCCGCGCCGCCGGCGGTCCGCGGGGAGTCCGCCCCGCTGTTGTAGACGAATACCGGGACCGGTTCGACCGTGCCGAGCCGCTCGGCGACCGCGTCGAGCCGCCCGCGCATGTCCGCGACGCTCGCCCCGGCCCGCTCCGGCACGCCGAAGATCTCACCGATCCGCAGCGTCTCGCCGAACAGGTCCTCGAAGCCGGAGCGGCCCCCGCTGCACGACTCGGGGTTCAGGTGGGTGTCGATGCCGAGCTCGGCGAGCCGGGGCCGGGTGTGCCCGTTCGACTCGGAGAAGCCGTCCGGATAGCCGGAGTAGACGAAGTCCGGCTCGGCCGCGACCAGCTGTTCCAGCGACGGCTGGCCCGGTGCGAGCACCGGCACCGAGGCGTAGGCCTCGGCGTAGCGCTCGCCGATCGGCCGGTTCTTCAGGTACGACGTGCCGACCATCGAGTCCGCGAGGCCGAGCTCGAGCATCAGCTCGGTGGCGTTGGAGGTCAGGGTCACGGCGCGCGCGGGCGGGGCCTCGTAGGTCGTCGTGACCCCGCAGTTGTCGTCGACGACGGGGAAGCCCTCGGCCGTGCCACCGGCTTCCGGGGCGTCCTGGACGGCGGCACCGCAGCCGGTGAGCAGGAACGTCGCGGCGACGACGGCGGCGACGAGACGTGGTCGGATCACCCGATCAATCTATGAAAGTCTGCTCAGGTGTCCAGTATGTCCTGGGGTGTCCTCTCCCACGCGGCCGGCCCGCGGGACCCGGCGTCGGAACTGGACGACACCGTCCGGCTGGCCGTGCTCGCCGAGGAGCTGGGGTTCTCCTCGTTCTGGATCGCCCAGCACCATGTCGGCGCGCAGCAGGGGCACGCGTCCTCGCCGCTGGTCGTGCTGGCCGCGGTCGCCGCCCGGACCGCGCGGATCCGGCTGGGCACCGCCGTCGTCGTCGGGGCGGTGGAGCACCCGGTGCGCCTCGCGGAGGACGCGGCCACCCTCGACCTGCTCAGCGGCGGCCGGCTGGAGCTGGGGCTGGGAGCCGGCTCCGACCCGGGCGTGCTCGAGGCGTTCGGGGTGGACCCGGCGCGCCGGCACGTGCGGCTGGCCGAGGTGCTCGACGTGCTGACCGGGGACGCCGGCATCCTTCGGGCCGCGCCCGGCCTGCGCGACCGGATGTGGCTGGCGACCTCGTCGCCGCAGGGTGCCGCGACGGCCGCGCGGCGCGGTCTGGGGCTGCTCTCCGGGCGCCGTTCCGGGCCCGCCGGGCCGGACGACCACCGCGCCGCCGGGGTGATCGCGCGGTTCCGCGCGGCGGGCGGTGGGCGGGTCGGGCTGTCCCGCCCGGTCGTCCCGGCGGAGTCGCGGACGGCCGCACACGCGCTGCTCGCCCCGCACGTCGCCCGCGGTGGCCGCGACCCGCAGGTCTGGCTCGGCGCCGGCAACGTCTACGCGGGGGCCGACGACGAGGTGCTCGGCGGACTCGCCGCTGATCCCTGTCTCGGCCACGCGAGCGAGCTGCTCTGCCACGTGCAGCCGGCTCGGCTCACCCTCGCCGAGTGGGCGCCGCTGCTGCGCCGGCTGGCGGGCCTGTCCCGCGCACCGACCTTCCGCGATGGCGCACCCCTGACGAAGTCAGCGGGCTAACCACGTTTCGGTCGGGTGCGACTACGGACCTGGTGATAACGGCGTTAGGCGTATTGCTACGTCCTCGGTTCCTGGTTAGCGTCGCGGGCGTCATCCGATCCGGTGCCGCGGTGCCGTGGGGCGGGTGGCGGCGGACGAGGAGGTCCGGTCGGCCGGGCGCATACCGGTCCGGGTGCCGACCGGCGACGTGCGACGACGCTGTGGTCGTCGCGAACCGGAAGGGGCTGACCGTGTCGGCTGCACTGCGTGGACTCGAGGGCAAGAACGTCCTGATCACCGGAGCGGCGAAGGGGCAGGGGCTGAGCCACGCCCTCGCCTTCGCCGAGGCCGGTGCGGACGTCGCCGCCCTCGACATCACCGATCCGATCCCCGACATCTACCCGCTGGCGACCGCGCAGATGCTCGAGGACACCGTGCGCGAGATCGAGGGCCGGGGCCGCCGGGCGATCCCGCTGCCGTGCGACATCCGCGACGAGTCGCAGGTCGAGGCGAACGTGGCCAAGGCGCTGGACTTCTTCGACGGCCGCATCGACGTGCTCGTGTGCAACGCCGGTGTCGCCGCGCTCGACACGATCCAGGGCATGCGCTCCCACGTGCTGGACGCGGTGGTCGACACGATCGTCAAGGGCCACGCGTACGTGGCCAAGTACGTGGTGCCGAACATGATCGGCCGCCGCGCCGGAAAGATCATCAACATCTCCTCGGGGGTGACCGGAGCCGGGCACGCCCAGCTGTCGCACTACGTCGCCGCGAAGCACGCCCTCCAGGGCCTGACCTCGGCCTGGGCCTTCGAGCTCGCGGAGTTCGACATCAACGTCAACTGCATCGCCCCGGCCACGATCAGGCCCGGTGACGGGCAGGGTTCCGGGATGGTGTGGGGTCTCGCCGGCGAGGCCGGCATGGCGCCCGACGAGGCCTACGAGATGTTCTCCGCGGCGGGCAACATGCCGGGCCCGAAGTGGCGGACGGAGGTGGCGCACATCACCGACGCGGTGCTGTTCCTGGCGTCGGACAACGCCGACCAGATCACCGGGCACGTGCTGCGCGTCGACGCGGGCATGGGCGCCAAGTAGCCGCCCCGGCCCGGTCGCGCTCGACCGCACGGCTGCACCTCGTGCTGTCCGTGCTCGTGCCGTCCGGGCCGGGCAGCACCGCCGGGCGGTGTGGTTCGCCTTCGCCGCCCAGGCCGTCGTCGACACGGCGCTCGCGGCCCGCTACCAGGAGCTGTGGGGCCGCACCCGGGCCGGCCTGGCGGACCGGATCGCCCGGCGCCGGGTGGACGAGCTCCTCACCACGCTGCGCGGCTGACGCGCGGGCGCCCGGCCGTCAGTCCCACTCCAGCGAGCCGCCGCTGCGGTACTCGGTCACCCGCGTCTCGAAGAAGTTCTTCTCCTTGCGCAGGTCCATCGCCTCGCTCATCCACGGGAACGGGTTCTCGGCCTGCCCGAACAGCGGCGCCAGCCCGATCTGCTCGGCCCGGCGGTCGGTGATGAACCGCAGGTACTGCTCGCAGGTCTGCGCGGTCAGGCCGAGCATCCCGCGGGGCATGGTGTCGTGGGCGTAGGCGACCTCCAGCTCGCACGCCTCGTGCAGCATCGCGCGGATCTCGAGGATGAACCCGTCGGTCCACAGGTGCGGATTCTCGATCTTGATCTGGTTGATGCAGTCGATGCCGAAGTTCAGGTGGATGGACTCGTCGCGCAGGATGTACTGGTACTGCTCGGCGACGCCGACCATCTTGTTCCGCCGGCCCAGCGCCAGGATCTGCGCGAACCCGGTGTAGAACCACATGCCCTCGAAGACCACGTAGAACGCGATCAGGTCGCGCAGGAACGCCCGGTCGTTCTCCGGGGTTCCGGTGTGGAAGTCCGGATCGGACAGTGCCTGGGTCCAGCGCAGCGCCCAGGAGTCCTTCTCGGTGATCGACGGGATCGTCCGGTAGGCGTTGAACAGCTCACCCTCGTCGAGCCCGAGCGACTCGCAGACGTACTGGAAGGTGTGCGTGTGCACGGCCTCCTCGAACGACTGGCGCAGCAGGTACTGCCGGCACTCGGGGTTGGTGAGGTGCCGGTAGACCGCGAGCACGATGTTGTTGGCGACCAGCGACTCCGCGGTGGCGAAGAAGCCCAGGTTGCGGGTGAGCATCAGCCGCTCGTCGTCGGTGAGCCCGTCCGGGGAGCGCCACAGCGCGATGTCGGCCTGCATGGCGACCTCGGTCGGCATCCAGTGGTTGGCGCAGCCGGCCAGGTACTTCTCCCACGCCCAGTGGTACTTGAGCGGCAGGAGCTGGTTGACGTCGGACCGGGCGTTGATCATGCGCTTGTCGTCGGCGTCGATCGGGGCGGCGCCGCGCTCGATCTCGCCGAGCCCGGTCGTGTCGGTGTCGTTCCCCGCCGGGTGGTTCCCCGCCCGAGCGTTGTCCACCGGATTGTTGTCCACTGTGGTCACTGGCAGGCCTCGCAGTCGGGGTCGTCGATCGAGCAGGCGGCGGCGGTGGGGTCCGCGGCCGGGGAGGCGGCCGGTGCGGGGCTGCTCGGCACGCCCGTCAGCCGTCCGTCGGTCCCCTGGAGCGTGGACTTCTCCACCGACGTCGCCGCCCGCGTCCGCAGGTAGTAGGTCGTCTTCAACCCGCTGCGCCAGGCCAGCCGGTACAGCTCGTCGAGCTTGCGTCCGCTCGGACCGGCCAGGTACAGGTTCAGCGACTGGGCCTGGTCGAGCCACTTCTGCCGGCGCGCGGCCGCCTCCACCAGCCGGCGCGGCTCGATCTCGAACGCGGTCGCGTAGAGCTCCTTGAGATCGCCGGGCACGCGGTCGATATCGGCCAGCGAGCCGTCGAAGTACTTCAGGTCCGCGACCATCACCTCGTCCCACAGGCCGCGCTCCTTGAGGTCGCGGACCAGGTGCGGGTTCACCACGGTGAAGTCACCGGACATGTTGGACTTCACGTACAGGTTGAGGTGGATCGGCTCGATCGACTGCCCGACGCCGCAGATGTTGGAGATCGTCGCCGTCGGGGCGATCGCCAGCACGTTGGAGTTGCGCATCCCCTGGCTGCGGACCCGCTCCCGCAGCGCGTCCCAGTCCAGGGTGGACGACCGGTCGATCTCCAGCTCACCGGCGCCGCGGGCGTCGGCGAGGTGCTGCAGCGAGTCGATCGGCAGGATCCCCCGGCTCCACAGCGACCCGTCGAACGTGGCGTAGCTGCCCCGCTCGGCCGCCAGGTCCGACGACGCCGCGATCGCATGGAAGCTGAGCGCCTCGGCGCTGACGTCGGCGAACTCCACCGCCGCGTCACTGCCGGGCGCGATGCGCTGGGTGAACAGCGCGTCGGAGAAGCCCATCATCCCCAGGCCGACCGGGCGGTGGCGCAGGTTGGACCGGCGGGCCTCCGGGATCGTGTAGAAGTTGATGTCGACGACGTTGTCCAGCATGCGGACCGCGGTGGTGACCGTGCGGCGCAGCTTGTCGGCGTCCAACCCCTCCGGGCCGACGTGGGCGGCCAGGTTGACCGAGCCGAGGTTGCAGACCGCGACCTCGCCGTCCTCCCCGGCGCGGGTGTTCAGCGTGATCTCGGTGCACAGGTTCGACGAGTGCACCACCCCGGCGTGCTGCTGCGGGCTGCGCAGGTTGCACGGGTCCTTGAACGTGATCCACGGGTGCCCGGTCTCGAACAGCATGGTCAGCATCCGCCGCCACAGCTCCACCGCGCGCACGGTGCGGTGCACCCGGATCTCGCCCCGCTGCGCTGCGGCCTCGTACTCCTGGTACCGCTCGGCGAACGCGTTCCCGTAGAGGTCGTGCAGGTCGGGCACCTCGTCCGGGGAGAACAGTGTCCAGGTGGCGTCGGCCTGCACCCGGCGCAGGAACTCGTCGGGCACCCAGTTCGCGGTGTTCATGTCGTGGGTGCGCCGGCGGTCGTCGCCGGTGTTCTTGCGCAGGTCGAGGAACTCCTCGACGTCGATGTGCCAGGTCTCGAGGTAGGCGCACGCGGCGCCCTTGCGCTTGCCGCCCTGGTTGACCGCGACCGCGGTGTCGCCGGCGATCTTCAGGAACGGCACGACGCCCTGCGAGACGCCGTTGGTGCCGCGGATGTGCGCGCCGAGGCCGCGGACCGGGGTCCAGTCGTTGCCCAGCCCGCCGGAGTACTTCGCGAGCAGCGCGTTGTTCCGGTAGCCACCGAAGATCGACTCGAGGTCGTCGTCGACGGTGGTGAGGAAGCACGACGACAGCTGCGGCCGGGTGGTGCCCGAGTTGAACAGCGTCGGCGTGGAGGCCATGAAGTCGAACGAGCTCAGCAGCTCGTAGAACTCGATCGCCCGGGCCTCCCGGTCGTCCTCGCGCAGGGCCAGCCCCATGGCCACCCGCAGGAAGAACGCCTGCGGCAGCTCGAAGCGGGTGCCGCGCTCGTGCAGCAGGTAGCGGTCGTAGAGGGTCTGCAGCCCGAGGAAGCCGATCTCCAGGTCCCGCTCCGGGCGCAGCGCGGCGGTGACCCGGTCCAGGTCGAACGTCGCGAGCTCGGGGTCGACCAGCCCGATGTCGATCGCCCGGCGCAGGTAGTCGCGGGTGTAGGCCGGGTAGCCGGCGGCCATCGTGGCCTGGTCGGGGGTCTCGGGCGCCCCGGCCAGGTGGGACACGGCCTCGGCGCGCAGCCGGTCGAGCAGCAGCCGGGAGGCGACCAGGGAGTAGTTCGGTTCCCGCTCGACGAGCGTCCGGGCCGCCATGACCAGGGCCTGGGACAGCTCGTCGGCGGTGATGCCGTCGTAGACGGTGCGGTCCAGTTCGGACAACACCGGCGCGGCCGTGACGTCGTCGATCCCGGCGAGTGCCTCGGCGAGCACGGTCTCGACGCGGGCGCGGTCCAGCGGGGCCCGGGTGCCGTCGGGCGCGGTGACGCGCACGTCCGGGCCGGAGCCGGCCTCCCGGTCGTCGCCACCCGTGCTCCGGGCCTGCGCGTGTTCCTCGCGGTAGAGCACGTAGGAACGTGCCACCCGGTGGTGCTCGCCGCGCATCAGGGCGAGCTCGACCTGGTCCTGGATCTGCTCGACGTGCACGACCGGGGCCGGGTGGCGGTGCAGTGCGGCGACGACCTGGTCGGTCAGCTCGCCGACGAGGTGGTGCAGCCGCGACGAGTGCGCGGCGTCCCCCGCGGTGCCCTCGACGGCGAGGAATGCCTTGGTCATCGCCACCGTGATCTTGGAGGCGTCGAACGCGGTCTCGGTGCCGTCGCGCCGGATGACGCGCAGGCCGGTCGTGGCCGCGCCGTGCGCCGGCGCGGGGGGAGCGGTGGATGCGGTCACGGGTCTCTCTCCTCGCGAGTCGCCGTCGGTCCGTGACCCGCGCGCGGAGGAGGCGGTGACAGGCCGACGCCGTGCGCGACCCACCACACCCTGGCGCCCGCCCGCGGGGCCCCGGAGCTGCACGCACCGGCGGTGCGCGCACCGGTGGCAGGTCTTCGGACTCACGGGCATGGGCGCCTCCGGCGCCCGTGAGTGCTTTTCGCGGTCAGGACC
Source organism: Pseudonocardia ammonioxydans (assembly GCF_900115005.1). GTDB lineage: Bacteria > Actinomycetota > Actinomycetes > Mycobacteriales > Pseudonocardiaceae > Pseudonocardia > Pseudonocardia ammonioxydans. Next base: position 292,974 of record NZ_FOUY01000001.1, on the reverse strand, counting down.
GCGGTTTCCACTCACAAGCCTAGTAACCGTCGCTTCCCGGGAGACGGGCTCCCAGTGCTCGTGACGGCGGTCGTTCCCGTTCACCGCTGCGGGGCAGTCCCGGACTCGCACCGGGTTCCCTCTTGCCTCACCGGCCCGTGCGGGACCGGTGAACCACCAGCACGGCGAACACTACATGTTGGGTTGCCACACGTTCGATACCCCCAATTCTGCCCGTGAGTGCTTTTCGCGGTCAGGACCGCGAAAAGCACTCACGGGCAGCGGAGCTGCACCTCGGCGCGGAACCGGGCGGGATCGAGCCGGCCCGCTCCCTCGGGCAGGGCGCCCAGCAGGCCGGCGGGGGAGCGGTCGAGCTCGGCGCGGTTCGAGCGCTCCACCTCCGACGGCGCGGCCGGCCAGGAACCGATCACCAGCCCGGCGAGCGCGATCCCGCGTCGGGTCAGGGCCTCCGTCGTGAGCGCCGTGTGGTTGAGCGTGCCCAGCCCGCTGCGGCAGACCACGACCGCCGGGGCGGACAGGGCGGCGGCGAGGTCGGCGAGCGTGCGGCCGTGCCCGTCCAGCTCGACGAGCAGCCCGCCCGCGCCCTCGACCAGGACGTGGTCGTGGTCCGCGGCGAGGTCCGCGACGCGGGCCACGTGCTCGGCGAGCTCGGGCAGGGTGGTCCCGGCCCGCCGCGCGGCCGCGACCGGGGCCATCGGGTGCGCCAGCCGGATCCCCTCCACCGCGGTCGTGACACCCGCCAGTTCGCGGACGACGTCGACGTCGCCCCGGCCGTCGTCCAGACCGGCCTGGGTGGGCTTGTACACCGCCACCGTCTCCCCGCGCGCGATCACACCCGCCGCCAGGGCCGCCGTGACGACCGTCTTGCCGACCCCGGTGTCGGTGCCGGTCACGGCCAGGACGCTCACCCGGGTGCCCCGGCGAGGGCGGCGGTGGACGCGGCGGCGAGGGCGGCGGCGTGGTGCGCGGCATCGGCGGCCCGGTCCGGGTCGAGGGTGGCCCGGGCGACGAGCCGCAGCCGGGACACACCGTCGGGCACGCTCGGCGGCCGGAAGCAGCCGACGACCACGCCGTCGTCGAACAGCCGGGCGGCGGCGTCGACGGCGGCCTCCGGGGCGCCCACCGGCAGCGACTGCACCGCTCCCGGGGCGTGCTCGACACCCGCCGCGCCGGCGATGGCCCGGGCGACCCCGTGCAGGGCCGCGACCCGCTCCGGCTCGCGGCGCACGATCCGGCAGGCCTGTGCGGCCGCCGCCGCGGCGGCCGGGGCCAGCGCGGTGTCGAACAGGAACGTCCGGGCCGTGTCGACCAGGTGCGCGCGCAGCGCCGGCGGCCCGAGCACCGCCCCGCCCTGCGCGCCGAGCGCCTTCGACAGCGTCGCGGTCAGCACGACGTGCTCGGCGCCGGCGAGCCCGGCGGCGTGGACCGCGCCCCGGCCGTGCCCGGCGACGCCCACGCCGTGGGCCTCGTCGACGACCAGCAGTGCGTCGTGCTCGGCGCACAGGGCGGCGATCCGGTCGAGGTCGGCGGCGTCGCCGAGCACCGAGTACAGCGACTCGACCACCACGACCGCGCGCGGCTGGGTGCGCTCGCGCAGCAGCCGCTCGAGCGCGGCGAGGTCGGCGTGCGGGCAGATCGCCACCGGCGACCGTGCGAGCCGGGCGCCGTCGACCAGCGAGGCGTGCGCGTGGGCGTCGGAGACGAACAGCGTGTCCGGGTCGCCGAGCGCGGTGAGCAGGCCGACGTTGGCGGTGTAGCCGCTGGAGAAGGCCAGGCAGGCGGGCTGCCCGGTCAGGCGGGCGAGCTCGGCCTCCAGCTCGGCGTGCCCGGCGGTGGTCCCGGTGACGACGCGGGACGCCCGGGCGCCGGTGCCGAACCGCCCGACCGCCGCGACGGCGGCCTCCCGCACCCGCGGGTCGTCGGCCAGGCCCAGGTAGTCGTTCGAGGCCAGGTCCAGCAGGCCTGGCCGGGACTGCGGGTTGCGCCGCACGTCGGTGGCCCGCACGATCCCGGCCCGGGCCCGGCCCTCCGCTGCCCGGGCGAGCCAGTCGGCCATGGCGGTCACCGGTGCACCTGCGCGATCGCGCCCGTGACGGCCGCCCCGATCGCGGCGATCTCGTCCGGACCGGTGATGTAGGGCGGCATCGTGTAGACGAGGTTGCGGAACGGGCGCACCCAGACGCCCCGCTCCAGGGCCGCCCGGGTCACCGCGCCGACGTCGACCGGGCCGGTCAGCTCCACCACCCCGACCGCTCCCAGCACCCGGACCTCGCGCACCGCGGGCAGCTCCGCGGCCGGGGCGAGCGCCGTGGACAGCTCGCGGCCGATCTCCGCGACCCGGTCGGTGACCGCGGGGGTGAGCAGTGACAGCGAGGCGGCCGCGACCGCACAGGCCAGCGGGTTGGCCATGAACGTCGGGCCGTGCAGCAGCGCCCGCTGCGGGGAGCGGGTGACGGCCTCGGCGACCCGCCCGCTGCACAGCACCGCGGCGAGCGTGAGGTAGCCGCCGGTCAGCGCCTTGCCCAGGCACAGCACGTCCGGTTCGACGCCGGCGTGCTCGACCGCGAACGGTGCGCCGGTCCGCCCGAAGCCGGTGGCGATCTCGTCGGCGACCAGCAGCACGTCGTGCCGGTCGGCGATCCGGCGCAGCGCGGCGAGGCAGCGCGGCGGGTAGACGTGCATCCCGCCCGCGCCCTGCAAGACCGGTTCGACGACGATCGCCGCCACCGTGTCCGCATGCGCCGCGACCAGCTCCTCGGCCTCGGTGATCCAGGCGTCGACCGCCGGGTCCGCCTCCGGCAGGAGCTTGCCGTGGTCGGTCCGCGCGGCGGGCGGGCGCGGCAGGAACAGCTGGTCGGAGACGAGCCCGGGGAACAGCGCGTGCATCCCGTCGACCGGGTCGCACACGCCCATCGCGCCGGTGGTGTCACCGTGGTAGCCGCCGCGCACCGCGACGAACCGCCGTCGGCCGGGGTGCCCGGTCGCGGCCTGGTACTGGACGGCGAGCTTCAGCGCGACCTCCACCGACACCGAGCCGGAGTCGGCCAGGAACACGTGCTGCAGCCGCGCGGGGGTGACCCGGACCAGCTCCTCGGCGAGCCGGACGGCCGGTTCGTGGGTCAGCCCGCCGAACATGACGTGGCTGAACCGGTCGGCCTGGTCGTGGATCGCGGCGTCGAGCACCGGGTGCCGGTAGCCGTGGACGGCACACCACCACGAGCTCATCGCGTCGATCGCCGAGAAGCGGGTCCCGTCGGTTGCCTCCAGGTCCAGCCGGGTCCCGGACGCGTCGTGGACGGCGTAGGGGGAGGGGCCGTCGAGCGGGGCGTAGGGGTGCCAGAGCAGGCCGCGGTCGCGTTCCAGAAGACCGGTCATGCGTTGGGTGCCTGGGTCGTGCCGGCGCCGCGCAGCCGGAGCGCGGTGGCGGAGCGGTCGGCAGCGGGGCCGGAGTCGGTGGCGGGGTCGGCAGCGGGGCCGGAGCCGGAATCGGCGCCGAGGACGGTGAACCCGGCGTCGGCGATCATCTGCAGGTCCTGCTCGGCGGCCTGACCCTCACTGGTGAGGTAGTCGCCGAGGAACAGCGAGTTCGCCACGTGCAGCGCCAGCGGCTGCAGCGACCGCAGGTGCTGCTCGCGCCCACCGGCCATGCGCACCTCGGTCGCCGGGGCGACCATCCGGGCCAGCGCCAGGATGCGCAGGCAGCGCAGCGGGTCCAGCAGCCAGGTGCCGGCCAGCGGGGTGCCCTCGAACGGCATCAGGAAGTTGACCGGGACCGAGTCGCTGCCGACCTCGCGCAGCGCGAACAGGGCGTCGACGAGCTCGTCGTCGGACTCGCCCATGCCCACGATCAGCCCGGAGCAGGGCGAGAGCCCGGCAGCGCGGGCCTTGGCCACGGTGTCGACGCGGTCGTCGAAGGTGTGGGTCGAGCAGATCTCCTCGTAGCGCGACTCGGCGGTGTTGAGGTTGTGGTTGTAGGCGTCGACGCCGGCCGCGCGCAGCCGCTCGGCCTGCCCGTCGCGCAGCAGCCCGAGGCAGGCGCAGACCTCGACGCCGGGGTGCTCGTCGCGCAGCTCCTCGACGATCGTCGCGACCCGCTCGACGTCGCGGTCGCCGGGCCCGCGCCCGCTCGCGACCAGGCAGACCCGGGACGCGCCGCCGCGGATCCCGGCGCTCGCCTCGCGGACGGCGTCGGCGGTCGGCAGCCAGGAGTAGGTGAGGATCTCCGCGGTCGAGCCGAGCCGCTGCGAGCAGTAGCCGCAGTCCTCCGGGCACAGCCCCGACCGCAGGTTCACCAGGTAGTTGACCTTGACCTGGTCGCCGAAGTGCGCGCGGCGCAGCCGGCTCGCGGCGGCGACCAGGTGCAGGACCTCCTCGTCGGGCGTGGCGAGGACGTCGAGGGCCTCACCGCGGTCGAGCGGGGCGCCGTCGAGCAGCCGGTCCACGATCACGTCATAGGTTTTGAACACCGTTCAAACGGTAGGCGGACGACGATCGCTCCGGCAAGACCCCCGATCGGATCGGTGCTGCCGGGGTCGGCGCTGCGACACTGATCGAGTGGGGCTCACCCGGGAGCGGATCGTCGACGCCGCCTACACCGTGCTGGACGAGCAGGGCCTGAGCGGGCTCTCGATGCGCCGGGTGGCCCAGGACCTGGACGTCCGTCCGGGTGCGCTCTACTACCACGTGGCGAACAAGCAGGAGCTGCTCGCCGAGGTGGCGACCCGGATCCTCGGTGACGGTCCGACCGCGCCGGACGCCCGCAGCGCCGCCGGTGAGCTGCGCGACGCGCTGCGGCGGGTCCGCGACGGCGCGGAGGTCGTCTCGTTCGTGCTGGCGTTCCGGCCGGAGGGGCTGGCACCGAGCCGCACGTTCCCGGAGCTGTTCGCCGACCGGCTCGGGCCGCGGCAGGCGCGCTGGGCCGCCCGCACCCTGGTGCACTACGTCCTGGGGGCGGTCGCCGAGGAGCAGAACCGGGCCGAGCTGGTCCGCACCGGGATCGTGGCCGACGAGCCGGGGCACGCCGTGGAGGCGGAGGAGGCCTTCCGGTTCGGGCTCGACGCCGTGCTGCAGGGGCTGGAGAGTGCCCCGGCACTCGGGCCCGGCGGTGCGGGCCGTGACCGCGGAGCAGAGCGGTGCGGCGCCCGGGCGCCGGGTTCGTGACGTCGACCGGGGTTGCGTGCGTGCTGTCAGCCGGCGACGACGCGTGCGGAGACGTCGGGCAGTTCTCCGAAGCGGGCACGATCATCGGTGGTGAGAACGAGGCGGCCGGTCGCTCGCGCCGTCGCCGCGATGATCAGATCGTGTGCGCCCCGCTTGTCGCCCGTGGTGCGGACGTGGGCCAGCAGTGCTGCGTGGTGCTCGGCGACGGTTCGATCGTAGTCGTGGACGGGCAGTACCTGAAGAATGTCGTCGAGGAACATGCGTTGGGCCGCGGCCCGTCCGGGGTCGGCATCGAGCAACGTCCCGGTGAGGTACTCGGCTACGGCGATCGCCGGCAGGGCCACGTCGTCGGTGTCCGCGAGCGCGGCCATGTCGAGCCGACCACGAACCCCGGCGATGACGACCCCGGTGTCGAGGATCAGGCGTACCACGGGTCGGTGTCCCACTCGGCCGGGGCCGTGTCACGTGCTGCACGCACCCGGGCGTCGAACGCGTCGTCCACTGCCCGTTCTCCCTGCCAGCGCTCGAACACCGCTCGCAGGGCGGCTCCGTTGGCGCGAGGCGCCGGCGCGATCACGGCGACCCGCTGACCGGCACGGGTGACCACGATCGTCTCACCGTGCTCGGCGGAGTCCAGCACCGCCGAGAAGTTCCGAGAGGCCTCGGATGCCGTCATCTCACGCACGGACTCAGATTATCTGAATCCGAGAATCGCCTCCAGGTGCAGGTTGGTCCGGGACGAGGGGGTGCTCAGCCCAGGCGGGCCCGGGCGAAGTTCGCCCAGGCGAACGTGTTGGGCCGGGCCGGGGCGATCCCGGACACGCCCGCGGCGACGCCGACGTTCCAGTCCCGCACGCCCCAGACGAGCCCGCCGGAGTGGGCGCGGAGGCGCTGCAGGACCCGGTGGAACGACTCCGTGCGGGCTGCCTCGTCGGCGGTGCCGGTGGCGGCGTAGTAGAGCCTGTCGATCTCGGGGTCGCGGTAGCCGGTGAAGTCGTAGGTCGGGGTGGAGGTCAGCATCCGGCGTCCGATGTAGTCCGGGATCGGCAGCGACCCGGTGCTGTTCTGGGAGAACACGCCCTGCTTGCGGATCGTCGAGAAGTAGTTCTCCGACGGCAGCGCCCGCGCGGTCACCCGCAGCCCCACCTCGGCCAGCTGCCGGGCGACGACCGCGGTGGCGGCGTCGAAGTTGGGGTCGGCCCCGCTGGTCTGCAGCTCCACCGCCAGCCCCTGCGCGCCGGCCTCGGTGACCAGCGCGCGGGCGCGCTCGACGTCCCGCACGACCTGGGGTTCGTCCGGGTAGTAGCGCAGGCCCTGGCCGAACATGTCGTTGCCGACCCGGCCGCGCCCGAGCAGCGCGACCCGCACCAGCTCGTCGCGGTCGATGCCGAGCCGCACGGCCTCGCGCAGCCGGGCGTCGTCGAACGGCGGGCGGTCCACCCGCAGCACGAGGAACTGGTGGGCCGACGCCGGCGCCGACAGCGCCGCGACCCGGTCGTCGCCGTCGAGCCGGGCGGCCCCGGCGGGGGTGAGGTCGTGGGCATAGGCGACCTGGCCGGACAGCAGTGCGCCGATCCGTGCCTCCTCGTCGTCCACCGGGAGGAACTCCAGCTCGCCGGTCGCCGGCCGGCCGTCCCAGTGGCCGTCGAACGCGGTGTAGAGCGCCGGGCCGCCCGGGGTGAACGAGGTGAACCGGAACGGTCCGGTGCCCACCGGTGCGTCGAAGCCGGTCGCGTTCTGCTGGACGATCTCGGTGCCGGGTGCGCCCCAGGCCAGCGGGAACAGGAAGTTCGGCCGGTTCAGGACGAGTTCCAGCTCGGTCGGCGAGACCGCTCGGGAGGCGGTGAGGTCGAGGTCGCGGAACAGCGCGGCGGCGATCGCGGTGGTGGCCGGGTCGGTGATCCGGCGGAACGAGTAGAGGACGTCGTCGGCGGTGAGCGTCCGGCCGTCGTGGAACGGGGCGGGACGCAGCCGGATCCGCCAGCGCCGCCCGGCGGCGTCGCTCTCCCAGGACTCGGCGAGCCGCGGCTGCGGGGTCATGTCCTGTGACCAGCCGGTGAGCGTGTCGAAGCAGGCCTTCGCCCGGGCCTGGTCCACGTAGAGCGGCAGCACGTGCGGGTCGAGCGACTCCCGGGACCCGCCTGCGGCGAAGGCGACCCGCAACCGGTCCCCGCCGGAGCCCGGCCCGGTGCCGCACCCGGCGAGGGCGAGCCCGGCGGCGCCGAGGCCCGCGGCGGCCAGGAACCCGCGTCGGCTCAGCGCGGCGCTCACCCGGCCGCCCGCGCCGCGTCCGACGCCTGCGCGCCGGGGACGAACACGTGCTCGTCGAGTGCCGCGGGCCGCTCCGCCACGCCCGGCCCGCCGGCGCGCACCCATCCGGCGACCGCGTCGGCGGCGGTCGCGTCGAGCACCCGGCGCAGCCAGACCGGCCGGGCGCCGGCCCGCCGGGCGGACGGCACCGGGCCGACCACGACGACGTCGGAATCGGTGCACGGGCCCAGGCAGTCGCTGGTCCGCAGCCGGGCGTGGCCGTCGGTACCGGTGGTGAGTCGCTCGAGGAGGGCGGCGTGGTCGACGCCGGGGTGCTTCCGGCCGGAGCCGCAGCAACACCCCCGGCAGACCGTGACGGCGGGGAGCGCGGACATGATCGTGACACTACGTCATGACTGAAGACCTGTTCAGGTGATGAGCACGACCGTACCTCCGGGGTCGGGGGCGACCCGCCCGCCGGCGAGCGCGAGCACCCAGTTGGCGGTGGCCACCACGGCCGGGTCGTGGCTGATCAGGACCACCGCCAGGCCGTCCTCCCGGCGGGCGCGGTCCAGCTCGCCCAGCAGTAGCCGGCGGTGCTCGCCGTCGAGCGCCGAGGTCGCCTCGTCGGCGACCAGCACCGCGGGCCGCGCGAGCAGCGCCCGGGCCACCGACGCGCGCTGCAGCTGCCCGCCGGACAGCTCGCCCGGGCGCCGGGCCGCGGTCCCGGAATCCAGACCGAGCCGCGCCAGCACGGTCCTCGCCGCGGCCCGGGCGTCGGCGCGGGGGAGCCGGCGCAGCAGCTCGGCCGGCCGGGCGACCTGGTCGAGGACGGGCCGGTGGTCGAGGAACGCCGACCGGCAGTCCTGGTGCACGTACTGGACGGCCCGGCGCCCGGTCACGGGGCTGCCGCCGACCCGGACCTCTCCGGTGCACGGCGCGAGCCCGGCGATCGCCCGGCCGAGGGTGGTCTTGCCGGCACCGGACGGTCCGACGACGGCGAGCAGGCCGCCCCGCGAGACCGTCAGGTCCACATCGGAGAGGAGCAGGGCCCCGGCCGGGGTGGACACCGACAGGCCCGTCACCGCCAGCAGCACGTCCCCGCCCGGACGATGTTCCCGGCCGGTGCCGGTGGCGGCCGGTGCGAGCAGCTCGGCCGCCGTGCCGCGGCGGAGCACCCGGCCGGCGTGGAGCTCGACGACCTCGTCGGCGAGCGCCGCGGCGGTGCCGGTGTCGTGGGTGAGCAGCACCAGTGCCGTCCCGGCGCGGGCGACGGCCGCCAGCCGCTCGACGACGGCGCCGGTGGTGTCCGGGTCCAGGCCGGTGGTCGGCTCGTCCAGCACGACGACGTCCGGGCCGGTGACCAGTGTCTGCGCCAGCGCCATCCGCTGCTGCTGACCGCCGGAGAGCTGGTGCGGGAACCGGCGGGCCAGCTCCGGTTCCCCGCCGAGCCCGGCCAGTTCGAGGGCCCCGGCCACCGCCGCGGCCCGGGCCTGCCGGTGTGTCCGGCCGCGTCCGTGCACGGTCGCGGCGAGCTCGTCGAGCACCGGTCCGGTGCGGCGCACCGGGTCCAGCACGACGCCCGGATGCTGCGGCAGGTGCCCCACCCGGCCGGCGCGGGCCCGGCGCAGCGCCGGGAGGGGCCGGCCGAGCAGCTCGGTGCCGTCCATCCGGCCCGGGCCCTGCAGCTGTACCGGGCCCTGCACCTGCACGGAGCCGGTGAGGTGGAGCCCGGGCGCCGCCTCGCCGAGCAGGGCCAGCCCGAGGGTGGACTTCCCCGCCCCGGACGCGCCGACCACCGCCAGGACCTGCCCGGGCGCCAGGTCGAGGTCGACGCCGTCGAGCAGCACGGCCCCGCCGGGGGTGCGGGCGCCCAGGCCGCGGACGGTGAGCACGCCGGTCACACCACCGCCCCCGTCCGGTCGGCGACCCGGTCGACCAGCAGGTTCGTCCCCGCGGCCAGCGCCACCAGCAGGGTCGCGGGGACCAGCAGGGCCGCCGGGGCCAGGAACAGCGCCGCCGAGTTCTGCTCGATCACCACCGCCCAGTCCACCGTGTCCGGCGGCAGCCCGACACCGAGGAAGCTCGCGCTGGCCAGCAGCCCGAGCACCATGACGCCGCGGGTGCCGGCGTCGACCAGGACCGGCCCGCCGACGAATCGGCCCGTCTCCACCAGGTGGATCCGCCACCACGGCTCGCCGCTGAGCCACATCGTCTCCAGCGCGACCCGCCGGGCCGGTGCGGCGGCCGCCGCGCGGACCAGCCGGACGACCGCGGGCAGCTGCAGCACCGCCGTCGCCACCAGCAGCCAGCCGACCCCGCGCCGGCCGGTCCCCGCCAGTACGAGCAGCACCAGCAGTGACGGCAGCACCAGCAGCACGTCGAGCACCCGCTGGGTGGCGCTCGCGGCCCACCGCCGGGTGGTCGCGGCGAGCACCAGACCGAGCGGCACCCCGACCAGGTAGGCCAGCGCCAGGGCCCCCAGGGTCAGCGCGACGACGGTCGTCCCCCCGGTCAGGGCCAGTGCCAGCACGTCGCGGCCCAGCGCGTCGGTGCCCAGCGGGTGGCCCGGGCCCGGTGGCAGCAGCGCACCGGATCCGGCGGCCGGCAGCAGCGGGGCGAGGAACGGGCCGAGGAGTGCGCACGCCAGCGGCACCCCGGCCAGCACGGCCCCGAGCGTCCCGCGCCTCACCGGGCGTCCTCCCGGACCGGGGTGAGCCGGGCGGTGAGCAGGTCGACGAGCAGGTTCAGCATGATCGTGACGACCGCGGCGAGCAGCGCGTAGCCCTGCACCAGCGGCAGGTCCCGGCTCTGCACGGCCTCGACGACGCCCGCCCCGACCCCGGGCAGCGCGAACAGCGACTCCACCACCACGACCCCGCCGAGCGTCCCCTCGGTGATCCGGGCCAGCTGCTGCAGCGACGGCGCGACCCCACCGGGCAGCACGTGCCGCCACAGCACGACCGGCTCGCTCAGCCCGAGCCGGCGCAGGTGCGTGACGTGCGGGGACCGGTCGGTCTGCAGCACCCCCTGCCGGACCTGGCGGGACAGCCACCCCAGCTGGGAGGCGACGAGCACCGCGACCGGCAGGACCAGCACGGCCGGGGTGAGCAGGGCCCCGCCGCCCGCCGTCGCCGGGAGCCACCCGAGCTGCAACGAGAACAGCGCGACCAGCAGCAGGCCGAGGGCGAACTGGGGTGCGGCCTGCAACGCCGAGACGGTCGCGGTCGACACCCGGTCGGCCGGGCTGCCGGGGCGACGCCCGGCGACGGTGCCGGCCAGCACGGCCAACGGGACCGCGACCAGCAGCGTGAGCCCGGTGAGCAGTGCGGTGCTCCCGAACCGGTCGGCGATCTCGTCGAGCACCGTGCGCCCGGTCACCAGCGACGAGCCCAGGTCGCCGGTGACCGCCCCGCCGGCCCACTCCGCGAACCGCACACCGGGCGGGCGGTCGGTGCCGAGCCGGGCGGCCAGCTCCCGGACCTGCTCGTCGGTGGCGTCCGGGCCGAGCACGACCTCGGCCGTCCCGCCCGGCAGCAGCGTGGTCAGCACGAAGATCGCCACCGTGGCGGCGGCCAGCTGGGCGAGCGCGACGACCGCACGCACGGTCACGCTCCGCCCTCGCCGCACGACACCTCCGCTTCCACCTGAACATCTGCACAGGAACACAGGCCGCGGGTGCGTTCAAGAGAGCCCGCTCACCGGGACCTCCGGCTCTCGCCGGACCGGTGCCCGGACCGGCACACTCGCCGTGCCGGCCGGCCGCGGCCGGCGACGACCTGAGGAGGAGCGGATGAGCGAGGCCGGGGACGCGGCGATCGTCGTCGGGGTGGACGGGTCGGAGTCGGCGGCCGAGGCGGTGCGCTGGGCGGCCCGCGAAGCAGGACGGCGGTCCGCCCCGCTGCGCCTGGTCGGCGTACTGGACTGGTCGGCGTTCCGTCCCATGGCGGGGATGGCCGACCTCGACCACCACAACCGTGATCGGCTGCGCGAGCACATCGGGGAACTGCTGCACAGTGCCGCCGCGGAGGCGCACGGCGTGGCCCCGGACGTCACCGTGGCCCACGTCGTCCGGAACGGGTCGGTGCCGGAGGGCCTGCTGGCCGAGGCCGAGACCGCGCAGCTGCTGGTGGTCGGCAGCCGGGGCCGCGGCGGGTTCAGCGGCCTGGTGGCCGGATCGACGTCCCGCGCGGTGTGCGCGCTGTCCCCGTGCCCGGTGGTCGTCGTCCGCGGTGAGGGCGAGCACGACGGCCCGGTGGTGGCCGCCTACGACGGCTCTCCGGTCGCGGCGAACGCGCTGGGGTTCGCCGTCGACGCGGCGGTGAGCCGGGGCGCGACCCTGCGTGTGGTGCAGGCGTGGACGCACGACACCGCCGAGTCGTGGATCATGGACCTGGTCCCGTGGGACCGGGTGGAGTCCGAGGTCGCCGCCGACCTGGAGAAGGCGGTCGCGCCCTGGCGGGAGCGTCACCCGGACCTGCGGATCGAGACCGAGCTGCCGCACTCGCACCCGATCCCCGCGCTGGCCAAGGCGGCCCAGGGGGCCCGGCTCGTCGTCGTGGGGTCCCGGGGCCGTGGCGCCCTGGCCGGGCTGCTGCTCGGGTCGGTCAGCCAGTCGGTGCTGCACCGGGTCGACTGCCCGGTCGCCGTGGTGACCGAGCACGGCGCGGAGTCCGCAGGCTGATCCTGCTGCGGCCCGGCCGGGTCAGCCCCACCGCACCCGGTGGAAGCGGGCCCAGGTGCCGGTGTCCGGGCGGGCCGGCTCGACCCCGGTCAGGTCCGCGGAGATCCCGACGTGCTCGTCGCCGACCGACCAGGCGGTGGCCTCGGGGCGCAGCAGCAGCTGCGCCCGGCGCAGGGCCTCGTCGCGGGCCCGCTCGTCCGGGGTGCCGGCGGCGGTGGTGAGCAACCGGCCCAGGTCGTCCGCAGCGTCCACGGTGCCGGCCTCGCCGGTGTGGCTCGCGAAGCCCACGCCGTCGGTGCCGCCGGCACGCGCGTCGCCCGCCCCGGCCTCCGCGTCCGCCCCGGCGGCGCGGTCGCGCGCGGTCGCCCGCAGGTGCAGCGGGATCGGGTTCGCGGGGACCCGGCGGAACCGGAGCCCGGGCGTCGGGTCGGCGTCCGGCGCGTCGGCCTCGTGGGGCTCGGGGCGCAGCCCGATCGCCTCCAGCTGCTCGCCGACGATCGTCGCCGCCGGCTGGGACAGCGGGTCGAACGGGTCGAGCACGAGCGGCACCGTCGCTCCGTCCGCGCCGGCCGCCGTGACCAGCTCGCGGGCCCGGACGACGTCGCGCGCGACGGGCGGCAGGTCGTCCGGGTGCCGGTCGAGCCCCGGGCCGAACAGGTCGTCGCCGGGGCTGCCCAGGTCCAGCAGGACCGTGCGCACCAGCTCGTCCCGGCCGATGCCGATCCGGACGGCCTCGCGCAGCCGCGGGTCCGCGAGCGGCTCGCCGACGAAGTCCAGGAACCGGGTCGCCGAGCCCGGCGCGGAGACCACCCTGGTCCCGGTCCGGCCGAGGATGCGGCGCACGCTGTGCGGGAACAGGTCGTGGACCCAGGCGACGTGCCCGTCGAGCAGCGACTGGTAGCGGTTCTCCTCGGCGTCGTCGACCAGGAACGCCAGCTCGGCCGACGGTGCCGCGCCCAGCCAGTGCGCGTCGTGGCGGGCCAGCACGGCCGGGTCGTCGCCCGCGGTGCGGAACCCGCCGGTGCCCACCGGGGCGTCGCCGCGGCCGTCGCGCACGATCCCGGTCCCCGGCGCGCCCAGGACCAGCGGGAACAGGAAGTCCGGGGTGTCCAGGACGATCTCCAGCTCGGTCGCCGAGAGCGCCCGGCTGGCCGAGAGGTCCACATGGGACAGCAACGGCGCGGCGGTCGCGCCGGTCGCCGGGGCGAGGATCCGCCGCCACGACGCCAGCACGTCGGCCGCGGTGATCGGCCGCCCGTCGTGCGCGATCGCCTCCCGCAGCCGGACCCGCCACCGCGTCCCGGTCCGGTCCGGCCCCACCGACGCGGCCAGGTGCGGTTCCGGGCGCATGTCCTGCCCCCACACGAGCAGGGTGTCGGCGACGGCCGCGGCGCGGGCCCGGTCCACCGGGCGCCACACGAGGTGCGGGTCCGGCGTCCCGAGCGGGCCGGTCCCGGCGAACGCCACGGTCAGCCGGGGTTCCGCGGCGTCGGCCGGGGCCCCGCACGCGGCCAGTGCCGGGATCCCGGCCAGCGCCGCGGCGGCACCGGTGGCGCGCAGGAAGGCCCGTCGGCTCAAGGACACCCGACCAGGGTGCCGGACGGGTCCGCACGCGCCGACGTGGGCCGCGTGCGGACCCGGCCGGACGGTCAGGGCCGCGCGGGGAGGGGCGGGTGCGCTCTCACCGCAGGAGCTCCGCGGCCCGGGCGACCACCGGGTCGAGGTCGGCCCCGGCCGCGGCCTCGGTCCGGAACGCGGTGATCATCGAGGGTGCCCAGAACTTGCGCAGGTGCGCCGCGATCGTCTGCGCGGCCTGCTCGGGTGGCTCGCCCGCGAACTGCCGGGCGATCTCGTGCGCCATCCGCACCTCGGGGGTGACGGTGGCCGGTTCGGGTGCTGCGGACATCGTCACTCACCCGCTCCCACACCGACCGGGGCGAGTGTGGAGGTCGCGGTGCCGGCCCGGGTCGTGTCGGCCCGCAAGGCCGGCGCGACCTGCACGGCGGTGACCTTGTACTCCGGGCAGTTCGTCGCCCAGTCGGAGTTCTCGGTGGTGACGACGTTGGCCCCGGACTCGGGATGGTGGAACGTGGTGTAGACGACCCCGACCGGCATCCGGTCGGAGATCCGGGCGTGCAGCCGCGTCGTCCCGACCCGGGAGGCGACCTCGACCAGGGCGCCGTCGGTGATCCCGCGGTCCTCGGCGTCGTGCGGGTGGATCTCCAGGACGTCCTCGGCGTGCCAGGACGAGTTCGCCGTGCGCCGGGTCTGGGCGCCGACGTTGTACTGGCTGAGGATGCGGCCGGTGGTCAGGATCAGCGGGTAGCGGCGGGTGCTGCGTTCGAGGGTCGGGACGTAGACGGTCTTCATCAGCCGGCCCTTGCCCCGCACGAAGCTGCCGACGTGCATGGTCGGGGTCCCCAGCGGGGCGGCCTCGTTGCAGGGCCACTGCACGGACCCGACCCGGTCGAGGTGGGCGAAGCTGACCCCGGCGAAGGTCGGTGTCGTCGCGGCGATCTCGTCCATGATGTCGGCCGAGCGCTCCCAGTTCATGGCGAAGCCCATCCGGGCGGCGATCTCGGCGACGACCTGCCACTCGTGCTTGCCGGTCCGCGGCGGCATGGTGGGGCGCACCCGGTTGATCCGCCGCTCGGCGTTGGTGAAGGTGCCGTCCTTCTCCAGGAACGAGGTGCCGGGCAGGAAGATGTGGGCGAAGCGGGCGGTCTCGTTGAGGAACAGGTCCTGCACGACCAGGCAGTCCAGCGCGCTCAGGGCGGCTTCGACGTGGTGGGTGTTGGGGTCGGACTGGGCGATGTCCTCGCCCTGGACGAACAGCCCGCGGAAGGTCCCGTCGACCGCCGCGTCGAACATGTTCGGGATGCGCAGGCCCGGGTCGGGGTCGAGGGTGGTGCCCCACAGGGACTCGTAGATCTCGCGCACGGACTCGGTGCCGATGTGGCGGTAGCCGGGCAGCTCGTGCGGGAACGAGCCCATGTCGCACGAGCCCTGCACGTTGTTCTGCCCGCGCAGCGGGTTGACCCCCACGCCCTCGCGGCCGACGTTGCCGGTGAGCATCGCCAGGTTGGCCAGGCCCATCACCATCGTCGAGCCCTGCGAGTGCTCGGTGACGCCCAGCCCGTAGTAGATCGCGGAGCTGCCGCCGGTGGCGAACAGCCGGGCCGCGGCCCGGATCCGGTCGGCGTCGACGCCGATGACCTCCTCCAGCGCCTCGGGCGCGTTCTCCGGGCCGCGGATGAACTCGAGGTACTCGTCCTGGCCCTCGCAGCGCGCGTCGAGGAACTCCTGGTCGACCAGGCCCTCGGTGACCACGGTGTGCGCCATCGCGTTGATCAGCGCGACGTTGCTGCCGGGCTGCAGCGGCAGGTGGTGCTCGGCCTCGACGTGCGGTGAGCGCACCAGGTCGATGCGTCGCGGGTCGGCCACGATCAGCTTCGCGCCGGCGCGCAGCCGGCGCTTCATCCGCGAGGCGAAGACCGGGTGGGCGTCGGTCGGGTTCGCGCCGATCACCATGATCACGTCGCTGTGCTCGACCGAGGAGAAGGTCTGGGTGCCCGCCGAGGTACCGAAGGTCTGGTTCAGCCCGTAGCCGGTCGGGGAGTGGCAGACCCGCGCGCAGGTGTCGACGTTGTTGTTGCCGAACGCGCCGCGGACCATCTTCTGGACCGCGTAGACCTCCTCGTTCGTCGTCCGCGAGGAGGTGATGCCCCCGATCGCCCCCGGACCGTGCTCCGAGCGCAGCGCGGAGAACCGCCGGGCGACCTCGGTGAGCGCCTCCTCCCAGCCGACCGGGCGCCACTCGTCGTCGATGGAGTCGCGCATCATCGGCGAGAGCTGCCGGTCGGGGTGGTCGGCATAGCCGAACGCGAACCGGCCCTTGACGCAGCTGTGGCCCTCGTTGGCGCCGCCGTCCTTGTGGGGCACCATCCGCACGAGCTGGTCCCCGCGCAGCTCGGCCTTGAACGAGCAGCCGACGCCGCAGTACGCGCACGTGGTCAGCACGGTGCGGTCGGGCATGCCGAGGTCGACGACGGTCTTCTCCTGCAGCGTCGAGGTCGGGCACGCCTGCACGCACGCACCGCAGGAGACGCACTCGCTGGACATGAAGTCGGCCGACCCGCCGGGCGCGACCTTGCTGTCGAACCCGCGGCCCTCGATGGTCAGCGCGAACGTGCCCTGCACCTCGTCGCAGGCCCGCACGCACCGCGAGCACGAGATGCACTTGCTCGGGTCGAAGTCGAAGTACGGGTTGGAGGTGTCCTTCTCCTCCTTCAGATGATTCTTGCCCTCGTGGCCGTAGCGGACCTCGCGCAGCCCGACGACACCGGCCATGTCCTGCAGCTCGCAGTCGCCGTTGGCCGGGCAGGTCAGGCAGTCCAGCGGGTGGTCGGAGATGTAGAGCTCCATGACGCCGCGGCGCAGGTCGGCGAGCTCGGGGGTCTGGGTGGTGACCTTCATGCCGTCCGTGCAGGGCGTCGTGCAGCTCGCCGGGGTGCCGCGCGCGCCCTCGATGTCGACCACGCACAGCCGGCAGGAGCCGAACGGCTCCAGGTTGTCCGACGCGCACAGCTTGGGGATCGCGATCCCCGCCTCGGCGGCCGCGCGCAGCACCGACGTCCCGGCGGGGACCTCGACGGCGTGGCCGTCGACCTCGACCGTGACCGTGGTCTCCGACGTGCGGGCCGGCGTTCCGAAGTCCGGTTCCTTCAGCAGGCTCATCGCTGCACCTCTCCGGCCATCAGCGCGGCGTTGCGCGCGGCGGTCTCCGCTGCGAACTTGTCCGGGACCGGCAGGCCGGCGGTGTCGGCCGGTGGCCGGTCGAAGTCCTCGGGGAAGTGCTGCAGCGCGCTCTGCACCGGCATCGGTGTCAGCCCGCCCATGGCGCACAGCGACCCCTTGGTCATCGTGGTGCACAGGTCGTCGAGCACCAGCAGGTTCCGCTCCCGGTCGACCCCACCGATGATCTTGTCGATCGTCTCGACACCGCGCACCGAGCCGATCCGGCAGGGCGTGCACTTGCCGCACGACTCCACCGCGCAGAACTCCATCGCGAACCGCGCCTGCCGGGCCATGTCGACCGTCTCGTCGAACACCACCAGGCCGCCGTGCCCGACCATCGCGTCCGCGGCGGCGAACGCTTCGTAGTCCATCGGCAGGTCGAACCGGTCCACCGGCAGGTAGGCCCCGAGCGGGCCGCCGACCTGGACCGCGCGCACCGGGCGGCCCGACGCGCTGCCCCCGCCGTAGCCCTCGACCAGCTCGCCGAGCGTGATGCCGAACCCGGTCTCCACGATCCCGCCCCGGCGGACGTTGCCCGCGAGCTGGAAGACCTGGGTGCCGCGGGACCGCTCGACGCCCAGGTCCTGGTAGGACGCCGGGCCCTCGGCCAGGATCATCGGCACGGTCCCCAGGGTCAGCACGTTGTTGACCACGGTGGGCCTGCCGAACAGCCCGGCGAGCGCGGGGATCGGCGGCTTGGACCGCACCAGCCCGCGCCTGCCCTCGAGGCTCTCCAGCATCGAGGTCTCCTCGCCGCAGATGTAGGCGCCCGCGCCCACCCGCACGAACAGGTCGAAGCCCAGCCCGCTGCCGAGGACCCCCGCCCCGAGACAGCCGTGCGCGTAGGCGACGTCGATCGCCTGCCGCATGATCCGGACGGCGTCGGGATACTCCGAGCGCAGGTAGATGTAGCCCTCGGTCGCGCCCACCGCGTACGCGGCGATGGTCATCCCCTCGATCAGGGTGAACGGGTCGCCCTCCATCAGCATCCGGTCGGCGAACGTGCCCGAGTCCCCCTCGTCGGCGTTCGCGCAGACGAACTTGAGGTCGCTCCCGGCGTCGTGCACGGTCTTCCACTTGATGCCGGCCGGGAACCCGGCACCGCCGCGCCCGCGCAGCCCCGACTCGGTGACCGCGTCGACGACGGCGGCGGGCGTCATCGTCAGGGCCCGCTCCAGGCCGGCGAAACCGCCGTGCGCGCGGTAGTCGGCGATGTCGAGCGGGTCGGTCACCCCGACCCGCCGGAACGTCACCCGGTGCTGCGAAGCCAGCCAGTCGATGTCGTCGGTGCGGCCGTGGCAGCCCTGGGTGGGTGCCCCGTCCAGCATCCCGGCCGCCACCAGCGCCGCCACGTCGCCCGCCTGCACCGGGCCGTAGGCGATCCGCCCGGCGGCGGTCTCGACCTCGACCAGCGGCTCGAGCCACAGCATGCCGCGCGAACCGTTGCGCACCAGCTGGATCTCCCGCCCGGCCGCGGCGGCGGCCGCGACCAGCTCGTCGGCGACCTCGTCGGCACCCACCGAGCGGGCCGCGGAGTCCGCGGGCACGTACACCCGTTGCACGCGGCCTCGTTGCGCGCGGCTCACCGCTGCGCTCCCGCGGGGCGCGCACCACCGGTACGCGCGCCGACCAGGACGTCCAACCGGTCCGGGCCGACCCGTCCGTGCAGCCGCCCGTCGACGCTGACCGCCGGGCCCAGCGCGCAGTTGCCGAAGCAGAAGATCTGTTCCAGCTCGACCGTGCCGTCCGCGCTGCGGGTGTCGACCTCCACCCCGAGCGTCGACGTGGCGTGGGCGACCAGCGCCTCGGCGCCCACCGCCTGGCAGGCCTCGCCCCGGCAGATCTGCACGACGCGTTCGGCGGCGGGTTCCCGGCGGAAGTCCTTGTAGAAGGTGGCCACGCCGTGCACCTCGGCCTCGGAGAGGTTCAGTACCTCGGCGATCACCGTGGTGTCCTCGTGCGTGAGGTACCCGACCTCGGCGACGACACGGTGCAGGATCGGCATCAGCGCCCCCCGCTCGCCCTTCAGGCTCGCGGCGATCTCCCGCACGACGGTGGAACGTTCAACTTCGTGAGTCGACCACGACATGCATACAGTATGTTGTCTGCGATCGAGTGTGGCAACAGTCTCCCCGGGAAACGGCGCGGCGGCCGGCTCAGGTGATCGTGGGCGCGCTGAACCCGTCCGGGCCGGGGGCGTACGGCTGCACCGACCGCACCGCGGTCGCCGGGATCGCGCCGTAGGCGTGCGGGAACCGCATCGCGTCCGGGTCGCCCGGCACGCCCGGTTCCCAGCGCACCTCGATGCCGGCCGCGGCGATCGCGGCCGGATCGAGCACGAGCAGCTGCAGGTCGGTCCGGCCCGCGAACAGGCGCTGGGCGGGCAGCGCGACCTGGTCGGGCGTGGAGAGGTGGACGAAGCCGGCCTCCTCGAGCGAGGGCGGCGCGATCTCGCCCAGCAGCTCGTACGAGGTGCGTTCGGCGGGGGTGCACAGGTGCAGCAGGACCGGCACGCCGGCGTCGGCGCCGGCCCGGTCGGAGGTGGTCGCGGGGGAGCTGTCGTTCGTCATGGGGTCAGCATGCCGCCCGTCCGAACGGACGGGCGTGGGCAGAGGACCTTGATTTCCGGCACCGGGTGCCAATAGCGTCGCCACCGCTGCCACCGCCGGCCGGCGGGGCGGCACATCACCTCTCTCGCCGAGAGTGACCCAGCGGAGGTAGCCCATGAGCGAGCACACGAACGAGGAGAACCTGGTCGAGGAGACCCTCGTCGAGGAGGTCTCCATCGACGGTATGTGCGGTGTCTACTAAGGCCGTCGACACCACGGTGCCGAGCACGAGCTCGGACGGGGCCGCGGGGTCGTTCGACCCCGCGGCGCCGTACCGCATCAGCGAGAGCGTCTCGCTGCGCCCGGAGCCGTTCGGCGCCCTGGTGTACGACTTCGTGACCCGCAAGCTGTCGTTCCTGAAGACCCCCGAACTGGTCGAGGTCGTGAAGGGCCTCGAGCACCACCCGGACGCCCGGGCCGCCGTCGAGGCCGCCGGTGTCCCCGAGGCCCAGCACGAGGCCTACCTGAAGGCCCTGGCGGGACTGCTGCGCTCCGGCACGATCGTCGCCCGGTAGAGCCCCCGCCGACCACCACAGCGTTGAATCCGAGGTGCCCGTGAAGCTGGTCGATCACTTCCAGTACGGCCTGAACTCGCCCATCTGCCTGACCTGGGAACTCACCTACGCGTGCAACCTCGCGTGCGTGCACTGCCTGTCCAGCTCGGGACGGCGTGACCCGCGCGAGCTGACCACCGCCGAGGCCAAGGCGGTGATCGACGAGCTGCAGCGGATGCAGGTCTTCTACATCAACATCGGCGGTGGCGAGCCGACCGTGCGCCCGGACTTCTGGGAGCTGCTGGACTACGCCATCGCCCACGACGTCGGGGTCAAGTTCTCCACCAACGGCGTCAAGCTGGACAAGGCCCGGGCCGCGCAGCTCGCGGCGACCGACTACGTCGACATCCAGATCTCGATGGATGGTGCGACGCCCGAGGTCAACGACTACGTCCGTGGCCCCGGCTCGTTCGACACCGCGATCACCGCGCTGGAGAACCTGGCCGAGGCCGGCTTCGAGAAGCCGAAGATCTCGGTCGTGATGACCCGGGAGAACGTCGACCAGCTCGACGAGTTCAAGGCGATCGCCGACAAGTACGGCGCCCAGCTGCGGATCACCCGGCTGCGCCCGTCCGGGCGGGGTGCCGACGTCTGGGACGAGCTGCACCCGACCCAGGCCCAGCAGAAGCAGCTCTACGACTGGCTGGTCGCGCACGGCGACCAGGTCCTGACCGGGGACTCGTTCTTCCACCTCTCCGCCTACGGCGATGCCCTGCCCGGGCTGAACCTGTGCGGCGCGGGCCGGGTGGTCTGCCTGATCGACCCGGTCGGTGACGTCTACGCCTGCCCGTTCGCCATCCACGAGAACTTCCTGGCCGGCAACGTCCGCGACGAGGGCGGCTTCAAGGAGGTCTGGGAGCACTCCGAGCTGTTCACCGAGCTGCGCCAGCCGCAGACGGGTGGGGCGTGCGCGTCCTGCGACTTCTTCGACTCCTGCCAGGGCGGCTGCATGGCCGCCAAGTTCTTCACCGGGCTGCCGCTGGACGGCCCGGACCCCGAGTGCGTGCGGGGCTTCGGCGAGCAGATGCTCGCCGACCGCGACGACGAGACCGTGATCCCGAAGTCCGACGTGGACCACTCGCGGTCGGCGCCGCGCAACTCCCGCGCGCCGAAGCAGCCGACGATGCTGTCCCTGGCCCCGCCGCCGCGCCGGCCGGACCGGGCGTGCGACGAGAGCCCCCTGGCCGGGTTCTCGCCGACGGCGGAGCAGGTTCCGGCCCCGGTCGCGGGGAGCTGACACGAACCTCCTGACGGGGCCCGTCGACCTGCGTGGTCGGCGGGCCCCGTCGCGTGTCCTGTTCGGGCCGCACGAGACGAACCTCGGCAACGCGGCCCGCGAGATCACCGACGACCACGTCGCCTACTACGCCGCGCGTGCCGCGGGCGGGGCCGGGCTGGTCGTGGTCGAGTCGGCCTCGGTGCACGCCTCGGACCATCCGTACGCCTACGCGCCCGCTGCGTTCCCGGTCGCGGGCCCCGCCGGCCCCGCCGGCCCCGCCGGTCCCGGCGGTCCTGCCGGCCCCGCCGGCCCCGCCGGCCCCGCCGGTCCCGGCGGTCCTGCCGGCCCCGCCCTCCCCGTCACGCGCCGCTCGGCGCCCGCCGGCCCTGCCCCGCGCCGCTCGGCGCCCGCCGTCCCCGTTACGCGCCGCTCGGCGCACCCCCTCTCCGCCCCGCGCCGCTCGGCGCCCGCTCTCCCCGCCGAGATGCAGTCCAGCGCGATATGTGGATCTCCACGGGACGCTGGGCTGCATCTCGGCGAGGTTCGTCCGGAGGCGGACGGCCGCACGCGCACCGCGGAGGACCGGGTCCCGGCCGCTGCGGGCTGGGCCGCGGTGGCCGAGGCCTGCCGCCCGCACGGGACGCTGGTGCTGGCCGGGCTGGCGCACGCCGGTGGCCAGGGCAGCACGGCGCACTCCCGGCACCCGCTGTGGGGGCCGTCGCCCGTGCCCGACGTCGTGTCCCGGGAGACCCCGGTCGCGATGGGCCCCGGCGAGATCGGCGCGATCGTCACCGCCTTCGCCGATGCCGCGCGATCGGCTGTGGACAGCGGTGTGGACGGGGTGGAGATCTCCGCCGGGCAGCACTCGCTGCTGCGCCAGTTCTGCTCCGGCCTGACCAACCACCGCGAGGACCGGTACGGCACCGACCGGTCGTCGCTGCTGTGCGAGGTGCTGGGCGCGGTCCGGGACGCGATCGGGCCCAGTCCGCTGCTGGCGCTGCGGCTCTGCGTCGACGAGCTCGCTCCGTGGGCGGGCATCCGGCCCGACGACGGCGTCGCCCTGGCCCGGGCGGTCGCGCCGATGGTCGACCTGCTCGTCCCGGTCGTCGGCAGTGCCCTGTCGGTCGGGTCGACGCGGCCGGACCTGCACACGCCCGAGGCGTTCCTGCGGGAGCGATGCGCCGAGGTGCGCAGCGCAGTGGCGGGTGCGGCACCCGTCGTGCTCGCCGGGAGCGTCGCCTCGGTGTCGATCGCCTCCGACGCGCTGACCTGCGGGGACGCTGATCTCGTCGAGATGACGAGAGCGCAGATCGCCGATCCCCGGCTGGTGGCGCTGGCCCGCGCCGGGACGCCGGAGCGCATCCGGCCGTGCCTGCTGACCAACGCCCTGGCCGCCGCCCGGGACCCGCGCAACCCGGTCGTCGGGGACGAGCTGGAGCCGCGGTCCGGGCACGAACGGGCCGAGCCGGACCCGGCTGCGGGGCGACCCGGCCGCGGGTCGGGCACACCGGGCACCCACGCCCAGGGCGGCTGGTCGCCCGAGGACTGGTCGCCCGAGGACCGGTTGCCCGAGCACGGGCCCCCCGAGCACTGGCCGCGCGAGGACAGGCCGCGCGAGGACGGGATGCCCGAGTACGGGCCGCTCGAGAATCGGCCGCCCGAGCACCGGCTGCTCGATCACCGGCAGCCCGAGCACGGGCTGCTCGAGGACCGGCCGCCCGGGGATCGCTGTGCCGGGCCGGTTCCTGTGCTCGTGGTCGGGGGCGGACCGGCCGGGCTGGAGGCGGCCCGGACCCTTGCCCTGCGCGGGCACCCGGTGACCGTGCACGAGCGGGCGGACCGCCTCGGTGGGGCGCTGCACGCGGCGGCCGCCGTACCCGGCCGCAGCCGGCTCGGGCTGCCGGTCGCGTGGTGGGAACGCGAGCTCGCCCGGCTCGGGGCCCGGGTCGAGCTGGGCTCCGAGCCGGACGCCGCCGCCCTCGCCGTCGCCGAGGCCCGTGGCGAGACGGTCCTGCTCGCCACCGGGTCCCGGCGCGCACCGGTGCGGTACGCCGCGGACGTGCCCGTCCTGCCGGCCGCCGAGCTGTTCGCCGCGGTCGCCGACCGGGGGCGCGCGGTGGGGGGTGGGCGCTCCGGCGTCGCACACGCACTCGGTGCCACCGGGGTCGCGGCTGGTGCGGCCGTGCTGGTCCGTGACCCGCTCGGCGACTGGACCGGGCCGGGGGCCGCGGAGCTGCTGGCCGCGGCCGGGTACGCGGTCACGCTGTCGACCCCCGACGCGGTGGCCGGGCACCAGCTCGGCCGGTGCGGTGACATGGCACCGGCGAACGCCCGGCTCGAACGTGCGGGCGTGGTGCGCGCCCTGTTCACCGACCTGCGCCGGGTCGCGGGCGGGGTCGCCGAGCTGGCCGACGTGCACACCGGCGCGGTCACGGAGGTGCCGTGTGCCGTCGTCGTCGACTGCGGGGCCCGGCTGCCGGACCGGACGCTGCCCGACGCCCCCGGCCGCCCGAGCGCGGGCGATCGGGTGGCACCGCGGACGCTGGCCGAGGCGGTCCGGGAGGGCCGCCGTGCCGCGCTGCGCATCGCCGGCGCGCTCCTGGCGGCGGGGTCATCGGGGCCGGAAGGGCCGGACGGCGGGCGGCCCTCCTCCGGTGCCGATCCGGTCCCCGGGCCCGCCGGTCGTGCTGCGGTGGGTTCGGCTCGCCCGGGCGCTGCGTCGGTGGCCGGGGCGGTGACACCGTCGCGGGAGGCGCGTGCACGTCCGGCGACCGGAGGCGCCGCGGGCCTCACCGACCCCGTGCGGCTCGGTCGCCACACGCTGCGGAACCGGATCGTGTTCACCGCGCACCTGACCGGATTCGCCGAGGACGGGCTGCCGGGTGAGCGGCACGCGGCCTACTACGCGGCGCGGGCGGCCGGCGGTGCCGGGCTGGTGATCACCGAGGAGCACGCCGTGCACCCGCACGACCGGCCGTACGAGCGGTTGATCCGCGGGCACGACCCGGCCGTGCTGCCCGGCTACCGCCGGATCACCGACGCGGTGCGCGGCCACGGCGCCGTCGTCCTCGCCCAGCTCAACCACAACGGCGCGCAGGGGTCCGGGATGTACTCGCGGGAGGCCGTCGTCGGGCCCTCGGCACTGCCCGACCCGATGTTCCGCGAGGTCCCGGCCGAGCTGGACGCCGCGGGCATCGCCGGGATCGTCGCCGGGTTCGCCGACGTCGCGGCCCGCTGCGTGGCCGGTGGTTTCGACGGCGTCGAGCTGCAGTGCTCGCACGCGTCGCTGCTGCGGCTGTTCCTCTCCCCGGCGACCAACCGGCGGACCGACGCCTGGGGCGGCGACCGCGCGCGCCGGGCCCGGCTGGTGCTCGACGTCGTCGCCGCCGTCCGCGCGGCGATCGGCCCGGAGCCGGTGCTGGGCCTGCGGATCGGTGTCGACGAGCGGGTCCCCGGCGGCATCACCCCGGACGACGGCGCCGACCTCGCCCGCCGGCTCGTCGCGACCGGCGCGGTCGACCACCTCAACACCTCGATCGGCGTCGCGACCTCGACCCTGCACCTGATCGAACCGTCGATGCACACGCCCGCCGGGTACGCCGGGCACCTCGCCGCGAGGCTGCGCCGCGCCGTCCGGGACGCCGGCTCGGACATCCCGGTCATCGGGGTCGGGCGGTTCACCACGCCCGGCGAGGCCGCCGCGGCGCTGGAACGTGGCGAGTGCGACCTGGTCGGTGTCGCCCGCGGACAGATCGCGGACCCGGAGTTCGCGGCGAAGGCCGCGGCCGGACGCCCGGTGCGCCGCTGCGTCGGGTGCAACCAGGACTGCATCGGCCGGGTCGGGCTCAACCTGCCGCTGCAGTGCGCGGTCAACCCCGCCGCGGGCCGGGAACGGCTGCTGGTCGCCGGCGCGCAGGTGCCGCTGCGCCGGGGCTCTGCTCTGCTTACCCCGGCGCACCACCCCGGAGCAGCGACCTCCGGAGCAGCGAATCCCGGAGCAGCGAATCCCGGAGCAGCGAACCCCGCGGCAGCGAGCCCCGGAGCAGCGAATCCCGGAGCGGCGAATCCCGGGGCAGCGGATTCCGGGGCGGCGGCTTCCGGAGTGGCGGCTTCCGGAGTGGCGAGTTCCGCGGCGGCGAGTCCCGGCGCGCGGGCCGCGGGCGGGCGGCGCACCGTTCTCGTCGTCGGCGCCGGACCGGCCGGGCTGTCCGCGGCCGCGTCCCTCGCCGCCCGCGGCGACCGGGTGCTGCTCGCCGAGCGCGCCGCCGGCCCCGGCGGCCGGCTCGCGCTCGCCGCGGGCGCGCCCGGCCGGGCCGAGCTGGGGCACGTCGTGACCGACCTGCTGCGCGCGGCACGGGAGGCCGGCGCGACGCTCCGGTTCGGACTCGCCGTGGACCCCGAGGTCGTCGCCGCGCAGCAGCCCGACGCCGTCGTCCTCGCCACCGGGGCCGCGTCGGCGGCCCCGCACTGGGACCCGGACGGCCTCACCGTCCCGGTCGACGACGTCCTGGCCGGGACCCGCCTCCCGGACGGGCCGGTGCTGGTCGTCGACGAGCTCGGGTTCCACCAGGCCACCTCGACCGCGGAGCTGCTCGCCGCCCGCGGGCACGACGTCGAGATCGTCACCCCGGCGCTGGTCGTCGGCCAGGACCTCGGGCTGACCCTCGACCGCGAGGGCTTCCGCCGCCGGGCGCACGCGGCGGGCATCCGGTGTTCGACCGACCGCGCCGTGCTGCGGGTGGTGCGTCCCGGTGAGCAGAGCAGAGCCGGGCGGATCGGGGTGCAGCTGCTGCACCACCCGACCGGCCGGGTCGAGCACCGTGAGGTGGCGGCCGTCGTCACCGCCCTGCCCGCGGTGCCGCGTGGAAGACTGTGGACCGAGCTGGTCGGCTCGCACCCGCGGGTGCACCGGATCGGGGACGCGCTGGCCCCGCGCCGGATGGACTCCGCGATCCGGGAAGGAGCAGCTGTCTTGACCTGAAGTCAGGTCCAGTTCCTAGCGTCGACGCCATGGATACCGAACCCGTGATCGCCACCGAGCGTGCCGGACCCCGCGCGTGGGCCGGCCTGGCCGTGCTCGCCCTGCCGCTGCTCGTCCTCGCCCTGGACGTCAGCGTGCTCTACCTCGCCGCGCCCGCGCTGACCGCCGACCTGCAGCCCTCGGCCACCCAACAGTTGTGGATCCTCGACATCTACGGGTTCCTGATCGCCGGGTTCCTCATCACGATGGGCGCGCTCGGCGACCGGATCGGACGCCGGCGGCTGCTGCTGATCGGGGCGGCGGCGTTCGCCGCAGCCTCGGTGCTCGCCGCGTTCGCGCCCACCGCCGGGCTGCTCGTCGCGGCCCGCGCGCTGCTCGGCGTGGCGGGTGCGACGCTGATGCCCTCCACCCTCGGCCTGATCTCGACGATGTTCCCCGACCCCGCACAGCGGCGGTTCGCCGTCGCGGTGTGGATGACGACGTTCTCGGCCGGTGTCGCGCTCGGTCCGCTGATCGGCGGCATCGTGCTCGAGACCTACTGGTGGGGCGCGGTCGTCCTGCTCGGCGTCCCGGCGATGCTGCTGCTCCTGGTGCTCGGGCCGTGGCTGCTGCCGGAGGAGACCGGGACCGGCGGCGGGCGCCCCGACCTGCTCAGCGTCGGGCTCTCGCTCGCCGCGATGCTCCCGCTCGTCCTCGCCGTGAAGAACCTCGCCGCCCACGGCCCGGACGGCGGGGTGCTCGTCGCCGCCGTCGTCGGTGCCCTGGCCGGGGTGCTGTTCGTCCGCCGCCAGCGCCGGCTCGCGGACCCCCTGCTCGACGTCACGCTGTTCACCCGGCCCGCGTTCACGGCGGCGGTGTCCGTGCTGCTGATCGGGCTGGTCGCGGTCAACGGCCTGTTCTTCCTGCTGCCGCAGTACCTGCAGCTGGTGGCAGGGGCGTCCGCGCTGACCGCCGGGATCTGGATGCTGCCGCTCGCCGCGGTCACCGTCGTGGGGTCGCTGCTCACCCCGGTGCTGACCCGGTGGCTGCGGGTGTCCACCGTGGTCGCCGGGGCCGCGGCGCTGGCCGTGCTCGGCTCGTTGCTCGTCGGGCTGGTCGGTGCGGGATCCGGCCCGGTCGCGCTCGTCGCGCTGATCACCGGCACCGTGCTCGGGCTGAGCCCGATCGGCGTCCTGGCCACCGACCTGGTCCTCGGGTCGGTCCCGAGTGCCCGGGCCGGCGCCGCCGCGTCGATCTCGGAGACGGCCGGTGAGCTGGGTGTGGCCCTGGGCGTCGCGATCACCGGCAGCGTCCTCACCGCCGTCTACACCGGACGGCTGGTGCCGCCGGCCGGGCTCAGCGGGGACGCCGTCGAGCGGGCGGGGGAGGGTCTGGCCGGCGCGGTCGCGGTCGCCGGGGAGGTGCCGGCCGAAGTCGCGGGCCCGCTGCTCGCCTCGGCCCGGGCCGCGTTCAGCGCCGGCGTCGGCGCGGTCGGGCTGGTCGGGGCGGTCCTGCTGACCGGGGCCGTCGCGCTGGCGCTGACCGCGCTGCGCCGGGCCGGGGGCTGACGGGGCAGGCTGTAGCGGTGATCCTCGCCGACCTCACCTGGACCGATCTGGCCGACCCGGCGGGCCGGCCGCGCACCGTCGTCGTCCCGATCGGGTCGACCGAGCAGCACGGCCCGCACCTGCCGCTGGGCACCGACACCGCCGTCGCCTCGGCGGTCGGGTCCGCCCTGCACGACGCCGACCCGGCGCTGGTGCTGGCCCCGGCGCTGCCCTACGGCGCGGCCGGGGAGCACGAGGGGTTCCCCGGCACCGTGTCCATCGGGGAGCAGGCGCTGCACACCGTGCTGGTCGAGTACGGCCGGTCCGCCTGCCGGTGGGCGTCGCGGCTGGTGCTGCTCAACGGCCACGGCGGCAACGTCGCGGCGCTGTCGTCCGCGGTGGGCCTGCTGCGCGAGGAGGGGCGCGACGCCGGCTGGCTGTCCTGCGTCGCCGACGTGGCGGGGGTGCCGCTGGACGCGCACGCCGGGCGCTACGAGACCTCGCTGCTGACCCACCTGCACCCGGAGCGGGTCCGGGCGGAGCGTGCCGCCGCGGGCGAGACCCGGCCGATCCGCGAGATCATCGACGCGTTGCGCAGCGACGGGATCGCAGGCCTGAGCCCGAACGGAGTGCTGGGCGACCCGGCCGGGGCGTCCGCGGCCGAGGGACGGGCCCTGCTCGACGCGATCGTGGCGGGGGCGGGGGCGGCGATCGCGGCCTGGGACCCGTCGCCGCGGACCGGACGGCTGCGCGTCCCGGCCGGGTGACCCGGCACGTCGTCCCCGGGGTCAGGAGTGCACGAGCAGCGGGACGAGCTGTTCGGCGGGCGTCAGCGAGCCGTGCTGCCCCGGGAACGTCGACAGGTACGGCTCGGCCTCCCGGCGGACCACGGCGGCCGTCCCGCGCAGCGCGACGACGACGTCGCCGATCCGGTCCCGCACCCGGTCCGGCACGGGGCCGAACCAGCTCCCGTCCACCGCCTCGTCGCGGGACACCACCCAGGCGTCGTCGCCGAGGGTGGAGCGCCAGGCCGCCAGGACGTCGTCGGTCGCGCCCGGGTGGACGTAGACGTGCCGGGCCCGCGGGTCACCGCCGAGCAGTGCGACGCCGTCCTGCAACACCGGTTCGGCATCGGCGTCGGTGATCCGGTCGACGGTGACCATGCCGTGGTCGCCGGTGACGGCCAGCAGCGTGCCGGCGGGCAGCGCCTCGAGGAGCATCCCGAGCAGCGTGTCGATCTGGCGGAGCTGCCAGCGCCAGGCCGGCGAGCCGGGGCCGTGCAGATGGCCCAGCTTGTCCAGGTCGGCGTGGTAGGCGTAGACCAGCCGCGGCCCGGGGCCGTCCGCCCCGGAGAGGATCTCCACGGCGAGATCGCCGAGGGCGGCCACCCCGCGGTACCGGCCGCCGCGCAGGCCGGACCGGGTCAGCCCGGACGTCCGGAACTCCAGCGGTGACACCGACCGCACCTCGACCCCGGCCGCGGCGGCCCGTTCCAGGACCGTGGGCTCCGGCTGGACCTGTTCGGGGACGAGCACGTCCCGCAGGTCCCGGCGCCCGGACGACCAGCCGAGCGCGTCGAGCAGCTCGCCGTCCACCCGGAACCGCAGGCCCAGCGTGCCGTGTGAACCCGGGGGCAGCCCGGTGCCGAGCGAGGTGAGGCTGATCGGGGTGGTCGAGGGGAAGCCGACCGTCAGCGGCCCGGCGTCGGCGAGCCCGGCCAGCACCGGGGCGTCCGCGGCGTGCGCGTGGAGCAGTTCGTGGCCCAGCCCGTCGATCAGCAGCAGTACCGCGGCCTGGGCCGGCGGGAGTGTGAACGCGGGCGGGCGGTCGTCGAGCGGGGCGCCGATCGCGTGCAGCAGCGACGGCAGGACGTCGGCCAGCGTCGCGGTGCCGTAGCGGGGAAGGAGATCCGGCATGACGACGAGTGTGCGTCGGCGGGCCGGATCCGCGCACCGCCGGTGGGAGTGGGGTGGGCGACGCGGAGTCGACCCGCGGCCGCGCCGGATGGAACGCTCGGGCGGTGACCGCCCCCGACACACGTCCCGACCACCCGGACCGTCCGGCCCGCCCGCCGCAGCCCGGGGGTCCGGAGCGCGGCGCACCGGTTGCGGCGCAGGGCGGCCCAGCCGGACGGAGCTGTGATCCTGCCGAACGAAGCGGCGATCCCGCCGAACGAAGCGGCGATCCCACAGCCCGGGGGCCCGCCGACCGGCGGCTCCCGGACGGGTTCCGGGTCCTGCTCGACCGGCGCACCCGGCGGATCGACGACGGCGCGGCCCTGCTCGGCGGCGCGCCGCCCCGGCTGGTCCACCTGTCGGCGACGGCGCGGGCCCTGCTGCCCCCGCCCGGGCGGCCGCTGGTGGTGGAGGGCCCGGTGCACCGCGCGCTGGCCCGCACGCTGCTCGACGCGGGGCTGGCCCACCCGGTCCCGGGTGCGGCGGCGTCCGCCCGGCCGGAGCAGGTGACGGTGGTGGTCCCGGTCAAGGACCGCCCGCTGGACCGGCTCCTGGCGGCCCTCGGCCCCGTCTGCGGGCCCGACGGCGACGGTGCCGTACCCGGACGGCTGGGCGGCCTCGTCGTCGTCGACGACGGGTCGGAACGGCCGGAACCGTTGCGGCGCAGCGTCGAGGGGGCCGGGGGCAGGATCCTGCGGCACGAGCACCCGCAGGGGCCGGCCGCGGCTCGCAACGCCGGGCTCGCCGCCGCGCGCACGCCGTACGTGGTGTTCCTCGACTCCGACGTGGTGCCCGGGCCGGGCTGGCTGGAACCGCTGCTCGCGCACCTGGCCGACCCGGCGGTCGGGCTGGTCGCCCCGCGGATCATCGCCCTGGACTCCGAGCACGGGACCGGGCTGCGCGGGACGGTCGGGCGCTACGAGGCGGTGCGGTCCTCCTTGGACCTCGGGACGGATCCGGCGCTGGTCGTGCCGCGCTCGCGGGTGGCGTACGTGCCGAGCGCGGCCGTGCTCGTGCGGGTCGACGCCGTGTCGGCGGTGGGGGGCGGCGCCTTCGACGCCGGGATGC
This sequence comes from Pseudonocardia ammonioxydans, assembly GCF_900115005.1. Classification (GTDB taxonomy): domain Bacteria; phylum Actinomycetota; class Actinomycetes; order Mycobacteriales; family Pseudonocardiaceae; genus Pseudonocardia; species Pseudonocardia ammonioxydans. The sequence continues at coordinate 262,171 of NZ_FOUY01000001.1, read as the reverse complement.
ACGTCGCCGAGGACGTCGACCTGGTCCTGCGGCTGCACGCCGCCGGCTGGGCGATGCGCTTCGAGCCCACCGCGCGGGTCGCCCACGACCACCGCACCCGGCCGGGGGAGTGGTTGCGCCGCAAGGCTTTCTACGGGACCGGTGCCGCACCGCTGGCGCAGCGGCACCCGGGAGCGGTGCCGCCGGTGGTGCTGTCGCCGTGGACGGCGGCGGTGTGCCTGCTGCTGCTCGCACAGCGCCGCGGCGCGACCGCGGTCGCCGGGGTGGTCTCCGTGGTCGCCACGGAACGGTTGTCGCGCAAGCTGACCCGGCTGGAGCACCCGCGGCGCAGCGCCGCCCGGCTCACCACGCTCGGGCTGGCCGGCGCGCTGTGGCAGACGGCGTCGGCGCTGACCCGCCACTTCTGGCCGGTCGCCGCGGTGGCGTGCGTCGTCTCGTCCCGGGCCCGGCGCGCGGTCGCGATCGCGGCACTGGCCGAGGGGCTGGCGGACTGGTGGTCGCACCGCGACCGCGACCCGCGGGTGCGCGTCCCCGTCGTCGTCCACCTGGTCGCGCACCGGCTCGACGACCTCGCCTACGGCGCCGGACTGTGGTGGGGCGCCTGGCGGCACCGCACGTCGGCCCCGCTGCGCCCGGCCGGGCCTGGCCGTCGGCGCTGATGCAGGTTAGGCTGCCCTGACTCGCGGGCCCGCGACCACTCCATCCGGGTTGGTCTGAACGGGTGATTCGTGTTGTCTCGTGGATCCGTTTCTGCGGTCGCGTTCGGTGATCTACTCCGCGGCTGCGACTCTCCTCGGGCGGTGTTCCCGGTCACGGGCATGCCGCCCGCGTACCCGCGGCGAGGGTCGATCGCCGTTCTCCTTGCACCCCTGGAAGATCGGGAGTGTGATGTGGGCGTCGCCACAGGACTGTGGCGGCTCTCGAGGCGCGCCGCCGCGGTCGCGACCGCGATCCGGTGCTCCTCGGGCGATGTCCCCGGTAGATCCCGCGCGGCCCGAGCGCGTGGTCGCGTACGAGGAGTGAGAGTTCATGACAGAGGTCCGGGTCACCGTCGACGGCGTGAACTACGCCGACGACGTCGAGCCCCGCATGTTGCTCGCGCAGTACCTGAGGGAGACGCTGGGCAAGACGGGGACACTGATCGGCTGCGACACCAGCAACTGTGGTGCCTGCACCGTGAGTCTGAACGGGCAGAGCGTGAAGTCCTGCTCGGTCCTCGCGGTCCAGGCCGACGGCGCCGAGGTCACCACCATCGAGGGCCTGGCCCGCGACGGCACGCTGCACCCGGTGCAGGAGGCGTTCCGCGAGTGCCACGGCCTGCAGTGCGGCTACTGCACGCCGGGCATGATCATGGCTGCGGTCGACCTGCTCGGGGACAACCCCGACCCCACCGAGCAGGAGGTCCGGGAGGGCATCGAGGGCAACCTCTGCCGCTGCACCGGCTACCAGAACATCGTGCGCGCCGTCCAGAGCGCGGCGAAGACCATGAAGCCCGGTGCGGCCCAGCCCACCGAGCAGGCCGCCCCGGTCGCCGGGGGAGGGAACTGAGTTGACGACCACCGCCGAGCCCACCACCGAGATCGGCAGGGCGCGGGTCCGCAAGGAGGACCAGCGCCTCATCACCGGCCGCTCCCGCTACACCGACTCCATCACCCCGTCGGGCACCGTCCACATCGCCGTCGTCCGCTCCACGATCGCGCGCGCGACGATCAACTCGATCGACAAGTCCGAGGCCGAGAAGGCGCCGGGCGTCTTCGGCGTGTACACCGCCGCCGACCTGGGCGCCGAGGAGGTCGGCCTGCCCTGCGCGTGGCCGATCACCCCGGACCAGAAGGCCCCGCAGCGTCCGGTCCTCGCGAACGGCCGGGTGAACTTCTCGGGTGAGGGCGTCGCCGTCGTCGTCGCGCGCTCGGCCGCCGCGGCCCGGGACGCCGTCGAGCTCGTCGACGTCGACTACGAGCCCCTCGACCCGGTCCTCGACATGGAGGCCGCGGCTCAGGACGGTGCCGAGCTGGTCCATCCGGACCTGGGCTCCAACGTCTCCGCGACCTGGGTGTTCGACTCGGCCGCGGCCGGCACCGGTGGCGACGTCAGCGAGGCGATCAAGGCCGCCGAGGCCGACGACGACCAGATCGTCGTCCGCCGCCGGTTCCGCCAGCAGCGCCTGATCCCGGCGTTCATGGAGCCCCGCTCCTGCGTCGTCGACCCGACCGGCGAGCAGCTGACCATCTGGGCCGCGACCCAGGTGCCGCACATCCTGCGCACCATGACCACGGTGACCCTCGGGGTGCCCGAGTCCAAGCTGCGCGTGATCGCCCCGGACGTCGGCGGCGGTTTCGGCGGCAAGATCGGTGTGCTGCCCGAGGAGATGCTCTGCGTGCTGCTGGCGCAGAAGCTGGGCAAGCCGGTCAAGTGGACCGAGACCCGCAGCGAGTGCATGCTCACCGCGCACCACGGCCGGGACCAGATCCAGGACCTGGTGATGGCGGTCCGCAAGGACGGCACGATCACCGGCTTCGACGTCCACCTCTACGCCGACATGGGCGCCTACCTCGGGCTGGTCGGGCCGGGCGTGCCGATCCTGGGCGCGTTCATGTTCAACGCCATCTACAAGATGCCGGCGCTGCGGTTCACCTGCTCCAACGTCTTCACCAACAAGACGCTGACCGACGCCTACCGCGGCGCGGGCCGTCCGGAGGCCACCTTCGCCATCGAGCGGATGATGGACGAGGTCGCCGTCGAGCTCGGCCGGGACCCGGTGGAGCTGCGCGAGCAGAACTGGATCAAGCACGACGAGTTCCCGTACGACACGGTCGTGGGCCTGACCTACGACACCGGCAACTACGAGCAGGCCACGCAGCGCGCGATGGAGCTGTTCGACTACGCCGGTCTGCGCCGCGAGCAGGAGGAGCGCCGGCGCTCGGGCGACCCGGTGCAGCTGGGCATCGGCATCTCGACGTTCACCGAGATGTGCGGGCTCGCCCCGTCGCGGGTCCTCGGCTCGCTGGACTACGGCGCCGGCGGCTGGGAGGCCGCGAACGTCCGGATGCTGGCCACCGGCAAGGTCGAGGTCACCACCGGAGCGTCCGCCCACGGCCAGGGCCACGAGACCGCGTTCTCCCAGATCGTCGCGGACAAGCTCGGTGTCGGGTTCGACGACGTCGAGATCCTGCACGGCGACACCCAGGTGGCGCCGAAGGGCCTGGACACCTACGGCTCCCGGTCGCTGGTCGTCGGCGGCATCGCGATCGTCAACGCCGCCGAGAAGGTGATCGAGAAGGCGAAGAAGATCGCCGCGCACCTGCTCGAGGCCTCCGAGGACGACATCGAGTTCGCGAACGGCCAGTTCACCGTCCGGGGCACCGACAAGGGCAAGGCGATCCAGGAGATCGCGTTCGCCGCGTTCATGGCGCACGACTACCCGGAGGGCATGGAGCCCTCGCTGGACTCCGACGCCGTGTTCGACCCGGAGAACTTCTCCTTCCCGCACGGCACGCACCTGTGCGCGATGGAGGTCGACACCGACACCGGCCGGGTGAACCTGCGCCGCTACGTCTGCGTCGACGACATCGGCAACGTGATCAACCCGCTGATCGTCGAGGGCCAGGTGCACGGCGGGCTCGCCCAGGGCATCGCGCAGGCGCTGTTCGAGGAGGCGAACTACGACGAGTCGGGCACCCTGGTGAACGCCACGTTCGTCGACTACACCCTGCCGTCGGCGGCCGACCTGCCCAGCTTCACCACCGAGACGGTCTCGACCCCGTCGACGACCAACCCGCTCGGGGTCAAGGGCGTCGGTGAGGCCGGGACCATCGCCTCCACCCCGGCGATCGTCAACGGCGTGCTCGACGCGGTGCGCCACCTCGGCGTCACCGAGATCGAGATGCCGACGACGTCGCAGCGGGTCTGGCGCGCGCTGCAGGTCGCGAAGGGCCACCAGGCCCAGCAGACCCCGAGCGACACCCATTCCCCGGGCGCAGGCCTGGGATCCATCGATCCGAACAACCCCAAGGGGGAGGTCCAGTGATCCCGGCGAAGTTCGACTACGTCCGGCCGTCGTCGGTCGAGGAGGCCGTCAGCGCGCTGCAGCAGGCCGGTGAGGACGCCAAGATCCTCGCCGGCGGGCAGAGCCTGCTGCCGGTGCTCCGGCTGCGCATGGCCGCCCCGAGCACGGTCATCGACCTGGGCGGGATCCCGGAGCTCAAGCGGATCGGCGAGGACGACCAGTACGTCATGGTCGGCGCGATGGCCACGCACCACGAGGTCATGCGCAACGACCTGATCAAGCAGCACGTCGAGCTGATCTCCCAGGCCACCGAGACGGTCGCCGACCCGCAGGTCCGCCACCGCGGCACCCTGGGCGGCGCGCTCGCGCACGCCGACCCGGCCGGTGACCTCGGGGCGGCCGCGCTGGCCCTGGACGCCGAGTTCGTCATCCTCGGTTCCGGCGGCACCCGCCTGGTCCCGGCGGCGGAGTTCTTCCAGGACTACTTCACGACCGCCATCGGCGAGGGCGAGATCCTCACCATGATCCGGTTCCCGAAGTACACCGGCTGGAAGACCCACTACGAGAAGTTCAACCGGGTCGCCCAGGCGTGGTCCATGGTCGCCGTCGCCGTCGCGCTCAAGGTGGACGGCGGCAGCATCTCCGAGGCCCGCATCGGCCTGACGAACATGGGCAACGTGCCGATCCGGGCCACCGGCGTCGAGCGGGCCCTGGTCGGCCAGGCGGCCGGTCCGGATGTCGCGAAGGCGGCCGCCGAACACGCGACCGAGGGCACCTCGGCTCCGAGTGACGCGGACGCCGCAGCCGACTACCGTGAGCACCTGGCGAAGGTGCTCACCGGCCGCGCGGTCCTGGCCGCAGCCGGCTGAGGGCCGACGAGCACTCCGAAGGGGCGTCTGTCCGGGAACCTCTCGGACAGGCGCCCCTGTCGTTTCCGCCCCTGACGAGGAGCAGTGAGAGAAGATGCAGCTGGAGAACAAGTTCACGATCGAGGCGCCGATCGAGGACGCCTGGAAGGCACTGAACGACCCGGAGCTCATCGCGCCGTGCTTCCCCGGGGCGACCCTGACCGAGTACGAGGGTGACTCGTTCCAGGGCACCGTGAAGGTCAAGCTCGGCCCGATCTCCTTGACCTACAAGGGCAAGGGCACCTACGTCGAGCGCGACGACGCCAACCACAAGGTCGTCATCGACGCGTCCGGCCGGGACGCGCGGGGCAACGGGACCGCGAAGGCCGTCGTGACCGGGACGATGGTCGCCGACGGGCCGGACAAGACCTCGGTGACCATGGTCACCGACATGACCGTGACCGGGCGTCCGGCGCAGTTCGGCCGGGGCGTCATCTCCGACGTCGCCGACAAGATCATCGGCCAGTTCTCCTCCTGCGTCGCGGACAAGCTGACCGGCCCGGGCACGACCGGGGCGGCGGACTCCAACGGCGCCGGCCCGAAGCACGCGGCCGACCAGACGAGCCCGCTGCCGGCCGTCCCGCCGGCGCCGGGCGAGACCGCGACGAGCACCCCGGCCCCGGCCGCCCGGCAGCCGCAGAGCAGCCCGGTCGAGGCCATCGACCTGCTCGACTCGGCCGGTGCGCCGGTGCTCAAGCGGTTCGGCCCGGTGCTGGGCGGCCTGGCCGCACTCACCCTGCTGTTCGTGGTCCTCAAGCGGCTGCGCGGCGGCACGGAGGGCAAGGCCGCGAAGAAGGCCGAGAAGATCGCGCGCAAGGCCGACAAGGCCGTCCGGAAGGAGAAGCCGGCGAAGCAGGAGAAGCTGGCGAAGAAGGCCGCGAAGGCCGCCAAGAAGGACTGAGGCCGCGAAGCAGCCCTGGGATCCGGGCTGCACGGCACGCCTCTCCCCAGCCCGGCGCGGGCCGGTTCCTCCCCGGAGGAACCGGCCCGCGCGGCGTTTCGGGGGACGGGCAGGATGGGCGGATGCGCAGCGGACGGGGCAACGGGCTGACCGATGTGGACGGGCTGCGGGTCGGGCACGCCGCACTCGAGGGCCCCGGGGCGCGCAGCGGTACGACCGTGGTGCTCGCCCCGCCCGGTGGCGCGGTCGCCGGGGTGGACGTGCGCGGGGCCGCGCCCGGGACCCGCGAGACCGACCTGCTCGCCCCGACCGCCACCGTCGCGCGGGTGCACGCGATCACGCTGTCCGGCGGGAGCGCGTACGGCCTCGACGCGGCGTCCGGGGTGATGGCCCGGCTGGAACGCGCCGGTGAGGGCGTCGCGATGCCGGGGGTCGTGGTCCCCATCGTCCCGGCCGCGGTGGTGTTCGACCTGGGCCGCGGTGGTGACCCGGCCGCGCGGCCGACCGCGGCGACCGGTGCGGCCGCCTACGACGCCGCCCACGACGGCCCGGTCGAGCAGGGCTCGGTCGGGGCCGGGACGGGCGCGGTGTCCGGTGGGCTGCGGGGCGGGATCGGGACGGCGTCGGTGGTGCTGGACGGCGGGACGACGGTCGCCGCGCTGGTCGTGCTCAACTCCGCGGGCACGGCCGTCGACCCGCGTACCGGCGAGGTCCTGGGCGCCCGGCACGGGCTGCCGGGCGAGTTCCCCGACGCCGTCGCGCCGGCGCAGCGGGTCGCCGACCTCTACGGGAGGCACGTCAACCCGCTCGGCACGGCGACGACGCTGGTGGTCGTCGGCACCGATGCGACCCTGGACAAGGTGGGCTGCACGCGGCTCGCGGCGATGGCACACGACGGGCTGGCCCGCGCCATCCACCCGGTGCACACCCTGCGTGACGGCGACTGCGCGTTCGGCCTGGCCACCGGCACCGCTCCGGCGCCGGACACGGACGGGACCTACGAGCTGCAGTCGGCCGCGGCCGACGTCACCGCCCGGGCCGTGGCGCACGCCGTGCTGGCGGCCGAGGCCGCGCCGGACCGGCCGTCGTACTCGTCGCTGGTGGCCGGCTGAGCGCGGACCGGCGCCGGGTCAGGGCCGCGCGCCCGCGGTGTCCCGGCGGCGGTCGAGGCCGGCCAGGAACTCCTGCACCTCGCGGGCGACGCGCTCCCGTGCCTCGAACTGGGCCCAGTGCCCGCAGCCGGGCAGCGTGACCAGCCGGGCGTCCGGCATCGCGGCGGCCGCGCGGCGCGAGTCGCCCGGATCGACCATCGGGTCGTCGGCGCCGTGCAGGAACAGGGCCGGGACGGTGATCCGCCCGACCACCGGCTGCAGGTCGTTGCGCATCGCCCGCGGTCCGAGCGTCGCCTGGTTGTACCGCGCGTAGCCCATGCCCGCCCGGGGCCGGCGCGCCTCCCGCACGAACTCGTCCACCACCTCGGCGGGCAGGCCCTCGGGGTTGCGCACCATCCGGCGGAGCGCCGAGCGGGCGAACCGGTTGGCGATCCGGGCGAGCGGGACGAGCACCGGGTCGGGCAGCTGCGCGGCCAGCCACGACGAGAACTGCAGTGCCCGGTTGCCGAGCAGCGGGGTCAGTCCGCCGGGCGCGACGAGCACCAGCGCCTCGACCAGGTCCGGCCGGCGCAGGGCGAGCTGCAGCGCCACGTCGCCACCCATCGAGATCCCGCCGACGACGACGCGTCGCAGCCCGAGCCGGTCCGCGACCCCGGCGACGACGTCGGCGAGGGCGTCCGGCCCGCCCACCGGCGCGACCCCGGTGCTGCCGCCGAATCCCGGCAGGTCCGGCGCGACCACCGGGCGGCCGGGCCCGAAGGTGGAGTACGCCTCGTACCAGGAGATCGCGGCGCTGTCGGTCCCACCGCCGTGGACCAGCAGCAACGGGATGCCCGGCGGGGCCGGGTCGGCGACCGAGTACAGGACGCGCAGCGGCCCGTGACCGAGGTCGAGGGTCCGCTCGGTGGAGCCGGCGGGCGTGAGGGCCATGACGACCTGCCTCCACCCGCACGGCGGGCATCGGTGACGGGATGACCGGATCAGTATATCCGGTCACGACGGGGGCCGGTGGTGTCGTCGGGCGCGCGGGCCGCCGAACTACAGTCGTCGGGGTGTCGACCATCAGCCCGGACGAGGGAGTGGCGCGCCGGCTGAAGGCGCTGGCCTGCACGGCGCCGCTGCACGACCTCGACGCCCGCAAGGGCCGTCTGGAGTGGGACGCCGTCGGCTACCAGATGGCCGAGATCGGGCTGCAGGCGATCGACCAGGTCACCCTCGCCATGGACTTCGACCACGGTGCCGACCACGGCGAGGTCGTGCGGCGGCTGCTGCCCTTCGTCGGTGCCCAGGTGCCGCACGCCCCGCGCGAGGAGCACGCCCGGGTGGCCCAGTGGGTGATCGACAACCTGGTCAACGTGGGCAGCATCGACCGCGGGTTCGCCGTGGAGTACGGCGGGTCCGACGCCGAGGGCAACTACGTGCGCCGCCGGTTCGACTTCAAGCTGCTGGTCGAGGTCGCCGCGCCGGACGGCGGCGTGTACCTGCGTGCCTCCGACGAGGCGATCAACGTGCTGGTCGGGGCGCTGGACACCGACGTCGAGTCCGCACAGGAGGCGGCCGAGACCAAGCTGGAGACCCTGATCGTGCGGGGCAGGCTCGGGGACGCCCGGCTCGCCGCCGAGCAGGCCCGCTACCGCACCGTGCAGTACGCCGAGTCGTTGCGCCGCAAGCTCGAGGCCACCCGGCGCGACGTCCGGTCGGTGGACTGGCTCGACGCCGTCCCGGCGCTGCTCAACGAGGCCCTGACCCACATCGAGGCCCGCTACCGGGCCGAGACGATGATCAAGGCGAACATCGCCGACGCCCGCGACGAGGCCACCGAGCCCGGGCGCCGCCGGCAGGCCGCGGAGCTGGTCGAGGTCGTCGACGACTGCATCCAGCGGCACACCCAGCTGCAGGCCCGGTTGCAGGAGGCCGGGGCCGCGTTCCGCGCCGAGCAGGACCGCCAGCAGTTCTCGGGCCGGCCGCAGCGCCCGTCGGTCGACGTGTTCGGGCAGCTGCTGCGGCCGTCGCTGGGGCTCACCGTGAGCGCGGCGCACGACCCGGTGGCGGCGTTCTTCACGGCCGGGACCGGGGTGTCGAACCCGGTGGTGCCCAGCCTGGGCGGGCTGGTGGAGACGCTGCTGACCCCGCCGACCGACCGCGACCCGTTCGGTTCCGAGGTCCCCGAACCGGAGCTGGCCCCGCAGCCCGCCGAGCGCTTCGGCGCGGACACCTGGGCGGCCACCGACGACGTCCTGCCCCGGGCCGGGCGGGACGGAGACACTGCCTCGGTGCGGCTCTCCGATGCGCTCGCGCGGGCCCGGACGGCGGGGGAGGACCTGCCGCAGCTGGTCGCGCTGCGCGCGGTGCACGCCGTCGGGACGGCGATCGGGACGGCCCGCACCCAGGGCGACCCGTCGGTGCTGATCGCCGTCGACGACGGCACCGTGCTCGCCGACCCCGAGTTCGGTGGCGCGGACCTGCTGCTGGCGGTCGCCGGCGTCACCGCCGGACGTGTCACCGCCGGACGTGTCACTGCCGGGCGTGTCACCGGCGGGCGTGTCACCGGCGATCGAGGGACGAGCGAGGAGTGAGCGGGCATGAGTGACGCGGAGGCCGCGGCCCGGCTCGTCGCGTTCGGCATGCGGCCCAAGGCGTTGCCCGGCCGCGATCCCGACTACGCCGACCTGGTGCGCCGCTACCGCGAGGACGACGACTACCGCGACACCGTGCAGCGGGTGGCGTCCGGGCTCGGGCTGGTGGTGCTGGCCGTCGACAGCGCGCCCGGCATCGTGCTGGCCGCGACCGAGGGCTCGGTGTTCGAGATCCGGATGGACTCCTACGCCCGCCGCACGGCGCTGGCGAACCGGCAGGCGGACAAGGTGCTGCACGGCATCGCCCACCTCGCCGTGGCCGCGCTGGCGTTCCCCCGCCCCGACGACCTCGGCGACGACTCCTACGTCGGGCGGGTCTCGGTGGAGCTCGTCGACGGCGCGGTCCGCGAGGCGTGCCGGGTCCTCGACGAGCGGGCGGCGGGGCCGGCCGACCCCGAGTCGGACGCGCCGCAGCTCGAGGAGGTCTGGCGGGTCTGGCAGCGCCGTCCCGAGGCCACGGCGACCAAGGACGGCCGGGCCGGGGAGTCCACCACCCGCGGCATCGTCGGCAAGGCCCTGCGGTTCCTCGCCGACCAGGGCTTCCTCGTCCCCGTCGGCGCCGAGGGCGCCTACCGGACGACACCTCGCTACCAGGTGCAGGTCCGCGAACTGGCCGCGCAGCGCACGTTCGACGAGCTGCTCTCGCTGAACGTGCTCCCCGCCGGCAGCGCGACCCCGTCGCTCGTGAGTGGCGATCGCGGTCCTGATGACGACAACCACTCACGAGCCGGAGGCGGCGCGGATGTATGAGCTCGCCCGGGTCCGGCTGTTCTCGGTCGGGCCGACCGCGGCCCGCTTCCAGGACGTCACGCTCGACCTGCGGGGCATCGGCCGTCCGATCGAGGCCGCGGTGCAGGAGGACCTGTTCGCGCCGGACACGCTCGACCGCAGCACCCCGCGGCGGCCCTCCCCGGCCTCGGTGCTGTTCCTGGAGAACGGCGGTGGCAAGTCCGTCCTGCTCAAGCTGATCTTCTCGGTGCTGCTGCCGGGGCGCCGTCAGGTCGTCGGCACGACCAGCACGACCGTGCTGGAGAACTTCGTGCTCGCCGAGGACGTCGCGCACGTGGTCTGCGAGTGGGTGCACGTCGGGACGGGTGCACTGCTGGTGACCGGCAAGGCGTCCGAGTGGCGCGGGCACGTGGCGTCGTCGGACCCGGAGAAACTGGCCGACGCCTGGTACGCGTTCCGGCCGGTGCCCGGGTACGGGATGGACGAGCTGCCGTTCACCCACGAGCGCAAGCGGATCACCCTCGCGGCGTTCAAGGACCGGCTGCACACCGCGCACCGCGACCACCCCGGGACCGAGCTGGTCTGGGAGACCGGGCACCGGGACTGGACGCGGCACCTGGTCGACCTCGGCCTGGACCCCGAGCTGTTCCGCTACCAGCGGGCGATGAACGCCGGTGAGGGCGAGGCCGCGGAGGCGTTCTCGTTCTCCAGCGACGAGGCGTTCGTCGACTTCCTGCTGCGCGCGGTGCTCGACCCGACCGAACCGCAGAACGTGGCCGAGCTCGTCGCCGGCTACGCCGACCGGCTCGCCCAGCGCGAGGAGCTGGAGTCCGAGCGCGAGTTCGTCGACGGGACGCTGTCGCTGCTGGAACCGATGGTCTCCGCGGAGGAGGCCGCCGCCACGGCCCGCGAGGCCGAGACGGCGGCCCGGGACGCGTTGCGCACGACCGCGTCGCAGATCGCGGCCCGCCGGATCGCCGAGCAGACCCGGTCCCGCACGACCGAGGGCGAGGCCGAGCAGGCGGTCGAGGCCGAGCAGACCGCCGCCCGGGCGTCCGAACGGCTGCAGGAGACCGTCGACGAGCTGCGCCGGCTGACCGCGGGCCTGACCGTCGAGGCGGCCCAGCGGGTCGCCGACGCGGCCACCCGGGAACGGGACGAGACCGCGGCCGTCTCCACCGCCCGCGACGCCGTCGAACCGGTGCTCGCCCACCGGGTCGCCGCGGCCGAGGCCGCCCGGCTGCGCGCCCGGGTCGACGAGGAGGAGCAGAAGGCCCGCCCGGCGCTGCAGGCCCGCCAGGACGCCGCCCGCGAGCTGTCCGCGGCGCTGCTGCGGACCGCGGCCGAGGCCGACGACGCCGCGGCGGTGGCGGAGGAGACCCGCTCCGCCGCCGAGGACCGCGCCGGCGCGGCCCACCGGGAGCAGGTCGAGCGCACCGCGGACGCCGTCCGGGCCGAGAGCGCGGCGTCCCAGGCCCGGGACTCGCTCACCGACCTGGACCGGCGGATCGAGGCGGCGGTCGTCGCCGGGCACCTTCCGGCCGGGTCCGGCCCCGGCGACGTCGAGGCCGCGGCGGACGCCGCCGACACCGCGGCCGGTGCGGCCACGGCCGCGCTGGCCGAGGCCGACACCACCGCCGCCACGATCCGCGACGAGCGCCGCGCCGCCGAGACCCGGCGCACCGCGGCCCAGGAGGAAGCGGCCGGCGCCCGCGCCGCGGCGGCGACCGCCGAGACCGCCCGGGACGCGGCCGGGGCGCAGAGCGAGGAACTCGCCGCGGAGCCCCGGCCGGCCGAGCTGCTCGGGGTGGACACCGTCCGCCCGGACGCCGACGCGGCGCTGGTCGTCGAGACCCTCACCGCCGCGATCCGCGCCGCGGAGCGGGAACGGACCGTGCTGCTCGGCGACCAGCGCCGCGACGAGCGCGCGTTGCACGCCCTCGGCGACGGCGGGCTGCTCCCCGACCCACCGGAGATCGAGTCGGTGCTCGAGGTACTCGAGAAGGCGGGGATCACCGCCTGGTCCGGTCGCCGCTACCTGGCGATGCTCCCGGCGGGCGACCGCGGAGGTGTGCTCGAACGGCTGCCGCACCTGGCCGGCGGGGTGCTGCTCAACGACGCCGGTGACGCCGCGCGGGCCCGCGCGGTGCTCGACGACGCCCGGCTGCTGCCCGCCTGCCTGGTCGCGGTCGGGGCCACGGCCGCGCTGAACGCCGACACCGCTGCCGCGCCGGGCATCGAGCTGGTCGTCCCGCCGAACCCGGCGTTGCACGACGAGGACGCCGCCGAGCAGGTCCGGGTCCGCCTGGCGGCGGAGACCGCCGAGCGCGCCGACCGGCTCGCGATGCTCGAGTCCACCCTGGACGACGACCGGCGGCTGCGGGACCGGTTCGCCGCGCTGCGGGACCGCCGGCCGACGCTCGACGAGCTCGCCGGTGCCGCGGCGGACGCGGTCCGTGCCCGCGACGAGGCGGTCGGTGCGCACTCCGCGACCGTCGCCGAGGTCGTGGCGCTCGACGAGCGCGCCGACCGGCTCACCACCGACCGGCCCGGGCTGGAACGGACCGTGGCCGAGACCCGCCGCCGGGCCGAGGCGCTCGCGGCGCTGCGCGGGGAGCTCGAGCGCCGCCCGGGGCTGGAGGAGCGGGAGCGGACCGGCACCGCCGACGCCACCCGGCTGCGGACCGAGGCCGACGCGGCCGGTGCGGCCGCCGAGCAGGCAGGGCGGGAGGCCGCGGCCGCCCAGCAGACCCGGGACCGGCAGCGCAGCATCGCCGCGAACGCCCGCGACGAGGCGGCGGCCCTGCCCGTGGACGGGGCACCGACGCCGGAGGAGTCGAAGGGGGCACCGACGCCGGAGGAGTCGAAGTGGACACCGACGCCGGAGGAGTCGAAGAGGACACCGACGCCGGAGGAGTCGAAGAGAACACCGGCGTCGGAGGAGTCGCCGGACCCGCAGTCCGCCCCGGACACCCCGCTGCCGGAACTGCGCGACGCGTTCCAGCGGGCCCGCGACGCCTACGCCTCGGCCGCCGTCGACACCGACCTGCGCGGGTCGCTCGAACGCGCCGAGGCCGACGCCGCCGCGAAGCGGGTGACGGTCGACGGGCTGCCCCGGTCGGTGGTGGAGGCGGCGACGGCGTTCCTGCACACCCCCGACGGCGCCGACGCCGCGAGCCGGCGGGCCGCCGCCGAGCAGGCCCGCTCGGCCTACGCCGACGCCGAGCGCCGCCGCGCCGACGCCGCCACCGAGCTGGCCGTGGCCCGCAAGGAGCTGGAGCGGTTCGGGACCGACGAGCGGCCGATCGACCCGTACGAGGCCCCCCGCGATGCCGAGCACGGCCGCGAGCTGGTGGCCCGGGCCGCGGCGGATCTGGACGCGGCCGGCACGACGCTGGAACGGGCCCGCCGGGTCCGGCAGGCCGCGGAGGAGGCGCACCGCACCGCGGCCGAGCTCGCCCGCGGGTTCGGCCATGTCGTCGACGGGCTCGAGGAGACCCCGGAACCGGGCGGTGTGCCGTTCGAGGGGGACGTCGACGACGCCGTCGCCGGGCTGAAGCAGCACCAGGCCCGCCTGCGGGAGGCGGCCGCCGACCGGTCCCGCGCCGAGCGGAAGGTGCAGGCCGGGGTGGACGCGGTCGCCCGCTTCGCCCAGGATCCGCGGTTCGCGACGCTGTCGTCGCCGGTGCACCGGCACATCGGCGGGGTCGACCGCTCCGAGATGCCCGCCCTGGCTCGGGAGTGGATCGAGGCCCTGCGTCCGCGGCTGCGCTCGCTCGACGACGACCTGGGCAACATCGACCGGCACCGCTCCGGAATCGTGACCCGGCTGTCCGGGATGGTCGGTGAGGCCCTGCGGACGGTGCGGCTCGCCCAGAAGCTCTCGCAGCTGCCCGACGGTCTCGGCGACTGGTCCGGCCAGCAGTTCCTGCGGATCCGGTTCGAGGAGCTCGACGACGCCGCGCTGCGGCACGAGCTCGGTGTCGTCGTCGACCGCACCGCCGAGGCGGCGGCCGGCTCGTCGCGCTCCCGGGACCGGCGCGACGGCATGTCGATGCTGCTGCGCGGGGTCCGGGCGGCCATGCCGAAGGGCGTGCGGGTGGAGATGCTCAAGCCCGACGCCGTGCTGCGCACCGAGCGGTTGCGGGTCTCGTCGATCAAGGACGTGTTCTCCGGTGGGCAGCAGCTGACCGCGGCGATCGTCCTGTACTGCACGATGGCGGCGCTGCGGGCGCACCAGCGCGGGCACGGCCGCCGGGGGCACTCCGGCGTGCTGTTCCTGGACAACCCGATCGGTCGGGCCTCGGCGGGGTACCTGCTGGAGCTGCAGTTCGGTGTCGCGCAGGCGCTCGGGGTTCAGCTCGTCTACACCACGGGCCTGTTCGACGCCGGCGCGCTCTCCGGGTTCCCGCTACTGATCCGGCTGCGCAACGACGCCGACCTGCGCGCCGGGCGGAAGTACCTGTCGGTCGACGAGCGCGTCGCGCACTCGGTCCCGGACCGCGCGGAGGGTGGCGGCCGGATCAGCGCGACCCGCGTCTACCGGCGTCCGGAGGCGCTCCCCGACACCCGGTCGGCCGGCACCGCGGGCGAGGGGGCGGAGACGTCTGGTGTGGACGACGGCGGCGCCGGGGCGGTCGCGGTCGAATCGTCCGATGCCGGTAGCGGGGTCGGTCGGACCGGCGGGTCCGACGTCGACGGGGTCGCTGTGGCTACGACCGCTGCGGTGTCTGATGCCGTCGGGTCCGATGTCGACCCGGCCGGTGCCGACCAGACCGACGCGGACACGACCGACGCGGATACGGCCGACGCGGACACGGCCGACGCGGACACGACCGGTGCGGACACGACGGGTGCGGACACGACCGGTGCGGACGCTGCCGACGCGGGCACGACCGGTGCGGCCGCTGCCGACGCGGGCGCTGCCGACGCGGACACTGCCGACGTGGGCGCTGCCGGTTTCGACGCTGCTGGTGCAGACGGTGCCGATCGTGCCGGTGCCGACGCGGACTCAGCGGGTGAAGACACGGCCGACGCCGACGCTGCCGGTGTGGACACGGCCGACGCGGACGCCGCCGGTTCCGATGCTTCCGGAGCAGACGCCGCCGGAGCAGACGCCGCCGGTGTCGGCGGTCCCGAGGTTGCCGATTCCGGCACGGACGGTGTCGAGGCGGATGCTGCTGACGGCGCCCATCGGCCCTCCACAGCGGACAGCGGATCGTGACCGCGCCCGGCGCCCGCGAGCTCGTGGCGCTCCTGCGCGCGACCGGCCGGACCCGGATCGACCGGGCCGGGTTGTGGCGGGCGTTCACCGAGGCGGTGCCGTCGGCGCACGGGTCGGTCGACGCCCGGCGGTTGCTCGCCGACGCGATCGCCGAGCTGGCCGCGGCGGGCGAGCTCGTCCCCTCGCGGGCGGCCGACGACGGCACCCCGCCGCTGCCCCGGTCGGTGAAGCTGACCCGTCCGGCGGCTGCGTCCGACAGGGCAGGGTCCGCCGGGACGGGGGCCGCCGAGCCGTGGCATCCCGAACTCGCGGCCGCGGCCGGGGTGCGCGCGCCGTCGGAGACGGTGCGGCTGGTCAACCGGTGGCTGTTCGCCGGCGGCACCCGGGCCGAGGTCGTGCCGTTGCGGGAACGGGCGCTGGAGATCACCGGCGACGAGAAGGCGTTCGACGCCGGGCTGCCCGCACCGCTGACGCCGGAGATCCTGCGGGCGGTGCGGGTGCGGCTGCCGCTGCACCGCGAACCGGTGGGCGAGGGCCCGGTGCTGCTGGTGGTGGAGAACGCCGACACCGTGCACTCCCTGGTGCGGGCGTTGCGCCCCGACCCCGGCCCGGTCGGCGCGGTGGCCTGGGGCGCCGGCACTGCGTTCACGTCCTCGGTGCTGTCCCTGGCGGACGCCCCGCCCGTGGCGATCCGCTACTTCGGTGACCTCGACGCCGCGGGTCTGCGGATCCCCGCCCGGGCGTCGGTGCTGGGGGAGGCGGAGGGGCTGCCACCGGTCCGCCCGGCGACCGGGCTGTACCGGGCGTTGCTCGAGCACGGCCGCCCGGCCCCGGCCGGCGCCGCCGATCATTCCGATGTGGACTGGCTGGAGCCGGCGCAGCGCGGGCCGGTCCGGGATCTGTTCGCCGCCGGGCAGCGGCTCGCCCAGGAGGCCGTCGGGCGGCGGGTGCTCGTGGCGGACCGGGACTGGCGCGCCGGCCTCGAGGTCGGCTGACCCCGGTCGGCCCCGGCCGTCGTGGTGACGGCCGGGGCGCCGGTCAGCCGATCCGACACCCGCCCGGCCCCGGTGCCGGAAGCGGATGCCGAGAGGGGATGCCGGGTGGGTCCGCTACGAGCCCGAGCCGGACCGGCGGCCGAGCTGGACCCGGAGGCCGGACATCCGGCGTGTGCGGGAGCGGGTACGTCGGGACGGGGGAGCCGATCGCCGGGGCGGATCAGTCGTCGTCGCGGTCGTCCCGGTCGTCGTCATCGCGGTCGTCGTGGTCGATGTCGTGGTCGAGGACCTCGCCGGTGGCGGCGTCGACGTCCACGTCGTGCTCGGCCGCCCCGTTGCGGATCTCGATCTCCCAGTGGTCGCGGTCGTCGCGGTCGTCCCGGTCATCGGCGTCGTCGCGGTCGTCGTCGGCACGGTCGAACTCGACCTCGACGATCTGCCCGCCGCCGGCCCGCTCGAGGGCGATCCGCTCGGCGGTGGCGCGGTCGACGATCGGCTGCGGGGCTCCGGCCTGCTGCGGCGCGGCCGCGGGCTGCGCCTCGGCCGACATCGATGCCGGGTTCACGGCGACCGTCGGCTCGTCACCGCCGAGTGCCAGGGCGGTCCCGCCGCCGACGAGCAGCAGGCCGGTGGCGGCGAGGGCGGCGACGGTGATCGGGCTACGCATCGTGGATCTTCCTCCGTGTCGTTCCGGTGCTCCGGGGCTGTCCCGGTGACAGGTACGACGATGCCGTCGCGCGCCCCAAGGCCGCGCTGCGTGATCCCTAAGGCAACGTTAGGACCTGCGGAAACGGTGTGATCGTGGTCGCACCCGGCGCCCCGGCGCCCCGGCGGGGACGGCACCGCTGCCGCACAGGTCCGGTGGGCGCCGCACAGGACCGGGCCGGTGCGGCGGCACCGGAACCTGTGCGGTGTGGGTGCGGGGAGTGCTCCTCACGCGGGGGCGGCGAGCTCCAGCTCGACGTGCAGGCCGCCGGTGGGCGGGCTGTGCAGGGTCAGCCGGCCGCCGCCCTGGTCGGCGGTGCGCCGGGCGATGTCGAGGCCGAGGCCGGTCGAGCCGCCGCCGCTGACCCCGCGCGAGGTCGGGTCGGCGCCCGGTGGCAGGCCCGGGCCCCGGTCGGACACGACCAGGCGCGCGCCGCCGCCGGAACGGCCGGTCAGCTCGACGCCGAACGCCGTGCCGTCCGGGGTGTGGGCGAAGACGTTGCCCAGCAACGCGTCCACGCAGGCCTCCAGGTCGCCGGGCGCGCAGCCCACCGGCAGCGGTCCCTCGGCGAGGTCCAGGGTCATCGCGCGGTCGGTGTCCTCGGCGAGCACCTGCCAGAACTCGACCCGTTCCCGCACGACCGCCGCCGCGTCCGCCGAGCGGCCCTCTCCGCCGCGCCGCCGGGCCTGCTCGATCGCCCCGGTGACGGCCCGCTGCACACCGTCCACACCGGACGAGATGCGGACGGCGTCGTCCGGGTCGCGCAGCGCCTCGGCGTCCAGGCGCAGCGCGGTGAGCGGGGTGCGGACCCGGTGCGCGAGGTCGGCGACGTTCTCCCGTTCCTCGCGCAGCAGCTCCGAGATCCGGCCGGCGAGCCCGTTGAGCGCGCCGGCGACGATGCCGAGCTCGGCCGGGGCGTCCGGGTCCGCGCGCGCGGCGAGGTCCCCGCGGGCCAGCCGCTCCGAGACCCCGGACAGGTCGGTGGTGGCGTCGACCAGGGAGCGGGCCAGCCGGTCGGCCAGCAGCAGCGCCCCCGCCAGCAGCACGACCGAGAGCCCGGCCAGCAGCAACCAGGACCGGGTCACGCCCCGGGTGAGCTCGTCGTCGGGGACGAACACCCGGATGACGCCGTTGCCGGCGGCCGCGCCCTGCACCGAGAACACCATCTCCCGCCCGCCCGGGGCGTCGGTCGAGGCGCTCACGCCGCGCAGGCCCAGCTCGACCAGGCTGCTGCGCGGCGCGGGCGCGCCCAGCACGGTGCCGTCGGCGAGGATCACCGAGACGTCGGCCGGATCGCGCTCGTCGGCCAGCTCGACGGTCGGCTGCATGGTGTTGCGGTCGGCGGTCGCGACGACCGGGGTCAGGCTCTGCGCCTGCGCGGTCGCGGCGGTCAGGGCGGTGTCCTCGGCGACGGTGCGGATCAGGGCGGCCAGCGGCACCGCGAACGCGACCAGCACCAGCAGCACCGTGGCCCCGACGAGCGCGAGGATCCGGCGGCGCATCAGGCCCCGTCCGTGCCGGCCGGGTCCGTGCCGGTCGGGTCGGGGGCGGACAGGCGCACCCCGACCCCGCGCACCGAGTGCAGGTAGCGGGGCTGCTGCGCGGTCTCACCCAGCTTGCGGCGCAGCCACGACAGGTGGACGTCGACGGTCTTGTCGGCGCCGCCGTAGGGCTGCTGCCACACCTCGGTGACCAGCTCCCGCTTGCTGACGACCTGGTCGGCGCGGGCGGCGAGGTGGTGCAGCAGGTCGAACTCGCGCGGGGTCAGCTCCAGGTCGGCGCCGTCGAGCTGCGCGCGCCGCGACCGCGGGTCCACCGAGAGCCCGCCGACGACGACGGTCGGATCCGGCGTGCCGTCCCCGAGCCGGCGCAGGACGGCGCGGATGCGGGCGTCGAGCTGGGCGGCGGCGAACGGTTTGACCAGGTAGTCGTCGGCGCCGGCGTCGAGCACCGCGACGATCTCGGACTCGTCGTCCCGGGCGGTCGCGACGATCACCGGAACCGTGCTCGCGCCGCGCAGCATCCGCAGCATGGTGGTGCCGTCCATGTCCGGCAGGCCGAGGTCGAGCACGACGAGGTCGGGGCGCTTCCCGACGGCCGCCTCGAGACCGGCCATCGCGGTGGGAGCGGAGTCCACCGCGTGCCCGCGCTCCCCGAGCCCCCGGATCAGGGCGCCGCGGATGGCGGGGTCGTCCTCGACGATCAGGATCTGGGCCACGACGCCGAACCTATCCGCGCGCCCGGGCGCGCGGGCGTTCCTGGGTGTCGCTTGTGTCCCCTTTAGGGCTGCGTTAACCGTCCCTCGGGGCATCCTGGAGGGTGTGAACCGACCGAGCAAGCGCACCACCCGCACCGGGCTCCTGGCCGGCCTGTGGGTCGCCGCCGCGGCCGGCGCCCTGCTGCTGGGCCTGACCGCGGTCGGTCAGATCGGCAGCGGCCTGGCCGGGGGCGACCCGGTGCCGCCGATGGCGGCCGAGGAGGTCGAGGCGTCGCTGGCCCGGCACGCCGCGGACCCGGCGCAGGCCCCGGCCGCACCGTCGCCTGCCCCACAGAGCCCCGCGTCGCAACCCGCGCCGGCGGCGGAGCCGTCACCGACCGGGGTGGTACCGGCCGGGCGGGCCGGGTCGGTCCTCGCCCGCTGCGAGGGGGACGTGCCGCGGGTGGTGTCGGTGAACCCGGCCCAGGGCTTCGAGCGCGAGGATGATGATGATCTCGCCCCGGGGCAGGTGCTCCTCGACGGTGACGACCTCGACGTCCGCGTCACGCTGAGCTGCGCGAACGGCACGCCGTCGGGCGAGGTGACGACCGTGGTGGAGGACTGAGGACCGAGGACTGAGGACTGAGGACCTACCCGTGCCGGCTCAGCTCGTGGAAGAACCCGTCGATCACCGTCTGCTCGCCGGAGCGGACGACCTCGTCGTGCACGTACCGCCCGAGGGCGAGGTCCAGCACGCCGAGCCCGAACGGCGAGAACACCACGGTCCGGTCGGCCGGCGGGGTGAGCCGCCCGGCCAGCACGTCGTCCAGCGTCCCGTCCAGGAAGTCCCGGTTGCCGGTGCGCTGCTCGGCCAGGTGCGGTGAGGTGTCGGCCTTGAGGCAGTGCTCGACGTCGTCGACGACGTTCGCCGACGCGAGCAGGATCTCCGGCGCGAGGTCGCGCAGCGACACGTTGAGCACCAGCGGGGCGTGGCCGAACCAGCCCGGGTCGTGCAGGTACGGCTGGGCGGCGACGGTGGCGAGGACGACGAGGTCGCTGGCGCGCACGAGCGACTCGGCGTCGTCGTGGGTCCGGATCCGGCCGGTCGTGCCGGAGCGTTCCAGGTACCCGAGGAAGCCCTCGGCGCTGCCGGCGGCCAGGTCGTGCACCCCGATCTCGTCGAACGTCCAGCCGGTCCCGGCCAGGAACGTGTGGATGTAGCGCGCGATCAACCCGGTGCCGACGAACCCGACGCGGGCCGGGCGGGCCCGGCCGGCCGAGAGCGCCTCCGCGGCCAGCGCGGCCGATGCGGCGGTCCGCGAGGCACTGATGATCGAGCTCTCCAGTACGGCGAACGGGTAGCCGGTCACCGGGTCGTTGAGGATCAGCACGGCGGACGCCCGCGGCAGCCCGGCGTCGACGTTGCCCGGGAAGCTGGAGATCCACTTCAGGCCGTCGGTCGGGGCCGGGCCGCCGATCGAGGCGGGCAGCGCGATGATCCGGGAGCTCGGCCGGTCCGGGAACCGCAGGAAGTACGACGGCGGGTTGACCGTGTCCCCGGCACCGTGCAGCCGGTAGGTGTCCGCGACCAGGTCGACGACCTCGCGCTCCCGGCCCTGCAGCACCCGTCGCACCTGACCGCCGGTGATCACGGTGAACGGCGGGACGGAGGCCGCCACCGGTACCGCGGCCCCGGCCGCGCGCACGTCGGTCATCGCAGGTCACCGGCCCGCATCGGGTCACCCAGCCCGACCAGCACCTCGCGCTCCCCCTGGTAGGGGTCCCGGCCGTGTGCGGTCGCGATGTTGTCGACGAGCAGCAGGTCACCGGCCTGCCAGGGCTCGCGCAGGGTGTGCTGCTCGTAGGTCTCGGTGAGCAGGTCGACGACGTCGCGGCCGATCGGCTCGCCGTTGCCGAACCGGGTCGTGAACGGCAGCCCGTCCGGTCCGTAGACGTCGATCAGGTACTCCCGCACCTCCGGCTCCATCGTCCACTCGTTCAGGAAGGCGATCTGGTTGAACCAGCACCGCCTGCCGGTCACCGGGTGGGTCACGACGGCGCGGCGGTGCTGGCGGGTCCACAGGCCACCGTCGGGCTGCCAGGCGAACTCGATCGCGTTCGCCCGGCAGTAGGCCTCGACGGCGCCGCGGTCGTCGGTGCCGAAGGAGTCGGCGACCGAGGCCCCGATCTCGGCGTTGTAGCTGCGCACCAGCTGCCAGCCCTCCCGCGCGAAGCGGTCCACCAGCGCGGGGGGCAGGGCGGCGAACACCTGCGCGGAGTCGGCCACGCCGGTCGTGCCCCCACCGTCGGGGGCGACCAGGCAGGCGAAGAGCATGAGGCCCGGGAACTCCCCGGCGTAGCTGAGCTCGTGGTGCATGCACATCTGCTGGGCCGCCGGCCAGGCCGAGGACGAGTAGACGCCGTCGGCGTAGGACGAGCGCGCGGCGAACGCCTCCCGCTCGGCCATCAGGCCGTCGGCCAGCCCGCGGAAGACGCCCTCGACGTCGGCCGGGTTCGCGAGCCCGAAGCCGCGGACCAGCACGGCGCCGTGCTCGAGGACCAGGCCGCGCAGCGCGGCCCGGAACTCGTCCCAGCCCATGCCGCGCACGGCGTCGGCCGGGAGCAGCGGTGGCCGGCCCGGGCGGATCTCGGCGGTGAGCCGGGCGGACGGGACGGAGGGGGTGGACATGGGGTTCTCCTGTCGTCGGGCGGGTTCGGTCAGACCGTGCGGCCGGTGTCCGCGGCGGCCTCCACCCGGCCGTCGACGACGGCGGCCAGGTCGGCGAGGACGGGGTGGCGGGCGATGTCGGCCAGCGACACCGCCCGGTCCAGCCCGACCACCACCCGGACCGCGGACAGCGACGTGCCGCCGAGGTCGAAGAAGTGGTCCCGGCGGCCGACCCGGCCGGCCGGGAGGTCGAGGACCCGGGCGACGACGCGGGCGATGCGCTGCTCGGTCGGGCCCACCGGCGCCTCGAACCCGTCGGCGGGTGCCGGGGGTTCCGCGGTACCGGGCCCGGCGGCCAGCGCGGTGAGCGCCTTCGTGTCGATCTTGCTGTTGGCGGTGAGCGGCAGGGCGTCGCGGTGGTGGAACTCCGAGGGGACCATGTAGGCGGGCAGCGACGCCGACAGCCGCTCGCGCAGCAGCCCCTCCTCGATCGGCGCGGCCGCCGCGTAGAACGCGACCAGGTGGGCGTTCCCGCCGGTCCGCTCGGCGACGACCACCGCGGCGTCGCGGACCCCCGGCACGCGGGCGAGGGTGTTCTCGACCTCGCCGATCTCGATGCGGAACCCACGGATCTTGACCTGGGTGTCGCGGCGGCCGAGGAACTCCAGGGTGCCGTCGGGCAGCCAGCGGCCGCGGTCACCGCTGCGGTACAGACGCCGGTCCGGCCGGTACGGGTCGGTGGTGAACGCCGCCCGGGTGCGCTCCGGGTCGCCGATGTAGCCGCGGCCCACGCACACCCCGGAGCAGACGATCTCCCCGGGCGCGCCGAGCGGGACCGGCAGCAGGTCCTCGTCGACGACCCGGACCGAGGTGTTGCGCACCGGACGGCCCAGCGGGACGCGTCCGTGCTCCGGCAGCCGTTCCAGCACGGCGTGCGTGATGTCGTCCGAGGTCTCGGTCAGGCCGTAGGCGTTGACCAGCCGCACGCCCGGCCGGGCGGTGAAGAACCGCGCCGCCGACTCGGCCTTGAGCGCCTCGCCGGTGGTCGACACCGTGTGCAGGTCCGGCAGCGGGTGCGGGTGGGCGTCCAGGTAGGACAGCACGACCTCGAGGTAGGACGGGACGACCTGGACCACGTTCACCCGCGCCGCGGCGAGCCGGTCGACGTAGCGGGCCACATCGAGGATCAGGTCCTGGGGGACCAGCACGGTCCGCCCGCCCACCAGCAGGGCCGCGACCAGCTGCCACAGCGAGATGTCGAAGCACTGCGGCGCGGTCTGGGCGACGGCCTGCCCCTCGCCGATGCCCAGGTCCTCGATCTTGGCGAGCAGGTGGTTGAGCATCCCGGCGTGCTCGCACATGGCGCCCTTCGGCACGCCGGTCGACCCGGAGGTGAAGTAGAGGTAGGCGAGCCGGTCCGGCCCGACGACGAGGCCGAGATCGGTGCCGGGCAGCGCGGCCAGGCCCGGGTCGTCGACGTCGACGGTGCGGATCCCGGGCAGCGAGATCAGCGCCCCGTCCAGGTGCGCCCGGCTCGCCGGCTCGGTCAGCACCAGCCGGCACCCGGCCCGGGACAGCGTGGTGGTGATCCGCTCGGCCGGGAAGTGCGGTTCGATCGGCAGGTAGGCCCCGCCTGCCTTGAACACGGCGAGCACCGCCGCCATCCACTCCAGGTTCCGTTCGGTCACCACGGCGACCGGGCCCTCCGGTGTGAGCCCGCGGTCGAGCAGTGCTCGGGCCAGCCGGTTCGCCCGGGTGTTGAGCTCACGGTAGGTCCACCGCCGGTCGCCGAGCTCGGCCGCGACGGCGTCCGGGTGCGCGGCCACCCGCTGCTCGAACAGCTCGTGGAACCGGTACGGCGGCAGCTCGCGGTCCGGGCCGTCGCGCCCGGTCACCTGGTGGTGCAGCTCCGCGTCGTCGAGCAGGTGCCCCTGCGCGGGCGGGGCGTCCGGGTCGGCGGCGAGCGCGGCCAGCGCGGCGAGGTGGTACCCGGCGATCCGGGCGGCGCAACCGGCGTCGACGACGTCGGTGCGGTGCCGCAGCCGCAGCACCGCGCCCCCGGTGGCGGACCCGGCATCGGCCCCGGCCGGCTGGACGAGCCCGACGGTCAGCACGACGTCACCGGCCGGGGCGCCGCCGTCACCGGCCGGGTCGAGCACGGTCTCGAACCCGGCCCCGTCGGCGCCCGGGCGCCCGGCCGCGGTCACGAGCTCGCGCCAGGTCGCGACGCCGGTGTCGAGCCGGCGGGCCTCCGGGGCCGCGCCGGCCCGGGGCCGGAACCCGGTGACGATCACCGGCTCGCCGCAGAGCGCGGCGAGCACCCGGGCGTGCGCGGCCAGCAGCGCCGCCCCGGCCTCGACACCGTCCAGGCCCGTGAGCACGCCGGGTGGCAGCACGGTGTCGTACACGGCGGTGTCCTGCACGGCGGTCCCGCCGACGGGCTCGGTGGACCAGCGCGGGATCCGGGTGACCGACGGGGTCGGGGGCGTGGGCCGGCCGGTCGCCGGTCGGGGCGGTCGGGTCTGCTGCGGCTTCATCGGCGGGTCCTCTTCACAGAAGGTGGGAACGGTGGGCCGGACCGTCATGCGGCCGGCAGGGCGGGAACGACGGGTGGTGCCGCCGGGGCGACGGCGGCGGGGGCGTACCGGTCGGCGTGGATCTCGCCGGCCGGGTTGCCGCCCCAGCAGGCCCCGGCGGGCACCTGCTCGCCCTTCATGAGGAAGGAGTCGGCGGCGAGCACCGCGCCGTCGCCGACGTGCACGCCGTAGTGCACGAACGCGGCGACCCCGAGCGTCACGCCGGCCCCGAGCACCGTGCGGTCGGACTTGAACGCGCCGTCCTCCTGCGAGTGGCACTGGACGATGCTCCCGGCGTTGAGCGTGCAGTCGTCGCCGATGGCGGTGAACGACCGCTCGGTGAGGAAGCAGCCGTCGTCGAACACCCGCCGGCCGATCCGGACGCCCAGCAGGCGCCACAGCACGGACTTGAACGGGGTGCCGTCGAACAGCGGGAAGTAGGACTCGGACGGGACCTTCCAGGCGCGCTCGTGCTGCCAGAACGCGCGGTCGTAGATCGAGCAGCCGTCCGGGGCGACGATCTGCAGGTGTTCGGTGGCCCGCTCGACGAGCACGTAGAAGGTGACCGTGAACAGCAGCGTCGCGGCGGGCAGCGGCAGGAACGCCCAGACGCCGACGGTGCGGGAGAGCTCCCACGCCCCGGTCGTCAGCAGCAGCGTGCCGACGAGGTGCAGCCAGCGGGTCAGCAGCCGCAGCCCGATGCTGGCCGCGTTGTGCAGGTCCTTGCCGGCCAGCCGGCGGCGCAGCTCGTCCGGCGGCAGCTCCAGCCCGGTGTCGCGCTCCACCGAGCGGGGGATCTCGAAGCTGGGCGAGCCGAGCAGCCCCACGCCGGAGCGGACCGGCCCGTCGATCGGGACCAGCACCTTGGTCGCCAGCAGGCAGTCGTCCCCGGTCCGCCCCTGCGCCGGGTAGGCGATGTTGTTGCCGAGAAAGTTCCCGGCGCCGATCGACACCGGCGACACCCGGAACGACGAGGCGGAGTAGTCGGCGCTGAGCATCGACAGCCCGTCCGCGACGACCGTCCCGTGGCCGACCGAGCACACGTACGGGTTCTCGTGGCGGACCGCCATCCCGAAGTTCGACCCGGTCTGCACGACCGGGGTGAGCCGGTAACCGACCCACCGCAGGTAGTCGACGATGAACGAGGAGTCCCCGAACAGCTCGGTCAGGGTCTTCCGGTTCGTCGTGCGGGCGATCACCCGGTGTGCCCAGTAGGCCGTGCCGTAGAGCCGGTACACCCGGTCGGTGCGCACCAGCGGCCGCAGCAGCCGCCCCACGGTGCCGGTCCCCAGCAGGCCGAGCACGGTCCCGGCGGCGAACAGCACCGCCGAGGCGGTCAGCACCTCGCCGTAGAACGCGGCGTCGGTGAACGCCGGCACGCCGGTGTCGACCAGCGCGGCCAGCTGCGGGACGTGCGTGAGCAGCAGGAACGCCGCCCCGAGGCCGAGCGGGCCTGCGATCGCGACCAGGTTGACCAGCTGCACCGTGGCGAACACCGCCCGCCGCAGCGGCGGACAGGCCGCCGGCGCGACGACGCGGTACCCGGTGTCGGTCGGCTGCGCCGGTGAGCCGTGCCTGCGGGCACCCGCGGGGACCGACTGACCGGCGTGCAACGACGACGTGTGCCCGAGCTCGCCGCCGTCGCCGATCGAGGTCCCGATGTCGAGCACGGTCTTCTCGCCGACGTACACGTCGCGGCCGAGGGTGACCGGCCCCGTCTGGAGGACGCCGTCGTGCACCCGGTAGCCGGACAGGAACGCGTCCTTGCGCACGATCGTGCCGTCCCCGATCGTGATCAGGTCGGTGCACACCGGTACGTGCCGGGTCAGCACGGTGACGCCGCGGCCCACCCGTGCGCCGAGCGCCCGCAGGTAGAGCACGAACAGCGGGGACCCGGCGAACAGCGCCAGCGGGTTCGCCCGCACCAGCGCCCGCGCCATCCAGAACCGCAGGTAGGCCAGGCTCCAGACGCGGATCTGCTGCGGCCGCCAACGGCCGATGATGATCCACTTGAGGGCGATCGGCAGCAGGCACAGCGCGAGGAAGCCGCCCCCGGCGACGGCGACCGCCCGCAGGTAGAGCTCGAGCAGACCGGCCCCGGCCAGCGCCCATTCCAGGCCCCGGTAGAGCACGAGCATCGGCAGCGCCGAGTACAGCAGGAAGGTGAGCGCCTGCAGGGCGCCGCACAGCGCGTGCCGTGGGGTGCCGACCGGTTCCGACAGCGGGACGGGGACGACCGCGTCCGGCAGCGGCGCCCCGTTCCCCCCGGCCGCGCCCGGCCCGGCCTCGCCCGCCCGACCGCCGGTCGTCGCGCCGCCGGCCACCCCGAGCCCGGTCGCGAGCGCGCGGACGGTGCTGTACCGGTAGACGTCCTTGATCGACACCGGGGGCAGGTCCACCCGCTTGCGCAGCGCCGCGCAGAACCGGGCCATGCTCATCGAGTCGGCGCCGAGGTCGTCGAAGAAGTGCTGGTCCGGCCCGACCTCGGTGTCCAGCACCTGCGCCAGTGCCTCGAGCAGGCTCCGCTCGGCCGGGCTGGACCCGTCGTCGGCGAGCGCCGCCGCCAGCGCCCGCAGCGTCGGGTACCGGTAGACGTCCTTCATCGACACCGGGGGCAGGTCCGCGCGCTTGCGCGCCGCGGCGCAGAACCGGGCCATGCTCATCGAGTCGGCGCCGAGGTCGTCGAAGAAGTGCTGGTCCGGCGCGGCCGGTGCGCCGAGGACGTCGGCCAGCACCTCGGCCAGCGCCGCGGCCGGGCCGGTGGGGAGCGCGTGCCCCGCAGTGCTCACAGTGCTTGCAGCGCCCGCAGTGGCCGTAGCGACCGCCGGTGCGGTGACCGGCGCGGCCGGTGCGGCCGCCGGTGCCGGGGCCAGGGCGGTGCCGGGCCCGTACCGCTGCTGCTCGCGGTCCCGGCCGTCGACCCGGCCCAGGTACTCGAGCTCGCCGTCGGTGTTCACCCGGCCCAGGTCCCCGGTCCGGTAGATCCGGCCCGAGGGGTTGCCGGGGATGCCGAGGAAGTCGCGGATGAAGACCTGCTCGGTGAGGTCGTCGTGGTTGAGGTAGCCGCAGGCCAGCCCGATCCCGGCGATCCCGATCTCGCCGGTGTGCCCGTGCGGCAGCGCCCGGTACGGGTCGGACACGTCGAGCACGACGGTGCTGTAGGTCGGCAGCGGGATCCCGATCGTGACCGGGCCGACCGGCCGGACCTGCGACCAGGTCGCGGTCACGGTCGCCTCGGTCGGGCCGTAGACGTTGAGGAACCGCCTGCCCGGGCGGCACCAGCGACGCAGCGCCTCCGGGCGGCCGTCCTTGCCGCAGACCAGCAGGAAGCGCAGGCCGGGCAGGTCGGCGTCGAGAGTGTCGAGCACGTGCGGCACGGTGCAGAGCGCGGTGACCCGGTGCGCCGCGAGGAACCCGCCCAGCGCCGGGCCCAGCAGACCCGGCCCGGGCGGGCGCGGCACGAGGGTGGCGCCGCTGACCCACGGCACCCAGATCTCCTCGACGGCGAAGTCGAACGCGAGCGCCATCCCCTGGTAGACCCGGTCCTCGGGCCGGATGCCGTAGGTCTCGGCCGCGACCTTGACGAAGTTGCAGATGCTCGGGTGGTCGATCGCGACGCCCTCGGGGCGGCCGGAGACCGAGGCGTAGCTGATGTAGGCCAGCGGGTTGTCGCCCACGCCCCGCTCGGCGTCGATCAGCCGGCGGCCGTCGAGCTCGTCGACCAGGGGAGCGACCACGTCGAGGTGCACCAGTTCGGCGCCGGTCGCGGCCAGCAGGTCGATCCGGTCGACCCGCTGCTGCAGGTGCGACAGCGCGAGCACGGTCCGGACCCGGGCGTCCTCCACGATGTAGACCAGCCGCCCGGTGGGGGCGGTGACGTCCAGCGCGACGTAGGTGGCACCGACCTTGAGCACGGCCAGCATCGCGACGTAGGCGTGCGCCGGCACGTCGATCAGCAGCGCGACCCGGTCCCCGGCGCGGATCCCGCGCAGCCGCAGGTAGCGGGCCAGCCGGTTGGCGCGGGAGTCGAGCTCGTCGTAGGTCAGGGACAGCTCGGGGGAGTCGACGGCGAGCCGGTCCGGGCGGCCGTAGCGGCGCACCCAGTCGCAGCGCTGCTCGAACAGGTGGTCCAGGCGCTCGTCCCGGCGGACCCGCCGGCCCTGGGCCTGCTCCCGGTCGACCAGCACGAGTTCGGACACCGCCGGGCCACCCGGGGCGGAGGGTCCGGCGTGCAGCGGCACCTGGCCTCCTCCGGGGGACGGGAGGACCCCGGCCGGCACCTCCCGGTCGTCGACGCAGGCGCGAAGGCTGGCACCGGTGTCCGCACCGGTCAACGCCGTACCGGGGCCGTCCGGGGCGCGATAGCCAGTTCTGACGACGGGTGATCGGTGAACGGTCGGTGCGGCCATGACGCTCCTCGCCGGTGTTCGCCGGTGTGCGCTGCCGGCGGGCTGCCGGTGCCCGTCGAGCATCCGCCGCCGGGCGCCCGCGGGGAGCCGGGCGGACCCCACGGCCGGGTCGTGTGGCCACCCGGGGGTTGACCCCACCCGGGGACGGGGGCGGCCTCCGCGGGAGCGGGTGCGGACACGATCGAGCGGGAGGCCGCCGGCCGCGACCGTTGACGGCAGTCGCAACGAGCGAGGAGGCGGTCCCGATGTCGGTCATCACCGGTCCCCAGCAGTTCAACCAGGACGACCTGTACGTCGACCTGTTCCCGACCCTCGGGCACGCGCTGTACCTCAAGTGCGAGGGCTTCAACTTCGCCGGTTCGGTCAAGCTCAAGGCAGCCACGGCGATGGTCGAGGCCGCCGAGCGGGACGGCATCCTGCGGCCGGGGTCGTTCCTGGTCGAGTCCTCCTCCGGGAACCTGGGCGTGGCGCTCAGCATGATCGCCGCGAACCGGGGCTACCGGTTCGTGTGCGTCACCGACGCCCGCTGCAACCTGGCGACCCGCCGGCTGATGGAGTCGCTGGGCACCGAGGTGCACGTGATCACCGAGCCGGACCCGGAGCTGGGCCTGCTCGGCGCCCGCAAGAACCACGTCCGCGAGCTGTGCGAGTCCGACGAGCGCTTCGTGTGGCTGAACCAGTACGAGAACCCGAACGCCTGGAAGGCCCACCACGCGACCACCGGGCCGGCGATCGCGGCCGAGTTCCCGGACGTCGACGTGGTCTTCGTCGGTGCCGGCACCTGCGGCACGCTGATGGGTGTCGCCCGGTACTTCCGGGAGAACGCCCCGCACGTCCGCATCGTCGCCGTCGACAGCGTCGGCTCGGTGACCTTCGGCGGCCCGGCGGCGCGGCGGATGATCCCCGGCCTGGGCAGCGGCGACCGGCCGCCCCAGCTCGACGAGTCCGTCGTCGACGACGTCGTGCTGGTCGAGGAGGCCGACACCGTCCGGACCTGCCACCGGTTGGCCCGCACCGGTTTCCTGTTCGGCGGCTCCACCGGCACCGTGGTCAGCGGGGCGGCCGCCTGGCTGGCCGAGCACGGCACGCCCGGGATGACCTGTGTCGCGCTGGCCCCCGACCTGGGCGAGCGCTACCTGGACACGATCTACCAGCCGCACTGGGTCGAGGACCTCTACGGCGCGGACGTCCTCGACGACGCGTTCGCCGCAGCCTGATCAGCCCGAGCAGTCCGGTCATTCCGGCCGGGCGGATCAGCCGGCGAGCAGCCGCTCGCAGGTCCGGACCAGCACCGCCGCCGCGGCCCGCACGGCCCCGGTCGACGCGGGGTTCCCGGCGAGGCGCTGCCACCGCGCCAGCTCGTGCCCGGCGGCCCGGTGCACCTCGCCGGGCGCCGCGCCGGGCGGGAGCCCGAGCCGGGCCGCCGGATCGGCCCCGCACCCGCCGAGCAGCCGTTCGGCGGACTCGCGCAGGTCACCGGCCAGCGCCCCGCCGGGACCGTGCAGCGCCGCCACGAGCTCGGCCTCGACCAGCTCGTACGCCTCGGCCCGCACCCGTTCGACCCGGTAGCGCAGCGGCTCCGCCCCGGGAGGTGACGGCTGCGCGGTCCGCAGCACCTCCTCCAGCGCCGCCAGCGCGGACCGGGCCGCGAGCACGCCGTCGTGCCCGGCCGCCGGCGGGACCCGGTCGAGGGTCGCGGCGGCACCGGCGAGCGCCGCGGAGTGCGGGGTGCCGGCGTAGACCTCGGCACCGGTACCCAGCAGCTCGCGGACCTGCTCGCGGACCCCGCCCGGCGCGGGCCGGCGGGGCCCGCCCGGGTCCGGGGCGGTCCGGTCGCCGGCGCCGGCGGGTGTGACGGCCGGGAGTCCGACGGTCGTGCCGTCCACTGCCTGCCCATCGGCTGCCTGCTCGCCGGTCGCCTGCCCGTCGGCTGCCTGCCGGTCGGCTGCCTGCCGGTCGGCTGCCTGCCGGTCGGCTGTTCGAGCGCCGGCCGTTTGCCCGCCGGCCGTTTGCCCGCTGGCTGTCTGCGCGCCGGCCGTGCTCCCGAGCGCGGTGTCGCCGGCCGCCACGGCCACGGCCACGGCCGCGGTCGCCGCCGTGGCGCCGACGTCGCCCGAGGGCAGCGGCAGCGACCACAGCACCGTCGTCCCCGCACCGGGGGCGGAGCGCACCGCGACCGTCCCGCCGACGGCGACCAGGCGCACCGTGAGGTTGCGCAGGCCCCGGCCCCGTGCCGGGGGCGTGCCCGGTCCCGGGTCCGGGACGAAGCCGGGGCCCTCGTCGCGGACCGTCATCGTCAGCGTGGCGTCCCGCTCGGCGATACGGACCGTCACCGGGGCGCCTGCGGCGTGCTTGCGGGCGTTGTTCACGGCCTCCAGGCAGCAGAAGTACGCGGTGTCGGCGATCTCGTCGGGGTAGCGCCGGTCCGGGGGCACGCCGTCGTGCTCGATCGTCACCGGCGGCTCGGAGCCGGCCAGGGTGTCCTGCAGGACCGCGACGAGGCCCTGCCCGGCCAGCACCGCCGAGGAGACCCCGCCGACGGTCTCGGCCAGCACCGCCTCGGCGCCGTCGACCTGCGCCAGCAGCGTGTCCAGCCGGTCCCGGGCCTGCTCGTGCTCCCCGGCCGAGACCAGGTGCTCGACCAGGCCGAGGCTCAGCCCGAGGCTCACCAGGTGGTGCTGGGCGCCGTCGTGCAGGTCCCGCTCGACGCGGCGGCGCTCGGCGTCCATCCGGGCGACCGCGTCCCGCCGGGCCGCCGCGATCCGCTCGCCGTGCGCCAGCGCGGCCCGCAGCTGACGCTCCAGCTCGATGGCCGAGCGGTTCGCGTGCAGCACCACGCCCAGGCTGTCGGCGATGTCGGGCAGCAGGTTCCGCCAGTCGCCCCGCAGGCCCTGCGCCGCCTCCCGGTCCACCGCGATCTCGCCCAGCTCCTCCTCGCCCTGCCGGACGGGCACCCGCACGAGCGCGTCGCCGTCCGCGGCCCGGCCGGCCTGCGGGTCCGACCAGGTGTAGGTGCGGTCGCGCAGCCCGGTCCGGTACACGGTCAGCCGGCACGTGGTGGCGCCCAGACCCCGGCCGACGCCCTCGGCCACCCGGTCCAGGTCCGGTGCGTCACTCGCCGGAGCGTGCGACAGCGCGGTCACCCCGGCCAGCACGCTGTACGGGGTCGGGCGGGTCCCGTGCAGCAACCGGTCGGCGAACGCCTCGGTCCACAGGTACAGCGGGCGGAACGCCACGGCCACCGGCAGCCCGGCCAGCGCGACGGCGCCCACCGGGCCCGCGCCGGCGGCGCTCAGCACCGCGACCAGCGCCGCGAGGGTCCCGCCGGCGACGGCCGCCACCAGCGTGACGGCCAGGGCCCGGCCGAACACGTGCTGCGCCGTCCGCACCCGGGGGCCGGATCCCGACGCCAGCAGCGCCGCCGCCCCGAGCGCCGTCGCGGCCACCCGGGCGAACCAGAACAGCAGCGCGACCGGCGGCCCGCCCGGTTCGAGGGTCAGGCCCGGGCGGTCGAGCGCGACCAGCAGCGCGGTGACCAGCATCAGCACCACCGCGATCACCAGCGTCGCCGCCGACGCGCACAGCAGCAGCCGGACCCGGGCCCGCGACGCGGAGTCCGCCCCGGCGCGCAGCCGGGCCCGCAACGCGACCAGCCCGGTCGTCGGCAGCAGGAACCCGAAGAACACCACGCAGCCGGTCGCCGCCCCGGCCACGGCGGTGCCGGCGACCCCGAGGACGGCTGCCGCGGCAGCCGTCGCGGCGGCCGCCCCGCCCCACCGGCCGGGCCCGGGCGAGGGGAACAGCAGCATCGCCGCGACGGCGGCGGCGCAGGCCACGGCGGTGAGCAGCAGCCGCGGGAGCGGCCCGGCCGCCGCGTCGAGCAACGCCGCGACCTGCAGGTCGAACGCCGCCGCCGTGGCCGTCGCGGCGACCGCGGCCAGGCGCAGCGACCACGACCGGCCGCCCGCGTACAGCAGGACGACCGCGAGCAGCAGCCCCAGCGCGCTGCACGCGTGGTCGAGCAGGGCCCGGGCCATCGGCTCGGTGCCGGGGACGGGGGCCGGCGGAGCGGTCACGGCCCGGATCCGGCCGCGGACACGGTGCCGGCCGGATCGACCAGCGGCTCGAGACGCTCCGGCAGCCTGCCGTGCACGACGACCGCGCCGTCGTCGGTGCCGAGGTCGACCGTGCCGCCGAGCGCGTGCAGCCGTTCGACGTCGATCGCCAGGGCGTCGCCGAGCGTCGCGGCGTCGGCCCCGGGCGCGGGGTCCTCGACCCGGACCGACAGTCGTCCACCGCCGAGGGCCAGCCGGACCAGCAGCTCCGGGCCAGCGGGCCGGGCGGCCAGGTGCTGCGCCGCCGCCGCGGCCAGGTAGTAGATGCCCGACTCGATCTCCCAGGCGAGCCGCCGGTCCACCGCCGACTCCAGGCGCACCGGGCGGGGCAGGTCGGCGACCAGCTCCTCCAACGCCGCGGCCGGGCCCTGGTCGCGCAGCACCGACGGGTAGACCCCGCGGGCGATCGAGCGGAACCGTTCCAGCAGCTCCTCCAGCGCGGTCCGGGTGTGGGCCAGCCCGGCACGGACCTCCTCGGGCGGGGTCCCGGCGGCCAGCGCGTCGCGGGCGCCGCGGAGCCCGTCCCGCAGCGTGACCAGCCGGCCGGCGGTCGCGTGCGACAGCTCCCCGACCAGGCGGCGGCGCTCGACGTCGCGGGCCCGGCCCAGCCGCTCCCGGGACCGCTGCAGCTCGTCGGCCAGCTCGTCCGCGCGCCGGACCCGCCGTTCCAGCTCGACGCCGTGCTGCACCTCGCGCAGCAGCGCACCGGCGCCGTGCGCGAGGTCGCGCAGCAGGCGGCGGTCGTCCTCGGTGACGGCGGCCCCGGCCTTCCCGATCGCCAGCGCGGCACGCAGCTGCTCGCCGTCCAGCACGGGGACGACGTGGTCGGTGTCCGGGCGGGCGAGGAGCACGGCCATCCCGGGGACGGAGAGCTCGCCGTCGTCGGTCCCGCCCCGACCGGCACCGTCGCCCCGGACCGCGCCCGGCGGGTGGACGGCGGTCGCGACGAGCCGGTCCTCGACCGCCAGCCACACCACGGCGCGGTGTGCCCCGGTGCCCTCGGCGATCGCCTCGGCCAGGCCGGGCAGCGCCGCCGGCAGGGTCCCGGCCCGGATCCGGGCGGTGGCCCGGGCCAGTGCCGAGTACGGCGTCCCGGTGCGGTGCGGGTCCAGCCGGCGCGCCCAGCGGTCCAGCCGCGGCAGCGCCGCCGCGGTCGCGAGCGCGGCCACCGCGGCGGCCGCGAACGGGAACAGCACGGCGACCGGCCCGGCCCAGGCCCGCGCACCGACGACGCCGACGACCAGCACGAACACCGCCAGCACCCCGGCCGTGACGGTCAGCGGGCGCACGACACGCGCCGCCAGGGCGGCTC
The DNA here is from genome assembly GCF_900115005.1 of Pseudonocardia ammonioxydans. GTDB lineage: Bacteria > Actinomycetota > Actinomycetes > Mycobacteriales > Pseudonocardiaceae > Pseudonocardia > Pseudonocardia ammonioxydans. The sequence continues at coordinate 227,677 of NZ_FOUY01000001.1, read as the reverse complement.
CGGTCCTCCCGGCTCGACCCATCTCCACCACCCGCCCCGGATCCGAGCAGCGCAACGGTACGGCGACCCGGCCCCGGCCGGTACCGGTCAGCCGGCGTCCTGCGAGCGGAGGTAGGTCAGCACCGCGAGCACCCGCCGGTGCTGCTGGGTGGTCTCGGTGGTCAGCCCGAGCTTGCCGAAGATGTTCGCGATGTGCTTCTCGACGGCCTTGGGCGTCACGTAGAGCTGGGCCGCGATGCCGGTGTTCGACCTGCCCTCGGCCATCACCCGCAGCACGTCGAGCTCGCGTTCGGTGAGCACGCCGAGCGCGTTGCGGCGGTCGCCGCGCGGGCGCTCGACCAGCCGCTTGGCCAGCACCGGCTCGATCACGATCTCGCCGTCGTGGATCCGGTCGAGCGTGTCGGTCAGGACCTCGACGCTGCCGACCTTCTCCTTGAGCCGGTAGCCGATCGCGTCGGTCCCGATGTCGAGGATCCGCATCAGGTAGTGCGACTCCGCGTAGTGCGACAGGAACAGCAGGCCCATCGACGGGTACAGGGCCCGCAGCCGCTCGGCGGTGACCAGGCCGCCGTCGGGCTCCGGGGGCATCCGGATGTCGAGGACCGCGACGTCGGCGTGCACCCCGGTCAGCATCGCGACCAGCTCGTCGCCGCCCGCCGCGCAGCCGACGACCTCGTGCCCCGCGGCACGCAGCAGCATCTGCAGACCCTCCCGGAACAGGGCGCCGTCCTCGGCCAGCGCTACCCGCACGGGAACCTCGCCGTGATCGTCACCGGGTCGCCCCCGCCGACACCGACGCTCCCGCCCAGCGGCTCGGCACCCTCGCGGAAGTGCGCCGCGTGCGCCCGGGGAACGCCGTGCACCCGGAGCAGCAGGTCGGCGCCGTCCCGGTGGGCGGCGACGGTGATCCGCCCGGCCGGGCGGGCGGCCAGGCTCGCCGCGACGGCGAAGTAGGCGGCGCCCTCGGCGGTCGCCCCGAACCGGTTGTCCGGCACGTCGAGGGTGACGCCGACCCCGCGGCGGTCGGCCTCCTCACGCAGCGCCGGCCCGAGCCCGGCCTCGTCGAGCAGCGGCGGGTAGAGCGCGGCCGCGATCCCACGCAGTTCCTGGAGCACGGCGTGCAGCTCGTCCTGCATCCCGTCGACGGCCGCGTGCAGCTCCACGTCGTCCTCGGGGAGCCGGCAGCGGACGAGGCCCAGCCGCAGCGCGAGCGCCGAGACCCGTAGCGCCGCACCGTCGTGCAGACGGCGTTCCAGCCCGCGCCGCTGGGACCACTGCGACCATCCGGTCACGCGACCGGGCCCCGGCGGGGGCACGGCGTCCCCGTCCCGGCATGCGGGATCGACCGTCATCGGTCGAGCGTGCCGCCGCGCGCGGCGGCACGGAAGCGGGTGGGCCCCACCCGGTGGTAGGGACGGCACCCTTGTGCCCGGGTCGGGGGCGTGGGATGTAACGACACGACGGCTGTGGCGAGTGCCAAGTCGTCGGCGTGTCGTTCCGGCCGGGGCAGGTCCCGGCGGGCGGCGCGCGTCCCGCACCGGGAGGTGGGTCGGTGGGCTACAGCCTGGGAGTCGATCTCGGAACGACGTTCGTCGCCGCCGCGGTCGCGCACGCGTCCCGGGTGGAGATGTTCACCCTGGGCGACCGGAGCGTCGTGTCCCCGGCCGCCGTCTACGCGCGGGCCGACGGCGAGCTGGTCACCGGCGACGCCGCCGTCCGCCGGGCGGTCAGCCACCCCGACCGGGTCTCCCGCGAGTTCAAGCGCCGCCTCGGCGACCCCACCCCGGTGATCCTCGGCGGCGCGGCGTTCGGGGTGTCGACGCTGCTCGGTGCCGTGCTCGGCGACGTCGTCGCCCGGGTCGGCGACACCGAGGGCCGGGGGCCCGACCGTCTGGTGCTCACCCACCCCGCCAACTGGGGGCCGTACCGGCGCGAGCTCTTCGACGAGGTGCCGGAGGCCGCCGGGCTGCCCACCGGCAGCACGACGGTGCAGCGCGCGGTCACCGAACCCGAGGCGGCCGCCGCCCACTACGCCGCGTCGCGCAGCCTCGGCGAGGGCGACACCGTCGCCGTCTACGACCTGGGTGGCGGCACATTCGACGCCACGGTGCTGCGCAACCACCACGACGGCATCGAGATCCTCGGGACGCCGGAGGGCATCGAACGGCTCGGCGGGGTGGACTTCGACGAGGCGATCCTGTCGTTCGTCAACTTCCAGGCGGGCGGTGCGCTGACCGAGCTCGATCTCGGCGACACGCAGACGTCGGTGGCGATGGCGCGGCTGCGCCAGGACTGCGTGCTGGCCAAGGAGGCCCTGTCGGTCGACACCGAGACGACGATCCCGGTGTTCCTGCCGCAGCGGCACTTCGACGTCCGGCTCACCCTGGACGAGTTCGAGGACATGATCCGGGCCCAGATCGAGTCGACGATCGGTGCGCTCACCCGCACCCTGCAGTCGGCCCGGGTGGAGCCGGCGGACCTCAGCGCGGTGCTGCTGGTCGGCGGCTCGTCACGGATCCCGCTGGTCGCCCGGATGCTCTCCGAGGCGCTCGGGCGGCCGATCGTGATCGACACCCACCCGAAGTACGCGGTCGCGCTGGGGGCCGCGGAGCTGGCCCGGGCGGGCGCGGGGGAGGAGGGCGCGGCCGGAGCGCCGTCGGCGAACGGGCACGCCGTGGGGGTCGCGGGCGCCGGGTCCGCACGGCCCGGCGCGAGCAGGTCCAGGACACCGGGATCCGACGCAACGAGATCCGGCGCGGCCGGGTCCGGGGCGGTGGGGACGGGACCGTCGGAGGCCGGGGCTCCGGGTGCGGGGCGGTCGGGGGCGGCCTCACCGCCCGGGCCGGCCGGTGCCGGACCGCCGGGGTCGGCGACGCCGGGGACCGCCTCGTCCGAGGGGCCGCGTGCCACGACCCCGTCCGCGCCGGCCGCCCCCGGAGCGCTGCCCCGTCCGGCGAGCTCCGCCGGCTCATCGCTGTCGGGTGCCGGACCACGGGAGCCCGGGGCTCCGGGGCCCGCGATCCCGGGTGACAGGTCGGCGGACCCCGCGGCGGGGGCCGCCGGGGCGGCGGCACTGTCGGGCTCTACGGGCTCTACGGGCTCTGCCGGCTCTGCGGGCTCCGCGGTCCGCCCGGCCGCCGCGGCGAGCGGTCTGCCCCGCCCACCCGGCGGGCCGGAGGGGTCGTCGGCGCAGGCCCCGGCCGGGCTCCCGCGCCCGCCCGGGGCCGAGTCCGCCGGGATGCCGCGGCCGCCCGCGGCCGGTGCCGCGGGCGCGGTGGGCGCAGCCGGGTCGGCACCGCCCGGCGCCACGGCGCGGTCCGCGGCACCGGCCGCGGGGTCGCAGGAGTCCACCGGATGGCCCGTGCCGGATCCGGGGGCGCGAGGAAGCGACACCGGATCGCCGGGTGCCGGGCAGGCACCCGGCGCCTCGGCCCGCTCCGCGGGGGCGCGGGGGGCCACCGGGTGGCCGACGCACGGATCCGGCGCCGAGCCGTCGGGAACGACCGGTCGGACCGGCGCACCGGACCGGGTGTCCGGGGGCGACGGAGCGTCCGCACCGACCGGCGGCCCCGGCGCTCCGGGGGGCAGGTCCCGGCGCTCGGGGTTCCTGCCGTCCGGCCGGGGAGCGGGTGCGGGGGAGACCCTCGCCGCCGGTACCGCCGCCGGCGCGCACGACGCGGTGGGCGGGGCCGACGCGGCCAGGGCCCGCGCGGCGTCGTCGTCGGCGGCCGCACCGCCGTCGTCCGAGGGGCCGGGCACTCCGCCACCGGAACGACCGACGGTGGCCGGCCCGCCCCCACCGCCGCCGCGGGGCGACGGCCGCCGTGGCCGCAGCCGGCTGCTCGCCATCGCGGTCGTCGCGGTGCTGGCGCTCGGCGCCGGTGCGGTCTACCTGGTCACCGGCGGGTACGGCCTCCTCGTCGGGGACGGCATCGCCCAGCCCAGCGCGGTCGAGCCGCCCGCCGAGGAGGGGGTCGCCGTCGCGGTGCCGATTCCGACCCTCGGCCAGGCCGTGCCGGCCGGAGCGACGTCCGGGTTCGTCGCGGTGTCCCCGAACGGCAGGCTCGCCTACGTGGCGAACCGCGCCGCGGGCGTCGTCACCGTGATCGACACCTCGGTCAACCGGGTCACGGCCACGATCCGCGTGCCGGCCGGGCCGCCGCAGTACGTGGCCTTCGCACCGGACGGCGGGCACGTCTACGTCAGCGTGTTCGACGAGGCGCGCACGATCGCCGCCGTCGCGGTCCTCGACACGACCACGAACTCGGTCGTCGCGACCGTGCCGGTGCAGACCCGCCCGTTCGCGCTGGCGGTCACCCCGGACGGCAGCAAGGTCTACGTGCCCAACCACGACTCGGGCACGGTCTCGGTGATCGACACGGCCACGAACGAGGTCACCGCGGACATCCGGGTGGCGCCGAACCCGCACTGGGTGGCGATCTCCCCGGACGGCAGCCGGTTCTACACCGCGAACCACGAGTCGAACCTGATCAGCGTGCTCGACACCGCGAACGACGGCGTCGTCGCCGAGGTCCCGGTCGGCACGAGCCCGCACAGTGTCGCGGTCAACCCGTCCCGGCCGCTGGTCGCCAACGTCAACTACGACGCCGCCTCGGTCTCGTTCACCGACACCACGACCGACACGGTGGTCGCGACCGTCCCCGTCGGGGTGAACCCGCAGGCGATCGCCTGGTCACCGGACGGCCGGTTCGCCTACACCGCGAACGTCACCGACGACACCGTCTCGGTGATCAGTGCCGACACCTACACGGTGACGGCGACCCTCCCGGTCGGGGACGGCCCGACCAGCGTCGCGGTGCTGCCGAACGGCAAGCAGGCCTACGTCAGCAACCTCAACGACGGCACGCTGAGCGTCCTCGACATCGCCGGTTGACCGCCCCACGACGGTCACCCGTCCTGGAGCGGGGCGCGCGGAAGCTCCTCGGCTGTCGATCACCGGGCACCTGCCCGGCACACCCGGCCACGCCGCCGCCCGGGCAGAGCGAGAACGCGCTGATCGACGAGTGCGGTGCGGCTGAGGTGCGCCCTTCTGCCGTCTGTCGGGCGAGAACGCGCTGATCGACAGGTGCGGGGCGGTCGAGATGCACGTCAGCGCCCCGCGCAGGACGGTCGCGCGATGATCGACGGGCGCGGGGCAGTCGAGGTGCACGCTTCTGCCCTCTGCGGGGCAGTTGCGTGTTGATCGACGAGCGCCGGCGGGTGAGATGCACGTTCGTGCGCCCCGTGGCGCTCGGGCAGGGAAGCACCCCGGTCGATCAGCACGCTTCCGGCCCCGGCCGGGGCGAGATCGTGCTGATCGAGACGGGACCGGAGCGGGCGGGAGCCGGAGGCTCAGCCCCCGGCGAACGGCGGCAGCACGTCCAGCGTGGCGGCCCCGCCGAGGGCGGCGGAGCGGTCGCGCACCGCGACCTCGTCGAGCAGGAAGCTGCAGCGCTCCAGCACGCGTCCCAGCTCGGCGCCGTGCGCGGCACCGAGCGCGGCGACGGCGTCGGCGACGGTCGCGCCCTCGGGGATCGCGACGGTCTCCTCCGCCGTGCCCGCGGCGGCCTTGGCGGCGGCGAAGTAACGCACGGTCAGGGTGCGGGTGGCCGTGTCGACGGCACCGGTCGTCATGGGAAGGCTCATCCTCCGATCGCGCTCATCGGGCGCGCGGGTTGCAGGAATCCGGGGTCGTCGATGCCGTGGCCGGCCTTCTTGCCCCACATGGCGTCGCGCCAGACGTCGGCGATCTCGGTGTCGGACGCGCCGCCGCGCAGCATCGCCCGCAGGTCGGTCTCGCCGGTGGCGAACAGGCAGGTGCGGACCTGGCCGTCGGCGGTGAGCCGCGTCCGGTCGCAGGAGCCGCAGAACGGCCGCGTCACCGAGGCGATCACCCCGACGACGTCCGGCCCGCCGTTGACGAGGAACTTCTCCGCCGGCGCCCCGCCGCGGTCCTCGTCGGACGGGGTCAGCACGAACCGCTGCTCGAGCCGGTCCAGGATCTCCTCGGCGGTGATCATCTCCGAGCGGCGCCAGCCGTGCTGGGCGTCGAGCGGCATCTGCTCGATGAAGCGCAGCTGGTAGCCGTGCTCGAGCGCGAACGCGAGCAGGTCGGCCGCCTCGTCGTCGTTCACCCCGCGCAGCAGCACCGCGTTGATCTTCACCGGGCGCATGCCCGCGGCGTGTGCGGCGGCCATCCCGTCGGTCACGTCCTGCAGCCGGTCCCGCCGGGTGATCTCGGCGAACCGCTCCGGGCGCAGGGTGTCCATCGAGACGTTGAGCCGGTCCACCCCGGCCGCGGCGAGGGCCTCCGCACGCCGGGCGAGGCCGATGCCGTTGGTGGTCAGCGAGATGTCCGGGCGCGGCTGCAGCGCCGAGGCCGCGGACAGCACGTTCTCCAGGCCCTTGCGCAGCATCGGCTCGCCACCGGTGAAGCGCAGCTCCTCGATACCGAGCTCGTGCACGGCGATCGCGATCAGCCGGTTCAGCTCGTCGTCGGTGAGCTGCTCCTCGCGCGGCATCCAGTCCAGGCCCTCGGCGGGCATGCAGTAGGTGCAGCGCAGGTTGCAGCGGTCGGTGAGCGAGATCCGCAGGTCCGTCGCCACCCGGCCGAACCCGTCGATCAGACGCGGATCGCCGGGCCGGGCCGGGTCCCGGGACGGGCCGCCGCGCAGGGACGGCAGGCCGAGCTCCGTGGTCATGGACGCGAGGCTAACCCTCTCCGTCGCGCCCGGCCACGACGGATTCTCCCAGCTCAGCGGCATGATCCGCACCCGCGGGGGTCACTCCGGCGACGCCGTCGCAGATGCGGAACTAGTCACCGTGTACCTAGTCGAAAGGACAGGTACGCGGTGACTACCGACGGCTGAGACCGACGGCTGGGACCGGCTACCGGTGCGCCTTGAGCTCCTGGCGGGCGACCGAGCGGATGTGCACCTCGTCCGGGCCGTCGGCGAAGCGCAGCGCGCGGGCCCAGGCGTAGAAGTAGGCCAGCGGGAAGTCGTCGCTCATCGCCCCGCCGCCGTGCACCTGCATCGCGCGGTCGATCACCGTGCACGCCATCCGCGGCACGACGACCTTGATCGCCGCGATCTCGGTGGCCGCGCCCCTGGCGCCGTGGTTGTCGATCAGCCAGGCGGTCTTGAGCGTGAGCAGCCGGGCCTGCTCGATCTCCATCCGGGACAGCGCGATCTGCTCGCGGACGACGCCCTGCTCGGCCAGCGGCTTCCCGAACGCGACCCGGGCCTGCGCGCGCTCCACCATCAGCGACAGCGCCCGCTCGGCCATCCCGATCAGCCGCATGCAGTGGTGGATGCGCCCCGGGCCGAGCCGGGCCTGAGCGATGGCGAACCCGCCGCCCTCCTCGCCGAGCAGGTTCGACGCCGGCACCCGCACGCCGTCCAGGCGCAGCTCGGAGTGGCCGTGCTGGTCCTGGTAGCCGAACGTCGGCAGGTGCCGGACGATCTCCAGCCCCGGCGTGTCGCGGGGGACCAGGATCATCGACTGCTGCCGGTGGGGGGAGGCGTCCGGATCGGTCTTGCCCATGATGATGAAGATCCGGCAGCGCTCGTCGGCGGCACCGGAGATCCACCACTTGCGGCCGTCGATGACGTAGTCGTCGCCGTCGCGGCGGATCCGGGTCTCGATGTTGGTCGCGTCCGAGGACGCCACGTCGGGCTCGGTCATCGCGAACGCCGACCGGATCTCCCCGGCCAGCAGCGGCTCCAGCCACTGCTGCTTCTGCTCGTCGGTGCCGAACAGGTGCAGCGTCTCCATGTTCCCGGTGTCCGGGGCCTGGCAGTTGATCGCCTCGGGGCCGATCACCGGCGACCAGCCCGATACCTCGGCGACGGGTGCGTACTCCAGGTTCGACAGGCCCGAGATCGCCGGCAGGAACAGGTTCCACAGCCCGCGTTCGCGGGCCTCGCTCTTCAGCGACTCGACCACCGGCGGCAGGTCCCACTCCTGCGGGGTGCCGCGCCGCTCGGCCCGGAAGGCGTCGTACTCCGCCTCGGCGGGCAGGACCTTCTCGTCGAGGAAGGCGCGCATCCGCGCGGTGTAGTCGGTCGCCACGGCACTGGGTGCGAAGTCCACGCCGACGATCAGACCACACCCCGCTCCGGTGCGGCACGGGACGGCTGCGCGGGCGGACGGCCGGGGGAGCCGGTGGATCTGCGTGACATCCGGCGTGGCCCGACCGCAGGCGCGACCCTAGTATCCGGGTCGTGCCGCACTTCAGGATCTCCGAGGCCGCGCGGCTGCTCGGCGTCAGCGACGACACCGTCCGCCGGTGGGTGGATGCGGGGACGCTGCCGGTGCAGGCGGACGCGTCCAACCGCAAGGTCATCGACGGGGCCTCGCTGGCCGAGTTCGCCCGCGAGCACGCCACCGCCCCGCCCGATCCCTCCGTGGTCCAGCGTTCGGCCCGCAACCGGATGGTCGGCCTGGTCACCTCGGTCGTCGCCGACACGGTGATGGCGCAGGTGGAGATGCAGTGCGGCCCGCACCGGGTGGTGTCGCTGATGAGCAGTGAGGCCGTGCGCGACCTCGGCCTCGAACCCGGCGCGCTCGCCGTGGCGGTGATCAAGTCGACGAACGTCGTGGTCGAGACGCCGGGCGGCCATCTGTGACGACCGCCCGGACGACGGGGCCGCGGTCGGCGAGCCCGGCCCGGCCGCCGCGCCGGGAGGGGGTCGCCGACCGGCACGGCACCGGGGTCGGCCTGCCGGGCTGGATGTGGGTCCCGGCCGGGATCGGGTTCCTGCTGGTGGCGCTGCCCGTGGCCGGCCTGCTCTGGGAGGCCGACTGGGCGGCGATGCCGCAGCTGCTGACCAGCGACGCGGCGCTGTCGGCGCTGCGCCTGTCGCTGCTCACCGCGGCCGTGTCGACCACGCTCTGCCTGCTGCTCGGCGGCCCGCTCGCCGTCGTACTGGCCCGCGGGCGGCTCAACCGGTGGCCCGGCGCGCTGCGCGCGATCCGCTCGGTCGTGCTGCTGCCGCTGGTGTTGCCGCCGGTCGTCGGCGGGCTCTCCCTGCTGTTCCTGCTCGGTGCGAACGGGCTGGTCGGCTCCGGTCTGGACGCCGCGTTCGGGATCTTCATCCCGTTCACGACGGTCGCGGTGATCCTGGCCCAGACCTTCGTCGCGATGCCGTTCCTGATCGTGTCCCTGGAGGGTGCGCTGCGGACGGCGGGGGAGCGCTACGAGGCGACGGCGGCGACCCTCGGGGCGTCCCCGGGGCTGGCCTTCCGCCGGGTGACGCTGCCGCTGGTGCTGCCCGGGCTGGCGTCCGGCCTGGTGCTGGCCTTCGCCCGCTGCATGGGCGAGTTCGGCGCGACGATCGCGTTCGCCGGCAGCCTCGAGGGCACCACCCGGACCCTGCCGCTGCTGGTCTACCTGCAGGGGGAGACCGACGTCGCCGGGGCCGTCGCGCTGTCGCTGCTGCTGGTGGTGGTCTCGCTGGTCGTCATCGTGGTGGGCAGGCCCCGCGGTCTGGACGGCCGCGGGTGAGCGGGGTCGAGCTCACCGCCCGCCTCGAGCGGGCCGGTTTCGCGCTGGACGTGGATCTCTCGGTCGCCGAGGGCGAGGTCGTCGCCGTCCTCGGGCCGAACGGCGCGGGCAAGTCGACCCTGCTCGGCATCCTGTCCGGCCTGCTCCGCCCGGACGACGGGCGGCTGCGGGTCGCCGGGCGGCCCCTGCTCGACACCGCCGACGGCACGTTCGTCCCCCCGCACCGGCGCGGGATCGGCCTGCTCGCCCAGGAGGCGTTGCTGTTCCCGCACCTGTCCGCGCTGGCCAACGTGGCCTTCGGGCCGCGCGCGCAGGGCGCCGGGCGGGGTGCGGCCGAGGAGCGGGCCCGCGGGCTGCTGGCCGCCGTCGGCGCGGCGGAGCTCGCGGACCGGCGCCCGGCCCAGCTCTCCGGCGGGCAGCAGCGGCGGGTCGCGCTGGCCCGCGCGCTCGCCCCGGAGCCCGGGTTGCTGCTGCTCGACGAGCCGCTCGCCGCGCTGGACGTCGACGCCACCCCCGCGATGCGCACCCTGCTGCGCCGGGTGATCGCGGACGCGAAGCAGACGGCGCTGCTGGTCACCCACGACGCGCTCGACGCGCTGGTGCTCGCCGACCGGGTCGTCGTGCTCGACCGGGGCCGGATCGTGGAGCAGGGGCCGGCCCGCGAGGTGCTCGCGCGGCCGCGCAGCCCGTTCTCGGCCCGGATCGCCGGCCTGGACCTGGTGCCCGGGACCGCGGACGGCACCGGCCTGCGGACCGCCGACGGTGTCGAGCTGCACGGGCACGCCGTCGAGGTGGTGACCGGCGAGGCCGCGGTGGCGGTGTTTCCGCCGTCGGCGGTGTCCGTGCACGCCGAACGCCCCGAGGGCAGCCCGCGCAACGTGTTCCGGGTCCGGGTGGCGGCGCTGGAACCGCGCGGCGACACCGTGCGGGTGCGGGCCGCGGCGCCGGCGAGCGGCCCGGACTGGGTGGACGGGCTCGCCGCGGACGTCACCCCCGCCGCCGTCGCCGACCTGGGTGTCGAGCCGGGCCACGCGATGTGGTTCGCGGTGAAGGCGACCGAGGTGGCCGTGCACGGGATGAAGTGAGGCCTGGAAACACACTGTCACCCCATCGGTCACAGAAGTCACCCGAGCCACCATCGTGTCTCTCGCACCATTCGCCACAGCCGCATAGCGTCGCGTTCCGTGAACCCGTCGCGTTCCCGTGCCGCCCTGTCGGTCATCGCCGCCGTGCTGGTGACGGGGCTCGGTGTCCCGCTCGCGCCCGTCGCCCTCGCGGCGGAGAGCGTGCCGGGGGCGCCCACCGGATACCTGGTCCAGACGGCGTCGGCCGGCCAGACCCGGGCCGCGGCCGAGGCCGTGGGTGCCGAGCCGACCGCCACGTTCGACAGCGTGGTGCACGGGTTCGCCGCCCCGCTGGACCCCGCGCAGGCCGCCGAGCTGCGCGGGCGGCCCGGCGTCGTCGGGGTCGAGGAGGACCGGACGATCACGCCGCTCGACCCGCAGGCCGTCCACCAGGACGCACCGTCCGGCCGGGCGCAGGCCGAGCAGGCGCCGGGCAACTGGGGCCTCGACCGGATCGACCAGCCGGACCTGCCGCTCGACGGGCAGTACCGGCACAGCGCGGACGGCTCCGGGGTCGACGTGTTCGTGCTCGACACCGGTGTGGACGCGCGGCACCCGCAGTTCGGCGGCCGGGCCGAGCTCGTGGCGAACACGATCGACGACCGCGACGAGGACTGCGACGGGCACGGCACGGTCGTCGCCGGGATCGCCGCGGCGAAGGACCACGGCGTCGCGCCCGGGGCGAACATCCGCTCGGTGAAGGTCCTGGACTGCCACGGCACCGGCACCCTGTCGTCGCTGCTCGCCGGCATCGACTGGGTGGTGCAGCACAAGCGGGGCCCGTCGGTCGCGGTCATGTCGTGGAGCTACGGGAACTCGCCGATGCTGCAGCAGGCGGTGCAGCGGATGATCGACGGCGGGGTGTTCGCCGCGTCCTCGGCGGGCAACACCGGCGGCGACGACTGCTCCGCACTGCCGCGCGCGGTCAGCGGGGTGCTGGTCGTCGCGAACTCCACGATCGAGGACCGGCGGGCCTCGAACTCCTCGACCGGGTCGTGCGTGTCGCTCTACGCCCCCGGCAGCCGGATCGTCTCGCCGGTGCCCGGCGGCGGCACCGCCTCCTACAGCGGCACCTCGATGGCGGCGCCGTTCGCGGCCGGGGTCGCGGCCCTCTACAAGCAGGCCCGTGGCGACCAGCCGTCGGGGACGGTGAAGAAGTGGCTGATCGACAACGCGGTCGGCGGACGGATCGACGGCGGGGGCACCGGCGGGACGCCGAACCGGTTGCTGCAGACCGGCGGTCTGTAGGCGGCACGGCACCGGACGGGGCCGGGCAGGCCGCTACGGTCCCGGCATGTCCGGAGCCGATCTCGACGACCTCGTCGCCCGGTACCTGGTGCCGGGGACCCCGCAGTGCCCGACGTACCGGGACGACACCGAGTGGCACCCGATCGTCGACGGGGTCGAGTACTTCGCCGAGCTGCGCGCGCTGTTCGACCGGGCCGGTCCGGGCGACACCGTCCTGATCACCGGGCTGAACCTGGAGCCGGGGATGGACCTCACCGGCGCCGAGCCCGGGACCGACGGCTACGAGTCCCTCGCCGACCGGCTGGCCCGGCTGGCGGAGTCCGGGGTGGACGTGCGGGTGCTGCTGACCGCGGCGGTGTTCTCCGGGTCGGTGCCCGGCGTGGCGATCGGCCCCTTCCGGGCGAACGCGTTCGCGGTGCGCGAGCTGCGCCGCCGCCCGGCGCTGCACGGCCGGGTGCTGCTGGACTGGTCCGGCTCCGGGATCGGCTGCCACCACCAGAAGGTGGTGCTGGCCCACGTCGGTGGCGAGCTGACCGCCTTCGTCGGTGGCCTGGACCTGTCCTCGGACCGCTACGACGCCGAGCCGCACGACCGGCTCTCGGTCGGCACCGAGCGCTGGGGCTGGCACGACGGCGCCGTCCGGCTCCGGGGGCCGGCGGCGGCCCGGGTCTGGGAGCTCTACCGGGGGCGCTGGGCCGAGACGGTGACGCTGCCGCCGCGCCGGTTCATGGTGACGCCGGTGACCTGGGCGGAGATGAACCCCGGGCCGTTCCCGCCCGCACTGGCGCCCGCCCCGCCCGCCCCGCCGCGGCCCGCGCCGGGCACCGCGGTGCAGGTCCTGCGGTCGCTGCGGCCGTGGAAGATCGACCACTTCGGGACGCTGTACCGGCGGCACTGGACGGTGCTGCCCCGCTACGGCGTGCAGGAGGTGTTCCACGCGCTCGCCGCCGCGATCCGCGCCGCGCGGCACTACATCTACCTGGAGGACCAGTACTTCTACGAGGTCCCCGGCGGGCGCCGCGCGTTCCGGCTCTACGGCCTGCTGCGCGAGGCCGCCGCCCGCGGGGTGCGGATCGTGCTGGTCTGCTCGGGGCGCAAGGACCCGGTCGAGGCCGGGGTCAACAAGCTGCGGCGCAAGGTCACCGGCGACGTCCAGCGCGACGTGATCGACAAGCTGGCGCCCGCCGACCGCGGCAACGTGATCATGCACCGGATCGAGGACCTCACGGTGCACACCAAGCTGATGCTGGTCGACGACGTCTTCGCCGCCGTCGGCTCGGCGAACTTCTTCTCCCGCTCCATGCGCGGCACCGACACCGAGCTGAACACCGCGCTGGTCACCAGCGGCGACACGGTGCGCGACCTGCGGGTCCGGCTGTGGGCCGAGCACCTGCGGACCGAGCTGACCGACGAGTTGCGGCCGTACCTGGAGGACCTGGACCTGGCGATCGGGATGTGGCGGCCGCAGTGGCTGCCGCCGGACGCCCCGGCGGGGACCTGGCGGGTGCCCGGCTATCCGGCCGGCTTCGCCCCGGCCGAACGCGTGCTGGTCCCGGTCGGGCCGTGGCCGGAGCCGTCGCCGAAACCGCTGCAACGCGCCGCGCGCGGCGCGGCCCGCGGTGCGGCGCGGGTGGCGGAGTCCGGGAAGCGGGCCGGACGGCGGCTGGGCTCGTCCTGATCCGCCGGGGTCGCTGACTCACCCTGCCGCCGCCTCTTCTTTCGGAGGTGTTGGCAGCACGCGCCGGACGGGGCGAGGATGTGGTCTCGATCGCACGATCACTGTCGAGGAGAACAACGTCGTGACCTCCCCCGCCGCCGGAACCCCGGTCGTCCCTTCGTACGCCTCCGGGACCTCGGACACCCCGCTGCTCGGCGACACGATCGGCGCCAACTTCGACCGCACCGCTGCCGCGTTCGGCGACAACGACGCGCTGGTCGAGGTGTCGACCGGCCGCCGCTGGACCTACGCCCAGCTGCGCGAGGACGTCGAGAAGCTCGCCGGCGGCCTGCTCGCGGCCGGTGTGGAGACCGGGGACCGGCTCGGCATCTGGGCGCCGAACATGGCCGAGTGGACCCTGGTCCAGTACGCCACCGCCAAGATCGGCGTCGTCCTGGTCAACATCAACCCGTCCTACCGGACCCACGAGCTGGAGTTCGTGCTCAAGCAGGCCGGGATCTCGACGCTGGTCGCGGCGAGTGCGTTCAAGACCTCGGACTACGAGGCGATGATCGGCGAGGTCCGCGGGAACTGCCCGGACCTGCAGCGCGTCGTGATCATCGGCTCGGCGGAGTGGGACGCACTGGCCGCGGGCGGGGCGGAGACGGACCGGGTGGCCGGGATCCAGGCCTCGCTCACCGCGGACGACCCGATCAACATCCAGTACACGTCCGGGACGACCGGGTTCCCCAAGGGCGCGACGCTGTCGCACCACAACATCCTCAACAACGGCTACTACGTCGGCCGGCTGTGCGGGTACACCGCCGACGACCGGGTCTGCATCCCGGTGCCCTTCTACCACTGCTTCGGCATGGTCATGGGCAACCTCGGCTGCACCACCAACGGCGCCACCATGGTCATCCCGGCCCAGGGCTTCGACCCGAAGGCGACGCTGAAGGCCGTCGAGCAGGAGCGCTGCACCTCGCTGTACGGCGTGCCGACGATGTTCATCGCCGAGCTCAACGACCCGGAGTTCGAGTCCTACGACCTGTCCAGCCTGCGTACCGGGATCATGGCCGGGTCGCCGTGCCCGGTCGAGGTGATGAAGCAGGTCGTCGAGCGGATGGGCATGGCCGAGGTGACGATCTGCTACGGCATGACCGAGACCTCTCCGGTCTCCACCCAGACCCGGGTGGACGACTCGCTGGACCTGCGGGTCTCCACGGTCGGCCGGGTGCACCCGCACCTGGAGATCAAGGTCGTCGACCCGGAGACCGGCAGGACGGTCCCGCGCGGCGAGCCCGGTGAGTTCTGCACCCGCGGCTACTCGGTGATGCTCGGCTACTGGAACCAGCCGGACAAGACCGCCGAGGTGATCGACCGGGCCCGCTGGATGCACACCGGCGACCTCGCCGTCATGGACGACGAGGGCTACGTCAACATCACCGGCCGGATCAAGGACATGGTGATCCGCGGCGGCGAGAACGTGTACCCGCGCGAGATCGAGGAGTTCCTCTACACCCACCCGGACGTCCTCGACGCCCAGGTCATCGGCGTCCCGGACCCCCGCTACGGCGAGGAGCTGTGCGCCTGGGTCATCCTGCGCGAGGGTGCCGCGGAGCTGACCGCGGAGTCGCTGCGCGAGTTCGCCACCGGCAAGCTCGCGCACTACAAGATCCCTCGCTACGTGCTGACGGTCGAGGAGTTCCCGATGACGGTCACCGGCAAGGTCCGCAAGATCGAGATGCGGGAGCGTTCGCTCGGGCTGCTCGGCCTCGACGACGCCGTCCGGAACGCCTGACCGCGACCGCTGTCACGCGGTACCATGGCGACGACGCGTCCGGGGCCTCCGGCTCTCCGGGCGCGTTTGTCGTGCACGGATGTTTGTCGTGCACGGATGGTCGGAACGACGAGCCAGTCGCAGCAGCACAGCAGCAGAAGCAGCGCAGGAATCGAGGAGCACGGTGCCCACCGGCAGGGTGAAGTGGTACGACGCGGAGAAGGGCTTCGGCTTCCTCTCCCAGGACGGCGGTGAGGACGTCTACGTGCGCAAGGCGGCCCTGCCGTCCGGCGTGGAGGCGCTCAAGTCCGGTCAGCGCGTCGAGTTCGGCATGGCCGAGGGCCGTCGGGGCCCCCAGGCACTGTCCGTGCGCGTGGTCGAGAAGCAGGCGTCCGCGGTGGAGAACACCCGGCGCCCCGCCGAGGAACTGCACGGCCTGATCGAGGACATGATGCGGCTGCTGGACAACAAGGTCCAGCCGGCGTTGCGGCACGGACGCTACCCCGACCGGAAGACGTGCAAGCTGGCCGCCGACGTGGTGCGCGCCGTCGCCCGGGACCTCGACGGCTGACCCGCCCGAAATGCCCGGGCCCGGCCGGGCGTTGACCCGGTCGTGCGCCTGTCGTTGCTGGACCGCTCGCGGACCCGGGCCGGGGAACCGGACTCGGCCGCGCTGCGGCACACCGTCGACCGGGCCCGGCGGGCGGAACGGCTCGGCTACCACCGGTTCTGGGTGGCCGAGCACCACGCCGTGCCCGGGATCGCCTCCGGCAGCCCGCCGGTGCTGATGGCGTCGGTCGCGGCGGCGACCGGCACCATCCGGGTCGGCTCCGGCGGCGTGATGCTGCCCAACCACCAGCCGCTGGTCGTCGCCGAGCAGGCCGCGATGCTCGACGCGCTCCATCCGGGGCGCATCGACCTGGGGATCGGGCGGACGCCGGGCTTCACCGCACCGGTCCGCCGGGCCCTGCGGGCAGGCGCGTCGGACGACGCGGCGTTCCGGGCCGCGATCGACGAGCTGCGCTCCCATCTCGAGGGCACCGCGCCGGTCACCGCCCGGCCCCGCCCCGACCGGCCGATCCCGCTGTTCCTGCTGGCCACCGGTGCGGGCCTGGACCTGGCCGGGGAGCTGGGGCTGCCGGCCGTGGTCGGCGGGCCGGTGCTCGACGACCGGGCCGCCCTCGACCGCTACCGCGCCCGCGCCGGGGACGCCGCGCGGCTGCTGGTGTCCGCCGACGTCCTGGTGGGCCACCCCGACCTGGCGCTGTCCGAGGCCTGGGCACTGGCCGCGGCCCGGACGACCGGTGCGTTCCCGCCGCTGGAACCACCGGACCCGGACCGGGCCCTGACCCGCCGTCAGCGCGAGATCGTGGCGGCGGCCCGCGCCCGCACCATCGCCGGCGACCCGGACACCGTCGCCGAGGGACTCGACGACCTGGTGGAGCGCACCGGGGCCGACGAGCTGCTGGTCACCGCGTCGACCTGGGACCGCGACGCCCTCGCCGACTCCGACGCGGCACTGGCCCGGCTGCTGCTGGGGGCCCCGGCCGTCCCGTGAGTCAGGGTTGCGGCTGCTCGCCGACCAGCACCCAGGTCGCGCGGACCGGGAACTGCAGCTGCTGGGTCTGCGGGTCGATCGCCGGGGCCGGGCCGAAGAGCTGCACCTGGGCGGTGACCAGCTGATCCGTCGGCTCGGGCAGGTTCAGCGTGAACTCGGTGCGCGAGTCCGCCGTGGCGATCTCGCTGCGCTGCTGGACCGGTTCCGGGTCGTCGCCGCGGGTGAACGCGTAGGCCACCTGCCAGGGGCCGGACGACACCTCCTCGGGCACCGCGATCCGGATCGGGGTGCCCGGCGCGACCGCGGCCGTGACCCGCGCGTTCGGGTCGTCGGTGCAGTCCTCCATCGCGTTGTCGCAGAACTGCGTCGGGGCAGCGGTCAGCGCGTTCCCGGCGATCTCGAAGGTGACCGTCGGTGGGGCGCTCGAGCACCCAGTGAGCAGGACGGCGGCCACGGCGAGCAACCCGGCGAGCGCCCGGGCGGACCGTCGGCGGCAGGTGATCACACCGCCAGCCTACGGACCCCGCCGGCCGGGTCAGCGCGCCGTGGGCGCCGGCGCGGGCGGTGCGGCGCGGGGCCCGAGGCCCGGGACCAGCGTCGCGCCCCGCCGGATCGCCCCCGCCTGCGCACCGAACACCGCGACCACACCGGCGACGATCACGAACCCGGTGCGGAACGTGTCGTGCGGCGCCAGCACGCCGATCGCGCCGCCCAGCACCCAGGCCAGCTGCAGCACCGTCTCCGAGCGCCCGAACGCCGACGCCCGGGCGTGCTCGGGCAGGTCCCGCTGGACCACCGCGTCCAGGCACACCTTCGCCAGGGCGCTCGCCGTGGACGCCACCAGCGCCGCGACCACGGCGGCCGGGACGCCGGGCAGCAGCGCCGCACCGGCCGCGGCCAGCAGGGCGGCCCCCGCGGCCGTCAGCACCACCGGTTCGACCGAGCCGAACCGGCTGCGGGCGCCGACGGCGTTGCCGAGGAACAGCCCCGCCCCGGCCGCGGCGCCGACCAGGCCGATCACGATCACCTGGCGGGCCGGGTCGCCGTCCGGGGCGTGCTCGGTGCCCGACTTCACCACGAACGCGACGAACAGCGTCAGGAAACCGGTCAGCACGCGGACCGCGCTGGTGCCCCACAACGCGACCAGCACCGACCGGGTGGCGGGGACCTTCGGCCGGGCCGACCCGCGGCGCGCCGCCGGTACCGCAGCCGGGACCTCGCCGGTCGTGGACTCGACCCACCGCGGGATGCGCAGGCACAGCACCGCGCCCACGAGGCCGAGCGCCGCCGTCCAGTACAGGGCGCCGGCGGAGCCGAAGGTCCACGCGGCACCCGCGGCCACCGCACCGGCGACCCCTCCCGCGGCCATGCCGAACGTCGTCAGCCGGGAGTTCGTGGTCGCCAGGGTGATCGACGACGGCAGCACCCGCGGGGTCACCGCGGCCTTGAGCACCAGGAACGACTTGCTCAGCACCATGATCCCGAGCGCCGCCGGGTACAGCAGCCAGGTGTCGAGCTGGAACACCAGGACCACGGCCAGGGCGCTGCGCCCGGCACAGGACACCGCCATCGCGATCCGCCTGCCCCGCTGCAGCCGGTCCAGCGCCGGACCGATGACCGGCGCGACCAGCGCGAACGGGGCGACGGTGATCGCCAGGTAGAGCGCGACGTTGGCCGTCGACTCCGCGGTCGCGGCCGCGAAGAACAGCGTGTTCGCCAGGGCGACGGCCACCGCGGCGTCGAGCGCGTAGGTGAGCATCGTGGCGTAGGTGAGCGCGGTGAGCCCCGAGCGGTCCGCACCGTCGGCCGTGGCGGCCCGCCGGAACAGCGCGACCGCCCGCCCGCTCAGCTCCCGGGTGCGGTGCACGGCCACCCGGGTGACGGTCAGCTTCCGCGGCCCCGGCTGTTCCGGCTGCTCCGTGTGCCCTGCCTGCCCTGACTGCCCAGCCTGCCCCGACTGCCCTGCCTGCCCGGTCCGCCCGGCCCGGTCCGGGGCGGGTTCCTCCCCGCTCACGGGCCGCTCGCGGCGCAGCGTCGCGTCCGAGGCGATCGGAGTGGTCCGTGCGCCCGGAGGGGTCGGCCGGGACCGCCCGGTGGGGTCGCCGCGGTGCGACGGCCCGGCCGCGCGGGTCCGGCGGCGCCGGAACGGGTTGCCTGCCACGGGTTCATTGTGCCGAGCGGGACCGACAGTTCCGAGGGCAACCGGCAGGGCCGAGGGCAACCGGCACAGCCGACCGACACAACCGAGGGGAGCGGGCAGCGCCGGAACCCGGTCAGGCCCCGGGCAGCCGTACCCGGTAGGTCGCGGGCCACAGCTTCCCGGTCAGCAGGTACTCGTCGCCGGTGACGTGCGCGATGCCGTTCAGCACGTCGGCACCCGATCGCCGGGCCGGGTCCAGCAGCCCCGCGGCGTCGACGACGAGGTCGACCACCCCGGTCGCCGGGTCGATCCGCACGATCCGGTCGGTCTGCCACACGTTCGCCCACACCCGGCCGCCGACGCACTCCAGCTCGTTCAGCTCGCTCAGCGGCTCGCCGTCCAGGGTGACCGCGACCGAGCCGGTCCCGGCCAGGTCGGCCGGCTCGTGGAAGTACAGCCGGTCGGTGCCGTCGGACCGCACGACCCGGCCCGGCGCGCTCCCGTCCCCGGAGCCGGTGTGGCAGAGCCCCCAGCCCTCGCCGTCGACCGGGACCTCGCGGCGCGGCCGCAGGGTCGCCCGGTCCCACTCGATCGCCACCCCGTCCTTCCACGTCAGCTGCCAGATCCGGTCGTCGAGGACCGTGATCCCCTCCCCGAAGTACGACGGCGGCAGCGGGGTCGCCGCCCGGACGGCCCCGGTCACCGGGTCCAGGGCGCGGATCTCGGACTCGCCGACCCGGCCGGTGCCCTCGTAGAGGGTGCCGTCGTGCAGCTCGAGGCCCTGGCTGAACGCGGCCGGGTCGTGCGGCAGCTCGGCGAGCACCTCCGGCCGGACCACGGGGACGTCACCGGTCCCGGACGCCGGTGCGGCGGTGCCACAGGCGGCCAGCACGACGGGGAGCAGGAGCAGCAGTGCGACGGGACGGCCTCGGGCGCGGGTGGGCACCGGCCCAGGATGCCCGGGGCCGGGTGGCACACTGGTGAGGTGACTGCTGGTGAGGAGACGGCCTCCACCGAGGGGCCCGCTGCGCCCGAGCCGCGCCCGGCACCGTCCCAGCTGTTCGACGCGGTGGAGACCGCACGCTCGGCCGCGGCCGACGAGGCCGCCGACGAGCTGGGCGGGTCCGCCGCCGTCGCCGCCGTGGGCGAGTACCTGGGCGCCACCGCCGAGGACGACGGCTCGGTCACCCATTCGTTCGCCGCCGAGCTGGCCGGCTACCGCGGCTGGCGCTGGGCGATCACGGTGGCCAGCGCGGGCGAGGACGCGCCGGTCACCGTCTCGGAGTCGGTGCTGCTGCCCGGGGCGACCGCGCTCGTCGCGCCCGACTGGGTGCCGTGGGACCAGCGGGTCCGGCCCGACGACTTCAAGCCGGGCGACCTGCTGCCGACCCCGGCCGACGACCCGCGCCTGGTCCCCGGCTACCTCGACTCCGGCGACCCGGCGGTCGACGAGCTCGCCCGCGAGGCCGGGCTGGGCCGCGAGCGCGTGCTCTCCGCCGAGGGTCGTCGCGCCGCCGCCGAGCGCTGGCAGCACGGCGAGCGCGGGCCCGCCGCCGACCTCGCCCGCTCCGCGCCGGCGTCCTGCGGGACCTGCGGGTTCCTGGTGCCGCTGGCCGGCGCGCTGCGCGGTGCGTTCGGGGTGTGTGCCAACGGCTCGGCCCCGGCGGACGGCCAGGTCGTCGCGGTCGGGTTCGGCTGCGGCGCGCACTCGTCGGTGGGCGAGCCGTCCGGATCCCCGGTGTACGTCTCCGCCCTGGTCTACGACGACGGCGTGGACCTCGAGCCGGTCGGCGCGGGGTCCTGAGCACCCCCGACCCCTTCGGCACCGCGGCGCTGCGCGAGGGCGTGCTCGCGGCGTGGTCGTCGTCGCCGACCCGGTTCCGGGAGGACGTCAACACCGAGGACGACCTGCGCGGCGGCGGCTACGCCGGCACCTGGGTCGTCGAGCTGCTGCAGAACGCGGCCGACGCCGCCGTCGCCGCAGGGGTGCCCGGCCGGGTGCACGCCCGCGTGCACGACGGCGAGCTGCGGATCGCGAACACCGGGGCGCCGCTGGACGCCGCCGGGGTCGCCGCCCTGGCCGCGCTGCGGGCCTCGGCGAAGCGGGACGCCGCCGGTGCGACGGGGCGGTTCGGCGTCGGCTTCGCGGCCGTGCCGGCCGTCAGCTCCGAACCCCGCCTGGTGACGGCCGCGGGTGCGGTCGCGTTCTCCGCGTCCCGGACGGCCGCCGAGGTGGCCGCGCTGGGCGGCGCGGCGGCCGAGGAGCTGGCCCGGGACCCGCGGGTACCGGTGCTGCGGCTGGTCTGGCCGGTCGAGGAGGAACCACCGCCCGCCGGATACGCGACCGAGGTGCGGCTGCGCCCGGACTCCGCCGACCCGCACGCCCTGCTCGACGAGCTCGCGCGCAGCTGTGGCGACCTGCTGCTCGCCCTGCCCGGGCTGGAACGGGTCACCGCCGGGGCGGACGTGATCACCCGCACCGACCTCGGCGGCGGCCGGGTCCGGATCGACGACACCGCGTGGCTCGTGGCGGGCGGCGCGGGGGTCCGCTGGGCGCTCCCTCACGAGAACGACCGTCCGGCCCCGTTCGCCGCCGACGCCGGGGAGGTGCTGCACGCCCCGACCCCGAGCGCCGAGCAGCTGTCGCTGCCGGCCCGGCTGATCGCGCCGTTCCCGCTCGACCCCGACCGGCGGCGGATCCGGCCCGACGACCCGGCCACCGCCGAGCTGGTCACCGCGGCCGCCCGGGCCTACGCCGAGCTGGTCCGGGCGGTCGCGCCGGAGCACCGCACGGCGCTGGTCCCGGAGCCGGCGTTCCCGCGGTCCCCGCTGGACGGGTGGCTGCGCGAGGCGATCGGCGCCGAGCTCGCCCGCACCGCCTGGCTGCCCGCGGGCACCGGCGGTGCGGACCTCGCCCCGGACCGCGCCGAGTGGCTCGACCTCGGCGGCGCGGCCGGTGACACCCACGGCCCCGACGGCACGGCCGGGCTCCCCGGGCTGCTCGCCGCGGCCGACCCGGCCTTCGAGCGGCTCGTCGCGTCCGGGGTCGTCCCACCGCCCGGGCTGGACGTCGGCCGGGTCGGCCCGGCCGACCTCGCCGAGCGGCTCACCGGCGTCGACGCCGACCCGTCCTGGTGGCGGCAGGTCTACGCCGCGCTGGCCCCGGCCGTCGACACCGTCCCGGGGCTGGCCGCCGAGCTCGGTGCGCTGCCCGTCCCGCTCGCCGACGGGCGCCTGGTCCCGGGGCCGGCGTCGGTGCTCGTCGCCGGCGAGGACGCCCCGCTGGTCCCGGAGCTGCGCTTCGCGCACCCGGACGCGGTGCACCCGCTGCTGCGCCGGCTCGGTGCCGCCGAGGCCGACGCCGGGACGCTGCTCGCCGAGCCCGCGCTGCACGAGGCCGTCGCCCGGTCCGTCGACGACGCCGAGGCCGGGCTGGACACCGTCCCGCTGGCCCGCGCCGTGCTGGCGCTGCTCGACGCCCCCTCGGCGGCACCGGACAACCGCTTCGGGGCACTCGCCCTCACCGACGAGGAGGGCAGGCCGGCCCGGGCCGACGAGCTCGTCCTGCCCACCGCGGCCGTGCGCGGGCTCCTCGACCCGGACGCGCCGGTCGGGGTCCTGGGTGCCGAGTGGCGCGATGCCGGGACCGACGCCCTGGTCGCGGCCGGGGTGCTGGACCGGTTCACCGTCGTGGCGTTCGACCCCCGGGTGCTGCACGACGGTGACGTCTACGAGAGCGGTCTCGACACGCTCGACGAGAGCCCGGCCGTCCGCGACCTCGACCTCGTCGACGACGACCGGTGGCCGGAGGCGCTGGCCCTGCTGGCGGCGGACCGGGAGACCCGGGCCGCGATGCTCACCGGCTACACCGCGTGGTGGCTCGGGCGGAATGTGCGCATCGGCGGCCGGCTGCCGTCGACCTGGCGGCTGCGGTCGGCGTCGTCGCTGGCCGGGCTGTACGACCCGGTCCCGGACCTGGCCGGTGTCGACGAGACCGTGCTCGCCGCGATCGGGGTGCGCGCGGGGATCGAGCTGAGCGGGCCGGACGAGGCCGTGGAACTGCTCGACCGGCTCGCCGACCCGGACCGCCCGGTGACCGGGGACGTCGCCGGAGCCGCGCACACCGCGCTCGCCGCCGCCTGCACCGGCGGGGTGCTGAGCCTCGACGACCTGGACCCGCCCGGGCACGTCCGGGTGCTGACCGGTGCGGTCGCGCCGGCCGACCACGCCGTCGTCCTCGACGCGCCGTGGGTGCTGCCCGCGCTCGGCGACACCCCCGCCGTCCCGGGCGGGGACGACCCGGACACCGTCGCCGAGCTCCTCGACCTCCCGCTCGCGTCCGACCGGGTCACCGGAACGGTCCGCGGCGGCGGCCGGACCGTGATGTGGACCACACTTCCGGAGGTGGTGCTGGCCTGCCGTGCGGTCGGTGCCGCACCCCCGCAGGGCGCGCTGCAGGTGCACGACGAGCTGGTCGTCGACCTCGACGGCGGCGGGTCCGTCACCGTCGCGGCCTGGCCGGGCACCGACGGTGCCTGGCACGCGGCGGACCCGCTGCGGGCGCTGGTGGCCGCACTGGCCGCCGAGCGGCGTGCCAGGATGATCCCGTGACATCCGACGGCTCGATCGGGCTGCCGCGCCGGGTCGCAGTGCTCTCCGTGCACACGTCCCCCACCGAGCAGCCCGGCACCGGCGACGCCGGCGGCATGAACGTCTACGTCGCCCAGACCGCGATCAGGATGGCCCGCCGCGGCGTCGAGGTCGAGATCTTCACCCGCGCCACGTCGTCGGACCAGCCCCCCTCGGTGGAGCTCGCACCGGGGGCGACCGTGCGGTTCGTGGCGGCCGGCCCGTTCGAGGGCCTCGGCAAGCACGACCTGCCCAGCCAGCTGTGCGCGTTCACCGCCGGTGTCCTGCGGGCGGAGGCCCGGCACGACCCCGGCTGGTACGACGTCGTCCACTCGCACTACTGGCTCTCCGGCCAGGTCGGGTGGCTGGCCCGGGACCGCTGGGGGGTGCCGCTGGTGCACACCGCGCACACCCTGGCCCGGGTCAAGAACGCCGCGCTCGCTGCAGGGGACACCCCGGAACCGCGGGTACGGGTGATCGGCGAGGACCAGGTCGTCGCCGAGGCGGACCGGCTCGTCGCGAACACCGAGATCGAGTCGAAGCAGCTGATCGACCTCTACGACGCGGACCCGCGCCGCACCGTCACGATCCCGCCCGGGGTCGACACCGACCGGTTCCGGCCGGGCGACCGGGCGGCCGCACGCGCCACGCTGGGCCTGCGGCCCGACTCGGTCGTGCTGGCGTTCGTCGGGCGGATCCAGCGGCTCAAGGCCCCGGACGTGCTGCTGCGCGCCGCCGCCGAGCTGCTCACCCGGGCACCGTCGCTGCGTGACCGGCTGGTGGTGCTGGTCGCGGGTGGCCCGTCCGGGTCCGGGCTGGCCGAACCGACGTCGCTGCAGGAGCTGGCCGCCGAGCTCGGGATCACCGACGTCGTCCGGTTCCTGCCGCCGCGCGGCGGCGACGAGCTGGTGACGGTCTACCGGGCGGCCGACGTCGTCGCAGTCCCCAGCCACAACGAGTCGTTCGGCCTGGTCGCGCTGGAGGCGCAGGCCTGCGGGACGCCGGTCGTCGCGACCCGGGTGGGTGGGCTGCCGGTCGCGGTCGCGGAGGGCCGGTCCGGGCTGCTGGTGACCGGGCACGACATCTCCGACTGGGCCGACGCGCTCGGGGAGCTGGCGCTGGACCCGGACCGCCGCGAGCGGATGGCCGCGGTCGCCGCGACGCACGCCCACCACTTCTCCTGGGACCGCAGCACCGACGCCCTGCTGGGCGCCTACGACGAGGCCCGGGCCGAGTTCCGCGCCCGGGTGCAGGGGTGAGGACATGAGCGAGCACGGCACTGATCCGGAGAGCCTGGACACCGTCGTCGGCGGCGCGCTCCGTGACGCCGGGGTCGAGCACGTGCACCGCGGGCCGGGCCAGTGGCTGGTGACGCTGCCGGGGGAGGCCCGGCTGCAGACCCAGACCTGGCTGCTCGTGCGCGAGCAGACGATGGGCGTGCAGGCCTTCGTCTGCCGCAAGCCCGACGAGAACCTCGAGGGCGTCTACCGGTTCATGCTGCTGCGCAACGCCAAGCTCTACGGCGTGCACTACTGCCTGGACCGCGTCGGCGACATCCACCTGGTCGGGCGGGTGCCGCTGCACGCGATCACCGCCGACGAGATCGACCGGCTGCTCGGGCAGGTGCTCCAGGCCGCCGACGGCGACTTCAACACCTTCCTCGAGCTCGGGTTCGCCTCCTCGATCCGCCGCGAGCACGCCTGGCGGACCTCGCACGGCGAGTCCACGGCGAACCTGCAGGCGTTCGAGCACCTCTTCTCGTGACCCGCGAGTAACTTCTCCCCCCGTGGGCGGGCGCCGCCCGTCGGGGTGGGCATAGCATGACGGCGACACCGCGGGTGGTCCCCGCCGCCCCGCCCCCCGATGGCCCCTCGCGAAGGAGCGACGCCTTGTCGATGCGCAGCCCGTACCCCGACGTCGACATCCCCGACGTCTCGCTGACCGAGTTCCTGTTCGCCGACGGGTTCGGCGACCGCGCGGACGCGCCCGCGCTCGTGGACGGGACGACCGGTGACCAGCTGACCTACGCCGAACTCCACGGCCTGATCGAGAAGATCGCCGGTGGGCTGGCCGCACGCGGGATCGGCAAGGGTGACGTCGTCGCCCTGTTCGCACCGAACCTGCCGCAGTGGGCGGCGCTGTTCCACGGCATCCTGCGCGCCAACGGCATCGTGACCAGCGCGAACTCGATGTACACGGCGGGCGAGCTGGCCCACCAGCTCACCGACTCCGGCGCGAAGATGCTCATCACCGTCTCGCCGTTCCTGGACCGTGCCGTGCCCGGCGCGAAGGAGGCGGGGCTGTCCGAGGACGTGGTGCTGACCATCGACCGGACCGAGGGCCACGACTCGCTCGCCGACCTCGTCGCCTCCGGTGCGCCCGCCCCCGAGCGCACGACGACGGCGACCGACACCGCGGTGCTGCCCTACTCGTCGGGGACCACCGGCCTGGCCAAGGGTGTGGTCCTCACCCACCGCAACCTCGTCGCGAACCTCTGCCAGATCGCGCCGATGGGCGACGTGACGTCCGAGACGAAGATCATGGCGTTCCTGCCGTTCTTCCACATCTACGGCATGACCGTGATGATGAACCAGGGCCTGCACCAGCGCGCCACCGTCGTCACGATGCCGAAGTTCGACCTCGAGCAGTTCCTGACGATCACCCAGGACCTGCGGGTCGACCGGCTCTACATCGCCCCGCCGGTCGCGGTGGCGCTGGCCAAGCACCCGATCGTCGACCAGTACGACCTGTCCTGCATCGACGTCATCTTCTCCGGTGCCGCCCCGCTGGACGGCGAGCTCGGCCGGGCCGTGGCGAAGCGGCTGAACTGCACCGTGCTGCAGGGCTACGGGATGACCGAGTCGTCCCCGGTCAGCCACTGCATGCCCGACGACCGCGGCGACCTCGACCTCAACTCGTCCGGCTTCGCGCTGCCCAACATCGAGTGCAAGCTGGTCGACCCGGAGACCGGCCGGGAGGTCGGCGTCGGTGAGCGCGGCGAGCTGTGGATGAGGGGCCCGAACATCATGGTCGGGTACCTGAACAACTCCGACGCCACCGACGCCACCAAGGACGCCGAGGGCTACCTGCACACCGGGGACATCGCCGTCGTCGACGACGAGGGCGTCTACTCGATCGTCGACCGGGTCAAGGAACTGATCAAGTACAAGGGCTACCAGGTGCCGCCGGCCGAGCTGGAGGCGCTGCTGCTCACCCACGACAAGGTCGCCGACGTCGCGGTGATCGGGGTGCGCGACGCCGACGGCGAGGAGGTCCCGAAGGCGTTCGTGGTCAAGCAGGCCGCGGGCCAGGACCTGACCGAGGACGAGGTCATGGCCTTCGTGACCGAGCGGGTCGCACCGCACAAGAAGGTGCGCGTGGTCGAGTTCATCGAGCAGATCCCGAAGTCGGCCTCGGGCAAGATCCTGCGCAAGGACCTGCGGGCCCAGGAGAACGCCACGGCCTGACCCACACGACCGGCCGGGACGGCGTCGTGAACTGCTGAAACGCGGGGACGGCGCCGTCTTGTCGTCTGTGGGGGTGCGGGGCGGTACGGGGTCGTGCGGCAGTGTCCACGGGACATGTACGGAACGATCACGGGCGCTCGCCTCCACTGTGGATGCTGGGAGATCATGAGTCGAGCAGCCCCGAGATCCGGTCGTTGTAGGTGTCCTGCTGATCGGCGAGACACTTGGCGTAGACCGTGAGCAGCACCTTGACCGAGTTGCCCGCCCGGGCGGCGACCTCGGTGGGCGGGACCCCGGCGGCGAGCCAGCTGGACAGCGCGGCGTGTCGCAGGTCGTAGGGGCGGCGTGCGAGCGGGGACGCCTCCTGCACGGGGCTCAGACCGATGGCCCGGGCGTCGGCCCAGATCCGGGAGTACACCGACCACGGGATGCTCCCGCCGCTCTCGGTGGCCACGAACAGGCGGCCGTCCGGCGCCGGTGGGAACTCCGCGATGTGGTCACGGAGGATCGTCACAAGGTCCGGCGGGATCGGGACCGGGCGGACCTCCTCGGCGCTTCGGCGTTTCAGCGGGCGGTCCTGGTGCCGGGCACCGGGCGGGGCGTAGTAGGAGGCACTGACCTCGGTGCGCGATCCGACGAGCAAGAGCCGACCCCAGCCGTCGGGCGGGAGGTCGAGGTCGGTCGTCCGGAGGTTCTGTGCCTCGCCGGGGCGCAGGCCGCCGTAGTAGAGGCAGGCGAAGAACGCGTGCAGGCGGGCGCCACGGTTCCGATCGCGCCGGCGTCGGCCCTGCACGTAGGTGACGGCCGCGAGGAGCTGCCGGGCCTGGGCCGGGTTGACCACGACGCGCGGGTCCACGACCTGCGGGCCGGTGTGTCGGGCGAGGTGTCGACGGCCGGTGAGCGGGTTCGTGTCGGTCCAGCCTGAGGCGCGGGCGAACTCCACGGCCCGGTGCAGGACGGCCCGGCGCTTGTCCCACGTCGCCGTGGTCACGGAGCGGCCGGTGACCGATTTTCCGAGCCCGAGCAACAGCTCCGATGCGGCGATCTCGTCAGCCAGTTCGTTGATCGGTCGGGACGCTCGGGCAAGCCAGGTCGCAACGGCCCGATCCGCAGGGGATAGCTCGATCCGTCGTTGCGGGACGGGGAGCAGCCGGGTCGACAACAGACGTTGCGCAACTTCACGATCCGGGACGTGGTCGAGTTGCCGAACGAACAGCGGGACGGCGGCGGCGAGATTCGTGACGGCGCCCTTACGGGTGTTGGGCGGGGCGTCGCTCGTCCACAGCCAGTCCACGTATGCCGTCGCGACCTCCAGCAGAGTGCGGGAGTTGCGCTGCCGGGCCAGCGACACCGGGAGACCACTGGCGATCTCGAACGCCTCTCCGGCCCGCTGAGCCCGCAGGAGGTCCGAGCGGAACGACTCGGCGAGACGCTTGGTGGCGTACCACTCCGAGTGTTCACGATTGTCGGTCTTCCACCGGACCCCGTAGCGACGTCGACCTGCATGCCTGACGACAGCCCAGATGTTGACCCGGTAGGTAGCCGTCATGCGGCCCGCCCATGCTCACGCAGACCCTCCAACCAGTCGAGCAGATCACCCCTCCGAACTCGGAGGTGGCCGTTCGGGAGCCGGAAACAGGGCGGCGCGGCCTTCTTCTCCCGCCACTCGTAGAACGTGTCCCGCGAGACTCCACCGAGCAGTTCGAGAACCTGGCGAACGCTGAGCAGTTCGTCGCGGTCGATCTTCTGCATCATGCCGCTGCTCCCTCGGTTGCCGAACGGTCGTCGGGTGGCGCGTCGCTGGTGGCAAGGACGGCGGCGTCGTAGTCGGCGCGCCATCGGGAGCGTTGGTTGATCGCGTGCAGCAGCAACACCGTGCGGGGCGGCACGTCGGTGTCCCCGGGTGCGGTGGTTTCCCAGGTGAACGGGCCGTCGTCGACGGCGTAGGCAGGCTTGACCCCGGCCCGGCCGAGGAGTTGCCGAACGAACGCTGTCCGCTCGGCCCGGTGGTCGCTCAGGGACTTGTTGGACCACTTGCGGGAGACCAGGACGCGGCGGCCGGCGATGCCGAGGTGTTCGGGCTTGTGTGCTTTGCCCTTGCAATGCCCGGGCACCGTGCCGGGTCGGACGCCCTTGGGTTCGATCCCGTAGAGCAGCCAGATCGGGCACCGGGGCGAGCACGGCGTGACGGCCAGTTCGGCGGCCAGGCGGCGGGCGTGCTCGCGTTGGCGGGTGGTGGCGGTGTCGTTGAGGCCGGCGGCCTGTCCGACGGACTTGGTGAGGTATTTGGTCAGGTAGCCGATATGTCGTCCGGCTTCTTCGGTGCCGCCGAGGATGCCCTTGACGTGGACCTGTGGCCCGAACACCACCGTGTGCGCGGGCGTGGTCAGGGTGTCGGGGTCGGTGGCCTCGTCCCACGTCAGCAGCGGCGCGCGAGTCTCCGGGTCGACGAACGCCTTGTGGCGGTTGTCCCACCGCGGCAGCACATCGCCGCTGTAGACGATCTCGTCGTGGGGCGGCCACCACACCTGGTGATACGTCGCCGCCGTGATCGCCCGCAGCTCCGAGCGGGGGATCGTGCCGCGGATGGCGGCGTGGAAGTGCGGCGCCCCGCGCTTCTGCGGTTCGACGGTGCCAAAGTACTGCACGTCCCAGCCGACACAGCGGCGGGCGTTCTGCCAGAACCGGTCCAGCAGCTTCGGGAAGTGGATCGCGTCCCGGGCCGCGCGCCGGTAGTCGTACGAGTCCGGATCGATCGCGGCGCCGTGCTTGTCCACTCGCCCGTAGGTGTCGAGGGTGAGCGTGAGGAAGGTCGAGGGCCGGTACTTCCCGCCGAACACGCGCCCCACGGTGCGGTCCTCCACCGGCCGGCGGGGCAGGTTCGGCGCGTCCTGCCGACGCCGGGTCGAGCGGCGCACGGTCTGCGGCCCGGGATCGAGCGGGGCGAGCCGCCCCCGGACACCGAGAGCGCGTAACTCCTGGTCGATCTCGATGACGGTCTCGCGGATCTCGTCGCAGGCTTCCTCGTCGCCGGTGGTGCGGGCGTCGGTGTAGGCAGCGTGCAGGTCGGCCCGGGTGGCCATGAGGTCGTTCTGGGCGCCGGTCGGGTCCGCGGGCTTGCTGATCGGTTCGTCCTCGAGGTGCCAGCCCTCCCGGCACTGCACCATCCGCAGCCGACGGGCCTTGTCCGCACACGGGCGGCACTGGTCATCCCGCGTCGAGCCGCACGGCACGGGGACGACGTCGACGCGGCCGCTGCTCTGGTCGATCCGGCGCATCGCCAGCGGCCGGACACAGACGCCGTGATCTTCGGCGAGCTGGGTGGCGACGTCGTTGGACAGCGCGAGCATGGCTTTCTGGGCGCGGGTGAGCTGGTCCTGGTCGATCGGCTCGGCTGTGGTCTCCGGGTTGATCATGCGGCACCTCCGGCGGCGTGCTGGTCGGTGTCGGGTCGGAAGGGCAGCACCGGCGCCGACGGTCGGGCCGGGTCGGGGGTGGTGGTGACGAACTGCTCCAGGGCTTTGATGGCGTTGTCGGGGACCCAGGCGGCGCGGATGCGGAGGGGTTCGCGGATGCCTTCGCCGAACAGGTAGCCGACGCCGGGCTCGGACTCGCCGATGCGGTTCGCCCAGGCACCCCTGTCGTAGGCCTGGTCGCCCAGGACCATGCCGACGTGGCTCTTGCTGGCCACGCGTAGGCAGATGCGGCGGGGGAACAGTTCCCGGACGGGGACGGTCTCCTTTGTGGGTTCCTGGACGTAGCCGCGGACCGCGTACCCGAGTGCGCGGCCTTGGGTGGTGAGCAGGGCGATGCGTTCGGTGATGGCTTCGCGGGTTTTGCGGTCGCCGACGTAGCGGATCAGGGCGCCGATCTCGTCGAACTCCACCAGCTCCAGCGGTGTGTCCTTCGTGATCGGGACCAGGCGCACGCTGCCGGCGTGTTCGCGTTTGCGGGCCTCCATGCCGTCGATGAGCTCGTCGAGCAGTTCGAGGGCGTCTTTGGAGGTGACGGCGTAGCGGTGGAACAGGCGGCGCCCGTAGGCCAGCTCCATGCCCTTTGGGTCGATCCCGTTCACGCGCACCAGGCGGTCGCGGATCGCGGGTGCGATCGCCATGAGCGGTGCCCACATCAGTGAGCCCTTCCCGGCGCCGGTGGCGCCGCCGACGAGGGTGTGGCTGCCGCGCAGGGACTGGCGCCACTCGGTGCCGTACTCGGTGGCCCCGGACACGACCCGGTCCAGATCCACGGCGTCGCCGGTGAGGCCGGTCATCGCAGCGAGGTCGGGAGCAGCAACCACACCGGAGAGTAGGTTGCGGCGTTGGAAGTCGATGGACACTTCGTTGGGTGCCAGTTCGCGGACCTGGCAGCGGTTGACCCCGCGGGCCACCGCCAGGGTGCGGGCGGCGGCGTCGAAATCCTCCGGGGTCTGCCCGGGCACGAGCCGGACCTTGACTGCGTCCCAAGACGGGCCCGAGCGGACGCCAAGGATGCGCGGGATCTGGTCGCGGCGGGTGCGGGCCCGGGGTGCGGTGGCGGTGCGGCGCAGCGGGTTGACCTGGATGACCGTGGCCCCGGCTCGGTCGGGGACTGTCAGGTCGCAGGATCGCAGCCAGCGTGGCATCCGGAGCGCGTAGACGGTCCAGCGTTGCCACCAGGAGCGCAGGTGTCTCCCGGCGCGAGTGTCGAACGAGGGCAGCGACACCAGCCGCCACACCCCGAGCACCACGGCCACGACCGCGGCCGTCAGGAGCAGCGAGGGCCAGCCCCACCACCAGCACCAGGCCGCGGCTCCGGTGGTGGTGAGGGTGGTGCGCCAGTGGCGGAGCATCCAGCCGGCGGCGATGTAGGCGCCTTTGATCAGGAACCAGGCCGCGACGAACACGACCGCGACCGTGGCGAGAGCCTCCAGGACGCGGGCGAGGTAGTGCCCAACCTGGTGCAGCAGGTAGAGCCCGACGGCGGTGCCGCCGCCGAGGAGGACGAGGGTTCCGGTGGTGGTCATCGACGGCCTCCCTTCCGGCGCGGGGTGCGGACGGTGGTGAGTGGGACCAGGGCGAGCTGGTCGAGGTGATCGCCGCAGCGGCGACGTCGTGGGTCCGGGCGGTCGTGCAGCGGGGTCCGGCAGACCTCGCAGCGGGCCGGACGGTCGGGCTTAGCAGTCATGCGACGTCGCCCCCGACCAGCGGGGCGGTGATGGTCAGGCCGGCGCGGTGCAGGACCCGGCGCTCGCCGGGGGTGGTGCCGCCGACGACACCGAAGCGGTGGGCAGGCTCTTCGGTGGCGAGGGCGTCGGCCAGACACTCGGCCCGGACCGGGCAGCCCCGGCACACTCGACGCGGGGTCTCGACCGAGGTGGGGCGGTTGTCGACCGGGAAGAACAGCTCGGCGTCGAGCCCGAGGCACGCGGCGTTGTCACGCCACCGGTGACCGGCGGCCGTAGTGGTGGGGACGAGGTGCAGCAGCGGCAGCCGGGCCGCCCGCGGGCTCACCGGATACTCCCAGCGGGGGAGCTGGGCGCTGGAGGCTCGTCGGGCAGGCCCAGCTCGTGCCAGTTCGACATGGCCCCGGCCACGTCCGAGGTGGGCCGTGCCTCGATCAGTGCCTGCCAGTCGTCGGCTGTGTCGGTCCAGAACCGGGCCTCCCGGTCGGCCGAGCATCCGGCCTCGACCACGGCCTGGACGTAGACCAGCGGGATGTGGTGTTGGCGGACGGTGTCGCGTTCGAGGACGGCGAACCAGCGGGCCCGGCGGGCGTACAGCTTCGAGAGCCGACGGGACCGCGCGGCATGGGCGTGCAGGTCCTCCACCGGGGCCGGGGCGGTGTCGGCGATCGCATCGGTGACCCGGCGCAGGCCGGCCTTGACCAGGCGACTGACCGGGACCACCATCCCGGCGCTACCGGGGGCGGGTGGTGCAGAGGGCGTGTTCATCTAGGGTCGGTGTCCTTCCGAACTCTGTGCCTGGCTACGGCGAGGGGTGAGGGAGATCCGGAGGGAAGCCCGTTGCCGCGGGCTTCCCTCCACCTACGAGCAGTGGCCGGAAAAATGCTGGTCAGGCCGCCTCCTGGCTCTTCTGGCTCGACGCCGGCCGCTGGTGGGCCGGAGCGCGCATCCCGGCCGCACGGAAGCTGAAGGCCACACGCGGCCGGCTCCCGTTCTCCTGCACATACGGCGTGACGGTCAGCCCGTCGAACTCCACCGGGCGAAACGGCACCCCGGCCGCAGCCTCCGGCGGCACCGGCTGATGAGTGGCGGCGATCTTCACCGTCACCGTCTTATCCGCCCGCCGCGCCTCCGGATCGGCATCGAGCACCGACACCGACCACACCGGCAAACCGGACTCCTTGTCGTTCTGCTGCACCGGCCGCCCCGGAGTGGACTTATCGAAGTCCCGCACCGGCTCGACCTCCGACACGACGAACGCGCCGTGCGGGAACACATCGCCCATCGCGACGGGGAACTTGTTCTTGATCGCCATGTTGCTTCTCCTCGGGTTGAGCGGCGGGCCATCGGTCCGCCGAGGTCAGCCCGGCAAGGCGGTCTTATCCGCCCCTACAGAGGACTAACTAGACCTACAATGAGGCGAACTAGTCCGCTTGTCAAGGACTAGCAAGTCCTCCGAGGATGGGCACTGTGGAAATGGGCGAAGTGATCCGCCGACGCCGAGCGGATCTCGGCATGTCGCAGGCCGACCTGGCGCGCGTGGCCGGCGTCGACACCCGGCAGGTCCGCCGCTACGAAGCCGGCGAGCAACAACCCCTGCTGTCGGTAGCCCTGACCATCGCCGACGCGCTCGGCGTTTCGGTGACCGAGCTGGCCGGACGCACCCCAGGGCGGGTCACGCTGACCGGCGACTGGTGGGCGTCCTGGCAGACCACCCGCGATGGGGTCGAGAAGGTCGCGACCCAGCCCGTACACATGCGCCAGGAGGGCGACCTGGTCCACATCGCCGCCACCCAACGGGGACTCAGCCAGGACGAGGGCGGCTACCTGTGGACCGGCGAGCTACGCCTGTGGGACAACCAGGTCCTCACAGGGTGGTATGCCGCCGCCGACGGCGCCGTCCGCTCGAAGGGGACGATGTTTCTCGCCATGCACCCGCACGGCATCGAGTTCACCGGCCGGTGGGTCGGGCTCGGCTACGACGACCAGGTCATGACCGGATGGGCCACGATGGGCAAGACCCGAGACGACTCCGAACAGAGCATGACCGGCCTCATCGCCGCACGAGGGATCACACCGTGAGCGCTTGCAACGACGTCGAACTGTGCGAAGTCGTGATCACCGCACCCGATCCGGACTGGTTGCGCAACTTCACCCGCAGCCTCGTCTCCGAGCGGCTCGCGTCCAACGTGCACAACTTCGCGCCCGTTCAGTCGACCTACCGCTGGTCCGGCGAGGTTCACGATCGGACCGAAGGCCGTGCAGCCCTCCACACCCGCCGGAGCCTCATCCCGGCCATCGTCGAGCGGGCGACGGATGCGCACCCCTATGACGTTCCCAGTATCAGCGCGCGCCCGATCCACGACGGCAGCCCAACCTATCTCGCCTGGATCGGTGAGCAGACCGAGCCGTAGTAGGCGGCACTGGCCGGTTCGCATCGAGGTTCCGCGCGCGGTCGCCGCCAGGGGTGACTGTAGTGTGACCCGGCCAGGTCGGGGCAAGAAATCTGTCGCCGAGTGATCGATGCTGAAGGACGATCGCTGTGGAGGTGATCGCAGCGATGTCTGCCCTTAGCGACAACCAGGTCTCTCGCTTCATCCAGGATGGCTTCGTCCACGTACCGGGCGCGTTTCCTCGTCCAGTGGCCGACGAGTGCCGTGCGGTTCTATGGCACAAGACCGGTCTGAACCCCGACGATCCCCGTACGTGGACGCAGCCGGTCGTGCGGATCGACAGCTGCGTCGAGGAACCGTTCGTGTGCGCGGCCAACACAGCGACACTGCACGGTGCCTACGACCAGCTTGTCGGGACGGGACGTTGGGTCGCCCCACCAGGACTGGGGACCTTTCCCATCCGGTTCCCACACCCGGACGATCCGGGTGACGCGGGTTGGCACCTGGATGCCAGTTTCGCCGACGATCAGGGCAAGGGGAGGGTAAACCTGCGCTCGCGGGGCCGCGCGCTGTTGATGCTGTTCCTGTTCTCCGACATCGGCCCGGACGATGCCCCGACTCGGATCCGCATCGGCTCGCATCGGGACGTGGTGCCGTTGCTGGCACCGAGCGGCGACGCCGGTCGGGAGTGGATGGCGTTGTGCCAGGAGGCCGGGCGAGCCTCCCAGCACCGACCGAAAACGCTCGCCACAGGACGGGCTGGTGATGTGTACCTGTGCCACCCGTTCCTGATCCACGGTGCCCAGCCCCACCACGGAAGCGGCGTCCGCTTCATCGCCCAACCACCGCTGGAGCCGACAGGCGACCTCGACTTCGCCCGCGACGAAGGGGACTCTTCCCCGGTCGAGATCGCCGTGCGACATGGGCTGGACCAGGACAGCCTGTCAACAGATCTTGAAGAGTGACCCTTCTGGGGTCGGCGGGTTCTAACGCCAGCGGGTCGGGTTTCAGGATCCGTCGACAACGGCTGCGGCCGGCGCGGCAACCAACATGGGCGACCCTGCGCTCGACTCCGGGTTCGGCCGGATGTCGGCTGGCGACGGTCAGGCAACGATGCGGACACGACCGACCAGCAGATTTCGTTGCCGTCCTCCTGTTCGAGCCGACATCGCTGGCCGCGACCTACCGGCCGCTCTACCACGAGGACGTGGTCGTGCTCCGCGCTCCATCACTCGCTGACGCGCAGTCCGAAGCGGAACACTACGGCCAGTGTGCGGATGCTTACTACGAGAACGGCGCGGGCGAGACGATCACGAGTCGCCTCCTGCAGGTCGTCGACGTGGCTCCTGGGCTCAACGACGACCTGACCACGACGGCCGATCTCCTACAGCCGCCACTTTCGCGACATCACGGCATACCGGCAGTTCGAACCCCAGCCCAATGGTGACTCCGCTGTGACCGAATGCAAGCTGCCCTCGCGGAGCCGTCGGAGACGGCCTAACCACCGAAACGCCGCTGACCGACGGGGAGACGGTTCCCACTGGTCAGCGCCGTTTCAGTGCCTGTATTATGGCGGCCTGCTCGGTCTCCCAGAAAATCTTGTCGGTCTGGTATGTAGTCGCCACGACATCTCAGAGGCCCGGATGCCGGTCCCATTGGGCTCTACTGCGACGTTTGAGTCGCTGTGTTCTGTCGGGCCACCACCCACCAGCGACCGTCGTGCTTGACGAGGACGTAGAGCGCGATCATCGCGGGAGCGGTTGTGGTGCGCCGTCCATCCTCGATGGCCCATGCGTGCTTGTGGGCGACAGCGACGTCGGGCCGGATGAATAGCAGGTCGGCGAGCTCGTAGTCCGCGATCTCGTTGCGTAAGGGCCCCCGAGGCCGGCGCGGCTCGTGACCAATGCCGCGTCCCGGTCGGCGGTGTGCATCCCGACCACGTTCACCGTCGACGCGTTGCCAGCGAGCGGACTGGTGAGCAGATCTGCATCGTTGCTGTTGAAACCGCGTTCGATGTCGGCGATCAGTGCGGTGATGGCAGCTCGGTCGTCGGAGTGGTCGGTGCTTTGGTCCTCGATGATGGGGATGTCCATGACGACAGTGTCATAGCTGAACATAACTTGAGGTCAAGACAGATTCCTGACCTCCTCGCTGATGACACCCTGCAGAGCTGGACCGCTGTCGTAGACAACACCCCGATTGGGCAGGTCACCCTGACCAATGCTGGTCCGGTCGACGACGCTGTCCGGGTGTGGGTCGAGAAGACTGGCAAGTCACCGGCTGGACTCGCGATCGTCGTCCGACTCTTCGTCGACCCCGCCTATCGCTCTTCCGGGGTGGGACGTCGCCTGGTGACCACAGCGCTCGAACACGCCCACCAGAGTGGGTGCACCGTTGCGTTGGATGTCATGTCCAAGGATAAGGCCGCGATCCGGCTCTACGAACGACTCGGTGCCGACTGCATCGGCAAAGTCGTCCACCATCACAACGACGGACTCACCGAACCTGCCGTCGTCTTCGGGTTCCCACGGTCTGGCTCCGAGTAGCCGCTCAGGGCGGTGGGGTGACGAGTGCTGTGATAGCAGTCTGTGTGCGGAGGTGGACCATCACTCCTAGGAAGCTCGACGCGGGGCTTCGAGCATCAGAACGAGAGCGGCGATGCCGTGCGCGGCCGGGAAGCGCAAGAGCCGGCGGGAAACCACGATCGAGTTCCGCGTGACACCCGCTGACGATCAGTGCGTGCCGTTGGCCGATGGAATCCGGGGTATCCGGGTGGGCGGTGGTCGTGCGGCACCGGGATGCGGCCATCCGGATGATCTGTGCTCGCCGCCAGGTGATCGGATTCCTCCAAGCTGGCGCGCCGCGTGTTTGCCATGATCGCGACATGACCGTCACAGGACTGAGCCCCTATCTGTACTACGGCGACCCGGCCGCGGCCCTCGACTGGCTTTCTCGCCATCTCGGCTTCGGTCCCGATAAGCGCTGGACCACTCCCGACGGAGAGATCATGGAGGCCGAGATCGAGCTTGGCGGCGGTACCCGGGTCGCGATCGGAGGTCGGGCACCGATCGAGGGCGAGGGCGCTGGCCTTCTGCTGATCGTGCACGTCGATGATGTCGACGCCCACTACGAGTACATCCGCACTAGCGGTGTCGCGATCGACCCGCCACGAGATGAGCCGTACGGTCCGCGAGCCATCGATGTGACTGATCCTTGGGGTTACCGCTGGCACTTCTGGCAGGGCGAACCGTTCCCGCCAGCCGGATAGTCAGCAGCCGGGCACATGCGGTGGACCGCCGACGGCGAGGGACCATCGTTCGAGCTATGGGCCGTCGAGCACGGCCATCTCGCTCGGATCCACGAACAAACCGAGCGAGAGCGGCAGGGGTGTCAGGCGTCGTGTGCGCTGAGTTCGTCCAGGCGCGGCGGGTCGAGGAGCGTCCGCAGGTCCTTCACGGCGGTCGGCAGGTCACGTGTGCCGGCTCCGAGGAGTTCGTGAGCCGCGTCGAGCCCGGCGCCGTCGACGAGGCGCTTCTCGTTGAGGACCCATTCGCCTCGTCCGGCTTTGATCGCGTGCGCAGCCTGCACAGTGGCGCGCGCCATCATTCCCCACGCCAGAACATGATCTTCGCGTTCGGCGTACTGCTCAGCGAACAGCAGCGAGAACGCAGCGTTCCACCGCCATCTCGCCTCGGCTGCGCTGCGCAGGGCCGCCGGGTAGTCGACTTCGGGTAGCTGGCCGGCCAGAACACGGTTCACGCTGATCTCGCCCAGCGGTGTGTAGGTGGGCAGACCGGCGAGGTGGCCTTCGACATTGTCGATCTCGAATCGGCCCTGTTCGGCCTCGGCGTGCCAGCCGTCGATGACCTCAAGATCGCGCAGCAGCACGTCGACGGGTTGCTCGTCGACGGAGATCCAGGCTCCGCCGTTGATGATCCGTCCCCAGCCACCGGGCTGTACCACGTGTCCGTCGAAGCCCAGATCGCTGAGGAGCCGGGCGTCGAAGCTGCCGCGGTAGTAGACGCCGATGTCCCAGTCGCTGTCCGGCCGGTGGGTGCCACGGGCCCGGCTGCCGCCGAGTGACACGGCAACGACACCGGGAAGATCAGCAAGCTTTGGTACGAGTATGTCGGTAACTGACACGCCGCCAATCTTCGGTCGACTGTCAAGCACGTTCTCCCCGGGCTGCCTCGTGACCGTGCAGGTCAACCGCGCCTTCATAGAGACAACCCGCAACGCGGGTTCGGGGGCATCCCCGAGGTCCCAGACGGCCGCGCCCCTCAGACTCGCGACATGAGCGATCGCACCGACATGTCGAGCACCGCTGAGCAGATCTGGGAGATCCGTTTTGGCGTCTACTGCGGCCCGGAACAGGCGCGGGAGCTCGTCGACCGCATCCAACTCCTCCTCTGCCCCGACCCCCTCCATGCATCGCCCTGCCCGATCCCGTGGAGCTCGGCCCATTGGTCACTCGACGACGAGGAGGCCGCCGAGCAGTACCCCGAGATCCTGGAGCAGGTGCGCATCGAACACGGGCCGCGCAGCAGACCGCACGCGGAGTGAGACGAGCACGACGGTGAAAGGCCGCGGACGACGTACGGCAACCAGACTCGGCGAACCCCCGCGCTCGATTCCGGGTTCGGCCGGATGCCAGCCGGCGATGGCCAGGCGACGATGCGGACATGACCGGCCAGCAGATGTTCGTTGCCGTCCTCCTGTTCGAGTCGACATCGTCGGCCGCGAGCTACCGGCCGCTCTACCGTGAGGACGTGGTCGTGCTCTGGGCTCCATCACTCGTCGACGCGCGGTCCGAAGCGGAACGACATGGCCGCCGTGCGGAGACCTCCTACGGGAACGGCGTGGGTGAGACGATCACGAATCGCCTTCTGCACGTCGTCGACGTGGCTCCTGGGCTCAACGACGACCTGACCACGACGGCCGACCTCTACAGCCGCCACTTCCGCGACATCACCGCATACCGGCAGTTCGAACCCCAGCTCGACGGCGACCCGCTCTGACCACACGCCCGAATGCGTGGCCCGTGACCTCGAGCGACGGCAGGGGCCGAGACGCCGCCGCCGGGACCGGCTGCCGGCCGCCAGGGTCGTGCGTTTGTGTCACGTCGGTGTCTGCGCCCGCGATTGCCGAATCCGCCTCTTGAAGATCAAGGCGCCGCCTCCGGCGGCGCGGGGCCGGCCACGCCGGCCCCGTCGCTCGCTCACTACACCTCCGGCCCGTTCGCGGCGCCGGGGCCGGCTACCCGGCCCCCAGCCACGGAGAGGCGCCCGGATCCACGAGGCGATCGACGACGAGCACCAGGGCGACGAGCAGCAACCGCACGAGGACGTCAGGACGACGGAGCGTCACGGGATGCTGCCCCTCGGCCGGTGAGTGTCCACGCCGCAGAGACGGCCACCAGGGCGCCTACGGCGTCGCTACGCGATGGCGCAGGCGCCACCCTGGTCCCCGCCTCTACGACGAGCAGGCGGCCAGGACGAGGGGAAGCCGGGAGAATGGCAGCGGGATCAACTCACGGGTCACAGCTGCGACGGCGGGGATGATCACCTGTCAACGGGGATCAAGCAAACAGAACTCGTTGCCCTCTGGATCACGCATCACGATGCAGGCCGCGTCCTCCGGCTGACCGACGTCGGCCCTGGCGGCGCCACGAGCGACGAGCGCATCGATCGTCTCGCTCTGATCATCCGCGTACAGGTCGAGGTGCAGTCGATTCTTGATCTGCTTGGCCTCGGGCACCGAGAGGAAGAACAGAGACGCGGACTGTCGCTCGGGCTGGCGTACCTCCACACCCGCAGGGAGCCAGTCCACCACCTCCCAGTCGAGCGTCTGCGCCCACCACTGCGCGATAGACGACGGGTCGAGAGCGTCGACGGTCAGCGCCTCCCAGCGAATTGCCATGAATCGGACTTTACGCCACCTAGCGATTATGGCCCACGATCTCGCACAGGCATGCGTCGCGCGCCCACGAGCAGGAGCTGGCCGCAAGCGACGGAACCATGACGGAACAGCCCACCGGTTCACGCCGACCGTTCGCGCATCTTCCCAGCTCCCGCCCCTGGTCGTGCTGTCTGGGCTAGCGCTCCAAGAAGGCACTCGGTCCAGCCGCGGACGATACGCGGACGCGGGACCGTGGTCGGTGGCTCCGCCGCATGTCAGAGGAGGTTTGGTAGCTCTCTGTAAATCCGATCGCGCTCACCAGGAAAGTGGACGCTGCGGAACCATTCCCGGTCTTCGGTGCGACCTCACACAAGCTCGATATCCCCTGTGGCTTGGTCGTGGGCAACGCTGGCCGCGGTGTGCTCTCTCGGCGATATCGTCAAGCGCTGGACTCTGCTTCCTCGCGATGGCTCTGTTCGTCGCGTAGTGCCTTGCGTCGCTCGCGTTCGCGGTAGCCGTAGGCGGCCTCCCAGATCGAGTCCTCGCTCTCGAAACCCGACCCCACCGCGCCGGCCACGGTGGCTGCGGCGGTTACGAGGAGGATGACGATCATGTATTGACCGACACCCGGGTTGGGGCCGACGTACTGGCCGAACACCGCTGGAGTGAGCACGACCACCGCCGCAACCAGGTTGACCACGTACAACGCGGCGTACATGCAACCGACACCGATGGCCAGGGTGAGCACGGTGGACGCGTTGAACAACACCGCCTGCTCCCGTTCGCCGGCGGGCCTGTCCCTGGTCTGTTCCCACAGGCGGTGATACGCGATCAGCCAGCCGACCATCACGACCACCGACCCGAGCACCGCAGCCACTAGTTGCAGCACGGACATGGTGACAGCCAGTTCCCAGACCGTGGTGCTGATCAGATAAAAGGCGCTGAAGGCGAACGCCCCGACCAGCGGCCCGGTCAGGCCGAACACCAGCCGCCACGGGCGGTTGTCCCGGACCATGCCGATCAGCAGTCGGGCACCGCCTCGGGAGGCCACCACCCGCACGTCGACATTGTCAAGCGTCGGAGTGACCCGTCGGAACTGGCCGGCCAGCGCGGGCAAACGCCGCCGCCGGTGCTGCGCAGAGTCCTCGCTCGGGGTTCCTTGCCCACGCAGGTCGGCGATCAGCTGCGCGACGACACCCCGTACCCGTCGCCGCAGCGCCATCGCGCCGAACGCCGGCAGGGACACGACAATCACCCGGCGCCGGTTGCTGACATCGGCCACGATGGGCTGCTTGCCGTCTCGAAGCGGGAGATCCGTCACGCAGACCGCGATATCCCAACCGTGCTCGCGCATCCGGTCAGTGGCGACGTCCATCATCGCGGTGTGCCGACTGTCGCTGGGTGGCAACTGGTCTCGCTGCACCTCGACCCGCCAACACTCCTCGCTCAACTGCTCGGACAGCAGGTCCGGTAGGTCCTCGCGGAGCTGCTGTGCAACCTCGGTGGGCGTGGACACCGGATCGGCGATGACACCCAC
Source organism: Pseudonocardia ammonioxydans (assembly GCF_900115005.1). Classification (GTDB taxonomy): domain Bacteria; phylum Actinomycetota; class Actinomycetes; order Mycobacteriales; family Pseudonocardiaceae; genus Pseudonocardia; species Pseudonocardia ammonioxydans. The sequence continues at coordinate 185,577 of NZ_FOUY01000001.1, read as the reverse complement.
AGTCACCGGCTGTTGCTCGCTACCTCGCTCGACCACTGCTCCACTCCTCATCCCCCGCCTCTGCCCTCGAAGTAGCCAAGCGACTACCCGTCTCGACCCAAGCTCAACCGCTGCGCGAGCAGCCTCCACACGACAACGGACCTTTACGGCACGCCGTCGGAGGTAGCCAGCTCTAGTCGTGATATCGACTCGGGTCGAGGACCACACCGTCCAGTCGTCGCGTCGTTTACGGGACCTGTACGGAACGTCGTTGTCCGTGGCCGATCGCTGTAGTTGCGTTCCTGCTGCTCAGGCTGCCAGTCGCCCCTTCTCCTCAAGATCCTGCGCAAGGACCTGCGGGCCCAGGAGAACGCCACGGCCTGACCTCCGGCGACCGGGCAGCGGCCGACCGGGGAGGCGACGGGGTGAGCGGTCGGCGCCGGCCCGGCCCCACGATGGCCCCGACGACGGGGCGGCACGTCGCTCAGCGGTGCTCGGCGACGCCCCGCTCGTGACCGGCGGCCTCGTCGCGTTCGGCCGCAGCCCGGTCTGCCCCGGCGGCCTGCCGGTGGGCGTCGCCGCGTTCCCGGTCGCCGGACTCGTCGAGGAAGTCGGCGAACCGCTCGTGAGCCGCTGCCGCCAGGCGATGACGCTCGGCCGCACGGAGGTAGGCGAGACCGAGCGTCGCGTCGGCCGACCGCTGCCGCGCTCGAGCATCACGTACCTGCGCCGACGTCGAGCCCGTGCGCGTCGACGCCGTGATCGCCGTGGCGCGCGCTCGCAGTGCGCTGATGCGGTCGGCGATCTCGGCCTGCCGTCGCTCGTGGGCACCGATCGGGCCCGAGCCGGCCCCTGTGTGGTCGGCCGCGGCCAACTGATCATCGGTCACATCTGCTCCCGGGTCGGTGCCCCTGGCCACGACGCTACGCGCCCGGCGGCGGCTCCGGTGCCTCTCGGGAGGTGTAGCCGGTTGCCGGGCGGGTAGGAGGCTCGGACGGGAGGTGCGGGCAGCCGGCAGTCGTCCGGCGTGACGAAGGGAGCACGACCATCGAGCCGGCCGTGGACCCCGGGGAGCGGCTCGCCGAGATGGCCGAGCAGATCGGCGCGGCGATGCACCAGACCGCCCAGGTGCGGGAGACGCTGGCCCAGCGGTACGCCCGGATGGCGGATCATTGCACCGGTCCGGCCGCCGTCGACTACCGCCGTCGCGCAGACCGTCTGGTCGAGCTCGCGCGACGCGCGCGCTGCTTCGCCGAGCAGGAGCTCGCCACCGCCGAACGGAGCCGGTCGAGGCGCTGACCCTGGCACCATTGTCCGCGGAGCGCATCGACCATCCGGTTCGCGAGCAGATCTCGCCGCGTCCTTGTTGCCGATCAACCATCGGCTGAGAATCGGCTGCCCGGACGGTGCTCCAGGAGTCAGCAGCGGTCCAGAAGACGGCGGCCCACAGGACAGCGGTCCCGGGAGGCGGCGATCCAGGAGGCGACCCTGTGGCGCGGGTGACGGTGCGGACCGGGAAGCGGCAGTGACCGGTGCAGCAGCGGACGGGCGGGGACCCGACACCGGCCGGGCGCCCGATGCGAGCCGGGACACAGCATGCAACCACCGGCCCGAGGCACTCCCCGACGATGCCCGGATCCTCGTCGTCGACCGGCACGAACTCGTCGGCTGGGCACTCGCACGCAGCCTGCAGGCCGCCGACGAACCGGCCACGTTCTATCCGGCCCGGCAGATCCCCGCCGTCCTCGACCTGGCGCGGCGTACCGGACCGGGACTGATGCTCCTGGAGCTGCACCTGGGCCGGGACAGCGCGGGCACCGTGATCGACGCGATGGACGTGGTGTCCTCGATGCGGGACCACGGGTGGCGGGTGGTCCTGCTCACCGGGGCGGCGCCGGCCGAGGCGGTGGGGGCCGCGCTGGCCGGCGGTGTGTTCGGGTGGATACCGAAGACCACTCCGTTCGGCGAGCTGCTCGCCCTGATCGATGCCGCGCGGCGCGGCGCCCCGGTCACGTCCGCCGAGCACCGGGCGGCCTTCATCGACCGGTACCGGACGTGGGCCGCCGTGCACCAGCAGCACCGTGTCCGGCTGGCCACCCTGACCACGCGGGAGCGCACGATCCTGCGCGGCCTCGCCGACGGCCGTCGCGCCGTGGCCCTCGCCGACGACCACGTCGTGTCGGTCAGCACGGTCCGCAACCAGATCCGTGCGATCCTGGGCAAGCTCGAGGTCCACTCGCAGGTCGAGGCCGTCGCACTCTTCCGCGGGGCCGAACTCCTGCCGTCGTTGCCGAACCCGCCCCGGGCCCTCGACCAGGGCTGAGCAACCCGGCCCGGCCCCGCCGCTACCGCACCTCCCGGCCCGCGGCCCGCGCTACGGGGAGGGCGGACCGGACCCGGCCGGCGTCGTCGGCCCCCGCCCCGGCGCCGACGACGGTCAGTGCGGCGTCGACGGTGGGGAAGGTCCGGAGGTGTCCGAGCCGGGAACGCAGCGAGACCGACGCGGTGGTCAGCCCGACGGGGTGGCCGGCCAGGGCGAACTCGATCCCGTGCCGCGCGCAGGCGTAACGCGCGTGCTGCAGGGCCTGCGGACCGCCGCGTTCAAGAGCCTCGATGCCCGAGACGTCGACGATCACGGCGTCGAGCCGGTTGTGACCGCTGCGGGACATCGTCAGCTGCGAGTCGAGCAACCGCAGCAGCCGTGCTCCGCTGCCCGAGTTCAGGACACCGTGCACACGAAGGAGCCGGGTGCCCGGAGCGGGGGACTCGATCGCCAGCTGGGTCGGGCCGGTGGTGCGGGGGCCACTGTCCGGCCCCGAGGGTGCAAGAGTCATCGACGTTCTCCCGTGCCGAGCGGCCGGGCGCGCTGCAGCGAGCGTGCGCGGCCGGAAGAGGACGTTGAGCTGCTGTTCCACCCAACACGGTGCCGCTGCCGGACTACCCCGGCGGACGAGCCCGGAAACCCGGCCGGGGCGTCAGCGGGTCTCGTCGACCACCCAGGCCAGGTACCCGGCGCTGCCGCCGGTGATCGGGGTCGCGATGATCTCCGGCTCGTCGTAGGAGTGCCGTTCGGCCAGGTGGGCGGTGAGCGCGGCGACGCGGTCGGCAGCGGTCTTGATCTCCACCCGCCACTCCGGCTCGGTCTGGACCGCCCCCTCCCAGCGGAACACGCTGGTGATCGGTCCGAGGACCTGCGCGCAGGCCCCCAGCCGGGCCTGGACGGCGCCGGCGGCCAGTTCCCGGGCGGCAGCCTCGCTGTCGGTGGTCGTGAGGACGACGACGTGCTCGCTCATGCCCCGGATTGTCGGACGTGGCTCACCGGTCCCGCACGTGGCCGGCGTGGCGCGGGCGCGCGGCGACCGTCTGTCCCCAGGGGTTCCACATGGGGATCACCTGTGGACAACTCGGTCGTGGGCGGCGGCGGGGCACGCCTGCGGGGGCCGGGCGCGTGCCTCGCCTACGGTGGACCGAGCACCGGCAGACCTCGGGGGCGGCACATGAGTGGGCGGACGCTGGTCCGCGGCGACGGGACGCCGCTGTGGCAGCAGCTGCTGGCCGACCTGCGCCGCCGGCTCGAGGACGGCGAGTTCGACGCCGCGCTCCCCGGCGAGTTCGCGCTCGCCGCGGAGTACGGGGTCAGCCGCTACACCGTCCGCGAGGCGCTGCGGCGGATGCGCGAGGACGGCGCGGTCGTCGCCGGCCGGGGCCGGGTCGCCCGTCCGGCGGGACCGGGTGGGCGGGCCGGCGACATCGAGCAGCCGCTGGACGAGCCGTACTCGCTCTACGTCGCCGTCGAGGCCGCCGGCCGGACCCAGCGCAGCGTCGTGCGGACCTTCGAGGTCCGGGCCGACGGCGTGATCGCGACCCGGATGGGCCTGGAGGAGTCGACGCCGCTGGTCCACCTCGAACGGCTGCGGCTCGCCGACGGCGAACCGCTCGCCGTCGACCGGGTGTGGCTTCCGGAGGCCGTGGCGGCCCCGCTGCTCGATGTCGACTTCACGCACACCGGCCTGTACCCGGAGTACCGCCGCCGCTGCGGGATCCGGGTCGACGGCGGCGACGAGAACATCCGGGCGGTGATCCCCGGTCGCGGCGAGCAGGAGCTGCTCGGGATCGGCGCCGACGTCGCGGTGCTGTCGATCGAGCGGCTCGGGCTGTCCGGTGACCGGCCCGTGGAGTGGCGGCACACCCTGGTGCGCGGCGACCGGTTCTCGGTCACCGCCCGGTTCTCGGCCCACGCCGGCTACCGGGTGGACCTGGCCGAGTCGGGCACGGACACGCCGACCCCGCCGCGGGTGTCGACCCCGTAGCGCTCGATCTCGGCCGGCAGGTCGAGCCGCTCGGTCCGCATCCCGGTGTCCGCACCGAGCAGTGCGGCCGGGACCAGCCAGCAGACCTCGAACTCCAGGCCGTCCGGGTCGTGGGCGTAGAGCGCCTTGGTGGAGCCGTGGTCGGAGGCGCCGACCAGGGCGCCGGCGTCCTGCAGCGCGTGGCGGATCCGGTCCAGCTCGCCGAGCGTGTCCACCTCCCAGGCCAGGTGGTAGAGCCCGACGGTCGCCCGGCCGGCCTGCGAGGCGCCGGCCCGCTCGCCGACCCCGAACAGGGCGAGGTCGTGGTCGTTCGCCGAGTCCGGGGCCTGCAGGAACGCCCCGCGCCCGCCCGGGATCTCGGCGACCGTGCGGAAGCCGAGCGTGTCGGCGTAGAACGCGACGCTGCGGGCGACGTCGCGGACGTAGAGGACCGCGTGGTTGAGGCGCTGGACGGGCATCACGGCTCCCGGACTCGGCATATGGTTGAACGTTCAACTCAGGCTACCCGCGTGTGCGTGCGAGTTCAATGACATGCGAGTTCAGCGACATGCGGGTTCAGCGACATGCGGGTTCAACGACATGCCGGTTCGGTTCAGCGGGACACCAGCCAGGTGAGGACGACGGCGGAGCGGGTGTGGTCGACGCTGCCGGCCATCCGCAGCCGCTCGAGCGCGTCCTCCAGTGAGCGGACGTCACGCGAGCGCAGCAGCACCATGGCGTCGGCCTCCCCGGTGACCGTGCCCGCGGTGACGACCTCCGGGACCGCGGAGAGCATCCGCTGCAGCTCGCCCGGGGCGACCGTGCCGCGGCAGAACAGCTCCACGTAGGCCTCGACGCGCGGCTCGCGCTCGGCGTCCGGGTCGACCTGCACGGTGAACCCGGTGATCACCCCGCGCGCCCGGAGCCGGTCCACCCGCCGCCGCACCGCCGAGGCCGAGAGTCCGACCTGCTCGCCCAGCTCGGCCCAGCCGGCCCGGCCGTCGATCCGGAGCAGGTCCAGCAGGCGCCGGTCGGTCGCGTCGATCCCGTCCACGGCACCGGATGCTAGAACCGTGCGCGGAAAGGGTCCATGACGCGCGGATCGTGCGCTGAGATCCGGGAAACGCACGAGGTGTGCGCGGCACCATGGGGGCATGCTGCCTGTGAGTGGAAACCGCGGTCCCGACCACGAAAAGCGCTCACAGGCCCCGAAACTCCTCATGTGCCGCCCCGACCACTTCACGGTCAGCTACCGGATCAACCCCTGGATGCGGCCCGACCAGCCGACCGACAACGCGCTGGCGCTGCGCCAGTGGTCGAACCTGCACGCCGCCTACCGCGACCTCGGGTTCGACGTGCGGCTGATCGACCCGCTGCCCGGCCTGCCGGACATGGTGTACGCCGCGAACGGCGGCACCGTCGTCGACGGCATCGCCCTCACCGCACGGTTCCGCTACGCGGAGCGGGCCGCCGAGGGGCCCGCCTACGCGGCGTGGTTCCGCGCGGCCGGCCTCGCGGTCCACGAGGCGGACGCGGTCAACGAGGGCGAGGGCGACCTGCTGCTCGTCGGCGACACGATCTACGCCGGCAGCGGGTTCCGGACCGACCCGGCCGCGCACGCCGAGGCCGCCCGCGTCCTCGGCCGCGAGGTGGTGGGCCTGCGACTGGTCGACCCGCGCTACTACCACCTCGACACCGCGTTCGCCGTCCTCGACCCGGCGGGCGGTCCGGGCTCGGTGGCCTACCTGCCCGCGGCGTTCGACGACGCCTCGCAGGAGGAGCTGCGGTTCCGCTTCCCGGACGCCGTGATCGTCTCGGAGGAGGACGCCGCGGTCCTGGGCCTCAACTGCTTCTCCGACGGGCACACCGTCGTGCACGCCCCACAGGCCGAGAAGTTCGCCGCGGACCTCGCCGAGCGCGGGTTCGGCACCGTCGGCGTCGACACCGGCGAGCTCCGCCGCGGCGGCGGCGGGATCAAGTGCTGCACCCTCGAACTGCGGGAGGCGCCATGACCACCACCCTGCCCGGCGGGTTCGACCTGGCCGAGCGCCACGGCGTCCGGAACTACGCGCCGCTGCCGGTCGTGCTGAGCCACGGCGACGGCGCCTGGGTGAGCGACGTCGACGGCAAGCGCTACCTCGACGCGCTCGCCGGCTACTCCGCGCTCAACTTCGGCCACCGCCACCCGGCGCTGGTCGAGGCCGCGCACCGGCAGCTCGACACGCTCACGCTGACCGCCCGGGCGTTCCACAACGACCGGCTGCCCGCGTTCCAGCGCGACCTCGCCGAGCTCACCGCCACCGAGGCCGTCCTGCCCATGAACACCGGTGCCGAGGCCGTCGAGTCCGCGATCAAGGTCGCCCGGGCCTGGGGCTACCGGGTCCGCGGGATCCGGCCCGGAGCGGCCCGGATCCTCGTCGCCGGGGGCAACTTCCACGGCCGTACGACGACCGTCGTCTCCTTCTCCGACGACCCGGTCGCCCGCGACGACTTCGGCCCCTTCACCCCCGGCTTCGACCGCGTCCCCTACGGCGACGCCGCCGCGCTCGAGGCCGCGCTCACCGGGTCGGCCCGTGCGGACGAGACCGTCGCGGTGCTGCTCGAGCCCGTGCAGGGGGAGGCGGGCGTGATCGTGCCGCCGGACGGGTACCTGCGCACGGTCCGCCAGCTCACCGCCCGCCACGACGTGCTGCTGATCTGCGACGAGATCCAGTCCGGGCTCGGCCGGGCCGGCGCGACCCTGTGCACGGACCTGGCCGGGGTCCGGGCCGACCTCTACACCCTCGGCAAGGCGCTCGGCGGCGGGATCCTGCCGGTCAGCGCCGTGGTGGGCCGCCGCGACGTGCTCGGCGTGCTGCGCCCCGGTGAGCACGGCTCGACCTTCGGCGGGAACCCGCTCGCGGCCGCCGTCGGGTCGGCGGTGTGCGCGCTGCTCGGCACCGGGCAGTACCAGGCCGCGGCCCGCGACCTGGGGGCGTACCTGGGGGAGCGGCTGCGGGCGCTGCCCGGGCTGACCGCGGTCCGCGGCGCGGGCCTGTGGTTCGGCTGCGACGTCGACCCGCGGCTCGGCACCGCCCGCGACGTGTGCGTGGAGCTGGCCCGGCGCGGCGTGCTGGCCAAGGAGACGCACGGCGTGACCGTGCGTCTCTCGCCGCCGCTGGTGATCACCCGCGAGGAGCTCGACGTGCTGGTCGCCACGTTCGGCGAGGTACTGCGAGACCTGGGCACGCACTGACTGGCAGGCTGTGGCGCATGCCGACCCTCGTACTGCTGCGCCACGGCCAGAGCACCTGGAACGCGAAGAACCTGTTCACCGGGTGGGTGGACGTCCCGCTCTCCGAGCAGGGCGAGCAGGAGGCCCGCCGCGGCGGTGAGCTGCTGCGCGAGTCCGGGGTGGCCCCCGAGGTCGTGCACACCTCGCTGCTGCGCCGTGCCATCTCCACCGCGAACATCGCGCTCGACGCCGCCGACCGGCACTGGATCCCGGTGAAGCGCGACTGGCGCCTCAACGAGCGCCACTACGGCGCCCTGCAGGGCAAGGACAAGAAGCAGACCCTGGAGGCGTACGGCGAGGAGCAGTTCATGCTCTGGCGCCGCTCGTACGACACCCCGCCGCCCCCGATCGAGAAGGGGAGCGAGTTCTCCCAGGACGCCGACCCCCGTTACGCCGGGATCGACGCGCCGCTGACCGAGTGCCTCGCCGACGTCGTCGCGCGCTTCCTGCCGTACTGGGAGCAGGCGGTCGTCCCCGACCTGCGCGACGGCCGGACGGTGCTGCTCGCCGCGCACGGCAACTCGCTGCGCGCGCTGGTGAAGTATCTCGACGGCATCTCCGACGCCGACATCGCCGGACTCAACATCCCGACCGGCATCCCGCTGCTCTACGACCTCGACGACGACCTGCGGCCCACGACCCCGGGCGGGCGCTACCTCGACCCGACCGCGGCCGAGGAGGCCATCGCCGGGGTGGCGAACCAGGGGCGCTGACCCGGTCGGGGCAGCGCGGCCCGCCGTGCGTGAACCGCTGGTGAACGGGGGCCGAACACTGTCGCGCGAGCGGGTCGCGGGCGTCACCATCCGGGGTTCCGCGCTGGCCAGGGGGCACCCCCGCTTGCCTACGATGCAGCCGTGAGCACGCTCGCGTGGCTGATCGCGGCCGTCGCGCTCGGCCTGGGCCTGCTGGCCGGGGTCGCGCTGGCACGACGGCCGTGGTCCGGCCGCCCCACCCGCGGCACGTCCGGCGCCGCGACCGACCGGCAGACCGCCGGGGGACCCACCCTCGGTGATCTGCTGCACCGCACGTTCCGGCAGTCCGCCTCGGGGCTGGCCGTGGTCGGCGCCGGGGGCGAGGTGCTGCTGCACAACCGGCGGGCTGCCGCGCTCGGCGCCGTCACCGCCGAGCGGCTCGATCCGCGTGCCTGGGCCGCCTGCCAGCGGGTGCAGGCCGGCGACCGGCTCCTCGAGGTCGACCTGTCGCCGCTGGAGCGCACGCCCCGCGGGCCGGTCGCGGTGCAGGCGACGGTCCGCCCCCTCGGTGAGGGGTTCGCGCTGGTCGAGGCCGTCGACACCTCCGAGGTGGCGCGCCTGGAGGCCACCCGGCGCGACTTCGTCGCCAACGTCAGCCACGAGCTCAAGACCCCGGTCGGCGCGGTCGCGTTGCTGGCCGAGGCGCTGCTCGACACCCTCGACGGGGTGGAGCCCACACCCGGGACCGAGGCCGATGCCGCCGAGGTCCGCCGGTTCGGCGAGAAGCTCCTGCGCGAGGCGACCCGGATGGGCAACCTCGTGGCCGAGCTGATCGCCCTGTCCCGGCTCACCGGCGCCGAACGGCTGCCGGAGCTGGCCGCCGTCGACGTCGACGACGTGGTCGGCGAGGCGCTCGCCCGCAGCCGCAACTCCGCCGAGTCGCACGGCGTCGAGATCATCGCCGACGAGCCGTCCGGCCTGGTCGTCGACGGCGACCGGACCCTCCTGGTCACCGCACTCGCGAACCTGGTCGAGAACGCGGTCGCCTACTCGCCCGCCGACTCCTCGGTGTCGCTGAGCCGCCGCGAGGTGGACGGCTCGGTCGAGATCGCCGTGACCGACCGCGGGATCGGCATCGCCCCGGAACACCAGGAGCGGGTCTTCGAGCGGTTCTTCCGGGTCGACCCGGCCCGCTCCCGCGCGACCGGCGGCACCGGGCTCGGCCTCGCGATCGTCAAGCACGTCTGCGCGAACCACGGTGGCGAGGTGCGGCTGTGGAGCCGCCCCGGCACCGGATCGACGTTCACCATGCGCCTCCCCGCCCGGCTGGGTATCGGGAGCGCAGGGGACACCGCCGTGAGCGGCTCCCCCGAGACCGCCGGAACCGGAGGATGAGATGACCAGGGTGCTGATCGTGGAGGACGAGGAGTCCTTCGCCGACCCGCTCGCGTTCATGCTGCGCAAGGAGGGGTTCACCGCGGCCGTCGCGACGAACGGCAACGACGCGCTGTCGGAGTTCGACCGCAACGGCGCCGACATCGTGCTGCTCGACCTGATGCTGCCCGGCATGAGCGGCACCGACGTCTGCAAGGCCCTGCGCTCCCGCTCCGCCGTCCCGGTGATCATGGTGACCGCCCGGGACAGCGAGATCGACAAGGTGGTCGGGCTGGAGCTCGGCGCGGACGACTACGTGACCAAGCCCTACTCGGCACGCGAGCTGATCGCCCGGGTCCGCGCGGTGCTGCGCCGCGGCGGCGAGGGGGCGGCCGAGGCCGAGGGCGGCGCGGGCGTGCTGGAGGCCGGTCCGGTCCGCATGGACGTCGAGCGGCACGTCGTGTCGGTCGGCGGCGACGACGTCGCCCTCCCGCTCAAGGAGTTCGACCTGCTCGAGTACCTGCTCCGCAACGTCGGGCGGGTGCTCACCCGGGCCCAGCTGATCGACCGGGTGTGGGGCGCGGACTACGTCGGCGACACGAAGACCCTCGACGTCCACGTGAAGCGGCTGCGGTCCAAGGTGGAGGACGATCCGTCCAATCCGAAGCACCTGGTCACGGTGCGCGGGCTCGGCTACAAGTTCGATGTCTGAGCGGCGTCCACGCACACGATCATCGACTGTGGCCCCGTGGTCGCCGGACCGTCGATAACGGGTCGGTAACCTGTCCGGGTGCGACTGGCCGTCCTCGACGTGGGCTCCAACACCGTTCATCTGCAGGTGGTGGACGCGCACCGCGGTGCGTACCCGCAGCCCATGACCTCCGACAAGGACGTGCTCCGGCTCGCCGAGTACCTCGACGACGAGGGCGCGTTGAGCGCCGACGGCGTCAAGGCGTTGCTGGAGAGCGTGCACCGGGCCCGCGAGATCGCCCGGGGGGCCGGCTGCGACGACCTCATGGCGTTCGCGACCTCGGCGCTGCGGGACGCGGGCAACTCGGCCGACGTGCTGGCGCAGGTGCGGCAGGAGACCGGGGTGGCCCTCGAGGTGCTGCCCGGGGAGGACGAGGCGTGCTGGACGTTCCTCGCCGTCCGGCGGTGGTGCGGCTGGTCGGCGGGGCGCCTGCTGGTGCTCGACATCGGTGGCGGCTCGCTGGAGATGGCCGTCGGCCGGGACGAGACGCCGGAGGTGGCCGCGTCGGTGGCGCTGGGCGCCGGGCGGCTGACCCGCGAGGCGTTCACCGCCGACCCGCCCCCGCGCGCGGAGGTGACCCGGCTGACCGAGCGCGTCCGTGACGAGCTCGCCCCGGTGGCCGAGCGGCTGCGCGCCGCCGGGCCGCCGGACCGCGTGGTCGGCACGTCGAAGACCTTCCGGACGCTGGCCCGGCTCGCCGGTGCGGCACCGTCCGGCGCGGGCCCGCGGGTGCACCGCACGCTGACCCGGCAGAGCCTGCGGCAGCTGGCGGAGTTCGTGATCCGGATGTCCGGGCCGGACCTCGCCGAGCTGGACGGGGTCAGCCCGAGCCGGGCGCACCAGCTGGTCGCCGGCACCGTCGTCGCCGGGGCGGCGATGGACGCGCTCGGCATCGCCGAACTCGACATCTGTCCGTGGGCACTGCGCGAGGGCGTGATGTTGCGCCGCTTCGACATGCTCGACGGAGCGAACGGGGACGACCGCTCGGCGCAGATTTCCGCGGCCGGGCTTGGACCCTTGACAACACACAGGGCACGGTGGTCGTGATGAGTGTGGACAGCCCAGAGCCGCGCCAGCGGACGGTCGCCGAGCTGCTGGCCGCCAACGGCGGCTCCCAGACCGGTCGGCGCCGTCGGCGGCGCGCCGCGGAGGACGGCGACGACGCCGGTGGCGCGCCGCAGCCCGGCCGCGCTGCACCGGAGCCGGCGGCCGGCCCGGCCGCGGCGCGCGGGCCGGCCACCGCGGAGCGGGTGCGCCCGCCGGCCCCGGCGAACGGGTGGGCCGGCGGCGGCGCACCGCAGGACGACCGGCCGGGCCAGGCCGAGCACCCGTCCTTCCCGTCCCGCCGGCCGGAGCCGGCCGGAGCCCGCGGCGGGGTGAACGGCCGCCCGTGGGACGCGGGCACCCCGAACGGCGCCCCGGCCGACGGAGCGCCCGGCACCGGAACCCCGGCGAACGGGGCCCCCGCGAACGGATCCCCCGCGAACGGATCCCCGGCGAACGGTGCCCCGCCGCAGGGGTACGGCCCCCGGGCGTTCGCACCGCACGGGCGCCCCGGGCCTGCGGCGCCGAACGGGTACCCGGGGCACGGCCCCGACGGTCCCCACGGCGCCGGCGGCCCCTACGGCACGGGCGGGGCGGACGAGATCCCGACCAGCCGGCTGGGTGCCCGCCGCCCGGCGGGTCCGGACGACGGCGGCCCGCCGACCCAGATCGGCGCTCCGCCGCTGGAGGACCACGACGGTGGCCCGCCGACCCAGATCGGCGCCCCGCCGCTGGAGGACCACGACGACGGTCCGCCCACCCAGGTCGGTGCCCCGCCGGTACCGGACGGTGGCCCGCCGACCGGCGCCTACGACCCGTACGGCGGCACCGCGTACGACGGCGCCCCCTACGACAACGCCCCGTACGGCGACTGGTACGGCGACAGTGCGCACGGAGACGACCCGTACGGTGCGAATTCCTACGGTGAGAACCCGTACGGGGAGGACCGGGCCGACGGTGGCCGGACCGCCGTGCTCGCGCCGGCCGGGCCGGGCCCCGGGGGCCGAGCCGCCGAGGACTGGGCCGCCGAGGACCGGGCCGCCGAGGACTGGGCCGCCGAGGACCGGGCCGCCGAGGATCACGAGGGGATCGACGACCCCGCCGCGGACGCGGCCACCGAGGACGAGGCCGAGCCGCCCGCCGGGCTGGAGGACGCCGCGTCCGCCGGTGCCGCGGGCACCGGACAGGCGTGGGCGGTCGTGATCGCGCAGTGGATCGGCGGTGCCGTCGCCGGCGCCGCGATCTGGGTGCTGTTCCGCTACCTCTGGTTCTCGCTCCCGATCGTGGCGCTGGCCCTGGCCGTGGTGCTCACGGTCGGTCTGGTGCTCGGGGTGCGCGCCCTGCTGCGCAACGACGATCTCAAGACCACGTTGTTCGCGGTCCTGGTCGGGTTACTCTTGACGGTGTCCCCGGCGATTCTGGTGCTCCTGGACCGGTAACGATGAGCGACGGCATGACGACTCCACGTCCTGTGACGCCGTCGCCATCCGTGCCCGCAGCCGCCGCCCCGCGGGGCGTGCCGATCGCGTTGTCGACCGCCTCGGTCTACCCCGAGGGCGTCGCGGCCGGGTTCGAGATCGCCGCCGAGCTCGGTTACGACGGTGTCGAGCTCATGATCTGGACCGATCCGGTCAGCCAGGATCCGCGGGCGGTCGAGCGGCTCGCGCACCGGTACGGCGTGCCGATCCTCGCCGTGCACGCGCCCTGCCTGGCCGTGACCCAGCGGGTGTGGGGCGCCGACCCGGTGCACCGGCTGCGCCGCACCGTGGAGGTCGCCGCCCGGCTCGGCGCCGGGACCGTCGTCGTCCACCCGCCGTTCCGCTGGCAGCGCCGCTACGCCGACGTGTTCGCCGACGAGGTGAGCCGCGCCCGCGAGCACCACGACGTGACGCTGCCGGTCGAGAACATGTTCCCGGTCAAGCGCGGCGCGCTCCGGACCGTGCCCTACGCACTCGGCCACGACCCGACCGAGGTCGGGTTCGGCGCCTACACCCTCGACCTGTCGCACACCGCCGCCGCGGGTGTCGACGCACTGGAGCTCATGGCGCGGATGGGCGAGCAGCTCACCCACCTGCACCTGACCGACGGCTCCGGCGCCCCGCGGGACGAGCACCTGGTCCCGGGCCGCGGTGACCAGCCCTGTGCCGAGGTGTGCCAGGCGCTGGCCGACGGGCCGTTCGCCCGCAACGGCGGCACCGTCGTCCTCGAGGTCTCCACCCGTCGCTGCCGCACCCGGCAGGAACGGCTCGGCCTGCTCGCCGAGTCGCTGGTGTTCGCCCGCCTGCACCTGGTGGCGACCGCCGGCGCGCCCGCCGCCGCCGGCGCACGGTGACCCAGATCATCGGGACGTCCTCTACCCGCAGGTAACCTGTGCGCATGAGCAGCACGACGATCCGCACCGGGCGTCCGTTCGCCGACGCGCACGTCCTCGACGATCTCGGCGAGGGCCGGTTCCGCGCCGCGCTCGACGAGGTCTGGGCGGTCGGCCCGAAGGCGTTCGGCGGGCTGCTCATGGTGCTGATGGCCAAGGCGGGGATGACCCACCTGGGGGCCCTGGACGCACCCGCCACCGACCCGCTGGCCGTCTCCGCGGACTTCCTGCGCGCCCCCGATCTGCGCCCGGTCGAGCTGGAGGCGGCCCCGCTCAAGATCGGCCGCACGATCTCCTCGGTCGCGGTGCGGTTGCTGCAGGACGGGCGGCCGATGCTGCACTCGACGATCACCGCGGGCGTACTGCCCGAGGGGGAGCCGCGCTGGGCGACCCCGACCGCGCTGGCCCCGGAGCCGGGTGCGGACACGGTCGACCCGGCCGCGGCCGAGGGCGGTGCCCGGGGGCTGGCGACGGCGTGCGAGCTGCGCTACCCGCCGGACGCGCTGCCGTTCCTGCGCGGCGAGACCGGGCCGCCGGAGATCACGGGCTGGGTGCGGCCCCGCGGCGAGGACCCGGACGTGCTGTTCGCGCTGCTCTCCGGCGACATCCTGCCGCCGACCGTGTTCAACCTCGGGGGCACGCAGGGCTGGGCGCCGACCGTGCAGCTCACCGCCCTGCTGCGGGCGCGCCCCGCCCCGGGCTGGCTGCGGGTGCAGTCCCGCTCGCACACCGTGTCCGGCACCGGGTCCTCCGCCACCCAGGGCCCGTCCTCCGCTGCCCAGTGCCACTTCTCCGCCGCCCAGTGCCACTTCGATGAGGACGTGACCGTGGTCGACGCGGCCGGGCGGACGGTCTGCCAGGCCCGCCAGCTCGCCCTCGCTCCGCTGCGGGGGTAGCGGCTTCCTAGGCTGCTCCCCATGTCACGGATCGCGGTACTGGGCGGGGGACGGATCGGCGAGGCGCTGCTCGGCGGGCTGCTGGCGGCCGGGCGGGACCCCGGCGAGCTGGTGGTCGCGGAGAAGGCCGCGGAACGGGCCGGGGAGCTGTCGGCCCGGCTCGGGATCACCGCCACGACACCGGCCGGCGCGGTGCGCGGGGCCGGGACGGTCGTCGTCGCGGTGAAGCCGGGGGACGTCGTGGCGCTGCTCGGCGAGGTCGCCGAGGCGTTCGAGCCGGGCACCCTGGTGGTCTCGCTGTGCGCCGGGCTGCCGACGTCGCTGTTCGAGGGCGCGCTCCCGGCGGGCACGCCGGTCGTGCGGGTCATGCCGAACACCCCGATGTTGCTGGGCGCCGCGATGTGCGCGATCTCCCCGGGTGTGCACGCGACCGACGAGCACCTCGCCGAGGCCGAGGCGCTGCTGGCCACGGTCGGGTCGGTGCTGCGGATCGACGAGGCGAAGCAGGACGCCGCGACCGCGGTCTCCGGGTCCGGACCGGCGTACTTCTTCCTGCTCGCCGAGGCCATGATCGAGGCCGGGGTGGGGCTCGGGCTGACCCGGCCGGCGGCGACCGAGCTGACCGTGCAGACCGCACTGGGCGCGGCCCGGATGCTGCGCGAGACGGGCGAGCACCCGGCGGTGCTGCGCGAGAACGTCACCTCGCCCGCCGGGACGACCGCGGCCGCGCTGCGCGCACTGGAGCGGAACGGGCTGCGCTCGGCCGTCGCCGACGCGGTCACCGCGGCCCACGACCGCTCGGTGGAGCTGGGCCGGTCGTAGCGGTCACCGGCAGGGCCGCCGGCGAGGCCGGGTCACCGACCGGCCACCCTCCGTCGTCGCCCGGTCAGCGCATCGGATGACCGCACGTCGCCCGGACGCGCCGGACCGTGCCACGATCGGGCCACCCCTCTGGCGGACCGACCGTCACACCAGTCCCGGTAGACTGCACACGCACCCCCCACTACCGGGCACGCGGGGCCCGTACCGGGGGAGGAAGGCGGTGCCCGATGGTGGCGGAACGTCCCGAACCCTTACGGCCGGCCCAGGTCCAGTTCCTGACGGTCGCCGAGGTGGCCTCGATGATGCGGGTCTCGAAGATGACGGTGTACCGCCTGGTGCACTCCGGGGAACTGCCGGCGGCCCGGGTCGGCCGCTCGTTCCGGGTGCCGCAGCGCGCCGTCGAGGACTACCTGCGCAACGCCTACTTCGACGTCGGCTAGCGGACGCGGTCCCCGTCCGGTGGCCGGTTCGGGGTCCCCGGTAGACTGACGCACCGGCTGACGACACCCACCGGTCGCACGCCCCGCGCCGTCGGCACGGTGTGGGCGGCCCGCATCGAGGCCACCCGGTGGACCGGTCGCGGGCGATCTGCGTCGACACAGGAGGAGCACCCCATGGGCTCGGTCATCAAGAAGCGCCGCAAGCGGATGTCGAAGAAGAAGCACCGCAAGCTGCTGCGCAAGACCCGGGTGCAGCGCCGCAAGCTCGGCAAGTGACTCGCGCACCGGCCGCGTACCCGACCTCGTCGGGTGCGCGGCCGGTGTCGTTCGCCGGGGCGCACCGGTTCCGCGACGGGGGCACCGGCATCGGCCCGGTCGTCCGTCCCGCCACCAGCTCACCAGGTCAGTGAGGTCGTCCATGTCGTCGTCGACCCCGAAGGTCGTGCTCGTCACCGGGGTGAGTGGGTTCCTCGGTGGGCACCTCGCCGCCCGGCTGGCGGCGAACCCGGACATCGAGCGGGTCCTGGGCGTCGACACCGTGCCGCCCCCGCGTGACCTGCTCAAGCGGATGGGCCGCGCCGAGTTCGTGCGCGCCGACATCCGCAACCCGCTGATCGCGAAGGTCATCTCCACCGCGGGCGTCGACACCGTCGTGCACGCGTCGTTGTCCGCCAGCCCGGCCTCGTCCGGCGGCCGGGCGACGATGAAGGAGATGAACGTCATCGGCACGATGCAGCTGCTCGCCGCGTGCCAGAAGGCGCCGAGCGTGCAGCGGGTTGTGCTGAAGTCGACCACCGCGGTGTACGGCTCCAGCTCCCGCGACCCCGCGGTGTTCGACGAGGCCATCGGCGCGAAGGACCTCCCCAGCGGCGGCTACGCCAAGGACGCTGCCGAGATCGAGGGCTACCTGCGCGGGTTCAGCCGGCGCCGGCCGGACGTCACGACGACCGTGCTGCGGTTCGCGAACTTCATCGGTCCGCGCGTGGACACCGTCCTGACCCGGTACTTCGCGCTGCCGGTGGTCCCGACCGTGCTCGGGTACGACGCCCGGATCCAGCTGCTGCACGAGGAGGACGGCCTGGCCGTCCTGGAGCGGGCCGCGACTCACGAGCTGCCCGGTGTGTTCAACGTCGCGGCGCACGGGGTGCTGATGCTCTCCCAGGCGATCCGGCGGGCCGGGAAGGTGCCGGTGCCGGTGCCGAGCAGTGGCGTCGGCACCGTCAGCAAGGTGCTGCGCGGGGCCCGCGTGGTCGACTTCTCCCCGGAGCAGATGCGGTTCCTGAACTTCGGCCGGGTGGTGGACCTGACCCGGCTGATCGACGACTTCGGTTTCGAGCCGCGGTGGACGACCACGCAGGCCTTCGACGACTTCGTCCGCGGCAAGGCGCTGAGCCCGGTGCTCGGCGCCGAGCGGATCGCCTCCGTCGAGCGCGGCCTGCTCGGCCTGGCCCGCGGCCTGCGCCAGGAACGGGCATGACGGCGCACGGGGAGCAGCCGCGCGGACGGCGCGGCGGGACGACGAAGGGCGACGGCATGGCCGAGGCGCGGGTGATCCCGATCCGGGGCAACCGGGGCCCTGCCCGGGCAGACGAGCAGGCGTCGCCGGCCGCGGCGCCGCCGATGCCGATGGCACCCGACGAGCAGGAGCAGCCGGCCTGGGAGACCGCGCTGGAGCAGGTGCTGGAGTTCCTGCGCCGCAGGCTCACCGGCGACTACCAGGTCGACGAGTTCGGGTTCGACCCGGAGCTCACCGAGGCGATGCTGCTGCCGACGCTGCGCCCGCTCTACCAGCGCTGGTTCCGGGTGGAGACGATCGGCGCCCACCACCTCCCGGAGACCGGGGGCGCGTTGCTGGTCGCCAACCACTCCGGCACCCTGCCGCTCGACGCCGCGATGACCACCGTCGCCGTCCACGACGAGCACCCGTCGCACCGCTACCTGCGGCTGCTCGGCGCCGACCTGATGTTCACCCTCCCGGTCTCCGGGTCGCTGGCCCGCAAGGCGGGTGTCACGCTGGCCTGCAACCCCGACGCCGAGCGCCTGATGAACGCCGGGGAGATCGTCGGCGTGTTCCCGGAGGGCTTCAAGGGCATCGGCAAGCCGTTCCGCGACCGGTACAAGCTGCAGCGGTTCGGCCGCGGCGGGTTCGTCTCCGCAGCCCTGCGCACCGGGGTGCCGATCATCCCGTGCTCGATCGTCGGCGCGGAGGAGACCTACCCCAAGATCGGTGACATCGCCCCGCTCGCCCGGCTGCTCGGGGCACCGTACTTCCCGATCACACCGACCTTCCCGCTGCTCGGCCCGGCCGGGCTGGTCCCGCTGCCGTCGAAGTGGTACATCGAGTTCGGTGAGCCGATCCGCACCGACCACCTCACCCCGGCCGACGCCGAGGACCCGATGCTGGTGTTCAACATGACCGACCAGGTCCGGGAGACGATCCAGCACACGCTGTACCGGCTGTTGTCCCAGCGGCGCAACGTGTTCCTCGGGTGACGGGCCTGTGACGGGCCCTGCGGCGGCCGGTGCGCCCCGGCCCCGGCGCCCCGGGCCGCTGCGCTGGCTCTGGTACGCGGCGGGCGGCCGGCTCCCGGACCGGTACCGGAGCTGGGTGTTGCACGACACCACCTGCCGGACCTGGCACCTGCGGCACCTGGTGCGGACGGCCGCCATCCTGACGGTCCTGTCCGGCCCGATCGTGCTCGTGGTCCCCGGCCCGCTGTGGCTGCGGCTCACCGCGCTGCTGCTGGGCTGGCTGGTGTCCCTGCAGTACTCGCTGTTCGTGATGGAGGAGTCCGTCGAGCACCGGGTGCTCAAGGCGGGCTACCCGGCCGGGACGGCCCGTGCGACGCGGGAGCGCGCGACCGCCGAGGTACGGGCCGAGGCGGCCCGGCGCTACGCCGAGCGCTACCGCTTCTTGTAGGCCATCCCGGCGGCGACCGCGCCGGCCACCGCGCCGGCGCCCAGTACCGACGGCACGCCGATCCGGGCGGCCTTGCGGCCGGTCCGGAAGTCGCGGATCTGCCAGCTCCGGGCCTTGGCCACGTCCCGCAGCTCCGAGTCCGGGTTCACCGCGACCGCGGTCCCCACCGCGGACAGCATCGGCACGTCGTTCACCGAGTCCGAGTAGGCTGTGCAGCGGCGCAGGTCCAGGCCCTCGGCCGCGGCCAGCGCGCGGACGGCGTGCGCCTTGGCGGGGCCGTGCAGGATCTCGCCGACCAGCCGTCCGGTGTAGAGGCCGTCGACGGACTCGGCGACGGTGCCCAGCGCCCCGGTCAGGCCGAGCCGGCGGGCGATGATCCGGGCCAGCTCGACCGGTGTCGCCGTGACCAGCCAGACGCGCTGGCCGGCGTCGAGGTGCATCTGGGCCAGGGCGCGGGTGCCTGCCCAGATACGGTCGGCCATCAGCTCGTCGTAGATGTCCTCGCCGAGCTCCACGACCTCGTCGACGGGACGGCCCGCGACGAACGACAGCGCCGTGTCGCGGTGCCCGGCGATGCCGCCCTTGTCCTCCCGGCCGCCGATCCGGAACTTGAGCTGCTGCCACGCGAAGCCGGCGAGGTCGGAGGTGGTGAAGAACTTGCGCGCCGCGAGCCCCCGGGCGAAGTGGAAGATCGAGGCGCCGACCATCATCGTGTTGTCGACGTCGAAGAACGCCGCGGCCGTGAGATCCGGCGGGGGGCCGTCGGTGTCCCCGGTACCCGGCGCCCCGTCGCCCGACCGCACCGCGCCGGCCTGCTCGGCGGCGACGGCGGCCGCGGCGGAGGCTTGGCCGGCCCGCTGGGCGGGGTCGAGCGCGGTGGCGTTGCGCAGCACCCCGGGCTCCTCGGCGAACCCGTACTCGTGCCCGGCGCCGGTCGGGTCGAGGCGAACCTCGTCGGGAGCGGACCCGGGATCACTCACCACGGTGGCCTTCCTGGTGCGACGGCGTCGGGCGCCCGACCGTGCTCGGGCGGGCGCGCGGGTCCCAGCCTACTTGCGGGACAGCGGCGCGGGCCCGGCCCGCGGCGTGATGCCGGAGACCGGGCCCGCACCGCGGCGTGATCAGCCCAGGGTGACCGGGCCGAGCCCGGGCAGCAGCGGCGGGATGGTGATCGGCGGGAGCAGCTTGCCGTCCTCCTCCGAGGAGGAGCCGGACTCCGACGACGGCGACGAGCTGCTCGGCGAGCTGCTGGTCGAGGAGCCCGAGTCACCCAGCAACGGCAGGCCGTTGCGACCCGGCTCGCTGGTCTCGCTGCTGGTGCTGTCACTGCCGGTACTGCTCGTCGGCGACTCGGACGTCGAGGTCTGCGGGCTGGTCGTCTCCGCACTCGGCGTCTCGCTCCCGGACGGCGTGGTGCTCTGTTCCGGGGTGGCGGTCGCCGACTGCCGGGAGGCGTCGACGGGAGCCCCGCCGCCGGTACGGCACTCGCCCGGGACCGGCCCGAGATCGTCCACGGTCCGGCCGCTGTCGGCGTCGCAGCCGCTGCCGGCCCGCAGCGCCTCGGCCCGGGCGAGCACCCGGTCCAGGAGCTGGACGGCCTCGGTGGTCTGCGCCCGGCTGTCGGGAGGCAGCTGCTCCTGCAGCCGGGTGATCCGCCCGGACTGGGCGGCGGCCCAGGTACGGAGCTCGGCGAGCCGCGCGGCGTCGGTGCCGCCGGTACCGGTTCCGGTGAGCATCATCCGGCTGCCGGTGCTGGTGGCCCGGTCGAAGTCCTTCATGGCCGCGGCGACCGCGTCCGGGGCCGGCGGCGTCGAGCGCGCCACCATGCTCTCCAGCTCGTCCACCCGGGAGCGGGCGAGGTCGAGCTGGCGGGCGGCCTCGGCCTGCTCGCCGACGGTGAACACGCCGCCGACGCTCTCGCTGGCCCGCTTCACGCCGTACATCGCGTCCCCGGGCAGCGCGTCCCGGCTGACCGTCGAGGTCACACCGGCGATCACGGCGAGCGCGGCGAAGCCGCCGACGACCACGCCGAAGCGCTTGCGCACGCTGGGGCGGCGGCGGTCGAGCATCCGCGGGCCGGACGGGCGGGCGTTCTCGTCGCGGCCGGGGCCGGCGTCCGCGTCGCGGGCCGGACCCGCAGCGGCGCCCACCTGCTCCGGGTGGTCGGGGTGGTCGTGCGGCAGCACGTGCCGGCCGCGCCGCGAGCGAGCCGGGCGCGTACCGGGGTCGTCGGCCACCGGGGTGCGCTCCCCGGCCGAGCGCCGGTTGGACACCGCCTCCCAGTCGAGGTCGTCGGCGATCGGCGGCCCGATCGGGGCGGTCAGGTCGGTGCGGTCCTGCCGGAGCTCGCCGGCGCGCTCGGCGAACGGGGTCACGCCGCCGGGCTGCTCGGCCTGCTCGGCCTGCTCCGGGCGGCCGATCCCCTCCTGCGCGAGAACATCGAGGAAGCGCGCACGCATGCGGCCCGACGCGTGCGGGTCCGGTGAGAGGTCGCGGCGCGAACGGTCCAGCGCCGCGGCCAGCGCGATCTCGTGCGCCAGCTCCTCCGACGCGGGGGCGCCCACCGGGGTGCGGTCGAAGCCGTCCTCGGCCGGGGGCCTGTCGTCCCATGCCCTGGGCATGCCGTCCGTCCTCACTGCAGTCTCGCGCTGCTCGTCGGCGCGTACCTGGCGCGCTCGTCTGCACAACGACCGACCGGCCCCGAGGTTACGGGTTCGGTACCGTTCACCGCATCGAGTAGTGCGCTCACCGCAGTGATCAGCATCGCCTCTCGCGCTCCTGCGGCCCGGGCCGCAGTGCCGCTCACCGCAGACCGTCCGGGAGCAGCTGGGCCAGGCGGCGGACCGCCCGGTGCTGGAGGGCCTTCACGGCACCCTCGTTGCGGTCCATGAGCTCGGCGGTCTCGGCGACCGAGAGCCCGCGCAGGAACCGGTACTGGATGCACTCGCGCTGGTCGGAGTTGAGCTTGGCGATCGAGGCCAGCAGCTCGTCGTTGGTGGCCATGTCCAGCACCTGCTGCTCGGGACCACCGGTCGACGGCGCCATGTCGACGATCTCGGAGGTGGTCTGCTCCAGGCGGTACCGGCTCGACTTCACGTAGTCGAAGATCAGGTTCCGGGCGATGGTGACGAACCAGGCCCCGATGTCGCGGCCCTGGTAGCTCACCGAGGAGATCCGGCGCAGCGCGCGGACGAAGGTCTCCTGGGTGACGTCCTCGGCGAACGCCCGGTCGCCCATCCGGAACAGCACGTAGCGGTAGACGACGTCGTGGTAGCGCTCGTAGAGCTCGCCGAACGCCCCGGCGTCGCCGGCCTGGCACGCCTCGACCAGCGCCCAGGAGCTGTTGGCGTCCTCGACGGCGCGGGCGGCCTCGTCGGCCGGGTCCTGCTGCTCGGGGCGGGGCAGGTCCTGCGAGATCTGCGGGGCCTGCCGCGGCGCCGGCATCTCGGGCTCACCGCCACCCGTCCGGGTGGCACCGGCGTGCGGGTGGTGTGCGCCGGCCTGGGCGGGGTACCCGGGTGGAGCGTCGGCGAGGGGAGCGGACGCGATCGGCCCCGTCGGTGCGGACGGTGCAGAGGTCGCTGAAGTCACGGACACCTCCCCGTCCGGCTGGGGGCGGACGGCGTCGGGTCGGTCCTGACCGGAGTCGGGGGCCCGGTCGGGACGGACGGCTTGATCAGCTGAGTGCTCGGGTCGTTCTCGCGGCCGGAAGAGCCGCTGTGGTCGCATCGGCCGGGTCATGGATCCCGGAGCGTCGGGTGCCGGCCCACGCGACACGACCCGCCGGGTCCGGCACGGCGCGGGGCGTCGTGCCGGGTGCCGTGCGACGCGCCGCGTCCGGCACCGCGCAGCGGTGCGGTGGCGAGCTGCATGCCACTCCCTCGGGTGAGTCGCGCGACGAACCGGCGGTTCGCGCGTTGAACCTCGTGTAGCGGCGGAGCATAGAGGTTGATCGAGTGACGTAGTTCGCTCGCCGCCTTTCACCGCGCCTCCGTCCGGCGAGCGGCTCCGTCCGAGCGGTCAGTGAACCGTTAGCTCAGCGTGTCCGAATCGACACGGTTCGTGTGCGGCGACGAGCGGTGCCGGTGTCCGGCGCAGGTGTGACGCGGGTTTGCCAGACTGATCGGCACGCCGAGCGGGGTGGACACCACCCTGCTCCGCGCGCGTCACGAGCCGTGTCGAGAGGAAGGCCTGCCGTGTCGAGTCCCCGTCCCGGTCCCGCCGAGGGGCCCGTCGTCCACCTGGCGGACCTGGTCGCCCGCAACGCCGCCGAGCGGCCCGGGCACGACGCCGTGCGTGACCTGTCGGGCGGTGCACCGCTCACCCTGTCCTGGTCGGCGTTCGACGCCGCGGTGAGCGCCGAGGCGGCGCGGTTGCGCGCGTCCGGCGTGCGGCCGGGCCAGCGGGTGGCCGTGGGCCTGCCCGACGGGGCCGCCTACTGCGTCGCGGTCTTCGGCGCGCTGCGGGCCGACGCCGTCGTCGTCCCGTTCGGCGCCGACTCGGTGACCCGCGAGCTGGACAGCGTGTTCGGGCAGGCGGAACCGGTGGTCGTCGTGGCGGCCCCGGACGACGCGGCGGCACCAGGCTGCGCCGAGCGCTGCGGGGCCCGGGTGCTGCCGCCGCCGGACCCCGCGGCGCCCGCGCCGGACACCCCGCCCGCCGAGCGGGCGCCCGCGGACCCCGAGCGGATCGCCCTGATCGTCTTCACCTCCGGCACGACCGGCCGCCCGCGCGGGGTCCAGCTCTCGCACCGCGCGTTGCTGGCCAACCGGGAGCAGGCCGGGCAGCTGCGGCCGGCCCCGGTGAACGCCGTCGACCGGGTGCTGCTCGCGCTGCCGCTGTTCCACATCTACGGGTTCGCCGCCGGCCTGGTGCAGGTCTGCTGGGCCGGGGCGACCGTCGTGCTGCCCGGGCGGTTCGAGCCGGGCCGGGTGATCGACGCGGTCGTCGACGAGCGGGTGAGCGTGATCGCCGGTGTGCCGTCGATGTTCCGGGCGCTGCTCGACCTGGGGGCCGGCCCGGGCGAGGGCACGGCACCCGACACCGATCCCGACACAGCCACCGGCGCCGACACGGCCCATGACACGGCCTCCGCCGCCGACCCCGGCGCGGACCGGCTGCGCCGGGCGCTGGGCGGGGTGCGCCTGTGCACCTCCGGCGGCGCCCCGCTGCCCGCCGGATGGCTCGCGGACTTCCGCACGGCGACCGGCCTCGAGCTGCACGAGGGCTACGGCCTGACCGAGGGCGGGCCCGTGATCACCAGCAACGACCTCGGTCGCCCGGCCAAGCCGGGCTCGGTGGGCCGCCCGCTGCCCGGCGTCGAGCTGCAGCTGGTGGACACGGCCGGTCGCCCGATCGACGCGCCGGAACCGGAGCCGGACGCCGACGAGCTCGATCTCGACGACGGCACCGAGGTCGGTGACGACACCGGGCTCATCGCGCTGCGCGGGCCCAACCTGTTCTCCGGGTACTGGCCCGACGGGTCCGGCGGCCCGGACGAGGACGGCTGGTTCGTCACCGCCGACGTCGCCTACCGCGACTCCGACGGCGACCTGCACCTGGTCGACCGCTCGTCGGACCTGGTGATCGTCAACGGGTTCAACGTCTACCCGCGTGAGGTCGAGCAGGTCATCGCCGAGCTCGAGGCGGTGGCTGAGGTCGCCGTCGTCGGCGTCCCGGACGACCGGACCGGCGCGGCGGTGAAGGCCGTCGTGGTCCCGGTCCCGGGGGCGGAGCTGACCGCGGAGCAGGTGACGGAGCACTGCGCGGCCCGGCTGGCCCGGTTCAAGCGGCCGGCGGCCGTCGCGTTCGCCGACGAGCTGCCGCGCACACCCACGGGCAAGATCGCCCGGCAGACGCTGGCGAGGATGTGAGCATGCGGGTACGGCTGCTGACCCGCCAGGGCTGCCACCTGTGTGCCGAGGCCGCCGAGGTGGTGGACCGGGTGTGCGCCGAGACCGGCACCGGGTGGGACACGGTCGACGTGGACGCGGACCCGGAGCTGCGGGCCGAGTACGGCGACCAGGTGCCGGTGGTGCTGCTGGACGGCCGCGAGCACGACTCGTTCCGGGTCGACGAGGCACGGCTGCGGGCGGACCTGGGCTCGTGAGCCACCGGTGAGCGGCGGAACCCCGGACCGCCCGGGGCCCGTCCGGGGAGCGCTCGCGGCGGTCGCCGCCACCGCCCTCGGCGCCGGGGCCGGCGCGCTGGTCGCGTTGCCGATCGCCCCGGCCGCCGCGCCGGTCACCGCCGTCGCCGACCGGGTCGTGGCGCTCACCCCGCCCGCCGTCGCCGCCGTCGCGACGGTCGGGGCCGGCATCGGCAGCCGGCAGAGCGTCGTCGCCGGGGTCGTGGTGCTGCTCGCGCTCGCGGCCGCGACCCTCGGGGCGGTCTCCCGCCGCTCGCCGCTGCCCGGGGCCTGGGGGCTGGCGGCGCTCGGGCTGCTCGGCGTCGGCGCGGCGGTGACGGCGCCCGGCGCGGGCCCGCTCGATGCCCTGCCTGCGGCGACCGCCCTTCTCGTCGCAGTGACGTCCTTCCGGTGGCTGCACGGTCTGGCCGCGCGGATCCCCCCGCTGGCCGGCGGCACGCTCCCGGACGGCCGCCCGGCCCGGGAGTCGCTCACCCGGCGCCGCTTCCTCCGCGCCGGGGCGGCCGCGGGTGCGGGCGGCCTCGCCGCGGGGGCGGGCGCCGCCTGGCTCGCGCCCCGGCTGCCCGCCGGGCGGGTCGGGCCGGCCCGCGACGCGCTCACCGCACGGCTGACCGCGCTCGCCGCCGACGGCCGGATCGCGCCCGCGCCGGCCCTGCCGCCCGGTGCCGCGTTCCCGGGCGGCACCGCGTTCGCCACCCCGGTGGCGGACTTCTACCGGATCGACACCGCGCTGCGGGTGCCCGCGGTGGACCCGGCGTCCTGGCGGCTGCGGGTGCACGGGATGGTCGGCCGCGAGCTGGACCTGGGCCTCGACGACCTGCTCGCCCGACCGCTCGTCGAACGCTGGGTGACGCTGGCCTGCGTGTCGAACGAGGTCGGCGGCGGCCTGGTGTCGACCACCCGGTTCACCGGCGTCGAGCTGGCGCCGCTGCTGGCGCAGGCGCGCCCGGACCCGGCCGCCGACCAGGTGCTGTCGACCTCGACCGACGGCTGGACGGCGGGCAGCCCGGCGGAGCTCGTGCTGGACCCGGCCCGCGGCGCGCTGCTCGCGGTCGCGATGGACGGGGCCGCCCTGCCGCCCGAGCACGGTTTCCCGGTGCGCATCGTCGTCCCCGGGCTGTACGGCTACGTCTCGGCGACCAAGTGGGTCACCGGCATCGAGCTCACGACGTTCGCGGCACGGGCGGACTACTGGCGGGCCCGCGGCTGGGCGCCGCCCGGGCCGATGGAGACCGCGTCGCGGATCGACACCCCGGCGCCGTACACGACGGTCCCGGCCGGACGGGTCGTCGTGACCGGGACGGCGTGGGCGGTGCCGCGGGGGATCTCCCGGGTCGAAGTCGCTGTCGGTGCCGGTGCCGGTGCCGGTGCCGGTGGCGGTGTCGGTGTCGGAGGAGCGGACGCCGGATCCTGGGTGCCCGCCCGGCTGGCCCCGGTCCCGGCGGGTGGGGCGACCTGGCGGATGTGGCGGGCGGAGCTGGACCTCGCCCCGGGCCGGTACACGCTGTCCTGCCGCGCCACCGACGGCGCCGGTGCCGCCCAGACCGGGGAACGCCGTTCACCGCTGCCGGGCGCGGCGACCGGCCTGCCCACCCGATCGGTCACGGTGACCTGACCCCCTGACCTGATCCCCTGACCTGACCCGGTGACCTGACCCGCTGATCCGACCCCGTGACCCGACCCGGATCACGGCCGGACCCGCAGGTCGAGAGTTGTGTCACGCGCGGTCGCGTGCAGGTGGGCCGGATGGTGTCGTGGACCTCGACGTGCCCTACGTCGCACGGTGAGCGGTGCCTGCGCGTCGATCACCGGTAGTGCCAGGTCAGCGCCTGCGCGGAGCACGTGGAGGACCAAGATCGCAACTTTGTGCGTGCCTTCACAAGCGGCTACCGTGGGTTCTCGTCGCCGGGCCCGGCGGCACCGCCGTCGTGGACGGCGTCGTGGCACCGGGCTCGCCCGGGTCCGCCCCGACCGGTCACGACGACCGGTCCGCGACCGGGCAGCGGCGATCGCACCCCGACCGGCTCCGCCGCCGAGGTGTGGACGGAGCAGACCCGACCGGAGCACGGACAGTTTCGATGACCGACCGCCCGCGGACAACCCCCGCGAGCCGGACGAGCGCCGCAACGCCCACCGCGCTCCACCCGCGACCGACGCCGGAGGAGGACGGCCCATGAGCCTGCCGCCCACGACCGGCGGCCCCGGTGCCGGCCCGGAACCCGGCCCCGACTCCTCGTCCGACGGGGACCGGCCCGCCCGCCCCGTGCCCGAGGCGACCGTCTCGCGGCTCGCCGTCTACCTGCGGGTGCTCGGGGAGCTGCGCGAGTCCGGGGTCGAGACCGTCTCCTCCGAGGAGCTCGCCGGCGCCTCCGGGGTCAACTCGGCGAAGCTCCGCAAGGACCTGTCCTACCTGGGCTCCTACGGCGTGCGCGGGGTCGGCTACGACGTCGCGTCGCTGCAGCAGCGGCTACAGGGCGAGCTCGGGATGGACCACCGGCAGTCGGTGGCGCTGGTCGGGGTGGGCAACCTCGGGCTCGCGCTCGCCGGGTACGCCGGGTTCGCCGGGCGCGGGTTCCCGGTCAGTGCGCTGTTCGACGTCGACGACGAGCTGGTCGGGGTCGACATCAACGGCATCCGCGTCCGGCACGTGCGCGACATCCCGGAGGCCTGCGCCGCCGGGGGCGTGACGATCGGCATGGTCGCGACCCCCGGGCCCGCGGCACAGGCGGTCTGCGACCTGCTCGTGCAGGGTGGGGTGCAGTCCATCCTCAACTTCGCCCCGGTGCTGTTGCAGGTGCCGGACGACGTCGAGGTCCGCAAGGTCGACCTCTCGGTCGAGCTGCAGGTCCTCGCCTTCCACGTGGCCCGCCGGCAAGGAGCCGGCGGGAGTGCGGTGGTTCCGGCCGAGGGCCGGGAACCGAGTGAGACGAACGAATCGGTGGTGTCCTGAGCGATGAGCGTCCTCGTCGTCGGCCTGTCGCACCGCAGCGCGCCGGTCGAGGTGCTGGAGCGCCTCGCCGTCGCGCCGGACGACGTACCCAAGCTGCTCGAGGAGATGCTCGACCGCACGCACGTGGAGGAGGCCGTCCTCCTCTCCACGTGCAACCGGATCGAGATCTGCGCGGTCGTGGACGCGTTCCACGGTGGCCTGGGTGACGTCACCGACGTCCTCGGCGGCTATGCCGGTTTCCCGATCGGTGAGCTGTCCGACCATCTCTTCGTGCACTACGCGGGCTCCGCGGTCCAGCACCTGTTCGCGCTGGCGGCGGGCCTGGACTCGATGGTGGTCGGGGAGTCGCAGATCCTCGGCCAGCTCCGCAGCGCCTACGCCACCGCCGACGAGTCCGGATCGGTCGGCAAGGTGCTGCACGAGCTGGTGCAGCAGGCGCTGCGGGTCGGCAAGCGGGTGCACGCCGGCACCGGCATCGACGAGGCCGGCGCCTCGGTGGTGTCCGAGGCGCTGCGCGACGCCGACCGCGAGCTGGGCAGCGACGGCGGTGCGGGCCTGGAGGGCTCGCGCGCGGTCATCGTCGGGGCCGGCGCCATGGGCGCGCTCGCCGCGGCACACCTGCGCCGGGCCGGGGCGTCGGAGATCGTCGTCCTGAACCGGTCGGAGGAGCGCGGCGAGCGGCTGGTCGAGAAGGTGCTCGAGCAGGGCACCCCCGCCCGGTTCGCCGCGCTCGAGGACCTGGGCACCGAGCTGGCCGGTGCCGACCTGATGCTCGCCTGCACCGGGGCGATCGGGCACGTGGTCGGCACCGGGCCGGTCACCGAGGCGCTCGCCGCCGGCCGGGCGCGCCCGCTGGTCGTCTGCGACCTGGGGCTGCCCCGCGACGTCGACCCGGCCGTGGGCGAGCTGGCCGGTGTCCGGATGGTCGACCTCACGACGCTGCAGCACCGGCTGCTCGACGCTTCCGGTGACGCGGCCGGCGGATCCATCGGTGCCGCGCAGCGGATGGTCGACGAGGAGGCCCAGCAGTACCTCGCCGGGCAGCGCTCGGCCGAGGTCACCCCGACCGTCACCGCGCTGCGCCGGCGGGCCTCCGAGGTCGTCGACGCCGAGCTGCTGCGCCTGGACTCGCGGCTGCCCGAGCTGGACGAGAAGGTGCGCGGGGAGCTCTCCCGCACCGTCCGCCGGGTCGTGGACAAGCTGCTGCACACTCCGACCGTGCAGGTCAAGCGGCTCGCGGAGGGGCCGGACGGCGACAGCTACGCCGCCGCGCTGCGCACCCTGTTCGAGCTCGACCCGCAGGCCGCCGCCGCCGTCGCCGCCCCCGTGCGGGCCGACGCCAGCGTCGACGGCACCGACGTCGGCGCCGCCCTGCGCTACACCACGCCCGACGCCGCGACGCCGGCGATCGGGTCCCGGCCCCCGGAGCAGATCTCGTGACCACCGCACCCACCACACTGAAGATCGGTACGCGGCCGTCCAAGCTGGCGGTCGCCCAGACCACCACCATCGCCGACCGGCTGACCACCGCCGGCCACCCGTGCGAGATCGTCACCGTCTCCACCAGCGGTGACCGCTCCACGGCGCCGGTGACCCAGCTCGGGGTCGGCGTGTTCGTGTCGGCGCTGCGCGACGCGCTGACCGCGGGCGACATCGACGTCGCCGTGCACTCGTTCAAGGACCTTCCCACCGCCCAGCCCGCGGAGCTGCGGGTCGCCGCCGTCCCGGCCAGGGAGGACCCCCGCGACGCGTTCGTCAGCACCGGACGCGTGCTGGGGGAGCTGGGCCGCGGGGCCCGGGTGGGCACCGGCTCGCCGCGCCGGGCCGCGCAGCTCTACGCGCTCGGCCGGGGGCTCGAGGTGGTGCCGATCCGCGGCAACGTGGACACCCGGATCGGGAAGGTCCGTTCCGGCGAGCTGGACGCGGTGGTCCTCGCCGCGGCCGGGCTGCGCCGGCTGGGCCGCATCGACGAGGCGGACGAGCTGATCGATCCGCTCCAGATGCTGCCCGCACCCGCCCAGGGCGCCCTCGCCATCGAGTGCCGCGAGGGGGACACCGGGCTGGCGGAGACGCTGCGCTCGGTGCTCGACGACCCGGGCGTGCGCGCCGCCGTCACCGCCGAGCGCGCTGTCCTGGCCACCCTGGAGGCCGGTTGCACCGCCCCGGTCGGTGCGCTGGCCGACGTCGTGTCCGACCTGGACGACGACGGGCGCACGATCGACCGGCTGTCGCTGCGCGCCGCGCTGGGGGTCGGGGAGATCACGGAGGGCGACGTGCTGCGCACCTCCGCCACCGGAGAGATGGACGCCGCCGAGAAGCTCGGAGCCGCAGTTGCGCACGAGCTGCTCGACCTGGGTGCCGACGGCCTGCCCCCCGCGGGCCTCGGCTCCGTGAACCGCTGGATCGGGAGTTCGTAATGACAGGACCTGCCAACACCTCGGGGCGGATCGCCTTCGTGGGCAGCGGACCGGGTGACCCGGCGCTGCTCACCGTGCGTGCCCGGGAGGTGCTCGCCGGCTCGCCGCTGGTGATCACCGACCCGGACGTGCCGGAGGGCATCCTCGCCCTGGCCGCCGACGGTGCCGAGGTGCGCCCGGCCGTCGGCCAGCCCGCCGACATCGCGAGCGACCTGCTCGGTGAGTCCGGCCAGGGCCGCTCGGTGGCCCGGCTGGTCTCCGGCGACCCGCTGACCAACGACGCCGTCGTCGCCGAGGCGATGGCCGTCTCCGCCGCCGACACCCCGTTCGACGTCGTCCCGGGCGTGCCCGCCTCGACCGCCGTCCCGGCCTACGCCGGTGTCGCGCTCGGCTCGGCGCACGTCGAGGCCGACGTCCGCGCGGGCGTCGACTGGGCCGCACTCGCCGCGTCCCCGGGACCGGTGGTGCTGCACGCGACCGGTGCGCTGCTGGGCGACGTCGCCGCCGGGCTGTCCGCACAGGGCGTGCCCGCCGAGACCGCCGTCGCGATCACCTCCGGCGGCACCACCTCCACCCAGAAGACGATCTCGTCGTCGATCGGGAAGATCGCCGCCGACGGCGGTGAGCTGGAGGGCCCGCTCGTCCTGACCGTGGGCGAGGCCGCCGGCCGCCGCGGCGAGCTGTCCTGGTGGGAGTCCCGCGCGCTCTACGGCTGGCGGGTGCTGGTCCCGCGGACCAAGGACCAGGCCGGCGTGATGAGCGAGCGGCTGCGGATGCACGGCGCCATCCCGGAGGAGGTCCCGACGATCGCCGTCGAGCCGCCCCGCTCGCCCGCGCAGATGGAGCGCTCGGTCAAGGGCCTGGTCGACGGCCGCTACCAGTGGGTGGTGTTCACCTCGACCAACGCGGTCAAGGCCGTGTGGGAGAAGTTCGCCGAGTTCGGCCTGGACGCCCGGGCGTTCTCCGGCGTGAAGATCGCCTGCGTCGGCCGCGCCACCGCGGCGAAGGTCCGCGAGTTCGGCATCGAGCCGGAGCTGGTCCCGGACATCGACGAGGCCCAGAACTCGACGTCCGAGGGCCTGCTGGAGATCTTCCCGCCGCACGACGACGTGCTGGACCCGGTCGACCGGGTGCTGCTGCCGCGCGCCGACATCGCCACCGAGACGCTGTCGGCCGGGCTGCAGGAGCGCGGCTGGGAGATCGACGACGTGACCGCCTACCGGACCGTGCGCGCCGCCCCGCCGCCCGCGCCGATCCGTGAGGCGATCAAGACCGGCGGCTTCGACGCGGTCTGCTTCACCTCGTCGTCGACCGTGCGGAACCTGGTCGGCATCGCCGGCAAGCCGCACGCCCGCACCCTGGTCGCCTGCATCGGCCCGCACACCGCGGAGACCGCCCGCGAGTTCGGCCTGCGCGTGGACGTGCAGCCGGAGGAGGCCCGGGTCCCGACCCTGGTCGACGCGCTGGCGGCGCACACCGCGAAGCTGCGCGCCGAGGGCAACCTGCCGCCGCCGAAGAAGGTCAAGGCGCGGCGTCGCTGACGCTCGTGAGTGGTTATCGCGGTCCTGACCGCGATAACCACTCACGAGCTGGCAGCGCCTAACCTGGCCCCATGGCATTCCCGGCGCAGCGTCCCCGTCGGTTGCGGACCACCCCCGCGATGCGGCGGCTGGTCTCCGAGACCGAGGTCCGGCCCCGGCAGCTGGTGCTGCCGATGTTCGTGCGCGAGGGCGCGACCGAGCCGGTGCCGATCGGCTCGATGCCCGGCGTCGTCCAGCACACCCGGGACACGCTGCGCAAGGCCGTCGCCGAGGCGGCCTCGGCCGGGGTCGGTGGGGTGATGCTGTTCGGCGTCCCCGAGGTGCACGACGCGACCGGTTCGGGCGCGGTCGACCCGGAGGGGATCCTCAACGTCGCGCTGCGCGACGTCCGCTCGGAGGTCGGGGACGCGCTCGTCGTCATGTCCGACCTGTGCCTGGACGAGTTCACCGACCACGGCCACTGCGGCGTGCTCGACGCCGAGGGCGCCGTCGACAACGACGCCACCCTCGACGTCTACGCCCGGATGGGCGTCGAGCAGGCCCGCGCGGGGGCACACCTGGTCGGCCCGAGCGGGATGATGGACGGCCAGGTCGCCGTCATCCGGGCCGCGCTCGACGAGGCCGGATTCACCGACACCGGCATCCTCGCCTACACCGCGAAGTACGCCTCGGCGTTCTACGGCCCGTTCCGGGAGGCTGTGAACTCGCAGCTGAAGGGCGACCGCAAGACCTACCAGCAGGACGGCGGCAACGCCCGCGAGGCACTGCGCGAGCTCGCGCTCGACCTCGACGAGGGCGCCGACATGGTGATGGTCAAGCCCGCGCTGGCCTACCTGGACGTGCTGGCCCGGGTCGCCGACGTCGCCGACGTGCCGGTCGCGGCGTACCAGATCTCCGGGGAGTACGCGATGATCGAGGCGGCGGTGGAGAAGGGCTGGCTGGAGCGCGAGCGCACGATCCTGGAGACGCTCACCTCGATCCGCCGCGCCGGGGCCGACGTGGTCCTCACCTACTGGGCGACCGAGGCCGCCGCCTGGCTGGACTAGCCCCGGGGCCGCGACTCCGTCCCGGTCCGACCCGACCCGACCCGGCAAGCGGTACCGCCGATCGTGGCAAACCGGACATCCGTCCGGCTACCGTGGGGGGGTGAGCACCGACCCCGGGCGGGGCGACCCACCCGCCCCGCAGTACTACCGGCCCGGACCGTCCTCGGGGACCTATCCGCAGTACCCGCAGAACCCGTTCCCGCAGGGCTGGACCCCGGGTACGGCGCCGGGGCCGTACCCGCAGCAGCCCGCGCCGGCGGGACCGCAGTGGAACACCGCCGGCGCCGGTGGGAGCGGCCCGCCGGCCGGGCTGGGCGGGACCCCGCCGGCGACGGCGCCGCGGCCCCGCCAGCTGGTGCTCGGGCTGATCCTGCTGCTCGCCGCAGCGTTGCCGTTCGTGCTGATGGGTGTGGCGGCCATGGTCACCCCGGTCGACGAGTCGATCCTGGACCAGGCCGGCATCCCGCGGGCCGAGCTGGACGCCCTGATGGCCCAGGCCGGGATGTCGTTCGAGCAGCTCGCCCAGATGGTCCGGGTGATGGGCGCGATCTTCCTGGCGCTGGCGCTGGTCTACGCGGTGCTCGCGGTGGTGGCCTTCCGCGGGGCGGGTGGGGCCCGGCTCGCGCTGGCCGTGCTCACCGGGGTCTACGGGCTGCCGCTGCTGCTGATGATGGCGCCGACGCTGCCGCTGTTCGCGGTGCTCGTCCTCGCGGTCGCCGCGTTCGGGCTCGTCCAGCTCTACAGCCGTCCGGCCAAGGAGTGGTACGCGGCCCGGAAGGTCGGGGCCGCACAGCGGTCCGGGTGAGGGCTGGGAGACTGGCAGCGTGAGCAGTGTGAGCGCCTCCGCGAACCCCGAGCCGAAGGAGTCCGCCCGCCTCTTCGAGCGGGCGACGGAGCTGATCCCGGGCGGGGTGAACTCCCCGGTCCGGGCGTTCAACTCGGTCGGCGGCACCCCGCGCTTCATGGTGTCCGGGCAGGGCTGCCGGCTGACCGACGCCGACGGCGGGACCTACGTCGACCTGGTGTCGTCCTGGGGGCCGATGATCCTCGGGCACGCGCACCCGGCCGTGGTCGAGGCGGTGCGGTCCGCGGCGTCGCAGGGCCTGTCGTTCGGCACCCCGACCCCCGGGGAGATCGACCTCGCCGCGGAGATCGTCGCCCGCACCCCGGTCGAGCAGGTCCGCCTGGTCAACTCCGGCACCGAGGCCACGATGAGCGCGATCCGGCTGGCCCGCGGCATCACCGGTCGCAGCGTGATCGTCAAGTTCTCCGGCTGCTACCACGGCCACGTCGACGCGCTGCTCGCCGACGCCGGCTCCGGCATCGCCACGCTCGGCCTGCCGACCAGCCCGGGCGTGACCGGCGCGCAGGCCGCGGACACCGTGGTGGTGCCCTACAACGACCTCGACGCCGTCCGTGCCGTGTTCGCCGAGCGCGGCGCCGAGATCGCCTGCGTGATCACCGAGGCGGCCGCCGGCAACATGGGCGTCGTCCCGCCGGTCGAGGGCTTCAACGCCGCGTTGCGCGACCTGTGCCACGACAACGGTGCGCTGCTGGTGATCGACGAGGTGATGACCGGCTTCCGGGCGTCGCAGCAGGGTTGGTACGGCTGCGACGGCGTGGCCGGTGACCTCTACACCTTCGGCAAGGTCATGTCCGGCGGGCTCCCGGCGGCCGCGTTCGGCGGCTCGGTGGAGCACATGTCGTACCTGGCCCCGGCCGGCCCGGTCTACCAGGCGGGCACCCTGGCCGGGAACCCGGTCGCGGTCGCCGCCGGGCTCACCACCCTGCAGAACGCCGACGCCGCCGCCTACACCACGCTTGCGGCCAACGCCGACCGGCTCGGCGAGCTGATCACGACGGCGCTGACCCGGGAGGGCGTGCCGCACGTGCTCCAGTACGCCGGCACGATGCTCTCGCCGTTCTTCACCGACGCCCCGGTGCGCGGTTACGCCGACGCGAAGGCCGCCGAGACCTGGCGCTACCCGGCCTTCTTCCACGCGATGCTCGACCACGGGGTCTTCCCGCCGCCGTCGGCGTTCGAGGGGTGGTTCGTCTCCACCGCGCTCGACGACGACGCGTTCTCCCGGATCGAGACCGGCCTCGCCGCCGCGGCGAAGGCCGCAGCGGCGGCCACCCGGCCGGACGGGGCCTGAGCGTGGGCGACCGGACCAGTCCCGCCGCGAGCGGACCGGTGACGATCGTGCACCTGGTCCGCCACGGCGAGGTGCACAACCCGGAGAAGGTGCTCTACGGCCGCCGGCACGGCTACCGGCTCTCCGACCTCGGGGAGGCGCAGGCCAAGACGGTCGCCGTCCACCTCGGCGAGAACGACGTCGCCGCCGTCGTCGCCTCCCCGCTGCTGCGCGCCCAGCAGACCGCGCAGCCGATCGCGGACGCGCACGGCGTCGAGATCGGCACCGACGAGGGCCTGATCGAGTCCGGCAACCTGTTCGAGGGCAAGCGGTTCGCCGTCGGGGACGGCGCGCTGAAGCGCCCGCAGGCGTGGCGGCTGCTGCGCGACCCGTTCACCCCGTCGTGGGGCGAGCCCTACCTCGCCATCGCGCACCGGATGCTGGGCGCCGTGCACGCGGCACGCGAGCTCGCGCCCGGCCGCGAGGTCGTGTGCGTGTCCCACCAGCTGCCGGTCTGGACGCTGCGCCGCTACCTGCTCGGGCAGCGGCTCTGGCACGACCCGCGGCGCAGGCAGTGCTCGCTGGCGTCGGTGACCAGCATCGAGTTCACCGGCGCCCGGATGACCGGCCTGCGCTACGCCGAGCCGGCCGGGGCCAGCGGCGCGATGGTGACCGGGGCATGACCCGGGCCCTGCTGCCGCTGCTCGCGGTGCTGCTGCTGGTGACCGGCTGCGGGGTCGGCCGGGACGCCGTCGGCTCCGGTCCGCAGGAGTTCCAGTTCGTGGCCCCCGGCGGCGAGACCCGAATCACCTACGACCCGCCGGAGAGCCGCAGCAAGATCACCGATCTGCGCGGCGAGAGCCTGCTCGAGCCCGGGACCGAGGTCGGGATCGCCGACCACCCCGGCACGGTCCGGGTCATCAACATCTGGGGCTCGTGGTGCGGCCCGTGCCGCACCGAGGCGCCGGAGCTGCAGGCCGTCGCCGAGGCGGCCCGGGGCGACGCGGTGGTGCTCGGCATCGACGTCCGCGACGACCGGCAGGCCGCAGCGGACTTCATGCGGGCCCGCGGGCTGACCTACGACTCGATCTACGACCCGTCCGGGCGCACGCTGGCCCGGCTCGACGGCTACCCGCGCAACGTCGTCCCGTCGACGATCGTGCTCGACCGCCAGGCCCGCGTCGCCGCCGTGTTCCTGGTCCCGGTCGGCAGCTCGGACCTGTTGCCGCTGATCACGAAGCTGGCCGGTGAGCCCGCGCCGCCGGCCCCCGCCGGGAGCGGGTGAGGGCCCGTACACCCGCGGTGACACCGCACCGCTTGCACTACAGCTTGTAGAACCCGCCGACCGTTGCGGCGTGTCGGCCTTCTACCCTGGGGTTCGATGGACGCGACGACGACACTGGCGATCTCGGGACCGCTGCTGCTCGCAGCACTGGTCTCGCTGGCCGCCGGCCTGGTCAGCTTCGCGTCCCCGTGCGTCGTGCCGCTGGTCCCGGGCTACCTCGCCTACCTCGCCGGGCTGGTCGGTGCGCAGTCGCCGCCGGTGACCCCGGCCGAGGCCCGCGACCGGGCGGCCGCCCGGCGGTCCGGATCCGCGGCCGTGCCCGGTGTCTCCGGGGCCGACGCTGCCGGATCCGACGCCGCCGGGGCCGGCGCTGCCGGATCCGGCGCCGCCGGGAGCGAGCGTGCGGGGGCCGGTGCCGCCGAGGCGGTGCGACGGTCCCGGGCCGACGGCCGCTGGCGCGTCGCCGGGGCCGCGCTGCTGTTCGTCGCCGGCTTCACCGTCGTGTTCGGCGCGATCATGGTCGGGGTCGTGTGGCTGTCCGACGTGCTGATCGACAACGAGGCGCTGCTGCAGCGGATCGGCGGCGTCGTGATGATCGTGATGGGGCTGGCGTTCACCGGCCTGATCCCGGCGCTGCAGCGCGAGTACCGCTCGCACTGGACGCCGCGGGCCGGACTCGCCGGAGCGCCGCTGCTCGGCGCGGTGTTCGGCCTCGGCTGGGTGCCCTGCATCGGCCCGACGCTGGCCGGCGTCGTCGCCGTCGCCGCCGGGACCGGGGGCGGGTCGGCCCGCGGCATCGTGCTGATCCTCGCCTACTGCGCAGGCCTCGGGATCCCGTTCGTCCTCATCGCGCTCGGCGCGACCCGCGCGGTCGAGGCGCTGGGCAGGCTGCGCCGGCACACCCGGGCGATCCAGATCGCCGGCGGTGTGCTGCTGATCGCGGTCGGTGCGCTGCTCGTGTCCGGGCTCTGGGCGCAGTGGCTGATCCAGTTGCAGGTATCGATCTCCGGGTTCACCCCGCCCATCTAGATGAGCTCACCCCCCACCGCCCCGCCGCAGCCGCCCGTGACCACCCCGGACGGCGAGCCACCGCACCGCCGGGGACCGCTCGGCACGGCGCTGGCCTTCCTGCGCAACACCTGGCGCGGCCTGACCAGCATGCGTACCGCGCTGGTCCTGCTGTTCCTGCTGGCACTGGCCGCGCTCCCGGGCGCCCTGCTGCCGCAGCGCTCGCTGAACGCGTTCCTGGTCGACGACTTCTACGCCGACCACCCGACCGCGGCCCCGATCGTCGAGGTGCTCGGCGGGTTCGAGGTGTTCGCGAGCCCGTGGTTCGCCGCGATCTACCTGCTGCTGATGATCTCGCTGGTGGGGTGCGTGCTGCCCCGCTCGCTGGAGTACTGGCGCGGGATGCGCCAGCCGCCGGTCGCGACCCCGCGCAACCTGGCCCGGCTGCCGCACCACGCCGCCGCCGACACCACCGAGGAGCCGGACGCGGCACTGGCCCGGGCCCGCGGGCTGCTGCGCGGCTGGCGCCGGACCGAGCGCTCCGAGCCCGGCGGGGTCCGGACGAT
This sequence comes from Pseudonocardia ammonioxydans, assembly GCF_900115005.1. Lineage (GTDB taxonomy): Bacteria > Actinomycetota > Actinomycetes > Mycobacteriales > Pseudonocardiaceae > Pseudonocardia > Pseudonocardia ammonioxydans. The sequence continues at coordinate 147,629 of NZ_FOUY01000001.1, read as the reverse complement.
CTCGGCCGAGAAGGGGTTCCTGCGCGAGACCGGCAACCTCGTGTTCCACCTCAGCCTGATCGGGATCCTGCTGGGCCTGGCCGGCGGCAAGATGTACGGCTACGAGGGCGATGTCATCGTCCGCGCCGACGGCTCGGAGTTCTGCAACAGCTCGATCCTCGGCTACGACACGTTCCGGGCGGGCCTGCGCGTCGACGGGACGAACCTCAACGAGTTCTGCGTGCGCGTCGACCGGTTCGCCGGCACCTGGCTGCCGAACGGGCAGCCGGCGACGTTCGGGGCGGACGTCGCCTACCAGAGCGGCGCGGACCTGCGCAGCGGTGTCACGAGCTGGCGGCCGGAGCGGATCGCGGTCAACCACCCGCTGCGCACCGACGGGGACCGGGTCTACCTCACCGGCTACGGCTACGCGCCGGAGTTCACCGTGACCTGGCCGGACGGGCAGAGTCGCAGCAGCGACATCCAGTGGCGTCCGGTGGACACGAGCGGGTCGCAGCTCTCCGAGGGCGCGACCAAGTTCGAACGCCCCGGCGTCGAGGACCCGGAGCAGCGGCGGACCACGCAGATCGCCGTGACCGGCACGTTCGCGCCGACCGGGGCGATCGGCCCGGACGGCGAGCTGGTCTCGGTGCACCCGGACCTGCGCGCGCCGACGGCCGACGTCAACGTGATGCTCGGCGATCTCGGCATCGACGACGGCCGCGGTCAGTCGATCTTCACCGTGGACCAGCAGAAGATCGACAGCGGTGAGCTGCGGACGGTCGCCGAGGACCGGATGGGCATCGGGGACACGGTGCGGCTCCCGGACGGCACGACGGTCCGGTTCGACGGCGTGACACCGTGGGTGAACCTGCAGGTGGGCCACGACCCGGGCCAGCTCTGGGTGCTGGGCGCCGCGATCGTCATGGTGGGCGGCCTCGCGCTGTCCCTGTCGATCAAGCGACGCCGCTTCTGGGTGCGCGTGCACCCGTCCGGCGACGGCAGCCGGATCGAGCTCGGCGGGCTGGCCCGCACCGACCGGGCGGGATACGGCGAGGAGTTCGACCGGCTCGCGGACGACCTCCTCGCACCGACGGACAAGAAGGACGGTTGAGACCGATGCTCGTCGACCCGATCACCTCCATGTGGAGTGACCGGCTGTTCCAGGGCACGCTGGTCGTGTTGCTCCTGGCCATGGTGTTCACCTCGCTGGAGTACGCGGCCGCCCGGGTGGCGCGGGTCGCGCGCAAGGAGCCGGCGACCGTCGGGGCCGGCGCCGAGGACACGACCGGCACGGCGGTCGAGGTCACCGAGCCGCCCGCGGACGCGTCCGACGGGGCCGGCGACCGTCCCACCCGCACCCGGTCCGACCGCTACGGCCGGATCGGGGTCTCGCTGATGATCCTGGCGGTGCTGCTGCACGCCGGGTCGATCGTGCTGCGCGGGCTGGCCACCTACCGCTGGCCGCTCGGCAACATGTACGAGTTCACCTCGGCCCTGTGCCTGATGGCGGTCGGCGCCTGGCTGGTGCTGGTCCGCAAGCACCCGACGCTGCGCCCGGCCGGTGTGTTCGTGCTGACGCCGGTGCTACTGCTGATGTTCCTCACCGGCACCGTGCTCTACGCCGAGGCCGCACCGGTCGTCCCGGCCCTGCAGTCGTACTGGATCATCATTCACGTCACGACGATCACGCTGGCGTCCGGCATGATGCTCGTCCCCGGCGTGGCAAGCCTGCTGTTCCTGATCAAGCGCAACGAGCGCCCGGCCGCGCTGGCCGCGAAGCTGCCGGGTGCCGAGGTCCTCGACCGGCTCGCGTACCGGGTGACGGTGTTCGCGTTCCCGCTGTACACGTTCGGCATCATCACCGGCGCCGTGTGGGCCGAGGCGGCCTGGGGCCGGTTCTGGGGCTGGGACCCCAAGGAGACGGTCGCGTTCGTCGCCTGGGTGCTCTACGCCGCCTACCTGCACGCCCGGGCGACCGCCGGGTGGCGGTCCTCGCGCGCGGCCTGGATCAACAGCGCCGGTTTCGCCACGATCGTGTTCAACCTGTTCTTCATCAACATGGTGGTCGCCGGGCTGCACTCCTACGCGGGGGTGTGAGGCGCCTCGACCACCGCGTTGCACACGGCTACCGTCGTTGCACGTGAGCGAGAACGGTTCCGGCGAGCAGCCCGACGGTTCGGTCGGCCGCTACGTGCGGGAGCGCTGGGGTTCGGCGGACACCGCCGGGCGGTCCTTCGGACGGCGTCGACGCGCGGGCGGTGACGACGGAGCGCAGCCGGGCCCGGACGCCGCGGGTGCCCCGGCCACGGACGGACCGGAGGTCGCCGAGCCCCGCCGGCCGTCCGCGGCCGAGCGGGCCGCGTCCGCCCCGGCGCCCGGCCGCGCGGCGGTCGGTACGCAGACGCCACCGGCCGGTTCGGCCTGGGGCAGCGAGCTGCCCGAGGTCGACGACGACCTGGTCGACGAGATCGACCCGCACACCCCGCCGCACGGGCTGGACCTGTCGGCGCTGCACGCGGGCCGGCGGGGCGACGCCCAGGACCCCGAGCCGCACGGACGGCCGGACGAGGGGCGCCACCACGCGGCCGGCCCGGACTACGCCACGCACGACCACGGCCCGGACGACACCGGCATCTACCGCTCCGGCGGCGGAGGGGACCCGGAACCGTGGTGGACGGTGCCCGGACCCGCCGGCCCTGCCGACGACGACCCGGACGGCGGGCTGATCTGGCGTCGTCCGGAGCCGCTTCCGGACGACGACACCACCCCGGCGACCGGCACCCCTGTGCGGGAGCCGGCGGGTGCCGCCCAGCCGTCCGCCGAGGAGCCGGCCGCGGGGTACCCGGACGATGCCCACCCGCAGGACCGGTCGGCGATCGAGGCCCACGCGGGCGACGGCGCGCCCGGCGCTGCGGGGCCGTGGGCGGAGGACACGCGGCCCGCGACGCCCGGCACCCGTCCGGACGGGCCCGTCCGGGACACGGCGGATGTCCCCGCCGGAGCCCGCGCGGAGCCGGAGGCCGATACCCGCGCCGACGAGACGGTCCGGGAGTCGTGGGCGGTGCCCGGGCCCGCCGCCGAGGTCGGGGGACCGGTCGACGCGCGTGCCCACGAGGAGGCCACCCGGGATGCGGCCCGGCCGGGCGAGGCCACCCGGCCGTGGCCGGCGGACGCTGCGCCGGACGCAGCCGCGGAGGAGCCGGCGACCGGTGCCCGTCCCGGCGCCCATGACGGCGCTGCTCATGGCGGCATCGCCCATGACGCCCCCGCCCATGACACTGCCGCCCATGACGCCACCGCCCATGACGAGATCGCCCCTGACGGTGACGCCCATGACGAGGCCGCCCGGGCCACGACGGCGCGTTCCTCGGCCGCACCCGGTGCCGAGCCGGGGCCCGCCCGGGACGCCGCCGGCTCCCGCGAGGCCGCCCGTGCCGACGACGACGCCCGCGCGCGGGGCGAGTCCGGTGAGCGGCCGTGGCGGAGCGCCTGGGACGATGACGCGGCGGAACGCGGCGCCCGGTCCCGGTCGCGTCCGGCCCCGGAGTCCGGCGCACGGCGCCCCCGCTGGACGGCCCCCGAAGCGGTCGAGGCGCGGGCCGCGCAGCACCGCCGGGGTGACGAACCCCACGGCGGGCTCGACCTCGCGCCGACCCGGACCGCGCACAGCAGCCGCCGGGTGCCGACGAGCGGTTGGCGCCGACTCGTCTACCTGCTCACCGGTGGGCTGGTGAACCCGGGGGAGAGCCCCGCCGAGCTCTACCAGCGCGAGCTCGTCTCCCGGCTGAACCGCCCACTGATCAACTCGCACAAGATCGCGATGCTGAGCCTCAAGGGCGGCGTCGGGAAGACGACGGTCACCGCCACCCTGGGCGCCACGTTCGCCTCGCACCGCGGGGACCGGGTCGTCGCCGTCGACGCGAACCCCGACCGCGGCACGCTCAGCCAGAAGATCCCGCTCGAGACGACCGCGACCGTCCGGCACCTGCTGCGTGACGCCGTCCGGGTCCGCCGCTACTCCGACGTGCGGGCCTACACCTCCCAGGGCAGGTCCCGGCTGGAGGTGCTGGCCAGCGAGCAGGACCCGGCGGTGTCCGAGGCGTTCAGCGAGGACGACTACCGGCGCGCGGTCGACCTGCTCGAGCACTTCTACAACCTGGTGCTCACCGACTGCGGCACCGGGCTGATGCACTCCGCGATGTACGGGGTGCTGGGGATGGCCGACCAGATCGTCATCGTGTCGTCCGGATCGATCGACGGCGCCCGCAGTGCCTCGGCGACGCTGGACTGGCTGGACGCGCACGGCTACGGCAGCCTCGTCCGCAACGCCGTCGTAGTGATCAACTCGGTGTACCGGCGGGCCGGTGGCGGCGTCGACCTGGACCGGGTCGCCGAGCACTTCGCGGGCCGCTGCCGGGCGGTCGTGCGGGTGCCGTTCGACCCGCACCTGGAGGAGGGCGCCGAGATCGACCTCGACCGCCTCGAGGGCCCGACGCGCACCGCCCTGCTGGAGCTCGCGGCGGCGGTGGCCGACGGCTTCCCCGTCTGACCCCGGTCCGGCGTCTGCGTCCGGACACGCCGAGGGCGGCCCACCGGAGCCGGTGGGCCGCCCTGGGTGTGGTCCGACGGTGATGTCGTGCGGAGGGGCCGAGTCGCTCGGCGGGTCAGGGCCGGTCGGGCGGGTCCTCCTGGTTACGGACCTTCTCGTCCAGCTCGCGCAGGAAGTCCGGGTCGTCGTCGGGACCGGCCGCGCGGGGCCGCTCGGGCTTCTGGCCGCCCGCCCACGGGAGCTCGGGGCGCGGGAGCCGCTCGGCGACCATCTGCTCGGACCGGAGGGCCCGGACGAGCAGCACCGCGACGACGGCCGCGCCGAGCAGAAGGATCAGGAACAACATCAGGCCACCTCCGCTGTCCAGCGTAGCGAAGGTGGCCTGACGTACGGGTGAAGTGGGACGTCAGCGCAGGCCGTTGCTGGCCTCGCTGGTCAGGTCGGCCAGCAGGCCCCGGACCTCGGACTCACGGAACCGGCGGTGCCCGCCCGGGGTGCGGATCGAGCCGATCCGTCCGGCGGAGGCCCAGCGGGTCACGGTCTTGGGGTCGACGCGGAAGAGCGTGGCCACCTCGCCCGGGGTCAGCAGTCGCTCAGGGTTCTGCGTCGGAGCTGCCATGGAATCCTCCCGGAAGTGCAGCGCGTGGAGCCGTGGGCGGTGCTCACGAACCGGGCACCGCTCGGTGTTTCCGGGCCATCGTGACACCGCAGACCCCAGGTACTCGAACGGTTGTCCGGAGGTAAAGGGTTCTTAAAGGGCAAAACCGGTGAAGTGATCGAACCGGACAGCCGGGAAGGAGTCGGGCCCGGCGGCCGGGGCCTCCGTCCCGGCCCCGCCGACGGCAGGTGGGCCGGCGCGGGCGTGGCCGGAGGCACCCCACGGTCCACGGGAACAGGACCCGTGCGGACCGTACCCTGGAGGACATGACGTCTCCGACACCGCAGGCCGCGGCGCGGGCCCGCGCCGGCGAGCCCGGGCTCGCCGCCACGGTGGCGCTCTACACGCTCGCGCGGATCGGCCTGGTCGCCGTGATCGCGCTGGTCCTCGGCCTCGCCGGGGTGCCGCTGCTGGTGGCGTTGCTGGTCGCGCTGGTCGTCGCGCTGCCGCTGTCGATGGTGCTCTTCCGGGGGCTGCGGACGCGCCTGGACCGCGCGCTCGCCGCCGCCACCGCCTCCCGCTCCGCCGAGCGGGAGGCACTGCGGGCCCAGCTGCGCGGCGACGTCGGCCCACCGCCCGTCCCGGACGCGGCGCCCGAGAACCCGGCAACGTCCGGGACCCCGGTGGGGAGCGCCACGGGTTCGGCGAACCCAGGTTCGGCGGGCACGGGTTCGGGGAGCTCGACGGGTTCCGGCGCGATGGCCGGGGCCACCTCCGCGGCCGAGCGCGCCGTCGGGACCGAGGACGCCGGCGAGGCCCGGGCCGCCGCGGGTTCGGAGGACACCGCCGAGTCCGAGGAGGGCGCTGCCGGCTCCGTGGACGCCGCCGGCTCCGAGGGCACCGCCGAGCGGGGAGTCGCACCCGGAGCCCCGGCCAAGGAGGGCGCCGCGGGCGCCGAACACGTCTCCGAGTCGGAACGAGCCCCGGGCCGCTCCTGAGCACTGCTACGCGCCGCCGTCCGGCGCGGCCCCGTCGGTCGCGGGCCCCGAAGGGCACCCTCGGGGCACATGGCGCTACGAGGGTGCCCCTCGGGGTACGGGGCGGGGTTCGGCGCGGTGCGCGTCGGCACCAGCCTCTGTGCCGGTGCTCCTGCGCCCCGACCGGGAGCGTGCCCCGAGGGGACCCCGGGGGGCGTATGGCGCTACGAGGGTGCCCCTCGGGGCAACGCCGGGGGAGCGTGCCGGGTGACGCCGGTGAGCAGCACCGCCCACCGGCGGCGAGCCGGTCAGCCGATCGCGAGACCGATCCCGACGGTGACGGCCCAGGCGAGCAGGAGCAGGCCCGTGTCGCGCAGCACCGGGATCAGGGCGGGACCCTCCGCGCCCCCGAGGACGATCCGTACGGGCCGGACCGCGACGGGCAGCGCGAGCAGCACGATCAGCAGGCCCGGCCGGTCGAACACACCGGCGAGGGCGAGCACGAACGGGACGAGTGCCGCCGCGACGTAGAGCCTGCGGGTGCCGGGGTCGCCCAGGCGCACGGCGAGGGTCCGCTTGCCCACGACCCGGTCGCCGGGGATGTCGCGCAGGTTGTTCGCCACCAGGACCGCGCAGGTCAGCAGGCCCGCGCCGATCGAGGCGACGACGGCGGCCACGTCCACCCCGCCGGCCTGGGTGAGCGTCGTGCCGAGCACGGCGACCGGCCCGAAGAACACGAACACCGCGACCTCGCCGAGGCCGGAGTAGCCGTACGGCCGTGAGCCGCCGGTGTAGAACCAGGCCCCGACGAAGCACACCGCGCCGACAGCGATCAGCCACCACTGCCCGGAGACGGCGGTGAGCGCGAGCCCGGCGACCGCGGCGACACCGAAGCAGACGAAGGCGGCCGTCCGGACCGTCGCGGGTTCGGCGGCCCGTGAGCCGACGAGCCGCTGCGGGCCGACGCGGTCGTCGTCGGTGCCGCGGATGCCGTCGGAGTAGTCGTTCGCGAAGTTCACGCCGATCACCAGCGCCACCGCCACCAGCAGGGCGAGCAGCGCGGCACCGGGTGCGATCGCGCCGGCGCCGATCGCGGCACCGGTTCCGACGAGGACGGGGGAGATCGCGGTGGGCAGGGTGCGCGGCCGCGCACCCTCGATCCACTCTGCCGTCGTGGCCACGGGTCGAACCTATCCCGACCCGCCCGGCCGGTGACGGCCGAGCGGGTCGGTGGCGGCTACGGGCACGACGGTCAGCGTGTCCCGGACGGGGCCCGCTGGGCCGAGCCGGGGATCGTGGCGGCCTGGCTGTCGCCGTCGGGAAGGGAGCCGCCGCCCGGGGCGGCACCGGCTGCCGTGTCCCCGCTCGTGCCCGCGCTCGGAGCGGCGGGGCCGTCCCCGTCCGCGGCGGTCCCGGTCGGTGGCGTCCCCGTCGGGGTGGGCCCGCGGCCCGCGGTCGTGCCGGCGGGGTCGCCCGCCGACGGGGGCGAGCCCGCGGCGGCACCACCCGCATCGGCCGCCGGCGTGTCGCCGCCCGGGGCGGCCGCTCGCGCGTCCCCGGGGCCGGCCGCAGCGCCACCCGGGCCTGCGGCGTCACCCGGGCCTGCGGCGTCACCCGGGTCTGCGGCGTCACTCGGTTCGGTACTGCCGCCCGGAGCGGTCCCCGCCTCACCCGGGGCGTTCGCGGCGCCCCCGGGCGTGGTCGTAGCGCCGCCGGGCGAGGTCGCAGTGCCGTCGGGCGTGGTCGTGGTGTCGCCGGGCGCGGTCGCGGCGGGATCCGCGTCGCAGCCCGGCACATCGGCAGGCAGCTCGTCGAACGCGGAGGTGGGCAGGTACTGCCCCTCGTCGATCCGCACGAACTCGCCGTGCGTGCACTGGACCGGCACGTCGGTGGCGTTCACCGCGATCCCGACCGACTCCGCGCCGGCCTCCGGCCGGGCCAGGATCTGCACCTCCGGGGCCTCCTCGGTGCTCACCGCGGACAGCCGCTGCGAGCCGGTCCACAGGTAGTCCACCTGCACCTGGCTGTTGTCCTTCAGCCCGAGGACGTCCCAGAACAGCCCGTCGCCGAGGTCGATGCCGGCCGGGTTGGCGGGCTTGCGACCGAACTGGTCCTTGCCGCCGTTGTGGCCGTCGTTGTAGGCGGCGGCGGCCTGCGGGAGCCCTTGCGGCAGGTCCTTCCACATCTCCCGCTCGGGCGACGGGTTCCAGTAGTCGTCCTTGGTGTTCCACGGTCCGATGTCCCAGACCGGGGCGATCGCGCAGCGGCCGTTCGGCGCGCAGACCTTCACCGAGTAGTCGGTCTTGCCCTTGGCCGAGAGCGCCCGCCGAGACGGCAGCGCGACGAACCGGTCCCGGGGGGCGATCGTGTGACCGTTGGCGGTGGTCCCGCCCTCGAGTCCCTCCCGGGTGGCGAACACCGAGTAGCTGCGCGGGGCAGCCTCGGTCAGCGGCTCCGCCTCGCTCTCGGCCTCGGTGGCCGGCGTGGCGGTGAGCGTCACCTCGCGGACGACCGGCTCCGCGTCCCCGGTCGAGGTGAGCACCAACCGGCCCTGCACCTCCCGGACGGTCTGCGGCAGCTCGGCGCGGTCGTCGGCGACCGGGACCCACTCGGTCCAGCCGCCGCCGTCCTTGCGGCCGCGGACGTCCACGGTCGCGGTCGACCCCGGCGGGGTGTCCGCAACGAGGGCCGACTCGACCGCCCGGGTCGGCGCGTCGAGGGTGTGTGGTTCGAGGGGCAGGAACCCGGTCGGGACGACGTCCACCGGGTCCGCCGACGACTCGGTCGCCCCCTCGTCGGCCGGCGCACCGAACGCGGTCGTGCGGTCGAATCTGGCCGTGCCGTCGTCGACGACGACCCCGGTGCCGCCGTCACCGGCCGGTTCCGGCTGCCAGGTCGTACCGGGCTCGGCGGCGCCGGCCGGTACCACGGCGAGCGCACAGAGCGCACCGGCCGAGGCGAGCAGGCCGACGCCCCGCAGTCCGGCCCGCGTGATCCTGCGCATGTGGACAACCCCCGCTGATCGCTGTGGCTCGTGTGACGACTGGGAGACCCGTGAAGCCAGTGATGCCAGTGGGCTCTGTGTCGCCAGTGGCTGAAGCACACTCGATGTGCGGCCGGGGCGCAACGCACGCTGCGTGAAGCGACCCCATGGTGTGTACGTCCGCATCACCGGACCGAGTGGTGCGCGAGTGGCGTTGCGCGACGATTCGGTTGCTCTGTGCAGTCGGCGCTTCCGCAGAGTGACCGCGACGGCCGGTGGTGCTCAGCGGAGACCGGCGAGCAGCGCCGCGACGGCGACCCGGTCCGGCTTCCCGATGCCGTGTTCCGGCACGGCGTCGGCGCGGTGCAGCAACCGTGGCACGGCGGCCCGGCCACAGGCGTCGCGCACGGCCGAGCGCAGCACCGGGTCCGCCGGCGCGTCGGTGCCGGTCACCACGAGTGCGGCCACCACCTGGCCCCACTCGTCGTCCGGGATCCCGACCACGCACGCCCCGCGCACCCCGGGCACCGACAGCAGCGCCCGCTCCACCGCGGCCGGCGCGACCTTCTCACCGCCGGTGTTGACGACGTCGTCGGCCCGCCCCAGCACGGTCAGCGACCCGTCCGGGCCGAGCTCGCCGAGGTCGGAGGTACGGAATCCGTCCGCGGTGAACGCCTCCGCCGTGGCCGCCGGCGCACCCAGGTACCCGGCCGCGACGACCGGGCCGCCGAGCACCACCCGTCCGGAACCGGGCTCGATCGTGGCCCGCACCCCGTCCAGCGGGACGCCGTCGTAGACGCACCCGCCGCACGTCTCGCTCATCCCGTAGGTCGCGACGACCCGGACCCCGGCGTCCTCGGCCCGGGTCCGCAGGCCGGGGTCGAGCGCGCCGCCGCCGATCAGGACGGCGTCGTAGCCGGCGAGCGCGTGCAGTGGTGCCGAGCCGTGGTCGAGCACGCGCGCCAGCTGGGTCGGGACGAGGCTGGTGTAGCGGCGGGCGCCGTGCGGCATCCGCCCGGTGGCGCGGACCAGGCCGTCGGGGCGGAAGCCGTCGCGGACGTCCTGCACCACGCACTCCGTCCCGGCCAGCAGTGCGCGCAGCACGACCTGCACCCCGGCGACGTGCTCGGCCGGCAGTGCCAGCAGCCACGTCCCCGGCCCGCCGATCCGGTCCCGGGTGGCCGCGGCGGAGGCCCGCAGGGCGTCACCGGTGAGCGCGACGTGCTTGGGCTGCCCGGTCGACCCCGAGGTGGCGACGACGACGGCCAGCCCGTCCGGCAGCGCCCCCGCGCCGGCCGCGCGGGCGACCGGCTCCGGCAGCGGTGGCTCGTCCCCCGGGCGGGCACGGACCGGGAGCACCGCCGGGCCGGCGCCGTCCAGCGCCGACCGCAGCGCGGCCGCCAGCCGGGCCACCGACTCCGGGGACCCGTCCACCCCCACCACCTGCACGTCCATGCCCCGAACCCTGCCACGGTGCGGGCCGTCACCCACCGTCGCCTCGGGGCGCGCGTCATCACATTCGGGGAACGCGGCGCGGGACTGCAACGGGTCGGCGGCCCGGAGCGACAGGCCGGGTGAGGGCGGCGGCGCACCAGGCCACCGCCGACCGGAGTGAAGGAGCTCCCCATGCCGCAGACCGCACCCGCCGACGCGTCCCCGACCGGCAGCCCGCGCGCCCTGCGCTGCCGCCGACCGGCCGGTTCCGGGCACCGCGCGGTGGCCGGCGAGCTCGCGGCCTTGGCGTTCGAGCTCCCGGCGGCCGAGCTCCGGGCGGCCGGGCTCCCGGGGGCTGCGGACCCGGCCGTCACGGAGGAGTCCGCGAGCGGTCCGGGATCGCCGGTCCCGCAGCCGCGCCGCGCCGCGGACTGAGCGCTCGGCAGTACCGAGTGCCCAGCAGTACCGAGTGCCCAGCAGTACCGAGTGCTTACCGGGCGCTCAGTAGTACCAGGGGAACGGCGACCAGTCCGGGTCCCGCTTCTCCAGGAACGAGTCGCGCCCCTCGACCGCCTCGTCGGTCATGTAGGCCAGCCGGGTCGCCTCCCCGGCGAACAGCTGCTGGCCGACCAGGCCGTCGTCGATCAGGTTGAACGCGTACTTGAGCATCCGCTGCGCCTGCGGCGACTTGCCGTTGATCTCGGTCGCCCACTGCAGCGCGGTGGTCTCCAGCTCCGCGTGCGGCACGACCTCGTTGACGGCGCCCATGTGGTGCATCTGCTCGGCGCTGTAGGTCCGGCCGAGGAAGAAGATCTCCCGGGCGAACTTCTGCCCGACCTGGCGGGCCAGGTAGGCCGAGCCGAAGCCGCCGTCGAACGAGCCGACGTCGGCGTCGGTCTGCTTGAAGCGGGCGTGCTCGGCGCTGGCCAGGGTCAGGTCGGCGACGGCGTGCAGCGAGTGCCCGCCCCCGGCCGCCCACCCGTTGACGACGGCGATGACGACCTTGGGCATGAACCGGATGAGCCGCTGGCACTCGAGGATGTGCAGCCGGCCCGCGCGGCCCTTCTCGACCGTGTCCGCGGTCTCGCCGGAGGCGTACTGGTAGCCCGTGCGCCCGCGGATCCGCTGGTCGCCGCCGGAGCAGAACGCCCGCTTGCCGTCCTTCGGTGACGGCCCGTTGCCGGTCAGCAGCACGCAGCCGACGTCCGCGCTGGTCCGGGCGTGCTCGAGCGCGGTGAACAGCTCGTCGACGGTGCCGGGCCGGAACGCGTTGAGGACCTCGGGCCGGTCGAACGCGATGCGGACCGCGCCGGTGGACACGGCGCGGTGGTAGGTGATGTCGCGGAAGGCGAACCCCTCGACGGGCGTCCAGGCGTCCGGGTCGAAGGTCTCGGAGACGGTCATGGTCGGAGCCTAGATTCCGGGTGTCCGCAGTGGGCCGTCCCGGTTCCGTGACACTGCGGACGGAACCGGTGACCGCATCGACTGATGCGCATCCCCTGATCAACGAGGCAGACTCGGCGCGAGAGTTCACCCCGTAGCCGTGCCGGAAGAAGGAGCCCGTCGATGACGACCGCCGACCCGACCGCCACCTCCGAAGAGACGATCTTCACCTGGGGCGCCCCGCCGTTGAAGTTCGGCGCCGGCGCGATCGACGAGATCGGCTTCGAGATGACCGGCTACGACGTGACCCGCGTCCTGATCATCACCGACCCCGGGGTGCGTGCGCTGGGCGTCCCGGAGCGGATCGCCGAGTCGCTGCAGCGCTACGGGATCGGCTCGGAGATCTTCGACGGCGTGCACGTGGAGCCGACCGACGACTCGATGATCAAGGCCACCGAGTACGCCCGTGCGCAGGGCCCGTGGGACGGCTTCGTCGCCGTCGGCGGCGGGTCCGCGATCGACACCGCGAAGGCGATCAACCTGCTGACGTCGGGCCCCGGCGAGCTGATGGACTTCATCAACAAGCCGATCGGCAACGCGAAGGTGCCGGAGGGCCCGCTCAAGCCGCTGATCGCCGTCCCCACCACGGCGGGCACCGGCTCGGAGTCCACCGCCATGTGCGTGCTGGACATCCTGTCGATGAAGGTCAAGACCGGGATCAGCCACTGGCGGCTGCGCCCGACCCTGGCCGTGATCGACCCGCTGGTGACGATGTCGCTGCCGCCCGAGGTCACCGCGGCGGCCGGGATGGACATCGTCTGCCACGCGCTGGAGTCCTACACCGCCCGCTGGTACACGACGTTCGACCGCAAGAAGCCCGAGGAGCGGGTCACCTACTGCGGCTCCAACCCGGTCTCGGACCTGTGGTGCGAGAAGTCGATGGCGCTGCTGGCGCAGTCGTTCCGGAACGCGGTGCACCGCGGCTCCGACGACCTCGAGGCCCGCTCGAACATGATGATGGCGGCGACGTTCGCCGGGATGGGCTTCGGCAACTCCGGGGTGCACATCCCGCACGCCAACGCCTACCCGATCGCCGGCATGGTCAAGGACTTCCGCCCGGCCGGCTACCCGCAGGACGAGCCGATGGTGCCGCACGGCATGTCGGTGTCGCTGACCGCGCCGGAGGCGTTCCGGTTCTCCTTCGAGTCGGCACCGGACCGGCACCTGAAGGCGGCCGAGCTGATGGCCCCGCGCGCGGAGAAGCTCAACGACCAGCGCGAGCAGCTGCCGTCGGTGCTGGTGGACCTGATGCGTGACATCGGCATCCCGAACGGCATCGGCGGGGTCGGCTTCACCGAGGCCGACGTGCCCGATCTCGTCCCCGGGACGATGAAGCAGCAGCGGCTGCTCGCGACCTGCCCGCGCACGCCCACCGAGGACGACATCGCCGGCATCCTCACCCGCTCCGTCGAGAACTGGTGACGGCGTCCCCCGCACGCCCGGGGAGCCCGGGCGTGCGGGGGGAGGACGTGAGCGGTGTCCCGTGAGCGGTTCACGGTCGGTGGGCAGAGGTAGCGTCTGGGCTGCCCGTCCTGCCGAGAGGAGTGCTGTGTGAGCACGGACAGCGTTGCGCGACCCACCACAGGTTCCACCTCCGCGTACCGCGCCCTGGAGAACGATCTGCGTGCCGCCATCGGCGGCGACGTCCGGTTCGACGCGGGCAGCCGCGCCATGTGGTCCGCGGACGCGTCGAACTACCGGGGCATCCCGATCGGCGTGATCGCGCCGCGGGACGCCGCCGACGTCGAGGCCGCGATGGCCGTGTGCCGCAGCCACGACGTGCCGGTGCTCCCGGTCGGGTCGCGGACCTCGATCGCCGGGCAGGCGGTCAACACCGCGGTCGCGTTCGACTTCCGCACGCACATGAACGAGATCGTCTCCGTGGACCCGGACGCGCGGACCGCGACCGTGCAGCCGGGCGCGGTGTGCGACGCCGTCCGCGACGCCGGCAAGCCGCACGGGCTGACGTTCGGGCCGGACCCGTCGACGCACAACCGGTGCTCGATCGGCGGGATGATCGGCAACAACGCCTGTGGCTCGCACTCGGTGGCCTGGGGCAAGACCGTCGACAACGTCCGCTCGCTCGACCTGCTCACCTACCGCGGCGAGCGGATCACCCTGGGCGGCGACGGGACCGAGACCGGCGCGATCCCGGACGCGCTGCGCGCGCTGGGCGCCGAGATGGCCGCCGACGTGGCGGCCCACGTCCCGGAGCTGACCCGGCGGGTCTCGGGCTACAACCTCGACCAGCTCGTGCCGGGCGACGTGAACCTGGCGAAGGCCCTGGTCGGGACCGAGGGCACCTGCGCGACGATCCTCTCCGCCACGGTCGACCTCGTCGAGTCGCCGCCCGCGCGGGCGCTGGCCGTGCTGGGCTTCCCGGACGCCTACCACGCGGCGGACAACGTCATGATCGTCCGCGACCAGCAGCCGCTGACCATCGAGGGGATGGACGCCGGGCTGATCGCCTCGCTGCGCGCGCTGCGCCCGGACGAGACGGCCTCGCGGATGCTGCCCGAGGGCAAGGGCTGGCTCTACGTCGAGACCGGTGGTGCCGACCGGGCCGAGGCCGAGGCGGCCGCGCACGCGGTCGCGACCGCGATGAAGGCCTACACCACCGGTGCTGTGGTGGTCTCCGAGCCGAAGCAGATGGCCGCGCTCTGGAAGATCCGTGAGGAGGGTGCGGGCCTGCTCACCCGCTCGCCCGACGGCGGCGAGGCCTGGCCCGGCTGGGAGGACGCCGCCGTCCCGCCGGAGCGCTTCGGCGCCTACCTGCGCGAGTTCGACAAGGTGCTCGAGCAGCACGGCCGCAAGGGCATCTACTACGGCCACTTCGGCGACGGCTGCCTGCACGTCCGGATCGACTTCGACCTGCTCACGAAGCCGGGGGTGGCGAACTTCCGGGCGTTCATGACCGACGCGGCCGACCTCGTCGTCGCGCACGGCGGGTCGCTGTCCGGGGAGCACGGCGACGGCCAGGCCCGCGCCGAGCTGCTGCCCCGGATGTACCCGCCGCAGATCATCACCGGGTTCGAGAAGTTCAAGGAGATCTGGGACCCGGACGGCCGGATGAACCCCGGCCGGGTCGTGCGCCCGGCCACGATGGACGAGAACCTGCGCGTCCAGCTGGGCATGCCGACCATGCCCGACGAGCCGAAGCTGGCCTTCGGCCACGACCGCGGCTCGTTCCACCGCGCCACCCGCCGCTGCCTGGGCGTCGGCAAGTGCGCGATCGACACCGGCTCCGGGGTGATGTGCCCGAGCTGGAACGTCACCAAGGAGGAGAAGCACTCCACCCGCGGACGGGCCCGGCTGCTGTTCGAGATGGCCAACGGCGAGATCATCACCGACGGGTGGCAGTCCGACGAGGTCGCCGAGTCCCTCGACCTGTGCCTGTCCTGCAAGGGGTGCAAGTCCGACTGCCCGGTCGGGGTGGACATGGCCTCCTACAAGACCGAGTTCCTCGCGAACCGCTACCACCGCAGGCTGCGGCCCCGGACGCACTACTCGATGGGGGCGCTGCCGCGCTGGCTGCGGATGGTCGGGGCGCTGCCCGCCGCGGCCGTCGACGGGCTGAACCGGCTGGCTCGGGTACCGGCGCTCGCCACGGTCGCCAAGAAGGCCGGCGGCATCGACGCGCGCCGGGCCATCCCGCCGATCGCGCGCGAGACCTACACCGCCCGCGCGGCGAAGGGCGCGCCGATGAGCCGGGTCCCCGACCTGGGGATCGAGCCGGGCAGCCGCGGCCCGCTCCTGCTGTGGACCGACACGTTCACCGACCACTTCGACCCGGAGATCGCCGCCGACGCCGTCGCGGTGCTCACCGGGCTCGGGTACCGGGTCGAGCTGCCGCCGCGCAACGTGTGCTGCGGGCTGACCTGGACCTCGACCGGGCAGATCACCGCCGCCCGCCGGGTGCTCGCGCGCAGCCTGCGCGCGATCGGCCCGGCCCTGGACGCGGGCATCCCGGTGGTCGGGCTGGAGCCGTCGTGCACCGCGGCCCTGCGCTCCGACGCCGCCGAGCTGCTGCCCGACGAGCCGCGGGTGACGCTGCTCGACCGGCAGGTCTCGACGTTCGCCGAGCTGCTGGCCCGGCATGCCGAGGAGCTCTCCGCGGTCGCCGGTGAGGGCAATGGCGCGGCGCTGGTGCAGATCCACTGCCACCAGCACGCCGAGCTGGGCAGCGAGGCCGACCGCGCGGTGCTGGCGGCACTCGGCGTGGACGCCACGGTGCTCGACTCGGGCTGCTGCGGGCTGGCCGGGAACTTCGGCTTCGAGGACGGTCACTACGACGTCTCGATGGCCTGCGCGGAGCGGGCGCTGCTGCCCGCGGTCCGGGAGGCGGACGACTCGGTGGCCCTGCTCGCCGACGGCTACTCCTGCCGCACCCAGGTCCGCCAGGCCGGGGAACGGGAGCCGGTGCACCTGGCCCAGATCGCGGCCCGGGCGCTGCGCCCGGTGTGACCCGGTCCGGCTCCGGCCGGGTCCCGAGCACCTGACGAGGAGGAGGCCCGATGGCCGACGACCGGCGGGCACTGGTCCTGGGTGGTGGCGGCCAGACCGGCATCGGCTGGCTGTACGGCCTGGTCGCCGGGCTGGCCGCCGACGGGATCGACCTGACCGGGGCCGACCTCGTCGTCGGGACCTCGGCCGGTTCGTCGGTGGGGGCGAACCTGGCCGCGGGCCGGGACCCGCAGGAGCTGCTGCGGGCCCAGCTCGTGCCGCCGCAGGGCGAGGCCGCGGCGACCCTCGGGCTGCGGCTGGCCACCCGGATCGGGGTCACCGCGCTGGCCGGCCCCCGCGACGGCCGGCGGGTGCGGGCCCGGATCGGGGGCTTCGCGCTCGGCGCCGACACGATGCCGGAGGCCGAGCGGCTCGCCGCGATCGAGGCCCGGCTGGCCGGCGCGGACTGGCCGGACGACCGGGACCTGTGGGTCACCGCGGTGGACGCCCACACCGGCGAGTTCCGGGCGTTCACCCGCGACGACGGCGTCCCGCTCGCCACCGCGGTGGCCGCGAGCTGCGCGGTCCCCGGGGTGTGGCCGCCGGTCTCCGCCGCCGGGACCCGCTGGATCGACGGCGGTGTCCGCTCGGCGGCCAACGCCGACCTCGCCGCCGGGTACGGCCGCGTCGTCGTCCTCACCCCGATGACCGGCGGGTTCGGCCCGGCCACGGCGCCGCGGGTGCAGGTCGAGGCGCTGGCCGCGCTCGGCCGGGTCGCCCACGTCGAGCCGGACCGCCGCGCCCGGCGGGCCTTCGGCCGCAACGTCCTCGACCCGGCCCGGCGGCCCGCGGCGGCCCGGGCCGGGCGGGCACAGGCCGCCGACGTCGCCGCGGAGGTCGCCCGCGTGTGGAACTGACCCGTGTTCCCCACTGAGGGACATCCCACGACGACGCGTGCCGATCTCGTGACAGGGGTAGACCGGGGGCATGGCTGTTCCCACCATCAAGCTGAACGACGGCCGCGAGATCCCGCAGCTCGGCTTCGGCGTCTTCCAGATCGAGCCCGGCCACACCGCGGAGAAGGTGAAGGCGGCCCTGGACGTGGGCTACCGGCACATCGACACCGCGCAGATGTACGGCAACGAGGAGGGTGTCGGGAAGGCGATCGCCGACTCCGGCATCCCGCGTGACGAGCTCTGGATCACGACCAAGCTCGACAACGACGGGCACGGCCGCGAGGCGGCCGTCAGTCGGCTCGAGCAGAGCCTCACCCGGCTCGGCCTCGATCACGTGGACCTGTACCTGATCCACTGGCCGCGGCCGCACGAGGACCGCTACGTGGAGACCTGGCAGGGGCTCGAGGACGCCCGGCGCGCGGGCAAGGCCCGGTCGATCGGGGTCTCGAACTTCCAGATCCCGCACCTGGAGCGGCTCGCGCAGGAGACCTCCACGCCGCCTGCGGTCAACCAGGTCGAGTTCCACCCGCACCTCGTCCAGCGCGAGCTGCGCGAGTACCACAAGGACCACGACATCGGGACCGAGGCGTGGAGCCCGATCGGCCAGGGCAAGGGCCTGCTCGACGCGCCCGAGCTGACCGAGCTGGCCGACAAGTACGGCAGGTCCGCGGCCCAGGTCGTGCTGCGGTGGCACATCCAGCTCGACAACATCGTGTTCCCGAAGTCGAACAACCCGGAGCGGATCAAGGAGAACTTCGAGATCTTCGACTTCTCCCTGACCGAGGACGACATCGCCGCGATCGAGAAGCTGCACACCGGCAACCGGGTCGGCCCGGACCCGGACACCTTCGGCTGACCCAGGGTGACGTGACCGAGGTCACGTACGGACTTCCGCCGAGGACACGGCGTCACCGGTCGCACGGTCGGGGGAGTGCGGCGGTGCACCGGTGGCGCCCGGTCCGGCCGCCCGTACGGTGGGGAGCGATGTTGGCCATCACCGAGAACGCCGCCGAGGCGATCAAGAACCTGAGCACCGACGCCGAGCTGCCCGACGAGGGCGGCCTGCGCATCACCGCGCCGGACCCGCAGGAGGGTCTGGAGCTGGCACTGGCGCAGTCGGCCGACGAGCAGGACACCGTGCTCCGCGGCGAGGGCATCGCCGTCTTCCTGGAGCCGGGTGCCGCCCAGCTCCTCGACGACAAGGTCCTCGACGTGCAGCCGGTCGAGACCGACGGCGGTGAGCAGGAGCTGCGCTTCGCCATCGTCGCCCAGCCCGACGAGAGCACCGAGGCCGCTCCCGAGCAGGCCTGACACCGACCCCCGGATCGTCACGGCCCTCCTGGTCCCGCGCGGGGCCGGAGGGCCGTTCCCGTATCCGCCGGTGTTCGGCCCGCTCGGTGTTCGACCCGCTCGGTGTTCGACCTGCTCAGTGCTCGACGACGGTCCCTTCCCGGACCTCCCAGCGGCGCCCGGCGCGCACGGTGTCGAGCATCCGCCGGTCGTGGGTGACCAGCAGGACCGTCCCACCGAACGCGTCGACGGCCTGCTCGAGCTGCTCGATCGCGGGCAGGTCGAGGTGGTTGGTCGGCTCGTCGAGGACCAGCAGGTTCACCCCGCGGGCCTGCAGCAGCGCGAGACCGGCCCGGGTCCGCTCGCCCGGCGACAGCGACGATGCCGTGCGCAGCACCTGGTCGGCGCCGAGCGCGAACTTCGCCAGCAGCGTCCGGACCTCCGACTCCGGCCAGTCCGGGACCTGCTCGCCGAACGCCCGCAGCAGGGTCTGCCCGCCGAGGAACGCCCCGCGGGCCTGGTCGATCTCCCCGACCACGACACCCGACCCGGGGCCCGCGCTGCCGGCGTCCGGGGTCACCCGGCCGAGCAGCAGGCCCAGCAGCGTGGACTTGCCCGCCCCGTTCGCGCCGGTCACGACCACCCGGTCCGCCCACTCCACCTGCACCGTCACCGGGCCGAGCACGAAGTCCCCGCGCCGCACCACGGCACCGTCGGCCCGGGCGGCCACGGCCCCGGAGCGGGGCGCGGCGGCGATCGTCATCCGCAGCTCCCACTCCTTGCGGGGCTCCTCGACGACGTCGAGCCGTTCGATCGCCCGCTCGGTCTGGCGGGCCTTCGCGGCCTGCTTCTCGCTGGACTCGGCGCGCAGCGCCTTCACGTTCTTGTCCGGGTCCTTGGACTTGCGGCGCGCGTTGCGCACGCCCTGCGCCATCCAGTTCCGCTGCATGACCGCCCGCTGCCGCAGCGCGGTGAGCTTGTCGGCGTACTCCTCGTAGTCCGCCCGGGCGTGCCGGCGGGCGATCTCGCGCTCGGCCAGGTAGGAGTCGTAGCCGCCGTCGTAGACGCCGATCGCCTGCTGCGCGAGGTCCAGCTCGACGATCCGGTTCACGGTGCGGGACAGGAACTCCCGATCGTGGCTGACCAGCACGGTCGGCGTGCCCTGCCGGGCGAGGCCGGTCACGAACCGTTCCAGGCGCTCCAGCCCGTCCAGGTCGAGGTCGTTGGTGGGCTCGTCGAGCAGCAGCAGGTCGTAGCGGGACAGCAGCAGCGCGGCCAGGTTCGCCCGCGCGGCCTGCCCGCCGGACAGGCCGGTCATCGGGGCCTGCGGACCGGCGGCCAGTCCGACCTCGCGCAGGACCTCGCCCCGGCGCTCGTCGAGGTCGGCCCCGCCGAGTGCGAGCCAGCGGTCCAGTGCGGTCGCGTACCGCTCATCGGCACCGTCCGCGCCGGTCGCGAGGTCCTCGGCCGCCGCATCCATCGTGGCCTGCGCGGCGGCGACGCCGGTGCGCCGGGCGAGGAACGCGGCGACGGTCTCCCCGTCGCGGCGGTCCGGCTCCTGCGGGAGGTGCCCGATCGTGGCGTCCGGCGGGGCCAGGGCCGTCCGCCCGGCGTCGGGGGCCCGGGCCCCGGCGAGGATCGACAGCAGGGTGGACTTGCCCGCGCCGTTGGCGCCGACCAGGCCGATCACGTCGCCGGGGGCGACGACGAGATCCAGCCCGGAGAACAGGGGGCGGTCGCCGTGGCCCGCGGCCAGGCCCGTCACGTGCAGGGTCGCGCTCATCTCGAGCGCAACGCTACCCGGGCAGCGTGGCGCCGAAGAGCCGGTCCAGGGCATCCCAGTGCCGCCGCTCGGCGTCCTCGTCGTGCGCCGGGTTGTCGGCGACGGCGAAGCCGTGCGCGGCCGGGTAGGTCTCGAGCGTGTAGCTGACCCCGGCCCCGGACAGGGCCGCGTCGAGCCGCTGCTTCTGCTCGTCGGGGAAGGAGCGGTCGTCGGTGGCGCCGGCGACGTACACGGTGGCCCGGATCCGGCCGGCCAGGCGGTGCACGCTCGCCCGGTCCTCGGTCGCGAGGTTCCCGCCGTGGAACGAGGCGGCCGCGGCCACCCACTCGGGCAGCGTGGCGGCCGTGCGCAGCGACAGCACCCCGCCCATGCAGTACCCGGTGACGCCGATCCGGTTGCCGGCCACCTCGGGGCGGTCGACCAGTGCGCTCACCCAGGCCGCGGCGTCGGCGGCGACCAGGTCGGGGGTCAGCGAGCCGATCATCCCCATCAACCGCTCGCGCTCGGCGTCGTCGCCGAAGGCCGTGCGCATGTCGAACGGGGCCCACGTGCCGTGCCGGTGGTAGACGTCCGGCAGCAGCACGGCGTAGCCCAGCGACGCGAGGTGGGCGGCCATGTCGTGCATGGTCGGCCGGACCCCGCCCGCGTCGACGTAGAGGAGCACCCCGGGCCACGGGCCCGCGCCGTCCGGCGTGTGCAGGGTGGCGGGGGCGTCGCCGCCCGGGGTGGTGATCGTCAGTTCGGTTCGTGGCACGGCGTCCGTTCTACCCCGGGGATCAGCTCCGGTGCAGCGTGTCGTCGTCGAGCCGGCGGGACCGGGTCTCGCCGTAGGTGGCCACGGCGATCACCGTCAGCAGCGAGCTCGCCGCGATGTAGACGGCGATCGCGTAACCGCTGCCGGTGGCGGTCAGCAGTGCCACCGCGATCACCGGTGCGAGGCCGCCGGCGAACACCGAGGCGAGCTGGTAGCCGATCGAGACGCCGGAGTAGCGCACCTTCGTGCCGAACAGTTCGGACAGGAACGCCGCCTGCGGGCCGTACATCGCGCCGTGCAGCACCAGCCCGACCGTCACCGCGACCGCGGCGAGCGCGAAGTTGGAGGTGTCGACCAGGAAGAAGAACGCGAACGCCCAGACGCCGACGCCGACCGCCCCGAACAGGTAGACGGGCCTGCGGCCGACCCGGTCGGAGACCGCGCCCCACATCGGGGTGGTCACCAGGTGCACGACGGCGCCGATCAGCACCGCCCCCAGCACGAACGACGCCGGCAGCCCCAGCTGCCGGGTCACGTACGTCGAGATGACGATGGTGAAGATGTAGTACGAGACGTTCTCGGCGAACCGCGCGCCCATCGCCGTCAGCACCTCGCGCGGGTACTGCTTGACGACGTCGACGATCGGCATCGTCTCCTTCTCGCCGGCCGCGACCCGGGCGGCCGCCTTCGCCTGGGCGTCACGGAACACCGGGGACTCCTCGACGGCGAGCCGCACGTAGAGCCCGATCAGCACCAGCACCGCGGACAGCAGGAACGGGATCCGCCAGCCCCAGGCCTGGAACGCCTCCTCGGTCTGCACCAGCGCCATCACCGCGAGCAGGCCGTTGGCCAGCAGCTGGCCCGCGGGGGCGCCGGCCTGCGGCCAGCTCGCCCAGAAGCCGCGGTGCTCGGGCCTGCCGTGCTCCGAGACGATGAGCACCGCCCCGCCCCACTCGCCGCCGAGCGCGAAGCCCTGGACGAGGCGCAGCAGCACCAGCAGCGCGGGCGCGGCGACGCCGATCGTGGCGTAGGCGGGCAGCAGGCCGATCGCGAACGTCGACAGACCCATCATGAGCAGCGAGATGACCAGCAGCTTCTTGCGGCCGATCTTGTCGCCGTAGTGGCCGAACACCAGGCCGCCCACCGGCCGGGCGATGAACCCGACGGCGAAGGTGCCCAGCGAGAGCAGCAGGCCGGTGGCGCCGTCGGACTCGGGGAAGAACACCTGCGGGAAGACGAGCGCCGCGGCGACGCCGTAGAGGAAGTAGTCGTACCACTCGACCGTCGTGCCCAGCATGCTCGCCGCGACGACCCGCCCGATCGGTGTGTGTGGCCGCGCGGACGTGCTCGGCGTCCCGGACCCTCCTGGACCCGGTGCGGTGGCACCGGCGTGCGTGTCGGACACGGTCTCTCCCCATCGTGAGACTGGCTGTCGGAGGCGCCACGCTACGTCGGGAATGCGCCGATCTCACCGGTCCGGGACCACATCGGTCACCCGATCAGGACGTGTCCGGACCACACCGGGCGTCGGCACGGGCCACACTGGGCGCATGGCTGCCGCCGAGGAGTACCTCCCGCTTCCCGACGACGTTGACCAGGTCCTGGTCGTCGTCGCCCACCCGGACGACATGGAGTACGGCGGCGCCGGCGCCGTCGCGCGCTGGACCTCGCGCGGTGCCCGCGTCACCTACCTGCTGGTGACCCGTGGCGAGGCGGGCATCGACACCCTGCCGCCCGACGAGTGCGCCCGGGTCCGGGAGGCCGAGCAGCGCGCCGCGTGCGCGGCGGTCGGGGTCTCGGAGTGCGAGTTCCTCGACCACCCCGACGGGCTCGTCGAGTACTCGGTGGCGTTGCGGCGCGACATCGCGGCCGCCCTCCGGCGGCACCGGCCGCAGCTGGTCGTCACCGGCAACCACCGGGAGTCCTGGGACGCCGACGGCCTCTACCTCAACCAGGCCGACCACATCGCCGTGGGCCGGGCGGTGATCGACGCCGTGCGCGACGCCGCGAACCGGTGGATCTTCCCCGGGGCCGGTGGCGAGCGGTGGGACGGCGTGCAGGGGGTCGCACTGGCCGGTTCCCCGCGGGCCCGGCACGCGGTCGACATCTCCGGGCACCTCGACGCGGCGGTCGCGTCGCTGCAGGCCCACGAGCGTTATCTCGCGGCGCTGTCCGGGCCGATGGCCGACGCGGAGGCGTTCGTCCGCCGGGCCGCGGAGCAGGCCGCCGAGCGGCTGCCCGGGGCGACGGCGGCGGCCCGGTTCGAGCTGCTGCATCCGTGAACGGGAGGGAGGGCCCGGCCACTCCCGCCCGCCTGCGGGCCGACGGGCTCCTAGGGTTGAGTACGTGAACGGCTCCACCGCCCAGGCTCGTGTCCTCGTGGACGAGCTGGTCCGCGCCGGCGTCACCGACGCGGTCCTCTGCCCGGGCTCGCGCAACGCGCCGCCCGCGCTGGCGCTGGCCCGGGCGGAGGCGCTCGGTCTGGTCCGGCTGCACGTGCGGATCGACGAGCGCTCGGCAGGCTTCCTCGCGCTGGGCCTGTCGCTGGCGTCCGGGCGCCCGGTGCCGGTGGTCGTCACGTCCGGGACGGCGGTGGCCAACCTGCACCCGGCCGTGCTCGAGGCCGCGCACGCCGGGGTGCCGCTGCTCGCGCTGACCGCCGACCGCCCGCCCGAGCTGGTCGGGAGCGGCGCCAGCCAGACGATCGCGCAGACCGGCCTGTTCGGGTCGACCGTGCGCTGGTCCGGCTCGCTCGCCGTGCCCAGCGCGGTGGACGACATCGAGGTCCGGCGCTGGCGGGCCGGGGTCGCGCGGGCGCTCGCCGCCGCGAACGGGACCGGCTCCGCCGCCCCGGGCCCGGTGCACCTGGACCTGCCCTACGCCGAGCCGCTCGTCCCGGACGCGGCCGACGCCGCCCTCGGCGGGAAGGACCTGCTCGGCCCGGACGTGCCGCCGGGCCGGACGGACGGTGCGGCCTGGACCGCGGTGCCCCGCCCGGACCGCAGGCTGCCGCCGCTGCCGCTGGACCCGGCGGCCCGCACCCTGGCGATCGCGGGGTCCGGCGGGCCCGCCGCCGAGGCCGGCCTGCTCGGCGGTGCCCCGCTGGTCGCCGAGCCGTCGTCGGCGTGGTGGCCGCACGGGATGCGCAGCGGTGCCTGGCTGCTCGACCGGCCGGAGCTGCGGCCGTCGCAGGTCGTGGTGCTGGGCAGGCCGACGCTGCACCGCCCGGTGTCGGCGCTGCTGGCCGATCCGGGCGTCGAGGTCTACGCCGACCCGGGCCCGCACGGTGCCCCGTGGACCGACGTCCCGGGCACCGTCCGCGCGGTCGGCGCGCTGCCCGCGCTCGACCCGCCCGACGACTGGATCTGGGCCTGGAGTGCGGCCGACCGCGCGGCGTCGAAGGCCCTCGACACCGCCCTCGACGACGGCACCGCCGACGGTGCGCCGGGCCTGCGCCTGGCCCGGGACCTGGTCGGCGCCCAGCCCGACGGCGGGCAGCTCGTCCTCGGCTCGTCGAACCCGGTGCGCGACGTGGCGCTCGCCGCCGCGCCCCGTGACGGCCTCGTGCTCCGCTCCAACCGCGGGGTGGCCGGCATCGACGGGACCGTGTCCACGGCCGTCGGCGCCGCGCTGGCCCACGACGGCCCGACGACGGTGCTGCTCGGCGACCTCACGCTGCTGCACGACACGACGGGCCTGGTCATCGGCCCGTCCGAGCCGGAGCCGGACCTGACGATCGTGGTGCTCGACGACGACGGCGGCGGCATCTTCCACCTGCTCGAACAGGGCGGCCCCGAGCACGCACACGCCTTCGAGCGCGTCTTCGGGACACCCACCGGGGTCGATCTGGTCGGCCTCGCCCGGGCGGCCGGGTGGCAGGCCGGGGACTGGGGCGGCGACCCGGCCGAGCTCGCGGCCCGCAGGGGCTCGGGGCGGCGCCTGGTGCGCGTCCGCGCGGCCCGCTCCGGCCTGCGCGACGCGCACGCCGCCCTGCGCCGCACGGTCACCACCGCCCTGGCCTGACCGCGGCCGGCCGGGGACCGCGACCGGCCGGGGACTGCGACCGGCCAGGGACCGGGACCGGCCGGTCACTGTGACCGGCCGGGAGCCCGGCCGCGGGGCGGGCGCCGGCCGGAGGTGGGGTCAGCCCGCGAGGGCGTCGCGGACGGCGCGCATCTTGGCGGCGGCCTCGCGCACCTCGGCGTCCGGGTCGGAGTCGGCGACGATCCCGCACCCGGCGAACAATCGCGCGGTCCGCCCGTCCAGCTCGGCGCAGCGCAGCGCGATGCCCACCTCGCCGCCGCCGTCGGCGTCGACGTAACCGACGGGGCCGGCGTAGCGGCCCCGGTCGAGGCCCTCGATCTGCCGGATCAGCGCGGTCGCGTCCGGGGTCGGTGTCCCGCCGACGGCCGCGGTCGGGTGCACGGCCTCCAGCAGGGTCAGCAACGAGACCGGCCGCTCCGGGTCGAGCCGGGCGCGGACGTCGCTGGCCAGGTGCGACACGTTCGGCAGGGTCAGCACCGAGGGCGTCTCGGGGACCTGCAGGTCGGCGACCAGCGGACGCAGCGAGCAGGCGAGCGAGTCGACGGCGTAGGCGTGCTCGCGCAGGTCCTTCGCGGACCCGGCGAGCGCGGCACCGACGTCGGTGTCGCCGGAGGGCCACATCGTCCCGGCGAGCACCCGGGACTCCACGGTCCGGCCGTCGAGCCGCAGCAGCAGCTCCGGGGTCGCCCCGACCAGGCCGTCGACGGCGAAGCTCCAGCAGGTCGGGTAGCGCTGCGCCAGCCCGTGCAGCAGGAACCGGGGGTCGAGGTCGGTGTCGGCGTGTGCGAGCAGGTCGTGGGCGAGCACCACCTTCTCCAGCTCGCCGG
This sequence comes from Pseudonocardia ammonioxydans, assembly GCF_900115005.1. Classification (GTDB taxonomy): domain Bacteria; phylum Actinomycetota; class Actinomycetes; order Mycobacteriales; family Pseudonocardiaceae; genus Pseudonocardia; species Pseudonocardia ammonioxydans. The sequence goes on along the minus strand of NZ_FOUY01000001.1, from coordinate 121,566 downwards.
CGCGCATCCGGCGCACGGCCTCGGCGACCGCACCGCGGTAGCGGTGGGCGGCGACCTCGCCGTCGGCGTAGCGCAGCCGGCCGCCTGCCCGGACCGGCGACGGCACCGGCAGTGCGGCCCCCGGCGCCGGCTCGCCGGCTGGGGTGATCTCGGTGAGCCAGGCGCGGTCACCCCGCCGTCCGACGACCACGCGCGGCACCACGAGCACCGAGCCGGCCGAGCCGCCGTCGAAGGTGAACGAGGCGAACGCGACGGCACCGGTACCGGGCAACCCGACCTCGTCGCGGTAGGAACCGGCGTCGAGCCCGTCCACCAGGGAACGCCACCAGCGGTCCGCCTCGGCGAACCGCTCCGGGCCCGCGCCGGCGAACCGCGCGGCCTCGCCCCAGCCGACCAGGCCCTCGTCGCCACGCACCCAGGACAGCTCGCCGGAGTCGCCGGGCAGCACGTCCAGCAGCGGCCCGTCGAGCCGCAGCTCACGGGTGCGGACGCGCAGCGCGGTGGTGGCCGGTGCGACAGTCACACCCCGAGAGTAGGCAACCCGATGCGGTCACGCGGTGCGTGCCCGACGAGGTACCGGACACACCCGGGTGGCGGGGACCGGCCGGGAGGCTCCCTAGAATCGCTCGCCGTGACCAGTCCGACCGGCGACGTGCTGACCGAGACCCGGGCCCTGGCGAGTCGTCTGCTGGGGCGGGTCCGCTACCGCGTCCCGGAGTTCGTCGCGGGCATCGGGTGCACGCTCGTCGTGCTCGCCCTGATCGCGCTCGGCGGCGCGTTCCTCGACGACTTCCGGATCGAGGCCAACCGCGCCACCACCGCGGCCACCGTGCTCGAGGGCTCGGACTACTGGCGCTCGGTCGTGCGGTTCGTCGACGACGAGGGCCGCCTGCAGACCCCGGCGTCGGGGATCCACTACCCGGTCGGCCTGACCCCGGGCGAGAACATCTACGTCGAGTACGACACCACCGAGCCGACCCGGGTCCGGGTGGCGGGCCGGACCGCGGTGGACGGGATCCTGCCCATCGCCGGGGGGATCGCGGTGGTCGGCGTGGTGTTCGGCCCGGCCTACGTGGCCCTGCGCCGGCGGCGCGACCGGAAGGTCGGCCGGACCGCGGCCAGGGGGTGACCCGGGGTCAGTCCGCCCACAGCGCGCACACGTCCGCGGCCACCTGGGGTGCGACGACGAGCATCCCGTCGGCGGGCATCGGCCCGGCCCGGCCGTCGCGGTCCAGGACCAGCGCACCGGCCTCGGTGGCCAGGCAGAGCGCGCCCGCGACGTCCCACTCGTGGTAGCGGGTCAGCACGGCCGCGACGGCGTTCCCCAGCGCCACCTGGGTGATCGCCAGCGCCGCGGAGCCGAGCACCCGGACCCCCGCGTGCGCGGCCCGGCAGCGGGCGAGGAAGCCGGCGTCCGGGTCCTCGGCGCACACCAGCGCGCCGGCCAGCCGCGACACCGGTGACGGCGGGACCGCGACCCCGTTGGCCCGGAACCCGCGCCCGCGGGCCGCGGCGTAGATCTGCCCGCGCCCCGGGTCGGCGACGACGCCGACGGCCGGCCCGTCGCCGTCGACCAGGGCCAGGCTGTACGCACACCACGGCAGCCCGGCGACGAAGTTGGCCGTGCCGTCCACCGGGTCCACGACCCACCGCATCGGCGCCTCGGCCGCGCCCCGGTCCGCCCCGTACTCCTCGCCGACGACTGGGAAGCCGGGGAACTCGCTGCCCAGCACCCGGCGGGTGTGCCGCTCCAGCGTCCGGTCGGTGTCGGTCACCCAGTCGAACGGGTTCGCCTTCACCGCGTGCCCGGACCGGTCGCCGGGCTCGCCGCCGAGCGTCGCCGCGATCACCTCGGCGGCGTCGTTGGCCAGCCTGCCCGCCGTCTCCAGGGCGCGGGAGAGCAGCGCCGGGTCGACCGGGTGCGCGGATCGGGCGGTGTGCGGGACGGCCGTCATGCGGACCGAGTGTCCGGGCGGGGGATGACCCGGCCGCGACCGTGAGGTGACCGTGCCGTGCCGGGCACGCCAACTCACGCGGTGTCATGTGCCCGCCCGGCTCCGCCCACGCGGTGTCGATGTGCCCGCCCGGCTCCGCCCACCCGGTGTCATGTGCCTGCCCCGGCTCCGCCCACGCAGTGTCGATGTGCCCGCCCAGGCTCCGCCCACCGGATGTTCCCCGAGGGTTGGGCGGCTGCTCACGCCGTGGTCGGGGCCCCGCGTCCCGCCACCGGCACTGTCGCACCGTGCGCGTCGCAATCGTCTCGGAATGCTTCCTGCCGGTGGTCAACGGCGTGACCAACTCGGTGCTGCGGGTGTGCGAGCACCTGCGCGCCCACGGTCACGACGTGCTCGTGATCGCCCCCGGGACCGGTGAACCCGCCGAGTACGACGGCGTCCCGGTCGTCCGGATCCCGGCCGTCGGGCTGCCGGTGGTCAACTCGATGCCGGTCGGTGTCCCGAGCCGCCGGATCCTCACCGCGCTGCGCGCGTTCCGCCCGGACGTCGTGCACCTGGCGGCCCCGTTCGTCGTGGGCGCGCGGGGGCTGGCGGCGGCCCGGCGGCTGGGCATCCCCACGGTCGCGATCTACCAGACCGACGTCGCCGGGTTCGCCTCGTCCTACGGCCTGGGCCTGACCGCCCGGGCCGCCTGGCGGTGGACCTGCCGGCTGCACTCGATGGCCGACCGCACGCTCGCGCCGTCGAGCTGGGCGACCGGCGCGCTGCGCGAGCGCGGCGTGCCCCGGGTGCACCAGTGGGCCCGCGGTGTCGACACCCGCCGGTTCACCCCGTCCCGGCGCAGCGACGCGCTGCGCGCCCGGCTCGCCCCCGGCGGCGAGCGGCTGATCGGGTTCGTCGGCCGGCTGGCCCCGGAGAAGCAGGTGGAACGCCTCGCCGTGCTCGGCGAGCTGCCCGGGACCCGGCTGGTGGTGGTCGGCGACGGGCCGGCCGCCGGGGAACTGCAGGAGCGGCTGCCCGCGGCGGCGTTCCTCGGCCAGCGCGGCGGTGACGAGCTCGCGGCGATCTACGCGAGCCTCGACGTGTTCGTCCACACCGGACAGGCGGAGACGTTCTGCCAGGCGGTGCAGGAGGCGCTGGCCTCCGGTGTCCCGGTGGTCGCGCCGGACGCGGGCGGCCCGCGCGACCTCGTCCTCGACGGCCGCACCGGCTACCTCGTCGCGCCGCGGCCCGACGGCGGCACCGCCGGGGACCCCGCGACCGACGAGGCCGACCGGGCGCTGCTCGACGCGGTCACCGCGCTCTGCGACCCGGACCGCAACCGGGTGTTCGGTGCCGCCGCCCGGCAGTCGGTGCTGCGCCGCACCTGGACCGCGGTCGGCGACGAGCTGCTCGCCCACTACGCACAGGTGCTCGGCCCGGTCGCCCCGGCCCGGATCGCGGCGGCCTGAACCACGGTCCGCCCGGGCGTGGCCGGCGGTGGGGGGCACGGCTGCGTCCGTAGTCGTGCGGATCCGCCCACCGGCGGGCCCGCCGCAGGCTGTGCGGCATGCACACGCCGATCGTCGTCGCACCGCAGGGCGAGCTCGCCGGGGTCGACACCTCGGCGGCGGTCGCACTGATCCACCGTCTCCTCGACCGCAACCCCGCGGTCCGCTCGGCGGCCAGGGCCGAGGTGCTGGCCGCACCGCACCGGGTGCCGCCGCCGGTGCTCTCCGCCCTGTCCGAGAACCTGCTCGCCGCCGGGGAGCCCGCCGAGGCCGCGGCCTGGTTCTACGCCGCGCAGGTCCGCGCCCGCTTCGACGCGACCCGCTGCACCGACCCGTCGGCGGCCGCGGCGCTGGGCGTGCTGCGCGAGCGTTTCGGCGAGCCGGTGAACCGGTGGGCCTTCGCCGACCCGGCCCGGGTCCGGCGCGCCGGGATCCGCGGTGTCGCCTGGGACCGGACCGCCCCGCACGACTACGACCACCGGTGGATCGCCCTGCACGGCATGGGTGCGTTCACCGGGCCGGGCACCGGCGTCAGCACCCCGGAACACGAGTGGCCGGGCACGGCCGCCCGGGTGCGGGCCGAGTACCTGGCCGGGCTGCGCGAGGTGCTGCGGGAGCACTTCGGCGGCTGAGCCGCCCGCTGCGTAGGCTCGACGGCGTGTCCCGCGCCGAGCTCGACAAGGACCCGCACGACGTCGCCCGCATGTTCGACGGCGTCGCCCGGCGCTACGACCTGACCAACACGGCGATGAGCGGCGGTCAGGACCGCTACTGGCGGTCCCGGACGCGTCGCGCGCTGGACCTGCAGCCGGGCGAGCGGGTGCTGGACCTGGCCGCCGGCACCGCTGTGTCCACCGTCGAGCTCGCCCGGGACGGCGCCTGGTGCGTCGCCGCCGACTTCTCGCTGGGCATGCTGCGGGCCGGGGGCCACCGCGACGTCCCCAAGGTCGCCGCCGACGCGCTGCACCTGCCGTTCGCCGACGACTCCTTCGACGCCGTCACGATCTCCTTCGGGCTGCGCAACGTGCGCGACACCGTGGCCGGGCTGCGCGAGATGGCCCGGGTCACCCGCCCCGGGGGCCGGCTGGTCGTCTGCGAGTTCTCGACGCCGACCTGGGCGCCGTTCCGGGCGCTCTACCAGGGCGTCGTGCTCGGGCACGTGCTGCCCGCGGTCGCTCGCACCGTGTCCTCGAGCCCCGAGGCGTACCTGTACCTCACCGAGTCGATCCGCGACTGGCCGGACCAGCCCGCCCTCGCGCGCACGATCGCCGACGCGGGATGGGAGCGGGTCGCGTGGCAGAACCTGACGGTCGGTGCCGTCGCCCTGCACCGGGCCCGCAAGCCCGCCTGACCGTCCTTCTCCACAGCGCCCGCCCGTCCCCTTCGGACCGGCGGGCGTCGTGCTGTGCCGCAACGGTTCCGCCGATCCGGCACGGGTGGGTCGCCCGCACGCCACCGGACGTCCTACACTCCCTCGTGACGTTCGTGAAGTTTTTCACAAGCGTTGTGATCGACACACCGAGCGGAGGGGCCCGACCAGCATCGATATGGATCACAGGTGATCTGTGTCCCGTATCAGGTAAGGCTCGCCTGGGTTCTTCGTCACACGGTGGCGGACATAGGGTCCAGCCGACCGGCTTGTCGATCACCACCAACGGCGGTGGCCGCACGACTACGAAGGTGTACGGATGCTCGATGCCTATCTCCCGCTAGTCCTGCTGTTCGTGTTGGCGGCAGGCTTCGCGGTGTTCTCGGTCGCCGCCGCACCGCTGATCGGTCCGCGCCGGTTCAACCGGGCGAAGCTGGACTCCTACGAGTGCGGCATCGAGCCGTCGCCGCAACCGGTCGTCGGCGGCGGTCGCATCCCGGTCGCCTACTACCTCACGGCGATGTTGTTCATCCTGTTCGACATCGAGCTGGTGTTCATGTACCCGTACGCCGTCATCGCGGATTCCGTCGGTGTGTTCGGGTTCGTGGCCATCACGCTCTACATCGCCACGATCGCTTTCGCGTACGCCTACGAGTGGCGGCGCGGCGGGCTCGAGTGGAGCTGAGATGGGACTCGAGGAGAACCTGCCCAGCGGTGTCCTGCTGACCAGCGTCGAGAAGCTGGTCAACTGGACCCGGAAGTCGTCGCTCTGGCCTGCCACGTTCGGCCTGGCCTGCTGCGCCATCGAGATGATGACCACCGGTGCACCGCGCTACGACCTCGCCCGGTTCGGGATGGAGGTCTTCCGCGCCTCACCGCGCCAGGCCGACCTGATGATCGTCGCGGGCCGGGTGAGCAATAAGATGGCGCCGGTCCTGCGCCAGATCTACGACCAGATGCCCGAGCCCCGCTGGGTGCTGGCGATGGGCGTGTGCGCCAGCTCGGGCGGCATGTTCAACAACTACGCGATCGTCCAGGGCGTCGACCACGTCGTGCCGGTGGACATGTACCTGCCCGGCTGCCCGCCGCGGCCGGAGATGCTCATCGACGCGATCCTCAAGATCCACGCCAAGATCTCCGACGAGCCGCTCGGCCCGAAGCGCGCCGCGGAGCTGGCCGAGTCCGGGCACCGGACACCGATGATCCCGTCCTCGGTGAAGTTCGCGCCGAAGCACAAGCGCCTCGACGCGCTGAAGAACACGCCCACCGTGGACGTCCCGAACTACCTCGAGCCGGGCGCGCAACCCAAGCCCGCCATGAACCAGCTGGTGGCCGGGGAACGACCGGACCTGCCCTCGCTGGCCGACGCCGCGCGTGGAGGTGAGCAGAAGTGACCGGACCGAACAGCGACACCGGGGCCCCGAAGGCCACCGGAACCTCGAAGGATGACCGCGAGCCCACCGGTGGCGAGCACTCGTCGGCCGAGCAGAGCGGTGCCGCGCTGGAGCAGCACCGGGCCGGCGGCGGGGGTGACGCGCTGGCCGGTGTCCGCCCCGCGGCACGCATCGGCGGGACGCGGACCCGGGCCGGGATGTTCGGCGTCCGCGGCACCGGCGACACCTCCGGCTACGGCGGGCTGCGCCTGCCCGGGCACGCCCCGGCCCCGGCCGAGCGGCCCTTCGGCGGCTGGTTCGACGAGTTCGCCGACGAGCTGGGGGCTGCGCTGGACGAGCGGGGCATCCCGCGGGACGCGATCGAGCAGGTCACGATCGACCGCGACGAGATGACCCTCTACGTGGAACCGGCGAAGGTGAACGCGGTCGCCCGCACCCTGCGCGACGACCCGGCGCTGCGCTTCGAGTTCTGCTCGACGGTCTCCGGTGTGGACTACTCGGCGCCCGACGGCGCGCCGGTCGACCGCCCGGTGCACGTGGTCTACCACCTGCTGTCCATGACCTACCGCCGGCGTATCCGGCTGGAGGTCGCCCTGGACCTCGAGAACATGCACGTCGACAGCGTCGTCGACGTGTATCCCACCGCGGACTGGCACGAGCGCGAGACCTGGGACATGTACGGCGTCGTGTTCGACGGCCACCCCGCGCTGACCCGGATCCTCATGCCGGACGACTGGGACGGCCACCCCCAGCGCAAGAGCTACCCGCTCGGTGGCATCCCCGTGGAGTACAAGGGCGCGGAGATCCCCCCGCCCGACGAGCGGAGGGCCTACTCGTGACCGACACCACCACGCAGCGGGACCCGTATGCGGCGCCCGGGCGGGAGACCACCGAGGGCACCGTCTACACGGTCACCGGCGGTGACTGGGACACCCTGATGGATGCGGACCACGAGGACCGCATCGTCATCAACATGGGTCCGCAGCACCCGTCCACGCACGGTGTGCTGCGGCTGGTCCTCGAGCTCGAGGGCGAGACCGTCACCCAGGGCCGGGCGGTGATCGGCTACCTGCACACCGGCATCGAGAAGAACTGCGAGTACCGCACCTGGACCCAGGGGGTCACGTTCGTGACCCGCGCGGACTACCTCGCGCCGCTGTTCAACGAGGCCGCGTACTGCATGGCCGTCGAGAAGCTGCTGAACGTCGAGGTGCCGCAGCGCGCCGAGCACATCCGGGTGCTGCTCATGGAGCTCAACCGGATCGGCTCGCACCTGGTCGCGCTGGCCACCGGCGGCATGGAGCTCGGCGCGCTCACCGGCATGACCTCCGGGTTCCGCGAGCGCGAGGAGGTCCTGCACCTGCTGGAGTTCCTGACCGGCCTGCGGATGAACCACGCATTCTTCCGCCCGGGCGGGCTCGCCCAGGACCTGCCCGAGGGCTACCGGGAGCGGGTCACCGAGTTCCTCGACGTCATGGACTCCCGCATGCCGGACTACGACCGGCTGCTCACCGCCCAGCCCATCTGGAAGCAGCGCCTGGCGGGCGTCGGCTACCTGCCGGTCGACGGCTGCCTGGCCCTGGGAGCGTCCGGCCCGATCCTGCGCTCGGCCGGGCTGGCCTGGGACCTGCGCAAGCACATGCCGTACTCGGTCTACGACCAGTACGACTTCGAGGTCCCGACGGCCACCGAGGCCGACTGCTACGCCCGCTACCGGCTGCGCGTGGACGAGATCCACGAGTCGCTCAAGATCATGCGGCAGGCGCTGGCCAAGCTCGACGAGATCGGGCCGGGCCGGGTCATGGTCGACGACCCGAAGGTCGCCTGGCCGGCGCAGCTGTCGATCGGCAGCGACGGCCTGGGCAACACCCTCGAGCACGTCCGCAAGATCATGGGTCAGTCGATGGAGTCGCTGATCCACCACTTCAAGTTGGTGACCGAGGGCTTCGCGGTCCCGCCCGGGCAGGCCTACGCGGCCGTCGAGTCCCCGCGCGGCGAGCTCGGCGCGCACCTGGTCTCCGACGGCGGCACCCGCCCGGTACGCGTCCACCTGCGCGACCCCAGCTTCGTGAACCTGCAGACGATGCCCGCGATGAGCGAGGGCGGCATGGTCGCCGACGTGATCGCGGCCGTCGCGTCCATCGATCCCGTGATGGGAGGTTGCGACCGATGACCCTCCCCGGGGGAAATCCCGAGTCCAACGCGCCGGCGCACGTGACGCCGACCGAGCGCGAGTTCCCGTCCCCGCCCGAGCCGTCGCCGGTCTCCCCGGTGTTCGACGAGCTCACCCGGGCGCGGACCAAGGAGATCATCTCGCTGTACCCGCAGTCCCGCTCGGCGCTGCTCCCGCTGCTGCACCTGGTGCAGTCCGTCGAGGGGTTCGTGAGCCAGGACGGCATCCGGTACTGCGCCGAGGCGCTCGAGCTGAGCACGGCCGAGGTGTCGGCGGTGGCGACCTTCTACACCATGTACAAGCGCAGCCCGTGCGGTGAGCACCTGGTCAGCGTCTGCACCAACACGCTGTGCGCGGCGCTGGGCGGTGACGACATCTACGACCGGCTGCGCACCCACCTCGGCTCCGCGGAGCGCCCGCTCGCCCACGAGGAGACGGCGGGCGAGCCGGGGACCCCGGGCTCGATCACGCTCGAGCACGCCGAGTGCCTGGCGGCGTGCGACCTCGGCCCCGTGCTGCAGGTCAACTACGAGTACTTCGACAACCAGACGGCCGACTCCGCGGTCGAGCTGGTCGACGCGCTGCGCCGCGGCGAGCGTCCGCAGCCGACGCGCGGTGCCCCGCTGACCGACCTGCGCACGGTCGAGCTGGAGCTGGCCGGTTTCGTCGAGGACGACGCCGTGATCGGCGAGACGACCCGCGTCGAGGGCCCGTCGTCGGCGATCGAGTCGGTCCGCGGGGCCCGGCTGGCCGAGGACAACGGCTGGGCCGCCCCGGCGATGCCGGACGAGCCCCCGGCGATGCCCGCGCTACCGGAGAAGAAGTGATCCCATGAGCACCCCAGAGAAGGAGCCGGTGCGGGCGCCGGACCCGGTCACCCCGGTCCTGACCCGCCGCTGGACCTCACCGCGGTCCTGGTCGATCGACACCTACGAGCAGCTGGGGGGCTACTCCTCGCTGCGCACCGCGTTCGCCGCCCACCCGGACCAGCTGATCCAGCTGGTCAAGGACTCCGGCCTGCGCGGCCGCGGCGGCGCCGGGTTCCCGACCGGGATGAAGTGGGGCTTCATCCCGCAGGACGACGGCAGCGGGACCGGCCCCGGCGCGAAGCCGAAGTACCTGGTGATCAACGCCGACGAGGGCGAGCCCGGTACCTGCAAGGACATCCCGACGATGATGGCCGACCCGCACTCCCTCATCGAGGGCTGCATCGTCACCAGCTACGCGATCCGGGCGCACTTCTGCGCGATCTACGTCCGCGGCGAGGCCCTGCACTGCATCCGCCGGCTGCGCGCCGCGGTCCGGGAGGCCAAGGCGCGGGGCTACCTGGGCACCGACATCCTCGGCTCCGGGTTCGACCTGGAGATCGTGGTGCACGCCGGTGCCGGTGCCTACATCTGCGGCGAGGAGACGGCGCTGCTCGACTCGCTCGAGGGCCGGCGCGGCCAGCCGCGGCTCAAGCCGCCGTTCCCGGCCACCTCCGGGCTCTACGCCAGCCCGACGGTGGTCAACAACGTCGAGACCATCGCGAGCGTCCCGGCGATCGTCACCGGCGGGTCGGACTGGTTCCGGTCGATGGGCCGGGAGAAGTCGCCCGGACCGAAGATCTACTCGATCTCCGGTCACGTCGAGCGGCCCGGCCAGTACGAGGCCCCGCTGGGCATCACGCTGCGTGAGCTGCTGGAGCTGGCCGGCGGGATGAAGGACGGGATCCCGCTCAAGTTCTGGACGCCGGGCGGGTCCTCGACCCCGCTGCTCACCGCCGAGCACCTCGACGTCCCGCTGGACTTCGAGGGCGCTGCCGAGGCCGGTTCGATGCTGGGCACCACCGCGGTGCAGGTCTTCAACGAGACCGTTTCGGTGCCGTGGGCGGTCATGAAGTGGACCGAGTTCTACAAGCACGAGAGCTGCGGCAAGTGCACGCCGTGCCGGGAGGGCACCTACTGGCTGGCCCAGGTGCTGCAGCGGATGGTGCGCGGCGAGGGGACCACCGAGGACATCGACACCCTGGTCGACGTCTGCGACAACATCCTCGGCCGCTCGTTCTGTGCGCTCGGTGACGGTGCGACCAGCCCGATCACCAGCGCGGTGAAGTACTTCCGCCAGGAGTTCCTGGACCTGATCGCGTCGCAGCCCGACGTGGAGCGTCTGGAGCAGCTGACGGACGTGAAGCTTGCGCAACGGACCAACGGCACAGCACTGTCGGGAGCCTCCGCATGACTCTCACCCCGGAGTGGAACGTGACCGAGGAGACCCCGGTCCCCGAGGGGCACGTCCGCCTCACCATCGACGACCAGCTCATCGACGCCCCCAAGGGCGAGCTGCTGATCCGCACCTGCGAGCGGCTCGGCATCATCGTCCCGCGGTTCTGCGACCACCCGCTGCTGGACCCGGCGGGCGCCTGCCGCCAGTGCCTGGTCGAGGTGGAGATGGGCGGCCGGCCGATGCCGAAGCCGCAGGCCAGCTGCACCATGACCGTCGCCGACGGGATGGTGGTGCGGACCCAGCACACGTCCGAGCGGGCCGACAAGGCCCAGCAGGGCGTGATGGAGCTGCTGCTCATCAACCACCCGCTGGACTGCCCGATCTGCGACAAGGGCGGCGAGTGCCCGTTGCAGAACCAGGCGATGGCCCACGGCCGGGCGGACTCGCGGTTCGTGGAGCGCAAGCGGACGTTCCCCAAGCCGCTGCCGATCTCCAGCCAGGTGCTGCTCGACCGCGAGCGCTGCGTGCTCTGCCAGCGGTGCACCCGGTTCTCCGAGGAGATCGCCGGTGACCCGTTCATCGACCTGCTCGAACGCGGCGCGAACCAGCAGGTCGGGATCGCCGAGGACCAGCCGTTCCAGTCCTACTTCTCCGGCAACACCATCCAGATCTGCCCGGTCGGGGCGCTGACCAGTGCCGCGTACCGGTTCCGGTCGCGCCCGTTCGACCTGCGCTCGACGCCGGGGACCTGCGAGCACTGCAGCTCCGGCTGCGACATGCGGACCGACTCCCGCCGGGGCACGGTGCTGCGCCGGCTGGCCGGCAACGACCCGGAGGTCAACGAGGAGTGGCTCTGCGACAAGGGCCGCTTCGCGTTCCGGTACCTGGGCAGCGGCGGCCGGATCACCCGCCCGATGGTGCGCGGCACCGACGGTGAGCTCGCGGAGGTCTCGTGGACCGAGGCGCTGCGGGTCGCGGCGGAGGGGCTGCTCGCGGCCCGGGCCGGCGCCGGGATCGGCGTGCTGCCCGGCGGCCGGCTCACCGTCGAGGACGCCTACGCCTACGCCAAGTTCGCCCGGGTCGTCGCCCGCACCAACGACGTCGACTTCCGGTCCCGCCCGCACTCGGACGAGGAGCTGGAGTTCCTCTCCGCCCACGTCGCCGGCGGCGCCCCGGACGGGGCACCCGGGGCGGACTCGGTGACCTTCGAGGGCATCGAGAACGCACCGGCCGTGCTCACGGTCGGCACCGACCCCGAGGAGGAGTCGGGCATCGTCTTCCTCCGGCTGCGCAAGGCGTGGCGGAAGAAGGGGCTGCGGCACTTCCAGGTCGCGCCGTTCACCACGACGGGCGCGGGCAAGACCGGCGCCACCGTGCTGCACGCGGTGCCCGGGGCCGAGGCCGCGGTCGTCGCCGAGCCCGGTGCCGACGTCCTCGCCGCCCTGGGGCAGCCGGGCGCGGTGATCCTGGTCGGTGACCGGGCCGCGGAGTCGCCCGGGCTGTACTCGGCGGTGTCCGGGCTGGCCGCGCGGACCGGTGCGGCGATCGGCTGGATCCCGCGGCGGGCCGGCGACCGCGGCGCGGTGGAGGCGGGCGCGCTGCCGACGCTGCTGCCCGGCGGGATCGCGGTGACCGACGCCCGTGCCCGCACCGAGCTGGAGCGGATCTGGGGTGTGGGCGCCGGCGAGCTGCCCGCCGAGCCCGGCCGCGACGGCGACGCGATCCTGGCCGCCGCCGCGAGCGGCGCGCTGGACGCCCTCGTCGTCGGCGGGGTGGACCCGCACGACATGGCCGATCCGGCGGCCGCGCTCACCGCGCTGCGCCGGGTCGGGTTCCTGGTCAGCCTGGAGATCCACTCGTCGGCGGTCACCGAGCTGGCCGACGTCGTGCTCCCGGTCGCCCCGGACGCCCAGCGGTCGGGCAGCTACCTGAACTGGGAGGGCCGCCGCCGCGAGTTCGGCGTCGCGCTGGACGCCACCGGGGTGCTGCCGGACTGCCGGGTGCTCGACACCCTCGGGGTGGAGATGGACGCCGACCTGTTCACCCAGACCCCGGCGGCCGCGGCGGGCGAGCTGGCCCGGATCGGGACCCGGCGCCCCGGCACCGGGGCGCCCACCCGCCCCGCGGGGACGGCGCACCGGCCCGGCCCCGGCCAGGCGGTGCTCGCGACCTCGCGGCAGCTGGTCGACGACGCGTCGCTGGCGGTCGACGAGCCGGCACTGGCCGGCACCGCCCGCCGCCCCTACGTGAAGGTCAACGCGGCCACGGCCGAGCGGCTCGGGCTGGTGGAGGGCGAGGACGCCGCGGTCGGCACCGACCGCGGCACGATCACCCTGCCGGTCGCGCTGGCCGACCTGCCGGACGGTGTGGTGTGGCTGCCCACCTGCTCGCCCGGCTCGCACGTCCGGCCCACCCTCGGGGCCGGTCACGGTGACCTGGTCGGCGTGACGCCGGTCGGAAACGGACGGGTGTCGTGAACCTGCTCCAGGTGCCCCCGGCTCCGGCCGACGGGCTCACCCACACCCAGCAGCTGCTGGCCGACGACCCGATCTGGCTGATCCTGATCAAGGTCGTCGGGCTGTTCGCGCTCGGCGTCGTGCTCACCCTGTTCATGATCAACTGGGAGCGCAAGGTCGTCGGGCGGATGCAGCACCGGCCCGGTCCGAACCGGACCGGCCCCGGCGGCTGGCTGCAGAGCCTCGCCGACGGGCTGAAGCTGGCGTTCAAGGAAGACATCATGCCGGCGCTCGCCGACAAGAAGGTCTACTTCGTCGCGCCGATCATCTCGACGGTCCCGGCGTTCGTGGCGTTCTCGGTGATCCCGTTCGGCGGCGAGGTCACGATCTTCGGCGAGCAGACCGTGCTGCAGCTGGTCGACATCCCGGTCGGCGTGTTCGTGGTGCTGGCCTGCTCCTCGATCGGGGTCTACGGGATCGTGCTGGGCGGCTGGGCCTCGGGCTCGCCGTACTCGTTGATGGGCGCGCTGCGCTCGGCGGCCCAGGTGATCTCCTACGAGATCGCGCTGGGGCTCTCGCTGGTCGGGGTGGTGCTCTACGCCGCCTCCGGCTCCACCGCCGACATCGTCGCCGCGCAGGCCACGGGCTGGTACTTCTGGCTGCTGATCCCGAGCTTCGTGGTCTTCGTGATCTCGATGGTCGGCGAGACCAACCGGGCCCCGTTCGACCTGCCCGAGGCCGAGTCGGAGCTGGTCGGCGGGTTCCACACCGAGTACTCGTCGTTGAAGTTCGCGCTGTTCTTCCTGGCCGAGTACGTGAACATGGTGACCGTCTCGGCGATGGCGGTGACGCTGTTCCTGGGCGGCGGGATGTGGCCGTGGCCGCTGAGCTTCCTCAACGCCTACGGCTGGATGCAGTTCGTCGCGTTCATCATCAAGATCCTGCTGTTCCTGTTCGTGTTCATCTGGCTGCGCGGGACGCTGCCGCGGTTCCGCTACGACCAGTTCATGAAGCTGGGCTGGAAGGTCCTGGTCCCGGTGATGCTGGTCTGGATCGTGGCGATCTTCGGCATCCGCGCGTTCCAGACCAGCGGCGGGGACAACCTGGTGCTGCTGCTGTCGCTGATCGTGTTCGCGCTGGCCGTGGTGCTGGCGGTGGCGTTCCTGCTGCCCGACCGCGAGGTCGAGCCGCCGCCGGTGGAGCCGGCGTCGGACTACCCGGTTCCGCCGCTGGACCTGCAGGTCCCCACCGCACCACCGAAACGCCGCAAGGCCGTACCGGCCGGGAAGTCCGCCGGGGAGGGGAACGACTGACATGTTCGACTTCTTCAAGGGTTTCGGCGTCACCTTCTCGACGATGTTCAAGAAGGTCGTCACCGAGGAGTACCCCGAGGACTTCCCGCCTGCCGCGCCGCGCTACCACGGCCGTCACCAGCTCAACCGGCACCCGGACGGGCTGGAGAAGTGCGTCGGCTGCGAGCTGTGCGCGTGGGCGTGCCCGGCCGACGCCATCTACGTCGAGGGCGGTGACAACACCGAGGAGGCCCGCTACTCGCCCGGGGAGCGCTACGGCGCGATCTACCAGATCAACTACCTGCGGTGCATCGGCTGCGGCCTGTGCGTCGAGGCCTGCCCGACCCGCTCGTTGACGATGACCAACTTCTACGAGCTGGCCGACGACAACCGGCAGGACCTCATCTACACCAAGGAGCAGCTGATGGCTCCGCTGCTGCCGGGCATGGAGCAGCCGCCGCACCCGATGCGTCTCGGGGACGACGAGCAGGACTACTACGTCCAGGGCCCGACGCTGGCCACCGCCGCGTCGGTGGCCGACCAGACCGGGGAGCAGGAGCGGTGACCGTCTCGCTCGTCCAGACAGCACTCGCCCAGGCCGCCGGGGAGGTGAGCACCGGCGAGGCGATCGCGTTCTGGATCCTCGGCCCGGTCGCGCTCGCCGGCGCCCTCGGCCTGGTGTTCGCCCGGCACGCGGTGCACGCCGCGCTGCTGCTGGTGCTCACGATGTTCTCGATCGCGGTGCTCTACCTGGTGCAGACGGCGCCGTTCCTCGGCTTCGTGCAGATCATCGTCTACACCGGCGCCGTGATGATGCTGTTCCTGTTCGTCCTCATGCTGGTCGGGCGGGACGCGAAGGACTCGGTGATCGAGGTCCTGCGCGGGCAGCGGGCCGCGGCGCTGGTCTTCGGCGTCGCCCTGGCGGTGATGCTGGTCGGCGGGATCTCCCGGGGCCTGACCGAGGTGACCCCGGCCGGGCTCGAGGCCGGCGGCCAGGGCTCCTACGCCAACGTCTCCGGCATCGGCCGGCTGATCTTCACCGACTACCTGCTGCCGTTCGAGCTGACCGCGGCGCTGCTGATGGTCGCCGCGCTCGGCGCGATGGTGCTGACCGGCTCGCAGGGGGCACAGCACAGCAAGATCGGCCAGCGGGAGACGGTCCTGCGACGGCTGCGCGGCGAGCACGCCCGGGTCTCGCCGCTGCCCGGCCCGGGCGTCTACGCCACCGCGAACTCGGTCGCGGTGCCCGCGCTGCTCCCGGACGGCTCGATCGCCCCCGAGTCGCTGTCCGAGATCATCGAGTCGGTCGCCGTCGACGTCCCCGACACCACCACGCCGGACGCGCACGCGCTCACCGGCCGTCCCGCGCCGGACCGCGACATCGAGGCCGGCGAGGCGAGCGACACGGGGGAGCACCGATGACACCCGAGTACTACCTGCTGCTCTCGGCGCTGCTGTTCACCATCGGTGCGGTCGGCGTGCTCGTGCGCCGCAACGCCGTCGTCGTGTTCATGTGCATCGAGCTGATGCTCAACGCGGTGAACCTGTCGCTGGTCACGTTCTCCCGGATCCACGGGAACCTCGACGGCCAGGTGATGGCGCTGTTCGTGATGGTGGTCGCCGCCTGTGAGGTCGTGGTCGGACTCGCGATCATCACGGCGATCTTCCGCACCCGGCAGTCGTCCTCGGTGGACGACGCGAACCTGCTGAAGTACTAGGAGCCCGCGCGTGAATCAGCTCCCCGTCCTCCTCGCGCAGGCTGCCGAGCCCGCGACCGGAACCGCCTCGCTGGCGTGGTTGCTGGTCGCGCTCCCCGCGGCCGGCGCCCTGGTCCTGTTCCTCGCCGGCCGCCGGGCCGACGCCTGGGGCCACTGGCTCGGCGTCGGCACCGTGGTCGGCGCGTTCGCCGTCGGCCTCGCGATCTTCACCGAGACCGTCGGGCTCGCCCCGGAGGCGCGCACCCGCGAGCTCTCGGTCTACGAGTGGATGTCCGCCGGCCCGCTCTCGGTCGACTTCGGACTCCGGCTCGACCCGCTGTCGCTGACCTTCGTCCTGCTGATCACCGGTGTCGGTGCGCTCATCCACCTGTACTCGGTCGGGTACATGAGCCACGATCCGAACCGGCGCCGGTTCTTCGCGCAGCTGAACCTGTTCGTCGCGGCGATGCTGGTGCTGGTCCTCGGCAACAACTTCGTGCTGCTCTACCTCGGCTGGGAGGGCGTCGGCCTGGCGTCCTACCTGCTGATCGGGTTCTTCCAGGACCGCCCGTCCGCGGCGACCGCGGCGAAGAAGGCCTTCCTGATGAACCGGGTCGGCGACGTCGGCCTGGCGATCGCGATCTTCCTGCTGTGGCTGGAGCTCGGCACGCTGCAGTACACCGAGGTCTTCGCCCGGATCGGCGAGGTGCCCGGCGGGACGGTCCTGGCGATCACCCTGCTGCTCCTGCTCGGTGCCTGCGGCAAGTCCGGCCAGTTCCCGCTGCAGTCCTGGCTGCCGGACGCCATGGAGGGCCCGACCCCGGTCTCCGCCCTGATCCACGCGGCCACGATGGTCACCGCGGGCGTCTACCTGATCGCCCGCGCCGCGCCGATCTACAACCTGTCCGAGACCGGCCGGCTGGTCGTCTGCCTGATCGGCGTGATCACCCTGATGATCGGCGCGATCGTGGGCTGCGCCTACGACGACATCAAGAAGGTGCTGGCCTACTCCACGGTCAGCCAGATCGGCTACATGATCCTCGCCGTCGGGCTCGGCCCGGTCGGCTACGCGCTGGGCATCCTGCACCTGCTCACCCACGGCTTCTTCAAGGCCGGGCTGTTCCTCGGGGCAGGGTCGGTCATGCACGCGATGAACGACGACGTCGACATGCGCCGCTTCGGCGGGCTGTGGCGCAAGCTCCCGGTCACGTTCGTGACCTTCGGCCTCGGCTACCTGGCGCTGATCGGCTTCCCGTTCCTGTCCGGCTACTTCTCCAAGGACGCGATCATCGAGGCCGCGTTCGCCCAGGAGGGCTGGCAGGGCTGGGTGTTCGGCGGCCTGGCGACGCTGGCGGCCGGCCTGACCGGCTTCTACATGACCCGGCTGATGCTGATGACCTTCTTCGGCGAGAGCCGCTGGAAGGAGCTCACCTCCGCCGACGGCCGCGAGTACCACCCGCACGAGTCCCCGGTGACGATGACCGCACCGATGATCGTCCTGGCGTTCGGCTCGATCGGTGCGGGGGCGCTGCTCTACCCGGTCCTGCCGGGCTGGCTGTCCCCGTCGGTCGGTGAGCGGGTCGAGCTCGAGGGCGGCGCGCTGCCGCACGCGCTCATCCCGTGGCTGGTCGTCGGCGTCTCGCTGCTCGGCGTGCTGCTGGCGTGGCTGTTCGTCGGACGGCAGCCGGTGCCGGTGCAGCGACCGGAGCGGGTCTCGCCGGTGGTGGCCGCGGCCCGCGCGGACCTCGGCGCCGACGCGTTCAACGAGGCGTTCATCGAGCGGCCGGGCATCTGGCTCACCCGGGTGCTCGTCTACTTCGACAACCGTGGGATCGACGGCCTGGTCAACGGCACGGCCGCCGCGTTCGGCGGCAGCTCCGGCCGGCTGCGCCGGATGCAGACCGGCTTCGTCCGGTCCTACGCCCTATCGATGCTCGGCGGCGGGGTCATCATCGTCGCGGCCATGCTGGCGGTGAGGTTCGCATGATCGACCCGATCGTTCCCGGCAGCGGCGGGAACCCGCTGCTGATCGTGCTGCTGCTCGTCCCGGTGGTGGGCGCGCTGGTGATGTACCCGCTGCGGCGCAACACCTCCGCGGCCAAGGCCGTGGCGATGGCGACGGCGCTGCTGGAGTTCGTGCTCGTCGTCGTCGCCTGGTCGCTGTACTCGATCCCGGCGGCCGAGGCGGGCACCCGGTTCCAGCTCGAGTTCTCGCTGCCGTGGATCCCCGCCTTCGGCACGCACCTCGCGTTCGGGGTGGACGGCATCGCCCTGGCGATGATCGCGCTGACCGCGTTCCTGGTGCCCGGGCTGATGCTGTTCGCATGGGCGGAGAAGCTGCCCGAGGGCCGGTCGGCGGCCGGGTACTTCGCGCTGCTGCTGGCCACCGAGGCGACGCTGGTCGGCGTCTTCGCCGCCACCGACGTCTTCCTGTTCTACGTCTTCTTCGAGGCCATGCTGGTCCCGATGTACTTCCTGATCGGCCGCTTCGGCGGACCGAAGCGGCAGTACGCGGCGGTGAAGTTCTTCCTGTACTCGCTGCTCGGCGGGCTGATCATGCTGGCCTCGCTGATCGGGCTGTACGTGACGAGCGCCGAGCAGCTGGGCCGGGGCACGTTCACCTGGGCCGAGCTGCAGTCGATCGCCGCCGGCGTCCCGACGTCGACCCAGATCTGGCTGTTCCTCGGGTTCTTCATCGCGTTCGCGATCAAGGCCCCGCTGGTGCCGTTCCACACCTGGCTGCCCGACGCCGGTGCCGAGGCCCCGATCGTCGGTGCGGTGCTGCTGGTCGGCGTGCTGGACAAGGTCGGCACGTTCGGGTTCCTGCGGTACCTGCTGCCGCTGTTCCCGCAGGCCAGCCAGGTGATGGCGCCGCTGGTCCTGGTGCTCGCCGTCGCCGGCATCATCTACGCCGCGCTGCTGGCCGTCGGGCAGACCGACATGGGCCGGTTCGTCGCCTACACCTCGGTGGCGCACTTCGGGTTCATCGCACTCGGCGTGTTCGCGTTCTCCTCGCAGGCCTTCGCCGGGGCGACGCTGTACATGGTCAACCACGGCCTCTCGACCGGCATGCTGTTCGTGATGGTCGGCGTGCTGATCAGCCGCGGCGGCTCGCGCCTGATCGCCGACTACGGCGGTGTCGCCAAGCTCGCCCCGGTGATGGCCGGCTGCCTGCTGCTGGCCGGGATGTCGTCGCTGGCGCTGCCCGGCACGAACTCGTTCGTCTCGGAGTTCCTGGTGCTGCTCGGCTCGTTCCCGAACGAGCCGGTCTTCACGATCATCGCCACGATCGGGATCATCTTCGCCGCGCTGTACGTGTTGTGGTTCTACCAGCGCACGATGCAGGGCCCGGTCCGCGGCAGCGCGGTCATCGCGGCGCTGGAGCGCGGTGGCGCGGGCGGGCCCGGGTCGATGATCGACCCGGTCGTCGCGGCCGAGCGCAAGGGCACCGGCTTCCCGGACCTGACCGGCCGGGAGATCGGGGTGCTGGCCCCGCTGATCGTCGCGATCGTCGTGCTCGGCTTCTACCCGGCGCCGGTGCTCGACCTGATCAACCCGTCGGTGACGGCGACCATGGCCGAGCTCGGCCTGCCCGACCCGGTGCCCGCTGGAGGGATCGTCCGATGACCACCACGTCACTCGCCCAGGCACCGGTCCTGATCGAGATGCCGCCGATCGACTGGGCGGCGTCGGCCCCGCTGTGGATCGTGTTCACCGGTGCGTGCGTGTCGGTGCTGCTGGAGGCCTTCCTGCCGCGGCACCAGCGCTGGCCGGTGCAGGTGCTCGCGACCGGGCTCACCCTGGTCGCGGCGCTCGTCGCGCTGGCAGGCTACGCGCTGAGCGGGCCCGGACCGGTGCTCACGTTCGGCACCGCGCTCGCCGTGGACGGTCCGTCGCTGTTCCTCTGGGGCACGCTGATCGTGCTCGCGATCCCGAGCCTGCTGCTGCTGGCCGACCGGTCGGTGGAGCCGGGCGGGGTGTTCGTGGCCTCGGCGGCCGAGCGGGCGGCGGCCCGCAACGGTGGCGGTGGGTCCGGCCCGGGCGGGCCGCCGGAGCACGTCGACCGCTCCTACGGGGCGCCGGACGAGACCCCGACCATGCAGACCGAGCCGTTCCCGTTCGTGCTGTTCGCGCTCGGCGGGATGATGGCCTTCGTCGCGGCGAACGACCTGCTGACGATGTTCATCGCGCTCGAGGTGCTGTCGCTGCCGCTGTACCTGCTGTGCGGCCTGGCCCGGCGGCGCCGGCTGCTCTCCCAGGAGGCGGCCGTCAAGTACTTCCTGCTGGGTGCGTTCGCCTCGGCGTTCTTCCTCTACGGGATCGCGCTGGTCTACGGCTACGCCGGCTCGGTGTCGCTGCGCGAGATCTCCGAGGCGGCCGCGGGCACCCTCGCCTCGGACACGCTGCTGTTCGCCGGCCTGGCGCTGCTGCTCGTGGGGCTGCTGTTCAAGGGGTCGGTGGCGCCGTTCCACACCTGGACCCCGGACGTCTACCAGGGCGCCCCGACCCCGGTCACCGCGTTCATGGCGGCCTGCACCAAGGTCGCCGCGTTCGGCGCGATCGCCCGGGTGCTCCACGTCGCCTTCGGCAGCACCGTCTGGGAGTGGCGGGGTGTGCTGTGGGTGGTCGCGGTCGTGTCGATGGTCGTCGGCGCGGTGCTCGGCCTCACCCAGACCGACGTGAAGCGGATGATCGCGTACTCGTCGATCGCGCACGCGGGCTTCCTGATGCTCGGTGCCATGGCGCTCACCCCGGACGGCATCGCCGGGCTGATGTTCTACCTGGTGGCCTACGGCTTCACCACGGTCGCCGTGTTCGGCGTCATCTCGCTGGTCCGCGGACCGGACGGCGAGGCCGGGCACCTGTCCCAGTGGGCCGGGCTGGCGAAGCGCTCGCCGCTCGTCGCGGGGATCATGACGTTCCTGCTGCTCGCGCTCGCCGGCATCCCGCTGACCAGCGGGTTCACCGCGAAGTTCGCGGTGTTCTCGGCCGCCCTGGCCGACGGCATGGCGCCGCTGGTCGTGATCGCGCTGGTGGCGTCGGCGGTGGCCGCGTTCTTCTACCTGCGGGTCGTGGTGCTCATGTACTTCAGCGAGCCGGCCGAGGACGGACCGACCGTCGTCGTGCCCGGTGCGTTCACCACGGTGGCGATCACGCTGGGGACGCTGGCGACGCTGGTGCTCGGGATTCTGCCCACACCCGTCCTCGATTGGGCCGCCAGCGGCACGTTCGCCGGTTGAGTTCGTACGCTGTGGGGGTGGAGACGCAGAGTGTGGCCGGGATCCGGATGGCCGATCCGGAACTGGCGGAGGCCACGGCCGACGGGCTCAAGCGGGTGGAGGACCTGCTGCACCGCGAGGTGCACAGCGACTACGAGTTCGTCACCGAGACCTCGCTGCACCTGATCGAGGCCGGCGGCAAACGCTTCCGGCCGCTGTTCACGCTGCTCGCGGCGCAGGTCGGGCCGCACCCCGAGCACGACGACGTGGTCACCGCGGCGGCCGTGGTGGAGCTGATCCACCTGGCCACGCTCTACCACGACGACGTGATGGACGAGGCCGCGATGCGCCGCGGCGCGGAGTCGGCCAACTCCCGCTGGGACAACTCGGTCGCGATCCTGACCGGGGACTTCCTGTTCGCCCACGCGTCCCGGCTGGTGGCCGACCTCGGCCCGGACGCGGTCCGGATCATCGCGGAGACGTTCGCCCAGCTCGTCACCGGCCAGATGCGCGAGACGCGCGGCCCGCGCAGCTCCGACGACCCCGTCGAGCACTACCTGCGGGTGGTCGCGGAGAAGACGGGGTCGCTGATCGCCACCTCGGGCCGCTACGGCGGGATGTTCTCCGGGGCGCCCGCCGAGCAGGTCGAGGCGCTGCGGCGCTTCGGCGACATCATCGGGACGGCGTTCCAGATCTCCGACGACATCATCGACATCGCCAGCCCGGCCGACGACTCGGGCAAGACCCCGGGCACCGACCTGCGCGAGGGGGTGCACACGCTCCCGATGCTCTACGCCCTGCGCGACGGCGACGACTCGCCGTCCGCGCGCCGGCTGCGGCAGCTGCTGGCCGCCCCCATCACCGACGACGCCGAGGTGGCCGAGGCCCTCGACCTCCTGCGTTCCGGTGACGGTCTGCGCAAGGCCCGGGAGACGGTCGCCGGCTACGCCGACCGGGCCCGCGCCGAGCTCGCGGTACTGCCGGCCTGCCCGGCCATCGACGCGCTGCGCACGCTGACCGACTACACCGTCGAACGGGTCGGTTAGGCGCTCCGCGCCCGTGAGTGCTTTTCGCGGCCAGGACCGCGAAAACCACTCACGAGCAGGTCGGTGGTGAAGACGATCAGCGCGAGCCAGACCAGCGCGAAGCCCGCCCAGCGGGCCGGGGGCATCTGCTCGCCGACGACGAGCACGCCCCACAGGAACTGCAGCGTCGGGTTGATGTAGAGCAGCACGCCCAGCGTGGTCAGCGGGAGCCGGCGGGCCGCGGAGCTGTAGAACAGCAGCGGCACCGCCGTCGCCGGGCCCGCGGAGATCATGAGCAGCAGGTGTGCCGGGCCGAGGTCGATGAACGTCCCGGCGCCCGACGACTCCAGCACCAGCAGGTACACCGCGGCGGGGACCAGGAGGATCAGGCCCTCCGCGGCCAGCCCGGCCGCCGCAGGCACCCGCACGATCGCCTTGAACAGGCCGTAGACGCCGAACGAGCAGGCCAGCACCATCGACAGCCACGGGACGGTGCCGTTGCCGACCGCGATCACCAGGACGGCGAGGCAGGCCAGCCCGATGGCCGTCCACTGGGTCCACCGCAGCCGTTCCCGCAGGACGAGGACGCCGAGCAGCACTCCGACCAGCGGAGTCATGTAGTAGCCGAGCGCGGCCTCGACCACCCGGCCGACCGAGACGCCCCAGATGAACATGCCCCAGTTCACGGCGATGAACAGGGCGGCGGCGGTCATCGCGAGCCAGCCACGGACCCCGAGCCCCCGCAGGTCGCGCCAGCGACGCAGGACGGTCAGGACCACCGACATCAGCACGGCCGTCCACACGATCCGGTGTGCCAGAACCTCGACCGGCGCCGCCGGATCCAGCAGCGGCCAGAACGCCGGGAACAGGCCCCACAGCACGTAGGCGGCGACGCCGGTCGTGAGGCCCCGCGGGTCGAGCTCGCTCCGTTCGGGGGTCGTCTGTTCGGGCGTACCGATCGTCATCGCGTTACCGCCCCGTGGTCCTGCACAGTCACCATGATCCGGTACGGGTGTCGTCGCGCGCGATCGCCTTAACGGCGTGCACGATCCGTGATACCAAGCACTGCGCCCGGGGCGGCCCCGGGTGGACGGAGGTCCGGTGATGAACTGGGTGTGGGCACTGCTCGCCGTCGTCGTCGTTGTCGTGGTGGTCGGACTGCTGGTGGTCCGGGCTCGCGGCACCGGGGGCGCGGCGGACGACGCCACGGTCGTGCGGGGTGCGGCGGAGGACGCCGGCACCTCCGGTGGGCCGCACTCGCAGCGGGGCCCGGGCGACGCGTGGAGCCACGACACGGCCCGGGCGATCGCCCCCGGTGCCGCGACCGCCGGAGCGTCCGCCTCGTCGTCGGACGCCGCTGGACCCGCGTCCCCCGGAGACGCGCCGGCCCCGGGCCGGGCCGCCGATCGTTCTCGAGCCGGTTCCGGGCGGGGTGACGGTGGCCGCGAACCGGCGGCGGGCGGTCGGGCCGCCGACCCGGGGCCCGGATCGAACGGGGCCACCCGGCGTGAACGCGACCCGCGGTCCCGGAACGACGCCGCGGCGGGCCCGGGCGGCCCGGCCCCCGCGACCGCGGCCGGGACGGGACCCACAGCCGGGACGGGACCCGCAGCCGGCACGGAACCCACAGCCGGGACGGGACTCGCAGCCGGGACGGAACCCGCGACCGCAGCCGGGGCGGAACCCGCAGCCGCAGCTGGGACGGAACCCGCGGCCGGGACGGCAGCAGCCGCGACCGCAACCGGTGCATCAGTGGTGGCGCCGGACCGGCCCGGCCGATCCGGAGCGGACGACGCCCTGCCCACCGGAGCGTCGGCTGTGGACCCCACGCGGCCCGGCCGTGGCCCGGCCGGTGACGGTGACCGTCCCGCCGGAGCCGGCGGTGCCGGCACGGAGCGCGCCCCGGTCGCCGGTGGCCCGACGCCCGGCCGCACCGCTGCGGTCGGCACGGAGGCCGGTGACCCGGCCCCGGCCGACCGCCGGGCAGCGGCCGGCAAGTCGGCCGCGAACGGTCGCGTTGCCGGTGGGCTCGGACCGGAGGACACGCCGGCTCCCGGCGGTCGCGCGGGCGACGACGCCGACGGTCCCGGCCTCGCGCACCGGAGCGGGTCCCGGCCCGCGCACGACGGCAGCGGTGCGGCCACGAACGGGCAGGACGGGGCCGGATCCGCAGCCGGAACGGCCGCGACGACCCCGGGGACCGGCCGCGGGAACGGAGCCGCGACGTCCGGCCCCGGGCGCGAAGACCCCACGGCGGCCCGGGCCACCGCCTCGACGGCGAGCGACACCGGGCCCGGCTCCCGCCCGGCCGGCCGCGCTGCTTCCGCGGTCGGCGCCGCAGCCGGCGATGCGGTGGTCGGCGGCTCCCCGGACACCACCGGTCGCACAGGCGGAGCCGGTGAGCGGGGCGACAGCTCCGGAGCGGCCGGCACCGATCCCGGCGCGCCCGACACCACCGGCGGTGCACCCGGCACCGCCGTCGGCAGCAGCAGCGGGGACACGCGTGCTTCCGCGGGTGCGCCGGCGATCCCCGAACAGTCCGGTGGCTCCGACCGGCCCGAGGCCCCGATGGGGCCCGGCGCCTCCGACCGGCCCGGCGCCTCCGACCGGTCCGCTCCGGCCCACCGGTCCGGCGGCGCCGATCACGGCTCCGACGTCACGCAGAACGGCGGCCGCCGGCACGGCGACGACTCGTCCCACCCGGGCCGGCAGCCCGGCTCCTCCACCCGGACCAGCGGCGTTACGCAGGCCGGCGATCCGACCCAGGCCGGGGCCGCTACAGAGCCCGGTACTCCCGCCCGGACCGGTGCCCCCACCCAGTCCGGCGACCCCACGGAGGCCGGCGCCGCGACACGGGCCGGCGCCCCCACAGAGGCCCGCGCCGCCACCGATGCCGACCCCGCGCAGGCCGGCGGCCCCGCACAGCCCGGCGCCGCCACACGGGCAGGCGACCCCACGCAGCCCGGCGACCCCACGCAGCCCGGCACCGCCGACCCGGACGACCGGGAGCAGGAACTCAGCGCGGCCGAACACCGCGGCGGCGGCGTCCAGGCGTCCCCCGCCGGCCGGCACGCGCTGTACGGGGACGCGGAGTCCCCGCCGCTGCCCGAGGTCGACGTCCCCGCACAGTCCCGCCCATCGGCACCGCTCGTGGTGCCGTCGCGGTCGCACGCCCCGGCGGGAGCCTCCGCGCCGGCCGCGATCCCGGTCGGCGCGGCGCCGACGCCGGCCCCGGCCGGTGCCCGCCCGGGGCCCTACGCGGGCTCGGTCCACGCCCCAACGGACGGCTCCGAGCCGCCCGCCTCGCACCGGGTCAAGGTGCACAGCGGGTCGCGCCGGTTCCACACGTTCGAGTCGCCGTACTACGTCCGCACCCGGGCCGACCTCTACTTCACGGGTGAGGAGCAGGCCCGCAACGCCGGGTTCATCGCCTGGTACGAGGTGCCCGGCGCGCGCTGACGAGTCGGCCCCGGAAACGACGACGGCCCCGGTGCTCTCGAAGGGAGCGCCGGGGCCGTCGCCGGTCCGGAAGGGTCCGGTCAGATGATCGTCCAGGTGTCGTGTCCGTTGAGCAGTGTCTGGAGGTCGGCGTCGGGTTCGGCGTCGCGGGCGGCCTGGACCTGGGCGCGTGCGGCGTCGTCGTAGGTGTGGCGGGGCTGGTTGCGGAAGATCCCGGTGATGGTGTGGTTGAGGTCCTGGTCGGAGAGCCGGGACAGCGCGAAGGCCAGCTCGTGGTCGGTCGCGTCGTGGGTGACGATGTCGCCGGCGTCGACGGTGGCGGCCTCGACGACGGAGAGCCCGAAGCCGTTCTGGACGACGGCGTAGGTGCCGAGGCCGTTGTCGTCGGCGGGGCCGAAGCGGATCGGTTCGCCGTGGGTGACGGGGATGATCCGCTGGTCCTTGGTGTCGGGCTTGCGGAGCAGGTCGAAGCTGCCGTCGTTGAAGATCGGGCAGTCCTGGAAGATCTCGACCAGTGCGGAGCCGCGGTGTTCGGCGGCGGCCTGCAGTACGGCTTGCAGGCTCTTGCGGTCGGAGTCCAGGGCGCGGCCGACGAACGAGGCTTCGGCGCCCAGGGCCAGGGAGATGGGGTTGAACGGGTGGTCCAGTGAGCCCATCGGGGTGGACTTGGTGACCTTGCCGACCTCGGAGGTCGGGGAGTACTGGCCCTTGGTCAAGCCGTAGATCCGGTTGTTGAACAGCAGGATCTTGATGTTGACGTTGCGGCGTAGTGCGTGGATGAGGTGGTTGCCGCCGATCGACAGGGCGTCGCCGTCGCCGGTGACGACCCAGACCGACAGGTCGGGGCGGGTGGTGGCCAGGCCGGTGGCGATGGTCGGGGCGCGGCCGTGGATGGAGTGCATCCCGTAGGTGTTGAGGTAGTACGGGAAGCGGCTCGAGCAGCCGATCCCGGACACGAACACCGTGTTCTCGCGCTTGATGCCCAGGGTGGGCAGGAACTGGCGCACGGCGGCGAGCACGGCGTAGTCGCCGCAGCCGGGGCACCAGCGGACCTCCTGGTCGGAGGTGTAGTCCTTCGCGGTCTGCTTGGCGTCGGTGGTCGGAACCGAGTCCAGGCCGCCCGAACCGATGCCGGGCAGGCCGAGGTCGGTGGCGGTCATGCCTGTGCTCCTGTGATCTGGTTGCTCGTACCGGTGCGCGATCCGTTGCGCGAGGCGTCGGGGTGGGTGCCGGTGAGGTAGTCGAGGAACACGTCCTGGAGCTCCTCGGCGCCGAAGGGCAGTCCGGCGACCTTGGTGTAGCTCTTGACGTCGACCAGGTGCTCGCCGCGCAGCAGCAGCGCCAGCTGCCCGAGGTTCATCTCCGGGCACAGCACCGTGCGGTAGGAGCGCAGCACCTCGCCGAGGTTGGCCGGCATCGGGTTGAGATGGCGCAGGTGCGCGGTGGCCACCGAGTGGCCGAGCTTGCGCACGCGGCGGGCGGCGGCGTTGATCGGCCCGTAGGTCGAGCCCCAGCCGATCACCAGCAGGTCCGCGCCGGCGTTGTCGGGGCCGGCGTCGGGGTCGTCGACGACGAGGTCGGGGACCTCGATGCCGTCGATCTTGGCCTGGCGCAGCCGCACCATGCGGTCGTGGTTGTCGGGGTCATAGGAGATCGCGCCGTGTCCGTCGGCCTTCTCCAGCCCGCCGACGCGGTGCTCGAGCCCGGGGGTGCCGGGGATCGCCCACGGCCGGGCCAGGGTCTCGGTGTCACGCAGGTAGGGCCAGAACTCCCCGGAGCCGTCGGGGGCGTTGGGCTCGGTCGCGAACCCGGGATCGACGGTGGGCAGCTCGGAGACGTCGGGGATCTTCCACGGCTCGGAGCCGTTCGCCAGCGCGCCGTCGGAGAGCAGCATCACCGGGGTGCGGTACCGGACCGCGATCGCGGCGGCCTCGACCGCGGCGGAGAAGCAGTCGCCGGGGGTGCAGGGCGCGATCACCGGCAGCGGGGCCTCGCCGTTGCGCCCGTGCAGGGCCTGGAGCAGGTCGGCCTGCTCGGTCTTGGTCGGCAACCCGGTCGACGGCCCGCCGCGCTGCACGTCGATCACCAGCAGCGGCAGCTCCAGCGTGACCGCCAGCCCGACGGTCTCGGCCTTGAGCGCGATCCCCGGACCCGAGGTGGTGGTCACCCCCAGCGACCCGCCGAAGCTCGCCCCCAGCGCGGCACCGACCCCGGAGATCTCGTCCTCGGCCTGGAAGGTGGTCACGCCGAAGGACTTGTGCCGCGACAGCTCGTGCAGGATGTCCGAGGCCGGGGTGATCGGGTAGGAGCCCAAAAACACCGGCAGCGACGTCGTCCGCCCCGCGGCGATGATCCCGTAGGCCAGCGCCGCGTTACCGGTGATCTGACGGTAGGTGCCCGGGTCGAGCCGGGCCGGGGCCACCTCGTAGGTGACCGCGAACGCCTCGGTCGTCTCGCCGTAGGCGTGCCCGGCCTTGAAGGCGAGCACGTTGGCCTCGGCGATCTCGGGCTTCTTCGCGAACTTCTCGCGCAGGAACCGCTCGGTCGACTCCGACGGGCGGTGATACATCCACGACAGCAGACCCAGGGCGAACATGTTCTTCGCCCGCTCCGCGTCCTTCTTCGACAGCCCGGTCTCCTCGAGCGCCCCGCGGGTCAGGGTCGCCATCGCGACCCCGTGCACCGCGTAGGGCTCGAGCGAGTCGTCCTCGAGCGGGTTCGACTCGTACCCGACCTTGGTCAGGTTCCGCTTGGTGAACTCGTCGGTGTTCACGATCAGGACACCGCCGTGCGGCAGGTCCTTGATGTTGGCCTTGAGCGCCGCCGGGTTCATCGCCACCAGCACGTCCGGCCGGTCACCCGGGGTCAGGATGTCGTAGTTCGCGAAATGCAGCTGGAACGACGACACACCCGGCAGCGTCCCGGCAGGAGCCCGGATCTCGGCCGGGAAGTTCGGCAGCGTCGACAGGTCGTTCCCGAAGTTCGCCGTCTCCGAGGTGAACCGGTCGCCGGTGAGCTGCATCCCGTCGCCGGAGTCACCCGCGAACCTGATCACCACCCGGTCACGCTGTACGACCTCGGAGTCGCGAGCCTCGACAGGAGTGTCACTGGTCGTCATGGGCAGATCGGCCCCCGGTTCCGTCGAAAATACGGTGCTGTGTCGAGGTTAACCGGCTGTTCGCCCGGGAGTCCCGTCGCCCTGTCCCACGTCACAGGCACTTGCCGGGTTCCGGCAGTGTTCCTGCTCACTTCTTGCTGATCTTCTTCTGCAGGGCCGCGACCCGCTCCGCGAACTCCGCCGAGTGCACGCTCTGGGCCTGCGCGCGGACCTCGATGTCGGTCGCGTCGGCGTGCGCGTCGAGCCGTGCCGTGACGCGCATGGTCGCCTTCGTGGTCGTGATGAGGTCACGCGGCGCCGCGGCGGCCCGCCCGGCCAGCTCCATCGCGCCGGCGGTCAGCTGCTCGTCGCTGTCGTAGGCGCGCCAGGCCAGGCCGACCCGCTCGGCCTCGCGGGCGTCGAGCACGTCGCCGAACAGCGTCATCGCCGCGGTGCCCTGGGTGCCGAGCGCGCGATGCGCCATCCAGGTGTAGCCGCCACCGGGGTGCAGCCCGAGCTGCATGAACCGGACGTCGAAGCGCGCGGTCGGGCCGGCGAGACGCACGTCACAGGCGAGGGCGAGGTTGATCCCGGCACCGACGGCGGCACCGTTCACCGCGGCGAGCGTGGGCAGCGGCGACGACGCGATGGCGAGGAACCCGGAGTAGACGCGCTTGAGCGTCTCGGGGTCGGCCTCCTGCAGCTCACCCAGGTCGCCCCCGGCGCAGAACGCGGGCGGCTCACCGGTGACGACGATCGCCCCGGCCCGCTCGTCGGCGTTCGCCTCGTTCACCGCCTCGACCAGCTTCTGGGACAGCTCCAGATTCAACGCGTTGCGGCGCGCCGGGTTCGACACGGTGAGCACCGCCACGCCGTCGGTGATCTCGGACCGGACCTCGATGTCAGTCATGCCCTGGATCATCCATGCCCGGGTTAGCCTCCTGCACGTGACGGGTGTCGCAGAGACCGACGGGCCGACCGGGGCGACCCCGCTGCCGCGCCACCACGAGAACTGCTTCGCCTGCGGCGACCGGCCCGGCGGGCTGCGGCTGCGCTTCGCCGACCCCGGCCCGGACGCCGACGGGCGGCCGTGCGTGATCGGCGCGTTCACCGTCGACGCGCCGCACCAGGGCGCCCCGGGACTCGCGCACGGCGGCACCCTCGCCGCCGCGATGGACGAGCTGTTCGGGGCGCTGCAGCACCACCTCGACGAGGTCTACGTCACCGGTGAGCTGTCGACGCGCTTCCACGCCCCCGTCCCGCTGGGCGAGACGCTGCACCTGAGTGCGGTCATCGAGGAGGTCGACGGCCGCAAGCTCCGGGTGCGGGGCACCGGCCGGTTGCGCACGCCGGACGGCCCGCGCGCGGTGAGCGCGACGGCGTTGTTCCTGGCCGTGCCGATGACGCACTTCGTCACCCACGCGCCCGAGGGCACCGAGTTCCGCGGCAGACCGCTCTCGGTGCTGGGTCACAGCCGGGAACGCCGTGCCCGGTTCGTCCGTTCACCGGGGGAAGACCCGCAGGACCGCACGGAAGGGTAGGGCGGCGTGCACAGCCACATGAACGGTCTGAAGACGGCCGTGCTCCTCGGCGCCATGAGCGCACTGATCCTCGCGATCGGCGGGCTGATCGGGAGCCGTACCGGACTGGTCATCGCCCTGGTCGTCGCGCTGGGGATGAACGGCTGGGCCTACTTCAACTCGGCGAAGCTGGCCCTGCGCTCGATGCACGCCCAGCCGATCACCGAGGCCGAGTACCCGCAGCTGTTCCGGATGGTGCGCGAGCTCAGCCAGCGGGCCCGGCAGCCGATGCCGGCCCTCTACATCAGCCCGACCGACGCGCCGAACGCGTTCGCCACCGGCCGCAACCCGCGCAACGCCGCGGTGTGTGTCACCACCGGGCTGCTGCACCTGCTCGACGAGCGCGAGCTGCGGGCCGTGCTCGGGCACGAGCTCAGCCACGTCTACAACCGCGACATCCTGATCTCCTCGGTGGCCGGTGCGATGGCCTCCGCGGTGAGCTTCATCGCGAACTTCGCGATGTTCGCCGGCATGTTCGGCGGCGGCGACGAGGACCGCCCGAACCCGATCGCGATGATCCTGGTCGCGCTGCTCGGCCCGGTCGCGGCCGGCGTCGTGCAGATGGCGGTGAGCCGGTCGCGGGAGTACCAGGCCGATGCGTCGGGCGCCGAGCTGAGCGGGGACCCGCTGGCACTGGCGTCGGCGCTGCACAAGCTCAAGTACGGCACGGCGGCGGCCCCGCTGCCGCCGGACCCGCGGCTGACCTCGCAGTCGCACCTGATGATCGCCAACCCGTTCCGGCCCGGCGAGAAGATGGCCCGCTGGTTCTCCACCCACCCGCCGATGGAGGACCGGATCGCCCGGCTGCAGGCGATGGCGCGCTGAGCCCCGTCCGGACGCCGCCCAGGTTGCGGATCCGTAACGGTCACGGGGGTCGCGGGCGATGCACGGGGTAGCAGAGCTCCCCCTGCGGAAGAGGACCCATGAGCGAGACCCCAGGCCGCAAGCCCCGGCACGCGCTGTCCGACACCGGGCCGTCGGTACCCGTCCAGAGCGGGCCCCCGGAGGACCTGTTCGGGACCGGTGACGCCGACCCGGGGCCGGACGTGCCGGAGCAGTCGCGTGTCGAGGGCCCGTTCGGTCAGCAGCATGACCAGGACCAGGATCATCAGCACGGCCGGGGTCAGGACGCCGATCGCGATCCCGCGGCCGCCGTCGAACGGACCGCGCCGGCGACGGCGTTGTCGGACCGGGACCCGGTCGTCCCGCACCCGTCGTCACCCGGCGACGATCTGTCCGGTGACGGCGGGCTGTTCCGTGACGGCGGCGATCTGTTCGGTGACGACGGCGAGGCCCCGACCCGGGCGCTGCCGGTCGTCCCGCGCCCCCGCGAGGACGACGCCGGCCGCAGCCGCCCCTCGATCGCGGCCGTCGCGCAGCTCCCCGAGCCGTTCCGGCCTGCGCCCGTGCAGGGCGCGGCGGCGGGCCGGCCGGGCAGCGGTAGGTTCCGGCTCCCGGAACTGCCGCCGACCGTCCGTCCGGTGCTGCCGGCGGTGCTGGGCGCGGCGACCGCGCTGATCCTGGCCCTCGGCGTCGTCGCCGGGGTCAACGGCGCCCCGGACCCGCAACTCACGCCGCCGCCCCCGGCACCGGAGTCCGGCCCCTGAGCCCCCGCCCCTGAGCCCCGCCCGGCCTCCGGCCGCCCCGCCTACGCCGGGCCGGGCTCGACCAGCCGTACGAGGTCACGGACCCGGGCGCGCTGCACCTGCGGGTCGGCGGGGGAGTGGTGCAGCAGCCCGTCGACGGCGTGCACCAGGGTCCGGGCGAGTGCGTCGGGGTCCCCGCCGCCGGCCCGCCGGGACAGGTGGAACGCGATCTCCCGCATGCAGTCCGTGCGCAGCGCGTCCACGGCGGCGACCCCGTCCGGGGTCCGGGTGGCGAAGCCGGCGAACAGCGCGTGCAGGTGCGGGTGGTCGGCGTGCAGTGCGACGGCGGTGTCGGCGATCCGCAGCAGCGCGACCACCGGCTCCGGCGGCTCGGCGCGCAGGGCGGCGAACTCGGCGTCCAACGTGGACCGGGCCTCGGTGACGTGCCGGGCGACGAGCGCGTCGAGCAGCGCCTGCTTGTGCGGGAAGTACTGGTAGAGCGAACCGATCGAGACGCCGGCGCGCTCGGCGATCCGGTTGGTCGTCGCGGCGACACCCTCGCGTCCGAAAACCTGAGCCGCCGCGGTCAGGACGATCTCCACGGTCTCCCGGGACCGGGCCTGACGTGGGGTTCTGCGCACCGCGGTGCCCTTCCTGTCGACGGCCCGGACGCGAGTTGTGGGCGATCATCCGACCACGAAGGCTGGCCGCGTGACCAGCATCCTGTTCGTCGACTACCCGCTGCGGCTGCTGCCCGGCGCGCTCGTGCTGGCCGCGGCGTTCCTGCTGCTCGGGCACGCGGCCCCGCTGCTGCGGATCGTCGTGCTGCTGCTGGGTTTCGTCCTGATGCGCGACGCCATGACACCGCTCGGTCTGTGGTCGCTCGGGGCGGCCCCGAACGGGGTCCTGTGGCTGCGGTTCGCCCCGGACCCGGTCGTCCTGGCCGGGCTCGGCGCGGCCGGGGTGGGGCTGTCGCTCGCGATCGCCCACGGCCCGCGGGACCTGCGCGGACTGGTCGTGTGGGGACGGCTCGGCCCCCGGGCGGTGGGGGACGCGCTCGGGGCCGCCGCAGCGGTCCTGGCGCCGCTGACGGCTCTGCTGTGGATGGTGCCGGTGGACCAGCGCGGCGGTGCGGTGGCCGTGGCGTTGCTCCCGGCGCTGGCGGTGCTCGCGTTCGGCGGGAACCTTCTCGAGGAGGTCCTGTTCCGTGGGTTGCTGCAGGGCTACCTGGCGGGCCCGCTCGGCTACGGCCCGGTGCGCACGGTGCTGCTGTCCGGGCTGTTCTTCGCGGCCGGGCACGTGTTCCTGGCCTCGACGGTGACGGGGCTGGGATGGCCGGTGCTGGTGTTCACCCTGGCCGAGGGGCTCGCGTGCGCCTGGGTGCGCCTGCGCCACGGGGTGCTCGCCGCGACCGTCACGCACGGGACGGTGATCCTGGTGCTGGTGTCGGGCCTGTGACGGGACCACGAGCCCGCGCGGCTCACCCGGCGCCGGTTCGCTCCCGGGGCCCGGAGAACCCCGCCGCGACCAGCTGCCGCGGCGTGGCGTCGGGCAGGTAGGCCCGGGTGAGGGCGATCCCGATCCGCGGCAGGTCCGCCTCGTCGCGGAAGCACAGGTACACCGGCTCGTAGCGGGGTGCGAACTTCGCCTTGAACGCGTGCAACGACCGGAACCCGTAGAACGGCTCCAGGGCACCGCCGAGCCCGTCGAGCAGGCGGTCGGTCCGGTCCGTCCCGGCGGAGCCGTCCGCCCGGGCCAGCGGTGCGCCCGACAGCGATACGAACTCGTGTCCGTCCGCGGCGAACTCCAGGCACGCCGACGCGATCATGAACTCCATGACCGGGCGGAACCCGTCGGCGCGCCGCCGCATGACGTCGAGCGTCCAGCCGCGGACCACCCCGCCGGGGGCGTACACCGGCAGCCACGACGTGACCCCGTGGACACCACCCTCGCCGTCGACCGCCAGGCCGACCCGTACGTCGCGGTCGAGGGCCTCGTCGACCCCGCCGAGCGTGAAGCCCATCTCGGGCAGCCCCTTGTTCCCGACCCACTCCTCGGAGATCGCCCGGACCTGGGCCAGGACCGCCGGCGGCTCGTCGGCCAGGACGACCGTCCGGAACCCGATGCCGTCGCGTTTCGCCCGGTTCAGGGCAGTGCGGACGGTCTGCCACTTGCGGCCGGTGAACGCGAGACCGGGCAGGTCGAGCAGGGTGTCCTCGGCGATCCGGACGGTGCGCCAGCCGGTGGCTCGGGCGGCGTCGGCGACGGCCTCGGTCACCGAGAACAGGCAGGGCGTGAGCCCGCCGCGCTCGGCCTCGTCGGTGAACCCGGCGACGGCCTCGGCGAGCTGTCCGGGCGGGACGACCGGGTCGGCGAGGGCGAGCGCGATGCCGGCGTGCCGCTGGTAGCCGACGTACCCCTCGCCGTCGTCGGTGAACCGGTAGCGGATCTCCGGCCACAACGTCATCCACGACATCGTCGAGCCGCCGTTGCGGACGAGCAGCGCGCGGGCGCGTTCGCGGGCGTCCTGTTCGTCGCCACCCAGGCCGCCGGGCACCCGGCGCCGCAGTGGCACCCGGAACGCCCCGCGGGTGCCCAGCAGGTACCCGGTCAGGCCGGTCCACAGCAGCGCACCACCGACCGCGACCGGGGTCACGGTGGGCCGCGCCCCGGCCACGACGGCGACGACCGCCAGCACCGCGGTGGCGACGTTGAGCAGCCCGTACCCGACGGTCACCCACCATGCCCAGCGCTTCCCGAGCCGCAGCGCGTTCGCGACCACCAGCACGACGACCAGGTCGGCCACGACGTCCACGACCGGCTCGGCGAGGCCGACGGTCGAACCGAACGGGCCGTCGCCGGGGAACAGCAGGACGACCACCTGGACCAGCCCGATCGCGACCAGGCCCGCGAAGGCCACCACCCGCGTCTCCCGGCGGGTGCGCGGCCCGAAGCCGGGTTCCACCCCGAACAGCCGCTGCCCGACGACCAGCCCGACGGCGACGGCGACCGCGTGTGCGACGTCGCCGAGCGTCCCCTCGAACAGGAACGCCACGACCACGGTGAAGCACAGCGCCGCCCGGATCCGGAGCCGCCACGGGGAGCGGAGCGCGGCCGTCGTGACGGCCAGGACGGTGAGCGTGCCGGTGGTGGCACCGACCTCGCGCGCGGCTGCGAGCTCGACCGCCCAGCCCCACGGCGTCGTCGACAGGGCCGCGACCAGTGCCGAGGCGACGAGGACCCCGCCGACCTGACCGGCGACCGCGGTGACCGCGACGACGCGGGTGCCCATCCGGATCTCGCAGGCCCCGACGATCACGGCGAACAGCAGCAGCCCGGACAGGTACTGCCCGGGGGTGTGGGCGAACAACCCGCCGGACACCGGTGTCCAGAACCGGCCCTCCCGCAGGGCGGGGACACCGAACGCGACCTGCGCGAACCACGACTGCTGCCAGCTCGGGTGCCAGAACGCCCGGGTGAACAGACCGGCCAGCACGGTCGCAGCCAGGACGGTGACGGTGAACGGGATCCGCTGCCACGCCAGGGGCAGCGAGCCGGCCAGGCGCGAGGCCCACACCTCGAACCGCGGCGACGCCCCGGCTCCGGCCGGCGCCGCCCCGGACGGTTCGGGCACGTCCGGCCGCCGCCCGGTCGTGCGGAGGGGCCCGCCGGTCGGGACGGCGTCGGTGGTCGCCACGGTGTCGCTCCCGTCGTCCGGAGAGGGGCCGGCCCGCGGTCCGGAACGTCCGCGGACCGGTCCCCGAGCGGGACTCGCGCGGGCACCGGTCGTCGTTTCGGTGCCGCCGCCGTGCCGTACCGCGGAAGGTGATCACCACAAGTGACGATGACGGGGCCCGGCGCAACCAGGACCGTGGGCGGACAGCCCCGGGGGTCCGATGGAGGAGGCCGGCCGTGACCGTGTCGGGTTCGCGTCTCACCCGGGTGGCGGGCGTCCTCGCCGCGCTCTCGGGTGCTCTCTACATCCTCGTCCAGCCGATCCACCCGGCCGAGAACGCGGCCACGGTCACGGGCGGGGCCTGGGCGGCCGTCGGCTGGCTGACGATGATCATGGCCGTCTCCGGTCTGGTCGGGATCGTCGGGATCTACCTGCGCCAGGTCCGCGAGTCCGGACCGACGGGACTGGCCGGCGTCGTCCTGTTCGGGACGTTCTACCTGCTCACATGGGCCTTCGCGTTCGCCGAGACGCTCGTCATGCCTCCGTTGGCGGCCGAGGCTCCGCTGTTCGTCGACGGGTTCCTGGGCATCTTCAGCGGTGCCGGTACCCAGGTCGGTCTCGGCGTGCTGCCGGTGCTCGGCCCGGTGGCGGCCCTGCTGTACGTGCTCGGCGGGGTGCTGTTCGGACTGGCGATCTTCCGGGCCCGCGTCCTCGACCGCCGGGCGGGACTGCTCCTCGTCGCCGGGGCGCTCTCGACCCTGCTCGTCCCGCTGCTACCGCACGCGGCCGGGCGGTACGCCGCCGTGCCGGTCGGGCTGGCGATGATCTGGCTCGGGTACTCGCTGTGGTCGGTCGAGCGGGGCCCTGCCACCGACCACGGTGAACCGCGGCTCGACACGCCCGCGACCACGTGAGGAGCAGCGGGCTACCGGCGCGCCGCCGGTCACCGGGGCCCGGCCACGAGGCCGACGCTGCGGTGGCTGCCGCCGGGGCCGACCCGGCCCGGCCGGCCGCGCGGCTGTGGTGGTGGGCGGCCGGGCTGGCGGTGTTCGGGCTCCTGCCGGTGCTCGCCCGGCTCCTCGTCGAGCTGGCCGGTGGAACCGTGACCACGCCGGCGAACACCCGTCCCGGTGCGGCGATACCGCTGATCCTGCATGCCGTCAGCGGGACGGTGTTCACCGTGCTCGGCGCGTTCCAGTTCCCGACCGCGGGCCGGTCGCGTGGCCGGGCCCGGGTCTGGCACCCGCGGGCGGGACGCCTGCTGGTCCTCGCCGGGGCGACGGCGGCGCTGACCGCACTGTGGCTGACCCTGTTCTTCTCCGACACCCGTGGCAGCGGTGTGCTGCTGTACCTGTTCCGCCTGGCCTTCGGTGTCGCGATGGTGGCGTGCCTCGTGGCCGGGGTCGTCGCGATCCGGCGTGGCGGCGCCCTGCGGCACCGGGCCTGGATGATCCGCGCCTACGCGATCGGCCTGGGTGCGAGCACCCAGATCGTGACCCTCGGCGTCGGTGGTGCGCTGATCGGCGACGGTGAGCTCGGCACGGCACTGCTCACCGCCGCCGGCTGGATGATCAACCTCGGGGTCGCGGAGTGGGTGATCCGTCACCGGTCGCGGGCGGCACGGCCGGACCGGCGGGCGACAGGTGCTCCGGCGGTACGCCGGTGAGTCCGTCGCCGGCCCCGTCACCGGTAGTTGGTGAACTGGAGCGCGATCCCGAAGTCCTTCTCCTTCAGCAGCGCGATGACGGCCTGCAGGTCGTCCTTCTTCTTGCCCGAGACGCGCAGCTGGTCGCCCTGGATCTGGGCCTGCACCCCCTTCAGCTTCTCGTCCCGGATCGCCTTGCTGATCTCCTTGGCCTTGTCCTGCGCGATGCCCTGCAGGATCTTGCCGTTCGCCCGGTAGACCTTGCCGGAGATCGCCGGCTCATCGACCTCGAGCGCCTTCAACGAGATGCTGCGCTTGACCAGCTTCTCCTTGAAGACCTCGATCCCGGCACGCAGGCGCTCCTCGGTCTCCGACTCGAAGCTCACCGCCTCCTCGCCGGCCCAGGAGACCGTGGTGTTCGTTCCGCGGAAGTCGAACCGCTGCGAGAGCTCCTTCGCAGCCTGGTTCAGGGCGTTGTCGACCTCCTGCCGGTCCACCTTGCTCACGACGTCGAACGACGGGTCGGCCATCTCGGGTGTCCTCCTCGTGGTGCTGGGCCCCCCTCGTCGGGGCCCGTCGGATCGTGTCGTATCCTCGTTCACGCACCGAGCGAGAGCGACGTGCACCCCGGCTGGTTGCCCGAGCGGCCAAAGGGAGCGGACTGTAAATCCGTCGGCGTAGCCTTCCCAGGTTCGAATCCTGGACCAGCCACAGCAGGACAAAGAGACCCCCGACCAGCGGAAACGCTGGGACCGGGGGTCTCTTGCGTTGTCCGGGTTGGTCCGGCTGTGACCGAGCGTCTACGGGGTGTTCGCGGACGCGATCATGAACGGCGGTCGCGAAGAGCCTGCTCGACCGACGGCCCGGGCGCAGTTGCAGAACAGCGGAGAACAACGCGCGTGCCTGGCGTGGTCGAGCACGACGCGCAGGTCCCCCGCCTCGGCGAGCTCCGGTGCCGCCACTTGATCGACGTCAGCGGGTTCGCGTCCAGGCGCCCGCGCTCCACGGCGAACTCGACGGCAGTGAACAGGATCGCCCGCTTGCGACCGAGGATGGAGGGCGCGGCCGGCTTTCCGTCACGGAGCCGCCTCCGGCGGCGAGGCCGCAACGGCAGACGGGACACCATTCGAGCCGGTGTCCCGCCCGCCGTCAGCGATCAGATACCGAAGGGTGCGGCGTAGCGGACCTGGCCGCCCGGGAGCGGGCTCCCGTCGAGGGACAGCGCCATGAGGGCGTCATCGGGGACCTCGACCGAGAGCCGAATGCCGTGCTCGCTCGCCCGGCCGAACCCGAAGCGCGGGTAGTAGCTCGGGTGTCCGAGGACGACGACGTACTTCTCGCCCCGCTCGCGGGCCCGATCCAGGCCGGCGTGGATCGCGGCGGATCCGGCGCCGGTGCGCTGGTACTGCGGCAGGACCGCGCAAGGCCCCAGGCACAGGGCTGCGGTGTCGCCGACGTGGCAGCGGGTCAGCAGCGCGTACCCGATGACGATGCCTGCCGCGTCGACGGCAACGATCGACAGTTCGGGGATCCAGTTCGGGTCGGCGCGCAGGGCGTCGACGAGGTTGGCCTCCTCCTCGGTGTCGAACGCTGCGCTGTTGACCTCGTGGATGGCGGTGATGTCCGCGTCGATCTCGGCGCGGGTGGTCCAGCTGTTGGACACAATCGTTCCGTTCTCGGTGTCGTGTGGTCGACCTGATCCCGGACACAGGACGGTCGAGGTGTGATGACTCAGGAAGTAGCCACGTCCCGGAGCGTGGGGGACGTCGCGTCGCCACGACGGGCAGCGGCCACCGGCGCGGTCATCGACCCCACCTCCTTCACGATCACATCGACATCGGAACGACCCGAACGCTAGCAGGGCCGCGCGGGGCGGCAGGACCGAATTTCGTAGAGCCTCACCGACGCCACGTTGGTCCAGGACCCCTGGCTCTGCCCGGACCCGGCGCCGTTCTGAAGATCATCAGAACGGGGGCAGGTCGTCGTCGGACGCCGTCGCGTCCGGTGCGTCGGTGTCCTCGGGTGCGGTGTCGTCGTGGGCCGGTGGGCCGCGTTCGTGTCGGCGTAGGTCGGGCTGTTCGTCGTCGGCGTAGACGGGCCCCGGTGCGGGCGCGTCGAAGGCCGGGTCGTCGTCGCGGCGCACCGGTGTGATCGGTGGCGGCAGGATCGGTTCGGGGTCGACCCGGTACTGGCGTTTCAGGGGGCTGGTCCAGATGAAGTGGCCGGGTTCTGGCTGGTCGAGGCGCCAGTTGCCCTTGGTCTTCAACGTGTGGTCGTGCCGGCACAGCGGCCCGAGGCCGCCGCGGACGGTCGGCCTGCCGTGATGGTGGTCGATCGTGTGGTCCTGGTCGCAGCGTCGGGCTGCAGTCCGACACCCGGGGCTGAGGCAGGTGCGATCCCGGACCTCGGTGTGGCGCCGCAGTGCCGCATGCGGGAACCGGGCGTTCGGTTGGTTGTCGAGTGCGGCGTCGGGGTCGTCGTGCTCGGTGTGCTGCCGGTACTGGTCGGCGATGTCGGTGATCACCTTCGCCCAGGCGTCGTGCTCGGCAGCGTCCGCGGCCAGGGTGACGAGCTGGCCGGCGGGGATGTGGAGTTCGACGATTCCGCCGCGTGGGCCGGTGGGGTCGCGGGGTGTCGGGCGGTGTCGGGTGATGCCTTCGGCGAGTAGGTGGCCGTGGTCGTCGACGACGACCCAGCGCCATTGGGCGCGGTGTTGGCGGGCGACGAGGCGCCGTGCGGCGCTGGCGGGGATGGGTCCCCAGCCGGGGAGTTCGCCGGCGCGCTGGTCGAGGCCGAGCAGGGTGCTGAGGGGGACGCGGACCTCGGTCCCGACACCGGCGGTCGTCCGGAGCCCGGTGCCGCTGCCGCTCGGCGGTGAGGAAACGACAGTCGGTGCTCCCGAGTCGGGCTCGGGGGATGCGGGTGCGCCGCCGCTCGGGCCGCCGGGCTTGGGGCCGGAAGGACCGGGGCCGGTGCCGCCTGATCCGGGGTCGCCCGGTTCTTGGTCGTCGGGGTCGGGACCGTCAGCGTTCGGGTTGTCAGCGTTCGGGTTGTCAGTGCCGGAACTGCTCGAGTCGGGACCGTCCAGGTCCGAGGTACCCGATCCGGGTCCACCGGCGTCGGCGCCACCGGAGGCCGGCCTGCCGGCCGCCGGGCTACCGGGGACCGTGCTCCCGGAGGCCGGGTCGCCGGTCGCCGGGCGGCCCGCAGCCGGGGTGCCGGCTGCCGGCTTGTCGACCTCGCTACCGGTGGTGGGGTTGTCGGCGTGGCCGGCGAAGCGGGCCATCAACGCGCGCAGGATCCCGGCCCGGTCCAATCCGTGCAGTGTCCCGTCGAGCAGGCCGAGGACGAGGTCGGCGCGGATCTGGTCGATCGTGCCCGGGTGCCCGTCACGCCGGGCGGCCCTGGCCAGGGCGTCGAGGCGTTCCCAGGCGGCGGCGGCTTCCTCGGCGGGCAGGCCTTCGGCGGAGATGACGGCGGTGCCGGTCTCGGTCAGATACGCCACCACCAGCCGGTCCCGGATCGCCTTGCGGTAGCGCCGCTCGTAGTAGGCCGGATCCAACTCCAGGATCAGCCGCTTGATCCGTTCCCCGATCTGCCCGGTCGTCAACTTGGGCGCCTGCGGCAGCACCGCCTCACAGATCGCGGCGCGCTGCGCGGCGGGCAGGTCGGCGAGGTGCTGGGCGAACACTCGGGCCTTGGTGCGGTCGATCCGCCCCTGACACAGGGAGGCCTGCACCTGCGGAAGGTCACTGACAAGCGTGACGGCGAGGCTCATCTCGTATTCGGCGGCGCGGCGGTTCCAGGCCAGGGCGAAGCGGATCTCGTCGGAGCCGTACTGGTCGGGCAGGGCACCGCGGCGGATCTCCAGGGGACCGGCGAACGGGCGGCGGTGCACCACTTCGGAGATGGCGGCGAACATGTGGGCCTGGTGGTGGGACAGCTGTCGGGAGTGGGCGAGCATGACCTCGTCGATGTCGTCGTTGCACACCTGGGTCAGGTCGATCCTGGCGAGGACGGCGGCCAGGTCGGGGCCGGGCGGCATGGCCGCCAGCCCGTCTGGAATCGCCTGCCCCAGCTGCATGGTTCGAACATACGCTCGACCACCGACAGTTTCGGTTCACAGGTCCGACTCACCTGTGAACGGCCGACGTGAGGAGCCGGACGGCCTCGTCGAGCGCTGCCGCCGGTTCGCCCGGGTCCGCGGGCTCCGATTCGTCCAAGCCCGATCCGGCGACAGCACCGACGATGAGCGCCATGAGCGATCTCGAGAAGGCCGTCCCCTCGGTCTGGGCGTGCCTCCACTACCGCGACCCGCGTGCCGCCCTCGCCTTCCTCACCGGAGCCTTCGGCTTCACCGATCGAGCCGTCCACGCCGAGCCCGGCCCGGACGGCACGATCCACCATGCCGAGCTGACCTGGGCCTCCGAGCGCGGGGAGGTCGGCGGTGTCATGTTCGGCGCGTCCGACGACACCGCACGCTTCGGGGCCGGGCTCGTGCACGTGGTCGTCGAGGATCCCGACGCGCTCTGCGAGCGCGCACGGGCCGCCGGAGCCGCGATCGTCCGCGGCCCGGAGGACACCGACTACGGCAGCCGCATGGTCGTCGCGACCGACCCGGAGGGGAACACCTGGAGCTTCGGCACCTGGCACGAGGACTGACAGTGAGCCCGGAGGGCGGTCAGGCCGGTGACCGGTGCGGCAGAGCCGGGACGGGAGCCCGGCGCCCGGTGGTGGGACAGCGGAGAGCGGTCAGCCGGGCGGTCGCGCCATGGTCCAGGTCCGGGGACCGCCGTGCGGCAGGTCGAGCTCCGCCTCGACCTCGAAACCGAGCCGCCGGTAGAGCCGGACGTTTCCCGGCAGCGACGTCTCCAGGTAGGCCACGCTGCCGGTGCGGTCGGCCTCGGCCAGTCCCGGCCGGAGGACGGCGGACCCGAGGCCGCGGCCCTGTCGCCCGGGGCGGACGCCGACGGTCGCGAGGAACCACACCGGCCCGGTCGGGCGGTGGGGTGCCAGCGCGGCCTCGGTGTCCGCCGCGACGGCCGCGCGGTCGCCGGCGAGCTCGGCCAGCCGCGGTGCGAGCCGGGCGAACACGTCACCGATGCCGGTCGAGGCCGGGGTCGTCCACACCGCCACGGCGTCCGGTTCGGACGGTCCGTCCGCGGCGCCGGCGACCCACACCCTCCCGTGCGGGATGCCGATCTCGGACAGGAACAGGGTCTGATTGTCGAGGAGGCGGCGTTCGTGGTCATCGGCACCGATCGTGTGCCGGGTGAACGGGTAGTCGCGGAACGCCGCCCGGAGGGTGTCGGCGGCGGCCGGGACGTCTGCTGCGGTCGCAACCCGCACGGTCGGGTCCATCCGGCGCGACGCTACCGAGACGCCCACGGCCGGGCCATCGACTTCCGGCGTCCCGACTCCCGGCGTTCCGACGGCCGGACGGCCCGGGCCGCCGGGGAACCGTCAGCCCGCGGGCAGGGCTGGGTCGGCCTTCAGCCCCACCCCGGACAGTTTCAGCCGCCGGGCCTCGCCCATCAGCAGGGCCAGCGTCGTCGCGGCCTCGGCGTACCCGGTGCCGTGTGGTGGCCGCACGTTGGAGATGCAGTTGCGCTCGGAGTCCCGGCGGCCGCGGCGCGCGTCGTAGGTGAAGTAGACCCCGAGCGAGTCGACCGAACTCATGCCCGGCCGTTCCCCGATCAGCACCACGACGTCGCGGGCCCCGACCGCGGTGGCGATCTCGTCGCCGAGCGCCACCCGGGCCTGGGTGGCGACGACGACCGGGGCCACCCGGACGCCGTCGAGCCGGTCCAGGATCTCGGCCAGCAGCCCGGCCGCGTGGTCGCGCACCGCGAGCGGGGACAGCCCGTCGGCCACGACGAGGACCACGTCGTGCTCGCCCCGCGGTAGCTCCACCCCGGACGCCAGCCGGCGTCCCAGATCCGGGCGGGTCAGGTACTCGCCCCGGTCGCGCGGTGCCCCGGCGGCCTGCCGGACCTCCACGCCGAGCCCGGCGATCGCACCGGCCACGGCGTCGACGTCGAGCGGGGTGTGGACGGCGTCGCGGGCGGCCGCATGGGCCGCCCGCAGCTCCAGCAGCCGTCCGGTCGGCAGGGCGTCACCGGCCCGGCCGAGCGCCACCCGGGCCCGCGTGGAGGCCCGCAGGACGTCCAGCGGGTCGGTCATCGCACACCTGCCGTGAGCGTCCGCATCGCCGCCGCCGGCAGCTCCCGGACCCGGCCCGCCTCGTCGAGCAGGTCCATCGTGGACAGCCACTCGGCGAACTCGGGAGCCGGGGCGAGGCCGAGGACCTGGCGGGCGTAGAGCGCGTCGTGGAACGACAGCGACTGGTAGTGCAGCATCACGTCGTCGCCGCCGGGCACGCAGATCACGAACGAGCACCCCGCGGCGCCCAGCAGGGTGAGCAGCGCGTCGGTGTCGTCGGCGTCGGCCTCGGCGTGGTTGGTGTAGCAGACGTCGACGCCCATCGGGACGCCGAGCAGCTTCCCGCAGACGTGGTCCTCCAGCCCGGCCCGGGTGATCTCCTTCCCGTCGCGCAGGTACTCCGGCCCGATGAACCCGACCACGGTGTTGACCAGCAGCGGGTCGAACGCCCGGGCCACCCCGTAGGCCCGGGCCTCGAGGGTCTGCTGGTCGACGCCGTGGTGGGCGTCCGCCGAGAGCGCGCTGCCCTGGCCGGTCTCGAAGTACATGCAGTTCGTGCCGACGGTGCCCCGGTCCAGCGCGAGCGCGGCCTCGTGCGCCTCGCGCAGGAGCTCCAGGCGCACGCCGAAGCCGGAGTTGGCGGCCTCGGTGCCGGCGATCGACTGGAACACCAGGTCGACCGGGGCACCCCGTTCCATGATCTCGATCGAGGTCGTGACGTGCGCGAGCACACAGGACTGGGTGGGGATGGCGTAGCGGGCGCGCACGTCGTCGATCAGGTGCAGCAGCTCGGTCGTGCGCTGCGGCGAGTCGGTGGCCGGGTTGATCCCGATCACGGCGTCGCCGCAGCCCAGCAGCAGCCCGTCCACGATGGACGCAGTCACTCCGGCGGGGTCGTCGGTGGGGTGGTTGGGCTGCAGCCGGGTCGCCATGGTGCCCGGGCGTCCGACGGTCGACCGGAACGCCGTCACCACCGGGGTGCGACGCCCGACCGCGATCAGGTCCTGCAGGCGCATGAGCTTCGCCGCCGCGGCGACCATCTCCGGTGTCAGGCCGGCCGCGAGTGCGGTGGTGTCGGTCGAGGGCCGCAGCAGGTGCTCGCGCAGCTCGCCGACGGTCATCGAGGCCACCGGCGCGAACGCCTCGGCGTCGTGCGAGTCGACGATCAGCCGGGTGACCTCGTCCTCGTCGTAGGGGACGACGTGCTCG
The DNA here is from genome assembly GCF_900115005.1 of Pseudonocardia ammonioxydans. Classification (GTDB taxonomy): domain Bacteria; phylum Actinomycetota; class Actinomycetes; order Mycobacteriales; family Pseudonocardiaceae; genus Pseudonocardia; species Pseudonocardia ammonioxydans. Next base: position 76,877 of record NZ_FOUY01000001.1, on the reverse strand, counting down.
TCCAGGAACGTCGACAGCGCCACGTCGGCCAGCAGGCCCTGGGCGGCCACCCGCTCCTGCTCGGACGAGGCCGCGACGCCGGCCAGCACGTCCCCGGAGCGTTCCGGGGTGGCCGCCGCCAGCAGTGCCCGCAGGTCCGCGAACTCGTAGGTGTGGCCGCCGAGGGCGGCCCGCCGTCGTGTCATCGTGCCCCTCGCTCCGCTCGCCCGGTCATGTCAGCTCCGCCTCCGCCTCCGCCAGGGCCGCGAACTCCTCGTCCGGAGCAGCGGCCACCAGGTGGTGCCGCGAGTAGAGGGCGAAGTACAGCATGAACAGGGCGAACGCCCCCAGGGTCGCGCCGGCGGCGATCGGGTCCACCAGGAACGTCGCCACGACCGCCAGCACCGCGACGACCAGTGCGAAACCGGTCGTGACCGTCCCGCCGGGGGTGCGGTACGGCCGCGCCATCCCGGGCGCGCGCCTGCGCAGCACGATGTGGCTGACCATCATCAGGACGTACGACAGCGCCGCCCCGAACACCGCCATGTTCAGCAGCATGTCGCCCTGCCCGGTCAGCGACAGCCCGAAACCGACCGCGCCCGGCACCAGCAGCGCCAGGACCGGCGCCTTGCGGCCGTTGGTCACCGAGAGCACCCGCGGCAGGTAGCCGGCCCGGGAGAGCGCGAACGTCTGCCGCGAGTAGGCGTAGATGATCGAGAAGAAGCTGGCGACCAGGCCGGCCAGCCCGATGTAGTTGACGACGACGGCGGCGCGCGAGTCCCCGAGCGCCTCGACCAGCGGGTTCCCCGACTCCGAGAGGGCCTGTGCGCCGAGCGCCCCGGTCGCGAGGACCAGCACGGTGGCGCCGGTGACCAGCAGGACCAGCATCGCGGCGAGGATGCCGCGCGGCACGTTGCGCTCCGGCTCGCGGGCCTCCTCGGCGGCCAGCGGGACGCCCTCGAGGGCCAGGAAGAACCAGATCGCGAACGGCACCGCCGCCCACACGCCGAGCCAGCCGTGCGGGAGGAACGGCGAGGCGCCGACGGCGTCGGTCGGCGCGATGTCGACCAGGTTGGCCGGGTCGAACCGCCCGGCCGCGGCGACGGCGAACACCACCAGCCCGGTCAGCGCGATCGCGGTGATCACGAACATCGCCTTGAGCGCCTCGCCGACCCCGCCGATGTGGATGCCGACGAACAGCACGTACGCCGCCAGGTAGACCCACCAGCCGTCGGTGATCCCGAACAGGCCCAGCGACTCGACGTAGGCACCGATGAAGGTCGCGATCGCGGCCGGGGCGATCGCGTACTCGATGAGGATCGCCGTCCCCGTCGCGAAGCCGCCCCACGGGCCCAGCGCGCGCCGGGCGAAGGTGTAACCGCCCCCCGCCGCCGGCAGCGCCGAGGACAGCTCGGCCATGCCCAGCACCATCGCGAAGTACATCGCGGCGATGACGACCGCGGCGAGCAGTAGCCCGCCGAACCCGCCCTCGGCCAGGCCGAAGTTCCAGCCGGAGTAGTCGCCGGAGATCACGTAGCTGACCCCCAGCCCGGCGAGCAGGACCCACCCTGCCGCGCCGGTCCGCAGCTTCCGCTTCTCCAGGTACTGGTCGTCGGTGGGGCCGGTCATGGCGTTCCTCCGCTCGTCGGGGTGAGCGGATCGTAGGGACGACACCCGGTCGAGCGGGATACGCCGATGTGAGGGATCTGTTTCGGCGCGCAGCGCGGCTGAGTGGCCGCCGGTGCAACGCGACAGGGTGGTTCATCGACACCGTCGTGCGGAGCGCGGTCACGCAGCGTGTCCCAGGAAAAGGGTGCGCGTCCGTTCGGGTCCACTGTGGTGACGCCTTGTCGCGGGCTGCGGCCGGATGCGCCGCCGGCGCGGAGAACCGGATGCCGGAAAAGAGCAGTATCCTCGCTGAAAGTAATTGCTCTGGTCCGTTAGTGGTAAGGAATTCGTGGGAACGAGGGTCGGTTCGATAACGTTCTGTGCATCGGCGGGGCTCCCGAAACCGCGCCGAACACGCCGGTCCACAACGGGCCCGTACACAACGGAGAAACAACTGTGCTGAAGAAGGCTGGAATCGTCACCGCCGGCGTCACCGCTGGTCTGCTCGCCGTCTCGCCGCTGGCGTTCGCCGGTGACGGTGGCCACGGGCACGGGCACGACGGCAAGGACGTGCACGCCAAGCAGATCAACAACATCGACCAGGGCAGCAACGACCGGCAGAGCGGCCTCATCAACGTGGGTGACGTGAACGCGCTGAACAACGCGAACGTGCTCTCCTGCTCGCTGAACAGCGTCGACATCGCGGCCAGCGTCCTGGGCGTGCTGGGTGGCCAGGCCACCAACGGCGAGGACGCCCCCAGCGTCTCCGAGTGCTCCCCGGGCTCGACCTCGCAGACCAACATCGACGACTGATCTGCGGGAACGACCGACCTGCGCCGGGCCCGGGGCCGTCTCCCCGGGAAATCCGGCGGGTCGCGTCTTTCGCGCGAATCCCCCGCTCTCTCGAACCGGAGCGGGGGATTCCGCATGTCGGTATTCGAGAGCGGGCCGGGAAAGCGCGCCGTCAGGGATGGTGCGGCAGTACCACGTGTGACGGGTGCTCCGTCCCGTGCAGCACCTCGTAGCGGATCCGCCGTCCGGTGACGGCCGCCGACATGCGCTCGCCGGTCCCGTGGTTGCGGGCGAACCGCGGGAACGCCGCCGCGGCGATCTGCACCCGCAGCCGGTGTCCCGCGCGGAGCCGGTAGCCGGTCGGGCTGAGCGACATCCGGACGACGGTCGTCCCGTCCGGTGCGGTGGCCTCACGGCCGGGGACGAGCCGGTGCATCGCGTCGGTGATGTTCCACGACGCCCCGTCCGGGTCGACGTCGCAGATCCGCACGAACACGTCGCCCTCGCCGGAGTCGGTGCGCACGTACACCACGGCCGAGACCTCGCCGAGCAGGTCCAGGTCGGACTCCTGTGGCGGTCCGGTGTAGACCAGGACGTCGTCGCGGGCCTCGACGGCCCGGTTGTCGTGCTGCTTGGTCGGCGGCTGCAGCATCGGCCCGCCGACCGTCGGGGTCGGGTCGGCCGGGTCGTAGACGAACGTGTCCGGCGGTGCCGGGGGCGAGCCGGCGGGCCCGGGGGAGTCCGGCCGCAGCCGCGAGCCCGGCGCCAGGTACCACTCCGCGGGCTGCGTCCGCGGCGGCGGCCAGCACGGCAGGTCGGCCCACCGGTCGGCGTGCTGGACGTAGGCGCGGACCGGGGCGCGGCCGTCGCCGTCCCCGCCGTGCAGGTGCACGCCGAGCCAGCCGACCATCTCCTGGGCGATCGTCGACAGCGAGTCGCGGTCCCCGTGGTGCCACGGCCCGATGGTGATCCGGGCGGTCGCGCCGCCGCGCTGCAGCGCGGTGAAGTCGACCAGCTGCCGGTCCACGAACAGGTCCCACCACCCGGTGACCATGCACACCGGGGGCATCGCGGCGGCGTCGAAGCCGTCGTGCTCGGCCGGCGCCCAGAACTCCCGCGGCCGCTCGGCGTGCTCGACGAAGTCCCGCCAGAACACCACCGGTGCACCGGTCAGGGCGACGTCCGCGGCCTGCAGCGGCAGCGAGGCCACGGCCCGGCGCTTGCGGCGGCCGAAGACCGGGGTCGCCAGGAACCCGGTGACCGCGGTCAGGCGTTCCTGGCGCCCGATCTGGTTCACCCAGCTCGCCAGGTTCAGCAGACCGGGTGCGCCGCCGGGATAGAAGGTGCTCGTGAACTCCGACGCGGTGATGTCGGCGTTCATCGAGGCGAGGCCGGGGTCCGCGTACGGGGCGATCGCCCACTGGGTGTGCCCGACGTAGCTGGGGCCGACCATGGAGACGCGGCCGTCGCACCAGTCCTGCCCGCGGACCCAGTCCAGCGTGTCGAGCCCGTCCGGGCTCTCGTGCAGGAACGGCCGGAACTGGCCCCCGGAGCCGAACGTGCCCCGGGTGGACTGCACCAGCACCTGGAACCCGCGGCGGGCCAGCAGCGACCCGATGAGCGAACCGAGGCCGTCGCGGCCGTAGGGCGTGCGCACGAGCACCGTGGGCCGGGCCGCGACCGGGCCCGGACGGCGGTAGAGGTCGGCGAGCAGCACGACGCCGTCGGACACGGGTACCCGCAGGTCCCGTTCCCGCACGTACGGTGCCGGTGCCTCCCGGAAACCCAGACGCCGGTCGATCAGGCGTTCCGCGACCGCCGTCATCGCCACCTCCCCCTCGCGCCCGCTCGCTGCGGGGCAGGGCCGATCGTAAAAGAACCCCGTGCCCGCGCCGTCCCACGGCCGGGGGCGACGGAGCGTGGCCGGTCGCGCGGAGCGGCCCGGGGCCGCGGGCGCGGGAATTGTCGGGGGGCGCGCGTAGCCTGCGCCGCGTGCGGGTCGAACGGATGACGTGTTGCGGTCGGGAGTGGGTCGGACCGGACCGGGCGCACTGCTGCGGCCGATTCGGCGGCTGCGGTGCGGTGTTCGACGACGCCGAACTCTGGGACCGGCACCGCCCGCGCGGCCGCTGCGTCGCGGACCCCGCAGTGCTGGGGCTGGTCCCCACGCGCAACGGGATCTGGCTGCGCGAGCTCGACGGGGCGGGCCGGGCCGGTTAGCCCGGGGCCGGCGCGGTGCCGGCCCGGGTGATCCCGCGGAACACCGCGTCGGAGTGTCCGGGGTTGCGCACGGACACCAGGTCCAGCCCGGTGAACCACAGCACCGCCCCGGTGCCGAACGTCCGGCTCCCGCCGGCCGAGCAGCAGAGCTGGATCGCCCCGTGGTCGACGACGATCAGCGCACCGCGCCACTCGTCCTCGTCGTGCGGGCGGGACTCGCCCGGCGCCAGCGTGACCGTCCGCGTGTGGAACGAGGGCGCGCCCGGCATCGGTGTCACCCCCGTTCGTGATCCGGTTCTGCTGGGGGAGACCGGGCCGGTGGCGGAAAGTCATCGGCGGCCCCGCTCAGGCCGCGGCGGCCCCGCCGAGCATCTCGGCCACGGTCTCGTAGCCGATCCGGGCCGCCGCGCGCACCCGGGTGCGGTCCGTGGTCAGGCCGCGCACACCCGCCGACGAGTGCGGGGTGAGGGTCAGCAGGTGCGCGCCCTCCCGGTCCGGGTGCGCGGCATCGGTGAGCAGCGGGAGGCACTCGCCGTGCCGGGACGCGTCCTGCGCCATCCGGCCGAGCCCGGGCGCGAGCCGGTCCAGCGACCGCGCCCACAGCGGGGTACGCGCGTCGGCCGGCGGGGTGACGAGCTCGTCGGCGGTGCGGGTCATCAGGGCCAGGACGTGGGTGGCGCCGCTGCGCAGCGCCCGGGCCACCGGCAGCGGGTCCCCGACCGAGCCGTCGATCCACTCGTCCTCACCCACGCGCACCGGCGGCCCGGCGAGCAGCGGGATCGCCGCCGTCGCCCGCATCGCCGCCTTCCAGGTGCCGCCGTCGGGCAGGCCGGTCAGCACGTGCGGGGCCAGGTCCGACGGCCGGGTGACCATGACGTTCAGCGGGACCGGGCTGGTCACCAGCGAGTCCCAGTCGGTCGGCTTGGACTCGACGAGGATGTGGTCGAGCAGATGGTCCAGCGACACCATGGGCCGCCGGGTACCGAAGCGGCGCGGATCGATGAACTCCCGGCAGGCCATGTCGTCGGAGAAGATCCGGGCGGCGTTCTCGCCGTGGCCGAGCACCAGCGCGGTCCCGACGAACGCCCCCGCCGAGCTGCCCCAGACCTCGTCGAAGCACCCGGCGAGCCCGGCCTCCTCGAGGGCGTGCACCATCCCGCCGGCGTAGGCACCGCGCATCCCGCCCCCGCCGATCACGAGCGCGACCCGCCGACCGTCCCGGTGGGAGCCGACGCGGCGGCCGGCGGCCCGGCGCCGCTGCAACAGCGCCAGGACCTCGTCGTCGCCGTGCATCCCGGGCGCGACGGAGTGGCTGTCCATGCCCCCATCATCGCGTCCGGCCCCGCCGGCCCGCGTTCCCCCGGGGGGGGCACGCCCGTGCTCGTGACCCGGTCCGTCCCGGGCCCGGGCCGCGTCGACCGTTCGCACGCCACCGGCCGCCGCGTCCATGCCGTCCACCGCGCCGTGCGGGCCGGGCGGCGGTGTCCCGGCGGTGGCCGACTAGTAGGTTCCCGCGACCAGGGGGTGGCGACACGTGATGCAACGACGCCGGGTGCAGCTGGGAGCGCTCGAGGCGACCTCGCTCCCGGCTGCTCACGCCCGGGCCCGGGACGCCCGGCGTCGCAGGCCGGTGGCACACGACGACGCCGCCGGCGGCATCGCCGAGGACCTCGATCTGGGAACCGCCCCCGGTCGCGCGGACGAGCTCTGCACGCTGCTGCGGGGCGCCGTGCTCGACCACTGGGTGCGGGAGTTCGCCACCGCGTACCCGGGCGGGACCGTGGTGGAGCTCGGTCCCGGCCTCGACGCCCGCGCCGGCCGTCTCGGGAGCGACGGCCCGGAGCACTGGGTGGACGTCGAGCTGCCCGAGATCGCGGAGCTGCGCCGCGAGCTGCTGCCCGCGAGCACGCACCTGGTGGCGGGCTCGGCCCTCGACGAGGACTGGATGGAGCTGGCCCGCGAGCTGCCCGGCCCCCACCTCGTGGTGTCCGACCAGGTCCTGCCGCTGCTGCCCGAGCAGGGGGTGCAGCGGATCGTGTTCACCGTGGCGCGGATGCTGCCCGGGGCGGTGCTGGCCACCGACGTGCTGTCGCGGGCGGCCGCCGACCGGCTCGCCGCCGGATCGCTGCGCGGGACGGCCGCGGACTGGACGTGCGAGGACCCCCGCGAGCTGGAGCCGTGGGGGCTGCGCCTGCTCGACGCCTGCGGGGCGGGCGCCCCGCCCGCCGACGTCGCCGCCCGGCTGCCGCGCACGACCCGCGCGCTGGCCGCCGTGCTCTGCGGCACGCCGGCCCTGCGCGGACACCGGATGGCCCGCTACGAGATCCTGCCCGCCTGACGGGCCCCGGGACGGCCCGGGAGTCGCGATCTCCGGGGTCCCGCCGCGGGTAGGGTCGGGCCGGTGACGGTTCCGAAGATCGAAGTGGACCCGCTCGAGGTCGGGCTCGACCCGGCCCGGCTGGAGCGGGTGGACGAGCACTTCCGCCGCTACGTCGACGAGGGCAAGCTCCCCGGCTGGACGATCGCGGTGGCCCGCAACGACCGGCTCGCGCACCTCTCGCACCACGGGTACCGCGACGTCGAGGCCGGGGCCCCGGTCACCGACGATACGATCTGGCGCATCTACTCGATGACCAAGCCGATCACCTCGGTCGCGACGCTGATGCTCTGGGAGCGGGGCGCGCTCGAGCTCACCGACCCGGTCGAGCGCTACATCCCGGCGTTCGCCGACCAGCGGGTCTACCGGGGCGGCTCCGCGATGAACCCCGGTACCGACGCGGCGCTCGAGCCCGTGCGGATCCACCACCTGCTCACCCACACCGCCGGGCTCACCTACGGCTTCCACCACGCGCACCCGGTGGACGAGATGTACCGGTCGAAGGGCTACGAGTTCGGCGCCCCGAAGGGCGTCGACCTGGAGACGGCGGTGAACCAGTTCGCCGCCTTCCCGCTGCTGTTCCAGCCGGGCAGCGAGTGGAACTACTCGGTGGCCACCGACGTGCTCGGCCGGGTGGTCGAGGTCGCGTCCGGCCGGCGGCTCGACGAGTTCTTCCGCGAGAAGATCACCGGGCCGCTCGGGATGACCGACACGACGTTCTCGGTCGACCCGGACTCGCCGGAGGCCGACCGGCTCGCCGCGCTCTACAACGCCCGCCCGGGCGGCGGGCTCGTGCTCAACAAGACGCTGGCCCGCGGCGCGACCACCGAGCCGACCTACCTCTCCGGCGGCGGTGGCCTGCTCTCCACCACCGGTGACTACCTGCGCTTCGCCCGGATGCTGGCCCGCGGCGGCGAGCTCGACGGCGTCCGGATCCTCGGGCCGCGCACGCTCGCCCGGGCCACCCGCAACCACCTGCCCGGCGGCGCGGACCTGGACACCGTCGGCCGGCCGATCTTCTCCGAGTCGGCGTTCGCCGGGGTCGGGTTCGGGCTCGGCTTCTCCGTGGTGATCGACGGGCCGGCGTCCAAGCAGCTCGCCAACGAGGGCACCTTCGCCTGGGGCGGGCTCGCGTCGACGGCGTTCTGGGTGGACCCGGTGGACGACATCGTCGCCCTGTTCCTCACCCAGCTCGTCCCCTCGAGCACCTACCCGATCCGGTCCCAGCTCCAGACCCTGGTCCAGCAGGCGGTGATCGACTGATGGGACAGGCGGGTCCGGCGCTCGCGTTCGTCGTCCGGACGGTGGTCGTGGCGGCGTCGCTGTGGGTGGCGACCGTCCTCGTGAGCGGCATCGAGCTCGGCAACGGGGCGACGAGCACCCGGGTCCTGACGCTGCTCGCCGTCGCGCTGGTGTTCGGCGTGGTCAACGCGATCGTCAAGCCGGTCGTGGCGCTGGTGGGCTGTCCGCTCTACATCCTCACGCTCGGCCTGTTCGCCCTGGTCGTGAACGCGTTGATGTTCATGCTCACCGGCTGGCTGTCCGGGGTGCTGAACCTGCCGTTCGCCGTCGACGGCTTCTGGTCGGCGTTCTGGGGCGCGCTCGTGGTGGGGATCGTGTCGTTCTTCCTGCACCTGGTGATCCCCGACCGCTACGACGGGCGATAGTGCCCGTGAGTGGTTGTCGCGGTCAGAGCCGCGATAACCACTCACGAGCCAATGGGCCACCCTTCCTGGCGGTGGGCGCCGTCCCAGAACATCCACTCGTAGCGCGAGGTCGTCGTGAAGTGCTCGCGCATCAGGTCCTGCTCGGTGGGCGAGGCGGCGGCCCCGATCCGGTCGGTCACCTCCAGCACCGCGTCGACGACGGCCTGGAACTCCTCCCCGGCGTACATGTCGATCCAGCGCTGGAACAGCGGATCCGGGGAGCCCGCACCGACCAGGTGATCGCCGACCCTCCCGTAGATCCAGTAGCAGGGGAGCACGGCGGCGACGCCCTCGGCGTAGGACCCGCCGTACGCGGTGGCCAGCAGGTAGCTCACGTAGGCCCGGGTGGGCGGGGCGACCGGCAGCGTCCGGGCCTGCTCGGAGGTGAGGCCGAGAGCGCCGAGCAGGTCGGCGTGGAGCTCGCGTTCGGCGGCGATCGCACCGGTCGCGTGCTCGGCGAACATGACGGTCTCGTCGTCGGTGGGGGCCTTCGCCGCGCACACCGTGAGCGCTTTCGCGTAGCCGCGCAGGTAGTGCGCGTCCTGGACGATGTAGTGCCGGAACACCTCGTGCGGCAGCGACCCGTCGGTCAGCCCGGTGACGAACGGGTGCGCGAGGATCCGGTCGTAGATCTCCTCGACGTCGGACCAGAGCAGGTTACGCATGCGGTCGGCCATGGTTTCACCGTAGCCGTGACGCGGTACCCGATCCGGCGAACGGACGGCCACAGCCGGTCGGCCGGGCGTCAACCGGAAGGTGACGGTGAAGTGAGACGCTGCGCACTTCCGGAGGCGGGTGACGGACGGTCCGTCACCATGGGACGCAGGCGGACGGCTCAGTGTGGAGACCCTGCCGAGGTCGAGTCCCCTATCCAGGAGGTGAGGGCATGAGCGCACCCGCGCCCATGGAGCACCACGAGAAGATGCGGATGCGGGCCGCCGCGTTCCGGGCCACCCGGCTCTACCCGGGCCCGGTCGGCGAGCTGATCTCCCGGGAGCTGCTCTCCTGGGAGGACTTCGGCTACCGCCTCGGCGGTGACCGCATGGTCATGGAGCTGGTCCAGCACGTCCTCACGGCACAGCCCGCCCAGCAGCAGCGCTCGGACGCCGCCTGACCGTCACGGGTGCAGGCCGTCCGTGCTGATCTCGGCGGCCGCCCCGGTGGGCGGGGTGCCGTCGGCCAGCCCGGCGACCGCGGCGGCCAACACGACCATCGCCGCGAGCGTGGTCAGGCTGCCGGCCCGGGCGAGGACCGTGAGCGTCCGTGCGGCGGCGGGGAACGCGGGTGCCGCATCCCGGTGCCGTCCGGCGGCGGGACGGTGCGCCGGTCCCCGTGTCGCCGGCGCCGCCGCGGCGGGTGCGGCCGGGGAACCGGTGGCGGCCGAGCGCGGTGCCGGGATCCGGCCCGGCGCCGGGACGCCCGGGGTCGTGACGTCGCTGGTCGTGACGTCGCTCCGGTGCCGGGGCGCCGGCGGCCCCGCGTACGGAGCAGCGGGCTCGACGGGCCGGCGGGGAACAGGGACGCGGACGACGGGCGCGGACATGGCGATCACCACGATCTCGGGGGTCGATACGGGTTCGTCGGGAGCCGGTGCGCGCCGCCGGTTCCTGCTTCTGCCCGTCTTGTCGTGTCAGTCGCTCACCCTGTTATCCGGTGACCGTGTCCGCCAATCGTCGGAGTGGCTACTCCACCCGTGTGGTCGACAACGGCACTCGTCCTCGCGAGTGATATGTCACCGTCCGTGGTGGGGTGTCACCCGATCGCCGCCTCCGGGATCTCGGCGAGCCGCTCGCGCAGGTCGCGTTTGAGCACCTTCCCGGCGGCCGAGACCGGGATCGCCGCCAGCACGTGCACCTCGCGCAGCCGCTGGTACGGCAGGAGCCGGGCGTTGAGCTCCGCCACCGCGGCCCGGGCCTCCGCCTCGGCGGGGCCGGTCACGAACGCGACCGGGCGCTCGCCGTCCACGCCGGCCGGGCGTCCGACCACGGCGGCGCCGGTCACCCCGGGCAGCGTCAGCAGCCGCTCCTCGAGGTCGCGCGGGTACACGTTGTACCCCTTGTGGAGCAGCATGTCCTTGAGCCGGTCGACGATCCGCAGGTGGCCGTCGGCGTCGAGGACGCCCACGTCGCCGGTGTGCAGCCACCCGTCGCCGTCGAACGTGGCGGCGGTCTCGGCGGGCCGGTTCCGGTAGCCGCCGGTGACCTGCGGGCCGCGCACCCAGACCTCGCCCTCGCGGTCGGCGGCGAGCTCCGCGCCGTCGGGACCGGAGATCCGGATCTCGGTGCCCGGGACCGGCAGGCCCACGGTGCCCACCTTGCGCACCGCGGAGCGGGCCGCCGGGCCCAGCGTCGCCGACATCGTGACCTCGGTCAGGCCGTACCCCTCGGTGATGACCAGATCCTCCCCCAGCCACGCACGCAACGCCGTGATCACCTCGACCGGCAGGGGCGCCGCACCCGACGTCAGCGACCGCACCGAGGACAGGTCCCCGGCACCGTCGCGGTGGGCGAGCAGGGCCGCGAAGACCGGCGGCGCACCGGACATCGCGGTGACGGCGAACCGGGTCGCGTCCGCGAGGTAGGCGCGCGGGTCGAACCGGCCGTGCACGATCGTCAGCCCGCCGGTGAGCAGCGGCATGTTCAGCCCGCCGACGGTCCCCATCGCGTGGAACCACGGGGCGATCCCGATGATGCGGCCCGTGCCGAGCGGGGTCGGGTACTCCTCGGGCGGTCCGGGGTCGGTCAGCACGACGCCCGGGCCGGACGGGGTGTCGCGGACGTCGGGCCGCGCACCGGTGCCCCAGCAGGTCGACTGCAGGGCGTTGGTCAGTAGGTTGCGATGGCTGACCCGCACCCCCTTGGAACGCCCGGTCGTCCCGCCGGTGTAGGCGAGGTGGGCGAGGTCGGTGTCCGGGTCGAGCTCGAGGTCCGTGCCGGGCGGGTGCTGCGGGTGGCCGTCGAGGAACGCCTCCAGCGGGGTGACGTCGGCGGGCACGTCGTCCGAGCCCGGCCCGGTGACCAGCACCCGCTTCAGCGCGGTCCCGGGGCGCGCGGCGAGCACGGTGGGCAGCGCCGGCGCCCAGCTGAGGACGGCGGCCGCGCCCGCGTCGGCGAGCTGGGCGGCGAGGTCGTCGACGGGCAGCAGCGGGTTCGCCGGCCCGACCGTCGCCCCGGCGAGCAGGGTGCCCCAGTAGGCGACGGCGTACTGTGGGCAGTTCGGCAGGTGCAGCGCGACCACGTCGCCACGGCCGATCCCGTCGGCGTGCAGGGCGTGCGCGAACGACGACGCTCGGGCCAGCAACCCGCTGAACGACAGCTCGTGCCCGTCCTGGTGCAGCATCGGGGCGTCACCGAACGCGGCGACCGCGCCCCGCAGCTGCGCGGTCGCCGGCAGCCGCGGCACGTCGAGGGCCGGGACCGGGGAGCGGGCGATCACGCGAGCACCCCGTTCCCGCCGTCGGCGGTGACCGGCAGCCGAGTGATGCCGTTGATGAACATCGACCGCAGCCGGCGGGGCTCCCCGGTGGTCGCCACCCGCGGCGCGCGGCGCAGCAGCTCGGTGAACAGCGTGATCAGCTGCCGCCGGGCCAGGTGGGCACCCAGGCAGAAGTGCGGCCCCGGGCCGCCGAACCCGAGGTGCGGGTTGGGGGAGCGGCGGACGTCGAAGTCCTCCGGCGAGGCATTGACCCGCGCCCCGTCCGCGCCGTGGCGGGGGAAGTGGTCCGGGTCGCGGTTCGCCGACCAGTAGAACAGCGCCGTCTTCGCCCCGGCCGGCAGCTCGGTGCCGCCGAGCACCACCGGCTCGGCCAGCGTCCGGCGCATGTAGATCACCGGCGAGGACCAGCGGACGATCTCCTCGATCGCGGTCGGGGTGACGCCCTCGGGGTCGGCCAGCCAGGCCGCCCGCTGCTCGGGGTGCTCGGTGAGCAGCTGCAGGCCCCAGCTCGTGGCGTTGCGCGTGGTCTCGTTGCCGGCGACGACGAGCAGCACGAAGAAGCTCGCCAGCTCGTCCGGGGTGAGCCCCTCGCCGTCGATCTCGGCGTTGACCAGGGCCGAGGTGACGTCGTCGGTCGGATCGGCCCGGCGGGCCTCGCCGAGCTCGCGCATCAGCGCGGCCAGCTCGCCGCCCGCGGTGAGCAGTGCGGTGACCATGTCGGCGCCCTCGGGCACGTAGTCCGGGTCACCCACGCCGAGGATGACGTTGGTGCGGTCGTAGACGAACCGGTGGTGGCTCTGCGGGATGCCCATCATCTCGCAGATGGTGCTGAGCGGGAGCCGGGCGGAGATCGTCTCGACGCCCTCGCACTCGCCGGCGGCCAGCAGGTCGTCGACGATCTCCGAGGCCGTCCGCTCGAGCGACTCCTGCAGGCCGGCCAGCCGCCGCGGGGTGAAGCCGCGCGAGACGATCCGGCGCAGCCGCGCGTGCCGCGGGTCGTCGGTGTTGATCATCGAGCCGAAGAACTCGAGGAACTCCGGCGGCATGTCGGCGACCGAGGTCGCCCCCGGCCCGGAGCGGAAGACGCCCGGGGTGCGGCTGGCCTCGACGACCTCGTCGTAGCGGGTGAGGGCGTAGTACCCCGGCCCGGGGTCGGGGACCTGCGTGACCGGTTGTTCGAACCACGCGATGCCGGGCGCCTCGCGCAGCGCCGCGAAGGCCGCCGCGCGCTCCCGGATGGGGGCGGCCCAGAAGCCGTCCAGGTCGGAGAGGTCGATCGTGGTGGTGTCCGGCATCGTCGCCGTCCCTCCTGCCGCGCCGGGTGGGTGATCCCGACACTAGGCAGCGCACGTGGCGGTCGTCACGGTACTTCCGGGCCACCGGCGGTCCTCAGGGGACAGCCGGAGATCGTCGCCGCAGCTCAGTCGCGTGGTGGCAGCAGCCCGCGCGAGTGCGCCACCGAGACCGCCTCGGCGCGGCCGGAGGCGCCGAGCTTCGCCATCGCCCGGGACAGGTGGACGCTGACCGTCTTCTCGCTGATGAACAGCTGCTCGCCGATCGCCCGGTTGGTGCGGCCGTGCGCCACGTGTTCGAGCACCGCCTGTTCGCGCGGGGTGAGCGGGGACGCCCGGGTGGCGGGGGACGGGGCACCGGCACGGTCGCCCGGCTCCCCGGCCCGCACCGCCAGGGCCGCGACGGCGGCGTCGAGCGGGCGCGCACCGAGACGCCGGGCCACCGTCGCCGCCGCCGCGAGGTCCTCGGCGGCGGCCCGGCGCCGCGCGCGCTCCAGGAGGGTCTGCGCCCGCCGCCACCGGGCCTCGGCGGCGCGGTAGTCGTCGCCGTATCCGGCGAACGTGTCCACCACCGGTGTCCACGTCTCCGGAGCGTCGTCGCCGTGGGCACGAGCCACCTCGGCCCGCGCCCGGGCCAGCCAGGCCCGGCCCTCCGGGCCCAGCCCGGTCCCGCGCGGGAGCCCGCGCGCGGCGGCCGACTCGGCCGCGTCCAGCATCTGCACCGCGCCCGCGCGGTGCTCGGTGTCCGACGCACCGGTGGCCCGGGCGGCGACCGCGAGATCCGCCAGGGCACCGGCCGCGAGCGCCCCCACCGCGAGCAGGACCAGGTGGGCGGGGTCGTCGCGCCCCAGGCCGTCGACCGTGGCCCGGGCCCGACGAGCCGCGAGCTGCGTGTCCCCACGCCACCGGGCCGCCTCGATCCCGACCATCCCCAGCGTCACCGCCAGCTGGTCGAACGGCCGGTCCGCCGCGGGGTCGCCGAGCGAGGCGATGAGCCGCTCGGCCTCGTCCAGGTCGCCGCGCGCGACCGAGACCAGTGCCCCGGTCGCGGGCAGGACGCCGGCCACCCGGACCGCGACCGCCGGGTCGGCCGTGGCGGCGAGCCGGGCCGCGGTGTCCCAGTCCCCGCTCTGGAACGCCACCCGGATCCGGGCCAGCCGGAACTCCAGGCCGTAGCCGGCCCAGGACAGGTTGTGCCGCTCGGCGCGCCTGCTGCCGTCGTCGAGCTCGGCGGCGCCCGCGGCGAGCTTCCCCTCCTCGAGGAACGACAGCGCCCGGTTCCACACCGTCCGCAGCTCGACGTTCCGGTTCCGGGACGCCTCCGCCAGCGCGGCGGCCTCGGCGAGCAGGTCCCGGGACCGGTCCGGGTCGCCCTCGCGCTGGGCGCAGAAGGCCAGGGTGAGCAGGGCGTCCGCGTGCGCTCCCGCCAGGTCGCGCCGCTCGTACGGGGTGAGCTCCGCCGCGTCGGTCGCCCGGACGACGGCGAGGACCCGCCGCGCGGCCTCCCAGGCCGGCTCGGCCCGGTCGGTGTTGAGCAGTCCCCGTGCCAGCGCCGCGTGCGACCAGGCGAGATCCGGGCCCGGGGGGCCGCCGGAGAGCAGCTCCACGGCCGTCGCCGCCGCCTCGATCGCGTCGGTCGCGTGCGGGGCGGGGCCGGTGCCGTGGTCGAGCACCCGCAAGGCGTAGCGCCGCCGCGCGCGCGCCCGGGCCCGCGGCCCCTCCCGCTCGTCGGCCACCCGCACCGCCCGGGCGGCGAGGGCGATGCCGCGTTCCGGATCCCCGGCCGCGCCGGCCGTGCGGGCGGCCTTCAGGATCAGGGCGCTCTCGGTCATCCCGGCGATGGTCTCCGGATCGGGTACCGCGGCCCACAGCTCCAACGCCCGTTCCGCGTGGACCAGCGCCTCGGCCGGGCCGTGCCGGTGCTCGGCCTCGCGGGCCGCCCGGACCGATGCGGCGAGCGCGCGCGGCAGATCGTGCGCGGCGACCGCGTGCCGGGCCAGCTCCGCCCCGGTGCCCGGCCCGCCCCGGTCGTCCAGCAGCTCGGCGAGCCGGCCGTTGAGACGGGCCCGCTCGCCGGGCAGCAGGTCGTCGTGGACGGCCTCGCGCAGCAGCGCGTGCCGGAACGCGTAGGACTCGTCCCCGGCCGGGACCAGCACGTGGTGCGACACGGCCTCGCGCAGCCCCGACGCCAGCTCCGCATCGGGCAGGCCGGCGGCGTCGCGCAGCAGCTCGTGCGGGAGCCGGCGCTCGGCGAGGGAGACGACCTGCAGCACCGTCCGGGCGGGATCGGAGAGCTGGTCCAGCCGCGTCAGCAGGACGTCGGCGAGTGCGTCGGGCAGCTCGGCGCGGCCCGCGGCGACCATCTCCTCGGCGTAGAAGGCGTTGCCCCCGCTGCGGTCGGCGATCCGGTGCAGCACGTCGTCGCCGAGCGGGGCCGGCGCGTCCGCGGCGCGGGACCGGACGAGCTCCAGCACCGCCTCCGCGGGCAGCGGGCCGAGCTCGATGCGCCGCACCGCGGGGAGCCGGACCAGCTCGGCGAGCGTGGGCCGCAGCGGGTGCCTGCGGTGCAGGTCGTCGGCCCGGTAGGTGGCGAGCACGAGCAGCCGCTGCGACCCGAGCCGGGCCAGCAGGTAGCGCAGCAGCTCCCGGCTGGAGCCGTCGGCCCAGTGCAGGTCCTCGAGGACGACGAGCAGCGGCCGCTCGGCGGCCGCCGCCCGCAGCGCCCCGGCCACGGCGTCGAACACCGCCATCCGGTCCAGGTCGCGCTCGCCGGGGCCGCTCTCCGGTGGCCCGCTGCCGGGCAGCAGCCCGGCCAGCGCCGGCGCCGCCGCCGGGTCGACGGCCAGCCCGGCCAGGACCTCGGCGAAGGGCAGGTAGGACAGCGGGGCGGTGCCGGTGTCCAGGCAACGCCCGACGACGACGGTGCACCCGTCGCCCGCCGCGTGCGCGGCCAGCTCGGCGGCCAGCCGGGACTTGCCGATCCCGGCGTCGCCGGCCAGCAGCACGGCACCGCCCCGGCCGGAGCGGGCGGCGTCGAGCTCGGTGCGCAGCGCGGCGAGCTCGGTCCACCGGCCGAGGAGCTCGGCGGAGCCCGTCGGCTCCCCGAGTACCACCGCGCGCTGCCGGACCATGCGGGCATCGTGGCACGGCCCCCCGACAGGGTCGCCGGGATTCCCGGCCGGCACCGGCTCCCGCCCGGTCAGAATCCCGGGCGGGCGGCGTCGTCCGGGTGCTCCGGTGCGGGCGGCCGGTCGAGCGCGCGCCACAGCACCCGGAGCCGGGTGGCCCACTCCCGCAGCGGGGGCACCGGGCGCCCGGCCCGCACGAGCCGGTGGGCGGCCGCCTCGGCGTGCAGCCGCTCCTGCCGCTGCCGCACGAGCGCGGTCAGGTGGTCCATCGGGATCTCGTTCATCAGCATGCCGGTCACCCTGCTGCTGAGGGCGGGCGCGCTGCATCGGGCGATCACGTCGTCCGGTGCGCCGGAGCGGGGCCCGCCGGGGGTAAGGGGCCTCAGCCGGGTGGGGGCAGCAGGCCGCGGCGGTAGGCAGGCACCAGCGCCCGCGGCACCAGGTGCCGCCTGCCCTGCAGGGTGATCGGAACCAGGTCCGGCGCGTCGGCCCTCCAGTTCGACCGGCGGTGCCGGGTGTTCGCCCGCGACATCCGTCGCTTCGGGACAGCCATCAGTTCTCGTCCTCTCGTCCGTCGGACGGGTGGTGGGCGGCCGGATCGCCGCCCACCGGCTCGGGGTCCGAGCACGGTTCGTCGTGTGCCCGGCCGAAGGGGTCCCCGAGCGCGGACCAGGCGTGCTCGCCCGCGGCGACCTCGGCGTCGGACAGCAGCGCCTCGCGCAGCCGCGCGTCGATCTCGTCGGGATCGGCCCCGTGGCAGAGCACGACCAGGTCCTGGGCGCGGTCGCCCCAGCGCGGGTGCCAGGCCAGGGCCGCCAGCGCCCGCCGCTGCTCGTCCGCCCGGTCCCAGGCCTGGGCGCCGGCGCCGTGGAGCCACTCGCCGGCCTGCCCGATCCGCAGGCCACCGCCGGCGCTCTCCAGCCACAGCACCTCCTGCGGCCGGGTCGCCAGCCAGAGCCGGCCGCGGCTGCGTACGACGCCGTCGAGCAGGGCGTCCAGCGCCTCGTGCAGCCGGTCGGGGTGGAACGGCCTGCGGGCCGAGAACAGCAGCGTCCGCACGCCGTTCTCGGCGTCGAGCGGCGGGGTGCCGCGCAGCAGGGCGTCGTGCACCCCGCTCGGTACGCCGCGGCGGGCCTGCGCGGGCAGGCCGTCGCCGAACAGCCGGTCGTCGCCGTGCGCGGCGAGCAGCCGGGGCGCGATCGGGGCCAGCCGGTCGAGGACGGCCGCGGTGCGGTCGACCGTGGCCGGTCCGGGCAGCCGGGTCGTCACGAGCACGTCGGCGAACTCGGCCTGCCCGACGGCGAGCTGGGCCACGGTGCGCTCGTCGCCGGGGAGCGTGGAGAGCCCGCGCTCGGGCAGTGTCGCGTCCCCGCAGGCGTCGGCGAGCCAGGTGTCGGGGTCCAGCACCGCGACCACCGCCCGCAGGTCGACCAGGTCGGTCACCGGGCACGCCGCCCGGCCGCCCGGTGGCGTGCAGAGCACCGAGCCGAGCGCCCAGCACACCGGTTCCGGTTCCAGGCGCGGGTCCAGGTGCAGGACGACCCGGCGCACCGTCCCGGCGAGCGCGGCCAGTGTCGGCAGCACGTCCTCGCGCAGGGTGCAGCTCACGCAGCCGTGCGCGAGCTCCAGCACGGTGCGCTCGTCGCGCCGGGCGTCGCGGAGGCGACGGTGCACCCGGCCGCGTTCCAGGTCGTGCAGCTCGTGGTGGAGCACGACCACGTCCGGGTCGAGCTCGCGCATCCGCGTGATCGTCCGTTCGACCGCGTCGCGCGCGGTCCCGCACAGGACCACCAGTTCGGTCATGACGTCCTCCCGGACTCGGCGTGGGCACGGCGGGACGCAGTGTAAACGAAAACGATTCTCATTTCAGAGGGCGGTCTGGACGACCCCGGGAATCCGCGGCACGTCGAGTGCGGGGAGGAGTGCTGATGGCGGGCCGGAGCGCGCGACGGCGCGGACCGGCGCCGCACGTCCGGCCGGCTGACCGCGCGGGGTGTCGGGCACGTGGACGAGAAGGGTCGCCTGCACGCCGATGACCTGCGCGGACCCGGCTCCGGGCACCCCCGGTTCGGGGGCCCGGAACCGGTGTGTAGAGTTATGCAGGTCGGTGAGCGGAGAGCGCTAGCAGGGCCGTGCTGGTCCAGCGCAGTGCACTGCTCCGGTCCCGGCGCTGCCGCCCCCTTAGCTCAGTCGGCAGAGCGTCTCCATGGTAAGGAGAAGGTCTACGGTTCGATTCCGTAAGGGGGCTCTGAGAGACTCGTCGGTATCGGCGGTCTCCGCATGGCGGTGTAGCTCAGTCGGTAGAGCAAGCGGCTCATAATCGCTGTGTCGTCGGTTCAAGTCCGGCCACCGCTACCAGACTGGCGCAGTACCCGAAACACTCTGCTGGGAGGCACCCGCGATGGCCAAGGCCACGGATGTGCGGCCGAAGATCACTCTGGCCTGCGAGGAGTGCAAGAACCGCAACTACATCACCAAGAAGAACCGGCGGAACGACCCCGACCGGCTCGAGATCAAGAAGTTCTGCGCGAACTGCGGTACCCACCGGGCCCACCGCGAGACCCGCTGAACACGGTTGCGTAGCAGGGTCCGGTACTGAGGGTGGTCGACCAGTCCTGGGTCGGGCACGTGCTCGACCCGGCGGGGCCCTACCAGGTCGGCCGCGAGAAGATCCGCGAGTTCGCCGTCGCCATCGGTGACGGCGATCCGCTGTTTCACGACCTCGACGCCGCCCGTGCCGCCGGTCATCCCGATCTCGTCGCCCCGCCGACGTTCCCGGTCTGCTTCACGATGCCGGTCATCGAGGCGTTCCTCCGGGACCCCGCGTTCGGGTGGGACTACACCCGGATGGTCCACGGTGACCAGCGGATCGCCTACCACCGCCCGGTGCGGGCGGGCGACGAGCTGACCACGGTCGTGCACGTCGACGAGCTCCGCACCCGCGCCGGGAACCACATGCTGACCCTGCGCTGCGAGGTGTCGGACGCCGCCGGTGCCCCGGTGGCGACCACGCACACCATGCTCGTCAGCCCGGCGGGGGAGGACGCATGAGCGGCTCCCCGGCCGATCCCGCGAACCCGGCCGCTCGGCTCACCCCGGAGAGCGCGGCCGCGGTGCAGAAGGGTGACGCGCTCCCGTCGTTCACGGTGCAGCTCACCCGGGCCGATCTGGTCCGTTACGCCGGCGCCTCGGGTGACCTCAACCCGATCCACTGGAGCGACCGGGTGGCGGACGTGGCCGGTCTCCCCGGCGTCATCGCGCACGGGATGCTCTCGATGGCCCTCGCCGGCCGCGTCCTCACGGCCTGGACCGGCGACCCGGCGTCGATCCGCTCCTACGGCACCCGGTTCACCCGCCCGGTCGTGGTCCCGGACGACGACACCGGGGCGACCGTCGAGCTGAGCGGCACGGTGGCCCAGGTGCACGAGGACGGCGGGAGCCGGGTCGCCGTCGTCGACCTCACGGCCCGGTTCGAGGGGCGGACCGTCCTCGGACGGGCGCGGGCCGAGGTCCTCCTGCCCGGGTAGGGACCCCGGGGTCCGGGCCCGCCGGAGCGGGTGCGTACACTCGGATCAGCCGGGCGCGCCGGGATGATCCAACGCGCCCGTCCGACCACCTCCCCGGGGTGGTTCGGAAATAGGGGTGTAGCTCAATTGGCAGAGCAGCGGTCTCCAAAACCGCAGGTTGCAGGTTCAAGTCCTGTCACCCCTGCCACGACGCCGTATACCGCCGGAGATCCGGCGGCACGGCCGATGGCACGAACGGCGAAGCAGGGCAGGTCGTCGTCGGACGGAGGACGTGACCGAGGGCGGGCCACACGCGCCCGCTGCGTGCGGAGGGCGAGTACGTGGGCGAGCTGGTGAACACGCCATCGGACACGAACGCACCGCCGGGCACAGCAGTGCCGCGAACGCGACCGACGATCGTCAGCGAGGAGGGCTCGTGAGCGACGAGCAGGGGCGGCCCGGGCAGGAGCGCCCGAGCAACGCGGCCGACCGTCGCGGGCGACGCGCCGCGCGATCCGGGAACACGCCGGCCAAGGGCCGCGCCACCCCCACCCGGGCGGCCGCGGCGACCAAGGAGCGGAAGGGCTCCGTGTTCGCGCGGGTCGCCCGGTTCCTGCGCGAGGTCGTCGCCGAGCTCCGCAAGGTGATCTGGCCGAACCGGTCGCAGATGGTGAAGTACACCATCGCCGTCCTGATCTTCGTGTCGTTCATGGTGGGCCTGGTGTTCCTGCTCGACTCGGCCTTCGCCGAGGGCGTCGCGCTGCTGTTCGGCGACTGACGCGGGTGACACCGGACCGACCGGTGACGACCGACATCGATGAAGGAAGCGAGAAGGACGTGACCTCCGACAGCAACGCGTACGACGAGACGGCCGATGCGGCCGCGATCGACGCCGTCGCCGAGAACGCGACCGACGAGACGCTTCCCGAGCAGTCCGTCCAGGACGCGGACACCGAGGCCGCGCACGGCGAGGACGTCGTCCCCGGCGAGTACACCGCAGCCGAGGACAGCGCAGCCGAGGACACCGCGGCCGAGGACACTGCGGCCGAGGACACTGCGGCCGAGGACACTGCGGCCGAGGACACTGCGGCCGAGGACACTGCGGCCGAGGACACTGCAGCCGACGACACCGCGGCCGAGGATCCGGAGCAGTCGACCGCCGACGCGGACGAGCCGGCCGCCGAGCAGGAGTCCGCCGAGCAGGGCACCGAGCCGGAGGCCGCCGAGGAGGAGGACCCGGAGGAGGAGCTGCGCACCGCGCTGCGCCGGGCCCCGGGCGACTGGTACGTCATCCACTCCTACGCCGGC
This sequence comes from Pseudonocardia ammonioxydans, assembly GCF_900115005.1. GTDB lineage: Bacteria > Actinomycetota > Actinomycetes > Mycobacteriales > Pseudonocardiaceae > Pseudonocardia > Pseudonocardia ammonioxydans. The sequence goes on along the minus strand of NZ_FOUY01000001.1, from coordinate 55,526 downwards.
TACGAGAACAAGGTGAAGTCGAACCTCGAGACGCGGGCGCAGACCCTGGACGTCGAGGACTTCATCTTCCAGGTCGAGGTGCCCACCGAAGAGGTCACCGAGATCAAGAACGGGCAGCGCAAGAAGGTCCAGCGCAAGGTGCTGCCCGGCTACATCCTGGTGCGGATGGAGCTCAACGACCAGTCCTGGGGCGCGGTGCGGAACACCCCGGGCGTGACCGGTTTCGTCGGTGCCACGTCCAAGCCGTCGCCGCTGTCGATCAACGAGGTCGTGAAGTTCCTCCTCCCCAAGACCGAGGCCCCGAAGAAGGAGGCCGAGGCCGGCAGGGCCGCCACGACGTCGGGCGCAGCCGCCACCGGTGGCGCCCCCGCGGTCGAGGTCGACTTCGAGGTGGGCGAGTCGGTCACCGTCATGGACGGGCCGTTCGCGACGCTCCCGGCGAGCATCAGCGAGGTCAACGTCGACGCCCAGAAGCTCAAGGTGCTGGTCTCGATCTTCGGCCGGGAGACCCCGGTCGAGCTCGGGTTCAACCAGGTCTCCAAGATCTGAGGCACCTGCTGAGGAACGCCCGCGGCGAGGCAGGGCCGCGCGGCGTGCACATCGATCACGACAGGACGAGGACATGCCCCCCAAGAAGCGGAAGCTCTCCGCGATCATCAAGCTCCAGATCCAGGCCGGTGCCGCGACGCCGGCTCCGCCGGTCGGCCCCGCCCTGGGCCAGCACGGCGTCAACATCATGGAGTTCTGCAAGGCGTACAACGCGGCGACCGAGGGCCAGCGCGGCAACGTCGTGCCGGTCGAGATCTCGGTCTACGAGGACCGCTCGTTCGACTTCCAGCTCAAGACCCCGCCGGCTGCCAAGCTGCTGCTGAAGGCCGCGGGTGTCGACAAGGGCTCCGGCGAGCCGCACAAGACCAAGGTCGCCTCGGTCACCGACGCGCAGGTCCGCGAGATCGCCGAGACCAAGATGGCCGACCTCAACGCCAATGACATCGACCAGGCCGCGAAGATCATCGCCGGCACCGCCCGGTCGATGGGCATCAAGGTCGAGGGCTAGTCGGAGCCCTTCCGTACGCGTGGGAGAGCCGGGCGCGGCTCCGACCACGACCTGACCTCACAAGGAGACGAGGACAGATGGCACAGCGCAGCAAAGCCTACCGTGAGGCCGCCGCGAAGATCGACGCGGACCGCCTCTACTCGCCGCTCGCCGCGGCGAAGCTGGCCCAGGAGACCTCCAGCCGCAACACCGACGCGACCGTCGAGGTCGCGCTCCGGCTGGGTGTCGACCCCCGCAAGGCGGACCAGATGGTCCGCGGGACCGTGAACCTGCCGCACGGTACCGGTAAGACCGTCCGCGTGATCGTGTTCGCCACCGGCGACAAGGCCGCCGAGGCCGAGGCCGCCGGCGCCGACGCCGTGGGCGCCGAGGACCTGATCGAGCGCATCCAGGGCGGGTGGCTCGACTTCGACGCCGCGATCGCGACCCCGGACCAGATGGCCAAGGTCGGCCGGATCGCCCGCATCCTGGGCCCGCGTGGCCTGATGCCGAACCCGAAGACCGGCACGGTGACCCCGGACGTCACCAAGGCCGTCAACGAGATCAAGGGCGGCAAGGTCAGCTTCCGGGTGGACAAGCAGGCCAACCTGCACCTGATCATCGGGAAGGCCTCGTTCGACACCGAGAAGCTGGTGGAGAACTACGGCGCCGCCCTGGACGAGATCATGCGGCTCAAGCCGTCGGCCGCCAAGGGCCGCTACGTCAAGAAGGTCACCGTGACCACGACCTCCGGCCCGGGCATCCAGGTGGACCCGGCCCGCACCCGGAACCTGCTGGCTGCGGACGCGGAGGAGCAGGTCTGACCTGACGCCCCGTACGACGAACGCCCCCGGCTCCGCACGCGGAGCCGGGGGCGTTCGTCGTTGTCATGGCGCTGTCACGGCCGTCAGGACCAGTCGGCGAGCACACCGTCGACGTCCTCCGGGCCGGTCCCGCGGGTGGCCGTCTCGGTGCCGGTCCGCGAGAACCGGGGAGCCGGGGCGGCCTGCCGGACGCCGTCGGAGGTGACGATGGTGTTCCGCGCGGCGAGGTGCGCGTCCTCGCCGGCCTCGGCGAAGGAGAGCACCGGGGTGGTGCACGCGTCGGTGCCGGCGAACACCTCGGCCCACTCGTCCCGCGACTTGGCGGCGAACACCTCGGTGAACCGGGCCCGCATCGCGGGCCACCCGTCCCGGTCGTACTGCGGGCCGAGCTCGGCCTCGGTCAGGCCGAGACCGGCGATCAGCTGGGCGTAGAACTGCGGCTCCAGCGCCCCGACGGCCATGTGGCCGCCGTCGGCGCAGGTGTAGGTGTCGTAGAACGGCGCGTGCCCGTCGAGCAGGTTCGAGTTCCGCTCGTCGACCCAGGCCCCGCGGGCCAGGAAGCCCCAGAACATCTGGTTGAGCATGCTGACACCGTCCACCATGGCGGCGTCGACGACCTGTCCCTCACCGGAGGCCTTCGCCTCCCACAGCGCGGACAGCACGCCGATCACCAGCAGCATCGAACCGCCGCCGAAGTCCCCGACCAGGTTCAGCGGTGGGACCGGACGCTCACCGGAGCGGCCGATCGCGTGCAGCGCACCGGTCATCGAGATGTAGTTGATGTCGTGCCCGGCCCGCTGGGCCATCGGGCCGTCCTGCCCCCACCCGGTCATCCGGCCGTAGACCAGCCGCGGGTTGCGGGCGTGACAGTCCTCCGGGCCGACGCCGAGCCGCTCGGTGACGCCCGGCCGGTAGCCCTCCAACAGCACGTCCGCGTGCTCCACCAGCCGCAGCACGGCCTCCCGGCCGGTCGGGTCCTTCAGGTCCGCGGCGACCGAACGCCGGCCCCGCGTCGTCGGGTCCGGCGTGCCGTCGGAGCCGAGGTCCAGCCCGCCCGACGGCCGGTCGATCCGGACCACGTCCGCGCCGAGATCCCCCAGGACCATCGCCGCGTGCGGTCCGGGTCCGATCCCGGCCAGCTCGATCACCTTCAGTCCGGCCAGCGGACCCTTGCCCCGTGTCACCGGCTACCTCCTCGTCGCGGTGGATGTACCGGCGACGATAACCCGGCGCCGGTGGCCTACCCGGTCGCGTGCCGGGGCTGCTTCGCGTACTCCCAGAAGTCCGAGCCCAGCTCGCGCAGTGGACTGCCCGTCTCGTCGCGTTCCTGGATGGCGAAGAAATAGCGCCCGTGCTGCCAGCGGTCGCGCCGGGCGACCTCCAGCAACCGGGTCTCCGCCCAGTCGTGCCACTCGTCGAAGCCCTGTGGCAGCGGGTCCGGCACGTCGCACTCGATCTCGCTGATCGGGTGCAGCGCGCCGCGCAGCGGGTGCCACATGTGCACGTCCAGCCACAGGTTCTCCACCGGCCGCCTCCGTGTCGTCGCTCACAGTGTGTCGATCACAGTGTTCCGATCACAGCGCGTCGATCACGGTGATCGACCACGGTGATCGACCACGAAGTATCGGAGGCGGCGTCGGTGCAGGCCCGGTCGGCGGCCGATGAGCAACCGATCGGGTGACCCGGCACAGGTCCGGTTGCTCAGGCCTTGAGCAGGTCCTCGCGGCCCTCGGCCGTGAGCTTGTCCTGGTACGGCCCGAACAGCTGCTTGGCCATCGGCAGCAGCTTGAGCAGCTTCGAGACCGGCCCCTTCGCGCGGACGTCGCCCTTGGCCATCGCGACCGGCAGGATGACCTTACCCAGCCAGAACCGGTTGCCGGTGTCGGCGCTCATGAACAGCTCGATGTTCGGGTCCGGGCCGTTGCCGGCCCCGGTGTGCAGCTCGGAGTTCGGCATGTCCACGGTGATCACCGCGTCCGGGTCGGTGTAGGTGATCCGCAGGACGACGCCGGACGGCTGCAGCTTGGCGACCAGGTCCGGGTCCTCCAGCCCGATCCGGAAGACCCCGCCCAGGTACTCGTAGACCTCGGCCTCGTCGGCGAACACGGCCATCAGCGCCTCCTCGCGAGATGTGCGGCGGGCGACGGCGCCCCCGCTGGTCGGCGCGAGTCTGCCGATCTTCGTCCCCGGACCGCACCCCCGACGCCGGGCCAGTGATGGCCCGCAGGGGACAGCCGGGTCAGTCCAGCAGGCCGCAGCGGCCGGCCAGCGCGGCCGCCTCGATCCGGTTGGCCGCACCCAGCTTGTGCAGCAGCGAGGCGATCATGCGCTTGGCGGTCCGCTCGCTGACCAGCATCGGCCGGGCGATGTCGGCGGTCTCCAGCCCCCGGGCCAGCAGCGTCCACAGCTCGACGTCGCGCTCGTTCAGCCGGTCGAGCAGGCCGTCCGCGGTGCGGTCGGACGCGGCGAGCAGCGCGTCGAGCAGCTCGCCGCGCAGCACCCGCACCCCGGCCGCGACCGAGAGCAGCGGTGCGACGAGCACCTCGGGGTCGGCGGACTTGGCGAGGTACCCGTCGGCACCGGCCCGCATCGCGGCGGCGGCCAGGTCGAGGTCCTCGGTCCCGGACAGCGCCAGCACCCGGGTCGCGGGGTAGGCCGCCTTGATCCGCCGGATCGTCTCCACCCCGCCCAGGGGCGGCAGTGCGAGGTCCACGATCGCGATCCCGGCCCGGTGCTTCCCGACGAGCGCTACGGCCTCCTCGCCCGCGGTCGTCGACCCGGCGACCCGGAACGTGTCGCCTGCCCGGGACTCGAGCAGGAGCGCGAGCCCCTGGGAGAAGAGCGTGTGGTCGTCCACGATGACGACGACGTGCGGCTCGGCTGGCACGGCGGCGAGCCTAGTGTGGGCGCCCCGGCGGGTTCCGCACGCCTCCGCCGCCGCGTCCCCGACCCCGGAGAACGATGACCACCCGCAGCGCCGGCACCGGCCCGTCCCCGGGCGGCCCGGACCCCAGCGACCCGAATCCCGGCGACCCCAGCACCCCGGATCCCGGGACCACCGAGCACGGTGGGGGTGAGCTGCCGGAACGCACCGCCGAGGAGCGCACCGCGGTCGTCCTGCGGCTGTGCGTGGTGGCCGCCGCGGTGGTCCTGCTCGCGGTCCGCCCGGACAGCGCCCGGGTCGGGGTCCCGGCCGTGGCGGTCCTGATCGCCGCCGCGGCGGTCTACGCACTGGTGCTCGCGGCCGCCGCGACGTGGCGGGGCCGCCTGCCGGTGCGACCGGCCGTGGTGACCGGGGTCGACGGGGCCCTCGCCGTCGTGGCGTGCGGGTTCACCGGCGGGGTGGAGAGCCCGATGGTGGCGGCCCTGCCGCTGGTCGTGATCGCGATCGCGCTGCGTGGCGGGTCCGGGGTCGGCCGGGTCGCGGCGGTCGTGTTCGGCGCCGGCTTCACGGTGGCGGGACTGCTCGGCACCGACCCGGCCGTGCCGGCGGCCGACCGGGTGCTGACCGGGGTGTGGTGGACCGGGTTCCTGTTCGGGACGGCGGTACTGGTCGGGGTGCTGGTGCGGCTGCTGGAACGCCAGCTGGTCGACATCGCGACCACCCGGGCCCGCGCGGAGGGCGAGCACGAGCGCTACCTGTCCGAACGGGCCCTGCGCGACCGCATCGTGTCGCAGAGCCGGGCCCGCCTGGACGGGGCGCGGGTGGTGCTGCACGAGTTCCGGACGCCGGTCGCGTCGCTGACCGCGCTGTCGTCGGACCTGGTCCAGGAGCGGCTGACCGGGGACGCGGCCCGGACCGCGTCGCGGCTGCTCGCCGACCACGCCGCGCACCTGCAGGACATGCTCGATGGCCTGGCGGACCTGGCCGTCGACGACGGCAGCCCGCTCGGCCGCAACCGCCCCCGCCGGGTGCCGCTGGCCGATCTCGCGGCGGGGGTCCTCGACGCGGCGGGCATCCCGGCCGAGCGGCGGCGCCCGGTCGTCGAGCCGGCCGACGGGGCGGTGCACGGCGACCCGCAACGGCTGCGCAGGCTGCTCACCAACCTCGCCGAGAACGCCGCCCGGCACAGCGGTGACGAGCCGGTGGAGCTGGTCGTCTCGTACGACGGCGCGGTCCTGGTCGCCGAGGTCCGGGACCGTGGTCCGGGGCTCCCGGCCGGTCAGGAGGGCGTGGTGACGGCCAAGGGCGTAGCGCTGGGGGAGCGGCGCGGCACCGCCGGGCTGGGCCTGTGGATCGCCGAGGCGCTGGTGTCCGCCATGGACGGCGAGCTGCGCCTGCTGGCCCGCGAGGGCGGTGGCCTGGTCGCGCGGCTCACGCTGCCCCTGCCGCCGGGCTGACCCCGTGGCACCCGGGGGCCACCGCTGGCGCGGGCGGCGGGTGTGTGTGCTCCGGCCGAGCGGCCATGATCCTGCCCCATGCGGACGACGGCAGCGGTGCTGTGGGAACCCGGCGGCAAGTGGGAGATCGAGGAGGTCGAGCTCGACTCCCCCCACGCCGGGGAGGTGATGGTCGAGCTGACGGCCTCCGGGCTGTGCCACTCCGACGAGCACCTGGTGACCGGTGATCTACCCGCCGTGCTGCCGATGGTCGGCGGGCACGAGGGCGCCGGCCGGGTGATCGAGGTCGGCCCGGGGGTGACCGACCTGGAGGTCGGCGACCCGGTGGTGATGACGTTCCTCCCGGCCTGCGGGCGGTGCCAGTACTGCGCCCAGGGTGTCCCGAACCTGTGCAACGACGGTTACGCGGCCACCCTCGGGCCGCAGCTGGACGGGACCTACCGGTTCCGCGCGCGCGGTGAGGAGATCGGGCAGATGTGCCTGCTCGGCACGTTCGCCGAGCACACGGTCGTCCCGGTGAAGTCCGTCGTGAAGATCGACGAGGGCTTCCCGCTGGACCTGGCGGCCCTGGTCGGCTGCGGGGTCACCACCGGCTTCGGGTCCGCGGTGCGCAGTGCCGAGCTGCGCACCGGTGACACCGCGGTGGTGGTCGGTGTCGGGGGGATCGGTGCCAACGCCGTGCAGGGCGCCCGGGCCGCGGGCTGCCGGTACGTCGTGGCCGTCGACCCGGTCGAGTACAAGCGCGAGCGCGCCACCGAGCTGGGCGCCACGCACGTCGCCGCGAGCGTCGACGAGGCCTGGGAGATCGTCAGCGGGGTGACCCGCGGGCAGATGGGCGACGCGGCGATCCTCTGCACCGGGGTGGCCCGCGGTGCCGACATGCAGTCGCTGCTGCAGCTGGTCGGGAAGCGCGGCCGGGTCGTGGTGACCGCGCTGGCGAACGCGGAGGAGGACACGGCGGCGCTGTCGCTGCTCGACCTCACCCTCTACGAGAAGCAGATCCGCGGCGCGCTGTTCGGCAGCTCCGCCGCCCAGCACGACATTCCCCGGCTGCTCGAGATGCACAACCTCGGTCAGCTCAAGCTCCGCGAGCTGATCACCAAGGAGTACTCGCTCGATCAGGTGAACGAGGGGTACGAGGACATGCGTGCCGGGCGCAACATCAGGGGTCTGATCCGCTACCGGTAGTACCCCACCACCGGCACGACGACGGCAAGGGAGCCACACGTTGAGCACCTCAGTCCCGAGCACCCCAGCCCCGAGCACCACCACGGCCGCACGGACCATCGAGCACGGCAAGCGGGACGGGTTCGCCAGCCTGTCCGCCGGCCGGCTGCGAGCCGACTCGTTCCCGATGCGGTTGTTCACCAAGGGCAACGCGAAGCACTGGGACCCGGCGTCGATCGACTTCTCGCAGGACGCGGCGGACTTCGCCGCGATGACCGACGACGAGCGTTGGCAGACCTGCGCGCTGGCCGCGCAGTTCATGGCCGGTGAGGAGTCGGTGACCCAGGACCTGCAGCCGTTCGTGGCGGCGATGGCCGCCGAGGGCCGGCTGGCCGACGAGATGTACCTGACCCAGTTCCTCTACGAGGAGGCCAAGCACACCCAGGCCTTCCGGCTCTGGTTCGACGCCGTCGGGATGACCGGGGACCTGCACGAGTTCATCGAGCACAACGAGCACTACCAGGAGATCTTCACCCGGGCGCTGCCGGAGAGCCTCTACGCGCTCGGCGACGACCCGGGACCGGCCAACCAGGTCCGGGCGTCGGTGACCTACAACCACGTCGTCGAGGGCACCCTCGCGCTCACCGGCTACTTCGCCTGGCACAAGATCTGCGCCGAGCGCGGGATCCTCCCCGGCATGCAGAAGGTGATCAAGCACATCGGTGACGACGAGCGCAGGCACATGGCCTGGGGCACCTTCACCTGCCGCCGGCACGTGGCCGCCGACGACACCCTGTGGGACGTCGTCGACGGCCGGATGCAGGAGCTGATGGTGCCGGCGATGGGTGTCGTCACCGGCACCGTCGACCGCTGGCCCGACGGGCAGGCGCCGTTCGGCATCGACCTGAACGAGCTGGCCGAGTACGCGATGGACAAGGTCGGACGACGGCTGGGGGCGATCGAGTCGGCCCGCGGTGCCGACCTGCGCACCATCGACTCCGACGCCGAGCCGGAGCGGCTCGAGGACCGCTTCCACGCCGAGGACCAGCGGGTACTGGCGGCGGCCGCGGCCTCCTGAGCAGGGCCGGTGGGGTGGTGGCCGCGGTGGCCGCCACCCCACCGGCGTCAGCCGACCAGGTCGCGCAGGGTCCGCAGCTCGTCCGGGCTCCCGTCGACGACCATCGTGCCGATCAGCGAGTCCCGGAACACCGGGAGCTCCTCGGCGATCTTCGCCCGCGGGCCGACCAGCGCGACCTGTTCGACCATCGAGGTCGGGACCGCCCGCATCGCGGCCGCCTTGTCCCCGCCCAGGTACAGCTCCTGGATCCGGGCGCACTCGTCCTCGTAGCCCATGCGGGCGAAGGCCTCGTAGTGGAAGTTCGCGCCCCGGGCACCCATCCCGCCGATGTAGAGGGCGAGGAACGGCCGGACGCGGTCGGCGGCGGCCTCCACGTCGTCGTCGAACACCACCTGGACCATGCAGACGACGTCGAACCCGTCCGGGCGTCCGCCCCGCTCCTCGAACCCGGCCGCCAGCGACGACCGGTGCTGCGCGTCGTTGCGGGGCGCGTAGAACAGCGGCTGCCAGCCGTCGGCGATCTCGGCGGCCAGCGCCACGTTCCTCGGGCCCTCCGCGGCGAGCAGGATCGGCAGGTCCGTGCGATACGGGTGCAGTGTCGAGCGCAGCGGCTTGCCGAGCCCGGTGCCGCCCGGATGCGGGATCGGGTAGGCCGGGCCGGGGGAGGTGACCTTCTCCCGGGCGATCGTGTCGCGCAGGATCCGCACGTACTCGCGGGTCCGGGCCAGCGGCCTCGGGTACGGCTGCCCGTACCAGCCCTCGACGACCTGGGGCCCGGAGGCGCCGATGCCCAGCACCATCCGGCCGCCGGAGAGGTGGTCGAGGGTCATCGCGGCCATCGCCGTCGCGGTCGGGGTGCGGGCGGACATCTGGACCACCGAGGTGCCCAGCCGCATCCGGGAGGTGCGCGCGCCGAGCCAGGACAGCGGGGTGAACGCGTCCGAGCCGTAGGCCTCGGCGGTCCACATCGAGTCGAAGCCGAGGTCCTCCGCGGCCGCGATCTTCTCCGCGATCCCGCGCGGTGGCCCGGAGCCCCAGTAGCCCAGCGCCAGACCGAGCTTCACGACCCGCCGCCGAAGGTGACCGGCAGCCGCTTGATGCCGTTGATGAAGTTCCCCGCGAGCCACTCGGGTTCCCCGACCGACAGGTCCGGCACCCGGGTCAGCAGCTCACCGAACAGCGAGCGCAGCTGCGCCCTGGCCAGGTGGCTGCCCAGGCAGAAGTGCGGGCCGCCGCCACCGAACCCGACGTGCGGGTTCGGCGTGCGGGTGATGTCGAAGACGTGCGGGTCGGTGAAGACCGACTCGTCGCGGTTGCCCGAGTGGTAGAACATCACGACCCGCTCGCCCGCGGCGATCCGCTGCCCGCGGATCTCGGTGTCCCGGGTCGCGGTGCGCCGGAACGTCAGCACCGGGCTGGCCCAGCGCACGAACTCCTCGACGGCGGGGTCGATCCGCTCCTGGAACTCCGCGGCCAGCAGCCTGCGCTGCCCGGGGTCGCGGTCGAGCGCCAGGATCGCGTGGCTGGAGGTCTGGCGGGTGGTGTCGTTGCCCGCCACGCACAGCAGCACGAAGAACGCCGCGATCTCCTCGTCGGTGAGCGCGTCCCCGTCGACCTCCGCCTGCACCAGCGCGGTCATCAGGTCGTCGGCCGGCTCCTCCCGCCGGGCCGTGGACAGCTCGAACGACGTCGTGTGCAGCGTCATCAGGCTGCCGAGCAGCACCGCCATCGGGTCGCCGTCACCGATGTAGTCCGGGTCGTTCCAGGCGACCATGGCGTTGGCGGCGTCGGCGACCTCCTGCCGCCGGGCCTCCGGGATGCCGATCATCTCCGAGATCGTCCACATCGGCAGCCGGGCCGACACCGCGCTCACGAAGTCCGCGGAGCCGGGCTGTGCCAGCAGGTCATCGACGATCAGGCGGGCCTGCTCGGCGATCTGCTCCTCGATCCGGCGCACCCGGCGCGGGGTGAACACCGAGCTGATGACCTTGCGCAGCCGGTGGTGCCGCGGCGCGTCCATGGCCAGGATCGAGTGCGCGCCCTCGAGCATGTCCTCCGGGACGTCCTCCAGCATCACGCCGCCGTACTGCTGGCCCGAGGCGAACGTCTCGGCGTCCCGGCTGACCGCGGTGATGTCGGCGTGGGTGACCAGCGCCCAGAACCCGGGGGCGTCCGGGTCGGGCAGCAGGTCGGTCTCCGCGGGCGGGTGCCAGGACAACGGGCGCTCGCGGCGCAGCAGCGCGAACGACTCCTCGCGCACGTCGGGTGGCCGGGACCAGAAGGCCAGCGACGAGATGTCGACCGGGTCGTGGGTCCGCTTCTCGGTGGTGGTCACGTCCGCCTCCTGCGGTCGCGTCGGGAACCTGTGCGGGGCCGGGACCGGCCGGCTCAGGCGCTGATCAGCAGGTCCTCGCGTCCGTCGGCCCGGAGCCGGTCGACGTAGACCGGGAAGAGCTTCTTGGCCAGCGGCGCGAGCTGCAGCAGCTTCGTGACGGTGCCGTCGACCTTGACCTTCCCCTTGGCCATGGCGAACGTCAGGTTGACCGTGCCCTGCCAGTAGGCGTTCGCGGTCTCGGTCGACATGGTCATCGTGGCGTCCGGGGCGGGCGCGGCGGCGTCGGCGCCCTTCCACACCGCGCCGCCGGGGAGGTCGATGACCAGCGCGGCCTCCGGGTCGGTGCACTGCTGGCGCAGCACGAGCCCGGTGCCGCGGAGCTTGGGTTCCAGCTCCGGGTCGGCCAGGGCGGTCTCGAAGATGCCCCCGATGTAGCGATACAGCTCGTCCTCGTCGGCGAAACCGGGCAACGGAACCTCCACGTCGTCGTGCGAACGGTGCCAGCGACCCTGAACATAACGTAGATTACGTTACTGTCAACCGGGACCGGGCCGGAGCGGGACGAGGGCGGCGTCGCCCGCGGGTGGCCGTGGCACCCTGGTGCGGCGCGGGACGGCACGGTGGACGAGGAGCGGGGGCGGCGCGAGGTGGCCAGGAGAGCGGGCCGGCAGGTCGCCGCCGAGCAGTACTTCGACTCGGCGATGGCGATCCTCGGGCGTGACGGGGCGGCCGGGCTCAAGATCGGCCCGTTGTGCCGTTCGCTCGGCGTGACCAGCGGTTCCTTCTACCACCACTTCGGCAGCTGGGCCGGTTTCGTGCGCGGCCTGCTGCACTACTGGGAGTCCCAGCAGACCGACCGGGTCGTCGAGCTCGCCCGGGCGACGGCGGACTCGGTGGAGCGGATGCTCGTCGTCAAGCGGCTGACCGTGGAGCTGCGGCACGAGGCCGAGGCTGCGATTCGCGCCTGGGCGCAGATCGACCCGGAGGTCGGCCGCGCGCAGGCGCGGGTCGACGCCCAGCGGCGGGTCGCGCTGGAGCAGGTCGTGCACGACGTGGTCGGTGACCCGGAGGTCGCCCGCCGGCTGGCGATCTTCGGCTACTCGCTGTTCGTCGGGTTCCAGCAGACCTGCGACCCGCGGGACCGGGAGCTGCTGCGCCGGCTGTTCGACGACTACCAGGACCTGATCATGGCGCACGCGACGCCGGATCTGCGGTCGGTGACTCGGCCGACCGGGTGATACTCCCGGCGGGTGGCGGTCGGTGCCGTTCCGTGCGGTGCGGCCGCGCTCTGCGGCCGTTCGGAGCAGTTTCCGGCGCGGACGGACCTGTCGATCTGCACGATCCGCAGCAATCGGACGTGATTCGGAACGCTGCGTGAACATAACGTAGATTACGTTACGGCAACGGTCGCACGCATCGTCGTACCTCCCAGTAACCCCTCGCCCTCCGACTCGTTGAGCCGTTCAGCACCGCAGAGTGGCCGGCGCTCCCCGCGCCTCCCGGCCCCGGTGTGGATCGAGCGGTCGATTGCGCGAGGAGGCGACACGTGACCGGTGTCGAGGTGAAGGTCGAGGGGCTGACGAAGTCGTTCGGCCCGGCCAACATCTGGTCGGACGTGACACTGACGCTGCCTCCGGGCGAGGTGTCGGTGCTGCTGGGTCCGTCGGGTACCGGCAAGTCGGTGTTCCTCAAGACCCTGATCGGGCTGCTGAAGCCGGAGAAGGGCTCGATCGTCATCCACGACACCGATCTGGTGCGGTGCAGCGAGTCGAAGCTCTACGAGATCCGCAAGCTGTTCGGGGTGTTGTTCCAGGACGGTGCGCTGTTCGGGTCGATGAACCTGTTCGACAACATCGCGTTCCCGCTGCGTGAGCACACGCGCAAGTCCGAGACCGAGATCCGCGACATCGTCGCGGAGAAGATGGAGATGGTCGGTCTGACCGGGGACGAGGGCAAGCTGCCCGGTGAGATCTCCGGTGGGATGCGCAAGAGGGCGGGCCTGGCCCGGGCGCTGGTGCTCGATCCGGAGATCATCCTGTTCGACGAGCCGGACTCGGGCCTGGATCCGGTGCGTACGGCGTACCTGAACCAGTTGATCATCGATCTGAACGCGATGACCGACTCGACGTTCCTGATCGTCACCCACGACATCAACACCGCCCAGACGGTGCCGGACAACATCGGGCTGCTCTACCGCAAGCACCTGGCGATGTTCGGGCCGCGTGAGCAGCTGCTGACCTCGGAGGAGCCGGTGGTCGCGCAGTTCCTCAACGGGCGTCGTGAGGGTCCGATCGGGATGAGCGAGGAGAAGGACACCGCCCAGGCGGAGCGGGAGATGGCCGAGGCCGGGGAGCTGCAGGGCCTCCCGCCGCTCAAGCCGCAGCTGGCGGCCTCGTCCGGGATGCCGGACCGGCAGGCGGTGCACCGGCGCCGGGAGCGGGTCGAGGCGATGATGCACGAGCTCCCCGAGCCCGCCCAGCGCGCGATCCGCGAGTCCTACGGCGACGCCGGCGCGCAGTGGATGCCCCCGAACGACGGCACCACCCGGGAGGTGGCCCGCGAGCAGGTGGCGGTCACCGGCGGGCGCCCGGGCGCCGGGGACGACCGGCCCACCGACATCCACCCGCGGATCACCGACAGCACGCCGCCCCCGCCGGGGCGCCACCAGCTCAGCGGCGGTGACGAATGAGCGCGCCCGTCGCCCGGGCCCTCACCCCGGTCGGGAAGTTCATCGGCCTCGGGATCGAGATCGGCAGGCAGTCGCTGCGCCGGCCGTTCCAGCTGCGCGAGCTGGTCGAGCAGGTCTGGTTCGTCACGAAGGTCTCGGCCCTGCCGACGGCGCTGTTCACGATCCCGTTCGGGGCGACGATCGCCCTGCTGCTCGGCGAGCTGACCCGCCAGTTCGGTGCCCAGTCCCAGACCGGCGCCGGCTCGGTGCTGGCGATCGTGCAGCAGGCCGCGCCGATCGTCACGGCCCTGCTCATCTCCGGTGCGGGCGGCAGCGCCGTCTGCGCGGACCTCGGGGCCCGGACGATCCGCGAGGAGATCTCCGCGATGGAGGTGCTGGGCATCTCGCCGATCCAGCGCCTGGTCGTCCCGCGGGTGCTCGCCATGGGCATCACCGCCGTCGTGCTGAACGGCCTGGCGACCTGCGTCGGCGTGGCCGGCGGCTACTTCTTCAACGTGATCATCCAGGGCGGCTCGCCGGGCGCGTACATCAACAGCTTCTCGGCGATCGCGCAGGTCTCCGACATCGTCGTCTCGGAGGTCAAGGCACTGCTGTTCGGGCTCGTGGCCGGTGTCGTCGCCGCCTACCGCGGCCTCAACCCGCCGCCCGGCGCGAAGGGCGTCGGCGACGCGGTCAACCAGGCCGTCGTCATCTCCTTCGTCCTGGTCTTCCTGATCAACCTCGTCCTGACCGCCCTGTACCTCGAGCTCGTCCCGCCGAAGGGCTTCTGACATGGCCACACCACTGGGTGCGCGGGCCCGCCGGGCCGCGCAGGCGCCGCTGAACCAGCTCGAGGAGCTCGGCGACCAGCTGTCGCTCTACATCCGGTCGATCATCTGGATCCCGAAGACGCTGACCCGCTACAAGAAGGAGGTCGGCAGGCTGCTGGCCGAGGTCTCCTTCGGCTCCGGCGCGCTGATCGTCATCCTCGGCACGGTCGGCGTGATGGCCTCGCTGTCGCTGTTCGTCGGCTCGCTGGTCGGCCTGCAGGGCTTCCGGGCGCTGGACGCGCTGGGCGTCGAGGCGCTGACCGGCTTCATCACCGCCTACTTCAACACGCGCTCGATCGCCCCGCTGGTGGCCGCCTCGGCGCTGACCGCGACCCTGGGCGCCGGTTTCACCGCCCAGCTCGGCGCGATGCGGATCTCCGAGGAGATCGACGCGCTGGAGGTCATGGCGGTGCCCTCGGTGCCCTACCTGGTGACCACCCGCGTCGTCGCCGGGATCGTCGCGATCATCCCGATCTACACGCTCGGCATGCTCGCCAGCTACGCGGCCGCCCGGCTGAACGTGACCCTGGTCAACGGTCTCTCCGGTGGGACCTACGACCACTACTTCGACCTGTTCCTGCCGGTCAGTGACGTGCTGCTGTCGTATCTGAAGGTGATCATCTTCGCGACGGTGATCATTCTGATCCACTGTCACTACGGTTACGCGGCCAAGGGCGGACCGGCGGGCGTGGGGGTCGCGGTGGGCCGCGCGGTGCGGCTGTCGATCGTGAGCACCGCGATCCTGGACTTCTTCCTGACCCTGGTCATGTTCGGGACCTCGACCTCGGTGCGGGTGGCCGGATGAGGTCCACGAAGAGGGTCGTGCAGGGCCTGGTGTTCGTCGTGGTCATCGTGCTGCTGCTCGGGCTCGCGGTGGCGCAGTACGCCGGCCTGTTCTCGTCGGGCGTGCCGGTGACGCTGAACGTGGCCCGGGTCGGGACGCAGATGCAGGAGCGCGCCGACGTCAAGGTGCGCGGTCTGATCGTGGGCGAGGTCGAGCAGGTCTCGACCGACGGCGACACCACCAGCATCGAGATGTCGATGAACCCGGACCTGATCGACCAGATCCCGGAGAACGTCCACGCGCAGCTGCTGCCCAAGACGCTGTTCGGCGAGAAGTTCGTGTCGCTGGTGCCCCCGGCGGCCCCGGCGACGACGCGGCTCGCGGCCGGGTCGGTGATCCCGGAGGACCGCAGCCAGGCGGCGATGGAGGTCGAGCGGGTGCTCGACCAGCTGCTGCCGCTGCTGCAGGCCGTCCGCCCGCAGGACCTCGCGACCACGCTGGGGTCGCTGTCCTCGGCCCTGCAGGGCCGGGGCGAGCAGCTCGGCGAGACCCTCGAGCAGCTGAACACGCTGACCCGGGGCCTGAACCCGGTCGTGCCGGACCTGCAGGAGGACATCCGGCAGCTGGCGACGTTCGCGGACAACCTGGACGCCGCGGCGCCGGACCTGCTCGACGCCGTCGACAACCTGGCGGTCACCAGCCGCACGATCGTCGAGCAGCGCGAGGGCCTGCGGAACCTCTACCGCTCGGTGACCGGTGCCTCGGACGACCTGGGGGCCTTCCTCGACGCCAACGGCGACAACATCATCGGGGTGTCCCGGGCGAGCCGGCCGACCCTGGAGACGCTGGCGCGGTACTCGCCGGAGTTCCCGTGCCTGTTCGGGCAGCTCACCGACCTCGTCCCGGTCGTCAACAACGCGATCCGGCCCGGCACCGACCGGGTCGGCGTGAACATCACGCTGGAGATCGTCGCGAGCAAGGGCAAGTACCTGCCGAACCAGGACGAGCCCGAGCTGACCGACGACCGCGGGCCGCGCTGCTACCCGATCCCGGCCCCGGCGGGCACCCAGTACCCGTCGGACGGCCCGTTCGAGGACGGCTCGGTCCCCGGCCCGGCGCCGAAGGGGCAGCCGATGGGTGACCCGGAGCAGTTCGGTACCGAGACCTTCGGGACCTACGACGGCACGGACACCTTCGGGCAGGTCGAGGACCAGAGCGGGCGCAACGGCGCCGGTGCGCTGCCCCCGCTGAGCACCACGCTGGGTGGCGCCGGGATCGAGCCCAGCTCGCACGAGAGCGGCGAGCACCAGTCCGGCTCGGTCGACATGGGCGTGGCGAACTCGCCCGGTGAGCAGCAGGTGGTCTCCGAGCTGCTGGCGGTGCAGCACGGCACGACGCCCGACGCCGTGCCCGCCTGGGGCAGCACGATGGTCGGCCCGCTGCTGCGCGGTGCGGAGGTGACGCTGACATGAGCAGGCTGCCGATCTCCCCGCTCGTCAAGTTCCTGGTGTTCGCGCTGGTCACCGCGGTGGGCACCACGGTGCTCGGCATGACCATCGCCAACTCCCGCGGTGGCTCGGTCACCGAGTACACGGCCCGGTTCTCCGACGCGGCCGGGCTGCTGGCCGGCGACGACGTGCGGATCGCCGGTGTCGTGGTCGGCTCGGTGACCGACGTGCGGATCGTCGACCAGCGGATCGCCGAGGTGGCCTTCGACGTGGACTCCTCCACGCCGCTGCCGGCCACCGCCTCCGCCGAGCTCAAGTACAAGAACCTGATCGGGCAGCGCTACCTCGCGCTCGAGCAGGGAGCCGGCCCGACCGGGGAGACGCTCCCGGCCGGTGCCCAGATCCCGCTCGAGCGGACCCGCCCGGCGCTGAACCTGACCGTGCTGTTCAACGGCTTCCAGCCGCTGTTCCAGGGCCTGGACCCGGACCAGATCAACAAGCTGTCGATGGAGATCGTGCAGGTCCTGCAGGGCGAGGGCGGCACGGTGCAGAGCCTGCTGGCCTCGACGTCGTCGCTGACCAACTCGATCGCCGACCGCGACCAGGTGATCGGGCAGGTCATCGACAACCTCAACGCGGTCCTGCAGACCGTCAACGAGAACGACCAGGGCCTCAACGAGCTGATCAGCTCGCTGCAGGCGGTGGTGTCCGGCCTCGCGCAGGACCGGGAGCCGATCGGCGACGCGATCGCCTCCATCGGCACCCTGACCCAGGTCACCGGCTCGTTCCTGGAGGACGCCCGGCCGGCGCTGCGCGACGACATCCGCAACCTCGGCGACCTGGCCACCGAGCTCGACCGGGGCCGCCCGGCGATCGAGCGCTTCCTGGAGTACACGCCGTTCAAGCTGAACCGCATCTCCCGGGCCGGCTCCTACGGCAGCTGGTTCAACTTCTACGTCTGCGGACTCAGCGGCCAGGTCGGGTTCTCCGGGCTCATCGACCCGATCGACATCGAGGAGCTCGGGCTCGACTTCCCGCTGCAGAACCCGGCGCCGCGCTGCGGCCCGGACCCGTCGGGCATCGGGGCAGGCAACACGGTCCCGATCGAGGGCTCGGGGGAGGGCTCCGACGAGGGCTCGCCGGACGGGGAGAAGCCCGACCCGCGGATGCAGGAGCCCACGACCGACTCGATCGAACAGCTGGTGGACCCGCTGAGCCAGGGCGGTACCGACCTGGGGTCCGACCCGACGGCCGCGCTGCAGCCGGGAGGGAACTGACATGGCACGGGTAGGGGAGTCACGGCCCGTCCTGACCGCCACGATCGGGCTCGTCGCGATCGCGGCGCTCACCCTGGCGGCGTTCAACTTCGAGGCGATCTTCTCCGGGGCGACGACGTACCGGGCCGAGTTCACCGAGGCCGCCGGGCTGCAGTCGCAGGACCGGGTCACCGTCGCCGGCGTCGAGGCCGGGCGGGTGCAGAGCGTGGAGCTCGAGGGCGACCACGTGGCCGTCGAGTTCACGGTGGACGACGCCTGGGTCGGCAACCGCACCACGGCCTCGATCGAGATCGCCACGCTGCTGGGCTCGAAGTTCCTGGCGCTGGACCCGCGCGGGGACGCCGAGCAGGACTCCGGCGAGCCGATCGGCCGGGAGCGGACCAAGGCCCCGTACGACGTCGTCGAGGCGTTCAACGGGCTGTCCGGGACCATCGACCAGCTCGACACCGAACAGCTCGCGAGCAGCCTCACCACGCTCTCGGACACCTTCCGCGAGACGCCGCCGGAGATCCGCGGCGCGCTGGACGGCCTGTCCCGGCTGTCGACGACGATCTCCAGCCGGGACGCCGAGCTGAAGCAGCTGCTGGCCAACACCCGCCAGCTGTCGACGACGCTGGCCGAGCGGCGCGGTGACGTCGTCAAGCTGGTCGACGACGGCAACCTGCTGCTCGGCGAGCTGCAGCGCCGCAAGGACGCCATCGCGGACCTGCTCGAGGGCGTGCGGACCCTGTCGGTGCAGCTGCGCGGTGTCGTGGCCGACAACCAGGAACAGCTGCGACCGGCCCTGGAGACCGTGGACAAGGTGCTCGGCGTGCTCGAGGACCACCGCGACAACATCGGCGAGATCCTGGACAAGGAAGCGGTGTTCATCCGCGTGTTCGGCAACGCCCTCGGCAACGGTCGCTGGTTCGACAACTACCCCTGCGGGCTGATCCCGCCGGCCACGTCCCCGTTGGGTGGTGACTGCTGATGGGCAGCTGGGCCCACGACCGGCGCCGGATCCAGTTCGGCGCCCTGGTCGCCGTCGTCGCCGTGCTCGCGGCGAGCGCGATCTGGCTGATCACCTCCGGGGGCGGCCGGCCGATCACCGCGTACTTCATCAGCTCGGCGGCGGTGTTCGAGGACAACGACGTCCGGGTGCTCGGCGTCCCGGTCGGCAAGATCGACAAGATCACGCCGGAGGGCGACCGGGTGCGGGTCGACATGACCATCACCGACGACGACGTGCGGCTCCCCGCCGACGTCCGCGCCGCGGTGATCTCGCCCAGCCTGGTCACCGGCCGCTACGTCCAGCTCACCCCGGTCTGGACCGGCGGGCCGGAGTGGACCGGCGAGACCGTGCCGCTGGAGCGGACGGCGTTCCCGCTGGGCGTCGACGACCTGAGCCGGACCGCGACCGAGCTGTCCCGCGCGCTGGGCCCGCAGGGCGCCAACGCCGACGGCGCGCTCAACGACGCCCTGAACGTCGGCGCGGAGAACCTGGACGGCAACGGCCGCGCCCTGAACGACACCATCCGCAACCTCGGCGGCCTCTCGGCGACGCTGAACGGGTCGAGCGAGGACCTGTTCGGCACGATCACCGAGCTGCAGAAGTTCACCGCGACGCTGAAGGAGAACGACCCGGGCGTGCGCGAGCTGAACGCCAAGCTCGCCGACGTGACCGGATTCCTGGCCGGCCAGCGCGGTGAGCTCGGCGGTGCGCTGCACGAGCTCTCGTTCGCCCTCGGTGAGGTCGCCGGCTTCGTCCAGGACAACCGGGCCACGCTGAACTCGAACGTCGACAAGCTCGCCGGGGTGTCCCAGGAGATCGTCGACCACCAGCGCGCGCTGGCGGAGATCGCCGATCTGGCACCGCCCGCGCTGAGCAACCTGGTGAACAGCTACAACGGCTCGTCGGAGACCCTGGACACCCGGGCGAACCTCAACGAGCTGGCCCAGCCGCTCGCGAGCGCGCTCTGCGAGGCCGGTCGGGGCGGCACCGCCAACGTGGCGCCGCTGAGCGACGTGGCGCTGGCGCCGCTGTGCGAGCAGCTGGTGCCCGCGCTCGAGGGGGTCCTCCCGCTGCCGGCGCTCACCGACGTGGTCGGCGGGCTCAGCAGCGGCGGGCTGCCCGGTGCGGTCGAGGGCCTCGCCCCACCGGCCGGGTCGCCGTCGTCGCTGACCGACCCGGGCTCGCTGCTGCGACCCCCGGGCACCCCGCCCCCGGCCGAGCCGGACGCCGCCGGGGAGCAGGCTCCGTCGTCGGCCACGGAGGCGACCCCGACCCCCGTTCCCGAACCCGAGGAACGCGGCGGTGGCGGCCTGTTCGGCCTGTTCGGAGGTGGACGATGACCGGCCGGACCACGAGGGTCGCGGCGCTGCTGACCGCGGTCGCGGTGTCGGCGAGCGGCTGCGGCGCGCTCCAGGGCGGGCTGCGCGGGGTGCCGCTGCCCGGCGGCGCCACGCTCGGCGACGACCCGTACCCGGTGCAGATCGAGTTCTCCGACGTGGTGGACCTCGTTCCGCAGTCGATCGTGCGGGTCGGTGACGTCCCGGTGGGGGCGGTCGAGTCGGTGGCGGTCGAGCCGCAGAGCTGGAACGCCCTGGTCACCGTGCAGGTGAACCGGGACGTCGAGCTCCCGGCCAACACGACCGCCCGCGTCCGCTCGACCTCGCTGCTCGGCGAGAAGTTCGTCGAGCTGGCCGCGCCGGCCGGACCGGCCGAGGGCGACCTCGCGCAGGCCGGGCGGATCGGCGTGCAGACCACCGGGCGGGCCGCCGAGGTCGAGGAGGTGCTCGGCGCGCTGTCGATGCTGCTCAACGGCGGCGGCGTCGCGCAGATCCGGACCATCGCCACCGAGCTGAACAACGCGCTGTCCGGCCGCGAGCCGCAGGTCCGCGAGCTGCTGGGCAACCTCGACACCTTGGTCGGCTCGCTCGACGACAGCAAGGACGACATCAACCGGGCGCTGGACAGCATCAACCGGCTCTCGGCCACGCTCGCCGAGCGCCGCCCGCAGATCCGGACCGCGCTCAACGACATCAGCCCCGGGCTGCGCGAGCTGGAGGCCCAGCGCACGCAGCTGGTCGGCATGCTGCAGGCCCTGGACCGGCTCTCCGGCGTCGCGACGAACGTCGTCGAGCAGTCCCGCGAGGACCTGCTCGCCGACCTCGAGGCGTTGCGGCCGGTGCTGCGCAACCTGGCCGACTCCGGCCAGGACCTGCCCGAGTCGCTGCAGCTGCTGCTGAGCATCCCGTTCACCGACGCGGCGACCGACGCCGTCGCCGGTGACTACGCGAACCTCTACATCAAGCTGGACCTGGACCTGCGCTCGCTGCTGGAGAACATGCTGCGCAGCAACCAGCTCGGCCTGCCGCTCGACCCGACGCAGCTGGCCCAGCTGCCGCCGAACGCGCAGATGCTGACCCCGCTGCTCGGCGCGGGCGAGGGCGAGCCGCCGGCACCCGGCGCGCCCCCGCTGCCGCTGCTGGGCCCGGAGCAGCCGACCCCGGCGCCCGCGCCGGAGGGGCAGGCCCCGGGCACGGCCCCGGAGGGCACGCCCACGACACCGGCCCCGTCCGGATCGTCCACCGCGACACCCACCCCGGAGCAGGACTCCGGTGGGCGGGGCGGCCTGCTCGGCGGACTGTTCGGAGGAGGATCGTGATCACGAAGACCGTGCGGTGGCAGCTCATCGCGCTGCTGCTCGTGACCCTCGTCGGGGTCGGCTACGCGGGCTACCGCTACGCCGGGCTGGACCGGCTGTTCGGCGCCACGACCTACCCGGTCACCGTGCAGCTCGCCGACTCCGGGGGCATCTTCTCCGGCGCGGACGTGACCTACCGCGGGGTGAGCGTCGGCCGGGTCGGACCGCTGACGCTCACCGACTCCGGTGTCGACGTCCAGCTGGACATCGAGCGGAGCGCCCCGGAGATCCCGTCCGACGCGCGGGCGGTCGTGGCGAACCTGTCGCCGATCGGCGAGCAGTACGTGGACCTGCAGCCGGTCGCCGCGGACGGTGAGGCGCTGGCCGCCGGTTCGGTGATCCCGCAGGACCGCACGCGGACGCCGGTGCAGGTCGAGACCCTGCTGACGAACCTGGACCAGCTGGTGTCCACGGTGCCGCTGGACTCGCTGCAGACCGTGGTCTCCGAGCTCGGGCAGGGCTTCCAGGGCACGGCGCAGCCGCTGCAGCAGCTGCTCGACACCACCGGCGAGTTCACCCGCACCGCCACCGAGGAGCTGCCGGCGACCACCGCGCTGATCCAGGACGCCCGGCCGGTGCTGACCACGCAGAACGAGATCGCGCCGCAGTTCCAGGACTTCAGCCGCGGGCTGCGCGAGGTCACCGAGCAGCTCCGCGAGTCCGACCCGGACCTGCGCCGGATCATCGACGACGGCCCGCGGGCCGGTGACGAGCTCAGCGCGCTGCTCCACGAGAGCGGCCCGGGCCTCGGTGAGTCGATCGCCAACCTGCGGACGACCTCCGAGGTGCTCGAGCCGCGGCAGGACGGCCTGCGCCAGCTGCTGGTGACCTACCCGGGGCTGACCGCCCTCGCCCCGAAGGTGGCGCCCGGGGACGGGACGGCGCACCTCGGACTGGTCGTCAACGTCGCCGACCCGCCCGTGTGCACCCGTGGGTACGAGGGGACGGTCAACCGTCCGGGCGCGGACGTGCGGGAGACCCCGGTGAATGCCGGGGCCCGCTGTGCCGAGCCCCCCGGGAGCCCCACGACCGTCCGCGGGATGCAGAATGTGCCCCGGGCGGCGACCCCGGTGCCGCCCGCCGATGCGGGCGAGACCCCGGCCCCACCGCCCGCGGCCGGTTCGGATGCGACCGCCCAGCGTGTCGCCACGCCGGGCCTGGTCTCCGACGCCGCCCAGATCCTGATGGGCGCGTGAGCGCGACGGTCGCGCCGGTTGCGGCGCGACCGGCACGACGGCCGTGTCTCCCCGTGGCACGGCCGGCACGACGACCGTCGGGTCGCGACCACCGCGGCCCACGGTCGGCCCCTCGGCCGCGCCCGCGCGGCCACCGAGCGGCTGTGCCCCCGCAGCCGGGAGGAGGAACGCTCCGGAGATGAACGTCGAACTGGACGAGCGGCCGGCCGCGCCGGACGGCCCGGAGGACACCGGCCCACCCGCCCCGGGACGGCTCGCCCGGGTGCTGCCCGTCGCCTCGGTCGTGGCCGCGGTGCTCGCGCTGGTGTTCGGTGCCCTGTGGCTGTTCGCGCTCAACAGCGACACGGTCCAGGTCGCCCAGGCCCGCGACGAGGCGCTGCGGGACGCCCGGCAGGCCGTGATCAACCTGAACACGCTGGACCACAACAACGCCGAGGCGGGACTGGACCTGTGGATCCAGTCCTCGTCGGGCTCGGTCCGCGACGAGTTCGTGAAGAATCGCGACGCCTACGCGCAGCTGGTCACCGAGCAGAAGCGGACCACCACCGCGACCGTCGCCGACGCGGCCGTGTCCGAGGTGGACCCGCGCGCCGGCACCGCCCGGGTGCTGGCCGGGGTCGACGTGACCGTGACCCCCGACGGCGCCGAGCCCACCGTGACCCGCCAGCGGCTCGAGCTCGGCATGGTCCGCACCGAGGAGGGCTGGAAGATCGACGCGCTGGAGCCGCTCCTCACGCCCGGCGCGGGCGGCTGAGCGGCCGCACCCGCCCCGACCCGGCGGCTCCGGCCGCTCCGCTCCCAGGTCGACCACCCCAGGAGGTCACCGCATGTCCAGTTCGCGACGCCGCCCGAGCGGCGGCATCCGCAGGCCCCAGGTCGCCGGCCGCCCCCGCGGCGGGTGGACGGACGCCGCCGACACCGCCGACGAGGCCGAGCGCGACGAGGCCCGGTCCGGCACCGTCGCCGTCGACGAGCGCTCCACCGCCGCCGTCGACGCCCCGCGGGCCGCCCCGGTCCGCTCCGGCACGGCCGACGCCGACGGCCCCGCCGCCGACGGTTCTGCCAACGACGGTCCTGCCAACAACGGTTCTGCTGCCGACGGTTCCACGACCGACGGCCCTGCCCCGGACGGTTCCGCCGCCGACGGTTCCGCTGCTGACACCCGGGACGGCGCCGGTGACGATGGTGCCGACCCGGACCCCGCCGCGTCCCGGTCCCGCAGGCTCCCGCTGCCCCCGGCCCCGCGCACCCGCGCGGCCACGGCGGCGCTGCTGGTGGTCACCGTCGTGCTCACCGCGGCGGCCGCGTTCTTCGGGGTCCAGTGGTACGGCGCCCGGTTCAGCGGCTCGGCCGCGAACGCCGCGCTGACCGACGTCGGCGCCACCGCCGAGGTGAGCCGGGAGGTCGGTGACGCGGTCACGAAGGTCTACTCGTTCGACCACGCCCGGCTCCAGCAGGCCGAGGACGAGGCCCGCGCGGTGATCACACCGGAGTTCCAGCCGGAGTTCGACCGGATCTTCGGCAGCGTCCGGGAGCTCGCCCCGCAGCAGCAGGCCGTCGTCACCGCGACGATCCCCAAGTCCGCGGTCGCGAGCATCACCGGCGACCGGGCGACGGTGTACCTGTTCGTCAACCAGGTCATCCGGCGCCAGGCCGACGGCGGTGCCCCGCAGGAGGGGTCCGCGGCGGCCCGGCTGCGGGTCGACGCCGAGTACGTCGACGGCAGCTGGAAGATCGCCGCCATGACCCCGGCCTGACGACCCCGGCCTGACGCCCCGGCCTGACGACCCCGGCCCGCCCCGGGCCCGCGCGCCCCGCACCCCCCGTGAACGGCGGTGCGGGGCGCGCGTATGCTGGTCCCCGATCCACCGAAGACCGCAGGTCTGCGCCCGGGCTCGCCCGGGCGTACGAAGGTCCCGGAGTTCCCGGGCGGCCCGCGCAGGAGGTCGAGGCGATTCCCGGGCGCCCTGCGCGCCCGCCGGTTCACTCCACGCCCCGTGCCCCTGCGCACGGGGCGTTCGTCGTCTCTCGGGTCGTGCGGTGGCACCTGCAAGGACCAACCACCCGAGAGGAGGGCAGCGATGGCAGCACCTGACAAGGTCGCGGCGGTCGAGGAGATCAGCAACCGCTTCCGCGAGGCGAACGCCTCGGTCGTCACCGAGTACCGCGGGCTCAGCGTCGCCAAGCTGACCCAGCTGCGTCGGGACCTGGGTGCGGACGCGAACTTCCGCGTCGCGAAGAACACCCTCGTCAAGCGCGCGGCCGCGGACGCCGGGGTGCAGGGTCTGGACGACCTGCTCGCCGGGCCGACCGCGATCACGTTCATCCAGGGCGAGCCCGTCGACGCCGCCAAGGCGCTCAAGAAGTTCTCCAAGGACAACCCCGGCCTGACGATCAAGGGCGGGTACATGGACGGGCGCGCCCTGTCCGTCGCCGAGATCGAGCAGCTCGCGGACCTCGAGTCCCGCGAGGTGCTGCTGGCCAAGCTGGCCGGCGCGATGAAGGCGAACCTGTCGAAGGCCGCGTCGCTGTTCAACCAGCCGGCCTCCCAGGTCGCGCGGCTCGCCCAGGCCCTCGCCGACAAGAAGGCCGACGGCGGCGAGACCGCCGGCGAGCCCGCAGCTGCCGAGGCCCCGGCCGAGGCCGAGGCCGACGGCGACTCCGCCGAGAGCTGATCACCACCCCCACCGAACGTCTGTCGTAGAGAAAGGACCGCCACCATGGCGAAGCTGTCCACCGACGAGCTGCTCGACGCCTTCAAGGAGCTCACCCTCCTGGAGCTCTCGGACTTCGTGAAGAAGTTCGAGGACACCTTCGACGTCACCGCCGCCGCCCCGGTCGCGGTGGCCGGTGCCGCCCCGGCCGCCGGCGGCGACGCCGCCCCGGCCGAGGAGGAGAAGGACGAGTTCGACGTCGTCCTCGAGTCCGCGGGTGACAAGAAGATCCAGGTCATCAAGGTCGTCCGCGAGGTCGTCTCCGGCCTGGGCCTCAAGGAGGCCAAGGACATGGTCGAGGGCGCGCCGAAGCCGCTGCTCGAGGCCGTCAACAAGGAGGCCGCCGAGGCCGCCAAGGCCAAGCTCGAGGAGGCCGGCGCGAAGGTCTCCCTCAAGTGATCTCGCGCTGAACCGCGCCCGGAGGGGCGGGACCCGGACTCGGGTCCCGCCCCTCCGGCGTTTCCGGGGCCGGGCGGGCCCGTGCCGGGGCCGGGACGGGCCGGACGTCGCCCGTGCGGCCGTGGTGACCGGTCGTCCCGGGCTTTCGACCGCTCATCGACGTCCAGGGGGTTGACTCGGTGCGCCGGGCAGGTCACTCTTGGGCAACGGTGGTTGCCTGGATGCTGAAATCGGCGACCTGTCTCGACAGCTGCGCCGGTAGCAGCTATAGTCAATCTTTGCGCTGCCTGCGTCCACGTTCTCTGCGCTCGCTACCGGAAGTTTCCGGGCCGCTCTGTCGGCCGTCGGAGAGGGTTCGGCGGAGCGGTCGCGGAGATGCCGACCCGCACGGCGGCGCCTGACAACAGACGGCGTGCGACGTGGCCCGCTGCCGGCTCACGATCCGGGGGGGACCCCGAACGGATCGAGGAAGACGGTAGCGCCCGCCACCGGCGTACGCCAGACGAGAAGCGCAGTTCTCGGAAGGACGCATCTTGGCTGTCTCCCGCGCCGCCGCGACGACTTCGACCCTCTCCGCTTCGGCGAACCCGAACTACCCCGGTGCACCCACCCGGGTCACCTTCGCGAAGATCGCGGAGCCACTGGAGGTCCCGGACCTCCTCGACCTGCAGATCCAGTCCTACGAGTGGCTGGTCGGCAGCGAGGCCTGGTTCCAGCGCCGGATCGACGCCGGCGACGAGCTGCCGGTCAGCGGGCTCGAGGAGATCCTCACCGAGATCTCCCCGATCGAGGACTTCTCCGGCTCGATGTCGCTGTCCTTCTCCGACCCGCGCTTCGACGAGGTCAAGGCCTCCGTCGAGGAGTGCCGGGACAAGGACATGACCTACGGTGCCCCGCTGTTCGTCACGGCGGAGTTCACCAACAACACCACCGGTGAGATCAAGTCCCAGACGGTCTTCATGGGCGAGTTCCCCGTGATGACCGACAAGGGCACGTTCATCATCAACGGCACCGAGCGCGTCGTCGTGTCGCAGCTCGTCCGCTCGCCGGGTGTGTACTTCGACCACTCGATCGACAAGGCGACCGAGAAGGACGTCTACTCGGTCAAGATCATCCCGAGCCGGGGTGCGTGGCTGGAGTTCGACGTCGACAAGCGCGACACCGTCGGTGTCCGGATCGACCGCAAGCGCCGCCAGCCGGTCACCGTGCTGCTGAAGGCTCTCGGCTGGACCGCCGAGCAGATCGGCGAGCGCTTCGGCTTCTCCGAGACGATCATGACCACGCTGGAGAAGGACAACACCGCGGGTCAGGACGAGGCGCTGCTCGACATCTACCGCAAGCTGCGCCCCGGCGAGCCGCCGACGCGCGAGAGCGCCCAGGCGCTGCTGGAGAACCTGTTCTTCAAGGACAAGCGCTACGACATGGCCAAGGTCGGGCGCTACAAGGCCAACAAGAAGCTCGGCCTCGACGTGGACACCACGGTCGGCACGCTGACCGAGGACGACGTCGCCACCACCATCGAGTACCTGGTGCGCCTGCACGCGGGTGAGACCACGATGACGGTCGGCTCGGGGGACGCGGCCGTCGAGATCCCGGTCGAGACCGACGACATCGACCACTTCGGCAACCGGCGTCTGCGCACCGTCGGTGAGCTGATCCAGAACCAGGTGCGGGTCGGCCTGTCGCGTACCGAGCGGGTCGTCCGCGAGCGGATGACCACGCAGGACGTCGAGGCCATCACGCCGCAGACCCTGATCAACACCCGGCCGATCACGGCCGCGATCCGGGAGTTCTTCGGCACCTCGCAGCTGTCCCAGTTCATGGACCAGCACAACCCCCTCGCGGGCCTGACCCACAAGCGCCGCCTGTCGGCGCTCGGCCCGGGCGGTCTGTCCCGGGAGCGGGCCGGCATGGAGGTCCGGGACGTCCACCCGTCGCACTACGGCCGGATGTGCCCGATCGAGACCCCGGAGGGCCCGAACATCGGCCTGATCGGGTCGCTGTCGTCCTTCGCGCGGGTCAACCCGTTCGGCTTCATCGAGACCCCGTACCGCAAGGTCACCGAGGGTGTCGTCACCGAGCAGATCGACTACCTGACCGCCGACGAGGAGGACCGTTTCGTCGTCGCACAGGCGAACGCCGTGCTGAACGACGACGGCTCCTTCGCCGAGGACCGGATCCTGGTCCGCCGCAAGGGCGGCGAGGTCGACCTGATCTCGCCGGCCGGCGTCGAGTACATGGACGTCTCGCCGCGCCAGATGGTGTCGGTCGCGACGGCGATGATCCCGTTCCTCGAGCACGACGACGCGAACCGCGCGCTGATGGGCGCGAACATGCAGCGTCAGTCCGTGCCGCTGCTGCGCTCGGAGTCGCCGCTGGTCGGTACCGGCATGGAGCTGCGCGCCGCGGTCGACGCCGGCGACGTCGTCGTGGCCGAGCAGGCCGGTGTGGTCGAGGAGCTGTGCGCCGACTACATCACCGTCATGGACGACGAGGGGCAGCGTCAGACCTACCGGCTGAACAAGTTCCGCCGCTCGAACCAGGGCACCTGCAACAACCAGAAGCCGATCGTCGACGAGGGCGCCCGGGTCGAGGTGGGCCAGGTGCTCGCCGACGGGCCGTGCACCGAGAACGGCGAGATGGCGCTGGGCAAGAACCTCCTGGTCGGCATCATGCCGTGGGAGGGCCACAACTACGAGGACGCGATCATCCTCTCGCAGCGCCTGGTGCAGGACGACGTGCTGACGTCGATCCACATCGAGGAGCACGAGGTCGACGCCCGGGACACCAAGCTGGGCGCCGAGGAGATCACCCGGGACATCCCGAACGTCTCCGAGGACGTGCTCGCCGACCTCGACGAGCGCGGCATCATCCGGATCGGTGCCGAGGTCCAGCCGGGCGACATCCTGGTCGGCAAGGTGACCCCGAAGGGCGAGACCGAGCTGACCCCGGAGGAGCGCCTGCTCCGCGCGATCTTCGGTGAGAAGGCCCGGGAGGTGCGCGACACCTCGCTGAAGGTGCCGCACGGCGAGTACGGCAAGGTCATCGGCATCCGGGTGTTCTCCCGCGACGACGACGACGAGCTGGCTCCCGGCGTGAACGAGCTGGTCCGGGTCTACGTGGCGCAGAAGCGCAAGATCTCCGACGGCGACAAGCTCGCCGGCCGGCACGGCAACAAGGGCGTCATCGGCAAGATCCTGCCGGTCGAGGACATGCCGTTCCTGGAGGACGGCACGCCGCTCGACATCATCCTGAACACCCACGGTGTGCCGCGCCGGATGAACATCGGCCAGATCCTGGAGACCCACCTCGGGTGGATCGCCAAGACCGGCTGGGAGATCGAGGGCCAGCCGGACTGGGCGTCGCGGATGCCCGAGGAGCTGTACTCGGTCCCGGCCGACACCAAGACCGCCACCCCGGTGTTCGACGGTGCCCGCGAGCACGAGATCACCGGCCTGCTCGGCAGCACGCTGCCGAACCGGGACGGCGAGCGGATGGTCAAGTCGGACGGCAAGGCACAGCTGCTGGACGGGCGCTCGGGCGAGCCCTACCCGTTCCCGGTCGCGGTCGGCTACATGTACATCCTGAAGCTGGCCCACCTGGTGGACGACAAGATCCACGCCCGGTCGACCGGCCCGTACTCGATGATCACCCAGCAGCCGCTGGGCGGTAAGGCGCAGTTCGGTGGTCAGCGCTTCGGCGAGATGGAGTGCTGGGCGATGCAGGCGTACGGCGCCGCCTACACCCTGCAGGAGCTGCTGACGATCAAGTCCGACGACGTCGTGGGCCGCGTGAAGGTCTACGAGGCGATCGTCAAGGGCGAGAACATCCCGGAGCCGGGGATCCCCGAGTCGTTCAAGGTGCTGCTCAAGGAGCTGCAGTCGCTCTGCCTGAACGTCGAGGTGCTCTCCAGCGACGGCGCGGCGATCGAGATGCGGGACGCCGACGACGAGGACCTCGAGCGTGCCGCGGCGAACCTGGGCATCAACCTGTCCAGCCGTCCCGGCTCGGAGTCGATGACGGTCGACGACGTCGTCAACTGACCCCGCCGTACACCGATCAGCCGAGATAACGAAGAAACAGAGGACATACGTGCTCGACGTCAACTTCTTCGACGAACTGCGCATCGGCCTGGCCACCGCCGAGGGCATCCGCCAGTGGTCGCACGGTGAGGTCAAGAAGCCGGAGACCATCAACTACCGCACCCTGAAGCCGGAGAAGGACGGGCTCTTCTGCGAGAAGATCTTCGGTCCGACCCGGGACTGGGAGTGCTACTGCGGCAAGTACAAGCGCGTCCGGTTCAAGGGCATCATCTGCGAGCGCTGTGGCGTGGAGGTCACCCGCGCCAAGGTGCGCCGTGAGCGGATGGGCCACATCGAGCTGGCCGCCCCGGTCACGCACATCTGGTACTTCAAGGGCGTCCCGAGCCGGCTGGGCTACCTGCTCGACCTGGCTCCCAAGGACCTCGAGAAGATCATCTACTTCGCGGCGTACGTGATCACCTCGGTGAACACCGAGCTGCGGCACAACGACATGTCCACGCTCGAGAACGAGATGAGCGTGGAGCGCC
Organism: Pseudonocardia ammonioxydans; assembly: GCF_900115005.1. Lineage (GTDB taxonomy): Bacteria > Actinomycetota > Actinomycetes > Mycobacteriales > Pseudonocardiaceae > Pseudonocardia > Pseudonocardia ammonioxydans. Next base: position 25,173 of record NZ_FOUY01000001.1, on the reverse strand, counting down.
GGCGGATCGAGCAGACCCGCGACGCGGACCTGGAGGCCCGGGCCCAGAAGCTCGAGGCCGACATCGCCGAGCTCGAGGCCGAGGGGGCCAAGGGCGACGTCCGGCGCAAGGTCAAGGACGGCGGCGAGCGGGAGATGCGCCAGCTCCGTGACCGGGCCCAGCGTGAGCTGGACCGGCTCGAGGAGATCTGGAACACCTTCACCAAGCTGGACGTGCAGCAGCTCATCGCGGACGAGTCGATCTACCGCGAGCTGTACGACCGCTACGGCGACTACTTCACCGGTGCCATGGGTGCCGAGGCGATCCAGAAGCTCCTGGAGAACTTCGACATCGACGCCGAGGCCGAGAAGCTGCGCGAGATCATCCGGTCCGGCAAGGGCCAGAAGAAGCTGCGCGCGCTCAAGCGGCTGAAGGTCGTCGCGGCGTTCCAGTCCACCGGCAACTCGCCGCTGGGCATGGTGCTCGACTGCGTCCCGGTCATCCCGCCGGACCTGCGCCCGATGGTGCAGCTCGACGGTGGCCGCTTCGCGACCTCGGACCTGAACGACCTGTACCGCCGGGTCATCAACCGGAACAACCGCCTCAAGCGACTGATCGACCTCGGCGCGCCCGAGATCATCGTCAACAACGAGAAGCGGATGCTGCAGGAGTCCGTCGACGCGCTGTTCGACAACGGGCGCCGCGGCCGGCCGGTGACCGGGCCGGGCAACCGTCCGCTGAAGTCGCTGTCGGACCTGCTCAAGGGCAAGCAGGGCCGGTTCCGGCAGAACCTGCTCGGCAAGCGCGTCGACTACTCGGGCCGTTCGGTCATCGTCGTCGGCCCGCAGCTGCAGCTGCACCAGTGCGGTCTGCCCAAGCAGATGGCCCTCGAGCTGTTCAAGCCGTTCGTGATGAAGCGCCTGGTGGACCTCAACCACGCGCAGAACATCAAGTCGGCCAAGCGGATGGTCGAGCGCGGCCGCTCGCAGGTGTGGGACGTGCTCGAGGAGGTCATCTCCGAGCACCCCGTGCTGCTGAACCGGGCGCCCACGCTGCACCGTCTCGGCATCCAGGCCTTCGAGCCGCAGCTGGTGGAGGGCAAGGCCATCCAGCTGCACCCGCTGGTCTGCGAGGCGTTCAACGCGGACTTCGACGGTGACCAGATGGCGGTGCACCTGCCGCTGTCGGCCGAGGCGCAGTCCGAGGCCCGCGTGCTGATGCTGTCGTCGAACAACATCCTGTCCCCGGCGTCCGGCCGCCCGCTGGCGATGCCGCGCCTGGACATGGTGACGGGTCTGTTCCACCTGACCCGGCAGAACGACGAGGGCGAGGGCGCCGGCAACCACTACGGCTCCTCGGCCGAGGCGATCATGGCCTTCGACCGCAAGGTGCTGCACCTGCAGGCGCCGATCAAGATCCGGCTCCCCGGTGTCGTGCCGACCGCGGGTGCCGCGGGCGAGTCGGTGACCGAGGACGGTGTCTGGACCGCGGAGACGACGCTGGGCCGGGTGCTGTTCAACGAGCTGCTCCCGGCGGACTACCCGTTCATCAACGAGCCGCTGCCGAAGAAGCGCCAGGCCGCGATCATCAACGACCTGGCCGAGCGGTACTCGATGACCGAGGTCGCGCAGGTGCTGGACCGGCTCAAGGACGCCGGCTTCTACTGGGCGACCCGGTCCGGGGTCACCCTCGCCATCGACGACGTCGTGGTCCCGCCGAACAAGCAGGAGATCCTCGACTCGTACGAGGCGAAGGCCGACCAGATCAACAAGCGCTACCAGCGCGGTGCCCTGTCGCACCAGGAGCGCAACGACGAGATGGTCAAGATCTGGTCGCAGGCCTCGGAAGAGGTCGCACGGTCGATGGAGGAGAACTTCCCCCAGGCCAACCCGATCCCGACGATCGTGCAGTCCGGTGCCGCGGGCAACATGGCCCAGGTCCGCCAGCTGGCGGGCATGAAGGGCCTGGTGGCGAACCCGAAGGGTGAGTACATCCCGCGGCCGATCAAGTCGAACTTCCGCGAGGGCCTGTCGGTGCTGGAGTACTTCATCTCCACGCACGGCACCCGGAAGGGTCTGGCGGACACCGCGCTGCGGACCGCCGACTCGGGGTACCTGACCCGTCGGCTGGTCGACGTCTCGCAGGACGTCATCGTCCGCGAGGTCGACTGCGGCACCGAGCGTGCGATCACCATGCCGGTCACCGAGGAGACCAGCGACGGGCGGCTCATCCCGCACCGTTACCTGCGCACCTCGGTGTACGCCCGGTCCTCCGCGGAGGAGGTCACCGCGCCCGACGGCACGGTCATCGTCCGCAAGGGCGACGACCTGGGTGACCCGGCGCTGGACGCGTTGGTCGGGGCCGGGATCAAGCAGATCCGGGTCCGGTCCGCGCTGACCTGCGCCTCGGCCACCGGCATCTGCGGGCGCTGCTACGGCCGCTCGATGGCCACCGGCCAGCTGGTGGACGTCGGTGAGGCCGTCGGCATCGTGGCCGCCCAGTCCATCGGTGAGCCCGGTACCCAGCTGACGATGCGTACCTTCCACATCGGTGGTGTGGCCGGCGACGACATCACGACCGGTCTGCCGCGTGTCACCGAGCTCTTCGAGGCCCGGGTCCCGCGCGGCAAGGCGCCGATCGCCGACGTCGACGGGCGGGTCCGGATCGAGGACGGCGACCGTTTCTGGAAGATCACGCTGATCCCGGACGACGGCGGCGAGGAGATCGTCTACGACAAGCTGTCCAAGCGGCAGTGGCTCGGGATGACCTCGGTCGACGGCGTCGAGCGTCCGCTGGCCGACGGCGACCACGTGTCGGTCGGGCAGCTGCTGCTCGAGGGCACGGCGGACCCGCACGAGGTGCTGCGTGTCATGGGCCCGCGCGAGGTGCAGCTGCACCTGGTGCGTGAGGTGCAGAAGGTGTACCGCACGCAGAGCGTGGACATCCACGACAAGCACATCGAGGTCATCGTCCGGCAGATGCTGCGCCGGGTGACGATCATCGACTCGGGTGCGACCGAGTTCCTGCCCGGCGCACTGGCCGAGCGGGGCGAGTTCGAGGGCGAGAACCGCCGGGTCGTCGCCGAGGGCAACGAGCCGGCCTCCGGCCGCCCGGTGCTGATGGGGATCACCAAGGCCTCGCTGGCGACGGAGTCGTGGCTGTCCGCGGCCTCGTTCCAGGAGACCACCCGGATCCTCACCGATGCCGCGATCAACGGAAAGCGCGACAAGCTCGTCGGGCTGAAGGAGAACGTGATCATCGGCAAGCTGATCCCGGCCGGTACCGGCATCAACCGGTACCGCAACATCCAGGTCCAGCCGACCGAGGAGGCCCGTGCGGCCGCCTACGCGCTGCCGAGCTACGACGACGGCTACTACAGCCCCGACGTGTTCGGCACGGGCACCGGTGCCGCGGTGCCGCTGGACGACTACGACTTCGGCCGCGACTACCGCTGATGCGCTGACCGCTGCCGAAGAGGTCCCGGACGGGGCCGGACACCGCTCTCCCGTGGCGGTGGCCGGCCCCGTTCGTGCGTTCGGGCGCCGGTGCGACGCCGGACGGGCCGCCCCCGGGCGGGGACGGACCTGCCGGGGAGCGAGCGGTTCAGCGGGTGCAGTCGGCCCGCAGCGCCAGGCCGAGGGTGCGCAGCGCCTCGTCGGCCTCGGCGAGCAGGCCCGCCATGGTCGGGTAGTCGTGCCACATCCCGGCGGTGCGCTCGTAGCTCACCGAGGTCCCGGCGGCGCCGGCCCGCTCGACCAGGGCGTCGGCGTCGTCGACGAGCACCTCGTCCGCCCCGGCGACGACGTGCAGCGGCGGCAGGCCGGCCAGGTCGGCGTCGAGCGGGCACAGCTCCGGGGTGCCGGCCCAGTCCGCGGCGTAGCCGTCGACGGCGCCGGCCAGCCACGACGGATCGAGCATGGCGTCGCTGCGGGCGTTGCGGGTCAGCGCGTCCGCGCTGCAGGACAGGTCGAGCCACGGGGAGATCAGCCCGACGGCTCCGGGCAGCTCCGAGCCGGAGTCGCGCAGCCGCAGCAGCAGCGACATGGCCAGGCCCCCGCCCGCGGAGTCGCCGACGACCGCGATGCGGTGGGCGGGGCGGCCCGCGGTACGCAGTGCCTGCCAGGCGGCCAGCGCGTCGTCGAGGGCGGCCGGGAACGGGTGCTCCGGCGCGAGCCGGTACTCCGGCGCGTGCACGGGCGTCCCGGTGGCGTGGGCGAGGCCGGCGAGCAGCGGGCGGTGCGAGGCGGGGGAGCCGACCAGGTAGCCACCGCCGTGCAGGTACAGCACGCGGTGCGGCCCGAACGGGCCGGCGGGGGCGACGACCTCGGTGGGCACCCCGCCCAGGACACCGCGGGTCCGGCGGGTGCCGCGGGGGAGCGGCAGCGCGGCACCGACGAGGTCGAGTCCGGCGCGGCGCACCGGTAGAGGTAGGGTCGAGGACATCAGCGGCGCGACGAGCGCGCGTGTGGCGAAGCGGTTGACCGCCGTCGGCAGGTGCATACCGGACGGTAACCCGGCCGCCGTGCCTGCTGTGCCCAGGGCGGATCCGGTGTCCGACACCGGTTCGCCCGCCTCCGACCAGCTCTCGACGAGCGGCGGGCGATCTGCGACGAGCGGGTGAGGACGCTTGCCAGGGCCCGCCCTGTGCGGCATGGTCGGTGCCAATCCGGTCTCCGGCGGGACTCCTCCCGGCGGATGCGCGGACCTCCGAAGCCCCCGGAGAGTCCCCATACGGGTCCGTGACGGACCCGCTTTGACCGTCTCGAAGAGGGCCGAGTACTCTTGTGCCCTGCGCTCGACTTCGGTCGGGCCGGTCCGCGTGCCCCGTGGCGTGCGGATCCGGGTGGTCTCGCCGCCCGGGTCCCCGAAGCGTCCCGGTGACGGGCACGGTGGACGTCCCGAAAGCCTCCGCGGGGCCCTTCCGGTTCCGAGCGTGCGCGGGACGACACGCCCGACCTCGGGGTCCGGCGCGACGGTGGCGGAAGCAGTACCGAAGCCACGCCGGCGCCCGGCTCCCGGAGTACAGAAGTTCAGCACCACGAACGAAGAACAGCGACTAGCGAGACAGTCGAGCCACGTCGACGGGAAGAAGTAGACGGTTCATGCCCACGATCCAGCAGTTGGTCCGTAAGGGCCGCGAGGACAAGGTCACCAAGACCAAGACCGCGGCGCTGAAGGGCAGCCCCCAGCGCCGTGGGGTCTGCACCCGCGTGTACACCACCACCCCGAAGAAGCCGAACTCCGCGCTGCGCAAGGTCGCCCGCGTGCGGCTCTCGAGCGGCATCGAGGTCACCGCGTACATCCCCGGTGAGGGGCACAACCTGCAGGAGCACTCCATCGTGCTGGTGCGCGGCGGCCGTGTGAAGGACCTCCCGGGCGTGCGTTACAAGGTGATCCGCGGGTCGCTGGACACCCAGGGTGTCAAGAACCGCAAGCAGTCCCGTAGCCGCTACGGCGCGAAGAAGGAGAAGAGCTGATGCCCCGCAAGGGCCCCGCCCCGAAGCGTCCGCTGGTCTCGGACCCGGTCTACGGCTCGCCGCTGGTCACCCAGCTGGTGAACAAGGTCCTGAGGGACGGCAAGCGCTCGCTCGCCGAGCGCATCGTCTACGCCGCCCTCGAGGGCACCCGCGACAAGACGGGCACCGACCCCGTCGTCACGCTCAAGCGCGCGCTGGACAACGTGAAGCCGGCCCTCGAGGTCCGCAGCCGCCGTGTCGGTGGCGCGACCTACCAGGTCCCGGTCGAGGTCCGTGCCTCCCGGCAGACCACCCTGGGTCTGCGCTGGCTGGTCACCTACTCCGGCCAGCGCCGCGAGAAGACGATGGTCGAGCGCCTGATGAACGAGCTGCTGGACGCCAGCAACGGCCTCGGCGCCAGCGTCAAGCGGCGCGAGGACATGCACAAGATGGCGGAGTCGAACCGCGCCTTCGCCCACTACCGCTGGTGACCGGCCACCGTCGGACGCCAACTCGCAGGGAGAGCTGAGCAGTGGCCACACAGGACGTGCTGACGGACCTCACCAAGGTCCGCAACATCGGCATCATGGCTCACATCGACGCCGGTAAGACCACCGCGACCGAGCGGATCCTGTACTACACCGGGATCAACCACAAGCTGGGCGAGACCCACGACGGCGCGGCGACGATGGACTGGATGGAGGAGGAGCAGAAGCGCGGCATCACGATCACGTCGGCCGCGACGACCTGCTTCTGGGACAACCACCAGATCAACATCATCGACACCCCCGGTCACGTCGACTTCACCGTCGAGGTGGAGCGCTCGCTGCGGGTGCTCGACGGCGCCGTCGCGGTCTTCGACGGCAAGGAGGGGGTCGAGCCGCAGTCCGAGCAGGTCTGGCGGCAGGCCACCAAGTACGACGTCCCGCGCATCTGCTTCGTCAACAAGATGGACAAGCTGGGCGCCGACTTCTACTTCACGGTCCAGACCATCTCCGACCGGCTCGGCGCGACCCCGCTGCCCCTGCAGCTGCCGATCGGCAGCGAGAGCGAGTTCATCGGCGTCGTCGACCTGGTCGAGATGCGGGCCCTCACCTGGCGCGGCGAGGTCGCGAAGGGCGAGGACTACACGGTCGAGGAGATCCCCGCCGAGCTGCAGGAGCGGGCCCAGGAGTACCGCACCCAGCTGATCGAGGCCGTCGCCGAGACCGACGACGAGCTCATGGAGCTCTACTTCGGTGGCGAGGAGCTGACCACCGAGCAGATCAAGGGCGGCATCCGCAAGCTGGTCACCGGCCGGTCGGCGTTCCCGGTGCTGTGCGGTTCGGCGTTCAAGAACAAGGGTGTCCAGCCGCTGCTGGACGCGGTGATCTCGTACCTGCCGTCGCCGTACGACGTGCCGCCGGTCGAGGGCTTCCTGACCGACGGGGAGACCCCGGCCAGCCGCAAGCCGTCCAAGGACGAGCCGTTCGCGGCGCTGGCGTTCAAGATCGCCGCGCACCCGTTCTTCGGTAAGCTGACCTACGTGCGCGTCTACTCGGGCCGGATCGCGGCCGGGGCGCAGGTCGTCAACTCGACGAAGGACCGCAAGGAGCGCATCGGGAAGCTCTTCCAGATGCACTCCAACAAGGAGAACCCGATCGACGAGGCCCTCGCCGGCCACATCTACGCGGTGATCGGTCTCAAGGACACCACGACCGGTGACACCCTCTGCGACCCGCAGAACCCGATCGTGCTCGAGTCGATGACCTTCCCGGACCCGGTCATCCAGGTGGCCGTCGAGCCGAAGTCGAAGGCCGACCAGGAGAAGCTGTCCACCGCGATCCAGAAGCTGGCCGACGAGGACCCGACGTTCCAGGTCTCGCTGGACGACGAGACCGGTCAGACGATCATCGCCGGCATGGGGGAGCTGCACCTCGAGGTGCTGGTCCACCGGATGAAGTCCGACTTCAAGGTCGAGGCGAACATCGGTAAGCCGCAGGTCGCCTACCGGGAGACCATCCGGCAGCCGGTCATGAAGCACGAGTACACGCACAAGAAGCAGACCGGTGGCTCGGGGCAGTTCGCCCGCGTCATCGTCAACCTGGAGCCGCTCACCGGCGGCGACGGTGCGCTGTACGAGTTCGAGAACAAGGTCACCGGTGGTCGCATCCCGCGGGAGTACATCCCGTCGGTCGACCAGGGTGTCCAGGACGCCATGCAGTACGGCATCCAGGCCGGCTACCCCGTGGTCGGTGTGAAGTGCACGCTGCTGGACGGGCAGTACCACGAGGTCGACTCCTCGGAGATGGCCTTCAAGGTCGCCGGTTCGATGGCGTTCAAGGAGGCGGCTCGCAAGGCGAGTCCCGCCATCCTCGAGCCGATGATGGCCGTCGAGGTCACCACCCCCGAGGACTACATGGGTGACGTCATCGGCGACCTCAACTCCCGCCGCGGCCAGGTCCAGGCCATGGAGGAGCGGGCCGGCGCCCGCGTCGTGAAGGCGCTCGTGCCGCTGTCCGAGATGTTCGGCTACGTCGGTGACCTGCGGTCGCGGACCCAGGGCCGGGCGAACTACACGATGGTCTTCGACTCGTACGCCGAGGTTCCGGCGAACGTGGCCAAGGAGATCATCGCGAAGGCGACGGGCGAGTGAGCATCGTGCGAGCGTCAGCGAGCACGGCGCGGAGCGAGTCCGGAGTCGAGCGAACAGCACAGTGAAGGCGACGGGCGAGTGAGCATCGCCGCGAGCGTCAGCGAGCGCGGAGCGGAGCGAGTCCGGAGCCGAGCAGTGAACACAGCGAAGGCGACGGGCGAGTAAGTCTCGCTTCGCGGGCCGGTCGGCGCCCAGTCCGACCTGCTCGGAAGGCGCGGTCCGCGGATCGGTAAGGTCCGCGGCCCGCACCTCACACCCCACAGACCTGCCGTCAGCACGGCGGAGAAGAAGACAGAAGTCCAGGAGGACCAGCAGTGGCGAAGGCGAAGTTCGAGCGGACCAAGCCGCACGTCAACATCGGCACCATCGGTCACATCGACCACGGCAAGACCACGCTGACGGCGGCCATCACCAAGGTTCTGCACGACCGTTACCCGAACCTCAACGAGGCTTCGGCGTTCGACATGATCGACAAGGCGCCGGAAGAGCGCCAGCGCGGTATCACGATCTCCATCGCGCACGTCGAGTACCAGACCGAGAAGCGGCACTACGCGCACGTCGACTGCCCCGGGCACGCCGACTACGTGAAGAACATGATCACCGGTGCCGCCCAGATGGACGGCGCCATCCTGGTGGTCGCCGCGACCGACGGCCCGATGCCGCAGACCCGTGAGCACGTGCTGCTCGCGCGTCAGGTCGGCGTGCCGTACATCGTCGTCGCCCTGAACAAGGCGGACATGGTCGACGACGAGGAGATCATGGAGCTCGTCGAGATGGAGGTCCGTGAGCTCCTCTCGGAGCAGGACTACCCGGGCGACGACCTCCCGATCGTGCGCGTCTCGGCGCTGAAGGCGCTCGAGGGCGAGACCGAGTGGGCCGACGCGATCGTCCAGCTCATGGACGCCATCGACGAGGCGATCCCGGAGCCGGAGCGCGACATCGAGAAGCCGTTCCTCATGCCCGTCGAGGACGTCTTCACGATCACCGGTCGCGGCACCGTCGTCACCGGCCGCGTCGAGCGCGGCATCGTGAAGGTGAACGAGGAGGTCGAGATCGTCGGCATCCGGCCGAAGTCGACCAAGACCACGGTCACCGGTGTCGAGATGTTCCGCAAGATCCTCGACGAGGGGCGTGCCGGCGAGAACGTCGGTCTGCTGCTGCGTGGCATCAAGCGTGACGACGTCGAGCGCGGCCAGGTCGTCGTGAAGCCGGGTTCGATCACCCCGCACACCGAGTTCGAGGGCCAGGTCTACATCCTGGGCAAGGACGAGGGCGGCCGTCACACCCCGTTCTTCAACAACTACCGTCCGCAGTTCTACTTCCGGACGACCGACGTGACCGGTGTCGTGACCCTCCCGCAGGGCACCGAGATGGTCATGCCGGGTGACAACACCTCGATGAGCGTTCAGCTGATCCAGCCGATCGCCATGGAGGAGGGCCTGCAGTTCGCCATCCGCGAGGGTGGTCGGACCGTGGGTGCCGGCCAGGTCACCAAGATCAACAGCTGAGGTCGCGGGACGGCCGGTCTCCGGCCGGTCGCCCCGCTACCCACCCCCCGGTCGAGGGGGTCGCACGGCCGTGTGGCATCCTTGACGGGTTGCACGATGAGCATGGCGCGTGGATGCGCCGCCCCTGTTCCCGGCCCCGCCGGTAGTCCAGGAGTCGCGCTCCACGCGCCATGTTCGTTGTCAGCCTCGGTTCCGCGTCCGTGTTCCGGCCGACGGGTTCGCCCCGATCGATCGGTGCAGGGTCGCGGAGCCGAGGAAGATCAAGCGACATGCCCGCCCCACAGGGGGAGGGACGCGGTGACCCGGGTACACCCCTGGGGGTCGGGCGCGACACGCCCGACCTCGTGGACCGGTGAGCCCCGGCAGGATGCGTGAGCCCGGTGGACCGGGCGTGCGGATCCACCAGCCGACAATCCTGAACAGAGCACGGGCCGCAGCCGGCCGCACCGGGTTCCCGGGGGCAGCACGGCGCGAGTTCTGGACGGGCCGACACCGCGCACCCCCGCGGCAGGAAGAAGAGGACGACCGACGACCATGGCGGGACAGAAGATCCGCATCAGGCTCAAGGCCTATGACCACGAGGCAATCGACGCGTCGGCTCGCAAGATCGTGGAGACCGTGACGCGCACCGGTGCTCGGGTCGTCGGCCCCGTGCCGCTGCCCACCGAGAAGAACGTGTACTGCGTCATCCGCTCGCCGCACAAGTACAAGGACTCGCGCGAGCACTTCGAGATGCGCACGCACAAGCGGCTGATCGACATCCTCGACCCGACGCCGAAGACGGTCGACGCGCTCATGCGCATCGACCTTCCGGCGAGCGTCGACGTCAACATTCAGTGACGGGGGCGATGACTGTGAGTTCAGCGACTGCTTCGATCAAGAAGACGACTGCGACCAGGCAGCCGAAGAAGGTCACCGGGGTCCTGGGCACCAAGCTCGGGATGACCCAGGTCTTCGACGAGAACAACCACGTCGTGCCGGTCACCGTGGTGCAGGTTGCGCCGAACGTCGTGACCCAGATCCGGTCGGCCGAGACCGACGGCTACACCGCCGTCCAGCTCGCCTCCGGTGCGATCGACCCGCGCAAGGTGAACAAGCCGGAGTCCGGCCACTTCGCCAAGGCGGGCGTCACGCCGCGCCGGCACCTGCTGGAGCTGCGCACCTCCGACGCCGCGGACTACGCGCCCGGCCAGGAGGTCACCGCCGAGGCGTTCGCCGAGGTCCCCGAGGTCGACGTCGTCGGCGTCACCAAGGGCAAGGGCTTCGCCGGTGTCATGAAGCGTCACGGCTTCGCCGGCCTGGGCGCCTCGCACGGCACCCAGCGCAAGCACCGCTCCCCGGGCTCGATCGGTGGCTGCGCCACCCCGGGCCGCGTGTTCAAGGGCGTGCGCCTGCCGGGCCGGATGGGCTCCAACCGCCAGACCACGCAGAACCTCAAGGTCCACCGCGTGGACGCCGAGCGTGGCCTGCTGCTCATCAAGGGTGCGGTGCCCGGTCCGCGTGGCGGGCTCGTCGTGGTGAAGACCCCCGCGAAGGGTGATGGCAAGTGAGCACCGTGCAGATCAAGACGCCGGAGGGCGCCGCGAACGGCAGCGTCGAGCTGCCCGACCACGTCTTCGACGTGACGGCGAACATCGCCCTCATGCACCAGGTCGTGACCGCGCAGCTGAACGCGGCGCGTCAGGGCTCGCACGACACCAAGACCCGCGGCGAGGTCCGCGGCGGTGGCAAGAAGCCGTACCGGCAGAAGGGCACCGGCCGCGCCCGTCAGGGTTCGGTCCGCGCGCCGCAGTTCGCCGGTGGTGGCACCGTGCACGGCCCGACGCCGCGGGACTACTCGCAGCGGACCCCGAAGAAGATGAAGGCCGCCGCGCTGCGCGGAGCCCTCTCGGACCGGGCCCGTGCGGGCCGCGTGCACGTCGTGTCCTCGCTGGTGGAGGGCGACGTCCCGTCCACCAAGGCGGCCCGCACCGCCCTCGAGGCCGTGCTGCCGGAGACCGGTGTGAAGCGGGTGCTCGCGGTCGTCGAGCGGACCGCCGAGACCGCGCTGCTGAGCCTGCGCAACCTGCCGCAGGTCCACCTGATCGCGCCCGACCAGCTGAACACCCACGACGTGCTCGTCAACGACGTCGTGCTGTTCACGCAGACGGCGCTGGACGAGTTCCTGGCCGGCCCGATCGCCACGCCGAAGGCCGCGAGCCGCCGGGCTGCTGCTGAGGAGGCCGCCAAGTGATCACGGACCCGCGGGACGTGCTGCTCGCGCCGGTCGTCTCGGAGAAGAGCTACGGGCTGCTCGACGAGCGCCAGTACACCTTCGTCGTGGCGCCGGACGCGAACAAGACCCAGATCAAGATCGCCGTGGAGAAGGTGTTCGGGGTCAAGGTGACCAGCGTGAACACGCTGAACCGCCCGGGCAAGCGCAAGCGCTCCCGCACCGGCTACGGCAAGCGCAAGGACACCAAGCGCGCGATCGTCACGCTCTCCGAGGAGAGCAAGGCGATCGACGTGTTCGGTGGCCAGGCGAGCTGAGGGAGCGAGCTGACCCATGGCCATTCGTAAGCACAAGCCGACGACGCCGGGCCGCCGTGGCTCGAGCGGAGCGGACTTCGCCGAGATCACCCGGGACTTCCCGGAGAAGTCGCTGGTGCGTCCGCTGCACAACAAGGGCGGCCGCAACGCGCACGGGCGGATCACCACCCGGCACCAGGGTGGGGGGCACAAGCGTGCCTACCGCCTGATCGACTTCCGGCGCAACGACAAGGACGGTGTGCCGGCCAAGGTCGCGCACATCGAGTACGACCCGAACCGCACCTCGCGGATCGCGCTGCTGCACTACGCGGACGGCGAGAAGCGCTACATCATCGCGCCGGCCCGCCTGAAGCAGGGCGACCGGATCGAGAACGGCCCCCGGGCCGACATCAAGGTGGGCAACAACCTGCCGCTGCGCAACATCCCGACGGGCACCGTGGTGCACGCGATCGAGCTCCGCCCCGGCGGCGGTGCCAAGATCGCGCGCTCGGCGGGTTCCGGCGTCCAGCTGGTCGCCAAGGACGGGCCCTACGCGCAGCTGCGGATGCCCTCCGGCGAGATCCGCAACGTCGACGTGCGCTGCCGCGCCACCGTCGGCGCGGTCGGCAACTCGGAGCACGCCAACATCAACTGGGGCAAGGCAGGCCGGATGCGGTGGAAGGGCAAGCGCCCGACCGTCCGTGGTGTCGTCATGAACCCGGTGGACCACCCGCACGGCGGTGGTGAGGGGCGTACCTCCGGTGGCCGGCACCCGGTCAACCCGGCCGGTACCCCCGAGGGCCGCACCCGTCGCACCAAGCCCTCCGACAAGTTGATCGTCCGCCGGCGCCGTACCGGCAAGAAGCGCTGAGCAGGGAGGTAAAGATGCCGCGCAGCCTGAAGAAGGGCCCCTTCGTGGACGACCACCTGCTCAAGAAGGTGGACGCCCTCAACGAGTCCGGCAAGAAGACCGTCATCCGCACGTGGTCACGTCGGTCGACCGTCATCCCGGACATGATCGGCCACACGATCGCGGTGCACGACGGCCGCAAGCACGTGCCGGTCTTCGTGTCCGACTCGATGGTCGGGCACAAGCTGGGCGAGTTCGCCCCGACCCGGACCTTCCGGGGCCACATCAAGGACGACCGCAAGGCGCGTCGGCGCTAGAAGCCGGCCCGAGTAGCGACAAGGAGAGGTGGAGAAGATGGCAGACGCAGTGACGTCTGACGAGACCACCGGCGCTGCGCTCGAGCCGACTCGTGCGCGCGCCGTGGCGCGGTTCGTCCGCAGCTCGCCGATGAAGACCCGCCGTGTCGTGGACCTGGTCCGCGGCCTGCCGGTCGACGAGGCGTTGGCGATCCTGCGGTTCTCGCCGCAGTCCGCGGCCGAGCCGGTCGCGAAGGTCGTGGCGAGCGCCGCGGCCAACGCCGAGAACAACCTGGACCTGGACCCGGACACCCTCGTGGTGGCCGTGGCGATGGTCGACGAGGGGCCGACGCTCAAGCGCATCCGGCCGCGTGCCCAGGGGCGCGCCTACCGGATCCGCAAGCGGACGAGCCACATCACCATCGAGGTCGAGTCGGTTCCCGGTAAGGCCGGCCGTCGTGGTGTGAAGGGGAGGGCCCGCTGATGGGGCAGAAGATCAACCCGCACGGCTTCCGCCTGGGCATCACCACGGACTGGAAGTCGCGCTGGTACGCCGACAAGCAGTACTCCGAGTACGTCAAGGAGGACGTCGAGATCCGCAAGATGCTCTCCAAGGGCATGGAGCGGGCCGGCATCTCCAAGGTCGAGATCGAGCGGACCCGGGACCGGGTGCGGGTGGACATCCACACCGCCCGTCCGGGCATCGTGATCGGCCGCCGCGGCGCGGAGGCCGACCGGATCCGGGGCAACCTGGAGAAGCTGACCAAGAAGCAGGTCCAGCTGAACATCCTCGAGGTCAAGGCCTCGGAGTCGGACGCGCAGCTCGTCGCGCAGGGCGTGGCCGAGCAGCTGTCGAACCGGGTCGCCTTCCGGCGGGCCATGCGCAAGGCCATCCAGTCGGCCATGCGCAGCCCGCAGGTCAAGGGCATCCGGGTGCAGTGCTCGGGCCGGCTCGGCGGTGCCGAGATGTCGCGGTCGGAGTTCTACCGCGAGGGGCGCGTGCCGCTGCACACGCTGCGCGCGGACATCGACTACGGCCTGTTCGAGGCCCGGACCTCCTTCGGCCGGATCGGCGTGAAGGTCTGGATCTACAAGGGTGACGTCGTCGGTGGCCGCCGCGAGGGTGCTCCGGCCGCCGAGGCGCCGGGCCGCGGCCCGCGCCGCGAGCGTCCGGCCCGTCGCCGCTCCGGTGCCTCGGGCACCACTGCGACCAGCACCGAGGCCGGACGCGCCGCGCAGAGCGGCGGCGGCCAGGGCGGCGGCGCCGGCACGGCGACCGCCGAGGCCCCTGCCTCCGGTGAGAACCAGAGCAACGGTGGGGAGAGCTGACCGATGCTGATCCCACGCAAGGTCAAGCACCGCAAGCAGCACCGGCCCAAGCGCAAGGGCATGGCCAGCGGCGGCACCGCGGTCACCTTCGGTGACTGGGGCATCCAGGCGCTGGAGCCGGCCTACGTGACGAACCGGCAGATCGAGTCGGCGCGTATCGCGATCAACCGGCACATCCGTCGTGGCGGGAAGATCTGGATCAACATCTTCCCGGACATCCCGATGACGAAGAAGCCCGCCGAGACCCGGATGGGTTCCGGCAAGGGTTCGCCGGAGCGCTGGGTCGCGAACGTCAAGCCCGGCCGGGTGATGTTCGAGATGACCTTCCCGAACAAGGAGACGGCCCACGAGGCGCTGCGCCGGGCCATGCACAAGCTGCCCATGAAGTGCCGGATCGTGTCCCGTGAGGGTGGTGACATCTGATGGCGAGCAGCGGTAACACCAAGGCAGCCGAGCTGCGTGAGCTCTCCGACGAGGAGCTGGTCGTGCGGGTGCGGGAGGCCAAGGAGGAGCTGTTCAACCTCCGCTTCCAGATGGCCACCGGGCAGCTGGACAACAACCGGCGGCTGCGGGCCGTCCGCCACGACATCGCGCGCTGCTACACGGTGATGCGCGAGCGTGAGCTCGGCCTGTCCGCCGCCCCGACCGAGAGCGAGGGCGCGGCATGAGCGACGACGCGAGCAGTGGTGTGAGCGCGGACGTCCGCAGCGTGACCGAGGACGCGACGGCGGCGACCAAGCCGCACACGGCACAGGTGCAGCCCGAGGGGCAGCGCGGGGAGCGGAAGGTCCGTGAGGGCCTGGTCGTGTCCGACAAGATGGACAAGACCGTGACCGTGTCCCTCGAGGACCGGGTCAAGCACCCGCTCTACGGCAAGGTCATCCGCCGGACCAACAAGGTCAAGGCGCACGACGAGGAGAACACCGCCGGCATCGGCGACCGTGTCCGCCTCATGGAGACCCGTCCGCTGTCGGCGACCAAGCGCTGGCGGCTGGTGGAGATCCTCGAGAAGGCCAAGTAGGAGTCGAAGTGATCCAGCAGGAGTCGCGGCTGCGCGTCGCCGACAACACCGGTGCCAAGGAGATCCTGTGCATCCGGGTGCTGGGCGGCTCCGCGCGGCGCTACGCCGGCGTCGGCGACGTCATCGTCGCCACGGTCAAGGAGGCCATGCCCGGCGCCGGCGTGAAGCGTGGTGACGTCGTCAAGGCGGTCATCGTGCGCACGAAGAAGGAGAAGCGCCGTCCCGACGGCAGCTACATCCGTTTCGACGAGAACGCTGCCGTCCTCATCAAGGCGGACAACGGACCCCGAGGGACTCGAATCTTCGGCCCGGTCGGGCGCGAGCTGCGCGACCGCAAGTTCATGAGGATCATCTCCCTCGCTCCGGAGGTGCTCTGATCATGAAGGCGAAGATGAAGGTGAAGAAGGGCGACACCGTTCTGGTGATCGCCGGCAAGGACAAGGGCGCCAAGGGCAAGGTCATCGCGGCCTACCCCGAGCGCGAGCGCGTGCTGGTCGAGGGCGTGAACCGGATCAAGAAGCACACCCGGATCAGCCAGAACCAGCGCGGGGCCGAGAGCGGCGGGATCGTCACCCAGGAGGCGGCCATCCACGTCTCCAACGTGATGGTCGTCGACTCCGACGGCACGCCGACCCGCGTCGGCAAGAAGGTCGTCGAGGGCGAGGACGGCACGTCCCGCCGCGTCCGGATCTCCAAGCGCAACGGGAAGGAGATCTGAGATGACCGCTCCGACCACCGAGATCCCGCGGCTCAAGCAGCGGTACCGCTCGGAGATCCAGGGCAAGCTGCAGGAGGAGTTCGCGTACCGCAACGTCATGCAGATCCCCGGCCTGACCAAGGTCGTGGTGAACATGGGCGTCGGTGACGCCGCGCGGGACTCCAAGCTGATCGACGGCGCGCTGCGCGACCTGGCCATCATCACGGGCCAGAAGCCGCTGCTGCGCCGGGCGAACAAGTCGATCGCGCAGTTCAAGCTGCGCGAGGGGATGCCCATCGGCGCCAAGGTGACCCTGCGGAACGACCGCATGTGGGAGTTCCTGGACCGGCTGCTGACGATCGCGCTGCCGCGTATCCGGGACTTCCGGGGCCTGAACGGCAGCCAGTTCGACGGCCGTGGCAACTACACGTTCGGCCTGACCGAGCAGTCGATGTTCCACGAGATCGACCCGGACTCCATCGACCGGCCGCGGGGCATGGACATCACCGTCGTGACCACCGCGACCACGAACGCCGAGGGCCGGGCGCTGCTGCGCCACCTGGGCTTCCCGTTCAAGGAGAGCTGAGCGAATGGCGAAGAAGGCGCTCATCAACAAGGCGAACCGGAAGCCGAAGTTCGCCGTGCGTGGCTACACCCGCTGCCAGAAGTGCGGCCGGCCGCGTGCGGTCTTCCGCAAGTTCGGCCTCTGCCGCGTGTGCCTGCGCGACATGGCGCACGCCGGCGAACTGCCGGGTGTGAGCAAGAGCAGCTGGTAACCCCTGTGAGTGGATATCGCGGCTGGAGCCGCGATATCCACTCACACGCACCATGTGCCCGATCGCCGAAGGCCCGCGACACCGCGAGGAACCACGGCGGGAAAGAGACAAGACACCATGACGATGACCGATCCGATCGCAGACATGCTGACCCGTCTGCGGAACGCGAACTCGGCCTATCACGACCGCGTCGTGATGCCCCACTCCAAGCTGAAGGTCGCCATCGCGGAGATCCTTCAGAAGGAGGGCTACATCTTCGCGCACCACACCGAGGACGCCGAGGTCGGCAAGTCCCTGGTCGTCGAGCTGAAGTACGGCCGCAACCGGGAGCGGAGCATCGCCGGCCTGCGGCGGGTCTCCAAGCCGGGCCTGCGGGTCTACGCGAAGTCGACGAACCTGCCGCGGGTCCTGGGCGGGCTCGGCGTGGCGCTCATCTCGACCTCGCGGGGTCTGATGACCGACCAGCAGGCCTACCGGAGCGGCGTGGGCGGGGAAGTCCTCGCCTACGTCTGGTGAGAGAGGGGTAACGAACGATGTCTCGCATCGGAAAGCTGCCCATCACCGTCCCGTCCGGCGTGGAGATCACCATCGACGGCCGCACGGTCACCGCGAAGGGTCCGAAGGGCACCCTCTCGCACACCGTCATCGAGCCGATCACGATCGAGCGCGAGGACGACGGCGCGGTGCTGGTGAAGCGCCCGAACGACGAGCGTGAGGTCCGGGCCTTCCACGGTCTGTCCCGCACGCTCGTGAACAACATCGTGGTCGGCGTGAGCGCCGGCTACGAGAAGAAGCTGGAGATCCACGGCGTGGGTTACCGGGTCCAGCTCAAGGGCCAGAACCTCGAGTTCGCCCTGGGGTACTCGCACCCGGTCGTCATCGAGCCGGCGGAGGGCATCACCTTCGCGGTCGAGTCGCCGACCAGGTTCTCGGTCTCCGGCATCGACAAGCAGCTCGTCGGCGAGACCGCTGCGAACATCCGGAAGCTGCGCCGCCCGGACCCGTACAAGGGCAAGGGCGTGCGGTACGCCGGCGAGCAGGTCCGCCGCAAGGTCGGGAAGACGGGTAAGTGATGGCCGAGACGAACGAAGCCGTGTCGGGTGCCGCCCGCCGTCGGATGGCGTCGCAGGTCGCGCGCAAGCGCCGCGACTCGCGCATCATCCGGCACGCCCGGCTCCGGAAGAAGATCTCCGGGACGCCCGCGCGTCCGCGGCTGGCGGTCAACCGCTCCTCGCGGCACATCGCGGTCCAGCTGATCGACGACCTGGCCGGGCACACCCTGGCCCACGCGTCGAGCCTGGACGCCGAGGTGCGCGGCCTGGAGGGCGACAAGAAGGCCAAGGCGACGAAGGTCGGCGAGCTGATCGCCGCCCGCGCCAAGGAGGCCGGGATCTCCACCGTCGTGTTCGACCGCGGTGGCCTGGCCTACCACGGCCGGATCGCGGCCCTGGCCGACGCCGCCCGCGAGGGAGGCCTGGACTTCTGATGGGCCTCTCCAAGCACAGCAGTGACATGACTGAAGGGATCGTCTGATGCCGGGACGTACGCGGCGTGACGGCGGAGGGCCCGGTGGCGGTAGCAACGACAACCGCAACAACCGGGACCGCCGGGACGGTGGCCGTGGCGGGGCGGCCCAGGACAAGACCCCGTACATCGAGCGGCTGGTCACGATCAACCGCGTGGCCAAGGTCGTCAAGGGCGGCCGCCGGTTCAGCTTCACCGCGCTGATGATCGTCGGCGACGGTGACGGCCTGGTGGGCGTCGGCTACGGCAAGGCCAAGGAGGTGCCGGCCGCGATCGCCAAGGGCGTCGAGGAGGCGAAGAAGAACTTCTTCCGCGTCCCGCGCATCGGCGGCACGATCGTGCACCGCGTGCAGGGCGAGGACGCCGCGGGCGTCGTCCTCCTGCGCCCGGCCTCGCCGGGTACCGGTGTCATCGCCGGCGGCCCGGTCCGCGCGGTGCTGGAGTGCGCGGGGATCTCGGACGTGCTGTCCAAGTCCCTCGGCTCCGACAACGCGATCAACATCGTGCACGCCACGGTGGCCGCACTGCGTGCCGTGCAGCGTCCGGAGGAGGTGGCGGCCCGTCGCGGTCTGCCGCTCGAGGACGTCGCCCCGGCCCGGATGCTGCGGCAGCGCGCCGAGGCCGACGCGGCGAGGGTGTGAGCGACATGGCCACTCTGAGGATCACCCAGGTGAAGAGCCGGATCGGGACCAAGCAGAACCAGCGTGACACGCTGCGTTCGCTGGGTCTGCGCAAGATCCGGCAGACGGTGGAGCGTCCGGACGACCCGCAGACCCGCGGGTACGTCCACACGGTGCGCCACCTCGTGACCGTGGAGGAGGTGCAGGCGTGAGCGACGAGCAGAACGTGATCAAGCTGCACGACCTGCGTCCTGCCCCGGGCTCGAAGAAGGAGCGGACCCGCGTGGGCCGCGGCGAGGGCTCGAAGGGCAAGACCGCGGGTCGCGGCACCAAGGGCACGAAGGCCCGCAAGACGGTGTCGCCGCGCTTCGAGGGCGGGCAGATGCCGCTGCACATGCGGCTGCCCAAGCTCAAGGGCTTCAAGAACCGCTTCAAGGTCGAGTACCAGGTCGTGAACGTCGGCGAGCTGGCCACCCTGTTCCCGCAGGGCGGCGAGGTCGGCCCGGCGGAGCTGGCCGAGGCCGGCGCGGTCCGCAAGAACCAGCCGGTCAAGGTGCTCGGCGAGGGCGAGCTCTCGGGCGTCACCCTGACCGTGAAGGCCCACCGCTTCTCCGCGTCCGCGCGGGAGAAGATCTCGGCGGCGGGCGGCTCGGTCACCGAGCTCTGACCGAGGCCTTCGCAGCACGTGTCCGGCGCCGTTCACGGTCCCGACCGCCACTCCGGCGGAAGGGGCTCGTGGGCGGCGCCGAGGCGTGTCCGGGGCGCTGTTACAGTCACGTCCGGGCTTCGCGTCCACAGCAACGCCGAGAGGCGCGCGCGCACCACCGAACGGTGCTCGGGTACGGCCGAGAGGCGTACGTACGCCGCCCCCGCCGGGCATCCCCCGGCCCGGGAGCGCGGATCGCGTCCCCCATCCGGCCGGCTCCGTCCGGGGCCGGAGCAGGCGGTGCCGGGCCGCCCACGTCGTAGGAGGATCACCGAGTGCTCAGCGCAGTCCGGTCGGCCCTGACCACGCCGGATCTCCGCAAGAAGATCCTCTTCACGCTGGCGATCGTGGCCGTGTACCGGCTCGGGGCGAACGTCCCGTCGCCGGGGGTGTCGTACCCGAACATCCAGGAGTGTGTCCGCCAGGTCGAGGGCGGGGACAACGCCAGCGTCTACTCGCTGATCAACCTGTTCTCCGGCGGGGCGCTCCTCCAACTCTCGATCTTCGCTCTGGGCATCATGCCCTACATCACCGCGAGCATCATCGTGCAGCTGCTGCAGGTGGTCATCCCGCGGTTCGAGCAGCTGAAGAAGGAAGGCCAGTCCGGCCAGGCGAAGCTCACCCAGTACACCCGCTACCTGACCATCGGCATCTCGGTCCTGCAGGCGACGGGCTTCGTGGCGCTCGCCGAACGGGGCCAGCTGTTCCAGGGCTGCTCGCTGCCGATCATCCCGGACTCGTCGATCTTCACCCTGGTCGTCACCGTCAGCACGATGGTGGCCGGCTCCACGCTGGTGATGTGGCTCGGCGAGCAGGTGACCGAGCGCGGCATCGGCAACGGCATGTCCCTGCTGATCTTCGCCTCGATCGCGCACCGGATCCCGGCCGAGGGCCGGCTGATCCTGGAGAACTCCGGCGGCCTGGTCTTCGCCGGTGTGTGCGTGTTCGGCCTCGCGATCATCGCCAGCGTCGTGT
This sequence comes from Pseudonocardia ammonioxydans, assembly GCF_900115005.1. Taxonomy (GTDB): domain Bacteria; phylum Actinomycetota; class Actinomycetes; order Mycobacteriales; family Pseudonocardiaceae; genus Pseudonocardia; species Pseudonocardia ammonioxydans. The sequence goes on along the minus strand of NZ_FOUY01000001.1, from coordinate 4,293 downwards.
TCGTCGAGAACGGCCAGCGCCGCATCCCGGTCCAGTACGCCAAGCGCATGGTGGGCCGGCGGATGTACGGCGGCACCTCGACCTACCTGCCGCTGAAGGTCAACCAGGCCGGCGTCATCCCGGTGATCTTCGGTAGCTCGCTGCTGTACCTGCCCGACCTGGTCGCCCGCCTCGCCGGGAACGACGGCGGCTGGTTCCAGCAGTTCGTGCAGACCTACCTGGTCGATCAGTCCAACCCCGTGCACATCGTGCTGTACATGGCGCTGATCATCTTCTTCACGTACTTCTACGTGGGCATCACGTTCAACCCGGACGAACGTGCCGAGGACATGAAGAAGTACGGCGGCTTCATCCCGGGCATCCGGCCCGGCAGGCCGACCGCGGAGTACCTGAACTTCGTGCTCAGCCGCATCACCATGCCGGGCTCGCTGTACCTGGGCATCATCGCCGTCCTGCCGAACTTCTTCCTCGGCATCACCGGCACCGGCCAGAACCAGAACTTTCCGTTCGGCGGCACCGCCGTTCTGATCATGGTGACGGTGGGCCTCGACACGCTGAAGCAGATCGAGAGCCAGCTCATGCAGCGGAACTACGAGGGATTCCTGCGTTAGGCTCGCCCGAGCGTGGCCGTGCGGGAACCCCGGTCGGGGCCCCGGCCCCGCCCCGGTGTCCGCGGCACCGCGCGCCGGCGAGGACGCCGGTGCGGCAGAGACAGTGACTTTGGGACTTTGGGAGGTCGGGTTCGCGTGCGACTCGTTCTGGTGGGACCGCCGGGTGCCGGCAAGGGGACCCAGGCTGAGCAGATGGCCAAGCGGCTGGAGGTCCCGCACATCTCGACGGGCGACCTGTTCCGCGCGAACCTGCGCGACGAGACGGAGCTCGGCCGCGAGGCGAAGCGGTACATGGACGCCGGGGACCTGGTGCCCGACGAGGTGACCGTCGGCATGGTCAAGGACCGGCTCGGCGACTCCGACGCGCAGCGCGGCTTCATCCTCGACGGCTTCCCGCGCAACACCGCGCAGGCCGGCTCGCTCGGCGAGATCCTGCAGGAGAAGGGCCTGGAACTCGACGCCGTCGTCCAGTTCGAGGTCGACGACGAGGTCGTCGTGCAGCGGCTGCTCGGCCGCGGGCGCAGCGACGACAACGAGGACACCATCCGCAACCGGCAGCGCGTCTACCGCGAGGAGACGGCCCCGCTGCTGGACCACTACCGCAGCCGGCTGGTCACGATCGACGCCGTCGGCGAGATCGACGAGATCACCGAGCGGGTCTTCTCGGCGCTGCGGGAACGCGGCGCCTGAGCGAGGAAGTCGACACCGACGCGGCCGCCGGCACGGCGGGGAACCGAGGGAACGCATGAACGGTCGGGGCGGCCTCCGCGGCGCGATCGCCCGGTACCGGGGTCGGGACATCGAGCTCAAGACCCACCGTCAGCTCGAGGCGATGCGGGAGGCGGGCGCCCTGGTGGCCGCCACCCTCGCCGCCGTCACCGAGCACGCGAAGCCGGGCGTGAGCACGGCCGAGCTCGACGCGCTGGCCGAGCAGACGATCCGCGGCGGTGGCGGAGTGCCCTCGTTCCTCGGGTACCACGGGTTCCCGGCGAGCATCTGCGCGTCGGTGAACGAGCAGATCGTGCACGGCATCCCGTCGCCGGAGCAGGTGCTGGCCGACGGCGACCTGCTGTCGGTGGACTGTGGCGCGATCCTGGACGGCTGGCACGGGGACTCCGCCGTGACCATCGCCGTGGGGGAGGTGTCCGCAGCCGACCTCGCGCTGTCGGCGGCGTGCCGGTCGGCGCTGGACGCGGGCATCCTCGCCGTCCGGTCCGGTGCCCGGCTGACCGACGTGTCGTATGCGATCCAGGAAGCCTGCCGGGCCGCGGCAGAGGCCGACGGCGCCGACTACGGGATCGTCGCCGACTACGGCGGCCACGGCATCGGCACGTCGATGCACATGGACCCGTTCCTGCCGAACCACGGCGAACCCGGCCGCGGGCCGCGGTTGCGCCCCGGGATGGCCCTGGCCGTCGAGCCGATGCTCGTGGCCGGGGACCCGGAGGCCCTCGAGCTGGACGACGGCTGGACCGTGATCACCGCCTCCGGTGGCCGCGCCGTGCACTGGGAACACACGATCGCGGTGACCGAGGACGGCCCGTGGCTGCTGACCGCGCCCGCGGGTGCCCCGGACCGCCCCGGTCGCTGACCGCACCGCGCCGCGCCCGGCCGGGCCGGGGCGCGTCCGACCGCTCACACGGACGGATGACCCCAGGTCAGAATCTGATCGATACAGCCGGTACTGGGTAATCGATCCAGTGCCGGCCCCCGGGTAGTTCTGATCACGTCCGGGCGCCACGGGAGCGAGCTCGTGGTCTAGGTTCCCCGCATGGGCGATGAGGCCGGGCGGGACGACCCGCAGAAGACGGTCACGATCGGCGTACCGAGAGAGACACGAGCGGGCGAGCGCCGGGTGGCGCTGGTGCCGAAGGTGCTCGGCAAGCTCTCCGCACGCGGTGCGACGGTCGTGGTCGAGGCCGGGGCGGGCGCTGGTGCGCTCATCCCGGACGAGGAGTACACCGCCGCGGGCGCCGAGATCGGCGACCCGTGGGCGGCGGACGTGGTCGCCGTGGTCAACGCGCCGAGCGAGGAGCAGATCGGCCGGCTCCGTTCCGGGCAGGTGCTGATCGGGTTCCTGTCCCCGCTGACGGACCCGCAGATCGTGCAGAAGCTGCGCGGTGCCGGTGTCACGGGGTTCGCGATGGAGTCGATCCCGCGGATCTCGCGCGCGCAGGGCATGGACGCGCTGTCGTCGCAGGCGAACGTGGCGGGGTACAAGGCGGTGCTGGCCGCGGCCGAGCACTCGACCCGGTTCTTCCCGATGCTGACGACGGCGGCGGGGACGGTGAAGCCGGCGACGGCGCTGGTGCTCGGCGTCGGGGTGGCGGGTCTGCAGGCGCTGGCCACGGCGAAGCGGCTGGGTGCGCGGACCACCGGTTACGACGTGCGGCCGGAGGTCGCCGACCAGGTGCGCTCGCTCGGGGCACAGTGGCTGGACCTGGGCATCGACGCGGCCGGTGAGGGCGGTTACGCCCGCGAGCTCACCGACGACGAGCGTGCGCAGCAGCAGCAGGCCCTGGAGGAGGCCATCACCGGGTTCGACGTGGTCGTGACCACGGCGCTGGTGCCGGGCCGGCAGGCGCCCCGGCTGGTGAGCGCCGCCGCGGTCGAGGGCATGCGCCCGGGCAGCGTCATCGTGGACATGGCCGGTGAGGCCGGCGGCAACTGTGAGCTGACCGAGCCGGGCGAGACCGTGGTGCGGCACGACGTGACGATCGTGTCGCCGCTCAACCTGCCCGCGGCGATGCCGGAGCACGCCTCCGAGCTGTACGCGCGCAACATCACCTCGCTGCTCGAGCTCATGCTCGCCGACGGCGAGCTCACCCCGGACTTCTCCGACGAGGTCCTGGCGCGCTCGTGCGTCACGCGCGAGGAGGAGGGTTCCTGATGGATTCCGCACTGCTGGCGAACATCGCCATTCTGGTGCTGGCCGGTTTCGTGGGCTTCGCTGTGATCTCGAAGGTCCCGAACACGCTGCACACGCCGTTGATGTCGGGCACGAACGCGATCCACGGGATCGTGTTGCTGGGCGCGATCGTGGTGCTGGGCCGGGAGGAGGTCGGCGTGGTCGACGCGATCATCCTGGTGGTGGCGATCGCGTTCGGTGTGATCAACGTGGTCGGCGGGTTCCTGGTGACCGACCGGATGCTGGGGATGTTCAAGGGCAAGGCGCCCGGTAAGGCCGCTGCGCAGAAGGACGGGAGCGGCTCGTGAACAGTGTCGGAGACGGTGTCGGGGCCCTGGCGGCGGCGGAGACGCTGCCGGAGGGGCCGCTGGGCACGATCGTGCCCATCCTCTACATCATCGCGTTCGGGTTGTTCATCTACGGCCTGTCCGGGTTGACCGGGCCGCGTACGGCGGTGCGGGGGAACCTGATCGCTGCGGTCGGGATGGGGCTGGCGGTGGTGGCGACGCTGCTGCTGGTGCGCACGAACTGGATCTTGATCATTGTGGGTCTGGTGGTGGGCACGCTGCTGGGGGTGCCGGCGGCGCGCAACGTGAAGATGACCCAGATGCCGCAGATGGTGGCGTTGTTCAACGGCGTCGGTGGTGGCGCGGTGGCGTTGATCGCGTGGGCGGAGTTCCGGGCGACCGGCGGGTTCGTCGACACGGCGTTGTATGTGGTGATCGCGTCGATGTTCGCCGCGATCGTGGGTTCGATCTCGTTCTGGGGCTCGTT
>NZ_FOUY01000032.1 GCF_900115005.1 Pseudonocardia ammonioxydans | reverse complement strand
GGCGGAGTCCGGCACATGCTCTCCGGGCTCGATCTGGCTTCTGGGCAGATGTTCTATCGACTCCGCGACCGCAAACGCTGGCAGGAGTTCCTCGACTTCCTGCGCCAGCTCCGGCGTCGGTTCCCCACCGGGCGGCTATACGTCGTCTGTGACAACTTCTCCCCGCACCTCAAGACCGAGGTCGCCGCCTGGTGCGCGACCCACGACGTCGAGTTGGTGTTCACTCCGACCAACGCGTCGTGGCTGAACTGGATCGAGTCGGAGTTCACCGCGCTGCGTTACTTCACCCTCGACGGCAGCGACTACCCCTCTCACACCGCCCAGGAGGCCGCGATCGCCGGCTACATCCGCTGGGCCAACCGCCACGCCCGCCCGAAGCGACACTTCGCCCCCGAGTCCAAAATCCGCAGGCCCGATTACCTACCGAACGTTGCCTGACGAGGCACTAGCAGCAACCGTGCACCGGCCCCGGGAGGCGGCGATGAGCGAGGACACGGCACGACCGGCCAGACCGGCCACTCGGAGCGCCCTGCTCGGAGCGATGTTCCTGATGGCCACGAGCGCCATCGGCCCCGGCTTCATCACCCAGACCACGGAGTTCACCGCCCAGCTCGGTGCGGCGTTCGCCTTCGCGATCCTCGTGTCGATCCTGGTCGACGTGGCGATCCAGATGAACGTCTGGCGGGTCGTCGGCGTCTCCGGGATGCGCGCCCACGAGCTCGCCAACAGGGTCGCCCCGGGTGCCGGCTGGGTACTCACCGTGCTGGTCGTGGTCGGCGGGCTGGTGTTCAACATCGCCAACGTCGCCGGCGCCGGGCTCGGGCTGAACGCGCTGCTCGGGCTGCCGCCCGCGATCGGCGGCGCGATCTCCGCCGTCGTCGCGATCGCGATCTTCACGGTCCGCCGGGCCGGGGCCGCGCTGGACCGCATCGTCGTCGTGCTCGGCGTGCTGATGATCGGCCTGACCGCCTACGTCGCGATCGTGTCCGGGCCACCGGTCGGGGACGCGCTGCGCCAGACGGTGCTGCCCGACCAGGTCAGCTGGCTGGTCATCACCACCCTGATCGGCGGGACCGTCGGCGGCTACATCACCTACGCGGGCGCGCACCGGATGCTCGACTCCGGGCTGTCCGGGCCGGAGCACGCCGGGCAGGTCGCCCGCAGCTCCGTGCAGGGGATCCTGGTCACCGCCGTCATGCGGGTCCTGCTGTTCCTGGCGATCCTCGGCGTCGTCGCCGGCGGGGTGAACCTGGCCGACTCCGACAACCCGACCGCCACCGCGTTCGGCGCCGCCGCAGGCGAGGTGGGCGTGCGGCTGTTCGGCCTCATCCTGTGGACCGCCGCGATCACCTCGGTGATCGGCGCGGCCTACACCTCGGTGTCGTTCCTGACCTCCCGGGAGACCCCGCAGCGCACCACGAACCTGCTGACCGTGGGCTTCATCGTGCTCAGCACCGCGGTCTTCCTCGTCGCCGGCACCACCCCGGTCACGCTGCTGATCTTCGCCGGGGCGTTCAACGGGCTGATCCTGCCGATCGGGTTCACCATCCTGCTGTGGGTGGCGTGGCGCCGCTCCGACCTGCTCGGCGGGTACCGCTACCCGCGCTGGCTGCTGGGCGCGGGCGTCGCGGGGTGGCTGGTGACGCTGTTCATCGGGTACCAGTTCGTGGCCGAGAACCTCGGGAAGCTGTGACCCTCGGGAAACCGGGAACCTCGGGAAGCGGTGAACCATGACTCTCATCGACCTCAACGCCGACCTCGGCGAGTCCTACGGCCAGTGGGTCCTCGGGGACGACGACGCGATGCTCGGGCTGGTCAGCTCGGCCAACGTCGCCTGCGGGTTCCATGCCGGGGACCCGACGACGCTGCGGGCGACGACCGAGCGGGCGGCCACGTCCGGGGTCGCCGTCGGCGCCCAGGTGGCCTATCCGGACCTGCGCGGGTTCGGACGCCGGTTCCTCGACGTCGAGCCGGCCGCGCTGACCGACGACGTGCTCTACCAGATCGGCGCGCTGGAGGCGCTGTGCCGGGTGGCGGGAACCCGGGTCCGCTACGTGAAACCGCACGGCGCCCTCTACAACGCGACCCGCACCCACACCGCGCAGGCCCGAGCCGTGGTCGAGGCCGTCCGCGCCTACGACCCGGCGCTGCCGGTGCTGGGGTTGCCCGGATCGGAGCTGCTGGCCGCCGCGGAGGCGGCCGGGCTGCGCGCGGTGCCGGAGTTCTTCGTCGACCGCGGCTACACCCCCGAGGGCGGCCTGGTGCCACGGCGCGAGCCCGGTGCCCTGCTCGACGACGCGGGCGCCGCCGCGCAACGGGTGGTCCGCATGATCGAGCACGGCGTGGTCCGCGCCGTCGACGGCAGCGACGTCGCCGTCCGCGCCGAGTCCGCCTGCGTGCACGGGGACTCGCCCGGCGCCGTCGCGATGGCCCGCCAGGTCCGCGACGCGCTGTCCCGGGCCGGCGTCGAGATCACGGCGTTCGCACCGTGACCGCCGGGCTCACCCCGGCCCGGGCCCGGGAACGGTTCCGCGCGGGGCTCTCCACCCCGACGTCGGGCTGGTGCGCCGGCTGGACCCAGGCCAACCTGATCGCGGTCCCGCAGGAGTACGCCTGGGACGTGCTGCTGTTCGCCCAGCGCAACCCGAAGCCGTGCCCGGTGCTCGACGTCCTGGAACCCGGCGAGTTCGCCGGCGCGATCCTCGAGGGGGACGTCCGCACCGACCTGCCCGGCTACCGCGTGTACCGCGACGGGGAACTGGCCGACCGGCCGTCGGAGGTCGTGGAGCACTGGGGCGACGACCTGGTGGGTTTCCTGATCGGGTGCAGCTTCACCTTCGAGAACGCGCTGCTCGACGCCGGGGTGCCGGTGCGGCACATCGAGCTGGGCCGCAACGTCCCGATGTACCGGACGACCCGGCGGTGCCGGCGCGCCGGGCGGATGTCCGGGCCGCTGGTGGTGTCGATGCGTCCGGTCCCGAGGGCTCTCGTGGACACCGCGGTGGAGGTCACCGCCCGCTACCCGCAGGTGCACGGTGCCCCGGTGCACTGCGGGGACCCGGCCGCGCTGGGGATCGCCGATCTCGGCGCGCCCGACTACGGCGACCCGGTGCCGGTGGCCGACGGCGAGGTGCCGGTGTTCTGGGCCTGCGGGGTGACCCCGCAGGCCGCCGTGCTCGAGTCCCGGCTGCCGCTGGCGATCACCCACGAGCCCGGCCGGATGCTGATCACCGATGCCCGGGACACCGACTACCGGATCTGAGTCATGATCGTGGCATGACGGACGACCCGCACGCCTGGCTCGAGGACGTCACCGGTGAGGAGGCCCTGCGCTGGGTGGCCGGGCACAACGCCGGCACCGAGGAACGGCTGACCGGTACCGAGCTGTTCGCCGGGCTGGAGTCCGGCATCCGCGAGGTGCTCGACGCCCGCGCCCGCATCCCGTGGGTCGTGCAGCGCGGCGGGCTGTACTACAACTTCTGGACCGACGAGCAGAACCCGCGCGGCCTGTGGCGGCGCACCACACCCGAGCAGTACCGCACCGACGATCCCGAGTGGGAGGTCCTGCTCGACCTCGACGCGCTCAACGAGGCCGAGGGCGAGAACTGGGTCTGGCACGGTGCCCGGTTCCTGCGCCCGGACCTCGACCGCGCCCTGATCGACCTGTCCCGCGGCGGTGCGGACGCCGACGTCACCCGCGAGTTCGACCTCGGCACGAAGGACTGGGTCGCACCGGACGGGGCCGCGTCCGGGTTCGTCCGCCCGGAGGCGAAGGGCGGGGTGAGCTGGATCGACCGCGACACCCTGTGGGTCTCCAGCGACTTCGGCCCCGGGACGACGACGAGCTCCGGCTACCCGCGGACCGTGCGCCGCTGGTCCCGCGGCACCGCCCTCGCCGACGCCCCGGTGATCTTCGAGGGTGGCACCGAGGACCTGTCGGTGAGCGCCCACCACGACCAGACGCCCGGCTACCCGCGCGACTTCGTCCGCCGGGCGATCGACTTCTACTCCGACGAGCTGTACCTGGTCGAGGGCACGACACTGCGCAAGGTCGACGTGCCGGACTCGGCGATCGCCGACGTCCAGCGCGAGTGGCTGGTGCTCGAGCTGCGCGAGGACTGGGGGCGCTTCGCCGCCGGGTCCCTGCTCGCCGCCCGGTTCGACGACGTCCTGGCCGGCACCGCGCGCTGGGAGGTGCTGTTCGCACCGAGCGCGTCGTCGTCGCTGGCGGGTTACACCTGGACCCGGCACCACCTGGTGCTGAACGTGCTGGAGGACGTCGCCAACCGGCTGTCCGTGCTCACCCCGGGCGAGGACGGCTGGGCGCGGTCGGCGTTCACCGGGGCGCCCGAGTTCGGCAGCGTCGACGTGTCCGCCGTGGATTCCGACGAGTCCGACGACGTGTGGCTCGTCGTCACCGACTACCTCACCCCGTCCTCGCTGGCGATCGCGCGCCCGGGCGAGCAGCCGCAGACGCTCAAGAGCTCACCCGCCTTCTTCGACGCCTCCGGGCACGTCATCGAGCAGCACTTCGTGACCAGCGACGACGGCACCCGCGTCCCGTACTTCCTGGTCCGCCCGAAGGATCTGGCGTTCGACAGCACCGCACCGACCCTGCTCTACGGCTACGGCGGCTTCGAGATCGCGCTGACCCCCGGCTACTCCGGCGGCATCGGCCGGTCCTGGCTGGAGCGCGGTGGCGTGTACGCGGTCGCCAACCTGCGCGGCGGCGGCGAGTACGGCCCGCGCTGGCACCGCGCCGCGCTGCGCGAGAACCGGCCGCGGGCCTACGAGGACATGGCCGCCGTCGCCCGCGACCTGGTGGACCGCGGGATCACCGCCCCGGCCCACCTGGCCGTGCAGGGCGGCAGCAACGGCGGGCTGATGGCCGGGAACATGCTGGTCCGCTACCCGGAGCTGTTCGGCGCGGTCGTCATCCAGGTGCCGCTGCTGGACATGAAGCGCTACAGCCACCTGCTCGCCGGGGCGTCCTGGATGGCCGAGTACGGCGACCCGGACACCGAGGACTGGGAGTTCATCCGGACGTTCTCGCCGTACCACCTGATCGACCCGGCGGCCACGTACCCGCCGGTGATCCTGTTGACCTCGACCCGCGACGACCGGGTGCACCCCGGCCACGCCCGCAAGTTCGCCGCGGCACTCGCCGCGGCCGGCCACGACGTCACCTACTACGAGAACATCGAGGGCGGCCACGGCGGCGCCGCGGACAACGCGCAGGCCGCGAAGATGGCGGCGCTGGCCTACACCTTCCTGGAGCGGCTTCGCCGCCCGTGAGTGGTTATCGCGGCTCCGACCGCGAAAACCACTCACGAGCCATTTTCACCACGTCCTCGGGGCGCTCGATGTGCATGCCGTGGCTCGACCCGGGCCCGGTGACGAGCTCGAACCGGGCCCCGGGGATCGCGTCGGCGACCTTGCGGGACTGCCACGGCGGCGTCAGCAGGTCCTGCTCGCCGACCAGGACCAGGGTCGGTGCGGTGATCGATCCGAGCCGGTCGAGCGTGTCGTGGGCCAGGTCGGCGTCCCACTGCTCGACGGTCGCCTGCATCTGCGCCTCGTTCTGCGGGAAGGCCGGGATCAGCGGCCCCAGCAGCTCCTCGAAGTCGGGCCGGTCGAGCAGCTCCGGGGAGAACGCGATGCCGGACGCGGCCAGCGCCGCCTCCATGTCCCGGTGCACGTAGGGCAGCCGGAGCGCGGAGAGCACAGAGCGCTGGAACCCGTCACAGCGCGCCCAGGTCCCGTACATCACCGTGGAGGCGACGCGGTCCGGGTAGGCCAGCGCGAGCTCCTGCGCGATCGCCGACCCGAGCGACCAGCCCAGGACGTGCGCCCGCGGCACGTCCAGCGCCTCGAGCAGGGCCGCGGCGTCCTCGGCCAGCGACGCGACGGTCATCGGCCCGTCGCCGCGCTCGGTGCCACCGAGACCGCGCAGGTCATAGGTGATCACCTGATGGTCCTCGGCGAGCCGGGCGGTCAGCTCGCCCCACAGCGGGATCGAGCCGGACGTTCCCATGATCAGCAGCAACGGCTCGCCGCTGCCGGTGGTCTCGTGGTTCACCGTGATGCCGGTGCGGATTCTCGTCTGGGGCATGGGGGGCTCCTTCGGAGCCCGTGAGTGGTTATCGCGGTCAGGGCCGCGACAACCACTCACGGGCGAAAGTTCAAACCGTTGTCGAGGTCGGCGGCGGGCAGCGACGCCCGCTCGTGGTCGTGCTCGTGCATGTGGGTCCACGGCTCCCGGTCGCCCTGGCGGAACATCTTGTCCTGCGAGCGCATGACGTAGCCGGGGTTGAAGTTCGCCGGGTCGCTCCACGGCAGCAGCGGCATGTCCTCGTCACCGAGGCGCAGCTCGGGCACCACCGTGCTCGCGCCGCGCTCGGCCATCCGCTCGAAGATCCGCGCGACGACGTCGTTGATCAGGTCCACCCGCAGCGTCCAGCTGTGCCGGAAGTAGCCGAACGAGTACGCCATGTTCGGCACACCGCTGATCATCATCCCGCGCCAGGTGACGCGCCCGGTGAAGTCGACCGGCTCGCCGTCGACCCGGAACGGGATGTCACCGAGCACCGAGAGGTTGAACCCGGTCGCGGTGACGACGACGTCCGCCTCGATCACCTCGCCCGACGCGAGCTGCACACCCTTCTCGGTGAACTCGGCGATCTCGTCGGTGACGACCGAGGCCTGGCCCTCGCGCATGGCCGTGAAGAAGTCGCCGTCGGGCACGAACGCGATCCGCTGCTGCCACGGCCGGTAGCGCGGGACGAAGTGCTTCTCGACGTCGGTGCCCTCGGGCAGCAGCGGGCGGATCGTCTCGACCAGGAACTCGTGCAGCTGATCGGGATCGTCGCGCCCGGTCGTGGCCAGCCAGTCGAGCTGCTGGACGTAGGTCCGGCGCAGGATCTCGTGCGTCCACTCGTCGGGCAGGTCCAGCGGTTCGAGCATCGTGGCGAGCTCGTGCACCGTCGGCGCGGGGAACCAGTACGACGGCGAGCGCTGCAGCATCGTCACGTGCTCGGCGGTGCCGGCCACCGCCGGGACCACGGTCGCCGCCGTCGCGCCGGACCCGATGACCAACACCTTCTTCCCCGTGCAGTCGAGGTCGTCCGGCCAGGCCTGCGGGTGCACCATCCGGCCCTCGAACCGGTCGGTGCCCGGCCACTCGGGGGTGTAGGGGTCGTCGTGGTTGTAGTAGCCCTGGCACATCCACAGGAAGTCGGTCGTCAGGCGCAGCCGTTCACCGGTGTCGGTGCGGGTGACCTCGGCGGTCCACCGGCGCTCCTCCGACGACCAGGCCAGGTCGGTGACGCGGTGGTGGTAGCGGATGTGGCCGGCGAGATCGTCCTCCTCGATGACCTCGTCGAGGTAGGACAGGATCTGGCCGCCACCGGCGATCGACGGCCCGCGCCACGGCTTGTGCCGGTAGCCGTAGGTGAACAGGTCGCTGTCCGAGCGCGCACCCGGGTACTGGTGGGTCCACCACGTCCCGCCGCGGTCGTCCTGGGCCTCCAGGATCGTGAACGTGCGGTCCGGGAACCGTTCGCGCAGGTGGTGGGCGGCACCGATGCCGGAGACACCGGCTCCCACGATGAGGACGTCGACGTGCTCGGTGTCCTGCCGGTCGCGTTCGGTCGTGGTGGCACCGGTCATGGCGGTCATGCCACGTCCTCCGTTCGACGATGAAGGGATCCGGGCCGAACGTAGGCCCGGGTGGCGCGCCCACGGGTGTCCCAATCTCGGACAGCGCGCGGACTTGACCACGCCCGCATGATGTGAGGGAGCGCACTACAGGAGTGGTCGATGACACACACCCCGGTCGGACGGACACCGCTCACCCGAGCCCGGGTGGGGCACCTGGACCGGAGCGACGTGGACCTGCTCGGGGTCCGGGACCACGTGGCGGCGTCCTGGCGGCGCAGCCTCGCCCTGGGCGTCGATCCCGGGACGATCGCCAACCGCTACCACCCGGACCTCGAGCTCGACTCCCGGCTCGTGCGGTGCGCGCAGCCGGTCATCGACCGGCTGGCCGAGCAGGTCGCGGACGTCCCCGTGTGCATCGCGCTGACCGACGACCACGCGCGGCTCGTCGCGCGGCGCGACACCCAGCGCGGGATCGGTGTGCTCGCCGACGGGAACAACTTCGCCACCGGGTTCGGCTACGGCGAGGGGGAGGTCGGCACCAACGGCGTCGGGACGGTCCTGGAGTCCGGCGAGTCGGTCCACATCGTCGGCGCCGAGCACTTCGTGGAACGGCTGCAGAGCTACGCCTGCGCCGGCGCCCCGGTGCGCGACCCGCTCACCCGCCGGATCGAGGGGGTCCTCGACATCAGCTGCCGGTCCGAGCACTCCTCACCGGTGCTGCACTCGCTCGTCCGGTCCGCGGCGGCGCAGATCCAGGAGGCGCTGCTGCTCGACCGCGACCCCGGGCAACAGGCCCTGCTCAGTGCCTACTCCCGGGCCGACGCCCGGGCCGATGCCCGCGGCCGGCGGGCCGTGCTGGCCGTCGGCCGGCGCACGGTGCTGACCAACGCGCTCACCCAGAGCCTGCTCGATGCCGGGGACCTGCTCGCGCTGCAGGACCACATGCGGTTCGTGATGTTCCGGACCGCGTCGACCGACGAGGGCGTCGACCTGCCGTCCGGGACCCGGGTACGGCTGCGCGGGACGGTGGTCGCGGTCGGCGACTCGGTCGCCGGGATGGTCGGGACGGTCACGGTTCCGCAGGACGACGCGGGGGTCGTGCTCGTCGCCCGCTCCCGGGCGCGCACCGCGGGCCGGCCGGCCGAGCACACCGCGGGGCCGGTGCCGGGCGCGCGCGGGCCCGCCGCCGCCAGCCGTGCCCCGGCGTGGCGGGCGGCCCGGGCCACGGTTGCCGGGGCACTGGCGGAGTCGCCGACGGCGGTGCTGGTCCTCGGCGAGCCGGGGTCGGGCCGCTGCCGGATGCTGACCGACACCGACGGCGAGCTGCACGGCCCCGGGAACGTCCTGGCTGTCGGCTCGGAGCAGCTGACGGACGCGCCCGGGCCGGTGGCGGACGTGATCCGCAACCCGGACCCGGACCGGTTGCTCGTGCTGCGCGACGTCGACCGGCTGCCGGATGCGGCGCTCGAGACCCTGAGCGCGGCGCTCGACGACCCGCGGCCGCCCGGCCGGCCGCTGCGGATCGCGGCGACCGCCTCCGACGACGCCGTGGGTGGGCCCGCGTACGGCGCGCTGCTCGACCGGTTCCGGTGGTCGGCGACGGTGCCCCCGGTGCGCCACCGTTCCGCGGACCTGCCCGAGCTGGCCGAGTCCCTGCTGGCCGAGCTGGCCCCGCAGCGCGAGGTCCGGCTGTCCCCGGCCGCGCACCGGGTGCTGGCCCGCCACACCTGGCCGGGCAACGTCGCCGAGCTGCGCGAGGCACTGACCGGTGCGCTCGCCCGGCGCCCGGTCGGGAGCATCGAGCCCTCCGACCTGCCCGAGTCCTGCCAGAGCGTCCCGCGGAGCTCGCTGCGCGCGGTCGACCAGGCGGAGCGGGACACGATCGTCGCGGCGCTGCGCGACGCCGGCGGCAACCGGGTGGCCGCGGCCGGTGCGCTCGGGCTGGCCCGCTCCACCCTCTACCGCAAGATCCGTCTGTACGGGATCACCGACTGACCGGCGCTCACGGGTTAGCGTCGTCGGTGTGAACGAGGTCGTGATCCGGGTCCGGGGCGAGTACGAGCGCGAGGTCCCCGCCGAGCGCGGCACCGCCCGGGTGGTGGTGCGCGCGCAGGGGTCCGAGCCCGGGCCGGTGCGGGCGCGGGTCGAGGCCGACTGCGGCACGGTGCTCGCCGACGTCCGGGCCTGGCACGACCCGGACGCCGGGCCGGTGCGCCGCTACGTCGTCGACCAGGTCCGCACGTCGGTGCAGCACCCCTCGCACAAGGGCCGCCCGCGGCCGCCGGTGCACCACGCGTCGGTGTCGCTGGCGGTGGAGTTCGACGACGTCGCCCGGCTCGGCGGCTGGCTGTCCCAGCTGGGAGCGCTGGAGAACGTCGGGGTCCGCGGGATCGACTGGGACCTGTCCGGCGAGCACCGCCGCGAGGTCGAGCGGGTGGCCCGGCAGGAGGCACTGCGGCAGGCCCTCGCCCGGGCCCAGGACTACGCCGACGCCCTGGACCTCGGCACCGTCTCGGCCCGGTCGATCGCCGACGTCGGGCTGCTCGACACGCGGCCCGCCCCGGTCGCGGCGCGAGCCTTCGCCGCCGCGCCCGCCGGCGCCGCACCCGAGTCCGACGACGGGCTGGGCGCGCTGCTCGCCCCCGACGACATCACCGTCCGGGCCGCCGTCGAGGCCGAGTTCGTCGTCGCGCCGGCCTGAGCGGGCCCCGCTCAGGCCTCCCGGTCGGCGATGCCGGCGTGCTCGGTGCGCAGCTCCCGCTTGAGGATCTTGCCGCTCGGGTTCTTCGGCAGCGCCTCGGCGAACACGACGTACTTGGGCCGCTTGTAACCGGCCAGCTTCTCCCGGGCGTGGGCGTGCACCTGCTCCTCGGTGAGCGTCACCCCCTCCTTCGGGACGACGACCGCGGTCACCGCCTCGATCCAGTGCGGGTGGCTGACCCCGAACACCGCCACCTCGGCGACGCCCTCGAGCAGGTAGACGGCCTCCTCGACCTCGCGGGAGGCGACGTTCTCCCCACCGGTCTTGATCATGTCCTTCTTGCGGTCGACGACCGACAGGTAGCCGTCCTCGGTCATCACACCCAGGTCGCCGGAGTGGAACCAGCCGCCCGCGAACGCGTCCGCGGTCTTCTCCTCGTCGTTGTAGTAGCCCAGCGTCGCCTGCGGGGAACGGTGCACGATCTCACCGATCTCGCCGGGCGGGAGCTCCTCGCCGGCCTCGTCGACCACCCGGGTCTCGACGTTGAGCGAGGCGCGGCCCGCCGACCCGGCCCGCTCGATCTGCTCCTCCGGCCGCAGGATCGTGGCCAGCGGTGACATCTCCGTCTGGCCGTAGAAGTTCCACAGCGACACGTTCGGCAGCCGCCGGGACAGCTCCTGCAGCACCTCCACCGGCATCGCGGCGGCGCCGTAGTAGCCCTTGCGCAGGCTGGACAGGTCGGTCGAGTCGAAGTCCGGGTGGCGCAGCAGCGAGATCCACACCGTCGGCGGGCAGAACAGCTTGGTGACCTTCTCCCGCTCGATCGTCGCCAGCACCGTCGCCGGGTCCGGGGCGGGCAGGATGATGCTGGTCGCGCCCAGGTAGACGTCGACGGAGAAGAAGCAGTCCAGCTGCGCGCAGTGGTACATCGGCAGCGAGTGCAGCTCGACGTCGTCGTGGGTCATCCCGCCGTCGACGATGCAGCTGACGTACTGGGTGATCAGCGAACGCGACGGCAGCATGACGCCCTTGGGCCGCGACTCGGTGCCGGAGGTGTACATCAGGCGCAGCGGGTCGTCGTCGCCGACGTGCACGTCGGGCTGGCCCGGGTCGCCCTCCCCGTCGATCCAGGTGTCGACGTCGGCCCAGCCGCCGGCCGGGGCCTGCCCGGACAGCGCGATCGACCCGCGGATCGTCGCGGGGTCCGCGGACTGGGCCAGCGCCTTCTCCGCGACCGGCACCAGCGCGTCCTCGGCGACGAACGCCTTCGCCCCCGAGTGGTCGAGGATGTAGGCGATCTCCTCCGGCCCGAGCATGAAGTTCACCGGCACGAGCACGACGCCCAGACGCGCGGTCGCGAACGTCAGGACGCCGAACTGGCGGCAGTTGTGCGACAGCAGCGCAAGCCGGTCCCCCTTGACCAGGCCCTGCCCCGCCAGCGCGGCCGCGCAGCGGTTCACCGCGGCGTCGAACTCGGCGAAGCTCCACCGCGCACCGGCGTCGACGACCGCGACCTTGCCCGGGTACCGCTTCGCCGTGCGGTGCAGCAGGTCACCGATCGAATGCCGGCGGGCCCGCGTGATCGCGGCGGTCGTCTGCTCGCTGAACCCGGAGGCGGCGCTGCTCATGGCGTCATCCTGCCCGACCCCCGCCGATCCCGTCACCCGCCCGTGAGTGGTTATCGCGGTCAGGGCCGCGGTAACCACTCACGGGCACCCAGACCGCGGTGGGCTCGTCCCGGCCGCGCAGCGTGACCGTGTCGTCGGCACGCCAGTGGGCCGCCTCGGCGCCGGCGGCGTCGACCGCACGCTGGGCGGCGACGACCCGGCCGGGCACCGACTTGGCGACGTCGGTGAGCCGGGCGGCCTCGTTCACCGGGTCGCCGATGACGGTGTACTCGTACCGGCGCGGGTCACCGAGGTTGCCGGCGACGGCGTCGCCCGCCGAGACACCGATCCCGGCCTCGATCTCGGGCATCTCCGCGGCGAGGCGGTGCCCGGCACGGCGGGCGGCGGCGAGCGCGGCGGCGGGGGCGCCGTCCAGGTCCAGCGGCGCCCCGAAGATCGCCAGGGCGGCGTCGCCCTCGAACTTGTTGATCCACCCGCCGGACTGCTCGACGCACTCGACGACCACGCCGAAGAACCGGTTGAGCAGGGCGACGACCTCCTCCGGCGGGCGGCGGGCGGCCATCATCGTCGACCCGACGAGATCGACGAACAGCACCGCGACCGGGCGCACCTCACCACCGAGCCGGATCTCCCCGGACCGCGCGGCGGCGGCCTCGGCGACGTCGCGGCCGACGTGCCTGCCGAACAGGTCCCGCAGCCGGTCCCGCTCGCGCAGGCCCTCGACCATGCCGTTCGTCCCGGCCTGCAGCTGACCGAGCTCGGTGTTGTCGTAGACGGGCACGCGCACGTCGAGGTCGCCGTCCTGCACCCGGGCGAGCGCGCGGCGCACGGCCAGCACCGGGTCGGCGATGGCCCGGGCGGCGCCGATCGTGGTGAGCAGCCCGGAGCCGAGCGCCGCACCGCCCAGCACCAGCATCGCCACCGCGAGCTGGGTCGGGGAGGTGTCGCCGTAGACCAGCGCGACCAGCCCGGCCAGCATCACCCCGGACAGCGGGACCGCGGTCCCGACCACCCAGAACCCGACCGAGCGCAGCATCACGCCGGTGACCAGCCGGCGCCGCCGGGGCGGGCGGCCGGACAGCACCCGGGCCGCGGCCCGGCGCAGCATCCGCTCGACGAGCAGGTAGGACAGCGCGCACGTGGTGACGCCGCCGATCGCGACCGTCGCGGTCACCGAGAACGCCAGCCGCCCGGAGTAGCGCAGGTTGAGCAGGCAGAACAGCACCGCGGCCAGCAGCCACAGGACGGCGATCATCCGGCTGATCCGCGCCGGCGCGGCGAGCACCAGGTGTCGCTGCGCCTGGTCCACGTCGGACGTCGAGCGGCGCAGGGTGAGCGTGCGCCGCCCGAGCCCGATGCCGAGCGGGATCGCCACCAGCAGGTAGCCCCCCAGCACGGCCAGGTTGACCAGCCGGATCCCGGCGGCGTCGAGCAGCTGCCCGCGGGGCAGCACGAACGCCGCGATCGCCAGCACGACCGACGCCCCGCCCACGTTCGCGGTGACGACCACGGACGCGATCAGGGCCCGCGCCGGCAGGCCGACGACCGGGCGTCCCGGCCGGGCCTGCCGCTCCTCCGTCATGATCGCGGATTCTAGGCCGGACGGGTGAGGGCAGGCCGCTCAGCCGCGCAGCCCGGTCAGCCGGTCGGCCGCCTCGGCGAGCACCTCGTCGCGCTTGCAGAACGCGAAACGCACCAGCGGCCGGGTCGCCGCCACCGCCGCGGCGGACTGGCAGAACACCGACACCGGCACGGCCGCGACCCCGCACAGCTCGGGCAGTTTCCAGGCGAGATCGACCCCGTCGTCGAAGCCGAGCGGGCGCGGGTCGGCCACGACGAAGTAGGTGCCGCGGGCGGTGAGCACGTCGAACCCGGCCGAGCGCAGGCCGGCCGAGAGCAGGTCGCGCTTGCGGGTCAGGTCGGCGGCGGCCGTGGCGTAGAAGTCGTCGCCGAGGGCCAGCGCGTTCGCCACGGCCGGCTGCAGCGGGGCCCCGCCGTGGAAGGTGAGGAACTGCTTCACCGCCCGCGGGGCGGCGACCAGCTCGGGCGGGCCGTGCACCCACCCCACCTTCCAGCCGGTCACCGAGAACGTCTTGCCGGCCGAGGAGATCGTCAGCGTGCGCTCGGCCAGCCCGGGCACCGGCAGCGTTGCCATGGGGATGTGCTCGGCGTCGTCGAACGTCATGTGCTCGTAGACCTCGTCGGTCACGACGACGGCGTCATGCGCGACCGCGAGCTCCCCGATCCGGGTCAGCTGCGCGCGGGTGAACACGGCCCCGGTCGGGTTGTGCGGGGTGTTGACCAGCACCACCCGGGTGCGGTCGGAGAAGGCGGCGGCGAGCTCGTCGTCGTCGAACCCGAAGTGCGGCGGGTGCAGGGTCACCGGCCGCAGGGTCGCGCCGGCCAGCGCGACCGATGCGGCGTAGGAGTCGTAGGTCGGTTCGAAGGCCACGACCTCGTCGCCCGGTTCGCAGAGCCCGAGCAGGGTGGCCGCGATGGCCTCGGTGGCGCCCGTGGTGACGACGACGTCGGCCGGGTCGACGTCGAGCCCGTAGAAGCGGCGCTGGTGGTCGGCGACGGCCCGGCGCAGCGACGGCGCGCCCGGGCCGGGCGGGTACTGGTTCACCCCGCGCTCGGTGATGTTCGCGGCGGCGTCCGCGAGCAGGGACGCGGGCCCGTCGGTGTCCGGGAACCCCTGACCGAGATTGATCGCCCCGGTCTCGGCGGCGAGCCGGGAGATCTCGGTGAAGATCGTGGAGGTGAACGGGCGCATGCGTTCGACCAGCATGGTCGGTCACCCTAGGCGTCCGGCCGGTGCGTGCGGCCGTGAGCCGGTCGGCACCCCACGACGACGGGCGGCGCAGCGCCTGATCGAGGTTCTGCGCTACCCCGTGCCTGCCCCGGGCCCGGTGGGGTTCCACCGTCGCCGGGCGAGCCTGCGTGGTGCGGCCTTCCGGTCCGGCCCGCGATCGGTCCGCGGTCGGCCCGGCCCGCCGGTCAGTCCAGCCCGCGGACGATGTGCGACTCGTCCTCGTGCTCCTCCACCTCGGCGGAGACGGCGGTGTCGTCGGTCGTGGCGTTCATGCGTGACCCCCTCTCGACTGTCGGATGACGAATGGTGGACACAGGGGTGGACGTCCGTCACCGCCCCGGCGTTGCTGTACCGGCACGCGAACCGATTCAGAACCACCCGACCGGGCGATCGGACCCTGTCCACCCGGCCGGGTCGTGCGCACTGCTATCGACCGGCGTGGCCGACGAGATGGATCCGCTCCGCGTCGCGGGCACCGCGGACGGCGACCCGCCACCCGCCGTCGTCGTCGCGCGCGGTGACCAGCTCCGCGGTCGAGGGCAGCAGCAGCGGCTTGCGGAACACGACGTCGTAGGTGAACGCGTCGGGGAGGCGCCCCTCGAGGGCCGCGACGGCCCGGGCCGCGGTCCACATGCCGTGCGCGATCGCCCGCGGGAAGCCCATCGCCTTCGCCGTCAGCGGGTACAGGTGGATCGGGTTCACGTCCCCGGAGACGGCGGCGTAGCGGCGACCGAGGTCGCCCGGGAGCCGCCACAGCGCGCTCGCCGGTCCGGTCGGCACGGCGGGCTCGGAGGGCTCGGCAACCTCGTCACCGCCGTCACCGTCGCCACTGCCGCCGCCGGGATCGCCGGGCGCGGACGCCCCGCGGGCGAGGTAGGTGCTGCGCCCCTCCCACACCGGCTCGCCGGACGCCGCCACCTCGCCGACCAGGTCGACCCGGGCACCCTTCGGGTGCGCGGTGAAGCGCTCCGCCCACACCCGCACGTCGAGGTTCTCCGACGGCGCGATCGCCCGGTGCACGGTGATCCGGTTCGCCAGGTGCACGAGCCCGGGCAGCGGCAGCGGGAACGACCGGCCGGCCATGAGCACGACCTGGAGGCCGAACGTGAGCAGGTGCGGGTAGGTCACCGGCAGCGCGGCCCCGACCCGGAACCCGCAGACGCGGGCGTAGTCGGCGAAGTGTCCCGGGTCGACGGTGACCCCGCGGCGGACCAGCTCGGTGTCCGGCAGGGTCGTCGCCCGCCCCGGGAGCACGGCCCCGACGGCGGCCGAGGCGTAGAGCGGGCCCAGCGACGGGGCGCCGTGCAGTTCGGTGACCGCCATCTCAGGCCCCCAGCATCGACTGGCCGCACACCCGCACGACCTGCCCGTTCAGCCCGCCGGACTCGGCCCGGCCGAGCCAGCCGATGGTCTCGGCGACGTCGACCGGGAGCCCGCCCTGGCGCAGCGAGTTGACCCGGCGCCCGGCCTCGCGGGTGCCCAGCGGCATCGTCTGCGTCATCTCGGTCTCGATGAACCCGGGCGCGACAGCGTTGATCGTGGCCCCGCGCCCGGCGAACCGCGGTGCGAGCGCCCGGACCATCCCGATCACCCCGGCCTTGGAGGCGGCGTAGTTGGTCTGGCCGCGGTTGCCCGCGATCCCGGACTGCGACGAGACGCAGACGATCCGGCCGGCGTCGTGCAGCGGGGAGCCCGCGGCGAGCAGTGCCTCGTTGATCCGCAGCTGGGCGCCCAGGTTGACCGCGAGCACCGCGTTCCAGCGGTCCTCGGTCATGTTGGCGAGCAGCTTGTCCCGCGTGATGCCGGCGTTGTGCACCACGAGGTCGACGCCGCCGTGCCGCTCGGCCAGGTGCCTCAGCAGCCGCTCCGGTGCGTCGTCGGCGGTGATGTCGAGCTGCAGCGCGGTCCCGCCGGTGCGGTTGGCGGTCGCCGCCAGGCCCTCCCCGGCCGCCGGGACGTCGACGGCGACGATCGTCGCGCCGTCCCGGGCGAGGGTGTCGGCGACCGCGGCACCGATCCCGCGGGCGGCGCCGGTGACCACGGCGGTCCGCCCCGCGAGCGGGCGCTCCTCGGCACGGGGGTCGTCGACCTCGGCCGGCTCCTGCGGGGTGCCGACCGGCGTCCCGACGTGCACGACCTGGCCGTCGACGTAGGCCGAGCGGGCGGACAGGAAGAACCGCAGCGACGAGTCGAGGGCGGCGGGCGGGGTGGCCTCCGCCGCGACGAGCAGGTTCGCCGTCGCCCCGGCCCGCAGCTCCTTGCCGATCGAACGGACCAGCCCGTCGAGCCCCTGGGCTACCGCCGCCGCCTCGGCACCGGCCGAGGCCACGGCCTCGGCCGGCTCGGCCCCGATGAGCAGCAGCCGGCCGGACGGCCCGAGCCGGCGCACGGCGGGGGTGAGGATCTGCTGGGCCGCCGCGAGGTCGGCCAGCGTGGTCGCGCCGGACAGGTCGACGACGACGCCGTGCAGCGTCTCCTCCGCCGGCTCGCTCACCGCCGGTTGCCCGTGCTCCTCGACGAACGCCGCGACCGGCGTCGCGAACCGGCCCGTCCCGGCGGACGCGACGAGGACGGGGCCGGCCAGCAGCGGGTCGCCGGGGCGGTGCCGGCGCAGGGCCGGCACCGTCGGCACGCCGAGCTGCCGGGCGATCGGGGTGTTGGACAGGGTCGCCAGAAGATCGTTGCCGGTCATGCCTTCGTCTCCAGGATCGCGACGACGCCCTGGCCGCCGGCGGCACAGATCGAGATGAGCCCGCGCTGGTCGGTCTTCTCGGAGTCGGCCCTCTCGCGCAGCAGCGTCGCCAGGGTCGCGACGATCCGCCCGCCGGTCGCGGCGAACGGGTGCCCGGCGGCGAGCGAGGAACCGGCGACGTTGAGCCGGCCGTCGTCGATCGCTCCGAGGGCGCCGTCGCGGCCCAGCCGCTCCCGGCAGAACCGTGCGTCCTCCCAGGCCCGGCGCTGCACCTGCACGACCGAGGCGAACGCCTCGTGGATCTCGTAGAGGTCGAAGTCCTGCAGCGACAGGCCGTGGCGCTCCAGCAGCCGCGGCACCGCGAACACCCCGGCAGTCAGAAGACCGTCAGTGCTGTGCCGATGGTCGGCTCCGCGAGCTCCGCCTCCGTGCACGTAGTCGACCGCCGCGGTCTCCGCGTCCACCACGTGCGCCAGCACCGGCAACCGGTGCTCGGCGGCCCACTCGTCGGACCCGAGCAGCACCAGCGCGGCACCGTCGGTCAGCGGGGTGGAGTTGCCGGCCGTCATCGTCGCGTCCGGTCCCTTGCCGAACACCGGCTTCAGCGTCGCGAGCTTGTCCGCCGACGAGTCCGGACGCAGGTTGTCGTCGCGGGTGAGCCCGAGGTACGGGGTGAGCAGGTCGTCGAAGAAGCCGCGGTCGTAGGCGGCGGCCAGGTTGCGGTGGCTGCGCGCGGCGAGCTCGTCCTGCTCGGTGCGGCCGATGCCCCACTCGAGCGCGGTGCGCGCCGCGTGCTCGCCCATCGACAGCCCGGTGCGCGGCTCCGCGTTCCGCGGGATCTCCGGGACGATCTGGCCCGGCCGCAGCTGCCCGACGAGCGCGAGCCGCTCGGTCGTGCTCCGGGCCGCGTTCAGCTTGACCAGCACCCGGCGCAGGTCGTCGTTCAGCGCGATCGGGGCGTCGGACGCGCTGTCCACCCCACCGGCCACTCCGGACTCGATCTGCCCGAGGGCGATCTTGTTGGCCACCGCGATCGTGGCCTGCAGGCCGGTGCCGCAGGCCTGCTGCACGTCGTAGGCCGCGGTCGCCGGGGCCAGCCGGGAGCCGAGGACGGCCTCGCGGGTGAGGTTGAAGTCGCGCGAGTGCTTGAGGACCGCTCCGGCCACGACCTCGCCGAGCCGCTCACCGGCCAGGCCGAAGCGGGCGACCAGACCGTCCAGTGTGGTGGTGAGCATGTCGAGGTCGGTCGCGTTCGCGTAGGCCCGGTTCGCCCGCGCGAACGGGATCCGGTTGCCGCCGATGACGGCGGCGCGCCGGGGACTGGCTGGCATGGGTCGTCCTCCTGGGGTCGGTCCCGCTCCGGAGCACCGGCGACGACGACGCTGCGCGCGGTCGCCGGCGGGCGGAGCATGGTTCCTGCGGTCCGGCACTACCACCGAGTAGCCGATACCCAAGGTACACGGTACTGTTGGTGCCGTGAAGGTGGGACGGGACAGGCGCGACAGCCGGTGGGACGCGCACCGTGAGCAGCGGCGGGTCCAGCTCGTCGGCTCCGCCATCGGGGCGATCCGCCGCCAGGGCGCCGGACTCGGCATGGACGAGATCGCCGCCGCGGCGGGCACCAGCAAGACCGTGATCTACCGGCACTTCGGCGACCGGACCGGCCTCTACACCGCGATCTGCGAGTCGGTGGCCGGGGTCCTGCTCGCCGAGGTGCGCCGCGCCACCGCGGACGCGCTCGCCGACCCCGCACACGGACCGCGGGCCGCCGTCGCCGCCGGCATCGACGCCTACCTGCAGCTGATCGAGAGCGATCCCGAGCTGTACCGCTTCGTCGTGCACCGGCCGCTGCTCGCCCAGGGCCACGGCGGGCGCCGGGGCACCGGTGACGCCGCCGATTCCGGCACCGACCCGGTCAACGACCTGGTCACGGTGATCGGCGACGAGGTCGCCGGGGCGATCGCCGGCTACCTGCCCGCGCCGTCCGGCGCCGGCGGGACACCGGTCGCCCGGATCTGGGGGCACGCGATCGTCGGCCTGGTCCGGGGTGCCGCCGACGACTGGCTGGCCCGCCCGGACGGCACCTCCCGCGACCGGCTCACCGCCCACCTCACCGATCTGGCCTGGTCCGGGCTGTCCGGACTGGCCCCGCACGCGCAGGAGGTTCGATCATGACCCGGCACACCCTGCCCGCTCCCGGCGCGATCCCCGCGGACGCCCTGCGGACCGTCGTCGACGGCCGGTGGGCCCACGTCCGCCAGGAGACCCGCGAGCAGCTCGCCGCGGCCGAGCTGCACCCGGACCCGGACCTGTCCTCGGCCGAGTACCGCGCGCGCATCACCGACGCGCTCAAGGTCCTCACCGCGTCCGGGCGCCCGCAGAGCGGCTTCGACCCGTCCGTCGGCGGCGACGGCGACGTCGGCGGTGTGGTCACCGCGTTCGCCATGCTCGCCTACGGCGACCTGTCGCTGCTGGTCAAGGCCGGGGTCCAGTGGGGACTGTTCGGTGGCGCGGTGCAGGTACTGGGCACCGAGCGGCACCACGAGCGGTACCTGCGCCCGATCATCGACGGCGACCTGCTCGGCTGCTTCGCGATGACCGAGGCCGGGCACGGGTCGGACGTGCAGCACCTGCACACCACCGCGACCTACGACCCCGCGACCCGCGAGTTCGTCGTACACACGCCGTACCCGCAGGCCCGCAAGACCTACATCGGCAACGCCGCCCGCGACGGGCGGATGGCGGTGGTGTTCGCCCAGCTGATCACCGGCGAGCACCGGCCCGGAGTGCACGCGTTCCTCGTCCCGATCCGCGACGCCGACGGCCGCCCGGCGCCCGGCGTCATCATCGGCGACGACGGCCGCAAGGCCGGCCTCAACGGCGTCGACAACGGACGACTGAGCTTCGAGCAGGTGCGGATCCCGCGCGAGAACCTGCTCGACCGGTTCGCCGGCGTCGCCGAGGACGGCACGTACTCCTCGCCGATCGAGAACGGGACCGCGCGGTTCTTCACCATGCTGGGCACGCTGGTCCGCGGCCGGATCAGCGTCGCGGGTGGTGCGGGCGGGGCGGCGCAGAAGGCGCTGGCCCTCGCCGTCCGGTTCGGCGAGCGGCGCCGCCAGTTCTCCGACCCGTCCACCGGCGAGGAGATCGCCGTCCTCGACTACCTCGCCCACCAGCGCAAGCTGCTGCCCGCACTGGCGACGACGTTCGCGCTGCACTTCACCCAGGACGACCTGGTGGCGCGGATGCACGCGATCCAGGCCCCCGGCTCCGGCCCGGCGGGCGCCCGCGAGCAGCGGACCCTGGAGCAGTCGGCGGCCGGGATCAAGGCGGTCGCCACCTGGCACGCCACGCACACCATCCAGACCTGCCGGGAGGCCTGCGGCGGCGCGGGCTACCTGGAGGAGAACCTGCTGCCCGCACTGAAGGCGGACACCGACGTGTTCACCACCTTCGAGGGCGACAACACCGTGCTGCTGCAGCTGCTGGCCAAGGAGCTGCTGGCCGACTACGGCCGGACGATCAAGAAGGGGAACCCGCTGCAGATCGCGCCGCTGGCGGGGCGCCAGCTGGCCGGGGTGCTCGCCGAGCGCACCGGCGCGGCCTCGCTGGCCCGGCGCCTGCCGTGGCGCGGGCTCGACCTGACCGACCGCGGGCGCCGTCGCACGCTGCTCGAGACCCGGCGCGCCGACACCCTGGCCACCGCGGTCCGGCACCTCGCCCCGGCCCTGCGCACCGGCAACGACGAGTTCGCGGTGTTCAACGACGCGCAGGACCTGCTGCTGGTCGCCGCCCGCGCGCACGTCGACGTGCTGGTCGAGACGTCGTTCCGGGAGGCGGTCGAGGCGGTGCGCGAGCCGGGGGTGCGGGCGCTGCTGGAACGCGTGTACGACCTGCACGTGCTCTCGGTGATCGACCGCGAGCGTGCCTGGTACCTGCAGACCGGCCGGCTCACCGCGGCCGAGGCCCGGTCGGTCCGGCCGCTGGTGAACGAGCTGTGCGGCGAGCTGCGGCCGTATGCGCGGACGCTGGTCGACGCGTTCGGCATCCCGGAGAACCGGCTGGCCTGCCCGATGCTCGACGACGAGGCGTGGGCCCCCGCACCCGGGAAATAACCTGGACACCAGACATCCTGGATATGTAGTGTCCAGATCATGCGGATGGGCCAGGGCGTCGAGTGGGCGCTGCACTGCTGTCTCAACCTCGCCTGGACCGGCACGCCGGTCCCGGCGTCCCGGCTCGCCGCACTGTACGACCTGCCGCCCGCCTACCTGAACAAGCAGCTGCAGGCCCTGGTCCGGGCCGGGCTCTGCGAGTCCGTCCCGGGCCCGCGGGGCGGCTTCCGGCTGGCCCGCCCGCCGGGTGAGGTGTCGCTGCTCGACGTCGTCGTCGCCCTGGAGGGCCCGGAGGACGCGTTCCGCTGCACCTCGATCCTCGCCGCCGGCCCCGGCGGCGACCCCGGGGCGGACTATCCGGACACCTGTGCGATCTCGCTGAGCATGCGCCGGGCCGAGCTGGCCTGGCGCCGCGAGCTCGCCGCACGATCGCTCGCCGACGTCTCCGACGACGTCCTCCGGCACACCCCCGGCGCGGCCGACCGCGTCCGGGACGCACTCACCGCCTGAGCGGAGCGCGACCAGCGCCCATCCCGACCGAGAGGAACCGCCCATGGAACCGCGCATGCCGAAGCCGTACTCGCACGTGCCGGAGAGCTACCGGGCACTGTCCGCACTGGAGCGGTCCACCCGCGACCCCGACGTCCTCCCGGTCCCGATCCAGGAGATCGTCCGGCTGCGTGCCAGCCAGATCAACGGGTGCGGGTTCTGCGTGGACATGCACTCGCACGACGCGCTCGAGCACGGGGAGCGCACCGAGCGCCTGATGGCGGTCGCTGCCTGGCGGGAGGCGCCGTGGTTCACCCGCGAGGAACGGGCCGCGCTCGCACTGACCGAGTCGATGACCCGGCTGGCCGACCGCGCCGACGCGGTACCCGACGAGGTGTGGGACGAGGCCGCCGCCGTGTTCGACGAGCACGCGCTGGCCCTGCTCGTGACCACCGTGGCCACCATCAACGCCTGGAACCGGATCAGCGTCGCCACCCGCCAGATCGCGGGCAGCCACCGCGGCGCGGCCTGAGCACCGCACCGGCGGTGGCATCCCGGTGTGAGCCGATCCACCGCCGGTCGGGCGGACGTCCACGTCGCGACCTGCCTAGGCTCGATCGTGTCGAAGGCCGTTCCCCGACGGCGATGCCAGCGCAGGTGAGGTGCCCGTGTCCCCGATCCCCCACTCGGTCGACCACTCCGTCGATCACGCGGAGTCCGAGCTCCGCGTCACCGACCGGAAGACGTCCGCGGCCGGAGCGAAGGCCGTCGCGATCTCGATGCGCCGCTCGCTCGCCGAGCAGGGCCTGGTCAAGACCGCCCGCAACCTGCTCTCGCTCAACCAGGTCGACGGCTTCGACTGCATGAGCTGCGCCTGGCCGGACCCCGCGCCGGGCGAGCGGCACACCGCGGAGTTCTGCGAGAACGGCGCCAAGGCCGTCGCCTGGGAGGGCGACCGCAGGCAGGTCACCCCGGAGTTCTTCGCCCAGCACTCGATCGAGGACCTGAAGACCCGCACCGGGCACTGGCTGGAGAGCCAGGGCCGCCTGCTGCACCCGATGGTCCGCCGGGGCGGCGGCACGCACTACGAGCCGATCAGCTGGGAGAGCGCGTTCGAGCTGGTCGCCGAGCACCTCACGGCGCTCGCCTCGCCGGACGACGCGATCTTCTACACCTCCGGGCGCGCGTCCAACGAGGCCGCGTTCGTCTACCAGCTCCTGGTCCGCGCCTTCGGCACGAACAACCTCCCCGACTGCTCGAACATGTGCCACGAGTCGACCGGGGTCGGGCTCGCGGAGTCGATCGGCGTCGGCAAGGGCACGGTGTCGCTGCGCGACATCCACGAGGCCGACCTGATCGTGATCTCCGGGCAGAACCCGGGCACCAACCACCCGCGGATGCTCTCGGCGCTGGAGATCGCCAAGCGCAACGGCGCCCGGATCATCGCGATCAACCCGCTGCCCGAGGCCGGCCTGATCCGGTTCGACAACCCGCAGACGGCGCGCGGCATGGCCGGGATCGGCACCCGGATCGCCGACGAGTTCCTCCAGATCCGCTCGGACGGCGACCTCGCGCTGTGGCAGGCGTTCGGTCACCTGCTGCTGGCCGCCGAGGAGCGCGACCCCGGCACCGTGCTGGACCGCGAGTTCATCGACCGGCACACCCACGGCTTCGCCGAGTACGCGGCCCACGTCGCGGACCTCGACCGCGACGCCGTCGTCCGCGCCACCGGTCTGGACTGGGCGCAGATCGAGCGGGCCGCGGACATGATCGCCGGCTCGAAGCGGGTCGTGAACTGCTGGGCGATGGGCATCACCCAGCACCGCAACGCGGTGAACACCATCAAGGAGATGGTGAACGTCGCGCTGCTGCAGGGGATGATCGGCAAGCCGGGCGCGGGGCTGTGCCCGGTCCGCGGCCACTCCAACGTGCAGGGCGACCGCACGATGGGCATCTGGGAGCAGATGCCGGACAGCTTCCTCGACGCGCTGCGCGACGAGTTCGGCTTCGAGCCGCCCCGCGAGCACGGCCACGACTCGATCGCCGCGGTCAAGGCGATGGACGCCGCCCCCGGGAAGGTCTTCGTCGGGCTCGGTGGCAACTTCGCGCAGGCCATGTCGGACACCGGCGTCACCGAGCGGGCGCTGGAGAACTGCGCGCTCACCGTCCAGGTCTCGACCAAGCTCAACCGCTCGCACGCGGTCGCCGGCACCGACGCGCTGATCCTGCCCGCGCTGGGCCGCACCGAGAAGGACCTGACCGGCGGCCGGCTCCAGCAGGTCACGGTGGAGGACTCGATGTCGGCCGTGCACGCCTCGCACGGCCGCTCGCAGCCGGCCGGCGAGCTGTTGCGCTCCGAGGTCGACGTCGTCTGCGGCATCGCCCGGGCGACCTTCGGCGACGACCACGCCGTGCCGTGGGCGGAGTTCGCCGGCGACTACGGCCGCATCCGGGAGTCGATCGGCCGCGTCGTCCCGGGCTGCGAGGCCTACGCCGAGAAGGTCGCCCGTTCCGGGGGCTTCACGCTGCCGCACCCCCCGCGGGACAGCCGCAGCTTCCCGACGGCGTCCGGCCGGGCGGAGTTCACCGTCAGCCCGATCCAGGTCGCGACCCTGCCCGCCGGGCGGCTGGTGCTGCAGAGCCTGCGCAGCCACGACCAGTTCAACACCACGATCTACGGCCTGGACGACCGCTACCGCGGTATCCACTCCGGACGCCGGGTGGTGTTCATCTCCCCCGCCGACCTGCGCGAGCTCGGCTTCGCCGACGGCGACCGGGTGAACCTGGTCAGCGAGTGGGTCGACGGTTCGGAGCGCCGGGCCGACGACTTCCGGCTGGTCTCCTACGCGACGCCGAAGGGCTGCGTCGCGGCGTACTACCCGGAGACCAACCCGCTGGTCCCGCTGGACTCGTTCGCCGAGGGCTCCCGCTGCCCGACCTCGAAGTGGGTGCAGGTGCGGCTCGAGCCCGCCCGTGCCGGAGCCTGACGCCGCCCGCCGGAGACCGGCCGCGTGAGGCCGGTCACCGCATCGGTGGGTGCGGATCGGAATGCCGGTCACCCCTCGTGAGGTTGCACGGGAGCGTGTCCACACGAGGGGGGAACCGGTGAGCACTGCGAACACCGTCGGCACTGGGAACACCGCGAACACCGGTGCCGGGGCGCCGAGCCGGGTCCGGCTCGCG
The DNA here is from genome assembly GCF_900115005.1 of Pseudonocardia ammonioxydans. Classification (GTDB taxonomy): domain Bacteria; phylum Actinomycetota; class Actinomycetes; order Mycobacteriales; family Pseudonocardiaceae; genus Pseudonocardia; species Pseudonocardia ammonioxydans. The sequence goes on along the minus strand of NZ_FOUY01000032.1, from coordinate 41,917 downwards.
CTGGTGCTGGGTGCGCTGATCGCGCTCGGTCCGCTGACGATCGACACCTACCTGCCCGCGCTGCCGGAGGTGGGCAGCGAGCTGGGGGCCTCCGGGACCACGGTGCAGCTGACCCTGACCGGGACCCTGGTCGGCCTCGCGCTGGGCCAGGTGCTGATCGGCCCGCTGTCCGACGCCTACGGTCGCCGCCTGCCGCTGCTGCTCGGCACCGGGCTGCACGTGCTGGCCTCGGCGCTGGTGGCGGTGGCGCCGTCGATCGAGGTGCTGACGGTGCTGCGGGTGCTGCAGGGCATCGGCGCGTCGGCCGGTGCGGTCGTCGGGCTGGCGATCGTGCGCGACCTGTTCACCGGCCGTGCGGCCGCGACCATGCTGTCCCGGCTGATGCTCGTGATGGGCGCCGCCCCGGTGCTGGCGCCGACGCTCGGTGCCGGCTTGCTGACCTGGGTGTCCTGGCGCGGGGTGTTCCTGTTCCTCGCCGGATACGGCCTGGTGATGCTGGCCGTGGTGACGGCCGGGCTGCCGGAGACGCTGCCCCCGGCCCGCCGGCGCAGCGCACGCGTCGGCGCCACCGTGCGGACCTACGGGATGCTGCTGCGGGACCGGACGTTCGTCGGTCTGGTCCTCGTCGCGGGCCTCGCGATGGGTGCGCTGTTCTCCTACGTCTCGGGCGCCGCGTACGTCTTCCAGGACCAGTTCGGGATGGACCAGCAGACGTTCGGGGTGGCCTTCGGCGCCGGGGCGATCTGGCTGGTCGTGGGCACGCAGCTGAACCCGGTGCTGCTGCGCTACCTGGAGCCGCGCCGGGTGATGAGCGGCGCGGTCGCCGTGGGCGTGCTGGCCGGGCTGGCGCTGGCGGTGCTGACGGCGACCGGGACCGGCGGGCTCCCGGCCGTCCTCGCGGGCGTCTGGACGCTGCTGCTCTCGGCCGGCTTCGTCATGCCGAACGCGCCCGCCCTGGCGCTGGCCCGGCACGGCGAGACGGCCGGGACGGCGGCCGCACTGCTCGGCTGCCTGCAGTTCGGCCTGGGCGCCGTGACCTCGCCGCTGGTCGGGCTGCTCGGCAACGACGCGACCGCCATGGGGACCGCGATGTTCGCCGCGATCGGGCTCTCCGGGCTGTCGCTGGTGCTGGTCGTCCGGCCGTGGACGCTGCCCGATCTCAACGAGCCCCCCGCTTCTGCTTGACCTGAAGTGAACGTGAGTTCTTAGGGTCCGGCACATGGACGCGAGCATCTACCGGGCCATGCACAGCGCCACCCACGAACCGGGTCGGCAGCGCCGGCCCGCGGGCGAGACGGCCCGCCGGATACTCCGGCTCGCCCGTCCGCACCGCAGACGGATGGGCTGGTTCCTCGTCGCGAGCACCGCGGGGGCCGTCCTCACCGTCGTCACCCCGGTCCTGGCCGGGCGCGCCACCGACGCGATCACCTCGGGGGCCCCGCTGCCGGTGCTCGCGGCCGTCGCCGGACTGATCGCGGGCGCGGCCGTCCTGGAGGCGGGGCTCGGCCTGGTGAGCCGGTGGCTGTCGGCGAACCTGGGCGAGGGCCTGATCCACCAGCTCCGGACGACGGTGTTCGACCACGTGCAGCGGATGCCGGTCGCGTTCTTCACCCGCACCCGCACCGGTGCGCTGGTCTCCCGGCTCAACTCCGACGTGCTCGGGGCCCAGCGGGCGTTCTCCGACACCCTCGCCGGGGTGGTGTCCAACCTGGTCACCCTGCTGCTCACGCTCGGCGTGATGCTGGCGATCTCGTGGCAGGTCACGGTGCTGGCGGCGCTGCTGCTGCCGGTGTTCCTCGTCCCGGCCCGGCTGATGGGACGCCGGCTGGCCGCGCTGGAACGCGAGGCCGCCGACCACAACGCGGCCATGAGCACCCGGATGACCGAGCGGTTCTCCGCCCCCGGCGCCACGCTGATCAAGCTGTTCGGGCGTCCGGCCCAGGAGTCCGCGGAGTTCGCCGAGCGGGCCGGCCGGGTGCGGGCGATCGGGGTGCGCTCGGCGATGCTGCAGTGGGTCTTCGTGACGGCGCTGACGCTGGCGTCCTCGCTGGCGGTGGCGCTGGTCTACGGCGTCGGCGGCGGGTTCGCCCTGTCCGGTGCGCTGTCCGCGGGCGACGTCGTGTCGCTGGCGATGCTGCTGACCCGGCTCTACCAGCCACTGACCGCGCTCGCCGGGGCCCGGATGGAGATCATGACCGTGCTGGTCAGCTTCGAGCGGGTCTTCGAGGTGCTGGACCTGAAACCGATGATCTCCGATGCACCCGGGGCACGGGCGGTGCCGGACGGGCCGGTGGGCGTCGAGTTCGACGGCGTCTCGTTCGCCTACCCGACCGCGGACCAGGTCTCGCTCGCCTCGCTCGAGGAGGTCGCGACGCTGGACACCCGCGGCGGCGAGCAGGTGCTGCACGACGTGTCGTTCACCGTCCCGGCCGGGCGGACCGTCGCACTGGTCGGCTCCTCGGGGGCCGGCAAGTCCACGGTCGCGCAGCTGGTCGCCCGGCTCTACGACACCGGCACCGGCGCCGTCCGGATCGGCGGCGCGGACGTGCGGGAGCTGAGCGCCGAGTCGGTGCACCGCACGGTCGGGTTCGTGACCCAGGACGGGCACCTGCTGCACGACACGGTCGCGGCGAACCTGCGGATCGGGGCCCCGCAGGCGCCGGACACCGAGTTGTGGGACGCGCTGCGCCGGGCCCGGCTCGACGGGCTGGTCGCCTCGCTGCCGGACGGGCTCGGCACCGTCGTCGGGGAACGCGGGTACCGGCTCTCCGGTGGCGAGCGGCAGCGGCTGACGGTGGCCCGGGTGCTGCTGGCCCGGCCACGGGTGGTGGTGCTCGACGAGGCGACCGCCAGCCTGGACACGACCTCCGAGGCCGCGGTGCAGGCCGCGCTGGCCGAGGCCCTCGACGGGCGGACGGCGATCGTGATCGCGCACCGGCTCTCGACCGTGCGCGACGCCGACGAGATTCTCGTGCTGGAGCACGGACGGATCGTCGAGCGCGGCGACCACGCCACGCTGCTGGCCCGGGACGGGCGCTACGCGGAGCTGGAGGGCGCTACGCGCTCGTGAGTGGTTGTCGCGGTCCGGGCCGCGACAACCACGCACGCGCTACCGGAAGTCGTCCGGGGAGACCTCGTCGATGAAGTCGCGGAACTGCTGGAGCTGCTCCTCCGGTGGTTCCGCCGGCACGCCGCCGGTCGCGGCGCGGGCCTGCGCGGCGATCCCGCGCTCGTCGGTCGTGTCCGGCGGCAGGACCTCCTCGATGGGCTGGCCGACCTCGTCGAGCACGTGCTCGGCCATGCCGATCGACAGGCCCTCCCGCACGGCCAGGGACAGCGCGTCCGACGGCTTCACCGCGAGCCGGGTGTCGTCGTCGAAGACCAGCTCCGCGGTGTAGACGCCGTCGGTGAGATCGCTGATCTCCACCGCGTCCAGGGTGCGGCCGAGCGCCTCCACCACGGGGAGCAGCACGTCCTGGGTGAGGGCGGTGCTGGAGTCGTCCCGGCGGCCCGCCGCGATCACCTCGGCCTGCGGGGGTCGCAGGAACACCGGAACGCACCGCTCGCCACCCGCCTCGCCGAGCAGCAGCACCGGCTGCCGCGAGCGGGCATGCACGATCAGTCGGAGGACGTGCATCGTCCGGGTCATCCGCGCCCCTCCCGGGTGATGTGGGTCACGGCATTCTCTCACTCCGCGGCAGTGATCGCGTCTCACAACGAGACGCCGTCGCTCAGCCGCGGGCCAGCCACGGCATCGTCGTCGCGGTGAGCGTGAGGAACTGGACGTTCGCCTCCAGCGGCAGCGCCGCCATGTAGCGGACGGCCTCGCCCACGTGCGCCACGTCGAACGTCGCCTCCGGCCGCACCGACCCGTCGGCCTGCCGGGCCCCGGCCGCGACACCGGCGGTCATGTCGGTCGCCGCGTTGCCGATGTCGATCTGTCCACAGGCGATGCCGAACGGCCGCCCGTCCAGCGACAGCGACCGGGTGAGCCCGGTGACCGCGTGCTTGGTCGCGGTGTAGGCGACGCTGCCCGGGCGGGGCACGTGCGCGGAGACCGAGCCGTTGTTGATGATCCGCCCGCCCTGCGGCTCCTGGGCGCGCATCGCGGCGAAGGCCTCCCGCGCGCAGAGGAACGAGCCGGTCAGGTTGACCGCGACCGTGTCCTGCCAGTCCTCGACCGCGATCTCGTCGACGGTGCCGCCCGGGCCGAACGTGCCGGCGTTGTTGACCAGCAGGTCCAGCCGCCCCCAGCGCGCCTGCACGGCGGCGAACAGTGCCGCCACCGACGCCGGCTCGGCCACGTCGGTGGCCACGGTCAGCGTGCCGGGGTGCCCGCCGGCGACGGCGTCGAGCCGGTCCGCCCGCCGCCCGGCCAGCGCGACCCGCCAGCCGGCGTCGAGCAGTGACCGGGTCACCGCCTCGCCGATGCCCGATCCCGCCCCGGTCACCACCGCCACGCCGCTCATCCGCCCACCCTGGCACGCGCCGCGCTGTGAGCCACGGCACACGCGGTCACGCCCACCGCGGTGGCCGGTGTCCTCATCCCACACGCACGGACGACGGAGAGGACACGATCATGGGAACGACGGTGCTGGTCATCGGCGCGGGCTACGCGGGCGCGACCGCGGCGAACCGGATCGCGGCGACGGGCGCGGCGGAGGTGACGGTGCTCGACCCGCGGGAGGAGTTCGTCGAGCGGATCCGGTTGCACCGCCTCGCCGCGGGCAGCGGTCCGGCGACGGTCCCGCTGGACCGCGTGCTCGACCGGCGGGTGCGGACCCGGGCCGCCCGGGTCACCGCGATCGGCGACGGCGAGGTGACCCTCGACGACGGCGACGTGATGCGTTTCGATCGCCTGGTGTACGCGGTGGGCAGCGGTGGCGGTCCGGCCCCGGACGGCGGTCACCGGGTGGACACGCTGGAGGACGCCACCCGGTTGCGGGCGGCGGTCGGCGGGCTGGCCGACGGCGCGGTCGTCGCCGTCGTCGGGGGCGGGCTGACCGGGCTGGAGACGGCGACCGAGATCGCCGTCGCCCGGCCGCGGCTCGCGGTGCGGCTGGTGACCGACGCCGACGTCGCCGCCGGGATCGGCGATCGGGGACGCGAGCGGGTCCGGGCCCGCCTGCGCGAGCTGGGGATCTCGCTGCGCGAGCACACCACCGTCACCGGCCCCGCCGACCTGGGCGCGGACCTGGTGGTCTGGGCGACCCCGCCCGCGGTCCCGGACCTGGCCCGCCGCAGCGGCCTGCCGGTCGACGACGCGGGCCGGCTGCGCGTGGACGACACGCTCACCAGCGTCGGGGATCCGCGGATCGTCGGTGCCGGGGATGCGATCACCGCCCCGCCCGGGGTCGGCTTCGTCCGGGCGAGCTGCCAGGCCGCGGTCCCGCTCGGTACGGCGGCGGCGCGGACGGTCACCGCGGGGCTCGCCGGCCGGACCGCACCGGCCGCGTCGATCGCCTACCAGGCCCAGTGCCTGGCCCTCGGGCCGGGCGCCGCGCTCGTGCAGTTCGTCGACAGCCACGACGCGCCGCGCCGGCTCACGGTCGGCGGCCGGGCCGGCGCGCTGGTCAAGGAGCAGGTCGTCCGGTACACGCTGCGAGCGGTGCGGGGGCGCGCGGCATGACCGGCACGGGTGGGCACGACCGGCACGAGGGAGCTGCCGGGCCGGACCGGCTCGACGGCGTTGCCGCGGCCGACGCCCCGGCCGACCCGCTCGCCGAGTTCCACCGGCACCGCGGGCTGCTGTTCCGGCTGGCCTACGAGATCCTCGGCAGCGTCGCCGACGTCGAGGACGTCCTGCAGGACAGCTGGCTGCGCTGGTCCGCCGTGGACCGCGACGACGTGGCGAACCCGCGGGCCTACCTGGCCCGCACCGTCACCCGGCAGGCGCTGAACCGGCTGCGCAGCACCGCCCGGACCCGCGAGACCTACCCGGGCCCGTGGCTGCCGGAGCCGCTGCCGACCGGGGAGGACGCCTCGGACCGGGCGCTGCGCACCGACGACATGACGGTGGCGATGCTGCTCGTGCTGGAGACGCTGTCGCCGGACGAGCGGGCGGTCTTCGTGCTGCGGGAGGCGTTCGACGTCGACTACGACGAGATCGGGCGGACCCTCGGCCGGCCGGTGGCCACCGTCCGCCAGATCGCCCACCGGGCCCGGGAGCACGTGCGGGCGCGGCGGCCGCGGTTCACCGTCCCGCCGGACCGGGCCCGGCGGGTCGCCGAGGCGTTCGTCGAGGCGACACTCGGCGGCGACATCGAGGGCGTGGCCGCCCTGCTCGCGCCGGACGCGGTCCAGCTGGCCGACGGCGGCGGGAAGGCCTCGGCGGCACTCCGGCCGATCCACGGACGGGACAAGGTCGCCCGGCTGCTCGTGGGGCTCACGCGGTGGCCGCTGCCCGCCGCCGGGCCGGAGTTCGGGGTGCTCAACGGGATGCCTGCCGTGCTGCTGCGCGAGGACGGCACCGTCCACACCGCGATCCTGCTGGAGATCGCCGAGGTCGACGACGCCGACCTGGTCACCGCCGTCTACGCCGTGCGGAACCCGGACAAGCTCGCTCATCTGTGACGCCGCGCCCGGCGGACCCCCGGTGCGTCGCTTCCGGTCCATACCGGCGTCTACGGCTACGGGTAGAGCGCAGCAGAGAACCCGAGCGGACCCGGTGATCGCGGTACATCGGGCCGTCTCGGGTTCGCGCTAGAAACCGGCATACAGCGATCGGCACTCGTCGATGCGACTCTCTACCGGAGTATCGGACTGATCCGATACAGACCGATACTCACGCATCAACGGCGTCCGATCGCCGTATATACGACTTTCTAACCCTCCACCGAGACAGCGCGATACCCCGTCATCGAGCACGCTCGATGAGGTCGCCTACCGCCGTCTAGCTCCGATGCGATACCGCTCGATACGAGCGGATCGACTCCTTCCCCTGACGTGTCGATGCAGCGTAGCACCCCTGCGTCGAACATGCGTACGACCCCCCGGCATGTCGTCAGCCGGGCGTCGCGAACGCCTCCAGCCCGGCCGGGCCACGCCCGGCGGCCCGCCGGCGCACCCGCCCCGCCGGCTCACCGACCACGCGGACGAAGGCCCGGGCGAAGGCCGCCTCGGACCGGTAGCCGAACCGGTACGCGACCTCGGCCACTGTCGCATCGCCCCCCGACAGGACGTCGACGGCCGCGTGCATCCGCCACCGCGTCACGTAGGTCATCGCGGGCTCGCCGACGAGGTCGGTGAACCGGGCCGCGAACGCCGAACGGGACATCGCCGCCGTCGCCGCGAGGGTCGCGACCGTCCACGCCCGTTCCGGCGCACGGTGCACCGCGGCGAGCGCGTGGCCGATGCGCTCGTCGGCCAGCGCGCCGAGCCAGCCGGTGCGGGCGTCCGCGTCCTGTTCCAGCCGGTCGCGGACGGCCTGGATGACCAGCACGTCGGCCAGCCGGGTGATCACCGCCTCGCTGCCCGGCCGTCCGTCCTCGATCTCGGCCGCGATCAGCCGCAGCGTGTCCTGGACGCGGTCGCCCCGTGGTGAGGGCTCGACCCGGATCAGGCCGGGCAACCGCTCGACGAGCTCACGGGCCGCCGGGTGCCCGAAGCGGACGGCGCCGCACACCATCCGGGTCACCGGACCGTCGCCGCCGTGCCGCAGCAGGGCGTAGCGACCGTCGAGCATCGAGTGCGGGATCGACCGGATGTCCGGGGCGAACGCGTCCGGCGCGTGGCGCAGCACGTGCCCGGCCCCGTGCGGGACGAGCGCCAGCTCGCCCGGCCGCAGGACGTGCTCGGTGCCCCGGCCGCCGTCCCCGCTCTCCACCGTCAGCCGGCAGCCACCCGAGGTGACGACGTGGAACCAGAGACAGCCGGGTGTCGCGGGCAGCGTCATCCCCCACGGCTCGCCGAGCTCGGAGCGGCAGTAGAAGACGCCGTCCATCCGCAGCACGTGCAGCGCCTCGCCGAGCGGATCGGCGACCGGGAACGGCGGCGCGGCGGGCATGGGGACAGCATGACAGGCCGTCCACAGATCATCCCCAGCTGTGGACGATTGAGCAACAGATGTGGACTGATGGTGCTTCTGCGTCCTGCGGAGTCGGTCGAGCATGGATCGCACACACCGACGAGGGGAGCTCGACATGATCACCGTTCTGGGTGCGACCGGGAACGTGGGCAGCCAGGTCGTCCGGGAGCTGCGCGCCACCGGGACACCGGTCCGCGCGGTCGCCCGCACCATCGGCCGGATCGACGGCGCCGAGCCGTGGCCCGGCGACATGGGCGACACGGCGTTCCTGCGCCGCGCGTTCGACGGCGCGGACGCCGCGTTCGTCCTGCTGCCGCTGGACGCCACGACACCCGGCTACGCGGCGTCCCAGGCCCGGCTGGGGAGCTCGGTCGTGACGGCGTTGCGCGAGGCGGGGGTACCGCGGGTGGTCGCGCTGAGCTCGCTCGGCGCCGAGGTCCCCGGCGGACCGGACCTGTCGGTGACCGGGTACCTGGGCAGCCTGCACGAGCAGGAGGCCCGGCTCGCGACGCTCGACGCCCGGGTCACCGCCGTGCGGCCGGGCATGTTCCTCGAGTCCTTCCTGCAGGCCGCCGAGGCCATGCGCGCGCACGGGGTGCATGCGGACTCGATCGACCCGCACGTCGCGCTGCCGATGGTGGCCACCCGCGACGTCGGCCGGGCCGCCGCGGCCGCGCTGCTCGCCCCGTCCGCACCGGGGATCGTCGAGGTCCCGGGGCCGGCCGACCGGACGGTGCCCGAGGTCGTCGCCGCGCTCGGCCCGGCACTGGGCCTCCCGGACCTGTCCTACGTCCGCCTCCCGGACGCCGAGATGGAGCAGGTGCTGCAGCAGGCCGGGATGCCGGCGGACACCGCGCGGCTGCACGTGGCGATGAACCGGGCGTTCAACGCGGGCCGGGTGCGCGCGCACGACCCGCGCGGGGACGCCACCGGCACCCTGACCGTGGAGGAGTGGGCCGCGGGGGTCGCGTCGTGATCGGGGTGCTCGCCCCCGTCGCCGCCCTCGGCTCCGGCCTGCTCGGCGGGGTCTACCTGGCGTTCTCCGTCGCGGTGCTGCCCGCGCTGCGCCGGCGTCCGCCCGACGAGGCCACCGCGACCATGCGGGAGGGGAACCGGGCGATCCTGAACCCCGTCTTCGGGCTGCTGTTCGGCGGGACCGCCCTCGCGTGCCTGGCGCTGCTGGTCGCGGCCGTGCTCGCCGGGGACCCGTTGCGGCTCGCCGGCGCGCTGGCCGGGCTGGCGGGCTTCGTGGTGACCTTCGTGGTCAACATCCCGCTCAACACGGCCCTCGAGCGCGGCGGGGACTGGGGCCCGCTCGCACCCCGGTGGACGGTCGCGAACCACGGCCGGGCGATGACGTCGGTACTCACCGTGGTGCTGCTGTCCCTGTAGGGCGCACGACGTCGAACGTGTGTGCGACATCTCGGGGACACCACTGGCCCCGGACGGTGCGGGAGTGCACGCTGGTCCCGCGCCCGCTCCCCCGGGCGAGCCCGTACCGACCGCCCGACCCCCGGGGGAGCATGAACACCCACGAACGCCGCCGGCTCTCCGCCCTGCGCACCGACCGCGAGACGGTGCTCGGCGCCGCGGCGGCACTGCGGCACGACGCGGTCCAGGCGCACTACGCCGGGGTGTTGCCCCGCCCCGAGTACGCGTTCGGCATGGCATCGATCCTCGAGCTGCTGGCCCTGCGCACGGCGGACCTGGACCCGGACGTCCGCGCGCACGTCGTACGGATCGCCCGGGAGATGACCGGCGACGGGATGGACCGGCCCACGGTCCGGCGCACCCGTCGCCGGTGATCCACACGAGTTGTCCACAGGGGCGTGCACACCTGGGGACACCTCGAACCCGTGTTCGACGCCACAGGCGTTTCCCCTGGACGGAGGTCGCGCGGACTAGCGGACGCCCTCCATGAGCACCTTCAGCTTGGGCACGATCGCAACGACGACGAGACCGACGACGATCGCCACGGCGCCGGTGATCCCGAAGTACGCCGCCTCGTTCTCGGCGCTGTAGAAGGCGGCGAGCACGCCCGCGAGCACCGTGCCCATCGACACCGACAGGTAGAACAGCGCCACCATCTGGGTGCGGAACGCCTCCGGGGCCAGCTTCGTGGACAGCGACTGCCCCACCGGCGAGGTGAACAGCTCGCCGATGCAGAAGATCAGCAGGATGCCGGCCAGCGCGAGCAGCGGAGTGCCGTTGGCGCCGGTACCGGCCAGCGGGACGAACAGCAGGAAGCCGAGCCCGATGATGATCGTGCCGATGGCCATCTTCAGCGGCGACGACGGCTGGCGCGGCCCCAGCTTCGTCCACACCGTGGCGAAGACGCCCGCCAGCAGCACCACGAAGAACGGCTCGATCGCCTGCACCGACCCGGCCGGGATCTCGAACAGGCCGAACACGGACCGGTCCGTCCGTTCCTTGGCGTAGATCGCCAGCACCGTGAAGATCTGCTGGAAGATCGCCCAGAACATCGCGCTGGCGACCCACATCGGCAGGAACGCGAGCACCCGGCGGCGCTCGATCCGGCTCACCTTCGGGCTGGTGAGCATCAGGGAGAAGTACGCGACGGTGGCGACGGCGACGATCGCGGTGACGATCAGGTCGAGCCGCCCGGCGGTGATCACATCGGTGAACACCAGCACCAGCACCACGACGAGTGCGACGGCACCGATCGCCCCGAAGCGTGCCTTCTGCTGCTGCGGCAGCGGGTTGGGAACGATCCTGCCCTCGGGCGGCAGGTTCTTCCGGAAGAACGTGTACTGGATCAGACCGAGCGCCATGCCGACGGCGGCGAGGCCGAAGCCCCAGTGGAATCCGGCGTTCTCCTGCAGGACCGGGGTGAGGAGCTGACCGACCAGGGCACCGATGTTCACGCCCAGGTAGAAGATGGAGAACCCGGCGTCGCGACGGTCGTCGCCCTCGCCGTAGAGCATCGCGATCATCGTCGAGGCGTTCGCCTTGATGCCGCCGCTGCCCAGCGCGACCAGGACCAGGCCGATGGCCAGCCCGGTGCTCCCGGGGAGCAGGGCCAGCGAGATGTGCCCGGCCATGACGGAGAGCGCGCTGCCGAACAGCACCCGTTCCGGGCCGAACAGCCGGTCCCCGGCCCAGGCGGCGAGGATCGTGGAGAGGTAGACGGTCCCGCCGTAGGCACCGACGACGCCGGCGGCGACGCCCGGGTCGTAGCCGAGGCCACCCTCGGTGACGACCGTGTACATGTAGTACAGCAGGATCGCCTGCATGCCGTAGAACGAGAAGCGTTCCCACATCTCGACGCCGAACAGCGTCCCGAGCTGGGTGGGATGGCCGAGAAAGGTCTTCTCCCGGCGTGGGGATGAGTCAGTGAGATCGGTCACCGGCCCGGTCTACACCTGACGTTGCGCCAGGTAAAGAGCAAGCTACCGATCAGTAGCTCACACTTCACCGGATTGCGACCACCTCACAGGGTGGCCGGTCCCTCCTCCGGGATCATCCCGATCCGGTCGGCGACCGCGGCCATCACGTCCTGGACGGCGACCGTGTCGGCCAGCGGCATCACCGGGCTCTCCACCTCCCCGGCGGCGACCCGGTGCGTGACCTCGGCGAGCTCGTGGGCGTAGCCGCGCCCGGTCGCCGGGAGCACGATCTCCTCGGGGTCGGCGCCGTGCCGGTGCAGCACGATCCGGTCCGGGTGGTGGAAGCGCGGCGGCACCTCGATCCAGCCCTCGGTGCCGATCACCCGGGCCGAGCCGGGCATCGCGCACTGCAGGCTGACCTGCAGCGCGGCGCTGCGCCCGTCGGGCCAGCCGAGCACGATCGACTCCTCCAGGTCCACCCCGGACGGCGCGAGCGCACCGGCCGCGGCGACCGTCGACGGGGCGCCGAGCAGCATCTGGGCGAACGAGATCACGTAGACGCCGAGGTCGAACAGCGCGCCGCCGCCGAGCTCGGCGGAGTAGAAGCGGTCGTCGGGCGCCGTCCGGTTGCGGACGCCGAGGTCGGCCTGCACCGAGCGGAGCTCACCGATCGCCCCCTCGGCCACCAGTTCGCGGAGGCGGACGACGGCCGGGAAGAACCGCGTCCACATGGCCTCCATCGCGAAGACCCCGTGCCGGCGCGCGGCCGTCGCGACCTCCCGGGTGGCCACCGAGCTCACCGTGAACGACTTCTCCACCATGATCGCCTTGCCGGCTGCCAGGGCGGCCAGGGCGATCCCGCGGTGCTGCGGGTGCGGGGTCGCGACGTAGAGCACGTCGACCTCCGGGTCCTCGAGGATCGCCCGGTAGCCGGTGTGCACGCGCCCGATGCCGTGCTTCGCCGCGAAGGCCGCGCCGCGCTCCGCGGACCGGGAGGCGACGGCGACCAGCTCGGCGTCCGGGACGTGCGCGAAGTCCGGCACGACGCTGTCGGCGATCCGGCCCGGTCCGATGACTCCCCACTTCACGGTCATGGCGGCTGATCCTGCCCGACGCCGGGGCTGGATTCCCGGGTGGGCGATGAGTTCCGCGGATGCCCGCGGTCTCCCCTCTCGAACGGCGCCGGAGAGCCCGGTGCACCGACGGAACCAGGAGCCCGCGATGCCGAAGATGATCTTCGTGAACCTGCCGGTCGCCGACCTCGACGTCGCCAAGGCGTTCTACTCGGGCCTCGGCTTCACCCTCAACGAGCAGTTCTCCGACGAGCAGACGGCGTCGTTCGTCGTCAGCGACGCGATCGTGGCCATGGTCATGACGGAGAAGCGGTTCACCGAGTTCACCACGCAGGGCTCGGTCGCCGCGCCGGGCACCGCACGCGAGGTGATCAACGCGCTGAGCGCCGACAGCCGCGAGGAGGTCGACCGGCTCGCCGACGCCGGTCTGGCCGCCGGCGGCAGCCAGGGTGGCGACACCCAGGACCACGGCTTCATGTACGGCCGCAGCGTCGACGACCCGGACGGGCACCGCTGGGAGTTCGTCTGGATGGACCCGTCGGCCATCGGGGGCTGACCGGACCTCCCGGACCGCCGTGCACGAGGGGTGCGCGGCGGTCCGGTGACGAGTGGGACGGCGGATCGTGGGAACCCGGTCCGTATGGCAACCCACGAGCAGATCGAGACCTGGTTGGACGCGGTCGAGCGGGAGCTCGGCCTGCACGGGACGGTCGAGAGCAGCCAAGGGCTCGACGCCGTCGCACGGATCACCGAGCTCGTCGCCGACCGGGTCGGTCCCGCGGCGGCCGGCCGCACAGCGTTCCTGATCGGTGCCGCCGCCGGGCGGGCCGAGGAACCGCCGGTGGCCGCGCAGGACTTCACCGAGAAGATCGGCGCGCTCGCCCGGAGCTGGAACGCCGACACTGAGCGTGCCGAGCCGCCGAACGACCCCGCGAACCGCGCGGGATAGGCCCGGGTGTTCCGGCCGTGGCCGCCGTCAGACCGAGCGGAGCGGCCGGAACCTCCGGACGAGCCCGTCGATCGCCAGGGCGTAGCCGTCGACCCCGAACCCGACCACGATCCCGGCTGCCACCGGGGAGACGTACGAGTGGTGCCGGAACGTCTCCCGGCCGTGCACGTTGGAGATGTGCACCTCGACGGTGGGGAGTTCCGCGCCCTCGATCGCGTCGTGCAGTGCGACCGAGGTGTGGGTGTAGGCGGCCGCGTTCAGCACGAGACCGAGCGCGTCGCCCCGCTTCACCGCCGCCCCGGCCTCGTGGATCCAGTCGACCAGCGCGCCCTCGTGGTTGGTCTGCCGGAAGTCCAGGTCGAGGCCGTGCGCCGCGGCGGAGTCCCGGCACATCGCCTCGACGTCGGCGAGCACCGTGGTGCCGTACACCTCGGGCTTGCGGGTGCCGAGCAGGTTGAGGTTCGGGCCGTTGAACACGAAGACGGTCGTCACCCGCCGGATCCTCCCACCCGTCCGGTCCAGCCCGGCCGGACCAGGCCGGACTCGTAGGCCAGCACCACCAGCTGGGCACGGTCCCGGGCGTCCAGCTTGGTCATCGTGCGGCTGACGTGCGTCTTCGCCGTGGTCGGGCTCATGTGCAGGCGGGCGGCGATCTCGTCGTTGGACAGGCCCGCGGCCACCTCGGCGAGGACCTCGCGTTCCCGGTCGGTGAGCACGTCCAGCCGGGTCGAGCCGGGTGGGCCACCCCGGGAGCGGGCCGCGAACTCGGCGATCAGCGTGCGGGTGACACCCGGCGCGAGCAGCGCCTCACCGCCGTGCACCACCCGGATGGCGTGGATCAGGTCGGCCGGTTCGGAATCCTTCACCAGGAACCCGCTCGCACCGCCCCGGATCGCGTCGAACACGTACGAGTCGTCGGTGAAGGTGGTCAGCACGACGACCTTCGTGCCGTTCAGGGCGGGATCGTCGGTGATCTCCCGGGTGGCGGTGAGCCCGTCGGTGCCCGGCATCCGGATGTCCATGAGCACCACGTCCGGCGCGTGCCGGCGGGCCGCGGCGACGGCCTCGGCGCCGTCGGCGGCCTCGGCGACGACCTCGAGATCGGACTGGGAGCCGAGCAGCGCCCGGAACCCGGACCGGACCAGCGCCTGGTCGTCGGCGAGCAGCACACGGATCACCGGTCCACCCTCCCGTTCTCCGGGGCCGTCGCGCGGGGCGGGGCCGGTTCCGTCTCCTCGTGTCCGTTCCCGGGCCCGGACACAGGCCCGGACACCGGCAGCCACGCGCGCACCCGGAACCCCTGCTCCGGTCCGGGGCCCGCATCCAGGGTGCCGCCCGCCGAGCGGGCGCGCTCCCGCATGCCGGTCAGCCCGGTGCCGTCGACGGTCTCCCCGGCCGGGCCTGCCCCGTCGTCGTCCACGGTCAGCTCCAGCCCGTCCGGGGTGTACCGCAGGGTGACGACGGCGGCCGCCGCCCCCGCGTGCCGGCGGGTGTTGGTCAGCGACTCCTGCACGATCCGGTACGCCGCCAGGTCCACGCCCGTCGGCAGCGGCCACGGCGCACCGTCGGTCCGGCGCCGCACCGGCAGCCCGGCCGCCCGGACCTCGTCGAGCAACGCGTCGAGGCGGTCCAGGCCCGGTGTGGGCAGCCGCGGCGCCTGCTCGTCCACCCCCCGCAGCACGCCCAGGGTGGAGCGCATCTCGCGGAGCAGGTCACGGCTGGCCCGCTTGATCTCGGTGAGGGCGGTGCGGGCCTGCTCCGGGTCGTCGTCCATCAGGAACAGCGCCACCCCCGCCTGCACGTTGATCAGGGAGACGTGGTGACCGAGGACGTCGTGCAGTTCCTGGGCGATCCGCAGCCGCTCCTCCCCGGCACGGCGACGCCGTTCCTCCTCGGCCGCACGGCGGGCCTGCTCGATCCGCTCCCGGCGGACCCGCCACAGCGCACCGACGGCGAACAGCGCGGCCAGCCAGGCCAGCACCGGGCCGGTCGCCGCCCACGGCACCTCCCGCCCGGACAGCAGCATCCAGCCGAGCAGCACGACGGCCGCCGCGACCACCACCACGAGCGCCCGGTGGTGGCGCCCCGCGGCGACGGTGGACACGATCGTGACGGCGACCGCGAGCCCGACCGGGCCCGTCGGCGGATAGCCGAGCCCCAGGTAGACGACGGCGGCGCCGGCCGTCACCGCCAGAGCCGCAACCCGGTTCGCCCGGCGGAACACCAGCGCGAGCGGCCCGATCGCCAGCAGCGCGACGGCCACGCCGTCGAGCGGGATCCCGGCCGGTGGCACCGCGTCCGGCGGGCCCCAGCGGCGGCCCTGGGCGAACGCGGTGCCGCCCGCGGTGAGCAGCGCGACGACCGCCGGCAGGACGAGGGTTCGCACGACCCGCCCCACCAGCCCGGACGCCGGTCGGTGAGCACGGGCGTCACGGTAGACCGGGACACCGACACCGAGCGCCCTCCGCGGGGAGGCCGGTCACGTACGCCCCGGGGAGTACGCCGGGGTGCCGTGCTGCCATCCGGGCGGCAGCGGGATCGGCGACCGCGGACGGACGCGCCGGGCAGGTCCGGGCGGACACGCTCGACGGCATGACGACGACACCCGAGACCACCCACCGGACCGACACCGACCCGACCACCGCCGCACGAGCCGACGGCGTTCGGCGCGGTACCGACGAGACCGACACTGTCCGCGGCGACACCAGCCGGGCCGACACCGACCGGGCCGACACCGACCCTGCTGCGTCCGCGCGGCCCACCGTGGCGGCCATGACCGATCCGATCGCCACCGCGGTCCCGGAGCGGCGGACGGTCCCGCCCGGCGACGACGCGGTGCTCGCGTCGGACTCCGAGCGCGAGCACGTCACGAACCGGATCCGCGAGGCGGCCGCCGAGGGCCGGCTGACCCTCGACGAGGCCGACGAGCGCCAGGCCGCCGCGTACGCCGCACGCACCCGCGCCGAACTCGTCCCCCTACTGTCCGGCCTGCCCACCCCGCCGCGGCCGCGCCGTCCACCGCGCGGGCCGCTCACCCCACGGGCCCGGCGGATCCTCGGCGTGCACGCCGGCGTCACCGCGGCCGTCCTGCTGTTCCTGCTGACGGCGGCCGTGTTCGGGCCGGCGCCGTTGTTCATGCCGATCGGGCCGGCGTTCTGGCTCGGACTGATCCTGTTCGTCCACTCGCGACGGGCCGAGCGCGAGCCGTCACCGGACGACGCCGTGCCGGACGAGCTGCGATGACCACCGTCGCCGGCCGGGCCGCACCCGTGCGCCGGCTCGGGCGGACGGCCCGGTCCTGGGTACGCAGCACGCACGTCGTGCTGGCGGTCGGCTGGACCGGGCTGTCCGCGGTGATGCTGGTGCTCCCGGCTGCCGCGCTGGTGCAGGGGGCCGGCGCGGCGTTCGTCGCGCCGGCCATGGCCGTGGTCGGCGGCGGGATCATCCCGATCTTCGCGGTCGGCACGGTGCTGACCGGGGCGGCGCTGGGGCTCGGGACGGCGTGGGGACTGTTCCGCCACTACTGGGTGGTCGTGAAGACGGTGCTGGCGCTGGCCATGATCGTCGGTTCGGTCGTGCTGAACACGGGCTGGATCGACGCCGCCGCGCAGGACCCGTCACTGCTGTGGCCGCTGGTCACCAGCTCGGTCCTGCACCAGGTCATGCTGCTGAGCGCCTCGGTGCTGTCGAGCGAGAAGCCGTGGGGACGGATCCGGCGCTTGACGAGCAACCAATTGGTTGCATAATTGCCGGCGTGACCGACGTCGACGCCGTCTTCCGGGCCCTCGCCGACCCGACCCGGCGGCGCGTCCTCGACCGGTTGCACGAACGCGGCGGGCAGACGCTCGGCGAGCTGTGCGAGGGGATGGGGATGAGCCGGCAGGCCGTCTCCAAGCACCTGGCCCAGCTGGAGTCGGCCGGGCTCGTGTCCGCCGTCCGCCGCGGCCGGGAGAAGCTCCACCATCTCGACCCGGTGCCCATCCAGGAGATCCACGACCGGTGGATCGGGAAGTTCGAGCGCAGCCGGGTGCAGGCGATCACCACCCTGCGCGCCGCGCTGGAGGACCGCGATGACCTCGACGAATGACCGCAGCTACGTCTACACGACCTACATCCGCAGCACTGCCGAGCAGGTGTTCCGCGCGCTCACCACGCCCGAGTTCACCATGCAGTACTGGGGCGGTGCCGAGCTGACCTCCGACTGGCAGGTCGGCAGCCCGCTCGAAGCCGTCCACCCGGACCGCGAGGACTTCATCGGGAAGATCCTCGCCGTCGAGCCGCCGCACCGGTTGTCCTACACCTTCACCGGGCGGGCCGAGGAGGCCGCCGGGCGACCGCCGACGGTCGTCGATTTCACGATCTCCCCGTTCGGCGACGAGGCCGTGAAGCTGCAGGTCCTGCACACCGGGTTCACCGCCGACGAGCAGGGCGAGCAGGACATCCGCGACGTCGGCGAGGGCTGGCCGGCGATCCTCGCGGCGCTGAAGACGCTGCTGGAGACCGATCGGCCGCTGGCCGGGCCGGGGCACTACGCGCCGCGCACCCCGGCCCGCGCCTGACCCGCCGCCGGCGCCGGGCGCGATCGTGCTGATCGACATCGCGGCAGCTCCGATATGCACGCCGAGGTCCCGACAGGGGCTGCACCGTGCTGATCGGCACTGCGAAGGCCGCCGAGACGCACGGCAGCGCCCTACCCCGGGCGGCAACGTGCTGATCAACAGTGCGGGGTCGCCGAGAAGCACGGTAGCGCCCCGCCGGAGTGTGGGCGGGGCGCCCGCCGCAGGGCACGCGGCTGTGCATTCGCGGGACCTGTCGCGAGCGGCACCGCGACCTCGGGGCGACACTGCGCTGCTCGACGTCCGGTCACACTCGAGATGCACGCCGATGCCCCGTCACGGACCACAGCGTGCTGATCGACCCGGCGACGGCGGCCGAGCTGCACGCTGACGCCCCGGCACGGGCTGCACCGTGCTGATCGACACTGCACTGTCGCCGAGATGCACGGCAACGCCCTGCTGCGGGCGGCAACGTGCCGATCGGTGACCCGGGCTCGCGACCGGGCCTGCTGCGGCGCGGGCTCAGGATCGGCGCAGGAGGCGGGCCCACCAGCTGCGGCGGGGGTGCGCGCCGGACGACCGCGGCGCCGGGGCCGGGGACACCGGGCCGGTCGACGCCCGGGCCCGCCGACTCTCCCGGACCGTCCGCCAGCGTGCGACGACCTCGTCGACGTCCAGCTTCCGGACCGGCACCCGCGGACCCATCGGGTGCCGCATGTAGTCCACGACCCGGGAGTTCACCTCCTCGACGTGCTCGCGGACCCGGCGCTCGTCGGTGAACCGGGCGACGGCGACGTCGATCCCGTCGAGCTCCTTGCGCAGCTGGATCGACGGCGGCAGCAGCGCGTCGCCGGAGACCCCCTCGCGCTCGAGATAGCCGCGGATCCACCAGTTCTCGTCGATCGGGCCGGTGGTCCCGGCGCCCGGCAGCGGCTTGCCCTTGCCCGGCAGGTCGTCGAAGTCGCCGCGCTCGACGGCCTCCCGGATCGCCCGGTCGACCGGGGACTCGAAACGTGGGTCCACCCTGCTCATGACCGCTCACCCCGCTCCCGACGATACCGGCGACGGCGACGCGCGCACCGGATTCTGTCAGGGGTCCGGTCCACACTCCGCGCATGAACCCGACCCCCATGAACGCGTCCGCGAACCCGGTCCCGGTGGGCCCGGCCGGGGCACCGGCACACGGCACCGTCGACCGCTCCCGCACGATCGACCTGGCCCGGCACTACCCGGGCCGGCGGGCCGGGCACGTGGCCGCCCACGTGCGGGAGGCCGGGCACCCGGACCGCAACTGGCGCCTCGGTGCCGACGGCGAGCGACGCACCGCCGAGCTGCTGGAACGGCTGACCGGCCGCACCCGCCGGGACCGGCTGCTCGGCAGGCCACCGCGCTGGCGGGTGCTCCACTCCGTCCCGCTCGACGGCGGCGCCGCCGACCTCGACCACGTCCTGATCGGGCCACCGGGCATCTGCGTGATCAACTCGAGGCACCACCTGCACCGCACCGTCCTGCTCGACAACGACCGGCTGGTCGTGTCCGGCGTGGCCACCGACGCGGTACCGCGGGCCCGCGACGAGGCACGCCGGGTGCGCTCACTGCTCCTGCCCCACCTCGGCGACGACAGCGCGGTGCCGGTCCGGCCGGTGATCGCGGTCGTCGGCACGCCGATGCGGGTCCGGCGCTGGCCCGACGACGTCGTGGTCGCCACCGAAGGAGCGCTGGTGTCCGCGCTGCGCGGGATGGCCCCCGTGCTGGGACCGGCCGCGGTCGGGCGGATCCACGAGGTCGCCCGTCGTCCGGCGAGCTGGGCGTGACACCCGGGCAGGATGTGGCTACGGGCTTCCCGGGCTCGGCGCGCCGGACCCGGCGCCACGGCGACGGCCGCGTGGCCGGTCGGCGGGCGGACTACGACGACGACCTCGTCCTGCGCAGCGAACTCACCACCGATGGCTGGACGTGCACTACGCCACCGGGACCTTCCCGGCCGCGGAACGGGTCAGCATGCTCGGCCGGTGACGTCGCTCGCCTCGGTCCGGCCCCGGCTGGTCTCGGTCCCGCTCGTCCTCGACGTGCCCACCGGGCGGCGCGGTGCGCCTCTTGCAGCTCCCGGCGTGCCCGGTGGGGAGACGGACGCACCGCCCGGGGAGGCCGGGGAGATCGTGCGCCGGCTCGCGGACCGCGACCGGGTGGCCGCGTTCGCCGGCGGCTGGTCGTGGGGAGCGCTGGTGGCCTGCGACCCGATGCTGGTCGCGCCGCCCGGGACCGACCCGTTCACCCTGCTCGCGGCGGTCCCGCGGCTACCGGCCGACCCCGCGCACCCGGACGCGGTCGGCGGCGGCTGGTTCGGGTTCCTCGACCACGCGCCGCCGCAGGCACGCCCGGACGCGGTGCTGGCCTGGTACCGCGACGTCCTGCGGCACGACGGGGAGCGCTGGTGGTTCGAGGCCCTGGTCGCCGGCGAGGAGTCGACCGACCGCCCCTGGGACCTGCCGGTGCACCCCGACGTCGGTTCGGCCGAGCAGCGGCTCGCCGAGCTGCAACGGGACCTGCAGCACCCGGCACCCGCGCGGACCGCACGGCTGGAGGTGGTGCGGTGGCCGGACCGGGACGCCCACCTCGCCGCGGTGGAACGCTGCATCGGCGAGATCCGGCGCGGTGAGATCTTCCAGGCCAACATCGCCACCGGCCTCGACGTGCGGTTGCACGGCGACGTGCACGAGGCGTGGGCCCGGCTGACCGGGGACACCCCGCCGGCGCGGGCCGCGCTCGTCGCCGGCCCGGACCGGGTCGCGGTCAGCGCCAGCCCGGAGCTGTTCCTGCGCCGCAGCGGCGACCGGGTCGACACCGCACCGATCAAGGGGACCCGCCCTCGCACCGGCGTACCGGACCGCGACGAGCACGAACGGCAGCGGCTGACGGTCTCGGTGAAGGACGCCGCGGAGAACGTCATGATCGTCGACCTGATGCGCAATGACCTGGCCCGGGTCGCGGTACCGGGCGGCGTGCAGGTCGGCCGGCTGCTCGCGGTCGAACCGCACCCGGGTGTCTGGCACCTCGTCTCCCGGGTGCACGCCACGCTGCGCGACGACGTCGGCGACGGCGATCTGCTCGCCGCCGCGTACCCGCCCGGGTCGGTCACCGGCGCGCCGAAGGTCCGGGCGTGCGCGGTGATCGCCGAGTGCGAGGGCCGCGACCGGGGCCTGTTCACCGGCGCCGTCGGCGGGGTGAGCCCGCTGGCCGGGCTGGAGCTCAACGTCGCCATCCGCACCCTCGACCTCGGCCCGGCAGACCCGGACGGATCCCGCGCCGGGCGGCTGGGTGTCGGCGGCGGGATCACCGTGGACTCCGACCCCGCCGAGGAGTACGCCGAGTGCCTGACCAAGGCCGCACCGGTACTCGCCGCGCTGGACGGGCCGACCCCGCAGCCTGCGCCGGCCCGGACCCGGCCCGCCGACCGGGCCGCCGGCCTGTTCGAGACCGTGGCCTGCACCGACGGGGTCGCCGCTCGGGTCGGTGAGCACGCGGCCCGGCTTCGGCGCTCGTACCTCGCGGTGACCGGCACCGTGCTCACGGCACCCGTGGAGACCGTGGTCGCGAACGCCGCCGCCGGCCGGACCGGGCACCACCGGATGCGGGTCGAGGCGGACCTGCACGACCCGTCCCGTGTGGACGTGCGGGTGGCCGCCTGGCCCGGACCGGTCCCGCTCGCCGAGCAGCCCGGCCTGGTCCTCGACGTCCGGCGCGGTACCGACGCCGAGTGCCACAAGTTCGCCGACCGGCGGTGGCTGGACGCCCACGAGGCCGCGACCGGTCCGGACCGGACCCCGGTGCTCGCCGACCTCACCGGCGCGCTGCTCGAGGGCACCCGGTCCTCCCTCGCGGCCGTCCACTGTGGACGGCTGTGGACACCGCCGCTCGACGGCCGCATCCTGCCCGGCACCGGTCGCCGCGCGGTGCTGGACCTGCTCGGGCCCGACGCGGTCCGCATCGCCCCGCTGCCGGTCGGTGAGCTGGCCGATACCGACGGGCTCTTCCTGGTCAACGCCCTGCGCGGGATCCAGTGGGTGCGCGAGGTGCACGACGGCGGCGCTCTCGTCGCCCGCTGGGACACCCCGGACCCGCTGACCCGCCGGCTCGCCACCCGGCTCGCCCACTGACCCACCGGCTCGCCGTCCGATCGCCCGGTGAACCGGGCTGGCCCTGAGGTGATCGGACGCGTCGCAGCAGCCACCCCGGCGAGCGATCTGATCCGGAGCGCCACGGCCCCACCCGCTACCGGGCGAGGAACGTCAGCAGGGCGTCGGTGAACTCCACCGGCCGCTCCATGTTCGGGTAGTGGGCAGTGTCCGGGATCGTGACCAACTGCCCGTCCGGTACCGCGGCCACGGCGTCGGCGACCTCGCGCCGGTGGTCGTCGCCGTCGAGCGCGCCGACGATCCCGAGCAACGGGACCGGGAACTCCGCGGCGCGGTCGGCGGCTCCGTCGAGGAACTCCATCGGCGGGCCCGCCGCCGTCACATCGTCGGGCAGGTGGTGGGTCAGCACGTCGACCACCATCAACCGCACCTCGTCCAGGACCAGCGGGGCCACCTCGTCATCGGAACGGTACGGCCCACGGACGAACTGCAGGAACGCCTCCACCCAGGCGTCCGCGTCGAGCTCCTGCTGGGCACGCGCCCACTCGGCGAACACTCCGAGCGTCCACGGGTCACGGAAGTCCGGCGCCCCGACCCCGACCCCGCTGACCGCCACCCGGTCCACCAGGTCCGGCCGGACCAGCGCCGTGTCGGCGGCGATCCGTCCGCCCATCGAGAGCCCGACGAGCACGGCCGGAGCGGTGTCGAGGTGTTCCAGCAGCGCCACCAGGTCCTCGCACGGCCGGAACGGACCGTCCGGCGTCGACGATCCACCGTGCCCCCGGGTGTCCGGGACGATCACGCGCCGCTCGGACAACGCCGCCACCTGCCGGGCCCACATCCGTCCGTCCAGCCCGCCACCGTGGAGCAGCACCACGGGCGGGCCGTCGGCGCGCGGACCGGTGTCGCGGTAGGCGAGACGTCCACCGGGCACCGGCAGGAACGCGGGAGCACCCATGTGCGCGAGTGGAAGAAACATGACAACCAAGGTGTCATAGGCTGCAGGATTGGACAACCTGGGTGTCATACTGGCGGTCATGACCGACCGGGATGCGATCGCCGAGAAGCTGGCCGAGGTCTACCTGCTGGTCGGCCCCCTCTACCGGCGCGTGCTGCGCGAGGTGGAGGAGGCAGCGGGCGAGAACCGGGTGTCCGCCGGCGTCCGGGCAGTGCTCGACCAGCTGCGCCGGCACGGCCCGATGACGGTGCCGGAGATCGGCCGGTCGCAGTCGCTGAGCCGGCAGTTCGTCCAGCGCATGGTCGACGAGGCGCTGGCCGCGAACCTGGTCGAGCGTGTGGAGAACCCGCGACACCGTCGCTCGAAGCTGATCGTCCCGACCGAGGAGGGCCAGGCGCTCATCGACGCCGTCGTCGGCCGGGAGCACGCACGGCTGCGCGGCGTCGCCGAGCGGGTCGGCGACGGCGACGTGGCGGCCACCCTCCGCGTGCTCACCGCGATGGTCGACGACCTCGGGGAGATCGAGCCGGACACGGACACCGGGCATTGACCGCCGATCACCGGTGGCGCACGATCCGACCGAGATCGATCGACATCACCGGCGGTGCACACGCATGACCGACACCTTCACCTTCGAGGGCCGCGACGGCACCGCCGTCACCGCCTACCGATGGCTCCCCGACCACCCGGTCCGCGGGATCGTCCAGCTCACCCACGGCATGGGCGAGCACGCCCTGCGCTACGTGGCACTGGCCGGGGCGCTCACCGCACGTGGCTTCGCCGTCTACGCCCAGGACCACCGGGGGCACGGTGCCACCGCGGGCGGCCCCGAGAACTACGGCGTCCTCGGCGACGACGGCTGGGAGCAGCTCGTCTCGGACATCGCCGTGCTCTCCGGGCTGGCCCGCACCGAGCACCCCGGAGTGCCGCTGGTCCTGCTCGGGCACAGCATGGGCTCGTTCGCCGTCCAGCAGCACCTGGTCGCGGACGCGGAGCCGCCGGCCGCGGTCGTCCTGTCGGGGACGGCCGTGCTCGATCTGATGGAGCAGGGGCTGGACCTGTCCGGCCCGATGGACCTGTCGTCGTTCAACGAGCCGTTCGAGCAGCGCACCGGCTTCGAGTGGCTCTCCCGCGACCCCGCCCAGGTCGACGCCTACGTCGGTGACGCCCGCTGCGGCTTCGGCGTCGACCTGCCCGGGACGCGGGCGATGTTCGCCGCGGCCCGCCCGCTCGCCGACGGCGGCACGCTGAAGCGGATCCCCGGCGGCCTGCCGGTCTACGTCGTCGTCGGCGACCAGGACCCGGTCAACGGCGGCCTGCAGCTCGTGCGGCCGCTCACCGAGCGGTACGCGGCGGCCGGGCTGCACGACGTCACGCTGAAGATCTGGCCGGGCGCGCGGCACGAGGTGTTCAACGAGTCCAACCGCGACGAGATCGTCGCGGACCTGCTGACCTGGCTGGACCGGGTCGTACCGGAGGTGCGGTCCTGATGCGCGTCGACACCACCGGCGGGTTCTCCGCCGATCCGCTGCAGACCGAGGCGGCCGCGGTCGAGGCGGAGCGGGACGGCTACGACACCCTCTCGGTCCCGGAGACCTCGCACGACGCGTTCGTCGCGCTCGGCCTGGCCGCCCGGGCCACGACCCGGGTCCGGCTGCAGTCGGCGATCGCGGTCGCGTTCGCCCGCAACCCGATGACGCTGGCGTACCAGGCCAACGACATCTCCCTGATCTCCGGCGGCCGGTTCGACCTGGGCCTCGGGTCCCAGGTGAAGCCGCACATCGAGCGCCGGTTCGGGATGCCGTGGAGCCGTCCGGCGGCCCGGATGGAGGACTTCGTCCGGGCGCTGCACGCCGTCTGGGACGCCTGGGAGACCGGCGGACGGCTGCGCTACGAGGGCGAGTTCTACACGCACACGCTGATGACGGAGTTCTTCTCGCCGGGGCCGAACCCGCACGGCAGGCCGCCGGTGATGCTCGCGGCGGTCGGCGAGCGGATGACCGAGGTGGCCGGCCGGGTCTCCGACGGGCTGCTGGCGCACTCGCTGACCTCGCCGTCGTACCTGGCCGAGGTGACGCTGCCCGCCCTGCGCCGCGGGCGCGGGCGGGACCTGGACGGCTTCGACGTCTGCCTGCCGGTGTTCGCGGTGCTCGGCGCCGACACCGACGCCCGCGCCGCCGCCGAGGCGGGGGTGCGCCGGCAGATCGCGTTCTACGCCTCGACCCCGCCGTACCGGCCGGTGCTCGAGCACCACGGCCGCGGGGAGCTGGCGGACCGGCTCAACCGGCTGTCCCGGCAGCAGGCGTGGGACGAGATGGCCGGCCTGATCGACGACGACGTGCTGGACGTCTTCGCCGTCGCGGGCTCGGCGGAGGAGGTCGCGACCGGGATCGCCGGGCGCTACCGGGACCTGGTCGACCGGGTCTCGCTGTACACGCCGTACGCGGCCGACCCCGCCCTGGTGCACGACGTCGCCACCCGGCTGCGGGCCGCCTGACCCGGGCTGTCCACACACGACGACGGCCGGTGACCGCTTCCGGTCACCGGCCGTCGCGAGCCCGTGGGGGTTCTTACCGCAGGCCCAGCTTGCTGGCGCAGGCCGGCCAGGCGCCCCAGCCCTGGCCGTCGAGCACCTTCTCGGCGACCTGGATCTGCTCGGACTTGCTCGCGTTGTGGGCCTTGCCCTCGCCGCCGAAGGCCTTCCACGTCGACGGCGTGAACTGCAGGCCGCCGGAGAAGCCGTTGCCGGTGTTGGTGCTCCAGTCGCCACCGGACTCGCACTCGGCGAGCTTGTCCCACGTCGAGGTGGACACCGACTGGGTCGGGGCGACGGCCGCGGTCGGGGCGACGGCGGCGTTGGTCTCGGGGGCGGCGTTCGCGGTCCCGGCCAGGGCGAGCGGAGCCCCGAACGCGAGGATGCCTGCGGTCAGAGTCCCGACAAAACGCCCACGGATGGACATGCGCGTGCTGCTCATCTGTTCTCACCTGGTTCCGGACCCACGGCTTTCCGGGCGGGCCGGTTGCGGCGGGGAGCGCCGTCCGGTTTGTCGCGAGATCGCTCGCGGCCCGCGGCCCCGTCCCGCCCGAGGCAGGTCGACTGGCCGGAAACCGTGGGACGGGGCCGTCCTGGCGTGGCGGTTCCGGCGCTTCGGTGCGCACTCCGGCCATGGACGGCCGGAAGCGCCATCGAAGGTCGCCGAAAGTGCGAGATCGGGTCAAGCCAGGCGTCGGTGACCTATCACACGAGGATAACGGTAACAGATGTATTCGCAGGTCAAAGCGCGATTCAACCGATTACGATCAATCCAGGTCGATCTTTGTTGTTTTCGATCCGGAGATGTTTCGGCGTCCGGCGTGGAACCCGCCACGCACCCCGGCACGGCCCCGGCGCCGCCCGCAGGAGCCTCAGCGCCGCCCGCCGGAGGACCCCTCCTCGGTCTTGCGCAGGGTGAAGACCGCCACCCGGACGACCATCGCGTCCAGCAGCAGCGCGCCGAACGACCACGGGTCCAGCCACGCCATCCAGCTCTGCCCCTGGGTCAGCGCGACGAGGCCGGGCACGAGGAACAGCGCGACGCCCACCCCGCCGGCGATCGCCGATGTCAGCAGCGCCGGGCCGTCCGCCCGGCGCACCACCAGCACCAGTGCGGCGATCGCGGCGATCGCCACCAGCCCGTCGAGCACCGCGAGCAGCGGGGCCCCGGAGCCGGTGCCCGCCACCAGCCGCGCGTGCACCGCCGCGGCCAGCGCGAGCAGCACGATCAGGATCCGGCGCCCGAGGACCGGGCCGCGCTGGTTGCTCATGGACAGAGTGTGCCGTGCCGGGTGGCGGGCGCCGGGAGGGCTACCGCACCCGCAGCACCAGCAGCCGGCAGTCCACCTGCTGCCCGGAGCGGTACGGCGCGATCTCGATCGAGACCGCCTCCAGCACGTCTCCGGCACAGAGCCGGTCGACCTCCGCGCGGTACCCGCCGGACTCCCAGATGTCGTCCAGCACGGTCGCGACGAGGAACCCGCCCGGCCGGACCACCCGGACGAACTCCGACAGCACGGACGGCCCGACGTGGCCGTGGGTGAGCGTCCCGACGCAGACGACGGCGTCGTAGCGGTCGTCGGCCACGTCCAGCGCCACGGTCAGGTCCGCCTCGCGGAGGTCCCGGTAGGCACCGGTCGCCCGGGCCCGCTCAAGCATCCCCGGCGACAGGTCGAGGCCGTCGATGGTGCCGACCCCGCGCCGCTGCAGCTCGAGGCCGACCAGTCCGGTCCCGCAGCCGGCGTCGAGGATCTCGCCGCCGGTGCCGGCCGCCGCGACGACGGCGTCCGCGGTGGCCGACGGTGCGACGTAGCCCTGCGCCTCCCCGGTGAGGTCGGCGTCGTAGGTGTCCGCCCACTCGTCGTAGAGGGCGCGGGCGTCGTCCGGGCCGCTCAGGGTGTACGCACGTTCCAGATGGGGGTCGCCCCCGGTGCTCGTGGTCATCCGCCGATCATCGTCGAGCGACCGGCGGCTGTCACATGCTCACCGGTGCGAGCTGCGCCGCCGCGGCCGGTCGGCGGCCAGGATCGATAGCGCGCAGAGTGCGCCCCAGCCGGCCGCGACCATGGTCGCCTTATCGCGGGCGTCGCGGTCCGGCAGCCGTGACCCGAGACCCGCCACGTCGGCCACGTCCGCACCCACGCGGACCGCGATCGCCGACTTCAGCGGGGTTCCGGCCGGCGCCACCAGCATCGCCAGGCCCGAGACGACGTCGCGCCCGCCGATCGCAGCGGTGAGCGCCCGCAGCCCGGACGACGGCTGCTCACCGTCGGCGACCAGCTTCGTCGGCCGCAGGAACAGGTCGGGCTTGACGGTGATCGCCGCGCCGTAGGCGGCGGTGGCCACGCCGAGCAGGCGCGGGATCCAGGTCGTGTCGCGTCGGGCCATGCCGCCGTCATACCCGCTGGGGCCGGGCCCGAGCCATCCGGACCTGCGGAGTCATCCGGACCTGCGCCCGCCGCCGAACGGCGACGACCGCGGACACGCCCCGGCCACGAGGGTGCCGAGCACCAGCAGCGCGCCCCACGGGCCGATCACCCAGATCGGCCAGAAGTAGGCCCCGCCCCCGCCGAGGGCGACCGCGGCCCAGATCAGCAAGCAGAGCACCCCGGTGAACGCCCACGGACCCCACGTCGCGGCGGTGACGGTCCGCCGGACCCGCCGCTCGCGCTCCGGGTCGGGCAGCCGGGGCAGGTCGGCCAGCACCGCGGCCAGCTCCGACCGGGTGCGCGCGAGGGTCACCCGCTCGCTGCGGCCGGTGAACTCGGCCAGGTCCAGCCGGCCGTCCCCGACGTGCCGGCCGAGCGTGGCGAGGGCGCGTTCCCGTTCGGTGTCCCCGACCCGCATGTCCGTCATGACTGCCTCCTTGTGTGGATACCAGAACTATCCACTATCCAAGGAGTGGCCGCAAGGCCCGTCAGAGTTCGTCGAGGAAGGCCAGGGCCGCCTCGGCGGACACCCGGCGCCAGGCGACCAGCATCCGGTCGAACTCGTCGGCGCCGTCCTGCTCGGCCCGCAGCGCCGCCACGATGGGCTCCAGCTCCCCGCGCTGCGCGGTGACCAGCGGCGCCGGGTCGGCACCGCGCCGGTGCAGGACCGCCAGCTTGAGCAGGAACTCCGACCGCAGATCCCGGACGTGCGGCACCGGCGTGACCAGCCAGGCGTCGACCCGGTCGCGACCCGTGGCGGTCGAGGAGTACAGCGTGCGCGGTGGCCCGCCGCCGGTCTCGACGGCCTCGGCGGTGATCAGGCCGACGTCGACGAGCCGGCCGATCGCCCGGTAGACCACCGGGCGCGGGATCTGCCACACCCGGCCCAGCTCGCCGTCGGAGGCGGTCAGCGCGGCGATCGCGAACCCGTGCACCGGCCGCTCGCCCGTCACCGCCAGCACCGTCCACTCGGCGAGCCCGAGCCGGTGACCGCCCCCATCCGCGGCGTCTCGCATCCGGCCACCCTAGTGCCGACGAACGGCGGTCCCGTGCAACGGATCATGCGGCCGGACCATGACCAATCTCCCTTCCGGGTGCGTGCGGGAGCGGCGGCCGGTAGCTTCGGCGGACGATGAATGAGCGTTCAACCATTACTCGGTCCACCACCTCCCGGCTCCCCGCCCCGCTGTCCGACGTGGCCCTCCTGACCACCCGGCTGCTGATCGGCGCCGTCCTCGTCGCGCACGGACTGCAGAAGCTCGGCCAGGGTGTCGGCGGGGTCGCCGACGGCTTCGCCGGCATGGGCATCCCGTTGCCACTGGTCTCGGCACTGTTCATCGTCGGCGTCGAGATCGTGGGCGGGGTGCTCCTGATCGCCGGTGCCGCGACCGCCGTGGCCGGCCTGGCGACCGTCGTCGCAATGGCAGGCGCCTTCCTGTTCGCGCACTTCGGCACCACCGTGTTCGTCGACGACGGCGGCTGGGAGCTCGTCGGGGTGATCGCGGCCGGCGCGCTCGCCCTCGCCGCCGCCGGGCCGGGACGGTTCTCCGTCGACCGCCTCCTGGCGGGCCGCGGGGCCCGCACCGAGGTCGGCGTCAGCGGTTGATCGGGATCCCCGGCGACCAGGAGAACCCGCGGTCGAGCAGATAGCGCAGCTCGGGGTCGGGCTCCAGGACCAGGTCCTGCCCGTCACCCCGGACGGCCACCGTGCCGTCCGGGCGCGCGGTCCAGGTCAGCTCGAAGCCCCGTTGCACCTCCCGGATCAGGGAACGGTCCCCGGCCAGCACCGGGTAGACCTCGACCGCGACGACACCGTCGCGGACCGGGCGGTAGCGCCCCTCCACCAGATCGCCGTTCGCCAGCCGGATCGTCAGGCCCGAGCGACCGCCGGCGCCGACCCACTGCCCGAACGCGACCTCCTGCCAGCGCCGGTCCGCGGCGAGGGTCGGGGCCGGGGCCGACGGATCGGCGACCACCCGGTAGACCCCGGGCAGCGCCGAGGACGACTGCTGGGGCAGCCCGGCGACGAGCGGGAACCCCGCGCCCGGCGCCAGGACGAGCAGCAGCCCCAGCACCGGGACGAGCCACCGCGTGACGGCACGCACCCGCGGCCAGGGCAGCAGTGCCGGCGCCGCGCGGTGCCCGCCCGTCGCCCGTCCCGCGACGAAGCGCCCGACCCGCGGCAGCTCCGGCACCGCGACCAGCAACAGCCCGACGGTCAGCGCCAGTGCCAGGCCCCGCACCGGGACGTCGTAGGTCAGGTTGAGCAGGAACACCACACCGAGGGCGACGGTGCCCAGCAGGCCGCCGAGCCACGCCGTCCGCCGGAACACCAGCAGCAGTGCCACCGCCAGCTCGGCCAGCCCGGACAGCACCTGGACCGCGGGCGAGTAGGCCATGAAGGTCCACAGCAGACCCATCGGGCTCTTCTCGCCGACCGTGTAGAGCGCGTCGGAGTAATCGACGAGCCCCATCTGGACGAGGAAGACCTTCGACCAGGCGTAGGGCAGCAGGGCGACGATCAGGACGAACCGGAGCAGGCCGTGCAGGGCCCACCCCACGCTCGTCCACACCGGACGACGGGGGCGCACGCCCCGACGGTAGAGGGCCCAGTGCCCGCGGCGACTCCCACTTCCGGCTCGTTCCGGACGACGAACGGTCACGATCCCCCGGCCGCGGCGGAAGCGTCCAGGATTGAGACACGCGGACCGACAGGGTCCGTGGAAAGATCCGCGCCGACATTCGGTGACGACCGTGAACCGGAGGCCTACGTGATCCTCATCGTCCTGAAGGCCCAGATCCGCCCGGACAAGCGCGACAAGTGGCTGTCCGGCATCTCCGAGTACAAGAAGAACGTCAACTCGGAGCCGGGCAACATCTCCTTCGACTACCACGAGAACTTCGAGAAGGAGAACGAGTTCGTGATCGTGGAGGTGTTCCGCGACGGCAAGGCCGGCGAGGAGCACGTCAAGACCGACCACGCGCAGAACTTCTTCCCGTTCATGTCGACGGTGGTGTCGGAGAAGCCGAAGATCAACTACCAGGACATCGACGGCGATGCCTGGAACGAGATGGCCGAGGTGACCCCGCAGTAGCGCCCGCTCCCACAGCGCCGACGCCGGTGGCTCCGATCCGGGGCCACCGGCGTCGGTGTGTCCGGACGGTGCCCGACCGCCCGCCACCCTCACCGCATCGGGGGTTGCTCGGTCGGGTGGAGTAACGCACTGGGCACTCCGCGGCGATGAAGCGGTCATCAGCGCCCCTTCCGCCCAGACCGGAGAGCCCGA
Source organism: Pseudonocardia ammonioxydans (assembly GCF_900115005.1). Classification (GTDB taxonomy): domain Bacteria; phylum Actinomycetota; class Actinomycetes; order Mycobacteriales; family Pseudonocardiaceae; genus Pseudonocardia; species Pseudonocardia ammonioxydans. The sequence goes on along the minus strand of NZ_FOUY01000032.1, from coordinate 10,623 downwards.
TGGCCGAGTTCCCCACCCCCCGTGCGTCCGTGGCCGACCGTGCCCGCCGGGCCGCGCGCCTGACGCTCAGCGCGGCGGTCCGCGCCACCGCGGCCCCGCTGCGGGCGATCGCCCGGACGGGCCGGGCCGACACCGAGCCGCGCTGGGCGGAGGCGACCTGGCTGTGGCAGCCGGGCTGGGGACGCGGTACGCACGACCGGCTCTACCGCAGGCCCGACCCGTACCGGATCGGGGCGAGCACCTACGAGCAGCAGAAGTACGGCACGGTCATGGACGCGCTGACCGGGCGCCGGTTCGCGCGCACGCTGGAGGTCGGCTGCGGGGAGGGTGACCTCTCCGTGCGACTGGCCGGACACACCGACGTGCTGCTGGGTGTCGACATCAGCGCGGCCGCCGTCGAGCGGGCCGCGGCACGGGTGCCGGCCGGCACGTTCGTCCGGCGGACGCTGCCGCACGAGATGCCGGACGGCACGTTCGACCTGATCGTCTGCACCGACGTCCTCTACTACTGGGAGCCGGTCACGTTCCGGGTCGGCACGGCGGCACTGCTGGACCGCCTGCGTCCCGGTGGGATGCTGCTGGCCTACCACTACCGCGGCGACTTCGGGCAGGCCGGCACGGCCGACCGGGTGCACGACGAGCTGCGGGCCGCGGCCCGCGCGCGCGGCCTCGACGTCGAGGTCCACACGCACCGCGACGGCGTCGGCCCGGGTGCGGCCGGCGCGCGGTTCGACGTGGTCGCGGCGCCGCTGCCGGCGCCGGTCCGGCCGGTGCACGGCGTGCCCGCCCCGCGCCGCCCGGAGGTCGCCGGCCCCGCACCCGTCCCGCGCACCTGAGGACTCCGCTCGACCGGCCGGCGGTCGCGGCACTGGGCCGTACAGCCTCTCCTCGTCAGGGCGACGTGGACCTGTCCGCACCTGGGGGATCGGACTAACGTCCCCGGTCATGACGGTCAGCGCGGACGGGCCCACCGGGATGGCGAACGCCCAGCGGGTGGTGACGGTCCCCGAGCTGGCCGCGCCCAGCTACCTGCAGGCGGTGCTCTCGGTCGCCTACCGCGACGAGCGCAACAGCGTGCCGTTGACCGTCGCCACGCCGGCCGGGCTGGTCTTCGGCAACGCGGTGCACCCCGCGACGTGGCTGCGCGGGCTCGGGGAGCAGCTCCGCCACCTGACCGCGGCGCACGAACGGAACGAGTCCGTCGACGCGATGACGCAGATGTTCTTCGACATGGCCGAGGGGCGTGGTGACGAGCAGCCGGGCCGGGACATCCCGGCCAAGGACATCCACTGGATCTACTTCACCGACGCGTTGATCGTCCCGACCGCGGCGGCCGGTCCGAACTACGTCGAGCCGGCGTGCTGGCAGGTGGCGCTGCGGGACGTGACGGGCTGGACGATCGGCCTCCCGCCGCGCTGAGCGAGCCTGCGGAGCGAACATCGGCGCTGAGAGGAGCTTGCGGAGCGAACATCGGCACTGAGCGAGCCTGCGGAGCGAACAATGGACGCTGAGCGAGCCCGCGGAGCGAACACCCGTCCAGGCGCTGTGACCAGTGCCACACGTCTCGCTGCGTGAGGATCGGCCGGATCGGCGCCTCCCACGTGTGTCGACCGGATCGGCGGGGCACGCCGCATCCGGGAACCGCACACCGGCCCGGAGGCCCGGGCCCCGATCTCGGAGGCGCAGCACATGAGCACCGGCAGCGAAGCGACCACCCCGGCCACCACCGGCACCCCCTCCGCGCTGCAGTCCGAGCACGGCAGCACCCGGATCGCCGAGACCGTCGTCTCGAAGATCGCCGGCCTGGCCACGCGTGAGGTCAACGGCATCCACGCCCTCGGCGGCGGCGCGGCCCGCGCCTTCGGCGCGCTGCGCGAGCGGATCCCCGGCGGCACCACCAACGCCTCGCAGGGCGTGGCGGTCGAGGTCGGCGAGAAGCAGGCCGCCGTCGACATCAACGTCGTGGTGGAGTACGGCGTCTCCATCGCCGACCTGGCGAAGGCGGTGCGCCGCAACGTCATCTCCGCCCTGGAGCGGATGACCGGGCTCGAGGTCGTCGAGGTCAACATCTCGGTCGACGACGTCCACCTGCCCAGCGACGACGACGGCAGGGACGAGGAGCCGAAGAAGCTCGAGAACCCGTCCCGGGTGGCGTGAGCCCGATGTCGTCCGACACCCGGTCCCACGCACGGACCGGCCTGTTCGCCGGCCTGCTCCTCGGGATCGCCGCCGCGGTGGGCGGGTTCGGCGGCTTCGCCGTCGCGCTCGTGCTCGGCGCGCTCGGCCTGGCGGTCGGCCGCTGGCTCGACGGCGATCTCGACGTCGCCGAGCTGGCCGAACGCTCGGGCCTGACCGGTCGCGGCCGCGACGGCGACCGCCGGTCCCGGTGAGCCGGTCCCGGTGAGCCGCCGTCAGCGCGAGCTGTCGACGAACCTCGTACCGGCGATCCGCAGCCCGCTGCCGGCGGCCATCCGAAGCAGCCCGGCCATCGCGATCACCACACCGGCCATCTCGAGGGTCTCCTCGGAGCCGGCGAGCACGTTGTAGCCGAAGGCGTTGACGTCCCCGGTCTGGTCGAAGACCGCGCCGCCTGCCGACTCCAGCCCGACCGCGCCGAACAGGAACACCGCGGCACCGGCGATGACGATGTAGGCGCCCGGGCGCCGCAGGATCATCGGGAGGCACAGCGCCGCGACCACGGCCACCAGGATCCCCGCCGGGATGATCCAGGCGTAGGTCAGGAAGCCGCTGGTCCCGAACGTGGTGTGGATGATCCAGCCGACCTGCTCGTGGTTGGCTGCGGTCTCGTCCATCGCCACGACCGCGCAGGCCAGGCTGAGCAGGATCCACTTCCAGCGCTCGCGGCGGACCGAGTTCGCCGCGATCAGCGCGAGGAGCCCCGCGTTGCCCAGGTGCATCGCCGAGCTGAACCAGGTCGAGATGTTGAGCTCGTTGCCGAGCCGGATCGGACCCGGGATCTCGAAGCCCGGGCGGCCGATGCCGTAGACGGCGGCGGCGAAGTGCAGGATCGCGAGTACCGCGGTGACCCCGGCCGCGACCTTCACGACGCTCGACGGGCGCAGCAGCGCCAGGTGCGGCGCGCCGACCGGCGCCTCGGGCTCGGGTGACGGCTCCACCGGGGCCGGGGTGGCGGCCGACGCCGGCTCGGGCTGCTCGACGCGCGGGATCACCTCGGTCGCGGGGTCGTCGTCGGCACTGCGTGACTGCTGCCGGTCCAGGTGGTGCTGGGCGGTCATGTCCCCCTCCTCATGCGCGGCCGGGCCGGACGATCCGATCGGCCGCGCCCCCGCGTTTCCGCGTGTTCGGCACCACGGAAGGCTAGGGGGGCGCGTCGGGCCGTCGACCGTCAGGTGGCTGGAAGGTAAACGAGCGCGGGCGTCCGGGGGAACGGTATTCCGCCGGGAAACGCGCCAGGGTCCCCCGAACGCCGGTGTCCGATCAGGCCCAGGGGCGTGCCGAGCGGGTCGCCCAGTACTGCTCCGGCTCCTCGGCGAGTCGGGCCAGCTCGCCCTCCACACCGGACGGCAACGTCCACCCGGCGGCGGCCGCGTTGGACTCCAGCTGTCCCTTCCCGACCGGTCCGAGCAGGACCCGCCACGCCCACGGGTTGGCCAGCGCGGCGGCGACGGCGACCCGGTCCAGCGGCGCCCCGACCCGGTCGGCCAGGTCCGCGGCGGCCCGGGCACCGGGGGTGCCGTCGTCGCCGCCGGGGGCCAGACGCCCGTTCGCGAAGACCTCCTTGAGGATCACCCGGGCGCCGGAGTCCGCGGCCTCGGCGAGCGCCGGGCCGGCCGAGGGCTCCAGCGGGTTCCAGGTGGACTGGAACGAGGTGAACAGCGGCTCCCCGTCGACCCGGACCTCGAGTGCCCGCCGGACGGCCTCGGCCTGGGCCGGGCCGGACGTGGAGACCCCGACCCGGACCCCGGCGTCGCGCAGGTGGGACAGGGCGCGGTGCACGCGGACGTCGTCGAGCACGCCGGTGTCCAGCGTCGCGGAGTGCACGTGGTAGATGCCGAGCCGGTCGCCGAGCAGCTCGCGGCTCTGCGCGTACTGCTCGGTGAACGCGTCCAGCGAGTGGTCCTTGACCTCGTGCTTCTCGACGTCCATCCGCCAGCCGCCCACGTAGCGGTAGCCCCACTTGGAGCCGATCTCGACGTCGTCGACCTCCGGGCGGTCGGCCAGCCAGCCGGCCAGGAACTCCTCGGCGCGCCCGTAGGAGCGCGCGACGTCGAGGTAGCGGATGCCCGCCGCGTGTCCGGTGTCGAGCAGCTCCCGGGTGCGGGCGCGCAACGTGGCGACGTCGCGGTCGGCACCGAGCCCGGACGCGCGCCCGGAGGTGATGTAGGCGGGGCGGGCGATCGCTGCCAGGCCGAGGCCGAGCCGGGAGACGGGATGCGGCATGGGCACAGCCTCCCGCGCCCGCCGCGCACCCGGCCACCAGGGCCGTTCCTGCGCAACACATGTTGCATCCGATCGATCCGGTGTAGCGTCGCCGCATGCCAACCGAGGGGTGGGTCCTGCTTCTCGCCCAGCTGCCGGCGTCGCCGTCGAGCCCGCGGGTGACGCTGTGGCGGCGGGCCAAGGCGGCGGGCGCCGTGGGCCTGCAGAACGGCACCTGGGTGCTGCCCGGCACCGCCGGGAACCGGGAGTTCTTCGACGGGCTGGTCGGCTACGTGCGCGGGCACGGAGGGACGGCGTACGCCCTCGAGGTGACCCGGGCGGACGAGGAGACCGAGGGCGAGATCGTCGCCCGCTTCCGGGCCGAGCGGAGCAAGGAGTTCGCCGAGTTCGCCGAGCGTGGCCACGCGCTGCTCGCCGAGCTGGAGAAGGAGACGGCACGGGACAACTTCTCCTTCGCCGAGCTGGAGGAGAACGAGCAGGACCTCGAGCGGCTCCGCGGCTGGCTCGCCAAGATCACCGCGCGCGACTTCTTCCCGGACGAGCGGCTCAAGGACGCCGAGGAGCTGCTCGACCGGTGCGTCCGCGCCCTCGAGGCGTTCACCGGGGGCGTCTACCGGGCCGAGGGCGTCGCGCCCGACGTCCCCCCGCAGGCGGAATGAAGGCGCACTCCGCGCCCGCCGACGCGGTCGCGGAGCACCACGGCACCGACCTCACCCGCGGCCTCGGCGCTGCCGAGGCCGCGGACCGGCTGGCCCGCCACGGCCCGAACCGCCGGGTCGCGCCGCGCCGGGTGACCTTCGGCCACGTGCTCGCCGACGAGATCACCGAGCCGATGATGCTGCTGCTGGTCGCGGTCGCGGTGCTCTACGGCGTCTGGGGCCGGCCGAGTGACACCGTCGCCATCGTCGTGATCATCGCCGCGGTGGTGCTGGTCGAGGTGTTCGCCGAGTTCCGGGCGAAGTCGGTGATCGCCGCGCTCGGCCGGCTGACCGCGCCGACGGCGCCGGTGCTGCGCGACGGGCGGGTGACGTCGGTCCCGGTCGAGGAGATCGTCCCGGGGGACGTCGTCCCGCTGGCCGCCGGGGCACGCGTCCCCGCCGACGTCCGGCTCACCGAGACCTGGGGACTGCGGGTCGACGAGGCCGCGCTCACCGGCGAGCCCGTCGCCGCCCCGAAGGACGCCGGGCGGGTCCTCGACGCCGACACCGGCCTCGGCGACCGGGACAACCTCGCCTTCGCCGGGACGACGGTGATGGCCGGACGCGGCCACGGCGTCGTCGTCGCCACCGGGACGGCCACCGAGCTGGGCCGCATCACCGGCCTCGTCCTCGCCGCGAAGCCACCGCGCACCGCGCTGCAGCAGGCCATGCGCGAGCTCTCGGCGGCGCTGGCCACGCTCGCGATCGGGTTCAGCGTGCTCGTGCCGCTGATCGGCGTGCTGACCGGCCAGCCGTGGCGCGAGATGGTCCTGACCGGGCTGACCCTGGCGTTCGCGACGATCCCCGAGGAACTCCCGATCATCATCAGCCTGGTCCTCGGGCTGGGCGCCTACCGGCTGTCCCGGCGGCGCGGGCTGGTCCGGCGGCTGCGGGCGGCGGAGACGCTGGGCACGGTCACGGTGCTCGCGACCGACAAGACCGGGACGCTGACCGAGAACCGCATGGCGGTCGCGCGGACCGTCCCGGTCGGGGTCGGCGCGGACGAGCTGATCGCGCTCGGGGCGACCTGCACCGAGGCCGTTGCCGAGCCGGGCGGTGGCTGGTCGGGCGACCCGACCGATGTGGCGTTCCTGGTGGCTGCCCGCGAGCGTGGGCTGGTCCTGCCCGGGGAACCGGTGCAGCGCTTCGCCTTCGACCCCGTGCGCGAGTCGATGACGGTGGTGATCGCCGACGGCCTGGTGATCACCACGGGGTCACCGGAGTCGGTGCTCGGCCGCTGCCGGGACGCGGACCGGCCCCTGCTCGACCGCGCGGAACGGATGGCGGGCCAGGGACTGCGGGTGATCGCGGTGGCGACTCGGCGGGCGTCCGGGGTGCCGGAGACCGCCGACGAGGCCGAGCGCGACCTCGTCCCGGCCGGGCTCGTCGGGCTGACCGACCCGCCCCGCGACGGTGCCGCGCAGGCGGTGGCGGCCGTACAGCGGGCCGGGATCCGGGTGCTGATGGTGACCGGTGACCACCCGGCGTCGGCCCGCGCGCTCGCCGCACGGGTCGGGATCGGCGGCGCGGACCTGCTCACCGGCCGGGAGCTGGACCGGCTCGACGACGACGCGCTGGCCACTGCCGTCGCCCGGACGTCGCTGTTCGCCCGGGTCACCCCCGAGAACAAGCTGCGCCTGGTCGAGGCGCTGCAGGCCCGCGGGGAGGTCGTCGCGGTGACCGGGGACGGCGTCAACGACGCGCCGGCACTGGCGCGCGCCGACGTCGGCGTCGCGATGGGAGCGTCCGGGACCGACGTCGCGCGGGAGGCCGCCGACCTCGTCCTCGCCGACGACGACGTCTCCACCCTCACCCGCGCACTGCGCGAGGGCCGCACCCTGCACGACAACCTGCGCAAGGGCGTCCGGTACTACCTGGCCTGCAAGGTCGGTCTGGTGGCGACCGCGGTGACCGGGGTCGTCGCCGGGCCCGCGATCCCGTTCGCCCCGATCCACATCGTCGTGCTGGAGATGTTCATGGACATCGCCGGCAGCGCGACGTTCGCCGCGGAACCCGCCGAGCGCGACGCGATGGACCGCCGGCCCCGCGACCCGGCGGCACGCTTCCTGGACCGCCCCCTGGTGGCGGACCTGGTGGCGGGCGGGGCGTCGCTGCTCGTCGCCGTCGGCGGGTTGTACCTGGTGACCGGCTCGCAGACGGTCGCGTTCCTCGGCTGGCTCTCCGGCTACCTCGCCCTGGCCTGGGTGATGCGGACCGAGCGCACGCCGCTGCTGCGGGCGGGGCTGCTGTCCAACCGGTTCCTTCCGGTGTGGACGGTGGTCACCGCGCTGGCCGCCGTGGCCATCATGACCGTGCCGGTGCTGCGGGAGGTGCTGCGGCTGGAGCCGCTCACCGGGCCGCAGTGGGCGGCGACGGTGCTGGTCCCGGTCGTCGCGGTGTCGTGGATCGAGGTGCGCAAGCTCGCCCGCGCGCGGGCGGCCGGCGCCCGGTGACCGGGCAGGGGTCACCGCACGGACCTCCACATGCGTGTGCCCCCGCCGACCCGAGGGGTCGACGGGGGCACGACGGCAGTGGCGGTGATCAGCCGATCGAGTCGCCCGAGCCGGAGGCCTGGCCGCAGCTGTCGGACTGGTCGGTCGTCGAGTCGCCCGACTTGGCCTTGGACTCGCCGCCGATGTTCAGGGCGCCGGTGAGGCCGTTCAGCAGGCCCAGGTCCTCGATCGGGGCCTGCGCGCCCAGGACGTTGACCGGGATGTTGTTGTTGCAGACCTGGATCGGCACGTTGACGTTGTTGCCGCTCAGGCCGCCGATGAGGCCGCCCTCGGCGCCCTTGTCGATCTTGCCGCCGTCGTCGCCGCCCTGGTGCTTGCCACCGTCGGACTTGTCGGTCTTCTCCGCGGCGTAGTCGCCAGCGAACGCGAGCGGGGAGGCGGCGAGCAGGGATGCGGCAGACGCCGCGACGATGATTCCGGCCTTCTTCAGCACAGTTCTTCTCCTGATGAGTGTCGAGCCCGCGCAGGGACGGTCCCGGGTACCTGCCGGCACGCTGACAAAAGGGGGAGCCCGCACCGACTGCCCGGCAATCTAGCTGCCACGGCCGGGCGAAACAATTTATCTACCACCATCGGGTGGCAGAATTACTTTCCGTTTCGTTATTCGTCCGATCGGGTCTTCTTCCGATGACCCGAACCGGGTGCATCCGGCCCCGTGGTCGACGCCGGGTGATCACCCGGGTGGGCCGGACACGGACGTGCCCCCGACCGACCGCGCACGGTCGGCGGGGGCACGCCGAGCTTCGACGAGGATCAGTCGCTGACCGCGTCGCCGGTGCCGGCCTCCTGGCCGCAGTTGTCGGACTGGTCGCTGACCGAGTCGCCCGACTTGGCCTTGCCCTCGCCCGCGATGCCGGCGCCGCCGGTCAGGCCGTTGCCCGCGGCCGCGTCCTCGACCGGGACCTGGACGCCCAGGACGTTGACCGGGACGTTGTTGTTGCACGCCTGGACCGGGACCTCGGCGTTGTTGCCGTTGGCACCCGCGACGACGCCCTCGGCGCTCTTGTCGATGGCGTCACCGTCGTTGCCGGCGAACGCGATCGGGGACAGCGCGAGCAGGCCCGCGACGGACGTCGCGGCGAGGATGCCAGCCTTCTTCTTCAGCACAGTTCTTCTCCTGACGAGTCACGAGGCCGTTGCCTCGGGCATCTGCCGGCACGTTGACAAAAGGGGGGAGCCCGCGCCGGCTGCGCCAAACGTATCGAGCCGAATCGGTCCGCTCAAACCCGGGAACACCATCGTGCGGCGACATTACTTTCCGTGTGGTTACTCATCATTTCGGACTCATTCGCCGAATACGTGGACGAGCTGCGCCCGACGGTGCGTCACCGGGCGATGGCGGCATAACCGGCGGATTCCCGCGCCGCTGCGGCACGCCGGTGGGCGCCGGCCGGTCGCCGTCCGCGCCGAGCGCGACGCGGACGGTCAGCGGGTGCGGACGGTCAGCGGGTCGTGGTGAACCGCTTCCGGTACTCGGTCGGCGTGATGCCCACGTGCCGCGCGAAGACCCGGCGCAGCGTCTCGTCGTTGCCGAAGCCGCTGTGCCGGGCCGCGGCCGAGACCGTCCGGCCCTCGAGCAGGAGCCGCTGGGCGCGGTCGAGCCGGATGCCCTCGACCCACCGCGCCGGCGTGGTGTCCAGTTCGGCCTGGAACAGGCGGCTCAGGTGCCGCGGGCTGACGGCCGCGGTCGCCGCCATCGCGGGGAGGTCGTGCTCGCCTGCCGGGTCGGCGAGGACCGCGTCGGTCACCGCACGCAGCAGCCTGCTCCGGGCCGGCGGCACCCCCGTCGTCGTGGAGTACTGGGACTGGCCGCCCGGACGCTGCAGGAACACCACCAGCTCGCGGGCGATCTCGCGGGTCACGTCCGCGCCGTGGTCGTCCTCCACCAGGGACAGGGCGAGGTCGATGCCGGCGGTGACCCCCGCCGAGGTGATGCACCGCCCGTCGCGCACGTGGATGACGTCGGGCTCCACCCGGACCCGCGGATAGCGGCGGGCCAGCGTGCGGGCGTGCCGCCAGTGCGTCGTGGCCCGCCTGCCGTCGAGGAACCCGGCCTCGGCCAGCAGGAAGGCGCCGGTGCACACCGACGCGATCCGTGCGGACCGCTCGGCGAGGGCGCGCACCACGCCGAGCAGTTCGGTGTCGACGGGGAGGTCGACGAGCCGGTCGCCGCCGGCGACCACCAGCGAGTCCACGGGACCGGCCTCGGCTGCCCTGACGGTGCCCGCCAGCGCGAGTCCCGACGACGTCGTCACGGTCCCGCCGCACGGCGAGACCAGCGTCGTGGCATAGGGACGACCGGCCCGGGACGCCTGGTGCAGCACCTCGCCCGGGCCGCTCACGTCGAGCATCGTCACGCCGTCGAAGACGACGAACGCTATCCGGTGCATGTCCGGAACTGTGTGGTATACGGCTGGAAGGACATGGCTGCACGGTAGCCGACGGAGGAAGGATCGAGGGCACATCGATCAGACGTCGGAGGGACATCGGATGAGCCGGTCCATTGCAGGCATCACCATTCCGGACAGCACGGTGGCGCGGGAGGCGACGGAACTGGTCCGCGACACGGCGTCACCGCTGCTGTTCGACCACTCACGGCGGGTCTACGTCTTCGGGGCACTGCGCGGACGCGAGCAGGGCCTGGAGTTCGACCCCGAGCTGCTCTACATCGGCGCGATGTTCCACGACCTCGGGCTGACCGAGCGGTTCCGGCGCACCGACCAGCGCTTCGAGATCGACGGCGCCGACGAGGCCCGCCGCTTCCTGCACGGCCACGGCATCACCGGCGACAGCGCGGACCGGGTGTGGACCGCGATCGCGCTGCACACCACCCCGGAGATCCCGCTGCACATGGCACCCGAGATCGCCCTGCTCACCCGGGGTGTGGAGCTCGACGTGCTCGGCATCGGCTACCACGCGCTCTCCGAGCAGCAGCGCGCTGCGGTGGTCGAGGCCCATCCCCGCCCGGACTTCAAGAACCGCATCCTGGC